>CAZBEF010000001.1:0-414000 GCA_964490875.1 uncultured Gammaproteobacteria bacterium
GATGGATTGTGATAAGGTAATGTGTTTTTTTGAAAAAATAACTCTATATCGGCTGAGCGCTCCGGTCTAGAACCTTCTTATCCTTATAACGATTGTCTCACACCCAGGCTAAACGAGACAAATGAGACACTATAAAAAGGAATTGTCTCCAAATTAGTGATGCTGCTTGATATAGATATAGTAGAGAAAACTAGACTATCTTTATTTTTGTTATTTCGACTGTTACCCCAAACTTACGAATAAAGTCTGAATGATGGAGGAGATTTAGTTTGCTGAAAAACGGAATGATATCCAACACATCGCCCTCTTTTTTTGTTCCGACTGCGTAAGTAAGCTTTACATCCCCAACATTAACGTCCGCATCTGCCCACTTTTCTCTTAATTTGGCTTCATAATTTGCTTTGTATTCTGGCATATTTCTTAGTAAATCAATGGAAACTGATCCTTGTGCGAATAAGTGGCTGAGCGTTGAAGAAGCACTCAATTTTTTAACACAAATAAGCCTTTTTGCTGATTTTTGATATAGGTCAGAGACTTCAATTTTTGATCTACTTTGCGGCATTTGAAAAAAGTCTTTATCCATTACTAGGTAGTCTGGATCAGTGGAGTAAGTGGCGTTGTATGTCCCTTCTTTATATTCTCCGCCTACATTCTGCCAGTCAGATAAAAATGGATCAACATTTGCAACATAGCTTCTCAATTTCTGATTGACTTGGGTGACGTAATCTCTGTCAACTTTGAACCATTTCTTGTTGGAAAGTATGTAGACGACACCATCAATCTCCGTTTCAAAAACCAGAAACCCATAAAGAGTTTCTGATCCAAGCGCTGGTCTTCCTTCTTCTTCAAAACCAACAATTTTAGCTTTCGATTTGAGTGTGTCAGCATCGATTATTTCAAGTGACTGAAGAACTGCTTTAAATGATTCAACGTCAACTTCTTCGATTTCGTAGTTTCTTTGGCCTGCGCCATAAACTTTATAAAAATTGCAACGTTCGTACTCAATTTGATCCGGATAAGCGATTGCTAATTTTCCAGAATCAAAGTCGTAGGCACTTAAGGATTCTATTAGTTTTTGATCGAGCGAAGATATTAATGTTTTATCCTTAATGGGTTGGATATTGTCTATGAAGTCAAAATTTGTTTTGTATGTTTCTTCCTTGTACTTTGCCAAAAGCTGTACACATTTATCGCCCAGTTGACTTAGATCAGTTTCACTGCTCAAACTAAGACTGTCAGCCCCAGATATTTTCTTTCCAACTGATGGATCAGAGCAGTAACCTGATACTATGCGAACAAGTTCTTCATCAAAGTTGATACCAAAATCGAACACTTCTGTGGAAACGTTCGACATTATTCTTTTCTGCTTAGTTCTTACATCGATGTTTTTGGCATCGATAAACTTTAATTTTTGAGGATCTATAGAATTGAGGGTTGTGATTAGTCCGAAATTTAATTCAACATTATCCTTATTCAGTGCGTTAAACCCAAAACCTCCAGTAACAGCAAAGTATCTGCTGTTTTCCGCGTCAGGAATTTTTACAAGCACGACGAATGAGTTAACAGTATTTCTCAACTCATCAAGACTTGAAGTTGTATACTCCTGGACGAAGGAGATCCATTTGGGTGGCTTACTTTTGTTTTCTTCTACGTATAGCTTGAACTCAAAACCCAAGCTTGTTGCACGATCTGAGAGAGGCAGCTCATGGTAGCCATCAGGACCCAATTTACTGGGTTTTAATAGGTCACCAAACGACCCAACCGATGGATTAAATAAATAAAATGTAAGTTTTTTCATTTTTTTTAAATTGCCCCTATTATAGTCTTTTTTTTCAACTGTTGTATCTGGTAGTCACTTCATAATTCAACTGACCCACCTTTTGTATCAGAAATAGTCATTTTAATATCAGATTTCTTCTTAGGATATTTCTTAAGAAACTCTTGGTTTTCGCTCACTAAATAAACTGTGTAGTAAACAGTTCCGTCTTTTCTCTTCAAATCTCTGCTATGAAGCAGACCTTCTTTCACTATTTTACGGACAGATGATGGATGAACTCCATGATTAGACTTAATCTGCCAACTTTCAAACCAGTTACTTTTATCGTCATATCTGGGCTTTAATGACGGAATTACACCTTCTTTGATGTTTCTATAGCAATCTTTGCATCGGGTTCCATCCAGATTCCACCACATTTCGTTACCATAGTAGTGTTCGCCACAAATGCTACACGTAAGCGGACCTTCACCAGCTTCAAGGAAGAAACCTTCTGGCTCTTTTTGTAGTCGCCGTTTTCTCATATTCTCAATACCAGCGTATTTGCCAGTCATTCGTCCAAGTTGTACTAAGTTGTTGGAAGCATACTTCTGACGTTTTTCTTCATCTATCTTTGGTTTGGGCTTAGGTTCTTCAGTCTTACCGGCCAGTTTGAGCATATCTTCTTCTCTCTCATACCCTTTGAGTCACCCTTCAAGGTATCCAAGTCTGTACATGACGCTATTAGATAGTAATCGCCAATTGGTGTCTTCTAGAGATTCCTTTATAAGTTTTTCTAATTCCGAAACACTGGTTCTGTCTCTCCGCGAGGAATCATTGTCTTGAAGCGTGAAGGGAACAATGACATATTGTCCGATTTCTGGCTTCTCAAATGAGAGTTTGGTGTATTTAGCTTTTTCCAAGGGTTCAATCAGTAGCTTTTCAAGATCTACTATCGTTGTTTTCTTTAACTTGGAAACTCGTTCATATACAGGATCATCGTACTTCTGCATTTCTTCGTCATGGACAACATTCGCAACTTCCATTGCTTCAAGGGTTTCAACATATTCTTTGCCTTCTTTGTCTGACAAACAAAACTCTGCCCGATATTTTTCTAGCAGTTTTTTACCTTCGTCGTCTTTTTTCTTTTGTTCTTCTTCCCATTTCTTATGTTCCTCATCACTTTTGGCAAGATCAAGAATATCTTTCTTGGAATAGCCACAATGTTTGCATTTATAAAGAGTGGTTATGACTTTTCCTTTTCTACTGCCAGTCACATCCAATTCTTTTCTACATTTGGGACAGAGGTCTGGTTTTGACACACGAATTTCACCATCGTCATAGACCCATTGCTGTTTCTCGCATTTACTACACTTAAAAAGAAACATCATGCGCAGGATTGGACTATCGTATGAGTATTCCAAGTGCTTTGAAGAATTAAAGGACATTGAACCATTACAGAGAGGGCAAATAACACCTTCTGGAGTAGGCGTAAGATCTTGCTTATCTTGTTTTAGCTTGTCATCTTCCATCCACCTCTGGATAGTTTCTTGTTTCTTTTCGTACCTTTTCCCCTTAATAACAAAAAGATGCCTCCCAAGCATGAGGTTTACATTTCTTAATTTTTCCTCTTCTGAAAGATCCTTAAGCTCTTCGCTTGTTAAACTTTTTTTATAAACTTCCTGAAACATCTTCACTGCATCGATGCATTCTTCTATGGTGTGAAGGTCGTAACGATCTATATAGTGTTGCTCATCGTTCAGGTATTTCATTGGTAATAAAATTGGCAGGTATGAAACTATAATTTAGATATTCATTTTTCAAATCTTCTATATATCCATCTGACCAACCATCATTATCCAAATGGTCTAGGAAAAATTTCATGCCATTGTTGATATCGATGAAAAGTTTTATTTGTGCTTTCAGTTTATCAATCTCTAGATTTGATCTAGCTTCTGAAACTCTTGTAATATTCTCATCATTAGTGAGGGAGCCTATCGAGTGGCCATGTAACAATTTGTTCCGAATGCCAGCGAAACTTCTCAACTTACCGATTATTTTATGATGAATGGCAGACTCATCCAGGTTGCTGTGGAAATCGAAGTGAGCGTTATAGATGAATAAGATAGTTTTCTCAATAAATCCAATGCCATCAATATTTTTTATCACCTCAAGTCTATCGATAGGCTTTACAATTTGGGAAGTAATTATCTGGCGATGCAATGCATTGAGGCCTACTTCCAAGACAATATGAAGGCTGATATAAATATCGATAATGTCGTTTTCTTCAAGTCTATCTTTGCTTAAAAGTTCTTGGCACTTAAGTCTATTAGACTGAAGAAGGTATAAAGAATCCTGATACATTTGGATAGTATCTGGCATATATTCATAATCTACCACAAAAAGATTCTTTTTTTGATATATAAAGCATACCTATAGCTAATTTACAGTTGGAGATTAATTTATGTGTTAGCAGCTCTTATATGTTTTAGAAGATTACGCGCATGAAATTCAATAAATGTTGGTGGTAGCGCGTTCCCAATCATCATTGCTACGCCAGTTTTTCCAGATTTAAGCGAGAATTTATAATCTATAGGAAATGTTTGAAGTAGAGCTGCCTCACGCAGTGTGATAACCCGATTCTCTTCTGGATGGATAAATCGCCCCTTCGAAGGATTATTACAGCCACCTGTTATTGTCGGCGATGGCTTATTCCAAGCCATACGTCCATATACATCCTTAAACCCGCTAGTTCTTTTATGACATTCTAGTTGATACTCTTCACTAAGGTCAGTTCTACTTCCTCCATCTTTAGGTATCATCGATATTAATTTTTTAATCTTATCTGTTCGCTGATCTGTATCACAATGTAAAGGATCTGTAGTTTGTCCAGCTGGAGGTAAGAAGGATATTGCATCCCTAACTGTCTGCATTTTATCCTCGTCTAACTCTTGTTTAACAACTTCAATGTTGCTTAGTTTTGATGCAAGCATAATCATGCGACGACGGGATTGAGGAACACCGTAGTGAGACATTTTCAAAACTTTTACATCTATTTTGTAACCAATACTTTCCAAGTTCTCCCTTAGTTTCTTAAGTCGCTCATCATTAGCAAGTGCAGGGACATTTTCCATCATAATAGTCTTAGGCTTAAATGCTAGAGCAAAGCGTAAAACCTCATACACTAACTCATTTCTCGGATCATTCTTCTTACCTCGATTTCTTGTACCTATGGTTGAATATCCCTGGCAGGGTGGGCAACCTGCTAATAAATCAAGTTCACCAATTTTTAAACCCAGCTCTTTACGATACTTTGATGGATCAATTTCTGTAATATCAGAAAGTTTAAGATTTGTCTTTGGGTGATTCAGTTTATAACTTTCTGCATATGTTGGGCGGTTTTCGATAGCACCAATGACATTAAATCCAGCTTGTTTCAAACCTTGTGTTAAACCTCCAGCACCACAAAACAAATCGATGGCAGTTCTTTTTTTCATACGCTAAATCAATTGTAACCGGTCACAACGATAAAGTGTAGTCTTTTTATGATTTACTTATCGTCTATAAGAACAATATCTCCTAGTCCTGTATCATAACGATAGTGAACTATCTCACCATTAATAATCAAATTTATTACCCTATCTAAGACATTGAGCTGAACTACATACCATTCATTAGGCACATAGCTCGTACCATCAACTGCTTTAAGCGACAAATCTAACTTAACCTCGCTAAAGAAACGGTGAATAAGATGCTCCAGCTTTTGAGTATTCATATTCAAGCATTTATAGCTGGCAACTATCTCTACTGGTGCCATAAGATAGGTCGGATCTGTCTGTGCGTTACGGATGCGGTCTTCTATCTTTCCAGTAGTAAAGCCAATCTTGTAAAGATTTTTCAGGTCTTCGATACGAGTTTCTTGACTCAGTGACTTAAGAATATAGATTCTGCCTGTCTCTAGATCTTGCTCTGTAACGTCCTTCCATTCAGGATTTGTCTGGTAGTCTTTCGGAACAATTCGTGCACCTTCTTTTGCTCGGTAAAGAGTACGCGCAAATGAGCGAAGTAGAATATTTGACTCCGTACCATTTTCGTAGATTACATGTAAGCGTGCATTCTTCTTTCCATTAGCATCAAAACTTTCAGCCCGATTTTGAACAAGGGACAGTACGCCAGAAAATACAAAATATCTACCTTTTTGTATTTGATCCTCACTACTTATATTGGCTCGTATGAGCACACCTGTTTTTAGACCTGCATGAGTATCTTTGAACCCCTGCTCATATTTGGCAAAGTTCTTACTTTTATGTGCACGAGCAATGTTATCTGCCTTCTTTATATTTGACGGAACATTTCTCAGGGTCAGTACGCCAGTTGGATCATCAAGTAGGCCAAATTTATCACCGGAAAAAATGTCCTTTAGATTTTTTGGTGGTGAAGAAGTTTTTAATAGCCCATGTGAGTCAAGATGAGAAAGAGCATTAACCTTTTCATCATCAAGTATTAAAGCTCGTAATCGTACTGCGAGTTTTCGTTCATTTATATCAGTGGCATCAACCATTGGTATGCGTCCTTGTTCTACATAAAAATCGTTAATTTCTAAGAACGACTCTTCCAGCCTATATTCTGATGTAACAGGCTTAGAAGATGTTTTAACCTTTAACAAGTCATGCTTATCTGTTATGAAAATTTTATTCAGGCGGTTAGACATTGCTACCCTCCTGTCTTAAATTTTCAAGCTTTTTGCGTTGTAAGTAAGCTAATACTTCAGCCATTCGCTTTTCTTGTTCGTTTCTAGAGTTAATATCTGGTTTCCGACCATGAAGTTCAAAAAATACATTTATCTTTGGCCATAACAGTTCAGCCTCTTCTTCTGTGACATCAATTCTTGTTGCAGCAATTGCCTCTTGGATGACACGAAGAACTTGCGTAGTCACCGATTTGGAAAGAATCTCGAAGGCTTTCTGGAACGGATTTATAGAATCTATGAGGTCAATGTTGATGTCATCAATATTGACGAATTTGTCAGCCATCTTAATGAACCGTCTGTCTCCAACTTCCTTTACTTCACCATTCTTTATGACCGAATCGACAACGACCTGTTGACGTAATTCCTCAACTTGTTCCTCATTAAGATCAGGGTATCGTTCACGAATGATTTTAGGTATTAATACTTTATTTGTAACTTCTGGATCAAGATTTCCAGCAGCCGCTTTTATAAACGTTTCGTCTTGCAAGATGTTGGCTTTTAGATCATTTAGATCAGTCTCGATAATTTGTCTTACACGCTCACTAGAAGGTTCCTTGAAACCTTTTATATGCATTACGCCTTTCTCTGGAGTACTCTCTTCTGTTATCTTTGCCTTAAATCTAAAGTTTGGGGCAAGTACTTGCTCCATTAGCAATGAGCCAGTAATTGCTTTTAACATATTATTGACTGAAAGTTTGACTTCATCAGTGGTTGCTTCTGGTTCTGCAATGAGATTAGTAAATTGAGCATGCGTTTTGTTAGAACTATCGCGAGTACAGCGACCAATAATCTGAATAATTTCTGTTAATGATGCTCTATAGCCAACTGTTAATGCATGTTCGCAAAAAGGCCAATCAAAACCTTCTTTAGCCATTCCCAGAGCAATTATTGTGTCGACTGCATCAATATCTCTCTTGGCAGTTTTGCTCAAATAGGTCAATGTACGCGCACGTTTTATTTGATCTGTATCATCAACTAAGTCAGCTATTTTTATTATTTTTCCATCATCCTTTCGCCTAACACGGATAATGCCAGTTTCGTCATCTTCGTCAACAACATCGCCTATCGTAGACAGAATTTGTCCAACTTCCTCGATTTTGTCCTTTGTGGATTCCCCACTATTAACATTAGGAATATGTACGATTGTTTTCTTATCTGTATTAAGAATCTCATGAATCGCGGAAGTGTACCGTCCTTGATAAAAATGGTAGCCGATACCTAGAGACTTCAAGTGTTCATAACCATTAAGTTGGTCATAATAGTTAAACGTCACCGCAGTAAACTTTGCCTCATCCTCTGGCAACAGAATTGGTACTGCATCCCCCCTAAAGTATGAGCCCGTCATGGCAACCACATGCACATCACTGCCGTACATAACATCACGAAGTAAACTGCCGAGCCGGCTTGAGCCAACGTCTGATGAAACATGGTGGAATTCATCAATAGCTAAAACACAACCATTAAAAGAATCTGGAGAGAGTGCTTCAAACGCAAAACGTAGCGTTGCATGTGTGCATATCATAATGGGATCACTGTTGCTCATAAAGGCAACAAAAGCATCAACCTTACTCGTTTCCGTTCCAGGGGTACAAAGATTATTGTGGTCATCAACATCCCAATCTGTAAAAAATCCATAGGATTTAAGATCAGTGCTTTCAAACGAAGCCCCAATTGAACGCTCAGGGACAGACACAATTATTTTTCGACGATTTTGATTAAACAATTTATCGAGTCCAACAAACATCAAAGCACGAGACTTTCCAGAAGCTGGTGGTGCTTTGACAAGCAAGTGTTGTGCGGTACGCTTTTCGTATACACGTTGTTGCATTTCACGCATGCCCATAGAATTGGTGCGTACACTATCGCCAGTTTGATTGTATTCAATGTCGACTATATTAATTGGTTTTTTTTGAATATCCATATTATTGTTCTTTATTTATCATTTCCTCATATAGGTTAAATAAGTATGCAAGACGTTCTTCATCATTTGCAAATGGTTTTTTGCGATAAAGACTGTCCACAACATTATCTAATTCTTGATGAGCGAGTCGCAAATCATAGGGCATTTTGTCTGGATCGTACATTTGACTTAAAGTCTTTTCAGAGTGATTTTCTCTGGAATCTAGCACAGCAAGCACTTTTTCTTCAATCATACTATTCATTTCATCACTGATCGGCGGAACTGGAAAGTTATTATAAACAATGGCTGACGAATAGCGAAAATCTGTCTTTAACCTTCCTGCAATTGCACGGGTCCATGTCATATGCATTCGTGACGAAATAAGACCAAAAATGTACAACTTAGCATCATAAATTGCAAAACCAAGATCTGATATAACCGTATTTTTATCTAGATAACCAATAGGAATATACGTTCTTCGCTCAGAAGACACTCTGGGGACGATAATTGACGGTGTTGGTTTGTAGCTTATTTGTACAAAACGCCAAGGACGATTTGCATAATCTCTTGTACTTTTTGCATTACTGGCAGCTCTATTCGTGGTTACTTTCTCAAGTCGTTGTTTAATGCCAGCAATTTTAATTGCTTGATCAGCTTGGCTGTCAGTGATCCATAAACAATATCTATCAAATCCCCGAATATACTCTGCGGCTCCCAAATAATGTTTTATGAATTGTTCAGCATTCGGTGAATCAGATACTAATTGCTCTCTTTCTTCAGGTGTTAGAATCAAATGACCTCCATCTCTGGGCATAGATCCGAAAAGCATAGCGGGCAAACCAGAGATAGAATGTTCCTTACGCTCAACATAGATATCTGAACGACCATCTGTTAAATAACCATTAATATTTTTTGCATTGATTTGTACACCGTTCGAATATAAGTATTTTGGTTTAGTTGATTTATTTCTAAGTCCAATTACTACAACCGTTACTCCTGCGTTATGTTTGGCATTGTTCTCCCACTTGAAGGAAGTGTAAGCAAAACCAATTTCTAAATTTAGCTCAAATATTTTAGGGAACATGAGGCTTACATGTTCACCTTGCGAAACAGAGTTTGTTGAAACAAATGCCAGTTGCGCTTGTGTACCAGCTATATACCTTGAGCCTTTAATAAACCATAATGCAATATAGTCTAAGTTTTTCGAGTATTCTTCTTCTTCGAATACATATTTAAAATCATCTTTTTGACTAACATTTTGTAATTTTGCGCCAACATAAGGTGGATTACCAATTAAATAAATCTCTTCTCCATTGTTTGGACAAACATCCTGCCAACTAATACATGCTGCATTGCCGTGAATAATATTGCCAGCTTCCTTCAGAGGTATCAGAGGGATTTCTATACCAAATTTTGCAGCAAACTCTATATTCATCTGATGCTTAGCGATCCAAAGTGACAGTACTGCAACTTCACATGCAAAATCATCAATTTCAATTCCGTAGAAATTTTTGATATCAATACTTGATCCAAATAAAACCTGCTGGGTTCCTTTTGATAGTTCTCCCATTCGTTCTAAAATGGCATGCTCAAGCTTACGAAGCTCTTTGTAAGCAATAATTAGAAAATTACCCGATCCACAAGCAGGGTCAAAAATTTTGATTTTACTTATTCTATCCAGTAAGCGTTTAAGTTTTTTCTTATCGTTATATGCCTCATCAAATTCTTCTTTCAGTTCATTTAAAAATAGCGGCTCAATAGTTTTCATTATGTTGGGGACACTAGTATAGTGTTGACCCAAACCAGTTCTCTTACCCGGGCGCACAACTGCCTGGAACATACTCCCAAAAATATCAGGATTAATACCACTCCAATCTAGTTTGCTCGAGGATTCAATTAGTAAATCTCTGGATTCTTTATTAAATTCGGGTATCAACGTTGATTCTCTAAAAAGTCGACCGTTCACATAAGGGAATTCTGAAAAATGACTTGGATATTTTTCTTTTCTCTCATCATCAAGAGATTTAAATAAGTCAGTTAGGAATATACGCAAATCAGACCCATCTTTTTGAGTGTAAGATGCTATGGCATTCGTAAATTGGTTTTTATTGAAGATGTTTACATCTTCTGAAAAAAAGCAGAATAACAAGCGAGTAAAGAAAGTATTGAGAGTATGCCAATCATTAGCGGTTCTATAACCGTTATGCCTAACAAGTGAATCAAACAGTTTGGCCATTTTCTCAGCCGCTTTGACATCTGCATGATTTTCAGATATAAATTGGGCCTTTTCCATGCCTGCCCACGGCAAGAAAAAGGCATAGTGTTTATCAATATCACGTATCTTGATATCAAGCGATTCACCTGTTTTTGTGTCAACTGCGAGTAGATTTATGTAATCTGTAACAATAATAAAACGTGTACTATAGCGAACAACTGTAGGGCTAGATTTGAGATCATCAATGACTACGTATAGATTCTCAGAGTTTGTATGAACTGATGGCTTGAAATAAACAACATTCTTTTGAGCTACTTCATTATTAGGATTATCAGCGACGTTAAGCTGACCATTACGCAAACGAGTGATATTCCCTTCGGAACGTCCATAAGCTGTAAGCAAATCAAATATGAAGTCTATATTATAAGAAGATTTGCCGCCAAGTGATTTAATGTTTTTTTCTATGTCTTTTAATGTTGTGCTCATAATATATTCAAAGAAAAATTTGATGACATCAGACTGTTTGTCATACTATTTTTGCTTAATAAATCTAGCGAGATCCTCTTTTTTATATCGCCTGATACGCTTCTCGCCAATTCTAACTGCCACCAGAATTCCTTTTTTATCCCACTGACGAAGGGTATTAGGATGTACCTTAAGTACTTCACAAGCTTCTCTTAAAGTAACCAACGCTGGAATATCAGTTTCTTTTTTCATTGCGAGTTTATATACCTTTTGATAACATTATTGTACTAAACCACACTCGTCAACACAATTATGGCAGGTAAAAACAATCAACTTCAAATTGCAGATCGCAAAACCAGGCAGAAAACTAAATTGTTGGCAGAACAGCCAAAATTCAAGAGTGAAATAAAGAGACTTCGAAAAAAGTGGAATATTCCTGAAGATGGATTCCAAGACTATGAAGAATTCAACAGCTGGGAGACTGCATTTAATGAACAGAATAGAGTTTATCAGCAGGTCAAATACCCTGAATTTATAACAAAGTTTAAAAAAGAACCGGACTATGGCGAAAGACTAAAGGAATTTAATAAGAAAGCTCCAAATAACGAACTTCAGAGCGATCTCGCAATACTAATAAAAACGCAAAAACTATCGCCTTTATGGATTCAAGGACTCAGAGGATATCTTCTACGGAACTTTATGCCTATTCCAGCAGGATTGATTGTAGAAATAAGTACAGATCCGATTACCGATTCACCTATTTTAAAATTAGTGCTTCAGGAAGATACAACAATTAAGGATATTCAATCTGCTTGGAGAGAGATTAGCGAGTATCAAAAGAAACTTCCATATTGGAGAAAAAAGAAATCTCAACCAATGCCATATTT
Organism: uncultured Gammaproteobacteria bacterium; assembly: GCA_964490875.1. Lineage (GTDB taxonomy): Bacteria > Patescibacteriota > Microgenomatia > UBA1406 > GWC2-37-13 > CAYYYG01. Next base: position 11,971 of record CAZBEF010000001.1, read on the forward strand.
TGAAAGAAACAAAAGAGCATACGAATTGAAACAAGCTGGGAAAAGTTATAAAGAAATTGCAGAAATACTCACGAAAGAATTAAAAACAGAATACGATTACACACAAATTTTAGACTTTATCCAATCTCACGAAAAGCAGATTGGGAAAACGACGGACGAATCGTAACCTTTGAATCCTTATACACTTCTTTGAGTTTTGGCTATTCTTTTAAATATGAATACGCCAATACAAACAGTTGAAGTTGATATTAATGATTTAAGCCCAGCAGACTACAATCCTCGAAAACATGATGAAGTTGCTACTGAGCAACTCAAGCAAAGCATATTACGCTTTGGCTTTGTTGATCCAGTAATCGTGAACACTGCTACTTCTCGCAAAAACATTATTATTGGTGGACACTTTAGATGGGAAGTAGCTAAAGGACTTGGCTATGAGACAGTTCCAGTAGTCTATGTTGATATTCCTGATCTTCAAAAGGAAAAAGAACTTAACCTTCGTCTAAATAAAAACACGGGAGAGTTTGATTGGGATCTTCTTGCAAAGTTTGATGAATCATTTCTATCCGAAGTTGGTTTTTCGACAGACGAACTTGATGACATTTTCAAACTAGATATATCTCCTGAAGAATTTAATTTAGAAAAGGAACTACAAAAGTTAAACATCCAAAAGATTAATACTCAAAAAGGTGACGTATATGCTTTAGGCGAAAGTCGACTGATGTGTGGTGACTCAACTATCGAAGAAGATTTTTTGAAACTCATGAATGACGAGAAGGCTGATATGTGTATGACAGATCCACCATACATTTTGGATTACCTGCATGGCAAAAAGAAAAAAGGTAAAGCTGTCACAGGATTTGGTGCGAAGAGAGATAGACGCTATCTTGAAACAGACTCTCTTCCTCCTGATTTCACTGAAAAATGGATGAGCAATATAAACAAGATTCAAAAAGAATATTTCAGCATTATTGTTTACGAGAATTGGAAAAACTTAAGAACTATCTGGGGTGAGATGGAAAAGTATTGGAAAGTAAAAAACATGATTGTTTGGCATTTACCTAACAGACATCAAGGATTTTCCGCTAAATATAAATTCTTTTCAAAACACGATATCGCCATGGTAGGTGCATCACCCGATAAAGACATTCCCTTCAATCTGGAGGAAGAAGTTGATGGGCTCCAAGAAGAATACGAAACAGCTCTCTACGCAATTGCTGGAAAACCACATTGGGAAGGATACCAAAAAGGAAAGAAAAACCAGCCAACTGACTTTATTGAATATGTTGCCTCCGACGAAAAACATTCAGGACAAGGCGTAATCTTTGGAACAAAACCGATTGAGATCCTCATTCCCTATATAAAGATGTTAACAAAACGTGGTGATTTAGTAGTAGAACCATTCTCTGGAAGCGGAAGTACATTGATAGCTTCAACCAAGATGAAGCGTCGCTGTTATGGCATGGAAAAATCTCCCGTGTATACGGAAGTCATTATCAAGCGTTGGGAAAAGTTAACAGGATTGAAAGCAGAAAAAATTCATGGATAAAACAATTGAGAAAAGACAGTCTAAAAATAAAGAACAATTACTGGAGATACTAAAGAAGACTCCGATTGTTCAAATTGCGTGTGAGAAAGCAGGAGTTGGTCGTGCCACCTATTACCGATGGCGTAAAGAGGATACAGAATTCGCAGAACAATCAGACCAAGCTCTTCTAGATGGAAGTCTGTTAGTCAACGACATGGCTGAGTCACAACTCATGAGTGCAATTAAAGATAAAAACATGACCGCTATCATCTTTTGGCTAAAACATCATCATTCCGCTTATTTAACTAAAGTTGAAATTACTTCTGCGAATAAGGCTGAAGACACCTTGAAACCAGAGCAACAGGATGATGTCAAAAAAGCTTTGGTAATGGCAGGCATTCTACCAGCAGAAGAAAGAACTAAAGAATCTAATGGATGAAAAACTATTACAACAACTTTTTACCGACAGAAAGTTTCGTAGACACTCAACCCACTTGAGTCACTATCTCTTTTTCCATTTATACTTTCGTGATTACGTTAAGTATCCAACGGCCAAGTTTCATCGAACAATTTTTCGAGCAACTGAAAAAGAGAATCTTAAAGAACTTTTCATCATGGCCTTTCGTGGATCAGCGAAATCTACGATTATCAGCATGTCCTATCCAATCTGGGCGATTGTTGGTTCGCAGCAGAAAAAGTTCATAATTATCATTAGTCAAACGCAAAGCCAAAGTAGAATTCTTTTAAATAATATCCGACGAGAGCTCGACTCCAATGAGTTACTTATCAATGATTTTGGACCATTTAACACAGGTTCACTCGAATGGAGTTCTACAACTTTAGACATTCCTCAATACGGTGCTCGTATTCTTTGTGCTTCGACTGGTGAAAGTATTCGCGGATTACGTCATGGCTCATCTCGCCCTGACTTAATTATTCTTGATGATGTTGAGGATAAAGCGTCAGTCAAAACCTTTGATGGTCGGGACAAAATCTATCAATGGTTTACTAACGAGGTTCTTCCACTTGGTGATTTAGGTACGAGACTGGCTGTTGTTGGCAATAGATTACACGACGACTCATTGATGATGAAGCTTAAGGAATATGATGACAATGTTGATATAGCAAGTGCATTTTTAGAGTTTCCACTTATTGATCAAGGTGGACTTGGTGAAATTCTATGGCCGGAAAAATTTACACCCCAAGCAATAGAAGACTTAAAACGTAGCATGTTAAGCTCAAAGGCTTTCGACCAAGAGTACTTACTATTAAGTGTTCCAGATGATGAACAGGTAATTCGGAGAGAATGGATACGTACCTATCACGAACTTCTTCCCAATAGGAATGTGCCTCAACCTCGTATGATTTTAATTGCTATTGATCTAGCTATTAAAAAAGGTGATGGTAGAGATTTCACAGCACTCGTCCCGATGTATGTTACGGGTTATGACAAAAATCTTCAGACATATGTTCTTCCTTACATAGTGAATAAACAATTAGATTTTCCAGAAACTGTAACAGAAGTTCTGAAACTAAATGCAAAATTACAAAGTATGTTTAAAATCCCTCCTAAAATCTATGTAGAAAGCGTTGGATATCAAGACGCTCTTGTACAACACTTATTTCAAGTTAATAAGTTAGTCGCTGAACCAATTGGTGTTGGGCGTTTAAGTAAACCTGAACGGTTGAATATTGTGTCTCCTTATGTTCAGGCAGGTAAAGTTTTCTTTTTCGAGTCTGGAATGGAAGGATTAATTAATCAGTTACTGAACATTTACTCAACAAAACATGATGATATGGCCGACGCATTTACTCTTGGACTAGGCAAAATTATAGAAAGTGATCGACCTCATTATGAATGGACTGCTCCAGTAGAAGAAAGGCCAAGATACGAACGTGATCCATTTACAGGAGAGTATAGAGATATGAATAAATCAATAACGGCTGGAATGTTGGATATGGTGTTTTAAATAAATGATTAGTGATACTTAGCAGTAAATACCCCTGTATTCAAGGCTAGTTGCTAAGTAAGGCTTAGTGGAGTAAAGCTCTGGCATTTTGGACAATGTATGTATGCGAAAAAATGCCAAGCTCCCAAAAGTTCTGGGAAAGAAAATCCAGAAGAGGAGAAAAGAATTAGATCTTACTCAAGAAGACGTAGCTGATAAAGTCGGTATTAGTCGTGCATACATGGGTTACATTGAACAAGGCAGATATGCACCTTCTCTTGAAGTATTGGAAAAAGTGGCAAAAGCACTCAAATCTCCTATTAGTGACTTCTTTAAATAGCATCTCTTTTGCTGGCTAGACTTTTAAAACCTTAGCGGTACCTTTGCCTTGATGAAAGGCAAAACGCAAAAAGAAAAGTCATTGGTACTTTTCATAAGAGCAGAAAAATATTTCTATAAGTATCTTCTCACGCACGATAAAGTTTATATCGATAGGTTTTTCTCCACCACAAAGAGGCTAAAACGGTTAATTGACATGCTTGAGGTGACTGCTAAGAAATACTTAGCAATTAAGCACAAAAGCTGATATAATCTATGCTAAGCTAGAGTTAGCATTTAGCCATAAAAAGGAGGTGAGAAAATATGAAGAAATTACTTAAATGGGGTGGAATCGCTTTGTTAGTCTTTATAGTAATTGGTGTTATTGGAAGCATGGGAAGTGATAGTAAAAAGGTAGGATCAAATTCTGGTTCGACTGAAACTTCCAATACAGCAAAACAACCCACACAAGAAACGTACAAGATTGGCGACAAAGTACAGATGGGAGATGTTATCCTCACGGTTAACAAGGTAGAGACTTCTCAAGGAGCTCAATACACAAAACCATCAGAGGGAAACCAATGGGTAGATGTAAATATGACCATTGAGAATACAGGTTCAAGCCAACAGTACATTACCACCATGGGACAAATGTTTGTTATAGACGCAGATAACAATCAATACCAAGTGGCAGTAACTGGAAAAAGACTTGCAAACGCTGGTTCTCTAGGAATGGATGGAGCTTTAGTCGCTAAAGCTAAGAAAACAGATTGGGTAGGATTTGAAGTACCAAAGACATCAAAAGGTCTGAAGTTTCAATATAATGCCAGCTTTTTTAGCAATAAAAACATCCTCGTAGATCTTGGAATGTAATTATTGCTATCTAAAGACGAAAAGTGCCTGAATAACATCGGGCATTTTTTGTGGTGTTTTATATAGTATCTTGAGCCTGGACTTCCTCGAGATACAGCGGTACCTTGACCACTGAAATGGCTAAAATACCCGCCCCAGCAAACCAAATAATACCTCCAATATTAAGCGTGGAATATTGCTTATACGCAAGAAAATCCAGCGAGGATGATGAGCGCCAAGCTATGTCGATTGACTCTCAGGTTAAAGAGATGACTGATCTTGCATCCAGAGAAGGATTCATCATCAAAGAAATTCGACGAGAAAGCCATTCAGCTAAAGAATCAGGACAACGGCCAGTTTTCAAGAAACTCCTGGAAGATATTCGGGATGGAATGTTTACGGGCATACTCTCATGGGCTCCTGATAGACTCAGCCGAAATGCAGGAGATTTGGGAATGGTTGTCGATCTTATGGATCAAGGGAAACTACAACAAATCAAAACCTTCTCGCAAAGTTTCTCAAATAACCCCAATGAAAAGTTTTTACTCATGATCCTCTGCTCTCAGGCAAAACTGGAGAATGATCAAAAAGGAATCAATGTAAAAAGAGGTATCAGAGCCAAATGTGAGATGGGTTGGCGACCAGGAATGCCTCCGATCGGTTACTACAACAGAGCCTTCGCAGGAGTAAAGGACATAATTATTGATCCTGATCGTGGACACATTGTTGCTGAAATGTTTGAACGAGTAGCAAGAGATGGAGATAGTGGAAGAACGCTGAAGAAATGGCTTGATACTTGCCTCACAACAAGAACAGGTAAACAAGTTACCTTAAGCCAAATCTATTTGATGCTGAAAAATCCATTCTATTACGGGGAATTTGAGTATCCAATTGGAAGTGGTAATTGGTACAAAGGGTCATACAAACCCCTGATTACAAAAGAAATATTTGAGCAAGTGCAAAAGCAATTGGTTGTTCCAAAAAAATCTAAATGGGGAGGAAAAACATTCACCTTCAAGGATTTATTCAAATGCGCAAGCTGTCGATCACTGGTTATTGGTGAGGATAGGTATAGAAAGAGAAAATATAGTGAGCCACGTTATCATATTTATTATCACTGTACGAGACAAAAGAAGTATGGTTGTCCTGAACCGTATATCACTGAAGAAAAATTAATAAAACAAATTCTTCGCTATATTAATTTTATGTATATGGCACATCCTCAGCTTTTCGAGTTAAATAATTTTTTGAGATATAGTATGGGCGAATATAAGAAAATGAGAGATGAAATTCTGTGGGCACAAGACATTAATCCAGACATCAAACCAATTAATTTTATGGACTATGCCAACTACGCATTTCGTAACGGAACAATACAAGAAAAAAGAGAAATAACGAATGTATTAAAAAGACAACTGTATATTCATAACGAAACAGTGACCTCATTACCTCTTATCTAATCAAGCGTAAATCTTTAGTTCAAATCCGTTTCCTCGGGTACCTTAGATATCATCGAACCGTAGCTATAACATCCACGTTTTGAGGGTATTTTGCGGTACGAATGTTTTGAAGAAAAATGATGCGTTTAGCAAGCCAGTTCGAGCTATTTAGAGAGTACGGTCACTCTCGGTTCTTATATTGGCTGCCCAGCAGGGATTCGAACCCCGATAAACTGGTTCAGAGCCAGTTGTCCTACCGTTAGACGACCGGGCATGTCTTTAAGGTTATATTATACTTTATGATCGTGTCTGATGGCGTAGGAAAGGAAATCTGATACAGGTAACTACGAAGGAAAAAGCTTTAGATCGCGAAGACTTGAGAACGAATCTTTTGCAATAATAATGTGATCAAGAATCGGAATACCAATGATTACACCGGCTTTAAACACTTTCTCAGTTATCTCAATATCCTGATCCGAAGGATCCGGATCGCCGGATGGATGATTATGAACGAGCACAATAGAAGCCGCGTGCCGGCGAATTGCCGTATCAAAAATTTCCCTTGGATGAAGCAGGCTGGCATTTAAAATTCCGATGGAAACAGTATCGGCGGCAATAATACCGTTTCGGGTGTCGCATGAGATTACAATAAAATGCTCTTTCGTAAAATGGCCAATCTTCGGCTGAAGCATTTTAAAAACATCCTGTGAAGATCGGATAATTATTTTTTGAGCTGTGGAAGCGGGAGAAATAATACGGCGTGATATTTCAAAACACGCCTTAAGCTGTGCTGCCTTGGCTAATCCTAATCCCTTTACTTCCAGCAAGTCTTCTAGCGATGCAGTGGCGATGTTTTCCAATGATCCAAATTGGGAAATTAATTTTTGCGCAATTATCATAACCGGCTCGCCTCGTATACCGCGCCCCAAAATAATCGCCAGCAATTCAACAGACGATAATGTATCTGGTCCATGCATGGCAAGCCGCTCCCTCGGCCGCTCCGCCCGCGGCAAGTCGTTCAGTGTAAATATCTTCATTATTTAGGAGTGTACACCCTTCGAAGAGTTTTGACCATGGACTATAAGCCCCAAAATTACCGGGAGGAGCAATATGTTCTGCTGCAGTGTGAACCAATAATGATCGAACATTCCGGTCAGAGCAACAACGATCATCGCGTAGACAAATGCTTCATTTTTAAGCATTCGGGTAATCCATTTATACAAAAAATATCCTGAATATCCTGTTAAAAACAGCCCGGCTTCTGTCAGAAATAGAAGAAAAATGTTATGGACAGGCTGGAGAAAAAAGTAAGGATAATTACTAGGAAACTGTGCTTGGGCCATTAAATAATTACCCAATCCTACCCCAACAATCGGCTGGGAAACAAAAATACTTACCGCATTGTCAAAAAGTATGAGTCGTTTTTCCAGCGAGTCAACATCTCCCCGCGCCAACAGAAAAATTGCCGCAACAATGATCAGTACAACAGGCCGGCCGATAATACAAAATTTGCAGGCGAGCTCTTTTCTGTGGCGGAACAAAAATATAATACTCAGAAGAAGGTAGGTTCCGATCGCTAACTTTGAAAATGAAATTAAAATCAGCATACTGCAGAGTACAAGCAGGATATTTTTCAGGACAAAATATTTTTTGAAAACGGGAAATGTCAGAAATAATATATAGATTAGTAAATAGAATCCGCCCAATGAATTGGGGTGAGAAAATGTTGCGTACGGCCGAAGGAACTGTATTCCATTGAGCGAAGCTTTCGCGATTCCGGGTGTTGAAATAGAAAAGTTTCGTTCTCCGAAAAAATAAAAGATTCCCTGTAATGCATGCCGTTCCGAAAACTGCGCGATTGCAAGTCCAAGTTCAAACACGGCGCCAGCTGCAAACGATATGAGCACATATTTTGGATTTAGTTTTGCTTTTCTGAAAATGGCGAATAAACACAGAATTTCTATAATCCGGGCACTTTTATACAAGGCCACAGGCTGAGACATTGCAAACAAAATGTTGATCGCAATCAGGAGAAAAAATCCCAGTGCTATTTTATTTTTAAAAAAAGAAATGACTATTTTCAAATTCAAACATATAAGGAGTACCGCAATAATATCTGTCAGAAACAAAGCAGGTGCGAGATAATCTATCGGGACGCCGGAAATGAACGCAAAGTTTGGAAAAAAATGTTTTCCCAGTTGGGCAGGAAGCAAAAGGAGAAAGATATAGAGCAATAAAGAATGTAGCATGAATTCAATTATACTCTACACGCTATTTCAGATTGACCCGGGAAGATATACAGCCGATAGCTGCTTTTTCAGCAATCGGCGGGCATAACATAAACGATGATTTATCGAAATTTGTTTTATATTGGTAGTTGGGACCAGGCGGCGAGTTGAGCAGGTCCTGTTTGATATAGACAGGTATAAGTTCTTCTAAATTATCTGGATATGCGCCCTTTTCTATATAATACATTTCCAAAGCTCGTTCTATCTCCGAGGCATTCATTTGATACTGAGTCATTTTTGCGTTATTCATTCGTGTCTCAACAATACTCCGTACAATTATAAATGCAGAAATAATTAAGGAAAATAATAATAATATTCCTACGAATCCTGCAACAAGAAACATAATTTTATCGTTGCTTTTTGGATTAAGTTGCACTGAACCTTTTATTGCCCGTACATTTTTATATAACAGGTACATGTATGTAATGGTGAAAGGAGTTACGAGTAAATTAAGTACAAAAGAAAGAAGCTGCGCCATGAGTCGGCTTGATCCAGATGAGCTAAGAACAGATCCCATAAGGGCAGCAAGTACGGATACGCCGGCTAAAACTCCAAAAATAAAAAGCTGGCGCCAAAATACGCGGAGTGCTATCCCCCTTACATATTCACGGCTTTTTAATAATGCGTTCATTCCGCGTTCATTTTCGCAGAAGAAAATAATCGGCGCGAATGAAAACCATATGCTAAAGAGTATGCCGGGAACTAGAAGCAGGAAAAAACCTCCTATTGTCATAAAACTGAAGAGGAATAAAATCCAGGAAAACGGAATTATTTTATGAAAGCTTCGTTTCAGCGCTTCGCGCCAGCCGATCTTTTCATTTTCTACGGTTAATAATTCATAGAGTGCAGTGTAGCACCACGCATATATATAACCGGTCAGTAGCACCGATATCATACCTATGGTTATTATCATTATTATCGAAGAAGGGGAGGCGAATATATTCCAAGAGCCAGAACTGTTGAATAATATAAATGGAATAAAGATACTGACAATAACAAACAAAAATCCGAGAACAGAAGGAACGAATGAAAGAAATATAACACTTCCAATATTCTGCATGAGCAGTTCAAAGGAGCGGTTCAGCAGTTCCATCGGTCCAACGAGTGCGGGGGAAAATGTCTGTTCATGAAACTCAACCTGCTCGGGATGTGATGCAACATGATGCAATCCTTCGTCAATTGCTTCCTTGGGCCATCCTTGCGCAAGGAGTTTTTGGGAGATTTCTTCATCCGAAATTCCTTCTTTTTTCTTCTTGAGAATATACTGAAGCAGTGCAACGTCCATATAATTTAACACTAGTATAATTTCGTTTTCCTGTCAACCAGATGGCCTTTTTTCGTTCTATGCCCCTTCGTCCATGAAAGGACTTCGGAGGCATATACCACTTATTAACCCAAAAGATAACAATGTGGTATACAATAGTCTCATGAGAGTTGTTAACAGAAAATACCATCGCGATTACGAAGAAATAGAGTCTTATGAGGCGGGAATTGCCTTAATTGGCGGCGAAGTTAAGTCTGCTAAAGAAGGCAATATCAAACTCGAAGATTCTTTCGTAAAACTTATTGGCAATGAAGCGTTTTTAGTGAATGCTGAAATCCAAATCTATAAATTTACCCGGCCGCAAGGATACGACCCGCGCAGAACCCGGAAATTGCTTCTTCATAAGAAAGAATTAATCCGTCTGCAGACTAAGATGGCATCGGGCGGCAGGTTGACTCTTGCGCCTATTTCCTGCTATAATAAAGGGCCCCTCATAAAGGTCCAAGTGGCACTTTCTAAAGGGCGAAAAGATTTGGAAAAGCAGAAGCTGGTGAAGGAACGAGATATTGCGCTAAATGAGAAACGAGAAGCAAAAGAATATATGAAATTTTAATCCTCCTGCTCTTACTGTAGGACTGGGCTCATCGCTATTCGCTCGAAGTCCTACAGAGCGAGCTTAGGAGGATTTAAGAAACTGTAATTACTCGTCTACGACTCGTAAACAGTTTCTAAAAGGGGATGACAGGCATCGACGGGGAATTTGCACTTTTACAAACGGTCTGGGCGGATCTATCCGTAAATAGTAAAAACACAACTGCTAAAAATCAGGCACAAGGTGCCATAGCGGATCTTAAAGCTTTTGTTCGCGAGCATATGGAAGGCGTAATTGCCGCTCAATATACCCGCAACTATGCTTTTGCTGCATAAGTAAAAGTATTGCTTTAAGTCACTCTTTATTTGTTTTCCTCGGTTCAACTTATAAAGAGATAACCAACTGAGGTGAGGTTTGTGCCGCATTTCCAATTGGCGGCATGAATCGAAAAACCCATAATTGGCTGCAGAGAACCGGTTTGTGTGTATCCCGACTCTGCTCGAGCTAAATACACTCTACCCTGGACTAAACGTTTGTACCTGTGTTTCCTCGGACCCCGGTTCAATTCCGGGCATCTCCACCCTTCGCCCCTACAAATGGTAGGGGCTTCGGAGTGGCACGGCAACCTTAACGAAGCTCGTAGAGCGAAGTGGGTCGGCCACCAAAGAATTTACCCAACTTAGAAATCTCTTTGCGAAGGGTGTCCCTAACGTAGCTCGAAGAGCGAAGTGGGACAGGTTATTCGTCAATTCGTAGCATATAGACCATTGATTTTATTCACTTTCGTTATTAAAGTATCTTCATGTATTACGTGTATATTCTTCAGCTTAGAGATAATACTTTTTATACTGGATTTTCATCCGATTTAAGACATAGATTGCGGACTCATCACTCAGGTGAAGTTTCTCAGACAAAAAATCTTCGTCCTTTGCAACTTATATATTATTCGGCTTTTATATCAAAAAAGAAAGCCCTAGATTTTGAGAAATATCTTAAAACATTTTCCGGTTTCGCGTTTAGAAATAAGAGACTGATATAATTTGGTATGCTCACAATAAAAGGAATAATCTTCGATGTCGACGGTGTCATAACCAAATCCGAAAATATTCACTACAACGCGTACAAAAAAATATTGGAACAATACAAATTCAATTTAACAGAAGAAGGATTTGCCCGATGGTTTCTCGGTAAATCCATTAAAGGCGGTATAACATCTTTTCTAATCGACAATAAACTGAACATAGACATCGACACATTTATTCAGCAGAAAATAGATGCTACCGTAGATATTTTCGCAAAAAATATCAATTTTTATGAAGATACAATAAATTTTATTAAAACCATTAGTAAAGGGAATGTTGAACTGCAGGGGGTTGGATATATAAAAGAAAAACCGTTGTTAGCTATGGTGACCGGATTGGAACGGGTTTTTCTGGATATATTAATGAAATATCATGATTTCGAAAAATTATTTCCGATAACCATTTCTGCGACGGATTATACAAAAAGCAAACCCGATCCGGAATGTATAAATATTACATTATTTAAAATGGGAATTCAGTCAGGTGAAGTTATTGGGATAGAGGATAGTCCTTCGGGAATAAAGGCTTTAAATGCTGCTGGTGTATTTTCAATTGGTCTCACGAATACACAAATGAGAGAAATGTTATTGGAAGCATCGTTGGTTGTGGATTCTTTGGTAACTCTGCTTTAATTACAAGTACTTCTTAATGCTATGTTTTATGCATCTAATGAATAGCAAGATTAATTTTGCGTACTCCAGATATAGTAGAAATAAAACAAGACCTATAGTATAATTGATCTATGTCAAAAGAAAGCGTACTGATATTCCCAGGCTATTTAGGTGTAAATGGCGGTGCCGAGGAAAGCACCCGGAACCTGTTGCAATATACTAATCCTGATTCTCAAGGATGGCTACTGGTATCACCTTCGGCAAACCAGCCTGAAATTGCAGGAGTGCGTTCTTACGCGCTTGGTAAGACATATCATCCGCCCCTTATCGGTCAAGAGATTCCTTCTATAAGAGAATTAGCGAGGCTGACAACAGAACTTCAAACAATGGATCCTTATACTATTATTTTAAACCATCCTGATTTTTTTACATCCGCTGTTTTTTTTGCCCTACCTAAAAAACTACAAGAGAAAACTTATGCCTTATGGAGAGGAATAGTAGGATATGTTCCGGATAAAAATGTAACGGGCAGCATTCAGAGACAGGTCCGAAATTTAAAATGGACAGGATTTGAACTTTTACAAAGAACAGTAGGGAACAGTGTACATATGAATCTAGCTGTGTCTCAGGCAGCCGCTGATTCTTTGCGGGGTATAGGTATTAGTCAAAATAAAATAAGGGTAATTCCTGAACAAGTAGGTGGAGAGTATAATTCTCAAATACGACAAGGCCCGGATTATATAGAACGGCGGAATAAATTATTAAGACAAGATGAATTGGGAGTCCTCGTAGTAAGCCGAATCTCTTATGAAAAAGGATTGGACTGGGTTTTAGATTTATATGAGAAATTGCATGATGAGCTGAAATATGACAATGGAACAAATAATCAGCGTCCTTTTAATACAGTACGTCTGACAATCGCTGGTGATGCTACAGGAACTAGAAATGAATACTTTGAAGGCTTAAAGAAAAGAAAAGATGCCATCGATGCAACTCATCAAGGGGTTAACAAGGTGGTACTTGAATTTATTGGACGTCAAGGCAGAGAAAAACTTCAGGAATTATATAATTTATATGATGTATTATTTATGCCATCCCCGAAAGAAGGATTTGGCAGGGTTACTGCCGAGGCATTAATGGGAGGAATGCCGGTAATTGGTAGAACTGTTTGTGATGCAACTAGAGAAATATTGGATGCCGCACCTGAAACGGTCGGTCGGTTAGCTGATTCACCCACAGACGCAGCTGAATCAATTCTCGGATTCATGAAGGATTCATCTATGTTAACTGAAATGCAGCAAAATGCTGTAAAATGGGCAGGTCAATATTTTAGTCAGCAACGCGCTGAACAAGGCTTCTGGGAAGCAATTGGGAAATAATTTTCATTATTTCAAATACTCCAGTGGATGAATTTTCAAAATTTTTTTAAATCTGTTCGTAACAAACTTCTTGCTAATCTTTTTAAAAGTATGATTTTTATTCAACAAATAAAAATATTTAACAGGCAATGTATAAGGATTAATTTTTTTTAAAGGGTTAATCTGCGCCTCACATTCTTTGTAGGTAAGGGTCGTTATTTCAAGCTGCTGAATGTCAGCTATATACTCTTGTTTTTGAGTAAGCAGCGGAACATACGAAGAATCATTAATTGTGAAGTTGCAATAGCACCGGCAGGCTGCTTTTTCAAGAATTTTATAATGCCGAAGTCTATTATATACCTGATCTCCAGCGTGAAAAAGTGATTCATGTTTATTTTCTCGAATTATCTTATGGAGGTGAGTAAATTACAGAATTCTATCGAAATTGAGAAAGGGTAAAACTTTCGCCCGAATTGAAAGGGAGTGCCTGAGTTTGAGTACCATCAGATTTTACTACAAATACTTGGTTTGCTCCATATACGCGGCATTCATCGCCATGAACTATATGAACGCCTGTGTTTTCATCAATCCCAATTCCAACATACTGTGGAAATTCTTCTATACCTGCTTTTAATCTTTGTAAACGGTTCATCTGTGAGAAATGGCTATCAAAAATTGCTCCAGGAACTAATCCTAATGCAGGAATTAGCAGATCAGTTTGTTTATCGGTTGATGATCGTAATACACATCTTGCATCGGCAAAGGCTCGCCCATCTATCTCAGGATCATCATCATCAAAATTGCCAAAGCTATATGGAGACATTACACCGAGTGCTGCAGTACCGGCAGAAGTAGTCACAATACGAAGCCCATTCCGGTGTCTTTTTTTTATTAGTTCAAGCAGTTGGGTATCTCGAAGATAATCAAAGATACGTTGCTGATTTCCACCAGTTAGAAATAATTGTGTCCATTGATCTAATTTTGCAGTATTTGTTGCAGAATTTTGAGAGTCTTCACGAAAGATCACATCTGGCTGAAATCCATTTTGACATAGGATTTCCTTGTATGCAGTATAGGTTCTTTGTGGTTCGGCTCCAGCAAAGGGCATAATACCAATTGTGGTATTCTGCTTCAAACCCTGTAACATTTCAAATTCAACAGCATCACTCATTGCACCACCCATTGCATGAACATCTCCTATATTTGTATGAAGCAATTCCGGTGTAGCAGTCTGCACGTATCGTTCGGCAACCGCCATGTTAGGGTCATTATAGCAATATAAGCTTTAAAAAAATGCAGGTTATTTTTTCAGAAGGGAAGTGAAAATAAAGAAAGCAATTGCGATAAGAACTATGGTACCTCCTGTTGAAAGATTGAGATAAAATGAAGCGAAAATTCCGGCGATAACGGAAAAAATTGAGATGAATTCAGCAATAATAATCGTTTCCTTAAAACTTTTTTTAAATTGAAGTGCGGTTACAACAGGCACAACAATTAATGCTGAAATAAGAAGAATTCCGACAATTGGTATAGCAAGCGAAATCGTTAATGCAGTTAAGGTTATCAATAAAATATTTATCTTCCGTGTCGGAATGCCATTCACTTGTGCGGCTTCTTCGTCGAATGTAATAAACACCAGTTCCTTATAAAACGCAAAAAGGAGAATCAAAACCAGACCTCCCAGTGCTCCGATTGTCAACACATCGGATTGTTTCACCGTTACAATTGATCCGAATAAATAACTGAACAGATCGACATTGAATCCATGAACCATGCTGATTAACACCACCGCAAGAGCCAAACTTCCGGAAAGAAAAATCGCGAGTGCAGATTCACCATATACTTTTTTAGAAAGCCGCAGCCGTTCAATAATTATTGATGAAATTACAGAACTGCCGATTGCAGTAAATATCGGGTTAATCTTAAGTAGAAGTCCAATCGCGATTCCTGCAAGCGAAATATGCGACAATGTATCGGCAATAAGCGAATATCTTCTTAATACTAAAAAGATTCCGATAAACGGAGCAATGATAGCAATAATAAGTCCCGCTTCAAGTCCGCGGACAATAAAACTATACTGAAAAATATCGAGCATATTAATGGTTATGTAAAATATATCTAACCTGATCTCCGTAGAGTTTTTTTAATCCATCATTTTTGAAAAAGTCTTTAGGATTACTTTCATACAACAGAGTTTTATTGATACATGCAAGCTCTGTCACCTCATGTGCCACTACATCAACGTCGTGTGATACCAACACTAACGTTAAGTTAAGTTCCAGATTCAGTTTTTTAAGAAGCGCATAAAATGATTCCTGCGTCTTAACATCCACGCCAACGGTGGGTTCATCGAGAAATATTACTTCAGGTTCCGCCGCAAGGGCTCGGGCTATAAAAACTCTCTGCTGCTGGCCGCCAGAAAGATCACCGATCAACCTGTCCTTAAACTCGAACATTTCTACATGCCGGAGTGATTCATCAATAATTTTTTTGTCATGGTCGTTTAATGATCGGAATAATCCTTTCTTTCCATATCGTCCCATCGCGGCAACTTCATAAACGGTTGCCGGAAAGTTAATGTCGAAACTGGTTGCCTTCTGCGGAACGTAGCCTATTTTATTCCATTCACTGAATGTCTCAATAGCTTTCCCAAAAAGTTTTACCGTGCCATTTGTCGGTTTCAGAAGTCCGACCATTATTTTCAGAAGTGTAGTTTTACCGCTGCCGTTGGGGCCAATAATCCCCAGATAATCTCCTTTATGAATATTAAGAGATACGTCTTTTAAAACATCTTCCCCGTTATAGGCAAATGAGACGTTTTTTAGTTCGATAATATTTTTGGTATGATCTACTTGCATTCGAGGGCGGTTCTCAAATTGGTAAGATTGTCTTGCATAATTGTAAAGTAATTTTTACCTGCTTTCATATCTTCTTTGCTAATTCCTTCAATCGGATTTAAAACAAGTGTTTGGGCGCCGACTTCTGCGGCGAGTGTCTGTGACAATTTTGGACTGACAAGCTCTTCAAAGAAAATATATTTTATAGAATTTTTTTTGGCGAAGTCGGCAATTTGTGAAAGCTGTTTTATAGAAGGTTCTTCTTCGGTTGAAAGGCCTGCTATGGAAACTTGTCGTAAACCGTACGTATGCGCCATATATCCAAATGCAGCGTGCGATGTTATTATATCTTTTTTGCCGCACTGAGCGAGTCCATTTATATATGCGGTATTCAGATCATCCATTTGTGAAATCAACTGTGTAGCATTGGTCCGGTAATATTCTGCATTTGTTTTGTCCGTCTGAATTAACGTCTGTGTTATTTTTTCTATTTCAATGCTTGCAAGCGGCGGCGCGAGCCAAATATGTGGATCGATGATATTTTTATTGTCTTCATTCAGCTTCAGATTGGCAAGCCCATCACCTACAGTTATCAGTAAAGTTTTTTTCCCCTGCAGATCTGTTTTAATCCTGTTTGCCCAGGGCTCAAGTTTTACTCCGTTAACGATAATAACATCGCTTGTTTCGATTCTGGCTATATCTTGTGCTGTCGGTTCGTACTCATGGGGTTCTGCGCCCGATGGAACAATGTTGTATACGTCTATTTTTTCTCGCCCGATTTGTGTAGCAAAATAATAGAGAGGATATATGGAGGTAACTACCTGCAGTTTGTTATCATTAGTGCCTTTTTGATTATCTATTCGGTTGATTCCGAAAAAAATTATCGCACCAATTACTATCAATATAAGGAGAAGTGTTTTTTTCATATATTATTGACAGTTTTTACACCGGCCAAAAAATTCTAAATGATGATGGTCAATTGCAAAATCAGATTTTGAATTAACTTCTTTCAACAGTATTTTTTCATCTAGTGCGATATCTTCGATAGAACCGCAGGTATTACAGACAAGATGATGGTGGTGATTATCAGATTCAATCAACTCATATCGTTTTTTATCTTCTCCCAGTTGGATAATATGCACCACGCCCATTTCAACAAACAGTTCGAGCGAACGGTACACAGACGCTAAGTCGATATCTATCTTTTTTTTTCGAAGTGTTGAATATATTTCCTGAACCGTCATGGGGTATCCTTTCACTACTTTGAGAAGTTCTCTGCGCGCTTTTGTAAGTCGGTAACCGTGATTTTTTAGCACATCAAGTACATTCATAAACTTAATTATTGCAAATCATTTGCAATTTGTCAATGTAGATTTTTACTATCTGTACACTATATGCAACCACTTTACAAACAAGGTAGAAGTACTATAGTTAAATATATATATGCCAAAACTCTTTTTTTCAGATGTGCGCGAAGCGTACGAACGGTATATGGAGCCAATCTATGCTTTTTTTGCTGCAAAAATTCTGGATAAAAAAACAGCCGAAGATTTAACCAGCGAAACTTTTGTCACTTTCGTAAAACATGTGAAGAATAATACCGAAATAGAAAATATTCGTGCTTATTTATACGGCATAGCACGAAATGTATTTCTTCTGCATCTGAGACGGAAATATAAAATATCGGAAGTATCATATCAGGAATTCGATGATTTTGCCGTATATACACAAGCTGTTGTTGAAAAGTCCAGGTCTAAATCCTTGGAAGATCGGCTGCTTCCTTTAATTGACATGCTTCCGGAAACGCAGCAGGAAATCATCCGCATGCGTCTGATTGAAAAATGCAGTTTAAGCGATATTGTAGCGAAACTTGGTAAAGACATGAACTATGTTAAAACAACCCAAAAACGGGCGATTAAAAAATTGCGCGAACTGGTGGCCTGTACACCATAAGCAACAACCGGTATATGAACATCCATCAAAACGATGAAGCAGAACAGTTTATTTCAGAATTGAAAAATGATCTAAAACCATCGATCGAGTATAAAGAATCATTATTTCAACGGCTTGAAAGTCAATATACCTGTTCTCCCTTATGTGCAAAAATCAGAGCATTTTTTAAAAATGATTTTTTTGTAACTGGAGCTGGTTCTGTCGTAATCTTATTATTCGTATTCTCTTTCTTGTATTGGCAAAAACGACAGCCGATTTTTACGCCTGGCAAAACACCCCAGAAACTAGCAGCTCAAAAATCTCCTTCAATCACATTTGGAGCCAAGCATGACGACTGGAACTATAAATATACCGGTGAACAAAATGATATGCGAAGAGGAGGTTTTTCTGCTGCGGGATCTATGCTTAATTCTGCGCCGGCTATGAAAATGGCGCCACAATCTATGACAGCAGAATCAGATCTTGGATTTTCTGTCGGTGGAGCAAAAGATAATGCCAACTTTCGGGAAAATATAAAAAATCACTATCTCCCATTACCGACAGACATTACCTATGAAGGACTTTTTTATGATTATTTTTTTGACACTGGTAAGCAGAAAGAATGCACAGAATTATTCTGTCCATCATATAGCTATGCAGTAAGCAAAGATCCGTTTTCTCAAGAGTCTGAATATTATATGACTGTTGGCCTCAATTCTGGGATTAAAGAGTCTCAGTTTCACAGGAAAAATCTTAATGTAATGGTCGTGCTGGACATTTCCGGATCCATGGGATCTCCATTTGATCAGTACTATTATGATCAAAAGTTAGGAATTACTCCAAAAGAATCAGCAGAAGAACGAAACAAAACCAAAATGAAAGTTGCCAACGAAGCGATAGTTGCCATGCTCGAACACTTACAGCCGCAGGACCGGTTTGGTATGGCGCTTTTTGACGGCTCGGCATACGAAGCAAAACCACTTAATTATGTGGGCGAAACCGACATGGATGCTATAAAAAAACATATCCTTGAAATTACGGAACAAGGAAGCACCAATCACGAGGCGGGTTACACAAAAGGAATGGATCTAATCAAAACCGCCAATCTGCCAAAAGATCCGGACTATGAAACACGGATTATTTTCCTAACAGATGCCATGCCCAATACCGGCAACACCGACAAAGATTCATTGCTTGGCATGGTGTCTCAGGCTGCGCAAAATAATATTTACACAACCTTCATTGGTGTTGGCATAGACTTTAACTCCGAACTTATCGAAAGTATTACCAAAGTACGAGGCGCAAATTACTATTCGGTTCATTCCAGAGGAGAATTCAAAAATAGAATGGATACGGAATTCGAGTACATGGTAACTCCGCTAGTTTTCGATCTTTCCCTCGATTTTAAATCAGAAGGATGGGAGATAGAAAAAGTATATGGTTCCCCGGACACAGATCCTAATTCCGGAAAACTTATGTATGTCCGCACATTATTCCCTTCTGCATCTGCCGGAGGCGAGACAAAAGGAGGAGTGGTACTGCTGAAGCTAAAAAGCAAACAGAATAAAAATCCATCGATCTTGCTTACTGCAACATATACAGACCGCGAAGGAAAAATGTTTCAGAAATCCGAACCTGTTTCGATCCCATTCATAACATCTGATTATTATCAAAACTCGGGAATACACAAAGCGATTCTGCTTACCCGCTATGTCAATTTAATGAAGAACTTTATTCTTTCCAAACGAGCGTCTGGAGTTTACCGACCGGTTTATATTACGATTCCGGAGCGGGGAATTCTTCCTCCTGATGAACAAAAATTCAGCGAATGGGAACGCACATCGATACCACTTGAGTTGAATGAGGAAGACAGAGCAATCTTTAAACGATTCACCTTATATTTTGAGCAGGAAAAAAAATCACTTGCAGATTCAACATTGGATCAGGAAATGCAAATTTTTAAGATTCTGTCACCCTAAATCATTCAGAATATATGCAGAAAAAATATCGTATGGTATAACTAACACTGTATGAGAATATTGGTTCATTTAATTATTATAGTTGCGGTATTATTTTTTTTATTTTTCTTAAGTTCTCGGACGCTCACATCATTTCCTCAAATTCATTCAGATGAAACTGCGTTTTCTAGTATTGCCTATGGTCTTCTTCATCCGCATTCATTAGCAGTAGAAGATTTCGACACAAATATACCGCTTATGGATAAAACTCCGCTTACTCACTATGGTCCACCATATAGTTTTGGATTAAGTGTTCCATTGTATCTATTTGGCTATTCTGTATATACGGTAAGATACTTTTCTATTTTTTTAGCTGCCTTATCATTAATATTATTGTATTTTTTATTGCATCGAGCCTCAAAAAGCATTTTTATGAGCGGGATGGCAGTGTTTTTCTTGGCTTCAGACTTTTTCTTTCTAAAAAGTGCAAAGTTTGGAAGGATGGAAATGATGGCACTATGTTTTCAACTTGCTGCTTATCTTAGCTATTTCTATTTGTTAAAAAAAATGTCTATCCGATATTATATCTTCACAAGCGTGCTGGCTACAGCGGCTTTGTTTACCCATTTCATAGTAGG
Source organism: uncultured Gammaproteobacteria bacterium (assembly GCA_964490875.1). Lineage (GTDB taxonomy): Bacteria > Patescibacteriota > Microgenomatia > UBA1406 > GWC2-37-13 > CAYYYG01. The sequence goes on from CAZBEF010000001.1 coordinate 32,614, forward strand.
TCTTCCTGCTTTTTTGACAATTATCGTTTATACACTTATCTTCAAAAGAAGTGTTTTAAAAAGAAATGGATTATTGTATTTTGCTAGTATCCCTTTCATTTGTGTAATTTTATGGATTATCTATATTGCCTACTTCGCTGATAAATCTGCAGTCAATGCATCGTATATGATGATTTCAAAGAGGTATATACCAGATTTTTTCCCATTAAAGTACTCTTGGGATGATATTACATTCTATTCAGGAATAAATTTCATTTTCTATGGTTTGGGATTTTTTTTACTGCTTATTAAATTTAAAAAAAATACCTATGAAGTTTTTTGGCTAACTGCTGCAGCATGCACGGCTGTAATAGCAATTTGGGGAAATTTAATCTGGTATTTATCTTTATTTTCAATAAGTTTTATTCCGTTGTTTTTTTTGCACAGCGGAAAAAAAACTAGGTTACATGATTATAATTTTTTATTACGGATATCAATTGCCATTGTTTTTTTTATTTACAGTCTTCTGCAGCAGGCAAAAGTTTTTAGCTATTATCAGGATTATTCTTATGAAAAAAATAGCCATGATATTAGTGAATGTATCCCAAAAAATAAAAATGTTATAGTCCGTGATGTCCGGTCTGATCCATATTTTTATTTTGTTGCCAACAGAAAAGATTTACGATTGGCGTATCAGCGGTACCCTGACATTGGTGATGTTATCTTTAAACGTTCTATGAAAAAAGCTGATTATATTGTAGTGACTATTTCTTGGAAAAATTTTATGGAGACGCCTCAATTTGAAGAAGCAGTAAAAAAACCTGAAACACGTAAATCATATGGAATTGATGATATCGCCTATTATATATATAAAAATAAAAAGTCGGTATGTGTGGTATCGGGAAGTACTCATATAGACCCCACCGCAGTATTTCGGTTAAAGTAGAGTGAATGATCTTAAGAAGTTTCAAAAACTGGTACAATAGCACTAATGAAAAATTTATCCGTTGTTTTGCCGGTTCATAATGAAGCTGAAGGTATCGAAGACTACATAAAAAAAATTAACCATCTTCTCACAAACACTTCTCTTACCTTTGAGTTATTGGCCATTGAAAATGGATCGACGGATCAAAGTCTGGCAATCTTGAAAAAATTAGCGAAGAAAATTAACAATCTCCATGTTCATCAGTCGGAAAAAGGGTGGGGAAACGCTGTGCAAAAAGGAATAGAATTGGCGGCTGGCAAATATGTTTGTTATGTAGTGTCAGATGGCCAAATTGATCCGAAAGTTATAACCGGTCTGTATGATCAAATTCAAAAAGGCGACTATGATATGGCTAAAATTAGCCGAATAAATCGTGAAAATATAAAAAGATTATTGAATTCACGGGCATATAATCTTCTGGCCCGCATAGTGTTCGGCCTGTCGACTCGCGATGTTAACGGAACTCCGAAGATATTATTGTCGTCAGTAGCAAAGGCACTGAAACTTGAATCTCATAATATTGCTATTGATTTGGAATTGCTTATCAAACTGAAAGTAAATGGACTGCGCTGGCTTGAAGTGCCGGTAGAGTCATATGCACGGGAAACAGGAAGTTCATCCACTAACATTAAATCGGTTCTTGAAATGCTGCGTTATATGAAATACTTTTATTTTCAGAAACATCGATGGAAAGATATGCTATGAGGTATGGTATACTGTTTTCATTAAAATTTTTTAAATAAAAATTATGGCTAAAAAAAATAGTGAATTTAAGTTAATTATGATTTCGGCGATGTATGAAAATGGAGGCAATACTATCCATCGATTTTTGGATGGTCATCCCAGCTTGTATGTCTATCCTTTTGAATCACAACCGGGAACATTTCTTACCGCCGATTATTATACATCGCTTATGCCGGTAAAGTACCGTTGGCCACAGTTTCCTTTGGTCGGGAACTTTGCAGATGATTACGAACTTATTATTGATGAAGAAATGAAAGTGTATTTGAATACCCGCTATGTAAGTAAGTTTCGTGACGCTGATATAAAAATGACCAATGCTAGCAGAAAAAAAGTATTCCTGGAACTATTAAAAGGAAAAGAACGAACACGAGCTAACATAGTAGAGGCATTTTACCGTTCCACTTTTTTGGCTTGGGAAAATTATAATGCTTCGGGTAAAGAGGAAGCGTATGTAGGATATAGTCCCAATATTGGTATTGATACCGAGCATATTCTTAAAGATTTTCCGAATGCTCATATTATTCATATGGTCCGCAACCCGTATTCTGCGTATGCAGAAACATTGCGACGACCGGTGCCATATTCTGTCCGCCGGTATGTGCAGACTTGGAACATCATGCAGCTTATGATGATGAATTTTCTCCATATGTATCCGAAAAATGTTCATATTATTCGTTTTGAAGATTTGGTTGCTGATCCGAAAAAAACTCTTACCGGACTTTTGAAACATATTGGATATCCATATTCCAAAGCACAGGAATATCCATCATGGCATGGAAAGAAACTAGAAAATATGATGCCATGGGGTACAATTCGGGTGCCTACTACAAAAGCCAATTTAGAAACCATGAAAACCTTGTCAAAGGATCAATATAATCAGATAAAAGAGCAGACAACTGTAGTCAGTAAACTGCTTGGATATGACAAGCTATAAAGATTTTTTGGCGTTTCAAAAAAAAATATTTTTTTCAAAATCGGATATTCCGCTTTTGTATAGAAATACGGTTAACGAGGTTGATGACAGCATAATTCATCAACACGTCTTTTCTGTAGTGGATTTTGTTTTTCATAAAAAGCCCCTCTCAATCGAAAAGTTTGAGCGAAGCACACTTCATTGGGTATACAAAACAATTATTGGTAAAAAAGCTTATATTATCCGTATCAGCAAACTCGCTGGTTTTGCTTCTAATAATTCACTTTTACTGGAAGAAGCAGTAGCTAAACTTACCGAAGAACATGGTGTTCATTCTCCCGAAATAACAACAGTAGATCTTTCACACAAAGTTATTCCGTATGCCTATCAAGTTAGCAAGTATGTTGAAGGGGAACTTCTGTATTCTGTTGTGCAAAAGAAATCCTACAGTAGCGAAATATTTTACGATTTTGGTAAAGCGATTGCGCGTGTTCATTCAATCAAGACCAGTGGGTACGGTCAATTTAATATTAATTTCGTAAAAAAGAAAATATTTAAAGGTATTTATAATACATGGAGTGATTATGTTATGTGCAATCTGGAAAACCATTTGAACTATTGTAAAAAAAATTCAATTATTAGCAGTAAAGAATATAATTTTTTAGTAACAATTTTTCAAAAGAATAGAGAATTATTACAGAAGGTTCCCTCAGTTTTACTACATGGCGATGTCGCCAATCACAATGTTTTATGCGGCGGAGAACACAATGTCTTTCTTTTAGATTGGGAAGATACTCTTGCAGGAGACCCTGTTTTTGATATTGCTTATTATGGAACTGGAGTTTATAAACAACAACTATGGTTTGATTATTTTATGAAAGGATACATGTCGATTAGCAAATTACAATATAATAAAGAATTTTGGAACCGGTACTGGATTTATTTTCTCCGTATCTCCATTTCAAAGGCAGTACTCCGAAACAATTTGAAAGAAAATAATAAGTCTGGCGCGCCTCAAATATCTGAACGGTTATTCTATGGATTGCGTTATTTTGAATGATCCTTGTTTTTCTATAAGAATTGCTATAATGGCATACATAATATGAAAAAAGATACGATAATGATAACCGGTGGATTAGGATTTATCGGATCGAATGTAATCATGCATCTTCTTAAAACTACTCCCTATTCCATACTTATTTTTGATAAAGTGTCCTTCACCGGTTTTCCTGCTAATCTTCCTCAAACTGCAAATGTCAAAAAAAGAGTTCGAATCATGCATGGAGATATTCTAAAAAAGCGGACAATAAACAATGCAGTAAAAGAATCTTCAATCATTATTCATATGGCTGCAGCTACCCATGCAGGAAAATCAATCTCACAGGCTTTGTCCACAATTACAACTAACGTAATCGGAACTACTATGCTTCTTGAGGCGGCAGAAAAATATCCAGTTGACCGGGTTATTATCTATTCCAGTTCCGAAGTGTATGGGAATCAGATACCAGGCACACCAATGAATGAAGCGCATCCGTTAAATCCTGTATCACCCTATGCCGCATCAAAAGTTGCAACAGATCGTATCGCTTATGCATTTCATTTATCTAAACACCTACCGGTTACTGTAGTGCGTCCATTTAATGCGTATGGGCCACTGCAGCATCCAGAAAAAATGATTCCCTTATTTATTACCCGGCTTCTTCGCGATAAGCCAATTTCTTTAAATCATGGAGGGAAACAGAAACGTGACTGGGTTTTTATAGAAGATCATGCGCGGGCGATCGAGGCGATTATTAAATCTCCGCCAGAAAAAGTTCTTGGTAAGGTCTTTAATATTGGCACAGGAAAATCGACATCTGTCGCGGATGTTGCTAGACTTATTCTGAAAACACTTAAAAAAAGTGAAAAAAAATATCTGCAGATTGCGCAGTCTTCGGCTCCAGAAACAAGCGGCAATGTGGGAATTTCTAAGCACCTTGAGAAAACATTAGGATGGACCGCTAAAACTCCTCTTGAGAAAGGAATCAAAGCAACAGTGAAATGGTACATAGAGCATGAATCATGGTGGAGCAAATTTGTTGAATAAATATGAAAAAAACTATATTTGTAACCGGAGGAGCCGGCTTTGTAGGGGCTAACTTAGTCCGTCGATTAGTCAAAGAAAATTATGAAGTACATATCGCTGTCCGTCCGGAGGGAAACTTGTGGCGCATTGAGGATCTGCTCAATAAAGTTACGCTTCACACAGGCATTCTTCAAAATCCGGACAAATTAAAAAAAACTCTTCAGAATATTTCACCATATGCCATTTTTCATCTGGCTACCTATGGAGCATATCCTACGCAAAAAGATACTGATTTACTGGTTGGCACAAATGTCCGTATGACAATGAATCTTCTGGAATCGCTAAAAGATATCCCGTATACCCATTTCGCAGCAGCCGGCAGTTCTTCTGAATATGGAAAAAAAGATAAACCCATGAAAGAAACAGATATCTTGGAACCAAATAATTATTATGGTGCATTGAAAGCCTCTCAAACGTATCTGTGCCAGGTTTATTCTAAAATGTACAATAAACCGTCCGTACTACTGCGGCTATTTAATGTGTATGGTCCCTTCGAAGAAAAGGGGCGTTTGGTTCACAATGTCATTCAATCAGTCTTTGAAAAAAAACCTATTTTGCTTGCAACTGGAAAAGAAGCGCGCGACTTAATTTATATGGACGATGTTGTCGATGCGTTTATGACAGTACTAAAGCGGAGACAGTTTTATGGTGAAGTGTTTAATATCGGTACTGGAGTTCAAACAACTATTGCCGGGCTGGCAGACGCAGTCAAATCACTGACGAAGTCGGAAGTGCCTGTTAAATTAAATCATTATGAAGGCAGACAGTGGGATTCATATCGCTGGGTGGCTAGTATGAAAAAAACTAACACACTTTTGAGATGGAAGGCAAAGTATCCATTAAAAAAAGGATTACAAAGAACAATCGCCTGGTACAAAACAGTCTATGAAAAATAAGGAAATCAATCTTAAAAAACTGCAAAGAATGGCAAAAGAAGTGGCAGCGCTTGTTCTTGAGATTTCGTATAAGGCGAAAGCAGGCCATGTCGGCTCGGCGCTTTCGATAAGCGATCTTGTATCGGTTTTGTATTTTACTCAGCTTAATATCAATAAAGGAAATTTAAAAAATCAGAATCGCGACCGTTTTATTTTAAGCAAAGGCCATGCTGCTGCTGCACTCTACGCGGCACTCTATAAAAAAGGAATAATCTCAAAACAAACAGTATTCTCATTCGGCCAGAATGAAGGACTATGTGAACATCCAGAAATTCATGATGAGGGAATTGAGATGAGCACAGGTTCTCTCGGTCATGGTCTGGCATTTGGCGTCGGCATTGCAATGGGCGCGAAGCATTCTGGATCGTTGGCGAAAACATGGGTTCTCACGAGTGATGGTGAATGCGGTGAAGGTTCGGTGTGGGAGGCGGCACTCTTAGCATCGCGTCTTAAACTCGACAATCTATACGCAATTCTTGACTACAATAAGTGGCAGTGTTTCGGCCGCGCCGATGAAATAACAAATCTTGATCCATTAGCCGAAAAATGGCGAGCCTTTGGATGGGATGTACTTGAGATCGACGGCCATAATATCGCTGAAATTAAAAGCGCCTATGAAAAAGTTCCATTATCACGAAATAAGCCGACGATTATTATTGCCAACACAGTTTCGGGAAAAGGCATTTCTGCAATTGAACACCAATTAATTGGTCATTACAAAGTTTTTGCCGAAGAAGAATATAAAAAGGCATTGGAGGAAATTAGCAAAGTATGAGACAGGCATTTGTCCGGGCATTATGTGAAGAAGCACGGCAGAATAAAAAGGTTTTTCTTATAACGGGCGATCTGGGATTTCGAATTCTCGAACCATTTGCCGAAGAGTTTCCTGATAGGTTTTTAAATATCGGTGTTGCCGAAGCGAACATGGTAACCGTAGCAGCCGGACTTGCTTCCACCGGATATATTCCGTTTGTATATTCGATAGCTACATTTGCCAGCATGCGGCCATTTGAGCAGATTAGAAACGATGTCTGTCTTCAGAATTTAAATGTAAAAATAGTTGGTATCGGCGGTGGTCTTGCTTATACAAAAGCAGGCCCTACCCATCATTCCATGGAAGATATCGGCCTTATGCGGCTGCTTCCTAATATGACAATAATTGCACCGCAAGACCCGCATCAGGCATATGCAGCTACTCACGCTATCATAAAACAACAAGGTCCGACGTATTTTCGATTGGAGCGAAATCCTTCTGCTGCTGTAAAAAAAACACTATTCAAATTCGGAAAAGGGATTGTAATAGAGGAAGGAGCGGAGATAGCTTTATTGGCAACCGGAGTACAGGTGTATACTGCGATAGAAGTTGCAACACAGCTTAAAAAAAATGGAGTCAAGGCCGGCGTATATGCTTTTCCAACTATTCAGCCAATGGATAAAAAACTTTTAGAAACTTTATCGCGAAAGTATAAATTATTAGTCTCGATTGAAGAACATCGGATCGATGGTGGATTCGGAAGTTGTATCGCCGAGTTTATATCATCATCAAAAAATAAGCCTCATTTATTTCGATTTGGATTTGGCAATTCATTTACTTCTGTTTCAACCGATTACCCGTCGATGATAGAATACCATGGGCTTTCATCGAAACAGATAGTTTCCAATATATTGCAATATAGTACTATTAAATAATGAAGAAATCTGCGGCACACTCTATATCTTCATATCAACGATACATTTTATTAGCTGCTGTTGCTGTGTGTCTGTTGTATTTTTTCGATCTCTTTTTTCACTTTTTTACGTTTGATGCCGACCGGATGTTTGGGTATCTGGACTATCAGTCTCATTGGCAGAGTCTGTATGATCTTGTGGATGGCAAAGTTTTGTATCGTGATTTTTATTGGGAATATGGATTCCTGACATTATTTTTACGTCTTCCTTTTTTTCTTCTATTTGGAAAAACGTTCTTCGGTTTGTTTTTCAGCAACTTTGTTTTTTTGCCGCTTCTTGGCATCGGGTTAAGTTACGCAATCGGCAAACAATATCTTAATAAAAAATCTCTCATTCTCTTTATGTTTATGTTGGTGCTGTATCGGGCAAATAACGATTATAATGCGATTCGTCATCTGATACCAGAATTAGGTCTGATAACCGCGAGTCTAGGCATCCTTAAGCATGATTCACGGAAGAAGTTAATAGGCAGTTTTTTATTGGGAATATCACTCATCTCAAGCGCCGAGTATGCACTGATTGCCAATGTGGCGTTTGTAATCTTTTTCATCCTGCATCTATTTACGAAAGAAAGAAAACACACCATTCAAGATATTCTGCAGACATTTTCATTCCAGGCCGGAATCGGCTCGCTTTTTTTCCTGTATCTTTTCAAAAATAATCTTATCGAAAGTTATATCTCGTTTCATTCAGGGTTTGTGAAAGCGTTTTATACCAATAGTCCGTGCCGTGAAGTATTTCCTCGTTTCAGCGATTTTGTAACGACTTTCCAGAATGATAATGGATTTCTGCTGAATTTTTTTGTGCTTCTCCAGCGGCTTAATATTTACACGGTTGTTGGAATTATTATTTTTCTGCTCGTGTGGCATATCCGCAATCGTCATTCTAAGTGGTTTATACTCAATATCACGCTGCTATTCTATGCAGTACTTGCTTATACGCGAACATTAAACACACCATGTTATCTACACTATGGTATAACGTTCACAGCACTTCTGACATCTTCATTACTCTTTGCCAATACTTCTAAATGGGTACGATATGTTACCATTGCCATCATTATGTGGTTGTGTTTGTCTTCTGGATTTCAATATACAATCAAAAAAGTATTTGATTACGGGAAAGTTCCACCAATCTCTGAGGAGAAAGAATATCTGCCTGCTGCCGGGATGAGTTTAAGTAAACCACTTGTTTCAGAATATAATGCCGTGACGGAGTACATTAAAAACAACACGAGCACATTAGATTATGTATACGTTTATCCCGATGGTCCATACCGCCAGCTTACCGGCCGCCAGTCGCCAACTGCTGTTTATAGTACCGTATATTATGGTCTCATCCCATCCCTAGCCGAGAAAACATACACCGAATTATCAACTCGAAAGCCTGCATATGTAATCATTAATACCTACAATTCATCAAGTTTTATAAGTGCTGTTAACGGAGTGAATTATAATGTTTTATCCGAGGGGAAGAATGTCATCATCGAAGGATTAACCACTAAGGTTGAAGATTATATTCAACAAAATTACGACATCGTAAAGAAGTATAAAATTGCGTGGATTCTTAAACGGAGATCAACTCCAAAGGTATTGCAGAAGACGTTTATTAAAACAGCCTCAGAAAAAAAGTGGACGCTACAATTTAAGAATTTGGAACAAGATAGTTCTCCGACAGACACACAGCAGGTTAATCTGCGCGTAGTTGGCCAAGAAGCGGCTGTCTACTTTATATCCGATAATTTTGCCGATATTGCCATGATGAAAATCCCAATAAAAACTGATCTTGGATTCATAAAATCCATATCAAAATTCGGATACGATGTCTATGTCGTTGCAAGCGACGGGCACGCGTACTTGATAAAGAAAAATTTTGTTACTTCAGATTGGCAGGATATTATTGTGTATATTCCAAAGGTGGATGCGCCGATGTCTATCAAAGCAGTCGTGGTAAAGGTTTCGTCCAATTTAGGATTTCTATTATGGGGAAATCCAAACAGCATTCACATAAAAACTCCTGTTGCCTATGCGGTTAACTCACATTTAAAAATAGACGATAGTATTATTAAGTAGTACATGAAAGTAAATCTTGGAATATTGATTGGCATTCTTATTTTTTATTTTTTTCTTTCGTATATTAATCTAGTTAAATTTCCTCCCGTATTTCCTCCGGATGAAGCTGCATTTTCAAGTGCTGCATATAGTTTGAATCATTCTCACGATTTTAGTGATACTGATTTTGCACGAAGTCTTCCTCGAATAGACAAAACGCCATTTACTAATTATGGCCCGATGTATACATTTGGTTTAGCCGCTCCTCTTACCATATTTGGATACAGTATTTATACCATCCGATATTTCTCGGTTTTTATGGGATTACTTTCTTTAATAATTTTTTTCTTTCTATTGAGGAAATCAACACAAAATACTACCTTAAGTTTAATTGGTGTAGGAATGCTGGCCATGGATTTTTTCTTTCTCAATAGCGCCAGGTTGGGAAGAATGGAAATTATGGCCATTCTCTTTCAACTGCTATCATTTCTTTTTTATTTCCGAACTTTTTCTCATCAGAAGCGTGTTAACTATGTGTTGATGGCCGTTTTTGCTTCTGCTGCGGTATTTACCCATTTTATCTCTGGTCTTCCTGCATTAGTCGTTATCGGAATCCATTCACTATTCTTTAATAAAAAATTCTGGAAAAAAAAGGAGAGTTATATCCTACCTGCATTCATATTTATCTGCATGATGCTATGGATGGTTTATATACAATTCTTAGCCGACAAGACGGCCTTACAGGGGACAGGAATGTTAATTACAAGCAGATTATTACCCCGATTCAGCTCCATCAAACTGGCTATAAATGATAATATCGGATATACCTGGATAAACTTTATTATTTATGCGGCTAGCTACATTATAGTATTGTTTAAACCTCGCAAAAATATATTTGACACTTTTTGGGTTTCCTTTGCGAGCTGTGCGGCGGTTATTAGTATCTGGGGCGATTCAATATGGTATATATCCATAGTTCCCGTGGCTTTTATCCCGCTTTTGCTATTGATGGATGTTAAGCAGCCGTTATTGCGCAATAGAAATTTTCTATTCCGCATGGGAATCGTGATTCTTTTTGTATCCGTAAATATATATCAACAAGCAAAGATATTTAATCTTTTTAGAGAGTTTTCTTATGAGGCTTTTGGAAAGCAGGTCAGTGATTGCATTCAGAAAAAAAACTCCAATGTTATGGTGTATGCACAACCTGATCCGTATTTTTATCTGGTCGCAAATAGAAAAGATCTTAAAATCGCCTATAAAAAATATCCCGATATTTATAGTAAAATTTTTAGAAAATCTGTACGGAAAGCTCACTATATAGCTGTCTCTCAGGCATATGAGCTAGTTATGAGGTCTTCAGAATTTCAAACAGCGCTAAAAGATCCTAGTCAACGGGCTGATATATTAAATTTTTTCCACTATAATTTTGCCGTTGAACCTGATCTGCTGTATTACATTTATAAGAACCGTAAAACAAGTTGCGGAGGAGAAATTAACTTCGATAATCCGACCGCGTATGTATACCGGCTTCAATAGTTCAAAAATGATGTTAAAAAGGATACCCTTTCAACCCTTGTAATCCTTTTACGGTTGAAATTTCACCGGTCAAACTATCTACATGTGAAATCAGAAATCGTATCACAAATCTGGCAAGCGGCCATTCTCCCATCTGCCAGGCGGAAAGGTCTACTTTCTTTTCAACCATGTCTTTATCAGTTAAACCAGCCAGGAAATCATCAGATTGTTTATAAACAGCTTCGGCATACTTTTTAAATTTTTCCAGATCAACTTTTACTGTCTTTGCCCACACAGTATAATTTTTTTCCCAGTCTACGTCCATTGCCGGGTGGGGAGCGCTTAATCCCATTTTATCCGCCCATTCACCTTCGGAAAGCGGTTGTATTTTTCTAACCCAACCGTTTAACATTACATCTTCGGAAACAATAGTATGAACATAGGCCGCTGCAATCGAAAGCGCTTTTCCGCCGGGCTGGTAATGGGCAACTTCCGAAGTTACATCTTTCATGGTACCTTCAAATGTCTCGTGAGCATCTTTTAACGATTGTCGAATATATTCTGCAAATGTATTTGCCATAAAAATAAATAATTAATAAAGAGTATTTATATTGTATCAAGAATGTGATTTAGTTCACAAGAATGATACCAAGCAGAAGTATTATAGAAAGCGCAAATTTTCGTATAAGTCCTTGTTTAGAAACATCTTCCTGGAAAATTTTTGGAGCGATGAGTGTTAAAATCCATCCATATAAAATTCCATAGAAAACAGTTGAGCTGCCTATGACACTTACCAATGCAGTCGGCCCCAGTGAATACGCAAGAAACGTAAGAGTTTTGGCAATCACAAATATTCCTTCATTTAAAAACATCACGCCGATTATTCGTTTTTTGATAGTTTTTAAATTTTTGTGAAAGGCTTTTCGTATAGAAGGAAAACCGGCATATAATAGAATTCCTCCGAGACCGATTCCCCAGCTTTCATATGCCAGCACCGACTGAAACGAGTTGGCTTCAATGGTAAATTTGGCCAAAATTGCGGTAATACTCCATAAGAAATCTACTGACAGTATAAGCCAGAACGCCTCAGACAGTTTAAATTTCTGTTTTTTTCCTTCGCTGGATACAGCCAGTGCGGCGGCAAGAATTAATATAAAACCGATAAATTGTTGTGCATTTATTGTGTCATGGAGAAATATAGAAGACAGGATAAGAATAATAACCGGTGTCATTTGAAACAGAATAATTATCTTGCTCGCGTTTTCATTTGAAATTGCCTTAAAATAGAGCGCCGCACCCCATATAGTAAGAGCGCCGGTCAACAGTGAAAGTACTGTGTCGCGAAATCCTAATGTCGGGAAACCAGTGCCAACCCAGAAAATCATTCCCATAACAAGACCCATTATTGTTCCATAAATCGGCATTCCGCGGGAGTCTTTGACATGTTTTTCAACAATATATTTGTCAATAAAGTTGACAACAGTGTAGATTGCCGGAGCAAGAAGCGCTATAAAAAGCCAGTTCATAGAGTAATTATATCATTGTTATTATCTGATCATTTTGGCACATAGCTTGTGAAGAGTTGTACACAGCTTTTTTCGGTGCAGGCGCCGCAGCTATATTTGGAATCTCCTTCTATGGCGTTGCGGTGAATGGCAGAACCCAGCCACCAGTTTACATTTGCAGATTCACTCCCATAGCCGGCCATATTTTCGGTAATCCAGTACGGAATATTTCGCGCCCTAAAACCGGCATGTATTGAGCCGCTGCCAAATATTTCATTATCTATTTCAGCAGCGCGCGATTCGGCGAGTTTGCATAAATCGGCATTCTTTTCAAAAACCGGTAAATTCTTAGTTTTTCTATGAAGATTTATCAGTTCGAAAACAAGATCAGCATTTAATGGTTTTGATACGGCTGCAGAAGGGGAAGCCGGTATATATTCTTTCAATGAAATAGTAGGTGTTATTGTTGGACTAATACGGGTGCTTTCTCCTCTAATCTGTGGTTTTTGTGTAGGTGTTGGCGTCTTAGTCGGTGAAGGTTTGGGGGTAGAAGTCGGCTGATATGTCGGAGTAGGTGTGGAGCTGATAATGAGCTGAGTTAATACAATTTGTGAAGGGGTGGGAGTTGATGTGCATTCTGCAGACCAAATACCCACCTTATTTTCTTGCGCTTTTTTTTGTTCTTCCATAAATTCTTCATAGTAAGGATGATTGTCTTCATTTATTTTTGCAAGTCCGTTCCCCACGAGAGTTTTATTGAGAAGAGTTAAGTTTTTTAAGAACACATAGCGGCCGGGTGTATCTGTTTCACTGTAGCGTATAAGATACATGGGTTCTCCTGTTATGCTTTGTTCAAAAGTGTGAAGTTCGTTTTGTATACATTCTGCAGATTCAGAAGCTATAGGCGTAATTCCAAATAGAGGATAGCTATGTTCTTCACCATTCAGAAGTACTTGAACCTGTGAATCTGGTGTTAAACCTACACCAGTTGCTTCTTCTGTTTGAATTGTTCCGGGTTGTATTGTTGGACTAGGGCTTGGAGTTGGTGTATATTTCGGACTGTTTGATGTATAAACAGCACGTGGCGTTGAAGACTGTAAGGCAGGAGCTACTTTCACAATGCCCAATGCGGTGAGTCCTGTTAACCCTGCAAGCACTACGAGCACTTCAACAAATCCTCCGGCTGATATTTTTTGATGCATTACGATATGATACCAAATTTTGAGCGTGATTTGCGTTAGAAAATTTAAAATTTATAGTAAAGTGTAGCTCAATATGAATATAGAAAATCTGGTAGATCCTGCTAAATTTTTTACGTCGCTTGATACCGCGTTTTTCGGGGCACCGACACCCTAGTCAGGAGGGGCTCCTCGGTGACACCCTCAAAACGGGTATCTGCGCTCCTATTTGCCCTGCATAGTTATAACGAAGCGGAGCCAAATACAAAATTTTCTTTCTAATCAAACAATGCCTGATTTCCTTCACTAAAAATTTTTATAGATTATAATATATCCATGATAGTAAAAAATCCTGATCAGCGAGTTGCCGTACTTGTTGATGTTCAAAACCTATATTATTCGGCAAAAAATTTATACCGCTCACGTGTAAACTATAAAAATCTTTTAACGCTTCTCCTTCATCAGAGAATACTAGTCCGAGCCATTGCGTACGTTATCAATGCCGATGAAGAGCGGGAGAATGAGTTTTTTGAAGCACTCAATAATGCCGGATTTGAAGTTAAAGAAAAAAAACTGCAATTGTTCTACGGCGGTGCAAAAAAAGGCGACTGGGATATCGGTATCGCCATGGATGCTATCCGTTTGGGAAACAAGGTCGACTCCATCATTTTAGTTTCAGGCGATGGCGATTTCAGGCCGGTGGTGAACTATCTTCAGCAGTCTTTAGGATGTCTGGTCGAAGTAGCCGCTTTCAAACGAACCGCAAACAGCGAACTCGTTTCAATGGCTGATGATTTCATAAACATCGAAGAACACGCAAAAAATCTTTTGTTTAAGCGGTGATTAATTGGCTAGTATCTTTACATATTCATCTAATTGGCAGACAATAATACGTTCATTGGTTGCGGCCGTTCCATACACTTCAACAATATCGCCTTTTTTTAATCTTCCTTCTGTCTCGTTTCTTTCTGAATTAAATGGACAAGAACTTTCACCGGCTGGCAGCAGAATATCAAACAGCACACCATTTCTTTCTAAAACATGTAAAGTCGGCGGGCCGTCTACATGTTCTGATATCAGACTGAATTCATCAACTGTTCCTTGTATGGTTACTTTTCCATAGGGAGGAGGCTGTTGTTTAATGGCGGCACTCGGCGTTACCATTTGTTGCAGCAGCGGGCTTGGTACCAATTTAGTTCTTTGAAATGTATATTCTTGATATTGAATTCCCAGAAGGAAGGCAAGAATAGGTATAATCACATAGAGAGAAAGTATTGCATATTTGAAAATTAAAAAGCTGATTGTCTGATTTTTTAGCGTGTTCATACTTTCATTATATAGATATCAATTTTGAAAAAGTGTAGGGTAATTTTTTATATAACGTGTATGAATCGTTTGAATAGACCGGCTGAAGTAAATTCTCTTTGATAAATCGTTCCGCATACGGATCGAGAAATCGATCATAGATGCTGGAAAGTACATACTTGATTGTGGGATCTTCCGGGGTTCGATAGATGCGTCTTCTGCTGAGATAAGCAATTTCCGGTGAATTCAGCCAGGTAAATCCGGAAATTTTTTCCTGAGGACTAATATTTTTTTGAATGTAGCTGGCCATATTGTACTGGTCGGTCAGAATCTTTTTTTCACGGAAGTAGGGCAGATGTGATTGATCTAAAAATAATAAATCCTGATCAATAAGCAGTCGCGAAAATATTTCATTCCGATCCCGGTATTGGTAGCTTAGGGCAGAAATACCGATCGTCACCATCATCACGGCAATTAATAAGCGGCGTTCAAAATTTAATGACTTAAAAAAGGAAGTTATAAACGAAGGAAGAATAAGCAGGAGCGACAATATCGCCGGAAAAAAGTGGCGGTACCAGTCGGTTGCTCCAAAGCAGATGAAATGGATGGTATATACCATCGTAAACACTCCCAGCATTTTCATCAGATGATTTTTATTCTTTAAAATGGTATATCCGCTTATAAAAAGTATGATCGAAGTAAACAGGGCTCCGCCTATATGAAGTGTATATCCAATCATGGCGAATCGTTTTTCGATGGTATCAAATTGGATATGTCCGTGTGAACGTGTGAAAGAGATCAAGTCTTTTGTGTATGCGATATATCTGTGGAAATCAAAATGAAAAACAGAAAGTTTATACAGTTCCCATAAACCAATGGGCAGAATAAATCCAGCGATAAACGGCAAAAGTTTTTTTAGAAATGATTCATTCTCTTTTCGTACGAATGCTGCATATAAGCCATAGAGTAAGAGAGGAACGGCGCCGATTATGTAGTTGCTTTTAGTAAGAATACTAAGTGCGAATAAAAGTCCTGCCGAAAAGAATTTAGAGCGGCTAAACATCAGATAAGTAAAAAATAAAAATACAAAAGCCGGAACTTCACCCAAAACAACTGTTGAAAAAAGGAAGAATAAAGGAGTCAGATTTATCAAAAATAAATAAAGAATTCTTTCGAAACGTTTGGTAAAGAATTTTGTCAAAACGAATAACAGAAAGATAACTGCATAGAGTGAGGTAATAAGCCGGGGAGCCATTGGATAGGATGAATTGTAGAGAATCGCTGCCGGTACGAGCACTGTCGGCCCGGTTGTAATGTTTATATCAAGGACATTGTCGAATGTGGCATATTGCCCATGTTTGCTCAGATTCAGTGGTATCTGTAGATTATATGCTTCATCAAAATTAAACTGGTTATGTGACACTCGTGTACCTATTTGCAGCAGCGAAAAAAGAAAAAGACAGATCAATACAATAAAACCTGCGCGGTGAATAACTGTTTTCATTATTTATGAAATTCGGTACTATGCCTTATAATATACATGTTACAGTCACAATTTTACTATACAAATGGCAGATACTAAAAAGACATTCCCCAATTATTTGGCAGCCATAAACCGCAAAAATAAGCGTGTATTCGTTCTTGCGCCGCCTCACTTAAGTGCAATTCGCATAGGAGGAAAATGGCAGTACACCGCGCCGCTCACCGATCGGCAGATGGAAGAATATGAGTTGGTTATGGATCTTGAACTCGCATTGCGGTTTGTCGAGCAGGCAAACGAAGCGCTTTCTAAAAAAGAGGTTAATTAAAGAATAATGCCGTCGATAAATTTTTTTCGATGAAGAAAACTCGCTCCGTGTACGTGAAGCGCTTCAATATGAAGTTTGGTGCCGTATCCTTTATTCAACTCCCATCTATAATGAGGAAAATCTTTTGCAAGATGCGTCATCTGTCGATCTCTATCAACCTTCGCAATGATAGATGCCGCTGCAATAGAAATACTTTTTGCATCGCCGTCGATAACTGTTAGTACCGCATCTTTTTCTACATTTTCGAAAGGCGGAATAATCTTTCCATCAACAAGAACGAATACCGTCAAATCTTTTGGTAATTTATCTAACACGTTTTGTACGACGATATTAAATAACGTACACGTTACCCATGTAATGCCATGTTCGTCGATATCTTCTACAGTCGATGAGGCAGTTGAATGCGCAAGAGCATATTCTTTAATAGGGATGCATAAATCCTCTCTTTTTTTACGAGATAAAATTTTGGAATCCTGAATTCCAATTTTTTGCAGAGTTTTCCAGTCGTCATTCATCCAGTTTGGTTTAAAGCACACGGCGCCAACAGTAAGCGGCCCGGCCAATGCTCCCCGCCCTACTTCATCAATACCAATAACTACACATTTTCTCGGCCATAATTTTTTTTCAAGATTAAATGTCGCTTTCATGATTTCTTTTTATCAAGCTTGTCGAGCCGCAACCCTTTCACAACAAAATAAATTACCGCCGCAACAACCATAAAATCAATTAAAACACTAAGAAAGTGCCCGTACATGATTTTGGCATCAAACAATTTAAATGAAACATTCTGAAGACCTTTCGTACTTCCTAAAAATATTCCCAGAACCGGATTCACAAGATCTGTCACAAGCGAAGAAACAACTTTGGCAACAGCGCCGCCCAAAATAAAACCGACAGCCAAACCAACCACACCCTGTTCGCGGATAAATTCCATAAAGCCTTTCATATCTGATAGAATTAACTATTAATATTCCCAGTATAATATAAAACTATGAAAACCAAACTGCGAGTGGGTGTAATCGGATTAGGACTTATGGGAAAACCAATGGCGGAAAATATTTTGAAGAAAGGATTTCCACTTACCGTTTTTAACAGAACATCTTCGAAAGTAAAACCATTTGTAGAAAAAGGTGCAGTTGCCGCAAAAACTCCGGCCGAAGTTGCTCGAAACTCTGATGTGGTAATAACAATGGTTACCGCATCTTCCGATGTAACCGATGTGGTCTTTGGTAAAAATGGAGTTGTTGAAGGCGCTCATAATGATTTAGTTGTTGTTGATATGAGTACCATCGGCCCGACTGCTGCAAAAGAAATTGCAAATAAACTGCAAAAAAAAGGCATTCAATTTTTAGATGCACCGGTTACCGGAAGTACACCAAAAGCAATTACGGGCGAGCTGACAATTTTTGTCGGTGGTGAAGAAAAAGTTTTTCAAAAGGTAAAACCGGTGTTTGAAGCAATGGGAACAAATATTCAATATATGGGCGGAGTGGGCAGCGGCCAGGCAATCAAACTTATTAATAATCATATAATCGCGGCCAGTATCATAGCTCTTGCCGAAGGTATGATTCTTGCCGATGCGATGAAAATTTCACGCGGAAAAATTGCCGACGTACTTAAAACTGTACCAGCCATGTCTACCTACATGAATCTCAAAGTTCCTAATTTCGTGAAGAATGAATTTCCCCTACTGTTTTCTTCCGCAAATATGAGAAAAGATGTGAAGCTTGCCTGGAAAGAAGCGGTCGCCGATAATCAACATCTTCCTATTTTAGAGCAGGTTGTGAATCTGTATGAAAAGGCTTCGGTTTCGAATTTATTGGAAGAAGATATGTCGGCAATAATTAAGGTAATCGGAAGATAATGATATTGAGTTATACTAACATTCAATATCTAATAAAAAACCCGATTATTAACAAGGCTATTTGCAGCTTTGAATTCAGGAATATTTTATATTAATATTCTTCTTACTACACTACAGTAATCTTTAATTTTCTGTACTTCTTCCTTCACAATGATATTATTGTGGGCAATAAGAGTTCTGGCATCATTTAAATAAGTTAGTTTATCTATTAAATCTTTATTATTAGTTTTATCAGAAATAATTTCAATATTTTCAATTACTTTTTTTAGATCGTTGAAATCACTATACTCTAATTCTTTGTTACGAGGGTCTAGAATATAAAGTTTTGGACGTGCCTTTTCTTTTGTAATGCTTTCTCGGACTGCTCTCGGTAAATGAGGAAAAAAATCTTTGCCATGTATTTGTTCCAATTTAGTAGCAATATAAAAACGCAACCTGTTTTCAACATCGTAAATCTCTGCATATAGTCCGGTCATTATTGCAAGATTTGTTTTAATACTATCTTCAATCGAAAAACTGATTGGAAGGCTTAGTGAATTAAATTGAATATTAAAGTAGTCGTTTTTCAAAATTTTAAAAGAATTGCCACTTACTTTGACTGCACCTTCCTTTTCAAATAAATCAATCGCTTCATTTTTAGGCCAAAAATCTGACTCTACGAGTTTTCTGCCAAATGGCATCATTCCTATGCGATCTATATAGAGTTGTGTAGTTCTAAATGTCTCAGAAAGTTCTTTAATATTATTCTTTATTTTGTTTAAGATTTTAGAAGTAAGTGGATATTTCATTATTTATTTGTATTTTAGCAAATTTTATCAGAGTATTTTTTAGAACTCCTTCACACTTCCAAATGCAATTCGGTCGCCGACGATTACTTTTTCAACTTGCATACAGATCTTCCAGATCCTTCACACTGCCGAAGGCCACGCGGTCCAGCACCAGCCCCTCCATTCCCATCATAATTGCCGGGGTGATCACGAATTCACCGTAGCGGTCATTCATTTTGTCCATGGCGTCGGCTACTTTCCGGGTTTTGTCGGGCGACTGGTCGAACAGATTCAGCTGCGGTGTGGCCGCCGGTTTCAGATCATAACAGCTGACGCTGAGTTTGGCTACCGTCTTCCGTTCCGGCTGGCGGTTGAAGATAATCTGCGCGCCCCGATATAATTCCTGCGACGCGTACATAGTGCCGCTCATGAGCCTTCCCATATGCCAGTGCGTCATATCGGTATATAAACACGACACATGAATTCCCTCGGCCACCTGCCCGGCGCGCCGAAGCCTCCGGCCCATCTTTTCACACAGCTTCATAAGTATCGCCGACAGCTCGTGCGGGTCGCTCGTAGGTTTGCCCAGCGCGTAATCCTGCCCGAAACTTTTGCGGCCGAATTCAACGGCATCAACCTCCCATCCGCGCAGCCGCCGGTACCAGTAATATCCCACTACACTTTTGAATACTCTTTTTTTTAATACATCAAGATCGGCATGAAGAAATTCGAGCGGGGTATAGATGCTGTTCATATTCAGCCGCGCTTCATTTTTTATATTAATACCGCACAGGTCTGTGAGCTTTAACCGCGAAAATACTTCTTCCAGATTTCTGTGATCGATAACTTCCAGTCCGTCGGGTTTTTTAAGCGACGCGGCCGTTTTGGCCAGGAAGCGGTTGGTGGCGATGCCGATACTGCACGAAATCCATTCGCCGATTTCCGTACGCATCCGGTGTTTGATCTCTTCTGCAATTTCAGTCAGCGGCCGTTTCAGAAAACTTTCCAGCCCTTCAAAATGAATCACCGCTTCATCAATGGATTTCGGGTATACATGCGGCGAATATTCCTTAAATATTTTTTTGAACTTTATATGCACGTCGCGTACTTTCGGCGGATCATTCGGCCGGATGATTACGTCTTTGCATAACAGTTTTGCCTGCCAGTTGGTCATGCCGGTTTTTATGCCGTACCGTTTTGCTTCGATAGAAGGCGACAGCACGCATCCGTTCGGGGTAATGTATGCCGAAACAACAATCGGTTTGCCGCGCAGGTGAAAATACGCCTGCTGTTCAACCGTTGCAAAACAGGAGTTTAAATCAATATGCATTACATCCGGATTGTTATGATTAAGCTGCAATTCCATCGCATACCTCCTCCAGCGTCCACGACAGCGCGTCCGTGTCGAATATCAACTTAAAGTCTATGGCTCCGTCTGTGACATGAAAAATATGCTGAACAACTCGCCCTGTCCGCACTTTATGATGGAAGCAGATTTTTTTTACAATGTAATACCGCGCCTGCCATTTGATTTTATACGGATAAAACGTGCGCTTTACGCTGTCGTATACCGACATTACGCCGACTTTCTCACCGATGTGTTCTATCATAATAGTATATATGTATATGCGTGCCAGTTGTACAACTGTACAATATCATTGTAGTGAACGTATGTTTACTTAGTCAAGAGCTACTACTCACTCAAACTGCTACACATGCTATAATTTTAGAATGTGCGGACGCTATACTCTGGAATTCGATAAAGACTTTTTTAAACGATTTAAAACTACCAATAAAATAGATTTTAAGTCGCGATATAATGTAGCGCCGAGTTATGACATGCCGGTTATAGTGAGTCACAGCCCCAATTCTGTCGAAATAATGAAGTGGGGATTAGTTCCTTTTTGGGAAGAAAAAAAGGAAAAACCGCACGGGCTTATAAATGTCCGCGACGATACGCTTATTCAAAAAGCATGGGGGCATAAATATCTGCAGCATCAACGGTGCCTGGTGCCTTCAACCGGATTTTTTGAATGGAAAAGAACAACCGACGGCAAAATTCCCTATTATTTTCATCTAACAGATCGGAAATATTTTTCATTTGCGGGAATGTACAGCACCTATAAACAACCATCATCGGGCCGGGAATTGAAAACCTATACGATAATAACAACTACTCCCAATTCGGTAATGGAACATGTTCACAATAGGATGCCCGTCATTTTAAAAGAAGAAGATGAATATGCCTGGCTTAATCCGGATACAGTCGAGATCGATCAGTTACAGAGTTTTTTGAAACCATATGCGTCGCGATCAATGTCAGCTTATCCCGTTTCCAAAAAAGTAAACAGCCCCGCATATGACAGGCAGGATATCATACAAGAATTAAAAGGTGAGTTAAATTCTGCGTAAACATCTGTTCACTTTTATAAAAAAATATGGCATACTGGGTGTATGCGAGCATCCTCTTCGCTGTTTGAACAGCCGCTTACCATAGTCGATATCGAGACCACCGGATCGCGCGTGGTATATGACCGTATTATTGAGATCGGTATTCTTCGTGTGGAAGGCGGTGAGATCGTCAAAAAATATCAAACACTCATTAATCCTCAGATGTATATCTCGCCGTTTATTTCGCAGTTCACCGGAATTTCCCAAGAGCAACTGCAGAACGCGCCGACATTTGAAGATGTGAAAGAAGATATTTTTTCCTTTTTTGAAGATTCGTTTTTTGTCGCACACAACGTGCGGTTTGATTATGGATTCATCAAAAATGAATTTAAACGGTACGGTGTTACATTCAGTTCTAAGTACTTTTGCTCCGCCCGCTTGTCGCGTCTTTTGTTTCCTCATCATCACCATCACAACCTCGACAGCATTATCGAACGCTTCGGTCTGGAATGTGAAAACCGGCACAGGGCATACGATGACGCAAAAGCAATCTATGATTTTTTTCATGCGTTAGAAAAAATTGTTGAACCGGATGCAATTACCCAGGCTCTTGAGAAGTTATTTGTCCGGCCGAGTGTTCCGACTCAAATTACATCCCAAATAGATAACCTTCCCGATGCGCCGGGTGTGTACATGTTTTACGATTCTTCAAATTTGCCGCTGTATATCGGCAAAAGCACCAATATTAAAGGGCGCGTCATTTCGCACTTCACCAACGACTATACGTCGAGCAAGGAAATGAATTTATGCCAGCAGGTAACCCGCATTGATTTCCAGAAAACGCATGGAGAATTGGGAGCTCTGCTTATCGAATCAGCCATGATTAAGGAACAGCAACCCTTATTTAATCGTGTACTTCGTAGAATGCATAAGCTTACCGTGCTTCGTCTCGTAAAAACCAAGGAAGGATATTATTCGGTCGATATTGAAACCGTCGATACCATTGCGCCCGAGGATACGGAATCCATTTTAGGAATTTTCAAATCAGTGCGGCAGGCTAAAAGTTTTCTCGACACGGTGTGCAAAAATTATCATCTGTGCGGAAAGCTTTTGAAACTCGAAAATACAAAAGGTGCATGTTTTCTCCATAAACTGGAAATCTGCCAGGGTGCATGTGTCGGGGAAGAATCGGTGGAAGAATATAACACACGGTGTATGCAGGGATTTGATGCCACACGCATTCATCCATGGCCGTTCCGCGGTCCGATTGCCATTATGGAGCAGGACGCCGATTCCGGAGAAGCATTTGTGGTGGACCGCTGGTGTCTTGTCGGGACCATTACATTTGATCAATACAATGAAAATACATTCAAAAGACTCGGGTATACATTTGATTATGATATTTACAAAATATTAGGAAGGTATCTGCGCAATAAATCTAACTACTCGCATATCCGGCATCTTGAAACGGCCGAGATGAATAATCTGATGCAGCATACCGCTGCTGGTTGAATTTTCGAACCACTGCTTTCACAATTCCATGAATCTGAAGTTCTGATTTGGGGTAAAACGGCGGATATTTGGAGTTTGCGGCCATCAAATAATTTATTTTTCGTTTCGAATCTTTCTGAAGAATCTTGAGCGTCCATTCGCGGTCAATCTGCGCCAGTACTATATCGCCCGGCTTGGCATTTTTTGTCTGTTCGATTATCACAATATCTCCTTCAAAAATTCCGGCTTCAATCATAGAATCTCCACTTACTTTCAATAGAAATGAAGTCTGGGGATCTTCAATAAGATATTCTTCAAGCGACAAATACGATTTATTTTCATCGGCGATTACCGGGAAACCGGCTTTTATGAGTCCTAAAAAGGGGAGGCTGAAAAATTTAGAAGTCGGCGCCAACTTGTCCGCTTCTTTTTTTAAGAATCCTTCTTCAATCCATTTATGGACGATCTTAAATACGGCGTTTTTGGAAGAAACGTTAAAGATTTTCAGCATCTCCGTATACGAAGGGAGCCTTCTATAGCGGCGATAAAATTTTTTCACTCCGGCTAAACGGTCTGTACTTTGCATATACAAGTTAGTATAGTAAACGAAAGTTCACTTTGTCAATACGATAAGTTACGTATTCTATAGGTTGAACAATCATTAAAATTTTGATATACTACGCGGATGGTACAAAAAATTCGCAAACACTGGAATACTATTAAACATGTTATCCGCACAGGCTATAAAAAAACGGAAACCGCTATCGAACGAAGACCACTGGTTAGTTTTTTATCTGCATTAGGTGTCCTTCTTATACTTATTATAGTAAGCAACTTCCTTAGTTCTCCAAAAACAAACGGAACAGAAGCTGCAGCTGAAAAGAAGGAAATAAAAGTATATACAATAGGAACTGCTCCTAAAATAAGCGCCCAGGCTCAGATTGAAAAAACAGGGGTAATTACCATTACAGCGCTTATGTCTGGTGTAATAAATCAGATAAACGTTTATGAGGGAATGCGGGTAGGGCAGGGAGCGAATCTTATCTGGATGACCTCAAATTATCAGGGTGGAAATGTATTCTCCCTTCAAAGGCAGCTTGCCGAGACTCAATACAATAATGTAATTGCAACATACAATACTCAGAAGAGCTTAATTGACAAGCAGCGTGAAGTGGCAGATAAATCAAAGTCTAATACCGATGAGCTCCGCGATATCACTTCAAAATCTGTTGATGAAACAAAAAGTCTTATTGATTTGAATGAAGATGTTGCCGATAGCCTATCAAACCAGATTACTGATCTTGAAAATTCCGGCGCCGATGAAGCAACAATCCGAACACAAAAACAGATTTTAAGCCAGGTATTGGCGGGTTTATTGCAGACCCGGAGTGCTCTCCGCCAAACAGAGTATCAGGTTAATACCGACAAACCGCCGACAAAATTGGCCGAACTTCAACATGATATTACTATACAGCAGCTGGCCCTTCAGGAACGGACATTAAACTTAAGCGTTGAAGTAAGTAGACTGCAGCTTCAGATAGCCCAAGTTACCGAAGCCACGATGCATCCGGTTGCGCCAGCTTCGGGTGTTGTTCAGAAAGTGCATGTTCGGCTTGGCCAGGCAGTGAATCCAGGAACTCCTCTTGTCACCATTTCAGGTGATGTAGGGGAATTAAATGCGGTGGCCTATGTTCCACAATCTGTTGCTCAAAATATTTCAAGAATGGAGCCGAGCTTTTTGTACATAGGAAAGAATAAGGTTTCCGCTTCTCCGATTTTTATTTCAGAAGACGCAACCGAGGGTAATTTATATTCAATAAAGTACGCAGTTCCGGCTGAAAATTATTCAGAAGTAACCGATAAGGGATTTGTCCGCGTTGAAATTCCAATTGGTTATGCCGATACAACTGCCGCGATGCCGTATATTCCTCTTGATGCAATTTACCAGAGTAAGAGTGCTACTTATGTCTTCGTGAATAATAAGGGTGTGGCAAAGAGCCGTGAGCTGACACTTGGGCCGGTTTATGGTCAGTTCGTGCAGGTTGAGACTGGTTTGGGAGCAGGCGATAGAGTGATTGTGAATCGGAATGTAATTGAGGGAGACAAAGTTGTGGAAGAGTAATCAGTTCTGTCTCGCTTGACACGGATTTTTTATGCTCCGTGGGCGTGCTCGCACAAGACTAGCTGCGCACCTCCCAAGTCGCAAAAAAATCCGCGTCTACGCTCGATAATCATTCCAAACAAATTATTTAAGAAATATACCAATGGCGAAATCTCAGTCGTATCTTGAACAATTAAAGTTTGATCCCAAGCTGTGGAATAGTTTACATGCCAAGTGGATTGTAAATATCCGGCTGGTTATTTTGCTGATCCTGCTTGTCATCTCAGTCGGCTTGATCAGTGTGTTTACGCTTCCCAGAAGGTTGAATCCAGAAGTGAAAATTCCGATTGTTACAGTCAGTGTCGTTCTTCCGGGTGCCAGTCCGGAGGATATCGAGTCGCTGGTTACTCAGCCTCTTGAAGATGCTTTATTGGGAATGGATAAGCTCGATGTTGTTACTTCCTCATCCCGCGATAATGTTTCGGTAGTTGTTCTGCAGTTCTTATCTACTGTCAATAAAGATAAAGTCCGTGATGATGTTCAGTCGCTTGTTGATACCGTTTCGCTGCCGGAAGATGCCCAGACTCCGAGAGTTGCTTCAGTTGATCTTGAGAATGAACCGGTATGGCAGTTTGCTATTTCTTCCAATGCCGACACAGCTTCTTTAATGCGGTTTACTGATCGAGTGAAGGAAAGTATTGAAGAGCTGCCGCATGTGAAGAATGTGGAGCTTGCCGGATTTGAAACTCAGGAAGTCACCGTTACCGTGAGTCCGGAAAAACTCAGAGAGTATGGTATTAGTCCTTTTACGTTGTCTCAAGCCGTGCAGAAAGCAGCGGCGTCTTATCCTGCTGGAACTGTAAATACTGCAGCATCCTCTTTTTCCTTAACTATCGACCCAGCCATAACTACAGTTGCTGATATTCGCAATATACGGATTTCTACTCATGATTCTCAGGTGAGTTTGGGAGATATTGCCACAGTTGCAGAAAAAACTTCTATCAACCAGTTCCGTTCATTTGTCGCAACGGGAGAAAAAAAACCGCAGCGGGCAGTGACTTTTTATGTCTATAAAACATCTTCCGCCAATATAGACAATACCGCTTCAGAAGTTGAGACGCTTGTAAATAAAATGGTTCGTGAACATGGAAATGAATTCACAGTTACATCTGTTCTGAATGCTGGCCATGAGCTGACTAAACAGTATGTTGATCTTCTAGGTGATTTCCAATCAACTATCTTATTGGTATTTATAAATTTATTAATATTTCTTGGTCTTCGACAAGCACTTCTTGCATCGCTTACCATTCCGCTTACTTTTTTGTCGGGAATTATTTTCATGAAAGTGTTTGGATTGACTATTAATTTTATTTCTTTATTTGCCTTCCTGCTTGCTCTCGGTACTTCAATTGATGACACCATAGTCGTCGTTTCATCGATGACAACATATTATCGGACGAAAAAATTTACTCCGCAGGAAACCGGACTATTGGTATGGCGTGATTTTATTATTCCTATCTGGTCAACAACCATTACAACAATCTGGGCATACCTGCCGCTTCTTTTAACGACCGGAATTATTGGTGAATTTATTAAATCAATTCCGATTGTGGTGACCGCAACCATGGTCTCATCAACCTTATATGCGGTTACTGTTACATTGCCTCTTCTTATCGTTATTTTAAAACCAAACATTGCCAAACGAGTAACCATCATGATGCGTGTTATATCGCTTTTGCTTATTGCTGGTATGCTGTTCTTCCTTCTTCCTAAAACAAGTCTGTTTCCACTCGTCTTGATTGCCTCATTTGCTTTTTTCTTTATTGTCTATAAAGTCCGGAAATATTTTTTCAAGACCGGCCATACATTTCTTACCGAACACCCTCATGCCGCTCCGGTAACAAAACGAATCCGCGACGGGTTCAGCAATGGATTTATTAATATTGCCAGGATCGGGCGAGTATATCAGAGAATAATTTCGAGAATTTTAGTTTCCAAGCACGGCCGAAGAAATACTATTATTGTCGTGCTGGCGTTTGCGTTATTTGCCTATCTGCTCGTACCGTTTGGGTTAGTAAAGAATGAATTTTTCCCAAAAACAGATGAAGATTATCTTTATATCAATCTTGATATGCCGTCGGGGACAAATTCAGAAATGGTCGAGGCAGAAGCTCTAAAAGTTGCCGATACCGTGCGTAAAATTCCTGAAGCAACTGCGGTAGTAACCGATGTTGGCCGTTCATTCACTGGTGAAAATTTCAGCCAGAACAGTAGCTCGGCAGTGATTGCAATTCTATTTAAAGAAGATAGAAAACGAACTTCGATGA
The DNA here is from genome assembly GCA_964490875.1 of uncultured Gammaproteobacteria bacterium. Classification (GTDB taxonomy): domain Bacteria; phylum Patescibacteriota; class Microgenomatia; order UBA1406; family GWC2-37-13; genus CAYYYG01. The sequence continues at coordinate 60,329 of CAZBEF010000001.1, forward strand.
CAGTTGCCGAAGAGTTAAGAAATAAATTTAAATCGTATACAAGCGGTACGCTCACGGTACAAGAAGTGAGTGGAGGACCACCAGCCGGCTCTGATATTCAGATTAAGATTCTGGGCGACAATCTATCCGATCTCGACAAGTATGCGAATAAAGTGGTTACCTATCTCAAATCTCAAAAAGGTATAGCCGATGTCAATAAGTCGGTGAAACAAGGAACAAGTAAACTGGTCTTTGTCCCGGATGATACAAAAATGGCAGCAGCTGGAATAACTACAGACCAGATCGGTTTTCTGCTTCGCTCATACGCGAGCGGATTCAGTCTCGATAAAATTCGATTTGATAATAAAGAAACAGAGGTTATGTTCCGAATGGTCGATGCCGATGCCAATCCGCAGCAGATTGCTACGTTAAATGTTCAAACCCAAAAAGGATCGGTGCCGATATCATCGCTCGGAGAACTGCGGATGGAGAATAATCCCACTGTAATAAATCGTGAAGACGGCAAACGCACTATCTCAGTAAGCGCCGGAGTTAAGAGGGGATTTGTCATTGCAGACATTAATAAGAACTTGGAAACATTTGCTTCAACCAAACTAAATCTTCCGGCTGGCTATTCATGGAAAACCGGCGGAGTGAATGAAGAAAATGCCAAGTCTATCCAGTCAATATTTCAGGCAATGGGACTTTCCTTCTTACTTATTTTAGTAACGATGGTTATTCAGTTTGGCTCATACCGCCAGGCAGCGATCATTCTACTTCTTATTCCTCTTGCAATATCAGGCGTGTTTATCGTGTTTGCACTTACTGCAACGCCGTTATCATTCCCTGCACTTATCGGCATCCTTGCGCTTTTTGGAGTCGTCGTAACCAACGCCATGTTTATTATCGACAAAATTAATCGAAACCGTAACCAAGGTATGGATCTTGAACACGCAATCGCCGATGCAGCCGAAAGCCGTCTGGAGCCGATTATGCTGACATCACTTACTACAATATTTGGTCTGATTCCTATTACCATCTCCGATCCATTATGGAGAGGTTTAGGAGGAGCCATTATTTCAGGTCTTTCTTTCTCCGGAATTATCATGCTCTTTTTTGTTCCGGTCATGTACTACCTGTGGTTTTCCGGTGAAAAAAAGCCGGCTTCTTCTAAATCTTGATTCTTACGGATAAATAATATTACAATGAGGTAATGCGAAAATTAGAGCAGCTCACTTATTTATTGATCCTCGTTAGTTTTGCACTGGGTATTGTCCTGTATCCGGTTCTTCCTCAACAGATCGCATCACACTGGGATATGTTTGACAACCCCGACATGTATCTGCCCAAATGGCTCGGAGTATTTGGAATTCCTTTGGCTTCATGCATATTTGTAGTTTTATTCAAAGAAGTTCCCAAGCTCGATCCGTATGAAGATAATATTAAACACATGCAGAAGTACTATGATGAATTTCTCCTATTTCTCACCGGGTTTTTCTTTTATATCCATTTTGTCATGCTAATATGGAATAGCGGCATCCGGTTTTATATGCTGCAATTTATCGCACCGGGGTTTGGTTTATTTTTGTTTTATATTGGCAAACTCCTTACAGTCACCAAACGGAACTTTGTTATCGGAATAACAACACCGTGGAGTATGCATGATGAAAAAGTGTGGAAAAAAACGCATATATTTGCCGGACGGGTATTTAAAACTGCCGGACTGCTGACGTGTTTAGGATTTGTTTTTTATCCATTCGCTCTCTATTTTATTTTAGCTCCGCTTATCTTATCGGTTATTTATACGTATATTTACTCCTACACTGAATACCGTGCCATACATGCGCATGCCAAGAAGTAATCATTACAGAAGATTTTTATTAAGGGCTTCCTGAATCCATGGCGCGATGGCTTTTGAAAGGGGGAGTTTGGATTTGAGTTCTTCGACAGTCATCAGCGAATATCCGTAGGCATACTCAAAATTGACTTTCGGCAGCGATTTGATTTCAGAAACATAAAAGTAGCACACTTCATGTTCAATAAATTTGCCGTCGCTTGATTTGTAATATATTTTTCCGATATGCTTGGGCGGATAAATTAATTCGTCTCGTTCGATGTTCCATTCTCTTTTTAGTGTGCTGTACACGCCTTCAACCATATCCTGAAGTGTGTCATCTTGGTAATATGGGTGCGAAGTTGCCGTAAAATCAATTACTCCGTTATAGAGCGGATGTTTGCGGTGCTGGCAGATTATTTTACCTTCATAAAAAATCGCTACATCAAATGCCATATGAAGAATTCCTTTTTCATGGGCTTCCCAGCGTTCAATTTTGCCAATTATCTTTTCTTCCTGATCAATCTGGGGAATAAAAAGCTTCTGTTTGTAGTAATCCATAAAATGTGTATGGAGATTATATCATTTTTTATCTGGTTCTGGTTTGTCATCGGCAGACATTTCCATTGCTTTTGCAGCTTCTGTTTTTGGTTTTTTTACATCAATAACTTCTTCCTGCTCGGTGCTTATCATCTTTAATTTATCTTTTAAATCATTTTCTTTCTTCAGTTGCTTTAGAACTAACTTAGCTGCTTCAAGTTTTGCCTTCATATACATTACCAATTCCTGTCCTGTTAAATTATTCAGCATGAAAAGTGGCAGTAGGAAGCTGATTTCATCCATGGCTTCACGCTGAGCTTTTTCGTCTGTCGAAAGAAGTTTATTCAGAATATTGGTGATAAGGATGATATCTTGGTTAATCCAGCTTTCTCGCGAATCTATTTTATCGCCAACCGGAACTTCACCCTTTTCATATTGATCAGCCCACATGGTTTTGACTTCTTCGTAATCCTCAAGCGAAACAGCAGAGGACAATGGAATGGTATTTTCTATATTTGCTTCTGGTGCTATGATTGTCAGAATTTGTGTATTAACCACATCTTTCACAAGATTTTCTGTCACCTTTTCTACTGTTGCTGTCTTCTTAATAATTTCTTTTATTTCCAGCATTGACTCTTTTTGAATATCGAAGTTAGTTTCTGAAAGAACCCGTGATACGGTTTCGTTTGGAATATCAAGCTGCTGGCCGACAGTATTAATCACCATATGAGCCGGTACATACAAGTTGTGTGTGAAGGTGATCAGAAGATTCTGTACGGTATCTTGCGGCACTTGAATATGCTGATTCATTACGTTCAGAATGTTTTTGTTTTGAGCCATACTTTCAATTACTGCTGCAACAATTGACTGCATCTTTTCGGGCGGCAGTTTAAAGAATGTTGAAGCGGCATTGGCAACTGGCTGTGTTTTTGGTACATCGGGAAGAATATGTTCGGCAAGTGGTGAAACAAGATGAGCTGCCATTCTATCTGTTGGCGCACGGCTTTGAAGTTCAGTTCGGATAGTCATATAGGTCTGTCTTTCTGATTCATTGGCTGCTTTGTCTGGTTCGGCAAGATATTGTATGTGGTTTTGGACTAATTCTCGGGCTTGCTGGTTTGTTTCAATCCGTGCAATGTCTGTGAGTTTTTCGGCAAACATATTAAGGTTTCTTACGAGATCAGTTGTCTTGATTGTCTTTATTTCATCGGCATTCATATTGAATGTTCGAGTATTTTGTGTTGTTTTGATAGAAGAAATAGTGTCTTTGAGGCTCGATCGTTCCGATTCTTCGGATGCCGAGAATGATGATGTATCACCAGAGATAGATGAAGCGGATGATTCTGATTTCGGAGCGGTTTCTTCAACTTCCATATGCAGGGTTTGCTGGGGAGTTTCTGTAGTATCCCTTTGTACTTCAACCAATTCTTCCTCCGGCTGCTCAAGCGCTTCCTGGGTTTCACGGACTTTGACCATTTCCGATTTCACCGAACGGGCAGCTTCGAGTTTCGCTTTCAAATAAACAAGCAGTTCTTCTCCGCTTAAGTTATTAACCATGAAGATTGGAAGTAGCACACCGACATCATCAAGAGCTTCACGCCGCAGTTTTTCATCCGGTGAAAGCAGTTTGTTTAATACATTTGTCAGCATCACTGTGTCCTGGTCAATCCATTGTTCCCGGCTTGTGATATTTTCGCCGGTCGGAACTTCGCCCTTTTCATACTGCTGCGCCCACATCTTTTTAACTTCTTCGTAGTCTTCAATCGAAACACCGGCCGGCATAGGCACCGATTTTTCGACATGTTCTTCGGCCTGAGCCACCATCGGCACCTGTGCCGTCAGAACTTCTGAAGCTTTATCTTCGGTAATGTCTTCTTTTACGGCAATCTTTTTGATGATGTCGTTTGAACTGTTGATATCACTATTTAACGTTCGCATGGCGGTCTGAAGCACCGGACCGACTTTTTGTTTCTCAAGACCGGAAGTCTGTGCGATTCGATCCATTAATGCGGTAGAAGGCATATTGGAATTTTTAGCATACGTTGTCAGCACTTTTTTCACCTGGCTGCTGTTAACTCCTGTCTGATTCTGTATATTCTGCAGGAATTCTTCATTCGTTACCGCATTATTGACGATTGATGTAATGATAGATTGTGTCTGCTTTTCTGAAATATTAGCTTCGAATGCGATAGCCTGCGCAACCGGCATGGTTCCGGTAAGGGATTCATGCGCTTGAGTGGATAATGATTTAATAACCGTTTCTACTGAGCGTGCATCTGTTTTTGCAGTCTGTGCGATCGACTCCTGAGTTTTTTTAGATTGTGCTACCGAAACAACTGCATCAATAACGGCGCTTGATTTCTGAGGTGTAAGCCCGGCTTGCTGGGAAATCTGATTAAGAATAACAGGCATCGGTGCATCGACTTGTTGAGTAAGAACAGTCAGCGCTGTCTGAACCTGTTTGGCATCGATGCCCGTCTGGCTTTGAATATACTGAATTCTCGATGGAGTCTCGACAATAGATGAGAGGGTCGAAGTCATAATTGTTTTTACGGTCTGAGCCGGAACTTTAGTTTCGGTTGAAATTTGTGTACTGACGGGTTGAGCCGAAGATTCCCGGACCGGATTAGTGAGAGCCTGCATAACATCGGTTATAGTTTTCGCAGACACCTGTTCTTTTGCTGAAATAGACTGCGTAACCGAAGACTGTGAAAGAACACTGTTGACCTGTTGGAGAATCTGGGTAACTTTTTCTTTTGGAATATTCGTTTGCTGTGAAATGTTATTTATAATCTGGTTCGTCGGTGCGCCCATATTTTGAGTGAAGGCGTTGAACACCGTCTGCACTGAAGTTTGCGGCAGTTGAGTATTCTGGGCTATGGAGCTAATCATGCTGTTATTCTGAGAAACCGACTGGACTAATGTCGAGGTAATAGACTGAACTTTCTGCTGCGGCAGATTGACCATATTTGAAACTACATTCACGGCCGGCATTGCCTGAGGAACAGTTTGCAGCATATGTTCTTTCGATGGAGAAACAAGCTGCCGCGCAACCTGGTCTTGAACACCGCGTGTCGTAAGCTCGGACCGGATATCCAAATATGTCTGCCGTTCGGTTGCCGAAGAAGATTTTTCCGGATTAGCCAGATATTCAATATGCTTGGTCACTGTTTCCCGTGTCTCACGATTCGTTTCCAGCCGCGCAATGTCTGTCAGTTTTTCAGCAAACATATTCATGTTGCGGACAAGATCGTTGGTTTTAATTCCTTTGATTTCGTCGGCTTTCAATACAAAGACAGGTCGCTTGGTGGTAACTTTATATGATGACGTATCGCCAACAGAGGAACTATATGAGGAATAATTGTTTGTGTCGGCTGTTTGAGTAGTTTCTTGTGGAATTTCTTCCTCAACCTCCATATGCATAACTTCGGGTACCGCTTCGGCTGCGGCTCGGCTTACCTCGACCAACTCTTCTTCGGCTTCCGCGACTTGGCCGGCAGCTTCTTTAACCTTCGACATTTGTTCTTTCACTGCCTTTGCCGCTTCGAGTTTTGCCTTCAGGTATACCATCATCTCGTCACCTTTCATATTGTTGATCATGAAAACAGGCAGAATATATCCAAGATCGTCCAATCCTTCTTTCTGTAGAGTCTCATCATTTGACATAAGTTTATTCAGAGTGTTGGTGATAGTCACCATATCTTGGTCAACCCACTGTTCACGATTGGCCATATTCTCTGTTGTCGGCACCTCGCCTTTTTCATACTGCTGCGTCCACATTTTCTTTACTTCTTCGTAGTCTTCGATCGAAATCGTTGAAGGAATTGGAATACTTTTTTCGATATGCTGGTCGGCCTCGGTAACAAGCGGCACCTGTGCTTCAACCACTTTTTTAACATCAGCCGGCTTTACATTTTCCTTCTTGGCAATATCATTTATTACCGCTGAAGGAACTGTGGATTCTTTACTGATTGTTGAAAGAACCTGTTTTAATACCGGAGCAACTTTTTGTTTTTCAATACCAGCCGACTGAGAAACACGCTGGGCGATAACTTCTGGTGTTTGATTCACATTCTGGCTGTAAGTAGACAACACATTCCGCAGCTGATTGGCCGGGAGATTGGTCTCTTTTTGAAGCGTTTGCATGGTTGTCGTGTCGTTGAGGACGGTGTTGAATATATTGTTGGTTATAGACTGTTTCTGTTCTGCGCTTACTCCTGAAACAACCTGTGCCGGCGCCTGGGTGGTTAACGATTCTTTTACACTCTGGACAACTTTTTCTACCGTTTTGGCATCGGTTTTCTCATTGGAAGCGGTCTCTTTAATAACGGCAGACTGCTGCATAACGACATTGCTTTTCTGCAATACTTCGGCAACCTTTTCTTTTGATACATCGGTCTGCTTGGATACAGAACTTATCATCTGATTTGTTGCCTGATTCATATTCTGAGCCACAGAGCTGAGTACAGACTGTACTTGTTTTTGTGAAAGATTAGTGGATTGAGCGAGAGCATTGGTAATCTTTGAATTATTGGCGACATTGTTGAATATATTATTGGTAATCGACTGAGCTTTTTCTTGCGGAATGTTGGCAGTAATCGAAATATTCTGTGTCATCGACTGATTCTGCATCTGCTGCTGGGCGACTGCCATCGGGAGAGTCTGCAGAATTTTTTGAACTGTTTCATTGCTCAGTTTTTCCCGGACTGCTGTCTGGCTTACTACATCTGTCTGCCTGCTAACATCCATGGCTTGTTTTATAACTTCACTTACCTGTTCTTTTGTCGTGTTGGTTGCCTGCGCGATATTGCTTATTACCTGGTTCGTGGGCTGCGCCATGTTCTGTGAATAGGAGTTGAGGATAGATTTAACCTTTTCTTGTGAAACCTGAGACTGTTGGGCGATAGAGGATACCGCGTTATTATTATTAACAACAGAATTTACTATATTATTGGTGATCGACTGTACTTTTTCTTTGGAGAGCTGGGTGGTAGAAGATACAGCTTCGGTTACTGGCACCGCCTGAGGAGTACTCTTGAGTATTTCTGAGCGTGTTTGTTCTTTCTCCATGAACGAGGTTGAGGTAGAAGAAATGACGCTTCGTGCCAGTTTATCGTCTTTTGCGGCTCGGCTGAAAAGCTCGGTTCGGATATTCATATACTGCTGTCTCTCGGTAGGTGTTTCAGCTTTCACGGGATTGGAAATATAGGAAAGGTTTTTCTGAACCGCATTTTTAGACTGGCTGTTTGTTTCATAGCGGGCTATATCGGTTAGGCGCGGAGCATATAAATTTAAGGAAGAAAGAATATCCTGTGTTTTGGCCTGTTTTATCTCAGATATTGATTGAATACGAACAGCAACGGGCCGTTCCACACCGGTTCGGCCTTCGCCACGCGGAATTTCCCGAGCCATACCAGAAGTTGTCCGAGGTGGAGCTTTGAATGTCGGCTGTCCAGAAGGCGGTGGAACAATCGGTCCTGCACGCATCTGATCATACATAGATACCAGCACATTATTGGCAGCGGCGAAAACGTCGCAGCAGTAGTCGCGGAATATCCTCAGAAGCCACCAGGGGAAGAATGTTACCGCCCACAGCATAAGGAGCGTAATAATATATTCTACATATGTATCTATATAGTTGGCATTGTTGAGAATGGTGAGTCTCTGCGCCGGACCTCCGTACAATATGCGGATTGCTGTAGGGTAGATATACCCTTCGGGTGCGTTGCGCCGGGAGAAATCAAATTGGAACGGAATACCTGCTTTCCAGATCGAAGCAAGAGCGCCTAAAAATAATGCAAACAGCGGACCGTAGAAAAGCCATTGAAAGAATACGCCAATCCAAATCCATCCCGTATTTCGGATGAAAACAAACGGCATCAGAATTGCCAGGAACGGTGAAACAAATAATAGGAACCATAAAAGTATCTTTCTCAAAAGAAGCATAGAGCCCATGACGTAATAGGTTATATTAGTGAATTTCAGCATGAGCATCTCGGTTTCGGCTGCTTCCTGTGAACGTATATTCAAATCCCGGCATCCGAAAAAGTATGTGTAATTGCTTTCACTGCTCTGGCTTTGTGAGAAGTAAATATTAAAGAGGTCTTTCCCTCCGAGCGACTCAATAAAAAACTTCATCAGAAGCTCCGATATCTGAATAAGGAAGAATATTATGGCGGCAGAAAATGTAATATACAAAAGTGCAAACAATATTTTCCATATCGCCGGCCATATCTGGATTTTAAGATTAAAGTTAGTCCGCTGGCTTATTATAAAACCAATTCCGATTACGACAGCTACGATAATAACCAGAAAGTAGCTTATGTTGCGGGTTGTATTCCAGACTCCTCGTATAACTGCATGATTATCGATGGCTGGTTTGGTGATAACCCAGTAAATAAACTGCCGCGCTCGTTCATCGGCTTTTCCCTGATTGGTAACTTCTACATCTTCCGCCCAAAAATGTAGGCGTTCAGGAGCAGTCAAAAATTCTTCGTACGAAGACACGCACTGATCGGTGCTGTACGCGTATGAAGGGAGAGCATTATTGGTGTTTTTATAAATCTGAGTATCAAGCTCTGGAGGGCACGCACCACCAAAACATGGTATCGGGCCAATATCATTTTCAACATTTGTACCAGCGTAAACCGGTGTTCGCAGAATATAAGATGCGAGGGTAATGAAGAGAATTAATATATACAGTATTTTTTTCATAAAATATATCTTCCGTAGTACTACGCTCATATATCATATTAAGTGAAATTTTAATCATTGACAAGTCAATATGCATTTAGTACCTTATGGTGTATGGAAACACTGTTAAGACGTCCTTTTTTATTGACTTTCGGAGTATTAATTTCGGCATTTTTTTTATTGCAGAATCACCCTGTTTCTGCAGCCGAAAAAATGTCGCAGCGGTTAGTATGTCTTAACCCGGTTCGTTGTGACACCCAAGGAAGTTCATGTTCGGAAAAAAGCCCGCATAGAGTTTCTTTAACAAGTGACAAAAAAAATTCAGCCATTCCAAACGAAAAAACATATATTATCGAATGTGTATCTACTCCACAGGGCTTATTATGCACTACAGGAAATGCCGACACTCTTGCCGAGCTTGGGTGGGACACGAATCTTGCTGATCTAAAAAAAACAGTCGGTTATGAATTTCAGGGATTATTTCAGACAGACGGCAGGGAAGTTTTACAACTGCAGAATCCTTTAGTCAGCGATGGTCAGGGGAAAATTCCTCCATTGGAGTGGAAAAGCGCCACCAGCGATTCTACCTTTCATACATTTTATGCATTAAATTTTTATCAACCGAAGAATCTGAATCCCCAAGATTCAACATCGCAGAAGCAGAGCACCTTCGATCTTATTCAAGATACCGGTGACTGCACATCGCTTCGCTGGGATCCGTACGGTACTGTTTTTGACAGCCAGACACTCGAGCCGATTCCGGGAGCTAAGGTAACTCTTTACGAAAAAAAAGACACGGGATTTGTTATTGCCAATATACCCGGTGTTTCAAGCACACTCACCACAAAAGAAGATGGAGGATTTAACTTTGTTGTCCCCGATGGCACATACAAACTCGATGCTTTTCATTCGGGATACCTGCCTCTTCCGACCGACCTTACTACAATAAATATTAATTATTCAAAAATATATTCCGATCTCTATCCTCCAACCAATGCAAACGCTGAAATCACACAAAAAGGCGGAGTAACACAGCACCGTGATATTCCCTTAAATCCTCAACCCAATACAAAGGGCCAATATCCCATCAAAATCATGAACTATTATCAGAATCTGAGTAAATTTTCTAGCACATTAATCATTCGGGGAAAAGTGTCACATCCGTTTACTAAAATAAAAATTTATACAACTACAGGTGCGGGAACAGAAAAGAGTAGATATCTGCCTTCCGAAGTTCAGGCCGACAAAACAGGCTCGTTTACGGTGCAGATCGGATTGTCTATTCTCCAACCAGGAGAACGTATCGGGGGCTTGGAGTTTGAAAAAGTAAACTTCACCAATCCGCTTTCTATGAATCATCTGCAAAAGTTTTTTGCGAACGTATTTTCTGCATTCATTCCCGAAGTATCGGCACAAGATAAGCCCGTTCAAACCACGGTAGATCTTCCGCTTGAACCAATTGTGAATTCTTTAGATGGATTTGCGTATGACAGCGCCGGCAAAGTAATGCCCAATGCTACAGTCGGTGTATATCTGAACTCTGCTAAACAACCGTATTATGAAACAGTTGCCGACAGCAAAGGCTACTTTAAAATCTCTTCGGAATTTTTACCTTCTATGCCATTTAGTCTTGAGTACAAAACGGCAGCTGGCGTAGTTGTCAAAACAACAGTCACAAAATTTTTAACTCAAAATTCACAATATATTAAGGCCAGTACCATTAATCCGTATTTATATAAAGATTCAAAAGGTAAAGCTCCCTCGATAACACCAACTGCTGCTCCTGGCAAAACAGTAAATAATCCACTTATTGTTCCTAAGAAACAGAATCAGCAGCTGGCATTTATGGTGACAATAGTCATTATTTTAATCTTGGGTCTTATCGGCACCATCGTAGGTGTTTATGTGATTAACAAGAAGGACAGGACAAAGTAAAACTGCATATTTGTAGCTTATACTCCATCGAATAATTTATTTTTATTCTTTATACTCACTGTCATGCTGACAAAAGTATTTTCCGGAACAGTGATTGGGTTAAACGGTATATTAATTGATGTAGAAGTCGATGTGGCAGGCCGTGGTTTCCCGACATTTACCATTGTCGGACTTCCCAGCAAAGCAATCGATGAAGCAAAAGATAGAGTCCGTACTGCCATAGTCAATGCCATGTATGAAATGCCGGATTCGCGAATCACAGTTAATCTTGCTCCTGCCGATATTCCCAAAGTTGGTTCGGCATTTGATCTCCCTATTGCTGTTGGTATTCTCGCCGCATCAGGCATTGTCCCCAGTGAAAGTATCAACGATAGTCTGTTTGTGGGCGAGTTATCACTTGAGGGGAAAGTCCGTTCTGTGCCGGGAATTCTTCCTATAGCCTTAATGGCTCGAGAAAATAAAATAAAAAATATATTTGTTCCCCAGGAAAATGCCAAGGAAGCGGCGATTATCGATTCGTTGAATGTTTTTCCTGTGGCAAACATTTTGGATCTGATTCTACATCTGAATAAAAAACAGACTATCACGATACAAATTCCAACAGATCTGAAAGCTATCGAAACATCTGCTGAATCTTTGTCGGACTTCTCGGAAATCCGCGGCCAGCAGCAGGCAAAACGGGCTCTTGAGATTGCAGCAGCTGGGTTTCATAATGTTCATTTAAAAGGCGCGCCGGGTGCAGGCAAGACAATGCTCTCCCGGTCTTTTCCCTCAATTCTTCCTATGCTTGAGAAGGAAGAAGTCCTGGAAGTTTCAAAAATTTATTCTATTGCCGGTCTTCTCCATGATCGCCCGTACGTTGCAACTCGTCCATTTCGTGCGCCTCATCATACAACATCGCGCATCGGTCTTATTGGCGGAGGCAGCCACCCCATGCCGGGCGAAATATCGCTTGCTCATCGCGGTGTATTATTTTTAGATGAATTTCCCGAATTCCCTCGTATAGTTCTTGAGGCGCTCCGCCAGCCGCTTGAAGATGGCATCGTAACCATTTCACGGGCAGCCGGAAGCCTTACATTTCCAGCCCGGTTTTTGTTGCTTGCCGCATCAAATCCGTGTCCATGTGGATATCTGGGCCATCCAAAAAAAGAATGCCATTGTCTTCCCAGCATGATTCTCAGATATAGAAAACGATTGTCAGGTCCACTTCTCGACCGCATTGATATGCACATCCATGTGCCGCCGGTCGATGAAGAACGGCTTATCCGTACCGAACAATCAGAATCGAGTAAAGAAATTCAAAAAAGGGTAGTAAAAGCGCGCGAACGGCAGGCTATACGGTTTAAAGGATCTCAAATATTTTCCAATAGCGAAATGGGTCCGACCGAGATAAAAAAATTCTGCAAACTAACCGAAGAATCAACGAATCTTTTAAAACAGGCAATTGTTCGTCTTTCATTATCGGCCCGGTCCTATTTCAAAATTATAAAGTTGTCGCAAACTATCGCCGATTTAGCCGGTGATGAAATTATCCAGCTCTCATATGTCGCAGAAGCACTCCAGTACCGTGTAAAGGAAGAGTGAAAATAATTGTTCTGCTTGATAGACTAATACCGTGATATTTTCCTATCTATCGGGCGAAAAACTCATGACAATGGTCCTGCTTATTATTGTGCTCTGTATTCCTTCTCTGCGAAGAACGTACGTAATTGCGGAAAAATTCAAGGAAACTTCTGTCATCGAAAAGAGAATTTTTTTCTTTGATTTTATAAAAGGAATCGCGATGCTGGCGGTGATTTTAATTCATACTCTATTGCTCTTTAAATTATTTCATAAGGGGAATGAACAGTTGATTTTTATAGCTAATAATCTCCTTCGGTTTGCCGTACCCGTCTTTTTAATTTGTACTGGTGTATTGCTCAATCCGAAGTCAGTAGCAAATAGGAACGGCATTGTTATGTTTTATTTAAAAAAAATAGTTTCTATTTTTCTTCCGTATATATTTGCAACTTCTGTGGTAGCGTTATATTTCCACGCCGATGTAAAAAGTTTTTTCTATCTACTGTTTACCGGAAAAGCTCAGGCGCCGTATTATTATATTGTTGTATTGATGCAGTTGTATTTAATTTATCCGATTTTAGTCAGGATCAGCAAGCAGCGCCTCCTTGTTGGATCTTTTGTTATCTCGCTGGTTTCTTATTTCTTAAAGAGCTCATGGAATCTATACGATATTCCACTATTTTTCCCTTATCTCTATTTTTTTTCATATGGGATTGCACAGCGTGAATTTTTTTTAAAGAAAAACAACCAAAGGGGTATTGACCGGAATTATCTGATAGTCATTTTTGCATATATAATCTGTGTAATTGTAAAGCCGGAATATTATTTCAATATGGTATATATGTTCGCAATAGCAGTATGGGGAATTTTATCCGGATTTCAGAATAAACTAAAAATATCATGGACCACCAAGATTATTGCAGAAATAGGAAGAATAAGTTTGTGGATATTTTTAGTACACTTTTTAATTGTTGAGTTTATATATAAATTCCTTGGTTTGGGAAATGTAGTATTATCTATTATTGTCATATTTATTTCTTCGCTAGTATTGTGTTTATTTATAGCAATAATTCTGCAACGGATTTATTCAAGAGTTTTATTATTTGTCAGATAATAAGTACATTTAAACTGCGTCTATTTTTTATTTGTACGATCCTATAATTTTAGTTGTTGATAGGTTTTTATAAGGTGTTGATTATCAGGAAATTCTTTCAATGCTTGTGTTTCTATAAATTTTAGGGCTTCTTTTTCTCTACCTTGTTCTATTAGGAGTGCAATATAATTCTGGTATGCTTTATACAGTCCTTTGAATTCAATTGCTTTTTTATATGCATATTCTGCTTGTTTATACTGCTTTTTATTTTGATAAATAATGCCTATATTCGTCCAAGGAGTATGCCAGTCTGGAGCCAGTTCAACTGCTTTTTTAAAATGTTTTAAAGCTTTATCGTATTCTTTCCTACGGAAAAGTTCTACTCCTAAATTATTTTCCATATGAAACGAATTTTCTGTTTTATATATGTCTCGACTGAACAAAGTGTAATTATCATGCCAGTCAAAATTTCTTTGATAGGTAAGGTATGTAAAAACAGCCAAGAGAAGTATGAGTAAACTTGCTACGATTGGCATTCTTCTTTTGTTCACAAATATATTAATTAATATTCCAATTGTTGCTAATAGTCCGGCCATTGGCAAGTAAAACCAGCGGTCAGAAACAGTAAAGTCAAGTGGTAATACATGCAGATGGAACGTAAGACCGATCCCTATCCACAGTACAAAGAATAAGTATATTTTCTTGTACGGATGTTCCTGAATGAACAGTTTAAATAAAACGAATAGTAAACATATAAAAAAGCTTAATAAAATTAAAAAGGGAAGATAAAACGTAGCAAAGGTAATATGTTTTATCACCCAACTTTGTCCTATAGCCAGATTTAAAGGATAGAAAAACGTTTTTATATAGTATATTACCAGCGCTGGTATTTGCACTAAATAGATTAAAAAGGGCAAGTCTCCAATAGGATTTGGTTTATGCGCAGATGCACAAATGCGTGCAAATCCGCATCGCAAGAATGCATATAGGATAATTAATAATGCACTAAAGAAAATAGAAATTTTAAAGTACCATCTATTAAAGAGATATGTATAAATCATATTAATACATACAAACACTACTGCTGTTTCTTTACTTAAGAAGGAAAGAAATAAGAGGAAAAAAGAAATAATATAATTACGTATTGTTATTTTACTGCTAATTAATAAATGCAGAGCAAGAATACCGAAAAAGAAGAATAAAACATCCTGAAGATTAGCAATATATGAAACGATTTCAGAATTCATCGGATGAATGAGGAAGAGGAGAGATAATAGAAAGGGAATGAGGGTATTTTTCCATTTGTTCAATCGAAGCAAAAGCCAATAGAACAAGTAAGTATTTAAAATATGAACAAAAAGTTGTACGGTATGGTAAGCTGCAGGATTCAGACCGAAAAAATGGTAGATAACCGAGTAGAAAATTACCATCAGTGGCCGATAATAAACACCCTGTAATAGTTGTTGGGAATTTTCAATATAAAAAGTACCCCCGGTAAAGAATATCGGAATATTTTTTATTGAATGAATTAGTGGATTATGAAGTATTTGTGCTTCATCATCCCATATAAAATTGCCACTCAGTGAGTTACGGAACACTAGAAATCCGAAAATGAAAAAAAATAAAAGAATTAATATGTATAAACTTTGCTTCTTTTTATATAGCATTTTAAGTTTTTGATTAGTATACTAATCTGGAATGTTGAATCAAACTCTCCTTGTTTTTGGAACATATGGAATAATTTCGGGCATTACATATTATATAGTACGTCTACGAATGAGAGTGCCTGAACTCGTGACGCCTGCTTTTTCACTCGTTTTGATCACTTTTTTACTATATATACTGGATATTTTTTTAAAAAATCCGATTCTAAAACTTTTCTTTGTAGTGATTATTATTACTATTTCCAGTTTTTATTTACATGATTTGAGTGATAAAGATTCAGAAAAAATTTCTTTTCGGTATTACCTATTGACCGCAGTATTGACGTTCATTATCAATTTACCCCGAATTATATATTTCAAATGCCTTTTAGAAGGTTCTGCTTGCGTGTTTATTAGGTTTTTAGATGAAGATAAACATTTATCTATTCTAACGGGCTTAACTACCAGTAGTTCATACACTCCTTTTATTTATAAGCCTGATGAGCATTTTATTTATTATTACTTATATTATCTTTTTCCGGGGACGTTACTTCGAATGTTTGATTTGGCACATAAAGGATCCATCTGGACAATTCATATATTGTATTGCTATACAGCATTTATCTTATGCAGTGTTTATCTGTTTAAGAAATTAGCCAGAAATTTTTTGATTAGGATTTGGGGAATGTTTTTACTACTTTTTGGAACCAACTTGAAACTGATACCACAAATATTATCGCGGAATATACAACGCACACTGCATATTGAAGCATGGTATATGACCGATTCAGACTATCTGCAGGGATTATTTTATAAAAGAGGATGGCAGTTTTCACATCCGATAGTATTAGCAAACTGGGTGCCACAACACCTCTTCGCACTTCTAGGAGTTATAATTTTTATTATAGTATTTTTGTATTTTAAGAAAAAAATCCAGAATGCAATTGTGCTTGCTGCTATTTTAACAGTAATATTTGGTTCCTCAGTATTCATAGGACTTATGGTGTCGCTGACTTATTTGTTGATCTTAGTATGGTATGCAAGATATCATAAAAATATTCTTTTACTTGTTATTAGCGGAGTACTATTTGGAGTATTTATCTTCCCATTTATTTTGTTTATTAGAAATAATCCATCTCAAATTATTTTTCATCCAAACATACCTGTAATTAATTCTTATAATTGCTATTTTAGTATTCTCGTATTCTATTTAATTGAAACTGGAGTATTTATACCTTTACTATCTATTTTATTGTATTTTCGATTGATGCAGAAAAAAAAATTTGAGCTTATCTTCTATATCTTCCTGTCCTTAACAATTATACCTTTAGTTTTTGCCAGGTTATTTCAGACAACTCAATATAATGATTTCAGTATGAGGGTGCATTTGCTTTTTATTGTATTTGCACCGTTTTTCATTGTATACCTGATAGATTCCATTTCTTTTCTGAAGCGTAATTTTGTTTATATTTTATGGATCACGATTATTCCTATCATTTTGTCTATGAGTGCAGGAATGCTTGAGATTTATTATCGATTGAATACTGCACATTTAATACAACCCATATATAAAAGAACATTTTATGATATTCAACGACATACAAACAATAATGATATTATTTTGAGTAATAATGAATTAGTTAATATTTATATGCCTGTACTATACACACGTCTTTCAATCGCACATCAATATAATGAACTTGAGCCATATATTTTAAAACCCGAACTTTATGGCAAGGTACCTTTTTCAGTCTTTGAGTGTAATATTTACAATAAGATTTACAATAAAATTTCACAGTATAATTATGTATACGCGCAATTTAATAGTCTGCCTTCTTTAAAATGCCATAAAAACTTCACTAAACTTAATCTAATTTATTCTTCTGATGGTCTAAAACTCTTTCGTATTCCTAAGTAGATTATTATACTTTTCTATAAACTTTGAAGTTTGATAGTATTATTTTATTATTGACTTTTTTATTTTATATATTTTCCAATCAATATTTGATACTTCAATTTGGTATTTTTGATCTACATAATCGTATATCTTTTGTACAAAAGGAGAAGATTGATACGTTGGCCAAATAGAATGCCATACTTTTTTTTTGTGTCTGCTATATGGTTCAGTAAAGTTTAATGCTTCTTGTGTTTCAATTATATATTTGGGGCTATTACTTTTTAGATCTCGTAAATAGTCATCAATGATTCTTTCAGATGTATAACCTTTAGTAAATAAAGCATACTGGTAAGCAAAACGAGTAGGAGATTTTCTTTTTGTTAAAAACAGATACCGCACATTATGCCCCCAAAAAAGAATAGTGTCAGATTGTTTAGTATGTGTCGAAATCCATTCAACAAGTGGAGTATATGTTTCGTTATATTTAATCTGATTTTTAATCTGTAAATAAGAATAGAAACAAACAATAATACAATTGAACAAGAGAATACAAACAAGTAAAAAACTATATATTTTTTTAGGCATTGCATTTGAAAAATAAAAAAATGTATACGCGCACAAAATTGTTAAAAAGGGAAGCCAGGTAATGTAATAATTTGAAGAGTATCTGCCAGAAAGTGATGAAAGTATTAATTCAATAATACTTCCGAAAATTGTATATGAAAAGAGAATAGAATCCCGCTGGTTTTTTGTATTTTTTCTGAAGTAGTTGATTACGATCATTGTATATCCAAACGCAGCAAACAGAATAATTCCCGAAAGCAAAAAGAATAAGAATCCAACATATAATGCAAGAATTCGGTTAATTGCCGGAACCACTGAATAATAATAATTATATGTAATAACTTGATCGTATAGATCATATAAAGAATTTTTCGAGAAGAAGAATGAAATTGTGATAAGCAGAGGTATAGAAATACCGATAAAAAATCCAATTACTTTTAAAAAGTTTTTTTTATTATTATGACTTTGAAATATAAGAATAAGAAAAATAAAAATCCATAATCCAGTAGCATTTGGCTGCAGCAAAAAAGAGCATGATCCGCACAAGCCAATAATTCCCGCATCTTGGAAGCTCAATCGATCAAAAGATTTTCTACATAATACAAATAACGAGATAAATTGAAAAGAAAGGATATATTCTTGAGGGAAATTACCTTCATTGATAAGATATGTAAAACTGATAATAAATATTATTGTTATGATGAATGCAGGTAAATGGCCATAATACTTTTTAAGCAAAATATAGCAACACAGTACGGCAATGATAAGAAATAATATTTGAATAAACCAGATACCCCATAAAGTGTTATTACTTATAAGTAATCCGATTACATTGATAAAATGGATTAAAGGAGGTTTATGATCCCAGATATTTTTGTAAAGTGTATCGCCTTGTAAGATTCTCCATGCAGAATATAAAAAAACTCCTGAATCACCGCCGGGAATTTTTAAAATAAATGGAGATCGGGGAATGAAAACTGCTATTGAAAGAAATAGTAGAATAAGGTATGTGAAGAAATTTTTGAATTTTCCCATGAATTTACAGACGATTATATAATGCCTGTATATCTTTATTGTACGGAAATGTATTCAACGCTTTTTCTTTCAGAAATTGTTTCGCTTCCTTTTTTTTACCTTGTTTAATAAGTAAATTTGCATACCGTTCGAATGCTACATAAAATCTTCCATACTTAATCGATTTTAAATAATATTTTTCAGCATTCTTATAATCTTTTCGTTTTTCATATATTTGAGCCATATTACTTAAATAAATGGGCGATTGGGGAGCTAACTTTATTGCGTTACGGAAATGTATTTCAGCATTTTTATAATCACCTTTATCAAAAAGCACTGCTCCATAATTATTTTCAAGACTTGCTGAATTTTTCGAAATTTGTATATCGTGAGAGTATAGTTTATATGGATCGCTCCAATCTAACGATCTAACATAAGATCTAATGGCAAACAGAATCAAAATGACAGTTAACACTACATATATCTTAGTTTTTTTCTGTATAAGACTAAGAAATACTCCCAGTGTCCCCAGTAAACCAACAAGTGGAAAGTAAAACCAACGTTCTGCGACTGTTGAATCTAATGGAATAATATTTATATAAACTGCTATTCCGACGAGTAACCAGAAAAGAAAAAAAACATATGTTTGTGCTAGAGAAGTATTATTGCCAAACCACTTTTTTTTGACATAACTCGGCAATGATTGTTTTTTTATGAAAAAATAGAAAGGAACTGCAATCAGAATTGCAAAAATGAGGAGATCTATTGCAAGAGGAAGGTATAATCCATATAAATTTTTTTTTGCGAGCCAATATTGAAAGGTGGCAAGATCCTTTGGATATAAAAAAGTTTTTAAGTAAAAAAATACCATAGCGGGAATCTGTTGGACTCGTTCCGACAAAGATAATCTTGCTATCGGAACAACACTATGTCCACCTCCTCCAAGGGTACAGATATGTGCTACAAAGCATCGTGCGTACACATATAATGCTACGACAAGTACGCTTCCTAGCCAAAATAATCTGTATATTTTTTGGGATACTTTGAATATATCCATATATACAATGGTGATAATAAAAAATACTACGGCTACCTCTTTACTCAACATGGCAAGAAAAAAGAAAAAAAGTATAAGAAATAAGGATTTAGCGGGATGTTTTCTATTAACAAAAAAATAGAGTCCACAGGCGCCAAAAAAGAAAAATAGTAGATCTTGTACAGTTGCCAGATATGCTACAGTCTCTGTCTGAATAGGATGGAGGAGAAATATGAGTGACAAAAATAGAGGAAGTAATTTGCCAGATAAAAATTTTCTGAATAATAAGAAAACCAATAATCCATTTATTATATGAAGAATGATCTGAAATAAGTGATAATAAAAAGCGTTAAGACCAAATAATGAATATAGCAGACTATACCAGATAATCATCATGGGCCGGTAATAGTCGGAAAATAATTTATCTTCTATGCCGCCTACATAAAACGTACCTCCACGCAAAAGTAAGGGTATATTTCGAAGACTCCTGATATATATGTTGCTTACAATCTGGCCAGAATCATCGCCCATAAAACCATTGGATAGAACTGGATGAAAGACTAGAAAAGTCAGGAGGGAAAACAAGAAGAGTACTGATATATTGCTCTTGACATTGATTTTGATGTATTTTAGTATTGAATTAATCATAAATTTTATTAATTGTACCATCTTATACATATATGGAAAAAATTTCTACTTTCGTTAGAAAGCACAAGGCCGGTATATATACAGCAGCACTTGGTCTTGGTACGGTTTTATTGCCAGTTGCCGCTCATGCTACAAATGCGGACTTATCGGTAAGTTTAGGATGGTCCATTCCAAGTTTAGGAGGAATCCTTACCTTTATTATCCGATTGTTTTTCGTAGTCGCTGGTTTAGCAGCCTTATTCTTCCTGCTCCTTGGTGCTCTTGCATGGGTTACCTCAGGCGGAAGTAAAGATGCAGTCGAAGGCGCACAAAAGAAAATTATTGCAGCTGTAGTTGGAGTTGTACTTATTGTCGTCGTATTAAGTATCATCGTTACTCTTGAAAGAATCGTCTTTAGATGCCGAATATGTTTTGGACTTTCGTGCACAGTCACTATTCCTAGTATCATTGATCCAACAAACTCAGAAGTTGGAACAGCATGCTAACAAATACTTTATAAGTATTGAAATCCCCGCCCGAAAGGCGGGGATTTTTTTTACCCCTCTATCAAGTCTTGCTGGAGTGATTCCGATGCGTTCGATAGGTAGAACGATAGCATCTTTATGAAGATTGTAATTATTCTTGCAATCTCCGCAAATTTACGCTATTCTGTGAATAATGTTACCTAGCTTTATTGTTGAAGCACAATTTACTCAGGATTGGAACTCTGCTCCCGGGTGCATGGTAGACGGTATACCAACACTTAAGTGTTTTGAAGTAGTCTTTGGAAATGTTATATTCATGGCTTCCTCCCTTATCGTCCTTGTGTTGTTTATTATGATCTTTTATGGCGGATTCAGCTATCTTACCTCATTTGGTAATCCTGAAAAGGTTAAGAAAGCACAAAATATTCTGAGGTATGCGATAGTCGGAGTAATATTGTTTATGAGTTCCTTTTTGATTCTGAAGGCCGTAGACTATCTGTTCCTTGGCAACTGCAATAGAATATTCCAGCTGAATATAGACGCAAATAATACAGCTCCATGTCCGTAGCACTATCTATTTATGGTGTTGGGGTAACAAAAATAACTTTTACTCCGCGTTCTTCGGGAATAGGCGAATGCAGTGTATCACCTTCTTTAATATATGAATAGAGAAGAAACATCAGAAGAGTAAGGCCTATGGTAAGAAACACAAACCCGATAATTTTCATAGAAGTTAGTCATTATATGTTAATCTTTTCTTTAATTAGATATTGCGGTCTTTTTTGAACTTCTTTATAGATTTTGCTCATATATTCTCCGATAATACCTATGGTAATAAGTTGTACTCCACCCAGAAACATAATGCCTACAAATAATGCTGTCCAACCTGTAACCCAGTATGCAGGAAGGAAAATTCTTCCCAGAATTCCGTAAATAATACCGATAAATCCAATGGTGCCGGTAAAAAATCCGGCATAGGTTGCAAGGTGGAGTGGTTTTGTCGAAAATGAAGTGATGCCGTCTAACGCAAAATTCATCATACGCGACATATTGTAATGTGTGTGCCCTGAATGACGTTTCTCGCGGTCAAATTCAACATATTGGGCCGTGTATCCACTCCAGGCAACTAATCCCCTTAAAAATCGGGACTGTTCGGACAATTCATTCAAAAAATTAACAACAGCACGGTCAAGCAGTCGGAAATCGCCCACTTCCTGTGGAATAGGGACATCTGACATGAAATTAATAAATGCATAAAATATTTTAGCGGTTACTTTTTTAAAAACAGTCTCCCCATCGCGTTTTAATCGTTTAGCATAAACAATTTTTGCTCCTGCTTTCCATTTTTCAATCATTTGCGGAATAATTTCCGGCGGGTCCTGCAGATCAGCGTCTAAACTTATTACACAGTCGCCTTTTGAAAACTGGTAGCCGCAGCTTAAGGCCACCTGGTGCCCGAAGTTTCGGTTAAAGGAAATTAATTTAATTTCTTCATATTTTTCCGATATTTTTTTGATTTCTTCCGCAGTTCCGTCAGACGAGCCATCATTAACGAAAATAATTTCATGTTTATAGGGCCGAACAATTTTTTCTAGTCTTTCAACCAATGGTTTAATATTTTCTTTTTCGTTATAAACCGGAATAATTATGGTAAGAAGGAAGTTTGCCATGAGGTACAGTATAGTATTTATAGCCTCATAAAACAACTTTTTCTGAAGTCTGTTCTCTGTTGCGGAGCCAGGAGTTGAACCTGGTCTAGAAGATTATGAGCCTTCTGTGCAACCGTACACTACCCCGCAATTTAGCTTAAGCAGTTGAAATCAGTCAAAGACGGTATTTAATATTTACTGATTAAAACTGATTACAACCGAATTCAACTGATTATATCTAATACATCTATGTAAGTCAATTTCTGAAGAACACATCAATCCATTGTTGATACGGGGGGAGCTTGGGTGTAACAACTGGGATTGGCGTTGGGGTAGCCTCGGGGATCATGACCGTGATCTCGTTTGGCTTGGCAAGATTTAATTTGTTACGGATTGTCTTTTCTATTTCATTCGGGTCGCTTTTTTTTAACGCCTGGGTTTTCAGAGTGGTATTGCGTTTCTTTTCATCTTCGTATTTTTGTTTGAAGTTCGAATAGAAGGTCAGATTCTTCCGGTACTCGGTAAGATTCCTCGTAAGGGAGATTAAAAAGAAAATTACCAGAAACAGCATAATCCCTCGTTTAAGAAGATTCATATGTCGCCTTAATGTTATAACTCCGGTTTATTCTACGCCGGCTTCTTTTAAGTATTTGAGAATTCGTGCAGGTTCGGCTTTTCCCCTGAGCTCTTTCATACAGATTCCAATGAGTGCTTTTGGATTCTTCATAAAGACTTCGTTATGTTTTGTTTTCAGATCATCTACGGCTTTTTTAAGTTCTTCATCCGAAATTTCGGCAGGCATGTATGCTACTGCAACATCGTACTGCGCTTTGTATTCGGCAGCCAAGTCTGTCCGGTTTGCTTTCTCAAATGATTCTATCGATTCTTTTAACTCTTTTATTATTTTCCGAAGGACATTTAATACCTCATCGTCAGATAGTGCCTCCCGTTTCTCTATTTCTTTGTTTTTGATTTGTGCTAGAATATATCTCAGTGTTTCCAGGCGTTTTTTGTCGCCTGCTTTCAGAGCCTGTATTTGATCAGATTGAATTTTTTGTTGTATCATTTCCTAATTATACTACACACCACTATGAGAAAAAAAAACAATGGAGACGTTTTTGATATGATCGCACAGTTTCAAACCGATGTCTTGAATAAAAAACCTTCTACCTCCCAGATGTACGACGAAGTGCGGCTGATGAGGTTTAAAATCCGCCCGTTAAACGGCGAGATTACCATGCTTGATCTGAAAAATCATAACTTTATTGAAATGTTATGGGGATTGGGTAAGCTTGACGAATTTTATCAGGGTCACATCGAAAAACTGCCTCACGATCAGCGCCAGATATTCTTCCGGATATTCGACGAACTGTATCAGAAGTTTCAGCAGGAATTAAATAAAGTAAATTTAAAAAAAGAAGAAATCCGCGAAAGTTCTTCGTTTGAAATGGAAATCTTCAAGGACCGGACAAAAAAATTCAACTAACTTTTTATGAATCATTTTCCGGTGGTTTTAGATATAGAAACTAAATTTACCTTCCGCGATTTTGCCGATCCCAAGAAATTAGGAATCTCGGTTGCTGTTCTCTACGATTACCAGGATAAACAAGGGAAAGTGTTTTTCGAAAAAGATGTCAGCAAGATGTTTCCCATTTTAGAGCGGTCTTCGTATATAGTCGGCTACAATGTGAAAAGTTTTGATATGCAGGTACTTCAAGGGTATTATCCGGGGAATGTTGAAAATCTGCAGACGTTTGATATTTTAGACGAGATTAAAGAAAAAATCGGCCGCCGTTTGGCGTTAAACGATGTCATCCATGCAACTCTTGGGATGAAGAAGTCGGGGCATGGATTAATGGCGATAGAAATGTACAAGGAAGGCCGCTTCGATGAACTGCAGAAGTACTGCATGGACGATGTTATGCTTACCAAGGCGTTGTTTGAGTATGGTATAGAGAAGGGCGAGATTTTTTATATTGATGAAGTAGGGAAGAAGTCTATTAAGGTGGACTGGAAAAAGTATATGGAAGAAGGGGGCAAAAAAGAGATGAGCTTAACTTTGCCGTTTTGAGGTGTATAATACCTGGTATATGTCTGAACCTTTCAAGTATCAAGAAAGTTATTTATACGATGCATCACTTCCTGGTCGATTAGCTACATGGATTGGCGAGAATGCAATAGTTGATTCAGATAGAGGAACGGTTAGTTATCCTCATATTGAAGAGAGAATACATCCACAAATTTTTAAACCTGCAATGACGATATTGGGCGCCAGGGTTATTAATGGTCTTCCCAATGACCTAAAACCTACAATAGTGTTTGGTGGTTCAGAAGTAGGAAATGCTTATGCCTCCGCAGCCTCTGAGTTGCTGAATATTCCATATAGTGTTACAGCAAGAATAGAGGAGGGTAAAATCGAAAAAGAAACAGATAGTAAAGTCTTTGAAAGTGGAGATGGCAGAACATTAATTAGTAGCGTGCCTCATGAAGTTGGAACAACTATTGATACCCTTGTAATTCGAGGAATGGGTAAATCTGATATAGCTGCAGTATTTTATGGAGTATGTAAAAGCGGAAGGACAGCAGAAGTAATCGCAAAGGGGCTTAAAGAACTCGGGATAGAATCCTATCACATTTTCTTAGTTGCAGAAGATATGGCTCGGAATGGGGAACAAAGTGGTTATAGAAGATTAAAGGAATTAGGAATATCTGCTACTACACTTGCTCTAATTAAAGGTATTAATGAAGGAAAACTTGTAGTAACTCCTGAAGACATATAAGGCTGCTTAATAATTTTCACTTGAACATCCCTTGTTCGTTTTATACCATGAAGTATGGGATATTACGGAAAACTTGAAGAAAAATTATTAGCTCAAAATCTTCGAAAGCAAGGCTATTCATATAGAGAAATTCAATCTAAAGTTGATGTATCTAAAGATACTTTATCACGTTGGTGTCGGAATATTGTTTTAACATCCGATCAACTTATTATCCTTAATCAAAAAAGAAAAGATGGCGGAATGAAAGGTAGTTTAGTCGGCTCTAAAAAACAGCAGACAAAAAGAATTGAAGGGACTATACAAATATATACTTTAGGAATGAACGAGGTTGGACTACTCACAAGAAGAGATAGATTTATTGCCGGAGTAGCTTTATATTTAGCAGAAGGTACTAAAGCAGACAGAGTTTGTGAATTTGCAAACAGTGATCCGCATGTAATCAAATTCATGACAGATTGGTTTGTTGAATTTTGTGGAATTAAACTGGAAAATCTTCGAGGTGCTCTGTGGTTACATGAAGGATTATCAGAAGAGAAAGCAAAATTATTTTGGAAAAATTTAACAGGAATATCAAAATTCCATAAAACATATATCTCAGAGAATAAAGTAAATAGTAATAAAATAAGAAAAAATATTCATTCATATGGTGTCTTTTCTATACGCTTTTCCAACGCGGCAGTCCATCGGAAAATTATTGGTTGGATTGCTGGACTCTTAGGTGAAGCATGGTATAATAATCGTACAGCAATTTTGCGCAATCCCTCGTAGCTCAACGGTAGAGCAGGAAGCTGTCAGAAGGCAGCTCCCGGTAGAAATATCGGGATGAAAATCGGGCTAATTGTCCCGCCATAAGCGGGATCCCTCCGAAGTTCCGTATTGCGGGACGAAGGGGGACGGGAACCCTAAACTCAATTTTGAGTATGGCAATCCGCAGCCAAGATCTCGACGAAAGTCGGATAAGGTTCAGAGACTATACACCCGATACCTAAAGCAGATGCTAAGGTAATGAGATAGTCCACGCCTTAATGAAAGTTAAGAATACGTGTAACTTCAAGGTTCGTGGTTCGAATCCACGCGAGGGAGCCAAACATTTTAGCCTTGAATTTTCTTCACCCCAAGTTGGACGTTCGAACCTTTGGTATAATTTTTTCATGAGAAAAATCATTACGACTACAATGCTTACCCTTGATGGTGTTATGCAAGCTCCAGGTGCTTCTAAAGAAGACGAAAGCGAAGGTTTTAAATACGGCGGTTGGATGTTTGGTTGGGACCAAGAAGCTGACAAAATAACAGACCGAATTCAAGCTGAGCCCTTTGATTTACTCTTCGGAAGACGTACCTATGATATTTTTGCTGCATTCTGGCCTCACCACGAAGACGAACCTCATTGGGGAAAGCCTTATAGTCGAGCGAAAAAATATGTTGTCTCACATAAACCAATTAAACTGTCTTGGGATAACTCGGAACTTATTACTGGAGATACAGTGGAAGAAATAAAAAAACTGAAAAATTCAGATGGTCCAAATCTGTGGGTTTGGGGTAGCAGCAATCTTATCCAAACACTTCTTAAAAACGAGCTAATAGATAGGATGTACCTTTGGACATTCCCCGTTACTATCGGCACTGGAAAAAAACTATTCGCAGAAGGCACACTAGCCGAGCGTTTTAAGCTGGTCGATGGAAAAATCACCTCAGCGGGCATTATCTTTGCAGCCTACGAACCTTCAAGTCCACTTTAAATGATCGAAAAGTCAGTAAAATAGGTTCTCGTTTGTTCCATCAGGTGGAGCAGAAAGTTAAGTTGTTTTAACTCTAAATAACATTTTTTTCCAGATAGACAATAAGCTTATAAAAGTGATTAAGCTTATGGCTAGTGAAAAAATATCGGACGGGTCTAATTCGTCAGTAACCGATAAAATTGAGTTACCAAGAGTCAATATTAGTGCCAAGAAATAAAATACTTTTATTTTCATCAATACCCCGTAAAAACTTATTGCATATAAAATCACTTCTAAAAAGAGTAATGTTTTAATAAAGTTATGTAAATTTGCTCCCAGTTGAAGAAAAGAAATTATCAGCCAAAAAAATACATTAAATGCCAGCAGCAGTTTTGTGATTTTAGAATACTCTAATTCTTTCATAATTGACTACATTATATTTTACATAATAGATTCTCACATTTTCCATTCGGATGAGTTATATAAAATCGCTTCATTTACTTCCTTTAATGTGATATAAATTACAATATGGCTACTTTAAATACGTGGATTAACTTCAACGGAAATGCCCAAGAGGCGTTTGCATTTTATAAATCTGTTTTTGGCGGAGAATTTACCAAGGTAGTGCGTTTCAAAGATATCGCCAGCGAGCAATTCCCCGTACCGGAAAAAGAGGAAAATAAAATAATGTATATTGCCTTGCCTATCGGCAACAACACATTGCTTATCGCCAACGATGTCCCCGAGGTTCTGGGGCGGGTAAATGAACGCGAGAATCGAAGCAAAATTCTGGTGCGTGCGGAAAGTAAAGAAGAAGCGGATAAAATATTCAACGGCCTTTCGGCCGGCGGAGAAGTAGAAGGCGCCATGGGCGACAGTCCGTGGGGTTCTTACGCAGGTATGTTTCGAGATAAATACGGTATTGAGTGGATCATCGAATTTTCTCCTATAGTAAATTAGGTTCTAGTCTTTTCCATGGGGTGGAGTTCACAAATATGCGATAGAATTCTTTGGTCATTTTTATATGACAAATAAATCAGGCAAAGATTTCGAATTAACTGCTTTAAAAATCATTAAAGAACTTAATCCTTCTCAAGATATTCAATATGACGTAGATTTGATTGGTAAACTAAGTAAGCAAGAAAGGCAAATAGATATTATTACCAATCCGAAAGATTTTGATTTTCTAATTTTTGAATGTAAAGATCATGGCAGAACTATTGATCTTGATAATTTTAGTACATTTACACAGATAATAGAAGATGTTGGGGCTAAAAAAGCAGCTATGGTTTCAAATTCCTCTTATTCTAAAGGAGTAAGGAATTTTGCAGAGGCTAAAGGTATTGAATTACTGCATATTATAGATTCTGATAATCCAAAAATAAAAACTCGTATAACATTGCCTGCAAGATGCAAGGTAACAGTACTTAAGAATTACTCATTTGGATTTTCAACATCTGAACATTTCGATGGAATCTCTTATGGTTATCCGTTAGTTTATAAAAATAAAATATATACTGCGAAGGGACTTCTAGCGCATTTGTGGAATGATACAAATATATTAAATACTATGAAAGGTGAATATACTTTCAATCCTCCGAATCCCAAGATGGTCGATATGACCGGGAAAAAGATAAAAATGGATGAAATTGCATTGAATTACATAGTAGAAGATATTTATTACCTAGGTAGTGTAGATTTGATAAATACAACAGGAATATATAATGTAAAAAATCAAACATTCCAAACAAAGTCTATAACAACAAAACCTATAACACCTGAAGAGATCCAAACGATATGGGAAAATGTAAGTGAAGTTAAATTCAAACAGGAAAAGTCAGTGTTTGGGTTGGAATTAATAGGAATGGTCAAAGATAATTGATAATTATAAAATCAAATATGATTTCTGACATTTTAGCGCTTTGGAATTTTATAGATAAAGAACTTGATCATGCAAGTGTTTTCAGTACACTATTTGATGCAGAAGGAAGAATACTGGAGGGAAGTGAAATTGTCAAAATAAACCTGCACAAGGCGCAACAAAACTCTATCATATGGTTTTACGAAGTAGTTCCATATAAAGATTTTGTCTTTGTGCCTTTTCCCGTTAATCCAGCCCTTTTCTTAGATTATGGACTATTAAATAATAGTAGTAACCCAGATGCTAAGCTGTTTCGTTTTGTTTCTAGTCCCTTATCTAGGTATTCGGCTGGTGGAGAACCTAATGTTAAGGTTGATTTTATGATTTTTGGTTATAAACCATCAGATTTAATGAATAGAAAAAAGGTATAAAGTCTGAATAATTATGATTCGCAGTTACTGATTTATACCATTCTCAAATAGTCGCCAGTCGGAATATCATAATAAAGGAATTATGTTGTACTCTTCTAAATATATGCTTTTAACCAATTACTAGTTCATAGACTTACTAGTAGAGGAACTCGTTGCTTTGCATGTTACTGAGTATTCGTCGCCAGTTTTTGCAGCCTGTCGATATACGCATATTTCCAAAATAGAAGAGCGGGTTTGCCGATTAACATTCGTGCAAATACTTGCAGAACATTATTCTTTATTTGCACTTCATTTCTATATATTATTTTTGTTCCTGCCGGCACTTCTTCCATCAAAAAGCTTTCATCTTCTATAGCGAGTGCGGAAGTATTTATGGATTTAAATCCCTTATTCGGCAATATCTGCGTCTCCATGGTAACGTGAAATTGCATGCCAAATGTTTTTGTTACAGCATCGATAGTTAAATTGTTTCCTTGTTTATTCACAATCGTAAGCGAATGGGCGACTAACGGAAAATACTTTGGAGCACTCTCAAAATCGGTGACTATTTCATATATCCGATCCAGCGGGGCATTGACGACCCAGGTTCCTGCTAATATAATCGGCTTCATGGAATTATTATACGATAATCAGACATTTTTGCGGTTAAACATGAAAGATAAATTAATTCTCTTTTTTTTATGAATCGGAGTGCGATTATTTTCGAGTCTGTTTCCGGTATGCGGCAATAAGTTTCGAAGTTATGGATCCGGCTTCTCCGGAACCGATTGTAGTTTCGTTGACAGTATTCACCGGCATGATTTCTTTGTTTGAGGCGGTCACAAATACTTCATCAAATGTTTTCAGCTCCGAAATATTTAAAGTGCGTTCGACAAATGGAATCTTAAGGTCTTTGGCAATTGTGCGGACTACTTTTTTTGTAATCCCTTCAAGAATTTCGGAGGGTCTGGTTACAATCTCTCCGTTTATCACTGCATAAAAATTGCTCGTCATACCTTCGTAAATATCACCTGTTTCATCGATATGAATAATTTCTGTTGCTCCGCGTACGCGTGCTTTCTTAAGCTCTAAAACTCCGGCCATATAATTTATCGACTTTGCTTCGGGAATAAATCGTTTCACCCGGAATGTCGTTACCTTAATGCCCTTCGTATAAAATTCGGGAGGATAATCATGCGCTTCGGTATACAGAACAATAAGCGAGGGCGTACCGATACTGATAGAATCCGGGCTTATGCCGCCTGTTACTACGATACGAATATTAAAATCTTTCGCAGACTTGGCGTTTCGTTTTAAACCTTCGGCAATAATTTTTTTAAGTTCCTGTTGCGAGACTGGTACTGTCATTTGCAGAAGCCGCGCCGAATTCCAGAGCCGGTCTAGGTGTTCATTCAACAGAAACGGAACATGCTTGTAGGTTCGCAGAAAATCAAAAATGCCAAAACCGCGCAAAACGGCAAGATCGAACACTGGAAGTACGGCCTCTGTGTCTTTAGTCCATTTCCCGTTTACATATACATACATAATACGGATTAGTATACAATATTTATAAATAATATCATTATTTTTTCATCTTTATTGGATTCCAACTTTAGTATAATTATCTAACTTCGTCAGATATAAATTCGAAAATTCAATATGAAAAAAATTTTAATTACCGTTTTTATCGTATTTCTGATCGGCGTCATTATCTTTTCCGTTAATTCGCAAAAGAAAAAACCGCAAGTCAAACCGGATTCGCAAGTAACGCCAACTTCCAAACTTAAAAATTTCGATGAAAAAAATTTAGGTTATACTTTGAGTCTTCCTTCAAACTTTATTGTTGAAAATAACGGGCAGTTCAGCAGGCTGTATTATAAAAAAGAAAGTCAAACCGGAGCCGGAACCAGAAATTTCATATATATTTCGGTCATTCCAAAAGGCAAGGAAAACGCAGAAGGTGAAATTTACAATTACAACCGGAAGGATTACGAAGTATTGAAAAAACTTGAAGAAGGAAAAAGCGCCATTATGGGCAACGCTGAGATAAATAATATTTCGGAGTATTTTACCTATACAAGAATTGATGGAGCAATGATCGGAGGATATGGCGCAACGGCATTTATCAATAAAAAACCATGGGAATTCCCGGGCGGCACGACAGAATATCGGTATATAATTCCATTTGAACAGGCAATATATCTAGTAGGGGTATATACAGGTACGGATTCATCCTCAACAGCTGCAATTTCAAAACCAGAATTTGATGAAGTAATCAAAAATCTCCGATTAACACCGGAATCCGTAACTACTGCATTTTCCTCACCTGCTCCGGAAGGGGAGTGGAAAAAATTTTCAGACCCTCAGGCAGGCATTACTTTTGAATATCCTTCCGGCTGGACTCAACGGAAAGACAGCCAGAGTTTTCCCGAAGGAGATCTGTTCTCTCTGTTTGTTTCCGGGCAAACCCAACGTCCTCAGACGGAACTATATGACGGGGTGATGTTTGCGGTTATGAAGCCGGCAACTTTTAATTCGGATGTTAAAGAATGGATGAAGGAGAGATATATTTCGCAGACTGAGGCAGATTCCGAAAATCCTCCGACATTATCCGAAGTTTCATTTGGGGGAAATGTATATGAAAAAATAAAGGTTTGCGGTCTTGGCTGTTTTACGTATTACCATATAGTAAAAAATGGAAAATTGTATGGTTTTGTGTCAAATGCCGTCGGCCCGCAGGAGGCGGTGTATGAATCTGCCATCAGTAAAATCCTCTCCAGTGTAACGTTTTAAAATATACTAAAGATCGGCGGTAGAGTAGACAATCAATACTTTCTATATCTGATATAATGTAGGTATGAATACACTCCCATTCAACCACAACATAAAACTCGCACTTGCCGATGTAGACGAAACCATTGCCGATGTATACATGAAAGCTTCGCCGGAAATGATTCATGAGTTAAACACATTTATCGAAGAAGGTAGATCGTTATTCATGATTTCCGGAGGAAGCCTGCCCAATATCCGAGAACGGATTGCCGATTTATTAAAACCGGAGCTTCGGCACCGGGTGCTTATCGCCCATTGCATGGGAGCTGAAGTATGGGGATTTGAAAAAGGGGGCGAGCTGCAGAGTAAACCGTATTATAGTTTGTACGAGGGGCATTTCAGCGAAGAACAGAAAGTTGCATGGCGGGAGATTATCAATACTCTTATCGAACGGTTTCAGTTTAAGGTTTACCCCGTTCAGCCGAAAAAAGAGTTTATCTTACAAACTAAAGCAGATCCTTTATCTGTCATGTTAGCAGACCGGGGGCCGCAGATAACATTCGAATTTATAAACGCAGTTAACTTAACACTTCAGCAAAAAGAAGAGTTGGAAAAAAAACTACATATCACAATCCCAATGAATCATAATACGTACGACCTGCGTTATGTTGTTGCAGAAGAAGGAGATACATTATATAAAGAAGCCAAATTACCGCTTCGTATGCAGCTTGGAGGCACGATGGCGCTTGACAGTTTGATTGAAGGCGTCGATAAAACAAAGGCCGTAAAATATGTTTTGGAGCATGAAGAGATTCTTAACCATATAGGATTAACATCGGCGGATATCAGCAAAGTAGATGCTATAGAAATTTGGGGCGATAAATACGGCCAGAAAAAAGTGGGTGTGGATTTCCATATGTGTTTGGCGGTTTCGCCAAAGGTCCGCGCGATAGACTTCCGGGATGAAGAACTTTCGGATATTCCAAAGGGTTACAACATTCAGTTGTGGAATGGATCAAAAAGTCTGCATGACGGTTTGCTTGAGTATTTACAGTCCCGGCATTTATAATTTTGAGAATTAATTCATATGGGATACAGGGTTGAATTAAATACACTTCTTGGACTTCCGCAAAATTTTGATTGTAGTACTCTTAAGGTCGGCAAAACATATTTAATCTCTAAAGATCGGGAACGTGCTTTTCCGTTACACATCGCGATATTAATTGTCGATGGTAATTGGAATTTTTATGGCTATGCGGTAGCGCATTCACTAGTAGTTAAAGATCATAAATCGGAGATTGATTTCGAAGTATTATCTCTATTTAATTCAGACGAACAAAAAATATATAAATCAAGATTTCTGGAAGCAGCAAAACTAACAGGCGAAGTTACATAATACAATTATGAAATTTGAAGAAATTATCAAGAGAGCTAAACAGATACGGGAGAAATACGCTGAGCTCGAAAAAAAGCGAGATGGAAAAGAATGGACGAAAGAACAGCTGCTGCAGGGATTTTTGAAAGATGTTTCTGAATTAAAAATGATTCTTTCTTCTCAGGAAGTCGATAATACAAAACTCGGACATGAGCTTGCCGATTGTTTATGGAGCATTATTATCTTAGCCGATAAATATAATATTAATCTTGAAGAATCATTCATCCGGACAATGAATGAACTCGAAGAAAGATTTAACTCTTAAACTTCTCTGGTTTTATAAAACACAACAGTACTACTACAACAGCAATAACTGCAGAAATAATAAAAGGCGAAGCAACACCCAACCACGCAACCAAAAGTCCAAAAAAGAATTGCCCTGCTGCACTGCCGCTGTCTCCAGCAACAATATGAAGCGCGGTTCCTTTTTTAATCTGATCAACGGTAAGTGTATCAAAAGCAAGCGCTTCAATAGTAGGCGATGTGCCTCTGGCAAACACACCTAGTGCGTAACTGAGAACATATAAAATTAGAAGCTGGTTAATTATAAGCAATAAAATTATAACGACAATCATGCCAATTTCTGCAAGTGCCACGGCATGTATGCCGGTAAATCGTTTGGCCAGCCGGCTCACAAACCATCGGCCGCTTAAGTACCCGGCAAAAATAAATGACTGCAGAATAAGACTGCTTTGAAGCGTGTATCCTTTTGCTAAAAATAATAGGGGCAGGAACACCACTAATTGTGAACTAGAAAGTGAATCAAGGAACTCAATAAAAAGCATGTAGAGGAAATCAAAATTCCGGCGTATTTTCGAAACAGATCCAATACCACTATTTATTTTTTGAGAAGTATGAGGCAATCCTGACGAAAGAATAAGAAGGAGAACTGTGAAAGCGATTATCAAAATTATCGCTAGGTTAGGAGATCCTATGGCAACAGAAAATGTAACAAATAAAGGAAAACTGATTCTCACTATATCGGTCATCATATGCAGTTTTGCGAGCGAAGAATATCTATTTCCCTTAACAGTTACATCTGCCGCAACAGCTTTCACGCCCGAGATTCCCAATCCAACCATTAGCCCGGTTACTGCATATGCAGAAGTAAGTGTAGTTACATTTCTCTGCACAGATCCACTTAAAAGAATAAATGTTGAAAAGATAGAAATAAGACATGAAATTTGCAGAAGAGTTTTCGTTTGAAGATTATGAAGCCACTTTGCAACCGATACTGCTCCTATTATCAGGGTAACTATAAAGAGTGCCCCAATATATCCCAATTGTTTTGAGTCTATAACACCTTGAGCATAAAAAACAGGTAAGAGTACGAAATAAAAAACCTGTAATCCCTTTACAAGAGCCTGCATCAAATACAGTCGGACAATAGGAGAGGACTTCATATATTTCATTGTATCAGGTAAATATTTTTCTTAATTCTCTTACATTATTCTCACATGAAAAGTGTATCTTACAACCAATGAATAAAAAAACAAACCCAATATCGGAAATAAAAACATTTCTGAAAAAACATTCCGAAGAAATACAACAGCTTGCCACCCGCCATCACAAGCAGTATCTGGGCGCAAAAAAATATAGACAGGAAATTATAAAACGGTACCAGAAAAACCATAACACTATTATTTCCAAACTCTCCACATATCTTGAACAGAAAGATACAAAAAAAGGACTAGAGGTTTTTAAAAAACTTGCAGTAACTATTGCGCGGAGTGCGGTAAAGAATAAGCTGACTATTGAAGAAGCTGTCGACGGAATTATTTTCTTAAAACACGCACTGTGGGAAAAAGTGGCAAAAGCGGGACTACTTAAAAAATTAAGGGCAGAAGAGTTTTATCGCATCAGTCATCTTTCCAGTATTTATATCGATACCATCGCGTCACGGATAACATTTGAATATCATGAATTATATATCCGGACCGTACTGAAAGAAGCAAAAGAACGGAAAATTGCCGAGCAAATTTTAAAAGATGAACGGAAGTTTGCAGAAGACATTGTCGAAACCGTTCGCGAGCCGCTTATAGTTCTGGATGCAAAACTGCGTGTTATTTCTGCCAATAAGGCGTTTTATTCTACCTTCAAAACCAATCCAAAACAGACAGAAGGGAATACGATTTATAACCTGGGAAACAATCAATGGCGAATCTCTGATTTACAAACATTGCTAGAAAGTGTTCTGCCGCATAAGAAAGTATTTAATAACTTCGAAGTAACTCATACGTTTCCTTCCATCGGCAAAAAAACAATGCTCTTAAATGCCCGCAGTATTGACCATGTACAGCTAATTCTATTGGCAATTGAAGATATCACTGAACGCAAAAATATCGGACGTTCCTTGCACGATACCGAGGAACGGTTCCGGCTTCTTGTTGAAGGAACGAAAGATTATGTAATGATGATGCTCGACAAACACGGCACGGTTACCAGCTGGAATAAGGGTGGCGAACATTTATTAGGTTACACTGAAAAAGAAATACTGGGCAAAAACTTTTCCCGTTTTTTTACACCAGAAGATAAGAAATTGGGCCGATCGGCGCTTGAACTTAAGAGAGCACTAAAAACAGGAAAAGCCATCGATGAAAACTGGATGGTGCGGAAAGACAATAGTACATTTTGGGCAAGCGGGGTAACAACAGCTTTATATGACGAAGAAGGAGGTTTAAAAGGTTTGTCAAAAATAGCTCGTGATATAACTACCCAATGGAACCTCGAACGATCGAAAGATGAATTTATGGGTATTGTCAGCCATGAATTAAAAACGCCGGTTACCAGTATTAAAGCTTTTCTTCAGGTAATCCAGAAACGGCTTGCGAAAGAAGGCAATGAAAAATCGGTTGAGCTTCTTTCAAAAATGGACGCGCAAATTAACAAATTAACCACACTGATTGCAGATTTGCTTGACGTGACAAAAATAGAAGGCGGAAAACTTCAGTTCCATGAACAGAATTTTCCATTTGATGAACTGGTTGCAGAAATAATTGAAGAGATTCAACGGACCACGGAAAAACATACCATAGTGATAGAAGGCCGGACTGGCAAAACAATTTATGGCGATAGAAACAGAATTGGGCAGGTCATGGTTAATTTATTAACGAATGCGATAAAGTATTCACCCCATGCGAAAAAAATAATTGTAAAGTCAAATACACAGAACAAAAACAACATCATTTTTTGTGTACAGGATTTCGGCATAGGAATTCCAAAAGAAAGGCAGAGTAAAGTATTCGAGCGGTTTTTCCGGGTTGAAGGAAAACAGACGGAAACATATGGAGGTCTAGGGCTGGGGCTGTATGTTGCTTCTGAAATTGTTAAACGGCAGGGCGGAGATATATGGGTGGATAGCGAAGCGGGAAAAGGGTCTGTATTTTGTTTCACCTTGCCGATAAAAGGAAGCAAAGGAAAACGCCAGCAGGAAAATACGTTTGTTGAGGAAGAAATAAAACATGGCTAATGGGCAACATGCTCAGTGTCGCATGCAAGATTAGCTTTACACTATAGTATAATTGTTCAATATAGTATGAACATGTTCAAACCGGTAAAGGCAAAAACGCTGGAAGAATATTTTGCAATGCTTCCGGCCGAACGGAAAGAACCAATGGAGTTTCTGCACAAATTCATTCAGAAAACCGCGCCTTCACTCAAACCAAACTTTGCTTATAACATGCCGGGCTATGGAAGCTTCAAGTATAAAAACTACAAAAAAGAAATTATAGACTGGCCCACCGTTTCTTTAGCCAGCCAGAAAAATTATATGAGTTTGTATATTTGTGCCATTGATAAAGATGGATATATTGCCGAAAAATATAAGAAAGCACTAGGCAAAGTGAGTGTTGGCAAAAGTTGTATTCGATTCAAAAAAATAGAAGATTTGAATTTAGAAACACTTAAGAAAGTAATTTTATTGGCTGAAAAAACTCCTGGTTTAAGAAATGTATAAGTGACAGACGTCATTTTTTCTTCATGGAAAAGTAGTACTATTTCTGTATGAATAATAAATTTTTAAAAGATGGATTAGGATGGGGAAGTGCCCTATGGTTTATTGGTTACGTATTAGGAATAGCTCTATATCCGGTGATTCCTTCAGAAAAGATCGGCTGGTATATTATGCCTATTGGTGTTTTAATTACTCTCTGGGTTCTTCTAAAAAAAATAAAAGGGAATTCTTTTCAATATTATTTGCGTATTGCGGTAACTTGGACTGTAATCGCAATTGTATTTGACTATTTATTTCTAGTATTGCTTTTTAAACCTAAAGATGGATACTATAAATTAGATGTATACCTCTACTATCTGTTAACATTTGTGATGCCCTGTATAGCAGTCCTTCGTAAAAAGTAATTAAGTGATACAAATTACAGTGACATATTGATTGATTTGTTAGACTGAAGTATGGTTCCATTTTTGTATTTGGCTATACAGACTCTTTCGATGTGGGTACTGGTATTTGTTTTTTATCGTCTCCGAAAACAATTTACTCTAATACCGTTGTATTCTCTCATTACCATATCTATTTTCCTCGCACAGCATTTTGCGAACCCGCATTTTGAACTCGTTCTCGGTAGCTGGCATTTTGTGATAGGATCTATCTCTTTTTTCACAACAGTAATGATGGGAGTTCTTATTTTGTATCTGCTTGAGGGTGTCAGAGCTACTCGTTTGGCTTTTTGGGTTATCTTCATGACGACTATTTTTTATGAAGTTCTCTTATTTTTTATAAGTCAGGAATTAGGCAATGCTACATGGATGCCTTGGTCTATGGAGGTTGTTACATTAGGTGCATGGTCTTTATTAACTCTTACTCTTGACGTATTTTTTATTGCGATTTCTTGGGAGCTGCTCGCCAAAATAGTGAAACTACCTCTTGTTGTTTCGGTGTTTTTGGTAATTTTTGGAACCTTTGTACTTGATTCTCTTATATTTGTTTCTGCCGTATTCGGGTATCAGGATTCGTACTGGCCGATTATGCAGAGTAATTTAAGCGTACGATTTATACTTGCTCTATTTGCTACCCCTTTGCTTAGTTTTTATCTTGAAATGGAAGGATTCGCAGAAGCAAAGCGAGAAAAAAACACCAATTTTTGGGAAATCTTGAATTTTCGATCAGATCTGGAAAATAAATTGCGATCCATGCAGGAAGTTTTAAAAAGTGAGGAGGCACTTATGTCTGATTTGGAAAAATATAAGATGGCTGTAGAGGGCGCTTCAGACCATATTGTCATTACCGATGCGGAAGGAAGAATACTGTTTGCTAATAAAGGGGTAGAAAAATTAACAGGTTATACTAACGAAGAAGTATTACATAAAAAAGCGGGTGAATTAGGATTATGGGGAGGATTAATGCCAAAAAAAGTATACGAAGATTTATGGCGGACAATAAAAATAGAAAAGAAGACATTTGAAGGTGAGTTAGTCAATCATCGGAAAAGCGGGGAAAAATATGTGGCACTATCGGTTATTTCGCCGATTCTCGATAAAAGAGGAAATGTGGCATTTTTTCTGGGAATAGAGCGGGATATTTCTCGGGAAAAAGAAATAGATCGGATGAAAACAGATTTTGTGTCATTGGTAACTCATCAGCTGCGAACTCCAATCAGCGGTGTGCGGTGGTCGCTTGGGATTCTGAAGGATGAAGGTAATTTAAATGATGTACAGAAAGTAGCTCTCAAAAATGCGATTGATAGTAATCTGCACATGGAAGAACTAGTGCGGGTATTATTAAATATTTCACGAATTGAATCGGGAAGAATTAAAATTGAACCAGAGTTGGCTGATCTTAAAAAGCTCTGTGAAGAAGTTATAAAAGAATTGTGTCCGCTTACTGAGGAAAAGAGTATCGTCGTTAGTGTTACATCCGCCTACGATCAACTCATTAATGTTGATACAGGAATGATCAAAGAGGTTTATAAGAATTTATTGACGAATGCAATTAAATATTCTGAATCTGGTTCTAAGATTTCGGTCAGAATCGCGAAAGTAAAAGAAGAAGTAGTCGTAAATGTATCAGATTCTGGCGTGGGGATACCCATTGGTGAACAGTCTCGAATATTTGAGAAGTTCTATCGGGCATCCAATGTCGTAAAAAAAGTTTTGGAAGGAACCGGCCTGGGTTTGTATTTAACGAAACAAATTGTGGAAATCGCAGGCGGGAAAATCGGATTTGAAAGCGAGGTGGGCATTGGTTCAACCTTCTGGTTTTCCTTGCCGGTTTCAGGCATGAAATTTAAGGAAGGATCTATTAACTTTTCTTAAAAAGTGATATAAGAGTGTTAGAATAATTGTCGCTATAATACTGGCGGGAAGCATCTCCTTGTGTTTTAAAGCTGCGTTATTAAATGAGGCATGCAAAAGTCCGACAATAAAAATACTCTTCTTAGAATCTATATAAATCATTCCCAATAAATATCGGAAGAAAAATGCTAGAAAAAAAAGGACTGCTAAACTCATAACAAAATCCTGAACTGTCGGCTGGCTGAAATAAAGCGGAATATGAACTGCTACAAATCCCGGAGCAGTCAGGAGCGAACCTTTCAACAAACCGTGTTTATCCATCAATTTTTTCTGAACAAACCCCATCCAGCCAGTTTCTTCCCATAAATTAATAATTAAAAATCCCGAAAGCAGGGAAATAAAATAATTTTGAAAAGTCTTCATCCAATCGTCTTGCGGAATTGAGAAATTACCCGTCAACTTTGCAAATATTATCGTCAAAATCGGAATTGCACATAACGCAAAGACATAAAATCCAATATGAGTTTTCCATCTAAATGTTTCAGAAAATAATTCTTTCAAACCTTTTTTCCCTTTCGACCAGTATGTTATCAGCGAAGAAATACCGATCAGTCCGCCGAAGGTAAGTACAATAATTCCGGGTTCAGGAGGCAAGTGAAAAAAAGAAAGCATAGAAATGACAACCCAGCTCAAAGAAACAACTAACATCTGAAAAGTAATCACCGGATTTTTTACTGCATATTCAATAAATCGCGTCACAAAGTTAGCGTGTAAGGTCTCTTTTTTCATGTACTCTATCATACCATTATTAGGTTCTATAAGTTGAGTTTTGAAGATTGTCAGAGTAACGTAGATCACTGATTAATAATCATGTTGTGAATATAATCTGGACATAGAACAAATAGTATCAGAAATTACATCCCGCTTCGATTATTAATCTATGGGCAGCCGTATTAAACCAGAATTAATTATAGGCATAATTAGTATTGTGATTCTGTTATCGCTTATTGCGGCGCGTATCGTAAATTATAAAAACCAAACCACACGGGAATCACCTCTGTTGAGCCCGATACCTTCCATACAATCTACAAACACGAATGCATTAACAAGCGATGCAGTATCTAAACACAACAATCCGAATGACTGTTGGATCATCATTGAAAATAAAGTTTATGATGTAACCTACTATTTAACGAAACATCCGGGCGGGGAGTGGCGGATTACTCCTTTTTGCGGCAAAGATGCCACTCAACCGTTTTTAACCAAAGACGGCCAAGGCAGCCATTCTGCAGAAGCATTCCAAATATTGGGATTAATATATGTAGGTGATGTCAACGGGAAAACCGTTCAGCAGCCGGATACAACAACAATTCAAACACTACCTGCAAAAGAAATGGAGGGCGATGATGATTAAAATATACCTGTGGTCAAAAACAATTCACCGGATGTTTTTATTTGCTACTTCTTTTCTAATTATTTTTATGAGTATTACAGGAAGCATATTAAAATTTTCCTTTTTCAGTAAATATGTATCTATTGATATGGGATTAGTAAGAGTGCTGCACAATGACTTAAGTGTTTATTTTGTTATATCAGTCGGGATCATGATGCTGACCGGGTTGTATATGTATTTTTTCCCGATTCTTAAAAAGACCCGCAAATAACGAAAGGATGCTTTATAATAAGGTAATCCTATGCCAGAAGAAAAAAATTCCGGGGAAAAAGAATCAATAAAAAAACCTTCAAAAATTTCCCAGCTTCGGGGAAGCCATAAGTTTAGATTATGGTTTATCGGCATACTTCTTATAATTGTCGCAATTCTTTTTATTTTTTTTGAAAAAATGAGACTTGCTCTCATTATCGCTTTTATTGCTCTTCTTGCCGCATTTGGCCTTGAGGTTTCAAAAAATGATTGGGATTTAGGCAAACTCTGGGAAACGAAATCATTTCAGGAATCAAAAGTGTCGCGCGACGAGTCGGGGAATATTCTGTTTGATAAATTAGGCAACATTACTACAGATAAATCAAAAGGGAAGAAAGCCGACGATTATAACTGCAGCGATTTTTCTACACAACCCGAAGCTCAGGCATTCTTTGAAAAAGTCGGCGGGGTTGGCAACGATGTAAACCGTCTGGATGGAAATAAAGACGGTGAAGCATGCGAGTCTCTGCCAAAAAATAAAAAGTAACTCTTCTTATTTTTTCATGGCTTCTTTTTTTAAGTCTGTCGGCATTTTTTCAATTGCATAGCGCAGCGCTGTACGGGGCATTATCTTCTTGTTTTGCATCACGTAATTAAACACTTCTTTTTCGTTTTTTTGGCTGGCGGCTTTCAACATCCAACCGTATCCTTTCTGCACCATATCGTCGGCATCTGTAATAAGTAGATCGGCGATTTCAAAAACATCATTTAAAAACTTCCCGTTTTTTGCCGGAACAATAAGCGATACGGCCGCAGCTCGTTTCATCCAGCGGTTTTTGGAAGAAGCCCACTTTTTGAGTACGTTGATATCCTCAGGAAACATTTCGATAAATTCTCCAACGGTATGATTGCAAAATGTGTCACACGAAGCCCAATTGGTAACATGGTGTGAAATCCATTTCTCAAAAAGTTTCAGATCATTTCGTTCATATTTTTTATGAATGGCATACGACCAATGGCAGGCGATAAACGATTCTTCGATATATCCAGATTTCCATAATTCTTCACACATAGAAAAGATTTCGGATTTATTTTTGTGTTTTATCTCTTTAAAATATTTTTTGCCGATTTGTGTGGTTATGGCTGTTTTGACTCCATATAACTGTATACTTTCTTTAAAAAAACGCTTAGCGCCTTCCCGAGTTTTTTCATCACTTCTTTTTTTAAGATCGATTCTAATCTGAGAAATTGTGGTATTCATGCTAGTAGTATAGTACAAAAAGTAAAGTAGGATCCTTGATATAATATTTGTATGACTGGCAATTACAAAACTATAGATGAATATATTCAGACATTTCCAAAAGATATACAGGACGTTTTAAACACTGTCAGAAAAACTATTCATGAAGAAGCTCCAGGAGCAGTGGAAGCAATCAGTTATCAGATGCCGACATTCAAGTTGAATGGAAAAAATTTAGTCCATTTTGCAGCCTGGAAAAATCATGTCGGGTTCTATCCAACTCCTTCCGGTACCGAAGCATTTAAAGAAGAGATTGCAAAATATCATGCAGCCAAAGGTTCTATTCAGTTTCCATTCAGTGAACCGATGCCTTTATCTTTAATTCGAAGAATCACTCAGTTCCGAGTTAAAGAATTGTCAGGCGGAAAAAACAAATAAATCCCGGTCAATTTTCTTCATAAGCTTTCTTTAAAGCCGCAATATCAATCTTTTTCATCTTTAGCATTGCCTGCATCACCCGTTGTGCTTTGGCTTGGTCTTTATCGCTCATCAGCTCCCCAAGCGCCCGGGGAATAATCTGCCAGGACAATCCATATTTATCTTTCAGCCAGCCGCACTGTTCTGCATTCGGGTCTGCAGAAAGTTTGCTCCATAACGCATCGACTTCTTCCTGAGTTTCACAATCAACATACAGTGAAATCGCTTCGGTGAATTTATACATTGGTCCACCATCTAAAGCCATAAATTGCTGGCCATCGAGTTCAAATATCGCTGTTAAAACCTTTCCTCCCATGCCTGGAACGCTGTCGGGATATTTTGCGATGCTGAGAATTTTTGAATTCTTGAATATTGATACGTAGAAATTTACTGCTTCTTCTGCCTGTCCGTCGAACCATAAAAATGGAGTTATTTTTTGTTTCATACTTTATTGTAATAAAATCGAGTTTCTCTGTCAATTTTAGTGACTTTAGTCACACGAATCATGTTTTTTGTGATAACATTAAGCTATTCCTCTATTAATAATTTTATTCATCATATGGCAACACTTAATCCATACGTTCATTTTCCCGGCACCTGCCGCGAGGCGATGAATTTTTATAAAAGTATTTTCGGCGGAGAACTTTCGATTATGACAATTGGCGAATCACCAGTTGCAGCACAAATGCCTGATATGAAAGACAAAATTCTTCATTCATATCTGAAGTCTAACAATATTGTTATTATGGCCTCCGACATGGGCCCTGCCGATCCAAAAGATCAGATGACTGAGTTATGTTTAGTATGCGAAACTAAAGAAGAAATTGAATCTTTATACGCGAAACTTTCAGCAGGCGGAAAAGTCACTCGCGCACTTACTCAAGAATTCTTTGGTACTTTTGCACAGTTTACCGATAAGTTCGGATTAAACTGGATGATGCAGCAGGGCATGGCTCAAAAGTAAGATTGTTATCATTTATTTTTTTTGTATGGTTACTAATATATTTGTGAATCTTCCGGTTAAAGATCTTAAGAAAACGATGGAGTTTTTTAAAAAACTCGGATTTACATTCAACAAACAGTTTACCGATGAAAAAGCTGCCAGTTTGGAAATAGGGAAGAATATCTACGCGATGCTTTTAACTGAATCCTTTTTTAAGACGTTCATCAAAAAAGAAATCGCCGATTCTTCCAAAACTACAGAAGTGATAAACGCAATTTCCGTAG
This sequence comes from uncultured Gammaproteobacteria bacterium, assembly GCA_964490875.1. Taxonomy (GTDB): domain Bacteria; phylum Patescibacteriota; class Microgenomatia; order UBA1406; family GWC2-37-13; genus CAYYYG01. The sequence goes on from CAZBEF010000001.1 coordinate 104,686, forward strand.
AAAGTAAACAGCAGGTAGATGAAATGGTTGAGAAAGCATTCGCAGCCGGCGCCGTAAAGTACAAGGAAACAGACGATTACGGCTGGATGTACAGCCGTAGTTTTGAAGATCTTGACGGGCATTTATGGGAAGTCTTGTATATGGATATGAATGCAATGCCGAAAGAAATGAGTGATACAAAATAGTATCTGTATTGACAAAAAATCCCAGAGATGATGTAATGGTAATCAATGACATCGTATTCTAATGTAGTGAAAGCCGGTTTATTGCTGATTGTCCTCATAAGCATTCCTATTGTGAGTGTTTTAAATCAACAGACTCAAACCTATCAGAGCCAGGCACATGAACGAGAACAAAAAGAAAGAGAAAGGTACGAGCGCGAATTGAGAAATAAATTCTCCCTGAACGGATACGTTTTTGAAGACAAAAATAATAACCAGTCAAAAGATCGCGATGAAAATGGTGTAGGAGGTGTTACTGTGAATATAACCATTAAAGCACGGAAAAATTTTCCAGAATCTGCTTTAAAAAATCCGCTTTCATTTACTGCAAAAACCGATTCATTTGGGTATTTCAAGATCGAAATTCCCAAAAATACATATCCCAACTCGCTTTTATTTAATATCGGTATCAACCCGCCGGAAGGATATGTTATGACAACACGAAAAATGCAGGTTAGGCGCGAAGTGCGCAGGAGCTATCAGCAGATAATTGTACTCGGCATTATGAAGTCGGCCATATCAGCACCTCCTACTCTTGCCGTATCGTCTACACCATTACCTTCGCCAACACCAACCGATCTTCCGGTACTGACACCAACCAGCATAGAACCATCATCGATTACCCCAACTTTAACTCCGACATCTGTTGTTATTTATCCCACCCCTATCCCGACAGTTTGTCCTCAGCCACCCGTGTGTGACGGGGAGTTGATTACGGTAAATCAGGAAAATATGCTCATCTGCCCGCTTTATATCTGTACTTCTTACTCTGAGAATTAATGGCGTTTATCGATTGAGAACCATCTGATACAATAAATCATGACCATTGATTTTTCTTCTCTTAACTTCACGTTTTCAAAAAAGCCATTACTTGTCGGCGGAAAAGCAATGGAGTATTATGGACTGCGAAAAGCAGGGGTCGATATAGACATCATAATAACCAAAGAAGACTTCGCCCGGCTTATAAAGCTTTATCCAACTTCACTGAAAGATCTGTGGGGAGACTTTGGTGTTGCTGTATACAGTTTTTAAAATCTGGAAAACGATTGATTTCTTTGATTATGAATATTTATCGGTTGGTTCAATTGAAGATGAAAATTTTCGTGTTATCTCACTTGAAAAGTTGCTTATGCAGAAAGCTTTAGCGATGAAGAAACCAAAATATTTTGCTGATTTAGAATTAGTCGTGAAAAAAATTACCACTGAACAGTCTCAACAATTTGATTCAATTAAAAAAGAAAATCAAGAACTTCTTAAGAGTCTGGATCGTTTTGAGTATGTCGAGAAAAAAGGTCCTGAAAATACTTAATTCTGCCATTAAAAAAGCCGCTTCTGATGAAGTGAAGATGCGGATGTGCTTTATAAGAGAATATAAGAGCATCTAGGCTTTTTAAACCTGACTTAGCATGTAATTTAAGTTTCCGCATTACTTCACTGCATCGAAAGCGGCTCTTTTCTACTCTGACTATACAGTGGGTAGATTTTATATACAGTGAGCCACATCACATATCAATTAAATTTGCTGATATAATGAAGGTAAGTTATTAATTTCTATAAATGTATGTTAAATCTTAATTCACTAATGGTTGGAACTATGCAGCCGCGGGTTATGGCTGAGTTTTATGAAAAAGTTTTTGGAAAGAAACCTGATATGTCAGAAGATTCATGGGCTGGCTGGCAGGTTGGGTCTGTTTTTTTTGGAGTTGGAGAACATTCGGAGATGAGCGGGAAAGCGAAGGATCCAGGACGGGTTATGTTTAATCTGGAAACGAAAGAAGTTAAAGCGGAGTTTGAACGGATTAAAGGAGTTGGTGCAACCGTGATCAAAGAACCATATGAAATGCAAGGGGCTTGGATTGCTACATTTGCCGATCCGGATGGAAATTATTTCCAGCTTATGACCCCGTGGGAGAATAAGTGATCAAATTTCCCCATTCAGTGCCGGTTTTAATATCAACAACCAAAGGTACGGAAAGTGGCCAGACGTTGCACATGGTATTTTGAATGGCGGATATAATATCTTTTTGATCAGCACTCTTCTCCGGCATTTCAAAAACTAAATCATCGTGGATCTGCAGCAGCAGCGACACTTCAGAATATTTTTTTAAGACCTTTTCATTTACATCTACCATAGCTTTTTTCATAAGGTCTGCTGCAGTTCCTTGAATCGGATAATTCATAAGTATGCGCCGCGTGGTATTATCGATAAATTTTCGTTTCGGATCTTCAAAAACATATCGTTTTCTGCCCAAAAGCGTTTCTACCGTTCCTTTTATCTTGGCATTATTCAAATACGAATCATAAAATGTTTTTATACTTGGATACGAAACATAAAACTGTTTTATAAACTTGTCTGCATCTTCCTGAGGAATATTTAAGCCCGCACTCATACCCCAGCTGCTCATGCCGTAAATAATGCCGAAGTTTATTGTTTTCCCCACCGCCCGCTGTTGTTTTGAAACCTTTTCATACGGAACATTAAACAGTTGTGATGCAGTTAGGGTGTGAACATCACGATTATTTTTAAATGCATCAATTAACGCTTTCTCACCAGTAAGATGAGCCAATATACGAAGCTCCTGCTGGGAATAATCAAACGACACCAAAATATTTCCGGGCGATGCGACAAAGCAGGATTTGATTTTTTGACCGAACGCAGAAGTTACCGGAATATTCTGCAGATTTGGGTTTGACGAAGAAAGGCGGCCTGTCTGTGCAGCAATCTGGCCATACGTGGTGTGCACACGGCTTTTTTCATCTACTTTTTGAATCAAACTTTCAACATATGTCGAGCGAAGTTTTGTAAGTTCTCTGTATAAAAGAATAGTTCCTACTATCGGGAATTGGTTCTTAAATTTTGATAGCTCTCCTTCGTTTGTGGCATACTTTCCTGTTTTTGTCTTGCCAAGCGGAACGCGCATTTTATCGGCCAGGAATTGTCCTAGCTGTATTGGAGAATTTAAGTTCACCGCCCCTTCAGTCTCTTTATCAATAGTTGCTTTTACTATCTTAATTTGTTCATCAATCTCTTGTCCTACTTTTGTTAACTTTTTTGTATCCAGAAGAATTCCATTTTTTTCCATCTGCCAGAGAATTTTTACCAGTGGTAGTTCAATGGAATAAAATAACGTTTTCAACAGTGGATTTTCTTCCAATTTTTTCTTCTGAACTTCTGCCAACTCTTCCGGAGTCTTAACCTTATTGCGGATGAGTGCTTCTTCCCGAACTCCGGTTGGCCTTCCTTCAGAAAGAAGTGCCTCGGCGATATAGGTGTCAAAAATATCATCCACTGTTCCTACAGATTTTCCGTCCCATACGATGGTTGTCATGGCTATAGTATACCGTAAAGGCGTACCATGCTGTACAATAAGAGTAATGAAAATCAAATTCTTAGGTGCTGCCGGTACGGTTACCGGATCTTCGTATGCACTCACTTCGGGTTCTGGTCAGTCAATTTTAATAGATTTGGGCATGTTTCAAGGCCTGCCCGAGATTGATAATTTAAATTACAAACCGTTTGAATACGATTGTAAAAAATTAAGCGGTGTTGTGTTAACCCATGCTCATTTGGATCACTGCGGCCGCCTGCCGATTATTATTCCAAAAGGGTTCCGAGGTGATATCTGGATGACTCCATCTACCGCCGATCTTACCGAAATATCATTATTAGATAGCGCAAAAATTGTTCGAGAAGACCGTAGTCGGGTTTTGTACGACAAAGATTTGGCAATAAAAACAATCAAAAGTTTTAAGACCATGGAGTATCGAACTCCGTTCCAGATCGGTCCTTTTACTATCACATTCCGAGACGCCGGACATATTTTAGGTTCTGCCTGTCTTGAAATAGAAGATGCGTATGCCGATTCGGAAATCAAGAAAATTATCTTCAGCGGCGACTTGGGAAATAGTCCGGAGGAGCTGTTGATGGCGACCGAACTTTTAGATAATGCAGATGCTGTTGTTATGGAATCCACATACGGCGACACCCTTCATACCAATCACAGCCCTTTTGATATTCTTCAGGCAGAAATTAATGCGGTTGAACATAATGGTGGAACATTACTTATACCCGCGTTCGCACTCGAGCGGACTCAAGAACTATTGCACATTATTATGCATCTAAAGAAAGATGGAAAAGTCCGTGCAGACACGCCAGTATTTTTGGATAGTCCGATGGCAGAAAAAGCTACCAATGTATACACCAACTATTACGATCTTATGAATGACCACGCGAAACAAGATATAGACAATGGAACTATTTTCGGTTTCCCCGGGCTCGAAGTTCTTCTGCGGAAAGAACAGGGAAAAGCAATTTACCGTCTTTCCGGACCAAAAGTTATTATCGCCGGTGCAGGCATGATGACCGGCGGCCGCATTTTATCGCATGCTGCGCATTATCTTTCGAAAGAATCAACACGTCTGCTTATCGTAGGCTATCAGGGTGAAGGAACACTGGGCCGTGATCTTCTGGAAGGAAAGAAAGTTATTACAATAGATAAGACAGAGATATTGGTAAAAGCAGCAATAAACAGCACCAATGCGTTAAGCTCGCATGCAGACCAGCGGCAGCTTATGGAGTGGCTTACCCATATAAAAGGAGTTAAAAAAGTAATTATTACTCACGGAGAAGATAAACCGCGTGCAGCTCTTGCCAAAAAGATTACGGAAGATCTGGGAATTACCGATGTCCGGCTACCGCTTATGAATCAGGAGTTTAGTATTTAACTATTTTTCCTTATACTTCGTTTCGATTCTTTTTTCTTGATGATATAGATCTTCGTTGATAAATTTAATAATAGCCGGCAGACTGGCTGCAAAAGGAAGCGCCAAAAACGCGCCGATAATGCCAAATAAACCAGCGCCGATCATCACCGACAAAAATCCTAGAGCAGGCGAAATCTTTAATGCCTTGTTATAAATCATGGGCGCCAGAAACGCATTCTCAATTTGCTGATACACGAGATATAAAATTAGAATTAATGCTAGAGTCAGTGGTGAAATTGCGAGGCCGATAATAATTGCAGGTATCATTGCAATCGGAGCGCCTATAAGTGGGAGTAAATCCAATATAGCAGTAAATATTGCAAGAGGCGCGGCAAATGGGACACCGAGTGCAGTTAAACCAATAAAAATTGTCAGACCGCATATAACGGAAATTGTTAAATTCCCCCGGATATATTGTCCGTTTATTCGTCCAAGTTCTGATATAAGCACAGCAATTTTAGGTTGTTTATTTTTGGGAAATAGAGAAAGAAATATTGCTTTTAATTCTCGCGCATCGAAAATAAAATAAAACGTTAAAACAACTAAGGTAACAATAGATGTAAAGGCATTCGTAACTATAGAAGTTGATTGAAGAACATATTGTCCCGCATTCTGCGCGTATTGTGTCAAATCAATATTGCGTACTGTAGCAGGTATAACCGGCAGACCTCGCACAATCCCTGAAAGTGTTTTTAATAAATCAGGAAATTGCCAGATCACACTGGGAATAACGGTAACGCCTAAAATTATAAAAGGCACGAGTAGTAAAAATACCACGATGAGTGTAGCAATAGAAAGCGGTAATTTTTTATTCAGTTTTATTACAATCGGATATAATGCCGCAGCAAGCATCGCAGAAATTAATATAAGTACGAGGATATTAAATATTTTCCAGACAATAAATATCATGATGCCTGTTGCCACAATACGTGCTATTGCTTCCCAGCTTAGTGGATGTTTTTGGTTGTCCATACTTGCTTATTTAAATGATATAGGTACCATATGATAATAAGTACAATACTTAGTTTGATAATAGTAAGTTGTATGACATTTATTTGTATTAAAAGTGTTATGGGATGCCAGACGAAGAACAAGTTTACCACAATGAATACTGTTATGTAGGCAAGCTGTGAATAAAAATTTTTGGTATTTTTGTAAAGCAGAATAAAGAAAGGGATTGCCTGAAGCAAATGTCGTTCATGAAGCCGAGTAAGGAATAGAAAAGAAGCAACGGCAATCAGAAGATAGGCGCATAATGTGGTTTGAACATTGTTGACTATTTTTCTCTCTCTATTTTTCCAATATGAGATAAGTATTATTATCAAACTTACCAGAACCAATCCGTATCCCATCATGTTATATGATATCCCCAATAAAACTTTTTGCAGGTCACTAACTTCATGAAAATTGTGAAATAACACCCACATGTTCCACGCAGATTTTGTTGTGAGATTATTATCACTGGCAAGTTGTACTTTGTGGAGATAGACTTCAAATGGTGAAAGCATACTCGTCCATTTAGGCACGAATGGAGCATATCCTATCCATAATACGAAACAGATTACAAAAACAGATTTCAGAAAGTTTTTCATACCAAAATATTTTAGAACGGCCAGAATATAAATCGGCAGAAAAATAACAGTTGTTTGCTTGAATAAAATCGCAACAGCCGTCAGAATACTGCTGAAGATTATTTGTTTTCTATAAAACAAAACGTATATACTCGCCAGAATAAACAATATCGGCAGAATATCAATCTGGCCCCAAATAGTTGATCCATAGATAATTGCCGGATTCAATAAAAATAGCATTGCTCCCACTAATGCCTCATGATTGGATCTCTGTTTTCTTCGTTTTACAAATAGGTAGATGAGCCATGCAATAGCGGTATTGGCGAAAATAAGAATCAGCTTAAAAATATAAATATACAAAAGTTCACCTTGTGAAAAAAACACTAACTTCGAAGGAAATACTGGAATATGGAGGTTCAGCTGCCAAATAATATCTCGGATTATCATAACAATTCGCGACACTAAGGTACTTAATGCAAGCATAAGAGGCGGGTAGTTAGCATTGGAAAGGAGCTGCCCTCGGAAACTGAAGTTATAAATTGTCGAAGATCCGTGCTCCAGAATATACTTCCCCCAGCCGTCATAATTGGTCATATCGCCATGAAATTTCCACGGCATAATTAATATATTTAACATAACTCCACCACCGAAGAACAATAAAATTTTTTTGGACAAGGTTTTCCGATAAAATGTGGAAATTTTATCGGAAGAATTGCCATACTTTTGAAATACAAGAAAGATGAATAAACCAATTATTGTTAAAAGACTTATCAATTTTCCAATAAAACGTATTGCTGTATCTTCAAAAGCTGCACGGATGGAATGGTTTCCTTTCGGTACAGAGAAAGTGATATATCCTCGATGATTCGGGTCCTGCCATTGTATAGGTGTCTCGATGCCATCGATATATACATGCCAGCCGGGGAAATAAAATGTATAGTCCGCGAATATCAGCTGGTTCTCTGCTCGGATTGTATAGAAATGATTTGTCGGTGAAGTGTTCGAAGTAATAATCTTTCCTTTACCCGAAATTATTGCTCCCTTAAATGACTGCTTTTTATATGTCTTCGGTTCTCCCATCCAAATGGTATTCATCATGACCGAATGGATATTGTCGGCATTGTGGTAATAAAAACTTTTAGGAGGATTAGTGACATTTTTAACATACAGCTGAGGAAGTCTAATGCAGAGGATTGCGAAAATAAATAGAGCGATAATAACCATTTTGTATCGTTTTACCGTATCCAATAGAAGCGCCAAGATAATCGGTGGTATGAGAATCCAGATATTTAAGAAACGAAATAGAAACTGAATAGATCCAAGTAACGGTATTTTTTCATATATCGGCTGAAGAATATTTAAGAGCATTAGTGTTGAGGTCGAGCCTAATATTGCTATAAATAATAGTAGTTTTTTACGGTTTTTTTCTTTTGTAAAAAAATAAAGGGATGGCAACGATAGAACCATTAATATCTCAGGGAAACCCGTCTGAACCCGATTGCAGCGATATGCGGGAGAGTCGCCGTTTGAGCAGGTATATTCCCATTGTTCGATAAAGAATCTATCTGCATTCAACCCGCTGCCTTTGGCTAAAAAGTTAGATTCGCGTCCCATATAGAAATATTTCATTTCTAAATTTAGGGGAAGGAGATAAAACATGTTTATTAAAACAGCAATGAAACCCGCCGCCATAACCGTCAGCCAAAATTTTTTGGATGGACGGTATGAAATTAAAAATAAAGCTGTCAAGAAAACACTAAATAACAAAAACATTGGATGGGTAAAGAAGATTAAAGCGTACCAGCATGTCAGATATATAAATGAATGGTAGAAATTTTTTTTATCTTTTTCTTCAAGTAGCGTAGATAAAAGAAAGGGCAGCCAGGAAGCGGCGGCGAATTCGGGTAATGCGCCTCGGATATAGATATTCAATATATGATAAGCGGTAAATGTGTAAAGTATCGTGCCGGCAACGGAAGGCCATATTCCAAAATATTTTTTCAGAAGCCGGTACATTCCCCAGGAGCTTATAACGGAAAATATCAGCCATAAGATTTTGTAACTGAGAAGAGGATCGTTTGTTAGGAACGTTATTAATCCGCCGAGGTAGCTAGTGAGCGGATGGGCAATAATGCCAAATGGCAATCCATAGTTGGCCACTCCGTCGGTCCAGACAACGGGAAATTGGCCATATTTTAAGGCTGAATGAAACTGGGCGATCATAGAGATGTGAAAGGGTGAGTCAAATGTTTTCCAGATGCCGGAAGCAAGTAGTGCAGGGAGTATAAGTATTATTGAAGAAGTTGTGATGAGTGTTGCTGCTATAAGGTTTTCTTTTTTTTGGAATAAGGAACGAAGGGCGTTCATGCTCACTATTGTACACCAAAGAAGAAGAACTATATTATGAGGTAAGAAAATCTGGTAGATTCTGCCGATAAAGCTTTTTCAATAATTCTGGCAGGGACCGTCGCTCGTATTTTCCCATCAGTGCTCATTTGAGATGTATTTCTATAGTTGGCAGCCTGAAAAGGTAATGGCTAGTGTTCTTCCAAAGGTGGATTGCAACCTTAACGGTCATTGCGCGCTGATGGGAGCCCTATACTCGCGCCACCTGCTCAATTTTTACACAATATTATTAATAATATTTTCGTATCGCGCTCACCACAACACCTCCGACTTCTAAGTTCTCTCTCGGATAAATAGGCTGGTATTTCGGATTAGCTGGCTCGAGATAAACAGTATCATTATCTCTTTTATAAAATTTCAGCGTCCATTCGTTGTCGACAAATGCGGCAATAATGTCGCCCGACTTCGGCTCCCGTTTTTTGTCGAGAATTACCAGGTCGCCCGACTGCAGGCCGGCATTAATCATAGAATCGCCGGAAACTCGAAGGAGGAATGTATAGCCTGGATTACCGACTAGATAATTATCAAGCGATACGGATTCCGTTTCATATACCGGATCATCCGTCGGAGAGCCGGCTTTGATTACACCAAGAAGCGGCAGCCGAAAGAATTCATCACCGGGAATAAGTTTTCTGTCTTCCATATAGACAATTCCTTCATCAATCCATTTGCGGACTATGTAAGCTACAGCATTCGGCGATGCAAATCCGAACATTTTTGCCATTTCACGGAATGTAGGAAGCCGTTTATACCGAAAATAAAATTTTTTTACTTTATCGAGGAGTGTTTCGTTTATCATAGTTATTGTACAACTGTATAATAAAATTATTTTATTGTACATTTGTACAGTTGTCAAGAAGATTATTAGAAATCAGATCATTTGAAGTTGGAAATCAACATGTATAAATTCACACTGACACAAAGAACAAGAAATAGTATTTGTATGCGGTAGGATATTTTTCGCACGGCATAACTATTTAATAAATATAGCAATGGTATAAAGTCGAAAATATAACGAACTACCGGGAAATAATAAGTTAATAAAAACATTACATTAAGCATTATTGTACAGAACATACTAATAAACATGATTTGCTTCTTTTTGGTATGAATATAAAGTGATTGCCAAAATGTAATCACAGATAACAAAATAAAGGGATATTGAATAAAAATAATCGAATAATATTTTAATGAAGACAGTGCATTCCTTAAAGAAAAAGATTCACCCTTTTTTTGTGATACATATAATGAATTACCCCTTTGGTAGGTATGTCCTGTTTCCAAAACTGAACCAAATCTAAGGTAGTTATATAACCCTGTTAGTATAATGAAAAAAAAAGTGATAACTGCCACATATAAAAGAATTTTTTGCCATGATAATGGAATGATTTTTTTATATCCTAAAAACATTAGTCCAATATAAAGAATGCCGTTTTCAATCAATGTATAGCGAGCAGTCCATGCAAGGTTGTAGAAAATAATACTCGCAATAAGAAAAAATAACCGATGTGGATATCTTAGGAAATGTATAAATAAGATATAAAATATTAGCAGAAAAACTGTCGCGATAATTTGATTAGTATGCCAGATAGCCGCAGCAAAAGTTAAATGTAGATTGGGTGAAGCAAGCGCGAAAGCGAGCACTAATACCCAAGCATTGAAGTTGTCTAATTTTATTTCTAGGTAGGAAGTAAACTCTTTAATCAACAAATAAAATAAAAATATATTCAGAAGGCCGGCTACTAATGTATAGAGCACGTCACTGGTATTAGATTTAAATATGAAATAAAATGGTAATACAAATAAAACCGGACTAATTCCCCAGTATGCATACCATTTTCCATTATAGTAGGAAAGATCAAATTTAGATTTTGATAGTAAATTAAGCCTTCCATGAAGGAGAGCATCTGTCAGCCCAGTGTAATAATCTCTGTTTGTAATAGCGAAATATGTGCTATTTAATACTCCGGTAAAAGCAAGATACAGAAATAATATCAAACATATAATAAAAATATCACGAGCCTGGAATTTGAGGAGGCTTTTATAATGCATGCTGAATATTATAGTAAGAATTTATTGTAGGAAGCAGCGATTTTATCAAATAACTTACATGTTTTAAGCTGAATCTTATTAATTATGAGCTATCTTATTACTATGAAGCATTCTGGTATACAATTCAAATTTTTACTATGGCCTTCTATTATCTTAAGTATTGTTTTAACAATCGTACTTAATCTTATATTTTGGCTTGGCAGGTTATTCTTCTGATATAATGTTCGAAAAATATGAAAGTAGAAGGAAAACATAAAGATCCAGCCGAGACGATAAATAAGCCAGATGCTCTCCTTACAAGTACTCCTGCAGATGTAAAAGATGGTTTTTTCCCTCCACATTTTATGAAGGCGACTTTTCAAAAAATTGGAGGAAGAAGTATGGTATTCACTGTACAAGGAAATGATTACCATGTTCTAATAATGCCCGGAAAAACTCCTACAGAATGTACCGCACGAATCGTATCAGGGGTGCTTGATTCCGGAATTCAGGAAGAATTATTATCGGTAGTTCACAATAAATTACAGCGTGCGGGATATATAAATCCCAACATCTATGATTTTCAGCAAAGAATGAGTGAGGATTTCGCATTTGAATTAGTTGAAGAAAAAGACGGTCTTACATATGGATCACCCAATAGAGAACAGGCCATGCGTGCGCAGCAGTTGCAGAAAAGAGTCTGGGGATCTGAAGACAGTTTATTATATCCATTTGATTTATATCATCGGTCATCCGGCACAGCAACGCATCTTGTCGCGACAAATAATGATGATACAGTTGCATTTTTATTGGGCTTCTATGCAGAAGGAACTACATGGCAGGGAAGAAAAGGATTTAAAAAAGGGCGCTGGATTGAATCACAAGTCATGGCTGTTCATGAGGAATATAGAGAAAAAAATATCGCAAAACAATTAAAAATATTACAGAGAGGGCAAGCTTTAAAAGAAGGGATTCCAATTATACATTGGACTTTTGATCCATTGCAGTATAAAAATGCGATTTTAAACTTCAACAGTTTGGGAGGGCTGGCAGCTGAATTTCATAAGGGGCATTATCAGAGCTTTAATAATGATTTAAACAGAGTTCCTGCTTCACGATTTGGTGTCACATGGCAGCTCGATTCTTTAAGAGCTCAAAGAAAAGTAGAAGATACAGTAACAAAAGAAGATGCAAAAAGAAAACTTCAAGATCGTTTCAATGAGTTAATAAGTCAGAAAGCAGAAATTGTTTATCCGGTACATGACGGGAATTCATTTGATGCCGGAGCTTGGAAACCTACAACGGATTCGATTCTGGTAGCTATCCCTAAAGATTGGAATGGTATACAACAAACTAATGTGCAATTGGCAACTATGTGGAGGAGTACTTCGGATACACTATTCGAAAAAATTTTACATGGCAAAAAACCGCACTATGCATTCTGCGAAGTGGTGTGCAACGAAGGACAATATTATCTCGTTGCATCTAAGCTTAATATGATTGAAGGTATAGTGTAATTACAAAGTCATTTTTGGCACCATACCGCGCCCTACCATCATGGTCTCTTTTTCACATGTATCGACTATATTGAACTTAATATAGCCTTTACCGATACGTTCTCCACTGCTGCACATTTCGGCAGTTGCAAAAGATAAAACGCCTGCAATAAGAAGTACACCGGCTATAAGACTAAGTAATGTTAGTTTCATATGCCCTATTCTATACAGTAGGAGGTGGACTCAAGTGAGACTCAATTGTGGGTCAACAGATCAGGCTTTTATAGCAGAATCGAGCTGTGGATTAACTTGGTATGTTTTATCCCGAAGTTCAATGAGCTTTACCGGCATATATGGTTCGACTTTTTTGTTTACCAGATTCATGGCGTCGTACACCTTTCTCCAGTTTTCTGCAGATGCTTCGTGTCCGAATGCTTCTAAAAGTTCATCTACTTCGTAGCGCTTTTTACTGTTTGAAAAAATAGTTTTTAACAGATAATACTGATTTGAGTCGTATGGAATTGAAATCTGCTTGTCATCTATTATGAGAAGGCTATCGGTTCTGTTAAATGTAATTTTTGAAGGCAGTTTTTTAGTATTTTTTGCCACATCATGTTGTTGGATTATCATTCTAATCTCTGCAGAAAGTAGGCGGGACAAAAGACACATAATTGCAGCAGATGAGAGAATCACAAATAAAATAATATAAGGGATAGATGCATTGAAAATATCATCTACAAACGTTATTGGTTTACCGGTAAGCACAACACCAACCGGGTTATTCTCAGAATCAAACAATGTCTGCGATACGATTACATAAGTTTTTTTATCAGCAGCGTTCTTAAATTCGCGAACCTTATTGGGATTCTTGAGTTCGTTATAGACATAACTTTTGTCGATATAGGTTGGCATTCTACCGTTATTTAACAGTACTTTATTAAAGGTTGTCACTATTTCAAAAGAAACATCAAAATCTATTGTCCGGATATCGATTTCGCTGGTTTCGATTTCTCCATTTTTTATTGTGATCTTTTTTTCAATTTTAGCCAAATTTGTTTGTAGTTTTTCATCGGCTGTTTCTTGAATAAAGCGATCCGGATTGTAAATACTTACCATAATTACTCCGATTGTTTTTCCATTATTGGTTATGGGTTTCGATAAAACCCGCCACTGTTCATTGGTGATGTTTGTTATGGTCTGCGGATTTTGAAATGCCATGAGATGGTTGAAGTCCGAAGAATCAAGTAGCCCTGTAATAGGTGCGTTGCGTTCAATAATAAATCCGTCGGTGCTTATTATATATAATGTAGAAGAAAAACCGCTTGATCCGTTTGGATGCGGAGTCTGCGGATCGGAAGCATAGAGAGAGGTATCCCATTTACCATTTTCGTACGTAAGCTCCTGAGAGACTCGTTTTGTAAAAGTTTCGAGTTCGTACTGGATGAATTTAACTGCAAAATGTCTCAGAAGAATCAGGGCAGCCGCAATGTTTAGTACCAGTACAATCAAAAATAGTCCAATACTTTTGGAGAGAATGATCTTACGGGCGTACTGTTCGCCTTTTTTGGCCTGATCCATAGCTCTATTATACATCACTATAAGTCTTTTTTCTTCTTCTGAGCGAGTAGTTAAAAAACGCCATCGACACCATTCCAGTGCCCAGTCCAAGCAGTGTCCCAGCCATAACATCGGTAGTCCAGTGCTGGCCTAAAGCAACTTTTGCCAGGGCAACTAATGCAGCCAAACCAAGAAATCCTGCAACCGCTCCTCCTTTTATTATGAGAGGTATTTTTTTTGATTGAAGAATCATGCCGCTAATAAGAATAGCAAAAAAGAATGCTCGAAGGCTGTGTCCAGATGGGTAGGAGTTGGCACCTTCTGCGACGTAGTTTGATGGAAACCAGACATTAGACTGGAGTTTATAAAATTGAAACGGGGGAGGCGGCTGGGAAAGAATCAGTTTGCCAATCAGCTCAAGAAAGTGGGCGCCGATGTATGTTCCAAACACAATTATCATCTGCCACCATTGCCTCCAGAGAGCGAGAACGATAAAGATAAGGATGGTTATGATTTCAAACCGGGCCGATTCGCCGATAAGTTCGAGGTAGCGGTAGGCTCGTTCGGGCAAATTATCTTGGATTTTAACGGTCATATCGAAGTCAAACGGCCGCAAAATGTCTGAGCGGACTAAGAAGGTGAAGGCGAAGAAAAGGCTTATGAGAAAGAGTCCGGTAATTGCTATTATAATTCTTTTTTGCATACTTAATTATAAACTAACCAACTATCTTTATATATATTTGATCTGCTAGGTGGCAGAGCGGAGGGCTCCCATCAGCGCGCAATGACCGTTAAGGTTGCCAACCGACTATGAAAGAACACGAGACGTTACCATTTCAGGCTACCAACTATAGAGCATTACTAAATGAGCACTGATGGGAGGAGCGATGACAGAATCTAGCAGATCAAATTAAAGTCTACTGTCTACTTGCAGATTCACTGAGAGTTTCAAGAACCAGTTGAGGAACGTAGAGAAATTCGTGGTCTTTATAGCCGTTGCGGATCAGTGCATCGCGGACATTTTTGGAGAGAACAACCGGGTAATAATCATCTATTTTTCTGGTGAGTGTCTGCTGTTCGGTAAGATCTTCGGAAAGGTCGTGGCCAATTGTCAGAATGCCTTTTTTGGTTGCACTATGTTTATATCCCAGTTTTTCAATACGATCATAGAATCTTGTTTTATATTCAGTGATTCCTTCACGCGTTGCCCGAAAGACTATTTTTCTTCCTTTTGCGATATCAAGTATTTTTTTCAACACAACATCCGTCGGATCAATTAATGTAATGTTCCTGTATTTTTGAGAAATAGATTCAAGCGATATAATATCTTCGGTATCTTTCAACACGCCTCGTTTATCTTCGGACTGGACAAAGCTTTTATGGTATCTATCACCAACTATAATAATGCGTTTTGTTTTCCAGCGGTTCTCTTTTTCTATTTTTCTGATATTCTGGCATAAAATATCGAGTTTATGAGGAGATAAATCGTATGCATCAAGATCCGGCAGAAAGATCTGGTCGTCTTTCACCGGAAAGAAAATATATTCGCCGGCGTTTTCCGAACCTGATCGTACTAACACTTCTTTCAAATCTTCAAATGTTGTTGTAGCATCGTAGAAATTCCAAATAGTACTGTATAAAGGTTTTTTCTCCGAGATAGTTATTGCCATTTCATCTTTATGAGTTAATACAAACTGCATGCCAATGAAATCTCCTTTACCGACAAATAGTACGGAATGTCCTTTTTTTAAGGATGCATAAATTGTGCCATTTTTTATATTTTCTGAAAGGGTGCTCTTAGCTGCCAATACCCGATCCAGCCACGTTTTTTTATCTAGAGTATCAAATAATTTTTTGACACCAAATATTCCAAATGAATACAAAACGATATTCGGAATATGATAGATAATATTTGCTTTATGAACAGGTTCTCCTATCAGATCCCACAAATAATCCACTCCGGTTAACAGCGCTGGTGAAAAATTGGTCCAGACGGGCATGTGTTGTATGAGATTTTGAAAATAAGATGGAAAGACAGTGAATAAAAATCCAAATGCCAATGATGCCGGCAGTGCAAAATTTTGGAGCATCTTCATGGCGGTATTGGTATTGGACTTTCGTTCAAATCCGCCAATATATTCCATTTCAGATGGAGTGAGTTTTGCATTCGTTTCTATTTTTGCAGCTATAGCAAGCAAAGTTTTTTTTGAATAAGCCATACGTTTTGTGGATAGAATTGTAGCATATTAAAAGGCAAATATAATCGTGTTATAATTTTCCAACAGTATGGATATTATTGATAGATTAGAGAAAAAATTTGGCTGGATGGCAGTTGAAAACCTTACTTACTATCTTATAGGAGGTCAGGTGCTGGTTTTTTTGCTTGCAACTACATCACCAAAGTTTTATCAGTATTTTACTTTGCAGGGGGATCGTGTAATGAATGGAGAATGGTGGTTGCTTTTTACATTTCTATTTAGTCCGATTTCAACGAGCCTTATCTTTGCAGTCTTTGTCTGGTATATTTTTTATCTCTATGGTACTACTCTTGAGAGGCGGTGGGGATCGTTTCGGTATCTAATGTATATTCTTATTTCATATATCGCATCGATCGCACTGGCTTTTATTTTTCCTCACGCTTCATTAACGAACACTTATTTGTATACTTCAATATTTTTGGCATTTGCATTTATTTATCCGAATTTTCAGCTCATGCTTTTTTTTATTATTCCGGTCAAAATAAAATGGCTGGCCGCTTTGGCATGGATTGGTATTATCGGCTCGGTAGTTATGGGTGATATGGCAACTAAGGTGCTGGTATTGGTTTCGATTAGTAATTTTATTTTGTTTTTTTGGAAAGATCTAGTCTACGAGGGAAAGCGGCTGGTGAGAATGCCGGCGGCCGGATTTTCTCAGAAGGTGAAAGCGGGAAAGGCGTATCATGTGTGTGCGGTATGCGGAGATAATGAACGGGATAATCCGGATATGCAGATTCGGTATTGCAGCAAGTGTATGCCTTCAACGTGTTATTGCGGCGATCATATACGGAATCATGTGCATATTCGGAAGCCGAATTAAAAGGAAGAAGTTATACAGGGTATAACGAATATTTTAATCGCTCGATACGAATTTTTTTGCTCCATGGGAACCCTCCTCTGGCCAGACAACCGTCCAGAAGGAATCCCAAGTCGCAAAAAAATTGTATCTTCGCTCAGACCTTAGACTATAGTTAATAATTATTTCCTAATATGTCATTCAAAGATCAGGTGTATGAAATAACAAAAAAAATTCCCAAAGGAAAGGTTGCAACATACGGGCAGATTGCGAGGCTTGCCGGGAATGCAAGGGCAGCACGGGCTGTTGGTATGTGTATGCGAACTAATCCAAATGCTCCGCATACTCCATGCCACCGGGTTGTCGCCTCTGATGGAAAAATGACAGGCTATTCTGCAGGCGAAGGTGTTTCAACAAAAAAAGCAATGCTTCTTGATGAAGGAGTAATTTTTAATGGAAATAGAGTAGATCTTGCTAAGTCGCAGTGGAATCCTTAACCTAAGAAAGGAGGTAAATGAACAATTTGTTTTTTTACCTCCTTACTTAGTGTGTTCTACACATTTATACAGTTGATCTTCTAAAAAAGCGTGCAATAAATACGACTAATGCAACGACTAACAGTATATGGATTAAATCACCTCCAACATGAAAAGCAAATCCTCCGAGCCATGACAGCACAAGAATTGCGAGTAATAATTCTAAAAGTCCCATGATGTTCACCTCCTTACTAAAAAATGATAATAAGAAGAGTATATAAATCAAGATTTAAGATAATATCAAAGAATAGTTATATTAATGTAAGACGGAGCATATCTACTTACTAAACTGTTACTCTTCGCATACTCCTTTTATACTGATCGATTGTACTATAGAAAGTACAATTATTAATTAATATAAGAATCGAGGTGAAAATACTATGGCACGTAGAGGACGCGGAGGAAACAGAAACGCCGCTGAAAATCTAACAGATGAAGATAGAGCACGGGGTGGAAGAATCGCCCACGAGAAGGGAACTGCCCATGAATTTACTTCTGAAGAAGCACGAGAGGCCGGAAGAAAAGGTGGCGAATCCCGGAGTAATAGAGATGATGAATAACTATGCGAAACATTATTGAATAGACAGTACAATGCATTGTACTGTCTATTTTTTTTGGTTATTTTGTATACTTAACTCACTATGTCAGCAAATACTATTCAGTATGAAAAAGGAACTATTAAGGTAGTATGGGTTGAAAATAATATTCAGGAGATTCATTCACGGATGTTTGAAGATGAAAAAGAAGCGGCGGATTTTGCCAAAGGAAAACAAGATTACATTATCTTCTCACTAATAAAACAACAAAATATGGAAACGTTTTCCTGGAAAATTCTTCCATATGGAAATTACCGGATCTATTTAATGCTTCTTCGCAACTATTATCGTTTCCGGGGAAATGTATTGAGAGTCTTAAAAAAGATTGTCTAAGTTTTTTAAAAAGAAGAGACAGTTTTTTATTAACTGTCTCTTCAAAATTTTCTATCTTTCATAGGTTGTTATCTGTTTTGCCAACGTGCCTGTGCACCCATTTTACCGAGTTTACCGCTTTTTACGTCGCTATCTTCGGCCCGTGCCTGTCCTCCTTTTTGAGCGGCCTGAATGGTTCGAGCGTCTCCTGCTTTAAATTTTGTAGGAGAAGCCTGGCCACCTTTTTGACCAATCATAGAAACTTTACTGCTTGGCATTGCTGCAAAACCTCGTTTACTTTTTCCTCTTGTTCTTGCCATATATATCACCTCCTTTCTTGAAATACACTAATCCTATTGTTTTTGCGTAAAGCTCAAGCAGTAAAGGAGTAAGATTTTGGTAAAAGAGAGAAGTTGCCTACTTTTGTACGAATAATATTGTAGGCTAATGCTCCAGTATGAAGTCGCTTTCCCAGATCATGAACGATACCACGAACATATGTTCCGCTTGAACATCGGATGAAGAAATCTGCTGAGTAATAATCGGTATTATCATGAGTATATTTCTGCCATTGCGAAATAATTTCTTTCTGCCGAAATTCTCCGTGTACTTTTGAAACTCCATCAACGGCAAAAGAGGCAAAGGTTGATAGCGGAATTTTTTCTATCTGTGTACATGCTAATTCATGGATTTCTATTTGTTTTGTTGGAATTTGAATGTCTGTCACCTTTTTTCTCGCCCAGTAGTACAATGGTTTTCCGTTTACCCGAGCCGATGAGTAGAGCGGATACGGCTGTTGTTGAGGTCCGATAAAAGAAGGTAAAATTTTTTTCAGTTGATCACCAGGATCGTTTTGTAATGGAGAAGGAGTTTGTATAAATAATCCCATGTAGTCATAACTATCGGTTGCAATGCCGAATAATACTTTACATGTATATTCCTTGGGAAGGCGTTCATATTCTTTCCGTTTTTTATTTTCATCATTTACCAGAATAAGAAGTAATCCTTGGGCCAGTGGATCAAGACGTCCTGCATAGCCGAGCGTGGCATTTTGATATTCAGGATTCGTTTTTCTAAATTCATCAAGAGCCTCAAGCGGTGTTACAAATGGTGGTTTATAAACAACACAGACTGTATTCATACGAAAAATTATTTGACTTTTGAAGAGTATTTTTCGAGAAAATGGGCGAGTTTGGGAGCAATTACAACCTGGCAGTATGGTTGGAGTGTGTTATTCTCAAAGTAATTTTTGTGATATGTTTCAGCATCATAAAATGTATCAAGCTGTTTGATCTCGGTGACAATCGGTTTGCTGAATTCACCGGACTGGGACATCTTACTGAGTGATCGTTCTGCTTTTCTTCTTTGGTCTTCAGAGGTGTATAGAATTATGGAGCGGTATTGAGTGCCGACATCGTTTCCTTGTTTGTTTAGTGTTGTTGGGTCATGGACGTGCCAGAAAATATCTAAAAGGTCTTCATAGGATATTATGTTCGGGTCGAATTCTATTTTAATTACTTCGGCGTGGCCGGTGCTGCCCATGCTGACGCGTTCGTAACTGGGGTTGGCAACGGTGCCGCCGGCATAACCGGAGGTAACAGTCTGGACGCCTTTGAGTTTTTGGAAGATTGCTTCGGTGCACCAGAAGCATCCGCCGCCAAATATTGCTGTTTCCATAATAATTATTATTTATTTATATATTCTCGCATGCAATTTCTTGCAAAATCTCAGTTCTTAGAGTCTTTGCAGATTTAACCGTGGCAGCCTCGCTTGAATTTTGCTCGAAATTGCATGCTTCGAATATAAATTGTTTTTCTTATATGTCATCCCGAACTTGTTTCGGGATCTCATTTCTTTGGAATAAATTTCATCGAGATTGAATTCACACAGTGTCGTGTATTTTTGGGTGTATAGCCTTCGCCGGTAAAAACATGGCCTAAGTGGCCGCCGCAGTTGGCGCAGATTATTTCGGTCCGCATGCCGTCCGGGTCGGGGATTTTTTTTACGGCGCCTTTTATTTCTTCATCAAAACTCGGCCAGCCGCAACCGGAATGGAATTTAGTTTTGGAAGAATATAATGGTGCATTGCATCTGCGGCAGATGTATATTCCTTCATCAAACATGGTGTCGTATTCACCGGTAAATGGCGCTTCTGTCGACTTGTGTACTATCACTGCTTCTTCTTCGGGAGTAAGTTTGTTGTAGCTTGTCATGTATCCATTTTAACACACGATTATGCTGATATTGGCTGCTATAATGCCAGTATGCATTCTGTTTTTTCAACAATTAAAAAATCCTACATTTTTAAACACAAAAGTATTTTTGTTTTATTTGTACTTGCTCTTATTTATACGGCATTTCTCATTTATCCAAACTATCAGTATGAATGCGCCGACAATGCCTGCGGTTTAAGTATGGTCGATACCTATTTTCACGATGCTTTCTGGCATATCGGTATAGCATCCACATCTTTTTCTACATATCCGTTTCGGATGCCGGTTTTTGCCGGATATAACTTGCAAGGGTATCATTATTTATATGATCTTATTTTATCCATTTTGGGGAAAAGTGGTCTGTCCTACCTGTTTTTGTATTGGCGCATCAGCCCTCTTTTATATCTGATTATTATTACCATTCTCGCGATACGTTTCGCCAGAAAAATTCATGATTCACCGCAGTTTGTTTCGCTTATTTTGTTTTTTGTCTATTTTGCGGGAACATTCAGTTTTATTGCGAATCTCATAATCCGCGGTTCAGCATTTGGCTACGGAGTCTCGTCGCTTATGCACACCAGCACAAGTGTACTGTACCCTACTGTCGCCTTTTCCTATTGTCTGTTGCTTGCGGTATTTATCGTTCTTCTCAATAAGAAACTTTCATTTCTGAACCATGTGGCAATTGGAGCGCTGCTTTTTATCTGCATGGGGTTAAAGTTTTACGCAGGCATCTCTGTACTTATTTTTATTTCCGTTTTTGAAATAGCATCCGGAATAAACATGTGGCTACATAATCGTCATAAAAAGAACCATCATCCGCTTCATATTCTTTTAACAACAGTATCAGTTCTTGTTTTGTATGCAGTGTTTACCATGTTGGCGCTTATAGTTTTTTATGAATTTCCCCGTTCGCTTTCTCATGAATCTGTTTTTGCATTTGCGCCGTTTGCATCGGTTCATCCGATTGTTGAAGATCAAAATATTTACGGCATCAAGAATCTTGTTCTAATACGGCAGACATTGTATGCTCACGGCGTTTCACCGCGGCTTATTCTTCTTGAATTGATTACAATTTGTCTTTTCTTATTTCATCATTTTGGAACCCGGCTCATAGGTCTTTTCTATCTATTCTGGCTGATTATAAAAAGAAAGGCGACGGCTTTTGATTTCGCGAGTCTGGCGGTAGTTATCATCACAACCATTTTGAGTATGACGCTGGTTCAGCGGGGCGAGCAGTGGTGGAACTCGATGCAGTTTTTGTATTACGCAGTATTTGTATCGGCAATTTATACGGCGCGATGGTTGTTTGATCTGTATAAATCACGCAGAAAATTAGCATCAGTACTGATCATCATTATTATTTTCCTGACGATCCCTAATTCTATTGAAAAATTATCGGAAATGTATAAAACAAAGAAGCGGGCAGTATCGTATGCTGAACTTGAAGCATTATCGCATCTTCAGAAGCTACCTGATGGAGTTGTTTTCTCGGTCCCGCTTATGCCGGACACCGCGTATATTTCTGCATTTACCGGGAAACAAACATATTTTTCAGACGAACAGATGCTCCGCAATACGGGCGTTGCTTTTGAAAAAAGAAAAGCACATCTTATGAAACCGGAAGATGTTGATCTGAATTACGTCAAGGCGCAACATGTATATATGTTGAAAAAGGATCCGTTGTATCGGTTATTCCTCCGGAAAGCGAAAGAAAACGGCTATCGAAAAGTATTTGAGAATAAAGAAGTGTATGTTATGTCCAGATAATAAAAATGGTATTCTGATACAATTATGCTATGAACATTAAACACAATGTTCCACTTATCCGCCAGGGGTTGCAGCAATGTGTACAAGCCTCCGCAACTGCACTTCTTCAATTTTATAAAGTTAACAAAACTATTCAGGAAATAAGCTTTGAGGTTCCCGTATACATTTCATCAATCGGTACACCGCTTGGTTCTTCGCTCGGACATATTGCAGCGTATATCATCACTCAGGAATTTAAAGTTACCCTTCATACAGTCGATACAGAATTATTTGACCGCACATGGAAATCTTTAAACAACACCGAAATCATTACTCATCTTAAACAAAGGAGACAGCATATAAACCATCCGCGCTATGATAATGAAGCGCTGGATGCAATCATAGACGGTTATGTTCAATTTTTGGAAGCAGGAGGAATGGTAACATTTCCTATTGTTGATGAATCGTATTTTCTGACACTTCTGAAAGACGGGCCGGTTTTCTGTGTGGTTAACTATAACTTTCTGAATTCCGTAGCCCGCGGCAAGTTTGACCGTACATCAAATTCATTTGTGCGTGACTCGATAAAAGGCAGTCCGTCTACTCATGCAGTAGTAATTTCTGGATATGAAGACGGATCATTCATCATTACCGATCCCGATGACGTATGCGGCGGTATCAGAAAAATTGCGGCTGGCCATTTAATCGGTTCGTTTTATCTGGCAGAAACGGATTTTGATTGTATATTAATTACAGTAAAAAAGAAGTAATATGGTAAAAAATATTTTGTTAAACGGTACTGAAATCCATTTCAATATATCTGATTTTCCCTGTCTTATCCATAGCGTGGATCATGCAGGTGCTTCCTTATTCACTGTTACTATGATGGCCGATTTATACCGGCAATCAAATAAAATTCTTTTCGTCAGCGGATACCACATGGCCCGCGACGAATTTATATCACAAACGAATGTATCGCATGAAATAATTCATCTTCAGAATGAAGAGCAATTTCCAGAAGCCGTTTCAAAGAAAGTAGTTTTCATTCAGAAAGAAAATATCAGTTTACTCCAATCGTTTGTGAAGATTCTTCCTGATTTTAATGAGCGGGTTGTACTTCTGAAGAATTTCGATCTGTTTGATGAGTCTGTTTTTAGATCGCTTATGTCAAGTCAAAATCTTGTTTTATCCGGCGATCTTGATAAATGTCTTTATACAGAGGAAATTATTAAAATTCCTTTTAAAACCAAAATATTTTATTCCATTCCTCAAACACCTTTAAAAGACAGTATTCCTCTTATGGAAAAATATCAGGGATATATACAGCAAGATAAAAGATCAGGGTTTATTTCACTTCAATAATCAGGAATTTTCTAAAATAAAATCCAGAAGAATATTTTTTTCATATACTGCCTTTATTGAATATACTTTTTCGGTGCCGTCGAATATATAAGGCAGAAGTTTATGAATTTCCGCTAGAAGGTTAGGTAGATTTTTCATTTCTTCAATTGTTACCCAGACGAATTCTCCATCATTAGGATTCTGTTTTAATTCACCGTCTAAATAATCGGCAAGTATATAATGAAAATAGAACTCGGTTTCAATATCTTTTACATACGCACAACCGGTTACTTTCACCCTAAGATTTTTAATGGAAAGTCCTGTTTCTTCCATAACTTCACGCCTGGTACATTCGAATAAACCTTCATTAAATTCGCGATGACCTCCAGGTGCCATCCATACATTTGGCATAATCTTTTTATTAGGGTTACGATGAAGCATGAGATACTTTCCATCTTTATGTATAAAGCATTCTTGAGTGACTTCAATATTTCTTTTTTGCATTGTATGTTATTATACCTTTTGAAGAGCTACAATTAATATATGAAATCAAATACCAATAAAAAAAATAATCAGCCTTCGCCGTTCGGCCGGTATTACCGGTATCTTGAAGAGATAGATCATGAATGGAAGAATTCCAATGAATTCGGATCGATCCTCATTTTATCGTTAGTCGAAGAAATCGGGGAGATGGCACGGGCTTACCTTGCGGAACACGGCCGCAAACCTCACAACATCGCTGCGCAGAATGACGAAACGTACGAACAGGAGCTGGGCGATATTATCGTCTCCGTACTACGCTTCGCGCGGGTGAAGAATATTGATCTCAATAAACGGATTATGTACTCGCTGGCAAAAATAAAGAGGCGAAAGAGTGAACCAAAGACGTGAGGAATGACGGTGTGAAGTCAATAATCTGTGGAAATCTTAAAATAATGTGAGATACTAAGATATCAAATCTTCTGAGAAAGATGGGTAATCCTTTTGTATTTATCCTTCCATTCTGAGATAGTTTTGTGATATAATCATTACTTCATTTGATATAGTTTATTACAGTATGAATATACGAAACATTGCTATTATCGCCCACGTCGATCACGGGAAAACAACTCTCGTCGACGCTTTATTGAAACAAACGCATACTTTCCGTGACAACCAGAAGGAAATGTCCCAGGAGCTTATTATGGATTCCAACGACTTGGAACGCGAAAAAGGAATTACTATCCTTGCCAAAAACACTTCTGTTTTCTACAAAGAAGAAAAAATTAACATCATCGATACTCCAGGCCATGCTGATTTCGGTTCAGAGGTTGAACGAGTCTTAAATATGGCAAGCGGAGCCTTACTCTTAGTTGATGCTGCCGAAGGCCCACTGCCTCAAACACGGTTCGTCTTAAAGAAAGCGCTTGAAGCACGTCTTAAGATTATTCTTCTTATTAATAAAATCGACAAAAAAGATGCACGGCCGCTTGAGGTTCTGCATGAAGTCGAGAATTTGTTCTTGGAACTCGCTCATGATGAATCAGTTCTCCATTTCACCACATTATATGGAGTAGGCCGCGATGGAAAAGCATTTTTAACACTTCCTGAACAGTATACTTCGGATATGCCGGGAGATCTCTCGCCACTGTTTGAAACCATTGTCAAAGAACTACCGAATGTACATGAAAATCTTGATAAACCATTCCAGATGCTTATTTCGACACTTGACTATGATAATTATGTCGGCCGGCTCTGCATTGGCAAAGTAAGTCAGGGAAGTTTAAAAAAAGGCGGCAGAGTAGCATTAGTTGCTGAAAACAAAGTATTAGGTACATACACTGCATCAAAGCTGTACACCAGCAAAGGAATTTCGCGTGTTGAAGTTGAAGAAATCGTCTCCGGTGACATCGTGGCACTCGCCGGAATACCAGAACTTACTATTGGTGAAACTGTTACCGATCCTTCCAATCCTGTCAGTCTCCCCACTATTAAAGTAGAAGATCCAACAATTAAGATTACCATCGGCCCCAACACCAGCCCGCTTGCCGGACGCGAAGGAAAATACACCACATCACGCCAGATAAAAGAACGACTGTTGAAAGAAAAAGAAACCAATCTAGGTCTTAAGATCGAACCAGATCCAGAAGGTATTCATTTTATTGTAAACGGCCGGGGAGAATTGCATCTTGCAGTTCTTATCGAAACTATGCGCCGTGAAGGATTTGAAATGGAAGTATCGAAACCGCAGGTAATTTATAAAACAATCGATGGAGTAGTAAGCGAACCATATGAAGAGGTAACTATTTCCATGCATAAAGAATATCTTGGTTCTGTCTCGGAGGAATTAGGAAAACGAAAAGGCATCATGGTCGATATGGTAACCGACCATAATGACAATGTCCGCATCGTCTACAAAATCTCAAGCCAGAATCTTATCGGTATCCGAAGTTCACTCCTTACAAAAACCCGCGGTACCGCAGTCATGAATACATATCTTTTAGGATATGAACCAAAAGGAACAAAGATGGAAACATTACGCAATGGCGCTCTTGTTGCAACCAAACCAGGCGTAACACTCTCATACGGTTTAGCCAATGCACAAGAACGGGGCACCTTGTTTGTCGGAACCGGTGTCGAAGTATATGAAGGAATGGTTGTTGGAGTTTCGGCACGCGAAGACGATATAGAGGTGAATGTCTGTAAAGCGAAACAACTTACCAATAATCGTTCATCTGGAGAAGGTGTCTCTATTTCTGTAGAACCTCCTGTCATCTTAAGCCTGGAACAATGTCTCGACTTTATTGCTGAAGACGAACTATTGGAAGTAACTCCAGTCAATCTTCGAATCCGAAAAAGAGCATTAACCGAGGCGGCGCGCCGTGTTTCACGACGACGGGATAATTAATCATCATTTCCCACCCGTGCATCGTGTTTCTCCTTTTCATTTAAAGTGTTTAAGCCCAGCCAGTCTTTTCCCGGACCTTTCCTCTGATGGTGTTCAGCATCTAATTCTTCCTGGCTTACCTTATTAAGACCTAACAAATCTTTGTCTGGCATAGTATTTTCACCTCCTCTCCATAATAATTATTAACACACTACAGTCTTCTGCATCTCCATCATCTTTTTAAGAATCGTCTTCCATCCAGATGTCTTTTTTGTCTTTTGGTGCTGGCATATTCATTACATCCCGTCCAGCTTTTTCATCATCATGACTATGATCTGGTTCTGCTTTGTTAAAACCTAGTAAATCTTTGTCTGCCATAGTAGTTTCACCCCTTTCTTTTTAACTGCTAATTTCCTATATAATACTCACTACCCATAAGAGATTATTTAAAAGAAAGTAATAAAATAGTAAAGTATACAGGTGGTTTAGAAGGTGTATAAAACCCAAAGCGCATGAAGAACACCAGGAAGCCATCCTAATATTGTCAGGATTACATTGATCCAGAAATGTATACCAAATCCCACTTTAAGAAACACAGCTAATGGTGGAAGAACTAATGCTATAAGTATCTGTATTAAATCCATAGGTAATAATAATGTATATTTATATATAGGTTAATTCTGCTTTCCCAAAAATATATCAGAGTGATGTAAGAAGATAGTAAGGTCCGTCCGCCATGTATCTTATTGTACTTGTCATAAATATTTAGGTATATTTTATATAGAGATGAGATTATTCAACATGAAGCTGAAAATAGGGCCGAAACTATTTATCGGCTTCTCTATTTTAGTGATGGTTTTTACCGTATCACAATGGTACGCAGTTGGTTTCATGCGAAATTATTCACTGAATCAGGTTAATACCTTAGTTTCTGAAAAAGCTCTTACCGCAAATATTCAGATAGACAACTTTTTCACCCAGATAGACACCTATAATGCGGGGCTTGGCAATCTTTATAATGAAAGTACTTCTTCTGCAAAGCTCATCGCCGCAAGCCAGTTTATTCTTCAGAATAATCCTTTCATAAATAGAATTGTCTTTTTGAAGTTGAATGGAAGAGAGTTGATTAAGATTGAACAGTTGGGTAAAAAGGTTAATGACGCACTCTTTTTTGAAATTATTACTGACGACTTCAACAGTGCAGTTTCTGGGCAGACTGCCATCTCCAAAGTCTTCTTCGTAGATGAAGAACCAGGACCTTTTATAAATATATTTACACCAATACGGTCGGGGAACGAAGTTACTGCAGTTATTAAAATGCAGATCAGTTTGGTAAAGATGTGGGACATTATTTCACAGATTAAACTCGGCAAAACTGGATTTGCGTATGTCGTAGATAACGACGGACGCCTTATTGCACATCCAGATTTGAATTTAGTGTTGAAAAGTCCTATCCTTGTTTCACGTAAGATTATAGATTCTTCCTTAAATCATAAATCGCTGCGAAACTGGCCAACCGACTATGAATACACCAATGAGGAAAATAATACGGTGGTTTCACAGGTATCGCGGATTGACCGGGCGAAGTGGCTTATTATCTTTGAACAGTCCACCAACGAGGCATACAGCTTCATGAACTTTTTAGTACCCTTTTTTACCGTTTCACTGCTCTTGTCTATTTCTGCGATTATCATCATTTCTTATTTATTAAGCCGGGATATTCTTATTTCTATTCGAAAGCTCAGGCAGGGAGCGCAGAAACTTGAGGCGGAAGATCTGAAAAGTAAGATCGAACTTACTTCCGGTGATGAATTTGAAGATTTGGGACACACCTTTAATTCCATGGTCACAAAGCTCGACCGTTCTTTTACCCAGATAGAAGAACAGAGGCAGAAAGCTAATAAGACCGCAGAACTACTGCTTCGCCGAGACGCGGATCTCCGGGTCATTAATGACGAACTGCAGGTTGAAAAAGAACATATCAAAGTGGAGAAAGATAAATTTATGGTCGTACTTTCCGGTATTACCGATGCGGTTATCGCCTTAGATTTACATTACCGCATCGTAACATTTAATTCCGCAGCCGAGAAACTTACCGGACATCTTGCAACAGAGGTTGTCGGCAAACCAATTGGTGCGGTTCTTAAAGTATTTGACAAAGATCATGAGCTTACATCGGAAGAGTACTGTCCGATAGAAAATTCACCAGATGAAAGCATTATCTTCAAAAAGAAATATTTGAAAATTGTTAGCGGTGAAAAACAGGCATTTGTCGATCTGATTGTCGGAAAAATCAAAGATAATATGAAGAATAATTTAGCCGGAATTTTATCTATTCATGATCTTACCGAAGAACAGAAACTTGAGGAAATGAAACTCGACTTCGTCTCAATGGCAGCCCATGAATTGCGAACTCCTTTAACTTCGATTCGAGGATATCTTACTCTGTATATGGAAGAAAATAAGGATCTGCTGAAAGACGATCAAAAGTTTTTATTAAACCGGGTAGATATTTCCTGCCAGCAGCTGGGATCGTTGGTAGAAAATCTTTTGAGTGTATCCCGTATAGAAAAGGGAGCCTTTAGTGTGAACTTAAAACCAGTCGACTGGAACAGTATTGTCAAACCCACCTTTGAACAGCTGATTGTCCGCGCCCGTGAGAAAAATATAACCTTTACGTACGAAGAGCCTTCCCAAAGCAGTATCGTACTTGCCGATAAACTGCGTATTACAGAAGTTGTCACTAATTTACTTGCGAATGCCTTAAGTTATACGCCGTCTGGCGGCTCTGTCCGCTTATGGATAGAAACGAAAGATAAAGAAGTTATTACTCATATTACCGACACGGGAGAAGGAATGGACGCCGATGCCATTTCGCATTTATTCACGAAGTTTTTCCGAGTATCTGGTGTTTTAAGCCAGGGATCAAAAGGTACTGGTCTGGGATTATATATCTCCAAGGCTATTGTTGAAAAACATAATGGAAGAATCTGGGTTGAATCGGAACCCGGAAAAGGATCGACATTTAGTTTTACCACACCAATATATGATGAAAATAATCCACCGGCCCCTGATGCAAAACTTGACAAAAAGTAATGAATCAATTAATGTTATTGTGTTATAATCTAAATAACTTCTATGGATCCCATACAAGCTCAGGTAAAAAAGAAAATACTTATTGTTGAAGATGAATTATTTATCAGAGAACTGTATGTTAAAGTATTGGAAGAAGATGGATACGAAATAGATCAAGCCGATGATGGAGAAATTGCCTACGAAAAAATTCATAAAGGCGGCTACGATTTAGTACTTCTGGATATTATGCTTCCTAAAATGGACGGGATGGCTATTCTTGAAAAACTGCAGACAGATCCACCAATGGCACCAAATAAAGCAATTGTATTTCTGACAAATCTTGATCAAGAGCTTACTATCGCCAAAGGTGTTTCACTCGGTATCCGGGGATATATTATAAAGAGTCAGAGTACCCCTAAACAGCTTAAGGAAGAAGTTGCACAATACTTAGCAACACCAACTGCCTAACGTTCAGACTTTATAAAAACTCTTCTTGGCGATTTCTACAATTGATATATAGAGTATTACTATCAAGA
Source organism: uncultured Gammaproteobacteria bacterium (assembly GCA_964490875.1). Classification (GTDB taxonomy): domain Bacteria; phylum Patescibacteriota; class Microgenomatia; order UBA1406; family GWC2-37-13; genus CAYYYG01. The sequence goes on from CAZBEF010000001.1 coordinate 135,010, forward strand.
CTAAAAATATCCAGTATGTCATGGTAACAGGATTAAACTGAAATAGTATGCCAAGCTGAGTCTGGGCAATAAGAACACTTGCAACGGCTGCACCCAATGCGCTAATAGCTACAAATTTTGAAGGCCTGCTTTTAAAAAACGGCACTTTCTTTGTTCGGACCACCAAAATAACAATTGACTGTGTAACAAGTGATTCTATAAACCATCCGGTCCGAAACATAGGAATCGAGTAGTGAAGTACAAATAACAAAATATAGAAGGTAATAAAATCAAACAAAGAACTGATTGGTCCAAAGGTAAAAATAAACTTGCGGATAAAATGCATATCCCACCGCTGAGGAGTTTTTATATCTTCCGGATCTACAGAGTCGGTGGGCAGAGTAAGTTGAGAAACATCGTACATCAGATTATTTAATAATATTTGAATCGGCAGAAGAGGCAAAAAGGGGAGCACTAAAGAAGCAAAGCTCACCGAAATCATGTTGCCGAAATTAGATCCCATGCCCATAAAAATATATTTCATAGTATTGATAAACGTAATTCTTCCTTCTTTAATACCTTCATGAAGTACTTTTAAAGATTTAGTTATCAGAATAATATCAGCTGATTCTTTTGCTACATCTACCGCATTATCCACCGAAATGCCAATATCGGCAGCGCGGAGAGAAGGCGCGTCATTTACCCCATCACCCAGATACCCAACCACATAGTTTGCTTTTTTAAGTGCTAGTATGATTTTTTCTTTCTGGTCCGGGGTGAGCCGGGCAAATATGGTGTTCTCAATAGCTATCCGTTTTAAGGCGCGCTCAGATATATGAAGCAGATCTTTACCTAGAATTACTCCTTTAACAGGTATCTGCAGTTCATCACAGACTTTTTTGGTGACCAGTTCATTATCGCCGGTTAGAATTCTTAAACCTACACCACTTTCGTAAAGAGAAGCCAACACATCCTTAACGGCGTGTTTCGGCGGATCGAGGAAGGCGGTATATCCAAGAAAAATCAGATCATTTTCGTCCTCTTTACTGAAAGTATCTGTTTTTTCAGGCATTTTTTTATAAGAGATCGCAAGAACTCTAAATCCTTCGGCACTGAGTTCATTAAACCGTTTAGAGAATTTTTTTTGCGACTCCGGAGTCATTTTCTTAATTGTCCCATCATCGTCATAATGAGCAGTAACAGGCCATACATTCTCGGGCGCACCTTTACATATAAGTAATTTCTCAGAATTTTTTACTACTACAGAAAGCCGTTTGCGGATAAAATCAAACGGGATTTCATCAATTTTTTTGAAGTCTTTATTCTTAGCTTCGGTATGAGCCAAGATTGCTTCGTCCAACGGGCTTTTTAAATTAGATTGAAATGCGCTATTTGCGTATGCATATTCAAGAACTCTTGTATCATCTTTTCCATGAATATTTTCGTACCGTTCAAGTTTGATTTTATTTTCGGTAATGGTACCCGTTTTATCAGTACATAAAATGTTCATGCTGCCAAAGTTCTGAATTGCGGGAAGATGTTTTACAATAACACCTTTCTGAGACATCCGCATAGCGCCTTTGGAAAGATTAACCGTAACAATCATTGGAAGAAGCTCGGGCGTCAAACCAACGGCAAGAGCAATCGCAAACAGAAACGAATCAAATAGATTATGCCGCTGAATGATATTCGCGAAGAAAATAAATATAACGAGAGTTAACGCAAGTTGAGTTACCAGGAATCCGAATTGGCGGATTCCTTTTTCAAAATCTGTTTCAGGCCTTTTTAATGTTAATGTATGTGCTATTTTCCCAAATTCGGTGTCGGCTCCAATACGGATAATTTTTGCGGTGGCTTCGCCATTGAGTACGGTAGAACCCATGAGCACTTCCTGACCGTCAAATTTTTCAACCGGAAACGATTCTCCTGTGAGTGTTGATTCGTCAATATGGAAATCGCGGGAAGAAAGAATTGCTGCATCCGCAGGTACCACATCGCCGGAAGACAATAGAATAATATCATCAATGGTTACATGTGAAGCGACGATTTCAACCTTCTTTCCATCTCTCATAACCCACACATGGGTGGCTGCTTTCTGCTTTAATTTTTCGGCAGCCTGCTGGGATTGATATTCCTGAATAAAATCTATTACAACACTAAAAATAATGATCGACAGAATAATAGTGAAATCAATAAAGGCTCCCGTAGAGGCCGAAATGAATGAGGCAAATAAAAGTATGATTACCAGTGGATTTTTAAACCGCGACAGAAAGGAAAGCAAAATACTATGCTGATTAGATTCAACCACAATATTCAGTCCATATTTCTCAATTTTTTTGCCGGCTTCTAAACTCGTTAGACCATGCGGAATAGGGGGAGATGCATCCATATAATCAGTATACACTACCTAAATACCATCCGACTCTTACTCTAATCTTACCAGCTCTTTAATTATATGTAGCACTTATAACTTATATTATGGGTGTAATGTTTTATTAATTGCGTACAAAAAAGGAGGTGACACTGTATGGCACACACAACCGTTGAACATATACACGAAGGTAGCGGCAGTGATTCAGGAATGGGATTTCTTATGGGAATTATATTGCTGATGATATTCCTGTTCTTAATGTTTTACTATGGCTTGCCAGTTTTGAGAAATAGTATGGGAGCAGCACAAGCTCCTCAGATCAATGTTCCCTCAAAAGGTCAGCTTGATGTAAACGTTAAACAATCAAAGTAAAAATAATATCTATTAAAAATACAGGCGTTTTGCGGATCGCCTGTATTTTTTTGGAGTAATGTTATTTATTTTTTCCCCAATGGATCCGGTTCCAAACTCTTTCATGAAGAAAATAAAGAATTGTGCTGCTTGAGTTGGTAAGTATGATTATCCCGAGTGCAACTTCAGATTTCTGCGTAAGTGCATTAATCACTAAAAAATCAGCACAGAGCGCGATAATTCGAAATGTAACTGCTTTTGTGAGCGAGCGTTTATAATGTTCAAAAAAACGGATAGTCATTTGAGTGGTATACTGATTATATGTATTATAAGAAATTTTACCACAATTTAAATGAAGAAGAAATTATCGGAGCTCTGCGGGAAGAGGGATTTAATCCGATAAAGATCGTAGATGAAGCAGATTATGAATACCGACCTCATTCGCATCCGGAGTCGAAGGTAGTTGTGTTTTTAAAAGGTAGCATGACAGTCCGCGTACTCAGCGAAGAGTTTCACTGCGAGCCGGGAGATAAAATTCTCATCCCCGGGAATATAGAACATTCAGCGACTGTAGGACAGGGAGGTTGTGAATTTTTATGGGCAGAGAAGATGATATAATGGTAAAACACCTATGAATATTCTTTTAGTGTACGCAACATACTCATCAGGAACCATGCAGGCCAGTCATGTTGTATCCGATACAATAACTTCAAAAGGCCATTCCGTAACAGTAAAAAAAGCTCACGAAATAAATACAGAAGATTTTATCCCCTACGATCTGATAATTCTTGGATCTCCCAGCTGGTTGATAAATAATAAAGATGGTATGCCGCATGAAGATTTTGTAGCATTAATAGAACGATCTCAGGGAAAAACATTTGAAAATAAACGGTTTGCCATTTTTGGTTTAGGCGATGAATCATACGCCCACTTTTGCGGTGCAACAGATCATCTAAAAACCTTTGTACAAGACGGAAAAGGACAGCTGGTAGGCGATATCCTTCGTATCGATGGATATCTATTTAATGAAGAAAAAAATGCCGGGCTGTTACGAGGTTGGGTTGAGCATATAATCACATTATGAAACTGTTTGTACCCATTTTATTAACAGCAGCTGTATCTTCGGTTGTTATATATTTTCTTTATCAGCAGCAGGTATTTCTTTCATCACAACTCATAACAACCCATGCCAAGGCGCAGTCATTATCTTCCGATTTAACGCAGACAAAAAAACGGCTATCTGAAACGGCTCATGAAATTGATGTGCTGAAAAATGAAGACCAAAAAGTACGAAATGATGCGCTCGAGAAAGAAATTAAACAGATCGAGACCGTATATAAAGATGCGGTGTCTACCTATGAAGAACTTCTGAAATTGAAAGAAGTTACAAACAAAACCGACAAATATGACGATGCATTTACCAAAGCGCTCGACTATTTATCAGACCGAAACTATGTATCAGGATCAGCAACCATCACCACGTTAAAAAAAGATATTGCGGCTAAGCGGGCCGAAATCGCATCCTCATTTGCTATACCGGCAAACGTTCCGGCCAATAACGCTCCTCCAGGTTCTGGCTATCAGCGCCAGATGGTGCAGGCAGACATCGGAAGTTACATGGTAGACATTATAGCCGCCGACCTTAATTCAACAAAAGTAATTGTCGATACGGCGTCCGATTCAACCTGCAAAGACAATTGTCCGGTTATGGCGCTCGGCGACTACGCAGCACGAAGCGGTGCATTTGCAGCTGTGAACGGTCCATACTTTTGCCCGGCATCATATCCAAGCTGCGCTGGCAAAACAAATTCTTTTGACACATTGCTTATGAACAAAAACAAAGTCTATTTTAATTCAGAAAATAATGTTTATAGTACCGTACCGGCTGTCATTTTCTCCGGAAATTCTGCCCGCTGGGTAAGCCAATCGTTGCAATGGGGAAGAGACACCGGTGTAGATTCCGTTATTGCCAATCAGCCGCTCTTATTATTAAACGGAAATATCACCTACGGCGGCGATGACGAAATAAAACGAGCAGGAAAAGGGGCGAGGGCTTTTATCGGATCAAGCGGAAATACCGTGTATATTGGGGTTGTTTATAATGCAAACGTTGCTGAGGTGGCGCGAGTTTTAAAAACATTGGGAATTCAAAATGCGTTAAACTTAGACAGCGGCGGTTCAACGGCGTTAATGTCTAACGGCCGCTACTTGGTTGGTCCGGGCCGTGCGCTACCATTTGGAATTTTATTCGTGAGAAAATAATATGAATCCACAGTGTTCTTTACTCGACAAAAAATGCAAGCCATGTGAAGGTGGAATGCCAGCGCTTACTCCGGCAGAGATAGAACCTTTATATAAGGAAATTTCTGGATGGATTATTATAGACAATAAACAAATAGAAAAAGAGTATTCATTCAAAAGTTTCAAACAGGCAGTAATATTCATTAATAAAATTGCAGAAATCGCAGAAGCCGAAGGCCATCACCCGGATATTTTTCTTCATAACTACCGGAAAGTAAAAGTAACCCTTTCTACATTTGCCGTTAACGGCCTCTCGGAAAACGACTTTATCCTCGCCGCAAAAATAGATACAATTCATGTATGAACGATAATTTACTGCAAAATGAATTCATAAAAGGTACTACAGATATTGGCCTTGAAGGCTTTTATAAAGGTCAGCTTACCCGCCTTTTTCCTTCTTCGATACCCGAAATTGTCGGCTCTCTTCTGTTGAATATTTGGCTCCCTTGGAAAGGTAAATTTTTCTATCCACAGGAACAATTGGGCGATAATATAATGTCTTCAAAATTAGAAACGTTTATTAGATTTTTGTATAGAGATTTTACAACGGCAAAGCCAGCCGATGGTAAATTTCATTCATTTCCTTTTCATACCTATGCTATGCCGGGCATGTTAGATCAGATTAATGTTTTGCAACTCAATTATGATCTTCCTCAAAATCCGCCTGTAGTCCGTAAAATTATTGATGAAATTGTATTGATTGGAAATCACGAATATTTAGGAAAAGCATACTTCATGGATAAAAACATGCCGCGGCTGATTGGATATTTTCGGTTGAAGAAGGCTTAATTATTTTCTATCTTTTAATCGGAAAACAAATTTTAATCCGGACCAGGTTTCATCTACCGCAATAACTTTCACATCAACTACTCCATGATGTAATCCCAACTCTCGAATACGATTTTCATTGAGATCTGTTTTAAGTTTTGCAGTACCTTTCGGCCAACTAACCCAGATCATACCTGCAGGTTTTATATTCTTTTTAAGGATGGGAAATATAGTCTGAAGTTCTTCCATTTCGGTTGCAAAAATCTGTACCATGTCAAAATTTCCTTCGCCAATTAATCCGATGATTACGCCCTTTGGTAGTGGACCCAGGAGTTTTTCGTATTTAATAGGGTAGTTAATGAATGTTATTTTGTCTGAAGCTTTTATACCAAGTTTTTCTACTAAAGTTCTTTTTGAGTATCCGGCCATAAACAATTATTTTAATTGTTTTCTTTTATTTTGTATACAATGGAATTTTGATCTTGATAAATAATTGTGAAATCGGCAAATTTATTTTCCTTTGGTTTAGGAGATTGAGCAAACTTATAAAAGAAATTCTCGAATGTTTTATCAAGAATATTTTTTTTATATTCTTCTGGTTTTGGTAAAATCAGTATTTCTACATTGTATTTTTTCATAGTTCTATAAAAATCTTTTCGTGTACCATACATCGCCTTCTGATATTCTCGAAAGATATTGGCGCTTTCACCAGCGGGAGGATCTTCCTGTCGGGCACAGGCCATTCGGCCGTCTATAAATACTTTTTTCTCTGGCAGTTTCCAATCTAAATATCCTCCCCATTCATAGGTAGTAAAAATATTTCCCTTCGGAAGATCTTTTTTTATGAAATTAATCGCTTGTTCTGGATAAGTAAAAGATCCCATATTTTGAGTTCTCCATATAAAAGTTGTTGAAATTTCCCATATAGAAATAAAAAGTGCTAATATAAATAAAATTTTTAAAAAGATATCCTGCCTTCTTAGGCCTCCCTTATATTTTTTTACTTCTTCACAAAAATATGAACTGGTCTGTAAGGTGGGTAAAATAGAGGCAATAATCCACAGCGGTATATGACGGTATGAAGAAAGACCTGGAATTAATATAATAATATATAATGCCTTTTGTTGAAGCGACAAACGTTTATGATAGCGTATAAATAAAGTTATCGAAATTACTATATACATCCACATGCTTACCCGTAAAAACATAATGGTAGGCATCCATTCAACTATGGAAAAACGTAAGGAATGATCAGTAAAAATAACCCATTGTTCGTGCCAGAGCATGTATCCATATGGATTAACAAATGTAACCGCAACAGATAAAATCCATATAAAAAGTTCTTCCCAAGAAAATGTTTTAGTTTGTAATCGATGAGTTGCATAAAATATAAATAGATATATTAAACCTAATGGAAAACCACCATGCAGATTTGTCCATATAAAAAAAAGCGGGATAGGCATATAGCGAACTATTTTATTCTTTGATTGACATGATAAGAGCCAAATAAGTAATGAAAAAAATAGCCATGAAATAACTTGCATTCGAACACCAAAGAGAGAAAATACCGAAGCGAATGCAAGTAGCAGCAGAACCGGAGTCCATGTATTATATTTACGATAGAATTGGAGAACAAATGTTGTAATACCGAAAGTAGCAAAAATTATAGAAAGCCCTAGCATTCCAACTACCGGGTATAACCAGGCAATCCCTATATCCATCAACCATTCAGGATCTATATAAATGAAACTGGGCATGGTGTACGCAAATGGATCTGTTCTGGGTATTCCTTGTTTAAGAATCAGCTGACCCATCCGAATATGCCAACCGAAATCGGAATCGAGAAAAACTACTCCTTTTACTATAAAAAGAAGAAAGAAAACTATAACAATAGCACTGAAGATTAGAAAATTCCTCATGTGCATATAATAAAGCACGGACAACTAAAAGCCAAGAGATGAATAAAAAATTATTCAAATGGACCGGATTTCTCGGGTTGAGCCGTTTGTCCATCGGTTGAAGCTATGTAGGCGCGTACTTTCTTAACATCTGATTTATTAAAATCTGCAGAACATGAATTATCACTAATTCCTGGATTTTGAGCTGAAACCGGTACATCAACTCCACTTACATCTTTCAAAAAATGAATTAAACATGTCTTCAATGGCCTATTGGCTTCAACGGTAACTTTGAGTGTATCACCATCAACATTCGTATTAATCGAAGCATTAAAAGAAGGAGTCGGCGTTGCAGCAGGAGTTGAGGTAGGGCCTGGAGTAGGCGTATTTTGAATCGGTGTCGGGGTATGTATAACTTGCGCAGAATTCGGCGTCGCTGTTTGATTTGTAGTTTGGTTTGAAGTTGTGTCACTGGTGCGTCTCGGAGTGGGGCTTGCCAAACGGAGAGTTGGGGTTGGACTTATATATATCTTATTAATTATTCTTAAAGTCGGGCTTGGGGATGCCAGATTTGTGTTGTCGTACACGCCGGCCACCTGACCACTTGATGTAGCTTCTTCATCATAGGAAATAGTTTTAAATGTCGGTTTATTCCGTCGAAAGCTAAATGCGGCCAATATGCCGATTATTATAATACCTATAAAAAGCAGAGCTGTTTTGAATAAAAAGGGTTTCTTGCTGTTGAAATACTTTTTTATGTATTTAATATTTTTTTTCATGGAGAGATGCTATCATTTACTATGAGACTTGTCAAACCTTGCATCTACTTAAGTGATTGATATTGTAGAATAAATCTATGACAAGAGTAATTATCATAGTTCTGATTTTAGCAGCAGTTATTATCATTGACAGTATTTTTTTCGCCCGGAAATTTGTGACTATCGATAAACGCTGGAAAGATTATAAGGTAGTTAAATATTCACTTAAGAACAAGCAATATAAATTTTTAGTTGCCGATACCAGTGAAAAATGGGTGAAAGGACTTATGGACGTCCGGAAACTAGATAATCTGGATGGAATGATCTTTATGTTTCCTTCGGCAGAACCTAAAAGTTTCTGGAATGAGAATACCTATGTAGATTTAGATATTTACTGGATAAAAAAAGGTAAAGTCGTGGGACAGTCGTTTCTTCCTTCAATCGAAAAAAGCAAGTCTCGGGTTATAATATCTTCTCCTGAACCGGTAGATACGGTTATCGAATTTGTCAAAAAGTGAATTGAGTTTTTATTTTTTCAGTGCTTCTATACCGGGCAATGTTCCTTGTTCAATATATTCAAGCATTGCGCCGCCGCCGGTACTGATATGCGTTATTTTCTCCAAATATTCTTTTTTAGAAATGGCCGATAACGTATCTCCGCCTCCGACTATCGAGATGGCATCGGTGTTATGGGCTATAGAATAATAAATAAAGTCCGTTCCTCGTCTGAATTCTGGATTCTCAAATAATCCCACCGGCCCATTCCATACAATAGTTTTGGCTTTGTTAATTACTGCACCAAACCGCGCCTGAGTCTCGGGGCCAAGGTCCAATATCTGATCTTCTTTAGAAACTTCACTTACTTTTTTTATAATTCCCGGATTCATACTTAAGTTTGGATCACCAATAACAACATCAGAAGGGAGCATGATGGTGGTATGTTTCTGTGCTGCGTCAAACAAAATCCGTCTTGCATTTTCTTCCTGTTCATATTCGTTGAAACTTTTTCCCACTTCGAAACCTTGAGCAGCCAGAAATGTGTTGGCCATTCCGCCGCCAATAAGCAAGTAATCTGCAACTTCCATCAGTTTTCCGATAAGATTTATTTTTGTTGAAATCTTTGCACCGCCAAGTATGGTAACTAATGGTTTCTGCGGATTATCAATTATTTTTGAAATCATCTCCAGTTCTTTCTTCAGAAGCAGACCACCGAAAGAAGGAAGATAATTTGGCACACCTACAACTGAAGCATCAGCTCTGTGGCATACACCAAACGCATCGTTCACATACACTTCGCCAAGTGAAGCCAGTTTTTTAGCGAAGTTTTCTTCATCTTGTTTTTCTTCGTTGTAAAAACGGATGTTTTCTAGCAAATACACTTCATGGTTATCCGGATTCGTAAGTATGCCATCGGCATCAGTCAGAAAATCGGGAATAACTGTTATATGATTATTGGGAAGGTATTTTTGAAGCTGATCAGCAACTACTTTCATTGAGTACTGTTCTTCTCGGCCTTTTGGACGGCCCAAGTGTGAAACTATAATCAGCCGGTTACCATTATCGAGCAGGTGTTTAATGGTAGGAAGCGATTGCTTTATGCGTGCATCATCGGCTATGGTATAGTTCTGATTTAATGAAACGTTGAAATCGACTCTCAACAATACTCGTTTATTCTTTATTTCCGCTTGATCGATGTATGTTACTTGTGCCATAAATATATGACGTCATTGCGAGGAATGAGAGTGATTGAGTGACGAAGCAATCTCAATAAAACCTAACCATCGGATTGTTGGTAATAGGATTGCTTCGTCAGGCACTCTCCTCGCAATGACGAATTGTTAAAAATAATTAGATAATTTTTCCACAAAATCAACTAATCGTGTTGAATAACCCCATTCATTGTCGTACCAACCCATTACTTTTACCATTGTTCCATTGATTACTTTTGTGTAGTTAGCATCAAAGATACATGAGTGAGAATTTCCGATTATATCAGAAGAAACTAACGTCTCTGTCTGATACTCAAGAATGTTTTTCAAAGCTCCTTCGGCTGCTTGCTTAAACAGATTGTTCACTTCTTCAACAGTTGTCGGTTTTTCGACAACTACCGAAACATCAGAAAGCGAACCAGTCGGAACTGGAACCCTAATAGATCCGACTTCAATTTTTCCCTTAAGCTCTGGAATTGTTTTCACCACTGCTTTGGCTGCGCCGGAAGTTGATGGGATTATATTCAACATGGCTGCGCGGCCGCGGTCAAACGATTTCCCCATATCGTCCAACATCGACTGTGTTAATGTCACCGCATGAATTGTTGTCAGCATTCCTGTCACCACTTTAAAGTTATCATGAAGAACTTTAAACATAGGCGAAGCAGAATTAGTTGTGCATGAACAGTTGGAAATGACATCACAAGAGGCAAAATCAAAGTTTGAGTCATTCACTCCAAGAACAACATGAGGAGTTGTATCATCTTTCGATGGGGCAGTGAGGACAACTTTTTTTACCGAACCTTTAATATGTTTTTTTAAATCTTCATACTTTACAAATGCACCTGTTGCGTCGACCACCACATCAACACCATGTGCATCCCATGGAGCAGTTTCAGGAGTATCAGAAAGTGTTGTGGGGATTTTTACACCATCTACACTAATACCGTCGGCTTCTTCGTGAACTGATTTTTTATATTTTCTGTATACAGAATCGTACTGAAGCATATAGGCCATCATTTTATTTTCTGATTTGCGGGTGTTTATAACAGCCAGATCAAACGAGTTCCGTTCTAATGCGATGCGGGTAAATGCGCGGCCAATTCTTCCAAATCCGTTCAGTCCTACTTTAAGTCTTTTCATATAAAATTAAAAAAATAATAATCTTAAATTTTATTATATGCTTTAAATCTGCTGATATCTATTCAACTCTTTTTTACTGCCTAAGGCAACTGGTACTCTTTGATGAATATCTGATGGTGTTATATCGAGCGGACTTTTGCTATTGCTAATTGCTGCACCACCGGCTTGCTCTACTAGAAAACTCATTGGATTTACTTCATACATTAGTCTTAACTTTCCATTCGGACTTTTTTTATCTGGAGGATATAAAAATATTCCTCCCTGCATCAATGTTCTATGAACATCGGCAACCAATGTACCGATATATCTCAATTTATATGGTTTTTCTCCTTTTTTAATCGACTCTAGATATTGCCGAGTCTTATCTTCAAAGAATTCCGCATTCCCTTCATTAATTGAATAAACACTTTTTGATTCGGGTATTTTTATATCAGGATTCGACAATAGAAAACTACCGATTGAAGGATCGAGTGTGAATCCGTTCACGCCATTTCCACACGAATATACAAACATCACACTTGGTCCATACATAATATATCCGGCCGCTACTTGTTTTCTACCAGGCTGAAGCAACGAGTCACTCTTTCTATAAATAGAGAAGATAGTACCGATATTTACATTCACATCAATGTTTGAAGATCCATCAAGAGGATCAAAGAAGACAACGTATTCACCGATATTCTTTTTCGCATACACCGGCTCTTTTAATTCTTCCGAAGCCACAGCATAGGTCTGCCCCGAACCAATCAGTGTATCAACCAACAGCTGATTACTGTAGACATCGAGTTTTTGCACCTCTTCGTTATGGACATTTGTTTCACCGGTTCGGCCCAAAATATCAACCAGACCAGATCTTGTTATATGGCTGGCGATAATTTTGGCAGCATTTTCGATGTGCGTCATAAGGAGCGTAAAGCTCCCAGTGGCATCCTTAAACTTCCGTTCTTCTTTGAGAATGAACTCTGTTAGTGTGGTGACATTAGTAAACATATTTATTTTGTCATGCTGGAGCGAACGAAGTGAGCGATAGCATCTATTTTATAAAGATCCTATCGTCCTCGCCCCGACTGCGTCGTGGACGGGACTCCAGGATGACACGTGTCATCCTTTATAAATCTGCATTGCTTCATCAACGGTTTTATTTTCTACAGTAATTCCATATATAGCATTACAGAAACGTACTGCTTCATCCAACGGCTTCTGATGAACGTTTCGGCCTGTTGCATTACCTATTGTTCCCGCTGTATGAATCTGTTTGTACAATCCATCCAAGAATTTTGGAACTTCGGTGCTTGAACCTCCGGCGCAGACAACTTTTGTTCGGCCGGCAGCTTTCACCGCTTCTTTTAATGCTTCATATGGATCTACACCTTCTTTTTTAGGTGCATTGACTTTCACAAAATCAGCGCCTAAACAGGCAGCAATTCCCGCTGCACCAGCCACGATATGTGGATCTTTTTCGTCGATCACCGCTTTTCCTCTTGGATAACACCATATCACACTAAGAAGTCCATATTGATGAGCTTCATATATCAATTTGGCTGCTTCAACAAACATTTCCGATTCAAATTCCGAACCAACATAGATTGTAAATCCGATACCCAGAATATTCAGTCCGCTATTTTGCTTAAATTCAGCTATTTTTGAAACGGGGTACCATGCCTGGCTCTGCGGATCACGCTGGGCTGTTTTAACAAGGTTCGATTTAGAATTCATCTTGACTAGATAGGGGATTTTTGGAAAGTCGCCGCCGTAACGGGCAATCAGTCCAAGCTGGGCAGCAAATACTCCGATATTGGCATTTGAAGCGATATTAAACAAATGCACCGGATCGTTATCTTCTTCGGCAATACCTTCACCATAAAAATCTTTATTCAAATGTTCAACTTTCTGATCGCCGGCAAACAGCATAAGGCGGCCAGTTTCTCGTGTCATTTCCATATAATTTTTGACGTAGGTACTGCGAATTTCCTGAGGAATACTTACGGGAACATTAACATCTGAAGATTTTATCATATAAAATAAAATGAATTAATAAATTTCATATACTATCATACATTGTTATCCATCATATTGTCAATATAAGAATATTCTGTTACTATCTTTCTTATGGACAACTGCATATTTTGTAAAATTGTAACCGGCAAAATGCCTTCTTATAAAGTATATGAGAATGAACTCTTCTACGGATTCTTAGATATTTTTCCCCGATCAAAAGGGCATACCTTAATCATACCAAAAAAGCATCATCGCTGGGTATACGATGTCCCTGAATTTAGTGCTTATTGGGAGACTGTTCTAACGGTCACTAAAGGTATTCAGAAAGCTTTACAACCAAAATGGGTAAGTTATCTTACATTTGGTTTAATTGTCGCTCATGCACATATTCACATAGTTCCGCGCTTCGATGATATCGAATCTACCAGCCATAATCGTGAATCTATCCCGCCGACAAAATCTTTTGACAAAGAAACGATGGAGCAGATTGCTGCCAGCATTAGAAAAGAATTGGTGTAACTTAAAAACAGTACCAGAATTTACTTTTTATATCGTTTGCCTTCTGTGTATAAGAAACTCCCGCATACTGGTAATAAAAACTTTTTTGAATCACACACGAGGCGGCGTTTAGTTCTGCCGCTTTTGTAAATGCTTGGTCTGACAATATCGAATTCTGCATTATCGAGAAAAATCGAGAAAGTTTTAAAGCGCTTATGTAATCAGCTTTGTTTAAAAGAGCAGACAAATATTTTTCATCCTCCCTAACATCGGGATTTTGCTTGTCGGTAGTGAGGACCATGCTGTAGTCATCTAGATATACCAGCCGCCATTGTTTGTCTGCAAGTATGTCTTTCATAAACGCTTCGGCCCAGTAGGTTTGATCTGTATGTGCGAAATATATAGTATTAATATTGTATTGTTTAAATATTTTTTTTCGTAATGCAGAATCTGTCTGAAGTTTTATATATACATTCTGTAGAAAATCATTTGGGTACGCTTCAGGCCGGTTATCTACGAACACAGAATATGCAGGATATAATTTATAAATCGCGTATCCACCAATATCAAAATTGTTAAATAATTGTCCCGGAAGTTTTTTTTGAAGAATAAATTCGGCGCCACCTTTTCCTTCTTCCCTAACCTTCATTCCGAAAGACTCCTGCAAATCGAATGTATTCGAATATATGTCTTGAATGAAAAATATACTCAGTCCGATGCACATAACCGTCATCACCACGGAAATGAGAATTCGTTGTGTTTGTTTGAGTTTAATTTTTGCTGTTACAAGCCGAATACTCAAACTGATTGCTGGTATAGCTACCAATGCAAAAAAAGGCATGTGCCGAATCTGCATCATTGTCGCTATAAAAAAAATAGACAACAGCAGTGCTTCAAAAATTTTCTTTTTGAAAATTAGAATGCCGGCCGAGGCGATAATTATCGGCGAAAGTAAAAATAAATATCGGATGTGGGGATTCAGCATTATTGAATTGAGGAAGAAAATATTCTGGTTTTCGACAATTGTATAGCCGTAGTTATTAAAAATATTAATCGGGTAGAGAATGCCAAATACACCATGGGGATTAAGAAGAGATGCGGCTAAACTTCCTAAAAGAATATATACATCGGACGAAATCTTTTTCTTGTTCCTTATAGTCATCCATATTATTTTCACAAGAAGCAAGCCAATCACAGCCACACCGAATATAAAACTAATGTGGAGGTTAATCCACAAAACCATACAGAGGGGAAGATAATAGAGAAGTTTTTTTTGTTTCGGATATTGAAAAAATACAAAAAGAATGTACGAAAAAATCAGATATCCAAATATTTCCGGCCGAATTGTCGACCGCTCCAGTAATAGCGGTGAAATAATGATTGCAGTCCCGATAGTTATCAGCGGATATCCCAGACGATATCCATTATAAATTAGAAGTCCTATCGCTCCGATGAATAAAAAGACTTTTATTAAAATGAGAGACTGCAGTCCGAACAGATTCGAAAAGCGGTAGAACAAAACTTCTGAAAGCCAGTGGTGATTGCTGAACGGAAAGCCGGGATTAGTGTACGAAAATAAATTGGTATGAGGAATATATTTTTGATTCGCGATAATCTCACCGATTTTTATATGACGCCCCAGATCTTGATTTAAATCAGTGCTTAGCGTAAAGTGCATCGAAAAGACAAGGAACATGAAGGAGGCGAGAAGAACAAAATATAATTGTTTCATCTAATCATTATAGCGTGGTTAGTTTGGCTTTTTGACAGAAATCTGTACTTTTCCCTGTTTAAAATCTACAATTACCGTATCGCCGGTTCTGATTTTTCCTTCAATAATCTCAAGCGCAACTTCGTCGATCACCAGTTCATTAATCACTCGTTTCAATGGCCGCGCGCCAAACACCTCATCAAATCCTACCGCGCGCAAATGCCGCTTTAATGCTTCAGTTGTTTCCATATGCAGACCCTGTTTCTCCAACCGCTTAGACACTTCAACAAGCTGCATCTCAACTATTTTGGCAATCATGTCTTCACTTAATGGATTGAAAGTTACTATTGAATCAAGCCTGTTAATAAACTCCGGCCTAAAGAATTTTTTGACGATATCCATAACATGCGCCTCTATTTTTGTAGCTGAAGTCTTCTCTGCCGATTGAAATATTTCGCTTCCTAGATTTGAAGTGAGAATAATGATGGTATTTTTGAAATTGACAACACGCCCACGACCATCTGTCAGTCTCCCGTCATCCAGTATCTGCAGAAATACATTGAAGACCTGAGGGTTTGCTTTTTCAACTTCATCAAAAAGAATCACAGAGTACGGTTTTCTTCGAACTGCCTCGGTAAGCTGCCCGCCTTCTTCGTAGCCAACATATCCAGGAGGTGCGCCGATAAGTCGCGCAATTGTATGTGCTTCCTGATATTCACTCATATCAATTCTGATCATTGCTTTATCATCATTAAACAGTGCATAGGCAAGCGCTTTTGCAGTCTCCGTTTTTCCTACACCTGTTGGTCCTAAGAATAAGAATGATCCAATCGGCCGGTTTTCTTCGCCCAATCCAGCCCGTGAGCGGCGAATGGCATTGGCAACTTTTGTTAAAGCATGATCCTGTCCGATCACTCGCAGTTTTAATTCTTTTTCAAGATCTTTTAATTTTTTAGATTCCGATTCAAGAAGCCTTGTCACCGGAATACCGGTCCATCGAGCCAGAATGCGGGCAATATCTTCTTCTGTTACTTGTTCCTTCAAAAGTCGTTCTGAATCAGGAATTTTACTCCATTCCTTCTCAAGTTCCTTTAATTTTTTTTCTACTTCCGGAATCTTGCCATATTTGAGTTCAGCGGCTTTATCCAAAAGCACATCACGTTCGGCCTCATCAAGCTGTGCCCGCAGTTGGTCTAGTTGCACACGGAATTTCTGAAGCTGAGAAATAATTTCTTTTTGTTTCTGCCATTTTTTGTGAAGATCATCAAATTTTGTCTGAAGTGTTTTTCGCTCTTCCTCAAGAGTCTTCTTCCGTACTTCAAGATCTTTCTCCCGTTTTAAAGCGGCCAGTTCTATATCAAGCTGCATTATGCGCCGTTTTATCTGGTCCAGTTCAACCGGCATCGAATCTATTTCTATTTTTGCGGCTGCCGCTGCTTCATCTATCAAATCAATAGCTTTATCGGGAAGAAATCTATCAGAAATATAACGTACCGAAAGGTTTACCGCAGCAATCAGCGCATCGTCAGAAATTTTGATTCCATGATGGACTTCATACTTTTCTTTAATTCCGCGCAAGATTGCGATACTGTTTTCCGGAGTCGGTTCATCGATATACACTGGCTGAAAACGCCTCTCAAGCGCCGGATCTTTTTCAATATGTTGCCGGTATTCACGAACTGTTGTCGCGCCTATTGCATGCAGCCTTCCTCGCGCCAGTGCAGGCTTCAACATGTTCCCGGCATCAACAGCACCTTCGGCAGCTCCGGCACCAACTATGGTATGCAGTTCATCGATAAATAAAATATATTTACCTTCACTTTTTTCAATTTCATCTAGAAATTTTTTCAATCGCTGTTCAAATTCGCCTCGAAAGGCGGCGCCTGCCAACATTCCGGAAAGATCGAGCGAAAGAACCTGTTTATTCTTCAATGTGTCAGGAACATCACGAGTCACTATCCGCTGTGCTAATCCTTCAATAATTGCAGTTTTTCCCACGCCAGGATCACCCAGCAATACGGGGTTATTTTTCGTTCTTCGGGAAAGTATCTGGATTACGCGGCGGATTTCATCGTCACGACCAATAATGGGGTCCAACTTTCCGTCCTTTGCCAATTTAGTCAGATTAACCGAGTATTTTTCCACAGCGCTGCCTTGATCTTCGGGTGGTTGATAGTTCATTTGCATAAGATTAGCAATTAAAATATTTAACTGCTAAAGTATTATAACAAGGAGTTGCCGGCAAAATCAAGCGAGAGTCACTTTATTGGATCATAACCGCCTTTTGAGAGCGGGTGGCAACGGAGAATTCGAAGAAATCCTTTATATAATCCCTTCCGGACGCCGTATTTTTCTACAGCCTCGGCAGTATAAACAGAGCAGGTTGGAGTAAACCGGCATACATTATCTGTCAGGAAGAGCGTCTTAAAGATCCCATGATGGAAGACAGAGGTTTTTTGATAAAAACGAATTAATCCTAACACTAACTTTTTCATACGGTCGTATTCAGGGATTATAGTACAATAAAAACATGAAAATATCCATACTAACTCTTTTCCCGGAAACATTGAAGTCATTTTTCAGCGAAAGTATTGTCAAACGCTCAATTGAAAAGTCGGCCGTTGAAATTGAAATAGTCAATATCCGTGACTTTGCCCGCGACTCGTATGGTTCGGTAGACGATAAACCATATGGAGGAGGTGCTGGTATGGTCATGAGAATTGATGTAATAGCAGATGCTATAGGGAAGTCGCAAGTCCGAAGTCACAAGTCCGAAGTCAAAGAGAAAATAATTCTTACAAGTCCGCGGGGAGCAGTTTGGAGTCAGCGAAAAGCAAAAGAATATAGTTCTTTAGATCACATCGTAATTATCTGCGGGCATTATGAAGGAATCGATGAACGCATATCAGAATTGGTTGATGAAGAAATATCACTCGGCGACTTTGTAATGACAGGCGGCGAGATTACAGCTGCGGCAATTGTCGATTCTGTTGTCCGGCTTCTCCCTGGCGCTATAAAAAAAGAATCGCCCGAGGAAGAAAGCTTTTCAGAAGTATCTGTCACATTGTTAAATGAGATCATTGGATCTGATGAAACTATTCAGTCTCTTCTTGAAAGAAACGTCGAGACGGTTCGTCTGCTTGAATATCCTCAGTACACAAGGCCGGAAGAATTTAACGGAAAAAAAGTACCGGCTGTATTACTTTCCGGAAATCACAAAGAGATTGAAAAATGGAGAATACAGATGGCTTACGAAGAAACAAAAAAAAGAAGGCCAGATCTGCTGAAATAATTTTATTTCTCAGCAAATGAACCGAGCTCTACAATCATATACTCAGATCGCTTTATTGGTGGAATATTCGGCGCTGCTATTTTTTCTCCATATGGTGTTCCTACGTAGAACATAAACCGATATGCATCTGCTTTCGGAGACACCGATAATGGTAGTTTTTCATCGACCTCTTTTTGGTTTACCAGCCCAATGAATATTGTCTCTTTATCAATTTTGGAAGCAGCATGAGTCAGTTCATACACGAGTCGTGTCGTCTCTGCTGTGTTCAAACGAAGCAGCGGACCAAGTATCTCATCTGCAAACGATTTAATTTCTTTCTGTCTCACAACCCATCCATCGGTTGGTCGTCTGAAAGTGACCGAACTATATTCGTAATATAAATAGTTCTGCAGTTTTCCATTTACGTAAAAATTATTTGAACCATTTGACAGTATGCTCCACACTCTGTTTTGAAGCAACGGATCAGCATAGGTAATTGCAGAAGGCGGTTGAATGGTAATTTTTTCTCCTTTTGGCGCATATACAAAGATAGTCGGTGAATCTCCGGTTACCCGAATTGGACATGCTGTGCCAGTGTCTTGAAAATCAGACAAAATATTTGGTGGAATGCCTGTATTAAAATCTCTAAAGTTCATCTGTTGCCCGGTATATTGTTGAATTGCAATAAGAATCTGATTCAAATCATTTCGTAAAGTAGCTTCAGTAGTATTTTCTGAAGGTACAAAATACCACCAACCTCTTCTGCTCAGTTGAATTTTCCCATTGATTACCGCGACTGGACTCCATCCGTATCCAATAATTCCATTGGCGCTACTTTGGGTATTATATGGATTCAAATCCCCGGCCGCTGGAATGCATGATCTGTAGACTGGAGTGGGCGAGGGGGGAGGAGTTGGTGTCTGAAGCAGATCAAAAGACCCCTGTTTCTGCTGACCAATCTGCCCTATCTGATTATTTAAATCTCCGGCGACAGCATATACTTGTGGGATGAATGAAAATGAAAAAGAAGGTAAATTACGCGCCTGTGTAGTACGGACTGCCGGTACTGCGGCAATAAAATTAATTTGATATGTATTGGTAAGAGTCGCATTTCCTCTAAATATATAGTATGGTTCTAAATTTTTTTGACTGGCACTGGGGGACTGTTCTAAATAGGCGAGTGTGGATTCTGTTACCGTTGCTTGCTGTGCTATTGCTAGTTGATTAGCATAAATTTTTTGCCAATCATTAACACTGGTAACATTTGCAGGTGTTGTGAGAATAAGCGCTTGATCATTCTTTTTTAACATATCGACTGCTTTTTGATACGATATAACCTCTGTTTTTTTAGCTTCTAGATTTGTCCTTCTTCTGATATTTGATTTCACAGCCACCACGTTATTTGTTCTATCTGATATTCCGATTGTCATAGTATTAAAATCTGCATTACGGGCAAGTGTATCCCTTTTATCGGACGTTTCATAAATATCAGGATTTATTCCAACAGAGGTCGAAGGATCATTCATTTTAAGATTAGTAATTGAGGTAGATTCATCTACATTTAATAAACCGATAGGATTCAAAATAGGCAGTCCAGCAGCATTCCAGTCTCTTTTAATTTCGTAATACGTTGTTTCATCATTATTTCTAAGTTTATAGTTAGCAACTACTTTTAACGTAGAATCATACCATTCGATTTTTTTCAAAAATGTGTATATCTTTTCTTCTATAGATAATGCTCCTGAAGCCAGTGGAACACCGTCGGTAGCTTTATATGAGAATTCTCCGTTATTTTTATTGAAAATCATTACTGCACCAACCTGGCCTTTTTTACCTACTGTATAACTCAGAACAAAATCTTTGTAGTCTTTAACCTTATCAAAAGCCGCAAGTTCACGCGCTAAAGATTTAACCTCGTTCAAGGTATAGGAATCTTTCAATTCATATACAGCGGCCGAAGAGGGGCTGCTGAATGTGGGAAAGTCCGACCAAGCACGAAAAGTAGTTTTTGGTAGATGTAGTGCTTCAATATTACTTTTTATGGTTGGTGGAAGCTTGTTTTGATTTTTGTTATCGGTAATTCCAAAATTTTCAATAAAACTTCTGCCGAATAAAGGAATATCCGAAGGATTTTCAGATGTAGAAGGTTTTCTTGTGATCGCGTAGGTAATAAGAAATATAAGAATAAAGGAAAGTAGAGCTACGGTAAAAATGAATTTTTTTTTTCGCGAAGGCGTTTCAGATGTTTGTTTTTCATAAAGACGAACCGTCCCGCAGCAATTGCTGCGGGACGGTGTAAAGTTGCTAAGTTATTTTTCTCCGTAAGATCCAAGCTCAACCACCATCGAAGGTGATCGTACTATCTTACTAAGAGATGGAGCTACTGTCTTGCCGCTTGCTGCGCCTACATAGAAGTAAACTCTTTCAACTGCGTATCCTGAAGATACTTTCAAAGGCAGTTTGGAATTTACTTCGTTTTTAGAAATAAGTCCGACAAATACGCTGTCAGCACTTACTCGAGAGGCTGCATGTTCAAGTTCAAACTGCAATCGTCCTGCTTCGGTTGCTGTCAATCCCAGCTTATGAGCTGTTGTTGAAGCGAAGGAAGCGAGGTCTGCTTTCTTGACTGTCCAACCATGTGTCGGACGATCAAATGTGGCATTCTCATATTCATAGTAGATCCATTCTCTTGTCACACCATTCGCAAGTACAGTACCATTGGCGCCGACTTGGACGTTCCATATATTGGAACCATTCGTTGAAGGATCTGCATATGATACTACAGCACCTGATACAAGTTGAACATTAGCACCAGTCTGACCATAGATGAATACAGTTGGTGATGAACCAGTAACACGGAGCGGGCAGTATTCGCCAATTCTGTTTACATCTTTTATTACTTTTTCAATTACCCGTAGTTCAACATCATTAACACCTACCTGAACTGCAGGAACCTGAGTTGGAAGTACTGTCGGAACATAGAATGTTCCCTGTTTTTGTCCCTGATCATCAGTTGCTGTTTCAGGTACTGTTACATTCGCAGCAGGTTGGGTTGGCATCGTTACTTGTTCCTGTGTCGCCACTGCTCCTTTAATGCCATTAATAATGTTTTGAAGATTTCCTAGTATGGCATTATCACCTTCTGATGGAATGTAATACCAATATCCTTCTGATGCTCTTCGTACTTCACTTCCCCATATAGCATAATCTCCATGGCCATAGAGTGCACCACCTATGTTGTAAATAGGATTCAGTTCACCAACTGTTGGTTTACATACTGATCCGTTGGATAAGGTGGGAACTCCGCTCGTTACGGCTTGTGGTGGAGCAGTTGTCACTCCGGTATTAGGATTATTTGGAGTGCCACCTGTAGGAACTAATTCAAACGTTCCCTGCTGTTGACCCTGGCTTGTCGAAGTTGGGGTCTGTGCATTTACGCCAATAAATGGCATTAAGAATGCACTTGTCTGAGAAGCGGCAGGAACAGCTGCAATTATTTTTGCTCTGTATCCGCTTTTCAGCATTGCATTTGCTCGGAAGACATAGTAAGGAATAAGCTGAGTCTGATTAGCAGATGAAGGCTGTTCAAGATACACAACTACTGAGTCGGTAACGGTCGCAGTTTCTGCTTCAGCTTTATTCATGGGGTAAATCTTATCCCATGGCATTTCTTCACCATTTCCTGAAGGAGTTACTAATGCAAATTCATACTGACCCATTTTTAACTTATCAACAGCCTGATCAAACGTAAGAAGGCTTGTGGTGTTTGGGGCTGCTGTTGCAAATGGTCGAATACCAGATTTAATTTCAGTGACCATCTGTGTTGCTTCATCGACTCCAAGTGTAATTGTATTGAAATCGCTTTTTCTCACATATCCATCTGTTCGATCAGATGTTGCATAGATATTTGAGTTCTGTGGAAGGTTGCTGTTTTTTGAAGCAAGAGTAAGAGCTGCCAGTTTTTCATTTTCTGGCACATTCAATAGACCCATTGGATTCAATATCGGCAGTCCAACCTTTTTCCAATCTCTATGTACTTCTACAAAGAGCTTACCGGGCTGTGTCTTATCTTTATATGTTGTAACAGCGGTAAGAGTACTGTCATAAACACCAATTCCTTTTAAGAATGTCATCACTTTATCTTCAACCGAAGCTCCTGTTGGAAGAGCTACACCTTTACTTGAAGTATAAATAAATGTGCCATTACTTAATTGGTAAGCAAGGATCGATGCTGTGCCGTCATTGCCTGGTGGCAAAGAGTACACCATGACCACGTTATTATTCTTCTGCACCTTGCCTTGAATACCTAGTTGGCCAGCAAGCGCTTGCGCCTCTGTCATTGTATATCCTGTTTTAAAGGTATATACAGATGCGGATGTGGGCACCGAAGCAGGAGCTGTCATACCCACCCATCCATTAACCATCACTGTAGGAGGATTGACTGCTGCAATCTTGGGCATCTGCGTACCGCCCGATCCAGTCGTATCTCCGCCTGTTGTAGAAGTGGCTGTCTGTTTTGGTGTTACAGAAGCAGGCTTATTGTTTATAACTACAAGAACCAGAAGCACTATTAGCAAGACGAACAATGTCGACGCGAGAAGCAGAAATTTATTTTTCGGCTTCCCTAAAGACATTTGATCTTTATTTTCCATTACATTAGCTTGTAAAAATGATAATTACTTTCATAATAGTTAAATTAAAAAACCTTGTCAATAGGCAGGGGACCATTTACAGACGTTTAATACTTGCGTAACGGCACCTATTTGTTATATATTACCTATTTATATGATATCTGTATTATCTGTTACTAAAAAATATGACGCCAAAACTGCTGTGGATTCTATTTCCTTCCAGGCAAAGGAAGGAGATATTATTGGATTTCTCGGTCCCAACGGAGCTGGCAAAACTACTACCATGCGATTGATTCTTGGATATTTAGCCCCAACCAAGGGAAAAATAAAAATAGATAAATACTCACCTCTTGAAAATAAAATTGAAGTCCTTAAAAAAATTGGTTACTTAGCAGAAAACAATCCCCTTTATCACGAAATGCGTGTGCAGGAATACCTTCAATTTATTGCGGATATAAAAGAAAGTACTGATTTTTCAGAAGTTGGAGACGAAGTTGGACTCTCGGACGTATTTAATTCTAAAATAGAAGAACTTTCTCGAGGTTATAAACAGCGTGTGGGTTTAGCGGCCGCTCTAATTGGTAATCCTTCAATTCTCATTCTAGACGAACCAACTTCGGGGCTTGATCCGCTTGAACAAGAAAAAATAAGAAATTTAATTAAAAAGATTGCCAAGAAAAAAACAATATTATTTTCAACCCACATATTATCTGAAGTCGAAGATATCGCCAATAGATTGATAATTATCAATAAAGGTACATTAGTCTACGATGGCATTAGGCCAAAAGCAAAAGGCGGAGTGGAGAAGCTTTTTAAGAAGTTAGTCCGCGACTAATATATATGTATATATTATATAAGAAAGAATTAGGCTATTATCTCAATAACGCGATCGGGTATATTATTGTGGTCCTGTTTGGTGTTTTTGCCAATTTTTTATTTGTTAAAGATTTGTTTGTAATCGGTACTGCATCGATGCAAACATTTTTTTCTATTCTTCCTTGGCTCTGCATGGTATTTATCCCTGCTATGAGCATGCGGATTATTTCGGAAGAAAAGCGTACCAATACTATCGAGACTCTTCTTACCTTGCCTATTTCAGAAACTCAAATTGTTTTTTCAAAGTTTTTGGCATTGGTAACTCTCCTGATTGTCAGTTTGGTTTTGACTGTCAGTCTACCTGTCTCTTTATCTTTTTTAAGTGGATTGTATATTCCTGAAACAATTGTCGGATATATAGGAACAATTTGTATGGGAGCTTCGTTTATCGCAATCTCGATGTACTTTTCTTCACAGACTAAAAACCAAGTTGTGGCATTTTTATTATCTGTTATCGTATTATTTCTTTTAATAGTTTTGCACACGGATTTCATGTCGACTGTGCTTCCTAAATCAATTCTCGATTATGCGATATTGTTCAGCCCAGCGTATCATTTTCAGAATTTTATAAAAGGTGTTATTGATATTCGTTCCGTTTTTTATTTTGCAGGTGTAGCCGGTATCTTTTTGTTTCTGACCATTACCGATTTAGAAAAGCGAAAATAATAATGAAAAAGTTTATGAAAGTTTTCAAAAACCTTAAACAAATAAATATTGCCCAAACATTTAACCTCGTCCATATGAAAAAGAACGTGGTGATTGCGTTGGCAATCGGTGTCTTTGCAGTTGCCAATCTTCTGATTTCTTCTGTTCCATTACGGTATGATCTTTCTTATGGAAAAGCTTACACATTATCTTCTTCTACAAAAAATATTCTGCGAAATTTGGATAATTTAGTCACTATAAAATTCTTTGTTTCATCGGATCTGCCTTCACGGTTACTGCCTTTGAAAACAGAGGTGAACGATATTTTAAACGAATATAACCGCGCCAATGCTGGAAAAATTTCTATAAAAATAGTTGATCCAAAAAAAGATGAAAAGGTGGCGGCGGAAGCAAAAGAGGCAGGAATTCCTGAGCTTCAATTTTCTCAGGTGGAACAGGATAAATATGCAATAACCACGGCATTATTTGGTATCTCACTACAGTACAAAGATAAGAAAGAGGTTATTCCTCAGGCAACAAATCTTGAAAGTCTTGAGTACAACCTAACAGCAGCAATCTATAAAATGACACGGAAAGAGCTTCCGAAGATTGGGATAATGGGAGCCGATTCTACCAATCCTCAAGGTGATGGATTAAGTGTTATAAAAGGCATCGCATCAAAACAGTTTGCCGTAGAATCGATACAAGTTTCAAGCTCATCGGCAACCCGTGACATTTCTCCTTCTTTCAAAACATTGATGGTTATGGATACGAATACAAAACAGTACGATCAGCAAGAACAGAATGCTCTAAAGTCGTACCTTGCCAAAAACGGTAAAGCAATTTTTTTTGTAGATGGTATTACTGTAAGCGAACAACTTCAGACTGCTCCATCTGTCCATAATCTAACCACTTTCTTAGAAAGTTATGGTATTCAACTAAACAAAAATCTTGTTTTATCTGCGGCCGCAGAACGGATAAATCTTGGCCAGGGGAATGTGAGCATCTCACTGCCGTATCCATTATGGCTGCGAACAAATGTATTTAACACCAAAACAACTTACTTTTCCAATATCGGAGCACTTACTTTTCCGTGGTCATCCTCAATCTCTCTGCATCAAAAGCCGGGTATGGAACAGGATGAGCTGATTAAAACAACACCGCGCTCATGGATTCAGGAAAAAAAATATAGTCTGGATCCACAGAGTATTCCCCAGCCAAAAGAATCTGATCTTAAGGAGTTTGTTATCGGCGCGCAGGCTCGGCTTAAAAACGGCGGAACGATTATTGTCATCCCATCATCACGATTTATCTATGATCGATACTTGTCACCGACTTCCAACAACGTAGGCTTTGTCCTTAATTTGCTGAATGATCTGGCTTCCGATGGAGTGCTGTCCGGTATCAGCCAGCGGTCGGTGAAGTTTTATCAGGTGCCGGACATGCCGGAAAATCAAAAGGATTTATTTAAGTATGGCAATATTCTTCTTCTGCCTGCACTTCTTTCGGTATTTGGAGCGATTCATTTAATGAGAAGAAAATGATCAATAGTATATAATACAGATATGGTACGTACTCGTATTGCTCCTTCTCCAACAGGTTACCCGCATATCGGAACAATTTATCAGGCATTGTTTGATTTTGCATATGTCAAACGCTTCGGCGGCCAGTTTATTGTCCGCATCGAAGACACTGATAGACAGCGCTTTGTCGCCGATGCCGAACAGAAAATTTTTGAAGCCATCGATTGGTTTGGGCTGACAGAAGATGAAAGCCCTCGAAAAAGTGGATCATACGGCCCTTATCGTCAATCCGAACGACTAGATATATATAAAAAGCATGTACTTGAACTTATTGAAAAAGGCCATGCCTACTATTGTTTTTGCAGTAAAGAGCGGCTTGATGAAGTCCGCAAACAAATGCAAGCCGAGGGCAAACTTCCGATGTACGACAAACACTGCAGAAATCTTTCAGTCGATGAAGTTAAACAGAAACTGGCAAGCAGCGAGCCGAGAGTTGTCCGGATGAAAGTTCCTGAGAATACAAAAATTATTACCCAAGATTTAATCCGCGGTGAAATCGTCTTTGATTCTAATACAGTAGACGATCAGGTAATCTTAAAATCTGATGGTTTTCCGACTTATCATCTAGCCGTTGTTGTAGATGATCATCTCATGGGTATCACTCATATGGTTCGCGGGGAAGAATGGATTACCTCAAGTCCGAAACAATATCTGCTGTATGATTTCTTCGGCTGGGAGAAACCAGCATTCTTTCATTCACCGCTTTTGCGGAATCCGGATAAAACAAAATTTTCTAAACGTCATGGTCATACCAGTGTCTCATGGTATCAGGAAAATGGATTTCTTCCTGAGGCAATCATAAACTTCATGGCGCTTATGGGATGGAGCCACCCTGAGGCAAAGGAAGTTTTTTCATTGGAAGAATTTATCAAATTGTTTGATCTTAAGGATGTAAAGCCAGTTGGACCAGTATTCGATCTTAAGAAACTGGAATGGATGAATGGACAATACATAATGAAGTCCGATGTCCGAAGTCTAAAGTCCAGAGTCTTTGAATTTTATAAAGGTCAACTTCCAGAAGACATAATAGAGAAAACCATCCCGCTCGTGCGCGAACGGATCAAAACTCTTGCTGAATATCTTCCTCTTTGCGAGTTTTTGTTCAAACGTCCGGAAACACACGAAGTCGATCTTTCTCCTCATAAAGATATACTGAAAAAAGTATCCGAATCATTATCAAACGTGGAAGAATGGAAAGCCGATAAAATAGGCGAAGCAATGCTTAAGACCGCACAGGAGCTGGGTGTTAAAAACAGTCTCTTTTTCATGGTTATCCGCGTCGCAATAACAGGGAAGAAAATATCGCCTCCGCTGAACGAATCGATGGAAATATTAGGAAAAGAAGAATGCTTAGGCCGGTTAGAATCAGTTAAACCGGTTCAACCAGTTTAACCGGTTATATACTAATTACAACTTTCCCGTCATAACTTCGTCGGTTGGCTCGCCGATCACTTTTCCAAACATAAATTGATCAATTCCAAAATACGAACATTTCCGAAAACCTTCTTCTGTCAATCCTATTTTTTTATAGAATTCACGCGCCTCAGATTGTGAAGCAACTTCAACTTTATGACACCCCAGCTCATGAGCCATATCCAACCATTGTTGAATGAGGATAGTTCCAATTCCTTTTTTCTGATACCGTTTCTTAATTCCAAGCCACCGGCAGAAACTTACTCCGCCATACGGCTCATCAATAACCATGAACCCAACCGGCTGATCATTTGCATACGCAAGTAGCACTGTTTTTATTGAATTCTGCAGCCAATAGATGAAGGAATTACGCGTGTACATTTTTTCGAGCATAAAACTTTGTACATTCTGAGAATAACCGGGGAATTGGGTAAGCAGAATCTCAGCAAATAATTTCCAGAATATATCTACATCACTTTCTGTAATGGATAAAACTTTAATTTTCATAAAAATTACGGCCTCATAAAAAGTGCCCATTGACCGCCAAGGCATTTACTAAATCCCATTTTCTCAAAAAATGCATCTTTTTCTGTGATGGTAAGCACTTCATAAATCTGAAGTTCTTTTGCTTTTTCCATACAAGCTGCAACAAGCTGTTTTCCGATACCATTTTTTCGATAGTACAAATCTACGACAAGTGATCTTATCTCGGCAAGTTTCTTGCTGTAAACTTCAAGGCTGCAGCAGCCGACTATTTTGTTATTTTCTTCCCAAACAAAAAAACTCCGGATAACTTTTCGCAGTTCGGTTTCACTTCGTGGCAGAACCTTATGTGATTTGGCCGCTTCATCGATAAGTTCTTTTATAGAGGGAATATCAGTTATCTTAGCTTTTCGTAGCATAGATGAACAATTATATGATATTTATCAGGAATGAGAAGGGATACTGAAAAAGAATGCTGATCCTTCGCCATCACGGCTGGTGAGCCACATTTTGCCCTTCAATCGTTTCACTATTTCTGAGGAGATGTACAATCCAAGCCCGAGGCCTGGATAGGTAATTCGGTTCGGATCGCTTACTCTGAAAAATCGGTCAAACACTTTATTCTGCATCTCTTTGGCAATGCCAACACCAAAATCCTGTACACAGATCATACAGTTGGAATCTTCTTTAGAAATCCGGACAATTATTTTATTGGAGCGGGGAGAATACTTAACTGCATTGGAAAGGAGATTGGTTAGCACCTGGGCAACCCGTTCGGGATCTGTTGTCACCTGATTGTTAATTTCTCCTTCAATTTTAATTATATGTCTATCCGTTGTAATTTGTATTTCTTCAACAGTCTGTTTTACGAGACTATTTAAATCAACGGACTGATATTGCAGCGTTAATTTCCCGGCTTCTATTTTGGTAACATCAAGCAGATCATGAATGAGGCCAGTCAGTTTATTAATTTGAGAATCTACTTTGGTAAGAAGGCTATATGATTTTAAATCAGATGCTTTTTGAAATCGGTTTTGTAGAACCTGAATATATGCTTTAATACTGGTAACCGGCGTTTTGAGCTCATGGCTGGCCACACCTAAAAAGTCATCTTTCTGTTTTTCAAGGCGGTGCCGTTCTGTCATATCGGCAAAATAAATAGACAATCCCGACTGCGACGGATATACCCGAACACTGAGCCAGGCTTTAAATGGTTCATAATAATGTTCAAGTTCCAGTGGTACATTTTCGGCCATAGATCTTTTATATAATCTTCCAAAACGGTTCTGTTCCAGATCTGGTAGAACATCCCAAATGGTGCGGCCGAGTACCTGCTCAGGGAGACGGCGCATAGTGCGGGCAGCAGCTTTATTAATGTAGGTAAATCGCCAATGACGATCGAGTGCGATAAAACCATCGGTAATGCTATTTAAAATATTGGAAATTCTATGATTAGACTCCTGTAAAGCCTGCTCAGAATTTAAAATTACCAGCGCCGAACGCTCCGCAGATTCGCGCGCTCGAAGCTGAATCAGACTCAGAAGAAATAACAGTAAACTAATGGTTACACCGCCAATTAAAATAGTCGACAGTAGTTTTCTTTCAGATGCATGTTCAAGCGGCGGAAGACTTTCAAATGTCATAATCCATTTTTTATTAGCAATAGACAATGTGGTAGAAGTGGTAAATAACGGCGTATAGTTTGAAGTCTCGGACGAAGAGTACATAAGATTCTTATTCGAAATCGAATTATCATAAATATGAAATGCCACCTGGAGGTTTTTATTGTGAAACATACTATTTAGTAAATCGTTTATCCGAAATGAGCTATATATAAATCCATATATTTGATTTTCTTTGTCTGTAGTGGGTATATTTTTGGTTTTGTATACCGGGACAAACATAAGAAAACCCGGCTGGGATTTACCTGCTGAATCCTGAATCAGAGTTATTTTGCCCGACATTGTAGGATTCCCAGTTTGTATTGCCAGATCCATTGCTTTCTTGCGTATTGCCTCAGAATACATATCGTATCCTATAGAGGTTATATTTTTTTTATCGGCGGGTTCTATATACCTGATAATAAAATATGATGGACGATCGCCTTGAGGATAAATACGGAATGAATTGTAGCCTTCAGCCACCATCTCATCAGTCAAACCAGGTATTTCATAGGGTTCTACCTTTTTTATAAACCCGAACCCTGCAACACCCGGATATTTTTTATGAAGCTCTAATCCGAGAGCATACGCCCGAAATTCATCCCGAGTAACATCATCGCTCGCATCAAATAATCCGCGGCCGCCTAAAAGTGCTGTAATATACGTGTTAAACTGACTCTCAATGGTTGAGGTCGTTATGTTTACTTCATTATCAAACCTAAATCTATCTTCAGACTCAGCCCGGTATGCAACGTATAACGTACAGATACAAGTGAGAAGTAGAGAGGTGATAAAAATTACGTATGGCGACCATTGTCTATGTGTTTGTATCGGGTTAGTAATATTCATACGAATAGAAGAATACTAACTCACGTATTTTTTTACTTTTTTAAGTAGCTCATCTATTTCAAATGGTTTAGTAATAAAGTCATCGGCTCCTGCTGTTTTGGCAATCTGTGAAGTGTCGCGGTTGGCGGATATCATTATAATAGGAATGTGTCGTGTTAATTTCTGTTTTTTTAAATATTTACAGATTGTCCGTCCGTCTTGTCCCGACATCCATATATCCAGAAGTATGAGATGGGGAAAGTTGTCTTCCATTTTTAGAACATCCTCCCCATTGAGAGTTGTTTCAACAGTATAATCAGCGTCTTCCAAAATTAGTTGAATGGCGTCAACAATGGCAGCGTCATCATCGGCTACGAGAATTTTCTTCTTCATGGGAGTTTATAAATATTCTATGATCTGAATTTTGATCATTGTGAATTGTAGTATAAAAATATAAGAAATCTGTAAGAAAATGGAGAAAATCAACAATTTGCAGATGTGTTGATCAATGCTTCTTTTTTTGCTTTCGGCCACTTTTTAATCTCTCGTTCACGTGCCATGGCTTGCTGAATAGTCGGAAATTCTTCGGTATAAACCAACTTCACCGGCTGTTTTGCCCGGGTATATTTTGCCGATCTACTGGTGCTGGAATTATGTTCTTTTAATCTGCGGTCAAGGTTATTTGTTATTCCACTATAGAGTGAATTATCCGAACAGCGGAGCATATAAAAGTAATACATGGGAAGATTATATCCTATATATAATTTATATCAATTTCTCATACATTTCTTAAATGAATAGCGTAGAGTACAGGTATGAATAAACATATTGAATTTGCTTCATATCTTGCCAACAAGCTTGATAGTCAGTTTGGTGTAGGTAAGATACGATTTGGTTATGGATCGCTTATAAATATTGTTCCTGGTATCGGCGATAGCATAGATGCGCTCTTGTCGTTTTATATTATTGGTGTTGCTATACATGTTGGTATACCTGCAATTATCATTCTCCAGATGGTTTTTAATATAGTAATAAATTATCTTATTGGGCTGATACCAATTCTAGGCGATGCGTATTATATTATTCGGAAAGTCAATATAAAAAATGTAGAACTTCTAAAAAAACATGCGCCATCAATAGCTGCTGAGCAAGGAAAACTCATATCTTCGTGATTTTGTGTATTTACTTACGATCTGTTTTTTGGTAATCTATAATTCCCTTTATAGCTCCCTTCATTCTTATTTGCAATGATATGTCCTATACAATAGAGATACTAAAAAATATATATGGCTTAGCGACCGCGTTCATTGTCTCCCTTTTACTTTTAATCGCCACATTCTCACATAGCCGGAATATTAATGGGATAGTGAAATATTTTAAAACTATTCGTTCGTTTCGAATTTATTTGATATCAGTAATAGTTTTTATTATTATCACCATTTCGCTTTGGTACACCGATATATATGTTACTGAACTTCCAGATCCTGTTATCGCTTATATATTATTTGTACTTATTCTTAGTGTGGCATATGGATTTGGAATTGCATTATTTACCGGTCTTTTTTCTTTTCTACTGGTTGACTTTTATTTATTTGAACCACGGTATCATTTTTATACACGCCAAGAAGCAATGGCGATAGTTTCTTCATTGGTAGGATTTCTCCTGACTCTCATCATTGGCGCATTAATTCGTAATTATCAGCAGCGCCTTATAAAAAAAAATACAGACTTAAGACATTTGTTGAAAGCCCGCGACCGGTTTGCCGCCGTAACTGCACACGATTTAAAAAATCCCATCTCAACTATCAAACTTTATACCCAGATGCTTAGCAAGCAGACAGCCCGAAAACATGCGGACAAACTCCTGTCAAAGTCTGCGGTAACCATAAATGAAGAAGCAGATAAACTATTGTCGATGATCGATTTACTGCTGGATTTTTCTAAGCTTGAAAGTGGAAAACTAGTCCTTAAAAAAGATACATGTGATTTATTTCAGTTATGCAAGGAAAAAGTAGGTATTATGCAGTCACTTCATCCCACTCATATATATCAATTTAAATCCGATCTAAAAACAGCTATTGTCTATGCAGATAAACTCGCGATAGACAGGGTTATCATCAATCTTCTCACAAACGCCACAAAATATTCAGCACATAAAACAACTATTCTTGTTGAATTGTATACCCATGCGGATTATTTTGTTATTTCTGTAAAAGATCAGGGTAAAGGAATTTCATTAAAGCATCAGAAACGATTATTTGAACCGTTTTATCAAACTTCAGAGACTAATAAAGGGTTAGGCCTTGGACTATACATTGTTAAATCTATTATTGAACTTCACAAAGGAACCATACACGTAGACTCAGCGCCCAATCATGGCTCAACTTTTTACATTAGCCTTCCTGCGAACTCAGCCCCCCGAAAACGCCTCTTCAGCTGATTTTCAGTTTGTGGAATATAATTAATAGCATGAGAATACTTGTTATTGAAGACGAACACAGGATCGCACAAGCAATCAAAAAAGGACTGGAACAAGAACTGTATGCGGTCGATGTTGTCTATACCGGAACTGAAGGCTATGATATGGCTTCTACCGAAGAATACGATCTAATTATCCTCGACCGCCTTCTTCCGGAAATGGACGGAGTAGAAATCTGTACCCGGCTTCGCAAAGATCAGAAGCATGTCCCGATTATAATGCTCACTGCAAAAGGCCAGATTCATGATAAAGTAGAAGGTTTAAACTCCGGCGCCGACGATTACATGACAAAACCGTTTGCATTTGTAGAGCTTATTGCACGGGTGAAAGCATTAACGCGAAGGAAGAAAACCGAAGTGCGGGCTGTATTGTCTGTCAATGATTTAACTTTAGACACCACAACATATGAAGTAAAACGTGCCGGAAAACTAATCCAGCTTTCCAATAAAGAATTCTCGCTTCTTGAATATTTTATGCGCAATCCCAACATCGTTCTCACCAAAGATCAGATTATTGGCCATGTGTGGAACTATGATGCGGATATTCTGCCGAATACGGTTGAAGTGTACATGAGAAATCTGCGCAATAAAATAGATCTTCCTTTCAAAAAATCGAAATCTTTGCTCAATACTGTTCGTGGATTTGGTTATAAAATAGGCTATACACAGTAATGTTTCACTCAGCTCGGATTAAACTAACAGCTTGGTATCTTCTTATAATCATGCTTATCAGTGTTGCCTTCAGTGCCGCAATTTATCGAGTGCTTTCTAACGAACTGGAGCAGTTTGCCCGAATGCAGCGCGTACGAATGGAACGGGAAAGAAGACTGTATTATGGTGGAATTTTGCCATCCATTCCAGCACAAGATCGGCTGGTGCCGGACCCAGAATTGATAGAAGAAGTAAAAGGTCATTTAAAAATTATTTTACTCGTAATAAACGGATTAATTTTGATTAGTGCAGGAGGAATTGGGTATTTTCTTGCTGGGCGAACTTTAAAACCAATACAGGAAATGGTTGATGAACAGAAACGATTCATTGCCGATGCTTCCCATGAATTCCGAACTCCGCTTACAGCCTTAAAAACAAATATCGAAGTTACCCTAATGGATAAAAAATTTACAACTCACGAAGCCAAAAAAGTTCTTGAGGAAAGTTTAACTGATATAAATGAACTTCAGTCATTGTCAGATGCTTTACTCAGGCTGGCACAGTATCAGCAGTCAAATACAATCTCGCAGTTTAAACCAATTTCTCTGACCGAAATTCTGAATGAATCTATAAAAAAAATATCCCACATTGCTAAACAGAAAAACATAACACTAGATGCCGCCGTTGAAGAACAAAGTATAGTAGGCGACGATCGAAGCTTAACAGAACTGCTGGTTATTCTTCTTGATAATGCCGTTAAATATAGTCCCAAAGATAGTAAAGTAGTCATATCATCAAAAAAATCAGAGTCGCATGTTATTCTTCAAATTTCAGATGAAGGAGCAGGTATTGAAGAAAAAGATTTGCCACATATCTTCGACCGTTTCTACAGAGCCGATAAATCACGAACAAAATCTGATATGCCGGGGTATGGTCTTGGTCTTTCTATTGCAAAACAAATAGTCCGTTCACATCATGGTTCTATCGAAGTAAAAAGCAAAATTAAAAAAGGAACAATGTTTACAGTAACTCTTCCTAAAAAACAAGCAGCTTAATTTTCAGCTGTTCTTCAGTTTTATATTTTATATTTTTATTTCTTGCGTGATATGCATCACTAATGTCAATTATTAATATAATTTCAGTTGAAAGGAGGTGTGAAATACAGATGAAAAAAGGCGCAGTAAATCCTATGCTTATAGCCCTTATTGTTGTTGCAGTTCTCGTTGTGGGAATCGGTGCCGTAATGATGAATAAACAGAATTCACAGCAAATAAGTCAAGCACCGGCCGCACAGACTCAAAATATGGAAGAAGCTGCCGAGTCCACCAGTGCTGAAAGTAAAGAACAGGCAGAAGCAACCGACAAAATGCAGACATCTCCCGCAGTTGCAGGTACAGAAAGTAGTGCTAAAAGTATTGATGTTGAAGCAGGCAGTTTTTACTACAAACCAAACGAAATCCGCGTAAAGAAAGGTGAAACAGTAAAGATCACGCTTCATAGCGTAAGCATGATGCACGATTTTAACATTGATGAATTAAATGTTAAATCACCTATCGTTAAAAACGGCGATACAGGAACAGTCGAGTTCGTTGCCAGCAAAGCAGGAGAATTCGAATACTATTGTTCTGTCGGCCAGCATAGAGCACAAGGACAGGTAGGAAAGCTTATCGTTGAAGAGTAAGAATTATCTAGATAATTAAAAAGCAGCCTCTTTCGGGAGGCTGTTTTTTATCGTTACAGAATTATTACGGTATTCTTATAGGTTTTCAATCTTGGGCTTTTATAATGCTGATTACTATAGTAGAATAAAGCCGAATGAAAATATAGTTTAATACTATGGTAATAAAAACAATGATATATTTAATTCTACTTTTATCTGCACCGATGATTGCCTATTATGGCATGTTTGAGGTTATGCCTGTTATTATTCAATATTCTCTGATACTTGCTTCTCTTGTCTTCTCTTTTAGTATCATAGCATTACTCTATTTTGCATATGCCGCAATAAAGTTGTTAGCCGAGGGGTGCTTCTTCTGCCTTACGAAAGTCAATCAACTATTCCATGAAATGGGTTCAGTTTCTCTTCGCCGTTCTCAGAATATTCGCATGGTAAGCAGATTTTAACCAGGCAATACCTTCACAGATAAGTAGACTGAATATAAATACTACAAGAAACTGCAGAAGCGGATTACTCCAAAAAGCATTGTTTTTCGTCATTTTTAATACCACGTCGAGAAGAATATAGTGAATAAAAAATAATGAATAAGAATGTTTACTCAGAAACAAACTGATTCTTTTCACGAACATATTGCTGTATACTGTCTTTTCTCCCGCTATTAAAATCAGGAACGTTATGCAGAAGCCATAAGAAATATAATATAAACCCGGCGGATATTTATAATCCACAAGCTGAAATGATCTGCGGGTTACGGAATGGATTATCATCAGCAATGCAAAAACTACTGCACTTATTACGGCGCCATACCAATATCTTCTGATTATTTTATGGCGGTCTGTTTCAGTATGTTCTTTCCAAACTATATAGAAAGCAATCAGCAGAATTACCGACCATGAAATCCACATCACGTTCCTAAAATATTCGTAGGGGAAACGGATAATTGTAAATACCAAAGTTACTAAAGAAGAAAAAATAATATATGCATATAATATCTTTTTTTTATGCAGTCCCTGCATAAGTATTGGGAAGAGAACTGTCAGTTGAAAAAATAAAAGCGGTAGCCAGTTTAAATCTACTCCGCCAATCAGAAGTACCGATTTTACAATAAACGGCAACGATTTCTGCAGTCCTAAACCGGAAAAAAATTGAGGGAAAAGTATCCACAACAGATAATGGGCAGTGAGGTAGATATAAAATGGTATTACCAGCTTCCAGAATCGTTTTATATACCAGCTCACAATTTTTATCTCGGTGCGAAACTTTTCTTTATACCTCGCAGTGAGAACATATCCAGAGCAGAAGACAAATGATACTACTACAAAGTTTAAGTAATTCCACCAAAAATAATAGAGTTTATTATTCAGATGAAAGGATAATGTATGAATAGCAACCACGCCGACAATGGCAACAGCACGAAGAAAATCTATATGTTCAAATCGTTTTTGTATCACATTAAGATTATACTGGTTTTTCTGTAGAAAATTAAAAGCGAATGGATATTATGCTCTATTTTATGTTACAATGAATACCAGATATGATCGAGGAAAATAGAACCGTTTATTCATATATATCTCTTGGGTTAACCAGTATTATCACCGTTCTTGTGACATGGTTTCTTACTCCTCATGCCGGCCATTCAAGCGTGTATCTTATTCTTATTCTTTTGATTACATTTAATGCCTGGCTTGCCGGCATTCAGCAAGGTTTGCTAATCACCTTCATCACAACATTTAACCTGATATATTTTTTTATTATTCCCTACCAGCTTGGCACTACTAATCCGCTCATTACTGTCTATGAAATCGGCATCTTTCTTATCACCGGTTCTTCGATTACCTATATCATTGAACGATATAAAAAGACAGATGTGGTGGCCGAATATAAACAGAAATTGGCAGATTATCGGAAGGATCTTGAAAAAATCGCCACCGACAATAATAAAATGCATAAGGAAATAAAACTGCGCGATGAGTTTTTATCTATTGCATCGCATGAGCTTAAGACGCCATTAACTTCAATGCTTCTTAAACTGCAGGGAGTTCTTCATAGTATTCGGAATGTTACTTTAGCTAATTTCTCAGTAGAAAAATTGTTAAAAGATGTACAGACAGCGGAACAGCAGTCGCAGCGGCTGGCACGGTTAATTAATGATCTTTTGAATGTTTCTTTGATTACAACCGGAAGACTGAATCTGGAGTTGGGAAAAGCAGATTTGGTGGCACTTTTGCAGGAAGTTATCAGCGAATTTACTGAAAAGCTGGAAAAAGGCGGATATACGGTGAAGCTAGATACCGATGAAAAAATAGAGGCGGTGATTGATAAACTTCGCATTGAACAGATGATTACGAATTTATTGTCGAATGCCATAAAGTACGGCCGCCATAAGCCGATTGAAATTAGTTTGAAAGGAAACGATATGTGGGCAAAGTTAGTGGTGAAAGATAACGGGATTGGTATTCAGCCCAGTCATAAGGAGCGGATTTTTGAATTATTTGAGCGGGGAGTGTCGAACCATTCCTATAAAGGACTAGGCGTTGGGTTATACATTGCCAATCAGATTGTACGGGCTCATCATGGCACAATTAAGGTAGAGAGCAAACACAATGTGGGGTCTACATTTACGGTTGAGCTTCCGTTGAAACAGCCGGAGAAGAAAGAGAGTTAACTTTCTGCTTCATTTGGTCTCCTGAGTTATAATACAATGCTTTTTCAAATTCCTGTCCAGCTAATTCATTTTTACCTTGTTGTTTATAAGCGATTCCTCTCATCAAATAAATTTCTGAGAATGCTCGGTTATTGACTAACATCTGATCGGTTAACTGAAATAGTTTGTCGTATTGTTTCGTTTGTAGGTATGCTTCGGCTGGTTCTGTTTGATACCACAGCATCCGTGCAGGCAATCTATTTTGTACTGATTCAAATAATTGAATGGACTTTTCATAGTCTTTCAAATAAAACAGTGCAATACTTTGGTTAAATACCGGGTAGAAGTCATTTGGATTTTTGTCTGCTTCATCATGAGCTGTGTCATAGGCATGCTGCCAAGCTGTTTTTTCATCACCATATTCTTTTAAAATACTTCTGGCTAATTCATCTTTTTCTTTGGGCACAGCTATCAGAAATTCATAATTAAACGGCTGCCAGAGGGAAAGAAATAATTGATACGGAAATCGCAGGTCTTTTCCTTCAAACGAATCATCCTGAATGATTTCACCGGTCGCATCATCATATCCTCTTACCAATCGATAATGTCCGATGTCTTCTCCCGGATGAAGCCATGTGCGCACAACTACTGGAATATCGTTAGCGATGAATAATTTCAAAAGTTCAAGGCTTCCGGATGGTCTATGATACGGAATTAAGTTGTAATGCTTCGCTTCTTCGGCCATTTCCTCCAACGTAACCGACTTATCATCATTATCGCCTATTTGATTTTGATACGGCCTGAGCCGCAGTCCTAATTCTTGCTGGGAAATATTGATATCTGAATATGAAAGAAGCATAGAAAGGCTTGCCGGTCCGCAGTTGTTGAATGTTTGAAATGCATGAGTCCGCATCGGAATAATCGTAGAAGCTCCGGGTTTGTTTGGCTGAATTGCAGGCGTTTGGGTCTGTTTTTGCATCGATGTGGTTTTAATTTCTTGATATAAATCATGTTCGATGTTTTTTGGAGTATAATAATTCTTTGTCAGTAAAATTACACCAACCCCTGCTAAGGTACAGAAGACCACAAAAAGGAGAACGGATATTCGTTTCATAGATTGTAATTGTACCATTTGAATGTAAAAGTATGAAAAAAAAAGTTGTAATCGGCGCATCAACCACGGTATTGGTTTTAATTCTTGCAGGATTGTTTTTATTCCTGCAGCAGTATGTTTTCACAAAAAAAATGACCGAGGAACGATCGTACTGGTTTATTCTGCATAGAAAATCAAATGTGGAAATGCTGTATCATGGCGTCGCCGGAGATATTGAGAAAAGCAAACTGGTGAAAAAATTTTCAGTACAAACGGGAATCCCAGGAGAACGGCCCACCCCATTACCATCTCTTGTGGGCAAACCGTATTGGATCATTACTGAAAAACTTGATGCGAGCGATAATCCTCTTACCAGTCCCTATTTTCTAACCTTAAATATTCCCTATACCGAAGAAGAACCATACGGGCCCACTCCGTATTTAGAATGTAACGGCCAATGCAACTGGCAGCTGCCGGGAGCGTTCGGACTTCATGGAACCGGAGTAGATCACGATACCATTCTTCCCGACGATCCGGGGAGTTCCGGCTGTATCCGCCACAATAATAACGATATTACGTATATTTATAATATTCTTGATCTTTCAAAAGAAGTCCGGTATTACATTCAAGATGTTTAGCGTTTCTGCTTCTTCCTTTTCGGAGGCCCCCACCGCCATTCCGGTTTTTCACCAGTTTTAAAGCATATAATCAGGAGAATAACCGTAAGTGTTGCAACGCCGGTAAGATACGGAATTATAAAGTTTGTTTTTCCAAATACTATCTGGCTACCGTGAACGATAGCCCACAGAAATAGTAAATATACAGCAATAACTGTCCAGCCTTCCCAGGTAACCGGATACCAACCCCAGCCGAAATTTTTTGCCTTAAACCAATAGCGTTTCATAATTTTATTATATACCCA
This sequence comes from uncultured Gammaproteobacteria bacterium, assembly GCA_964490875.1. Lineage (GTDB taxonomy): Bacteria > Patescibacteriota > Microgenomatia > UBA1406 > GWC2-37-13 > CAYYYG01. The sequence goes on from CAZBEF010000001.1 coordinate 175,352, forward strand.
AAATTGAATTTACATCTTTCATTACTCTTACTTTTTTTTACAGTTCATCATATAGGCAGTCCGTATACTTCTTTTAATTATAAGTAAGGAGGTGATCTATATGCCGAGAGGAGACAAATCAAAATATACCGATAAACAAAAACGCCAAGCCGAGCATATTGAAGAAGGATACGAACGGCGGGGAATTGCCGAAAACGAAGCCGAAAAAAGAGCATGGGCTACCGTAAATAAAATATACGGTGGCGGTGAAAAAAGTGGATCCGGCCGGGGGAAAGGAATCAATAAGGAGCCGTACATAAAAGGTGGACAAAAAGGAGGTTCATCGAAATCATAAAACATTGATATCAGCGATTTTTCAGAATCAATTTGTAATATGGGATTATGGAAGGAGGTGAAATGAAATGATTTCTAAAAAAATATTGATTCCCGTTATAGCATTGGTTATAACGGGGGGAACGGTTTTTGTCGCATCGGGCGTCAACGCCCAAACTCCTGCCGACAGGCTTTCCGAACTTTCCGAAGTCATTGCCCAGAAATTTGGATTGGATAAATCTAAAGTCCAAACTGTTGTCGATGAATTCCATACTTCAAAAATGAAAGAGCGGCACGCCGAGATGCAGAAAAAATGGGAAGATAAACTTACCCAGGATGTAAAAGACGGCAAAATAACCGAAACACAAAAACAGGCTATTTTAAAAAAATTAGCGGAATTAAAAAGCGCTAATAATCCAGATACTATGAAGAATATGACTGCGGAAGAACGAAAAAAAACCATGGAAACGAAACGTGCCGAACTGAAATCATGGGCTGAGTCGCAGGGAATAGATCCGAGTTATGTCATATTTGGTTTTGGACGAGGCGGTTTGCACAAACAGGGTTGGAGCAAACCATAACTACTTCAAATAACAGCTGTTTAATTTGAGCGCTCTAAGTTTGAAAGCTTAGAGCGTTTTTTTTTGAGCAAACGAAGTTTTTTTTCTGCGGAAGAATAGCATATAAATCAAAAGTACATACACAGCCATTATTGCGAGCCTTGCCAAACTAAAATCCCGGTCGATTCCAAAAAAACTCTGAATAAGATGACCTAAAGGACTGTGTTTATCGGGTAAAAATTTAAGTGGTATTGCGATTATTTGTTCAAGTTTGATATTAAACTGATGCTCCAGCATCTCATTCACTCCATTTTGTACCAGTGAAGCTCCCAGAAGAATAATCATATATTCTGTTGCTTTAAAAACTTTTCCAATGGGAAATCGAATATAGGCGAAGAAAGTCATTAGTCCAATAATTGTTGCGCTGAAAAATCCTATCAGAAGTCCAGTCAGATTCTGCATAAATTCGGCAAACAGTGCGGTGCTTGCCGTGAACAATGCAATCTCGAATCCTTCCCGCAATACAAGAAAAATAATCGTAAAAAACAGCGACATATCAAATGCATTTTCCTGTAATTTCTGATGAGCTTTTATCAGTGAACTGCCCCGGTTATGCCGAATCACGTCATGCAGCGAAAATACTACATAGGCAATAAAAAGGCCTGAGAAAATCAGTAAATATCCTTCAAGAATTTCCGCCCGATCTTCTGTGAGTATCATATGAGCGCGATCTCCGAGCATATAGGTGCCGATTGACATCAGAAGTGAAATAAACAACCCTAAGCCAGCCGCTAAACTAATCTCAAGCTCTTTTTTCAGCTTCATTTTGCGGGAAATCCCCAAAAAAACTCCGACAATTAAGAATGCTTCCAGAAATTCACGAAATGCTATCACTCCTGTGGTTATCATACTTTGAAATTAAATCTTAATAGTGGTTTTCACCACAAAAAAACGACCACAGTTATCGGGTCGTATCCTTTTTGGAAGGGGGTGCTCCTCCCGGGTATGTAACTGCACCCTTCAGCGAAAAAACATTGTCATAGTGTGATAAACGAACAACAACCTTTACTATACCTTTTTGGCCAGTAATTGTCAATTGCAGTCTTATTACCATCTGTATTCGTGTACAATAGTTGCGTATGAAATCTATTTTGTTACTGGTTTTATCCATCGTCATAAGTTTTGCAGCAACATATATTTTTGTTAAACCTCCGGTAAAATCTTCGGCTAATGCTAATAAAATAGATAAGTTACAAGATACTGCCAGCTCGTTTTCATTAGAAGAAGCGCCAAATAAATCGCTTCGGGGAAAGCTAGCCAAGATTGCCGGTGATGTAAAAATTCAGACACGCAAGGCTACCGAACCGGCCGCATTATCATCAGAGACAGAAATTCAGCAGGGCGAGGTGTTGGTTACCGGCGAGGATGGATCGCTTACCGTTGAGTTTAAGAATGGAGCTCGGCTTAGAGTTTCTGCCGAATCTAATGTCGATTTTGCGCAAACACTGCCCGAGCATATTGTAATCGTTCAGAAGGAAGGGAATGTGCGGTATCAGTCTGCGAAGAATTCGGTTATGTCCGTGCGGAGCATGCATCTCCTGGCCGATATTGCGGCAGGGAGTGATGTAACAATAGAAAAAGATGCTGAGTTATTGAATTTTACGGTGAAGAAGGGGAGTGTTAAAATGGCGTTTAATGATTTGGAGAATATTACGACGAAAATTATAGTCGCTGAAGGTGAAACGTATGTTTTTAACGATGATACTCGAGAGGGTGAAATAACAAATTGAAGTCTCAAGTCACAAAAATAAAGTCGCTCGATATGAATTTTTTATGCTCCGTCGGCTTCTCGCTTCGCGAGACACTCCGAAGTCGCAAAAAAATTCATATCTTCGCTCTTAATTCTTCATAATGAGAAAATCTGGTAGGTGGCAGAAGAAGGCTTTTTGGCAGCGCACAGGACTAGTGCGTAATGTGACTATAGAGACAGAACCAAACGTTACCATTTTATAGAACCAAACTGAGGAAGAACACAAGCCGTAGTCCGAGCACTGACAAAAAACTTCGATTGGCAGAATCTACCAGATTTTCTAAACTAAAATTTATATCGAGCGATAATAGTTTTATTTATAGTTTTCTAGAGGTTCGAGAATTGTTTTGCCTTCATAACCCAGCGCCCATACGGCCACACCTCCGAGATTATTTTTTTCTGCAAACTGAGTTTTTTCTTCCATCGACTTCTTATCCGGATAAAAGATCTGGTGAAAGACGTCAGTTTCATCATCTCTATAAATAATGTACGACTCTTTTGCTACTTCATCAAACTGTGCGCTGCAGGTGGCGCATGATTCCAAGAATTTTTCAACGCGGGCATTGCTTGCCGTAATGCCAGTGCCCGGGATAACCGCAGAACGTGGTGTATCATCTATCGTCTCCCATTCATACCCATACAACGGAATTCCCATAATGATTTTGTCGGCAGGCATAATTTTTAACGCATCTTTCATGGAAACTTCAACATCAAATTCAGAAATAGTGCCACCGCCGGCAAGAGGTGCAATCGGCCCGGTTACCGAAGATCCCTGATAATGATAATCGTATGTCATAAACACCATATAATCTACTATTGGTGCAATCTGTCTCGGGTCGATTAGATAACTTTTGTATAACGCAGTAGGACTCACATCTATTGTTAAAGTTCCCAGTTTCTGCTTGTGCATCTCTTTTCGTATTTCACGTACAAACTTGGCAAAGTTGGTTCGCGATTCTTCGGAGACTATGGCTACGCTTTCGATATCCAGATTAAGATCGCTGAATCCATATTTCTTCATGATGGGAGTAATATCTTTCATTACATTCTGTGCATGTTCTGTGGGATTTGAAATGAGTTCTTCGATTGTAGTTTGATCGGCATTAAAAAGTAATAACGAAAGTGTCATTCCTTGTTTTTTTGCTTCTTGAAAAAAACTGTCCATTCGCCCCGATCGTAATGCATGCCAGCCCGGTTCTTCTTCCTGTTCATTGGCAAGTTTCATAATCGTACCGTCGCCATTTACAGTCAGGCCAAAATATGTGAGAGTTGTAATATACGGAGAATAATCTTTTTGTGCTTTTTCGGTCAGCCAGTATGGCAAAAATCCTATCACATGTTTGGAAGAGATTTCTTTGGCTATCTCCTTAGAAATTGCAGGTGAATACAGTTTAAATAAATATCCGCAGAATAGGCCAATCAATATACCAAAAAGAATGATTATAATTTTTTGTAGCACATATCATTTTACCATTTCATGAAGCCCTTTTCTGCTGAAGCTGTTCGATGTCTTTCTGTAATTTTTGAATTTGTGTTTCAATATTTTTTAATGTAGAAGTCATCTGCTGTTCAATGACTTCATCTTCTTTATCTTCTGCCTGTATATCATCGATGTCTTTCTCAACATCTTCTATGGTATCTTCTACATCTTCGATACTTTCATTGGCCTTATTTACCGTCATTTGAATAAATAGAGCAAGATAAATTGCTTCAAGAGAAACAGCCGTTGTCAGTATTAATAATATGTGATCGAGCGAAACATCAAAAAAAAGCAAAGCAAAAATGCCGATAAAAAAAATCGTATGAATTAAAATGGACGAAGGAGTTCCGATCCATTGAGTCACCTTTTCTATGATAGCGTCGATTCCGAAATTTTTTGATGGTGTCATAGTCAATTGTATCATCAGATCTCTAAAGAAATGCGACAAAGAAGTGTAATGAAGTTGTATATTATACGGATTCGTTGAATTCTTCCTTTATTTTGATGAATTCGTTCTCGACACTTTTAAGCCGTGCCCGGCATTTCTGAATAAGATCTTTTCCGCGTTTAAGCCGTTTTAGTCCTTCATCCAAATCAACCTCTTCTTCCTGAAACCAGCGGTTTATTTCTTCCAGTTCGGTAATGGATTTTTTAAAGTCAAATTTGTGTTCGTCCATAATTATTTAACACTTTCAACCCGGCTTATGATTTCGCCCGCATACAATTTTATCGTAACAAGGTCGGAAATTGCAATCTGTTCTGTAGATTTTATAACTTTTTTATTTTTATCAAACGCAATGCTGTACCCTTGTTTTAATTTCAGCTCCGGATCACAAAGCACTAAATCTTTTTCCAGTCTATCAATGTACTTATCAACAAATTTATACCAGCGGGCAGTATTTTGGTTCAAATCAATTTCTGTCTTATTAATGTCATCGGCAACTTTCATCATTGTATTTTTATATCTATTGAAACATAATGCAAATCCGTCCGTAATATGCTGAAATCTCCGCAGCATATCCTGAAAACACGAAGAAAGCGACCGGTCTATTTGGTCGATTTTTTCGGTATATCTATCCAGCGAGCGCTGATAACAGGATATAAAATTCTGCTGCATCCGGTTTAATTCATTTTTGAGTTCATTACATTTCATTCTAAAAGTCGCGTAAATATTTTCTTCAATTTCATCAATACGAATAACAGCTTCGTTCCAGTCTTTTGATAAAATCTTTCCGGCATCGGTTGGTGTAGAAGCGCGCACATCTGCAACTAAATCAGCTATCGTAACATCATTTTCGTGGCCGATCGCAGAAATTACTGGAATTCGGGAAGAATAAATCGCTTTGGCAACTTCTTCTGAATTAAATGCCTGCAGGCTTTCCAAACTGCCGCCGCCTCGTGTAACAACCAGCACCTGAATATCTACCGGATTTTCATTGAACCAGCGGATGGCTTCAACAACGGTGTCTATCGCCCTTATTCCTTCGACCCGGGCATCATGAAAATAAATTTTTATACCATGTGCGCCAAGGTGAGTAAGAAAATCTTTTTTTGCATCGGCAGTGTCCGAGGTTATCAGGCCGACAGAAGTAACATACTGAGGGATTTTTCGTTTGCGGTCGGTGTCAAAACATCCCTCCGCATCCAGTTTTTGTTTGAGTTTTTCGAATGCTTGTTTGAGCGCTCCTTCCCCAACTGGAGTAATATAGTTTGCGATAAAGGAGAATCGTCCGCTTGGTTTGTATACATGTGCAGTGCCGATAATTTTTACTTCGAGTCCTGGTTTTAATGTTATACCTAAGCTGCTGAGTTTGGATCGCCAGACAATACAATCTAATATGGCTTTTTCTTCTTTGTCGCTTATGGTGAAGTATATGGCGCCGCCGCGTTCGCTGATGCGGCTGATTTCTCCCTGCACAGTATAGTCGAGCGGCTTGAGTATGGAGTTTATTTCGTCGAGGAGCTGGGATACTGTGTAAATTTTTTCGGTTATTTTTTTTGATTTGGTTTTAGTTTTAGGTGTGGGTTTTTGAAGTGTGTCGAAGTCGAAGGTGGTGAAGCTGAGTTGGTCGCCCATCCGTTCATTATACAGGAAGTTTGTTGTTGTAGAAATCTAAAGAAACATATTTGTTATTTTATATCGTCGCTTGATACCGCATTTATCGCTCCCGTGGGCGTGCTCGTCCGACTTCGCCAAGTCTGACTTGGCTTCGTCGAGACTGCGCACCTCCCAAGGTCGCTCTAAATGGGTATCTGCGCTCCTTGAAGTATAAAAAGAATATATAATTAAATTTTATGACAAAACTGTATGAATGTTTAATAATAGGCGGCGGGCCAGCTGGTCTTTCTGCTGCGATTTATGCGGCACGGTTTAACAGGAGCACGCTGCTTTTTGACAGCGGCACGGGGAGGTGGAACACCCATGAGATTAATGAGAATTATTTAGGGTTTCCTGCGGGAATCGCCACAAAAAAACTACATCAGCTCGGGTATAAGCAGGCGGAGCGGTTTGGTACCAAAATACTTAAGGAAGAAGTTACTTCGATTGTTAAAAAAGGTGAAATATTTGTGGCGCAGACTGCGAATGGTTTGTATGAGGGGAAATCTGTCATTTTGGCAACCGGTGTGACCGATGATTTTTCTCATATTGAAAAATGGAAGGAGTATTTAGGGAAAACCTTGTTTGTCTGTATTACCTGTGATGGATATAAAACGCGCGGAAAACGAATCGTTATTGTTGGGCACAACGATGATGCAGCTTGCACCGCCATGCAGTTTCTGAATTATTCAAATCAGATAACTTTTGTCACCAATAAGGAACATGGGAAAGGGAGTATCTCCGCGCGTGCAGAAGAGTATCTCCAGAAAGCAAACATTCAATTTCATCAGGCAGTAATCGAACATATAAAAGGTGCAGATGGAATAATGCGATCGATTATTCTTTCCAATGGTACAGAGCTGGAACTTGATTTTTTATTCAGTGAGCAGGGGAAGTCTCCGAATGTATTGCTTGCCAAACAACTGGGTGTAGCCGTCGATCAAGCAGATTATATCTTAACAACCAATGATCAGCGGACCAATGTTCCATTTGTCTATGCAGCGGGCGATGTTACCAAGGAGTTTGCACACCAGGTAGGAACAGCAGTGCATGAAGGTTCTATGGCCGCGCAGTCAGCTAATTATGATCTGTATAATCCAGAACAAAGATTTTAGTACCCTTCGTCTCGCAGTTTTATTACGAAACCTTTACTCTTCATAAATACTTTTTTTGTAGTCTATATCTTATGAATATACCTAACGCGCCTCAGTTTTCATCATTTATATGGACCGGGTTTGAATGTACGTATGCTTTAAACGAAATCCATGAGCGGATAGACATGCTTGCCGCAACCCGGCATGATGAATACTGTCGCATCGATTTTAACTTAGTTAAGCAGCTTGGTATTACTACAGTTCGTGAAGGGCTTTCCTGGCATCAGATAGATATAGGAAACGGCACGTATGATTTCTCCCGATTTGAAAAAATTATGCAGATTGGAAAGGAAGAAGGAATACAGCAGATTTGGGATCTCAATCATTTTGATTATCCCGACTATTTGGATCCATTTTCAGAAAAATTCATTCATCAATTCAGCGAATATGCACGGCGCGCCTATCATGTCATCTCCTCATATCAAAAAGGTCCATTATATATTGTTCCCATTAATGAGATTTCTTTTTTCGCCTGGATTGGTGCCGATCAGGGTGTATGGGCACCATATAAAAGAGGAAGAAAAAACGGCGGTTTATTCAAAAAACAATTAGTGAAAGCTTCTCTTGCCGCTATGAAGGCAATTTGGGAAGAAGATTCAACAGTACGGTTTGTACATATCGATCCATTTATGCGGCGGTATGCCAAAGAGCCAGCCAATAAAAGAGCACGCAATCACGTTGATGAATTCAACAATGTTGTCCGCTATGAAGCATGGGACATGATTTCCGGGAAAACATATCCGGAACTCGGCGGCGAACCAAAATATTTAGACATAATCGGCATGAATTATTATTTTCATAATCAGGAATTTGTTTTATCAAAGAGAAACAATGGAATTAGTCATTCGGCCATGGAATGGGAAAGCTCATACCGCGTTCCTTTCTGGCATATGATTAAGGAAGTTTATGAAAAGTATCATTGTCCGATTGTTATTAGCGAGACAGGCAGTTTTGGCGACCTTCGCTATCAATGGTGGGAGCGAGTACTGCGGGAAGTGAATGATGGATTACAAAATAATCTCCCTATTTTTGGAATCTGTGCGTATCCAACCGTTGATCGCCCGGAATCTGTTTCGTATCTGGAACGCTATTCTGGTCTGTGGGATTTTGAAAGTAACGATTTACAGTGTCTCCGAATTCCTCATGAAAAAACGCTGAGCCTTCTTAAGCAGTATCAACTTACATGGAGTCAGTAACCTGTATATATTTTAGACACGGTAAGTAATGTTGTAAGTAGTGTCAGCGTAATAAGGAACATTAAGATATTTCTGGTATTAATAAGGTGAGGATACATAGTAATTAGAGTAGTAGTTTTCAATAAGAGGATAATGACGAATCGGTAAAAATTTGGAAAGAACTCATGATTCTTTTTTTACGTAGGTGTCAAAAAATGCCACTGATCTATCGAGCGCCGTATTCACATTCGCTGCGATATTATGATCATCACCTTCATACTCATACAACTCGGACATCTTCCCGGCTTCTTTTAACTGTTTATCTAATTTTTCACTAAACTCAACGGGAACCGAATGATCTGCAGTACCATGATGCAATTGTATCGGACCGGAAATATCATCAAGGTATGAATTGGCAGAAATTGAGTCCCAAAAGGGTTTATTATCTTCCGGCGTTCCGTATTGTGCGATCAAAGTATTTCTCCATCCGCCTCGGGCAGTTGGGACGGATGGTGTCGGCGCAGAACCTCTTCGCCAGTTATACAGTAAGTCTGGGTACGATGCAACAACCCCTGCCCAAATAACACCAGCTTTTATATCTTTATTCACAACCATGGAACGAAGAGTAATGAATCCTCCCATTGAATGCCCCCACATGCCGATTCTGTTTGAATCGGCTTCCTTATATTTTTTTACCGAAGCCAATGCATTTAATACATCTATAGTATAAGCATTTGAGCTGTATCCGCCGGGTGCTTGTCCTTCGGAATTGCCATGACCTCGATAATCAGGCCTAAACATGAGATATCCATTTCTTGAGAACGCATCAGTGTAGGCTATATATCGTTCTGTCGTTTGATATTCTGCTGGAGGAATGAATCCATGGTTAAATATAATTACTGGCCAGCCTGAAGATGGTTTTTCACCTTTTGGTACTGTCAGAAGCCCGTATATTTTTAAACCTTCCGATTTATATGATGCAATATATCGATCGTAATTTATTCCTGGATTTAAAGTCTGTTCTATCACTAATTCGCTGCCGGGAAATTCTTGTTTGCGAAGTTCAGTAATCTGAAGCGGGTTTGTATTTACTGAAGAAGCCATTTCTCCAGCATCTTCGATTAATTCAGATGTCTCGTTGCTGAGCGAACGAATATTTTTGCTGAGTTTATCACGAGAAAAGTTGAAAATTCCCAATGCCAGAAGCACAACCAAAATCACAAAAATAGGCATAAATTTTTTCATGAATAAATATTATAGTATATTTCTGAATTTTTGCTGAAAATCTAAATGCCAGCCGGAACACAACTATAGGTTATGCAAAAATTGTACGTCATGATACAATAGATGCATCTATATGAAACGATTATTGGGCTATTTAAATCCAATCACACGTTTGGGCAAGAAGGAATACTCAATACTATTTCCTTTTTTTACTACTGTATTATCTGCGATTCTATTAGAAATGTATGCATACTTTCTTGTAAAAGATGCAGACGCTGTTGGACTTCCTGCAATTTTTGTATTCATCGGACTTATTATCTATTTTGCTTTTCATGATGGAATTCGTGGAGGATTTATAACGAGCGCATTAACTATTGGATATTATTTTTATATTATTTATACTCGCCATCATCAGGGTGAACAACTGAAAGGCAGCATAGAAACGACAGGATTTCTGGCTATTATTTATTTTATTCTTGCAGGCGTTATTGGCTGGCTCAAGCAGACGATAGATGAACTCATCGTTCGTGAATCAGATGAGCGGAGAAGGCTTCAGGCAATTATTCAGCAACTTCCGGTCGGAGTTGTTATTACCGATAACAAAGGAAAAATAGTGATGGTAAATAAACGGCTGAATACTATGCTCGGTATTAAAATTCCTATAGGATTCAATATTACAAAAGGCGCTTTAATGGATACAACATATAAGGGGAAGCCTGCTCATACGCAGAATTTTCCTTTGGTTCATGCGCTTAATACCGGCAAACCATTGGTTGGCCGTGAATTTATTGTTAATAGAAAAGATAAAAAGCGCACATATATACAAGTCAGCGCGTCGCCTATTCATAATAGTGAAAATAAAATCATTGCAGCTGCTTCGATAATCAACGATATCACTGCTCAAAAAGAGATGGAACAAAGAAAAGATGACTTTGTGAATATTGCATCGCATGAATTAAAAACGCCTATCACAAGCATGAAGCTGTATGTTGATTCTTTAATCAGTAGAATTAAAACATATAACGATGAACGTTCTCTCAAAACTGTTGGTAATATAAAAAACCAGATAGAAAAACTTCAGAAACTGGTGAATGACTTGCTCGATGTTTCACGATTGCAGACGGGAAAACTTGTTTTCACCAAAGAAGAGTTTAGAATCGACACCTTAATCGAAGAAATAATTGATGTCTTGCAAGATTCAGCGGTAGACAAAAAAATAATTTTCACAAAAAAACTTCCATTGGTAGTACTTGCAGATCGATTCAGGATTTATCAAGTAATCACAAATCTTATTACCAATGCCATAAAATTTTCCAATCAGGGAGAACGTATTATAGTCACTCTTCAGAAACAAGATAATAAAGCGGTTGTCAGCATTCAGGATTTTGGAATCGGAATTGCTAAAGAACAGCAGAAAAAAATATTCGAACGATTGTACCAAGTGAATGATGAAAAAGTAAAAACATTTCCGGGTTTCGGAATGGGACTATATATTTCAAAAGAAATAATAAAAAAGAACAAGGGAAGTATCTGGGTTGAAAGCGACTTGGGAAAAGGAGCTACATTTTATTTCAGTCTTCCAATACAAAAGTAGTAGAATAGTATTCTATGGATAAAAAAATCCTTGTCATTGATGATGATGAAAGTATATTGGATGCCGTTTCCATGATTCTTGAAGATGAAGGATATAAAGTGGAGACAATTTTTAAAGGCGAAGAAGCATTCCGAAAGGTTAACACATTCCGCCCCGATGCAATCATTTTAGATGTCTTACTTTCTGGGAAAGATGGCCGCGAAATATGTAAAGATCTGAAAAGCGATACCGACACACAAACGATTCCCATCATTATGATATCTGCTCATCCAAATGCTGAAAAATCAATTCGCTCCTGCGGGGCTGATGCTTTCTTAGCAAAACCATTTAATACCGAAGAACTTTTGGAGGCAATCTCCCAATCTTTCTCTTAACCTGGTGATTGTGGTTGATCTAAGGACCTATTCCCGATATAATATTCCTATAGCAATTACCTAAAAAATGAATATTTATTTCACTGCTTCGCTCGGAGCAAAAAAACAGTACATAAACAACTATAAAGCAATAGTGAAGTACCTAGAAAGTAAACATCATAAGGTTGTTTCCGAACATATCTTTAATGCTACAGAAGAAAGCGTAAGGCTTATGAAGAAAGAAGACCGCGTGGCATTTCACCATAGAGTTGAAAACTGGATCAAAAACAGCAATTTTATTATCGCAGAAACATCGTACCCCAGTGTCAGTGTAGGCTATGAAATAGCGCTCGCTCTTCGGATGGCAAAACCTGTTCTTGTCATGTTCAGTGAAGGAGATCCTCCATCGTTACTCGCGTATCATACCTATGACAGACTCTATACAGAAAAATATTCAATCGATTCAATTGGTTCCGTTATTAACGACTTTATACTGTATATCGAAGGAAAACACGACACCCGTTTCACCTTTTTTCTTCCCGAAGAATTGAACGCATACCTCGAGATTACGGCAAAGAAAAACAAACAAACCAAATCAATGTATCTTCGCCGACTTATCGAAACAGATATGGAAAAAAGCTAATTCTTCTGCTTACTTATAATATGATTTTATCTGGAACAATATATAGAATCCGATAAGGGCGCTTATGATCGCTGATAAAATTTGAAGAGAAATAATTGCGCCGACTATACTCACCACTTCACTCCAGAATGAAAGATTCCATCCATTAATTTTTCTAGCCTGCAAACCAGGATATGCAGCAAGCATGAGTGCTGATGATGCGATTAATGTAATGGCTGAAATAAATCCGCCTCCATAAGAAGATGCCACTTTAGCACCGCCCAACAAAGCAAACGGAGCAAATACCGATAACAAACCAAGACCTGCAATACCTGAAAGCAGTCCCAGCACTCCAAAGACCAAACTTAAAATAGGTGCAATTTTCACCAGAACTTCCCGAATATTTTTTGGAAGCGCAGGTGCTTTCTCAAAATAACTTTCAATCATCTCAATAATGCTGCCTTCGGAATTTTTTTTCATATATGTAATGTAATTAATAAAAAGTAATTAATGTAATTATTTCTGAATATTCTACCAAATGCAATAGCGAATGTGACGGCCAATACATGTAAACAATTAGAATGTATTGATATCTTCTTAAAAAACTCTTACACACTACACTCCGGAACCTTAATAGAAATCAATAGTATGAAGGAAATCATTAAGCATAGAAGTATCTATGAAGATTTTTTAGAAAGGAGGTGAATATATATGAATAAGATAATTTCAATCGCATTGTCAGTAGCATTAACTGCCGCAATAGTTTTCCTGCCAGTCAAAAGCCATGCACAGGCGACTCAGGATCAGGGAGGAAGCACGTATTCTAATCCGGGTTCAACAACCAATGGGGGGAATAATTCTCCAGGAACGACAACTGATTCAACACAAACTAATGATAATGGGTTTAATTTGTGGTGGCTTCTGCCCTTGATTGCGTTGCCGCTTTTGTATCTGGCTTTCCGGCAAGGAAATCGGGACGAGGAAACTCATACCTACGATACACGAAGTTCAATGGCAGGCGCAAAAGGTGGAAGATCAAGAAGCAATAATGACAGAGATGACGAAGACGCTTTGTAACAAGCATTACAGAAAACATAAAACGGTGCTGCTCTATAGAAATCTCTATGGGAACCAGCGCCGTTTTTTTATTTTGATACTTTCCACTTCCATGCAATTAATCCTGCAGCAACCAGGAACATAACTCCCATGATTCTATGAATTGTATGATTAAACAATCCAAACTGTTCATGATTCAACGGCAGTGGGTATGTATGATCGATAAGCCAGTATAAACCAAGCAGTATCAATACGATGACAATAGTGTTTTTAATAAGAATCACCTCCAAACTAGGGAACTATTTTTTTCTTCGGCAAATGTGCAAATATTTCAAACGACAGGAAAAAGCATACAATAATAAGTATACTCGCTCCGATAAAAGGAGCGCGCACAGAAAATGTTGCTGCAATGCCGGCAAGTATTGGGCCAACTATCTGCCCAATACTCATGTAAGAAGCGTTTAAGCCCTGCATTTCTCCTTGTTCTTTAACATCTGTTTCTTCGGACAATATAGTCTGCGATAACGGCTGAATAAATGAGTTAACCAGCCCGAGCGCAATGTTGGCAATAACGAATTCGGTTATGGAGCGCGTAAAAAACATGGCCACAAAGACAATGGCAATCCAAACAAGCGAACCGATAAATGTACTTTTCACGCCAAATAGTTTAGTTACTTTTGCCATTGTAAATAATTGTGATATGAGTCCAAGTACTCCAAACACGGTAAACACTATAGATATCTGGTTAGCCGTCATATGGAACGATTTCACCGAAGCAGATTGGAAACCATAAATAAACATGGAAAAAGCAGTGAAATATACCAAAGTCAAAAGGAGAGTCGCCCCAACAGTTTTATTGGTTAAAGCATGCAATAGTTTTCCAAAATCAAACAATTTATCATGCTTAATTTGACCGATATGTTTATTTGTCTCAGGGAGAAATATTGCAGTCATCACAACAGCAACGATAGATATTACGGCAGCAATTATAAATGGAACAGCCGGATTGATACCAACCGTTAATGCGGAAACAGCGGGACCGAAAATAAATCCAAAGCCAAACGAAGCGCCAATAATGCCGAATCCTTTGGCTCTATCTTCGGGTTTTGTAGTATCGGTAATTACCGCCGAAGCGACAGGAACATTACCTGCTGTTATGCCGTCCAGCGCTCGGGCGATAAACAGGAAAATGGCATTCGGTGCAAAGGCCATCAGAAGAAATGACAAAGCAGTTCCGCTAATCGAAATGATCAAAAGCGGTTTTCTTCCGTATTTATCGGAAAGTCTTCCAATTATCGGTGTTGAAATAAATTGGCACAGAGAAAATGTCGCAAATAAAAGACCATTCTGAAAATCAGACAGTCCGTACCGCTGTGAATATGAATACAGAATCGGAATTATGATTCCATATCCGAGTGCATTCACAATGGCGATCAAGGCGATTATTAATAGGTTGCGATTTTGTTTAAACATATTGTTATAACAACTTAAAATACATTCAGACGAAGATTATATTATACATGCAGAACTTGTGTCACAAGGAGTAAAAATACTATATTTTAATCTCCAAAATTAAAGTGATACGCATCATTGCTCCGGATACGATCAGGAGATAGTATATCATTACTTATATGAGTACTCTATCAGACATGAATAAAAAAGGAATTCTTTGGTTTTTGCTTCTCACATTTGGCTCTACATATCTTGTTGAATTAATGTTGTTTTTAAAAGGTTATTCATTTATCGGCGCTCCGGACATTTTTGTGCAGCTTACTATTGCAGTCGCTATGTTTTTCCCCGGTATTTCCGCATTTATTGTCCGCAAATTTATTACAAAAGAAGGATTTAAAGACGCGGGAATGATTAAAGGACAATTTAAATATTATCTGCACATATATTTATTAATTCCAGTTTTGTTTATCTTCATTTATGGTCTCACGGCGGTGTTCATTCAGCATCCCGACTTTACCCTTCAGACTTTTATGAAACAGTACGGCATAACTAAACTAGCCGCTCCTCCGTCTGCCTTTATTTTTGGAATTATTATTGCTTCATTCACCTTTGCTCCTTTTTTGAATTCTATTCCCGCATTTGGTGAAGAATATGGCTGGCGGGGATATTTGCTGCCGAAACTTCTGCCACTGGGAAAAAAGAAGGCATTGGTATTAACTGGATTAATCTGGGGATTATGGCATGCACCGATAATTTTGATGGGATATAAATATGGGCAATATGGCTGGCAGGGTGTTATCTTTTTTTCGGTGCTGTTAATTTTTATCGGCATCTATGTCGGTTATATCCGTCTTGCATCAGGAAGTGTTATCGCGGCATCATTTGCACATGGAGTATTAAATGCTCAGGCATACGGAATATGGACGGTGATTTTTCCAAATGTAAATCCGCTACTAGGAGGTTTCTCCGGCATAACAGGGATTGTTGTGTTTATGGTACTGGGAATATGCATACTAAAGAAATTACCTCGATTAAAATCTGCAGTTTAACTAATTGAATATTATTGAAGCTTTTCAACAGCAAAATCGATAATGTTTTTTGAACCGGCAAGAATTTGATAGGTGGTGTTTGGAGTAAACGGCATATTGCCAATATCTTCTCCCTTATGATTTACGGTTATTCCTCCAGCTCCTTTTATAAGTGAATAAATAGCTCCGATCTCCTCTGGCCGCATACAGACTCCGCCTAAACCCGCAGCAATATTCGACAAAACATACGACAAATTTCCGATTGTCGAGCCGATATTGCGTATAAAAAGCTGCTGCGCCAATGGTCGATACAGTTCATATCCTTCTTTATAATAGAGATCAAGAAATATCGGTGTTGATTTACTGGGGATCCAATCATTTTTCAAAAGGACAGCATTTCCCTGTTTATCAGTAGTCTTCCCTTCTTCGTAAATCCATAGTAAATCTTTTGTGTATTCAATCGCGCCTGAGGCAATAACATCATTCAATTTCGGCTGAAGCCCTTTATACACAGCAATCAGCAGTCCGTAGGGAAATATATTCTTTCCAATTTTGTAGTTGGTGCTTCCATCCAGCGGATCAAACGCAATGAAATATTCCGGATTCGGGTGAAATTTAATCTCGCCAACTTCTTCCGAGAAAATATTGGCGGGAATATTATTTTTTTTGATGTAGTCTATTAGCGCTTCTTCTACTGTTACATCCATCCCGATCGTTTTATCGCCTTTAACATTTATTGTTCCGACCTCGGTGGTTAATGAGGGATTGCTGCTCACGAGTTGTTTCCCCAAAAGAAGCATTTGGCGAATATGTTCGGCGATTGAGGTAGTCATATCAGACTCATTATATCAGAAATCATCAATAAAAATTAGTTGAGGATCAGAATAAAAAAGTTCAGAATCGTGGCGAAACTTACCCACAACAAATAGGGGATAAGCAGGTATGCGGCGGGTTTGGAAAGTCTATAAAACTTCAATATTGTCAGAACAATAAAGATCCACAAAACTACGATATCTATTAAGCCAAGCAGAGGATTCCGTAAACCGAAAAACAGAAACGTCCAGATGAAATTTAAAAAAAGCTGAATTCCGAAGTACGTTATCGCTTCATTTACTTTTTTTTTCTTCAACCCTTTCTGCCAAATAATAAATGCTGAAATCCCCATTAATAAATAGAGAGTTGTCCAGACCGGACCAAAAATCCAGTTCGGTGGAGAAAAGAAGGGTTTATTAAGAGTTCTATACCAAGTGGGAATTGCAGAAATGGTAAAAGGCGTGCTTACAATACCGACAAGTTCACATCCAATAATGGCTAACGCAAGTTGAGAATATTTCTTCATTAATCTTATACTATACAATTTCAGATTATTTGTGAAGTTGAATTTTTTTTGTCTCAATTTGCCTAAGAATTCTATTATTGGATAGCTTCTTTGAGTTTGGCGATATCAAGCTTTTTCATCGGAAGAAATGCCTGGGTAATTTTATCAATCTTTTTCTGATCACCGCTTTGCATAACTTCTTCAATTATTTTCGGCGAAACCTGCCAGGAAACTCCAAATTTATCCTTTAACCAGCCGCAGACTTCGGCCTTTGGATCGGCAGACAGTTTTTCCCAGAAATAATCCAATTCTTCCTGTGTATCAACGCCGATGATAAATGAAATTGCTTCACTAAATCCAAACTTATGATCATATGCAGAATCCATCGCACCAAATTCCTGGCCAGCAAGGATAAACGAAGCATACTTTATTGTTCCTTCTTTATCCGGTTCTTCGCCTTTTCCGTAGCGCATTCTCACATCAAATCGAGAAGGGGGGAGATCTTTTCTTCCTGAGAATGTTGAGGTATACAGTTTTAGTGCTTCTTCCGTCTTACCCGCATTAGGACCGACAAACATGATTACAGGAACAATTGTCTGGGTGAATGGCTGATCGCCGGCATGAATGATCTGCCAGGACAGTCCGTATTTATCCTGCAGCCATCCGTACCGCTTACTGAATGGATACTCACCAAGTTCCATAAGTACGGTGCCGTCTTTGGAAAGTTTTTCCCATAATCTATCTACTTCTTCCACCGTCTTGCATTTAATATGAAATGAAACGGCCGGAGTAAATTTAAACAACGGCCCGCCGTCTATAGCCATAAATGTATAGCCGTCAAGGTCGAACGTAACTACATCACAGTCGCCCGATGGCGTATTATGCAGTGTTACACTATTGGTTATTTTTGAGTTTGGGAGTAACGACGTATATAACTCAGCTGCTTCCTTTGCCTGTTTGTCATACCACAAATGGGGAATAATTTTCTGCATTGAAGTAAATTAAATTTTTAAAACGATCCGGTTTTTACATCGCCCGCGCGTATATAGTTTGCGAATATCACGCCGGTGGGAGAGATTTTAGTCTCAGTTAAAGTAAACGCCGCTGGAATCGCGCCGTCCTGGAATAATCGTTTTCCTTTTCCAAGAGTTACTGGAAAAATTTTCAGCCAGAATTCATCCACTAAGTCGTTCTTCAATAACGTCTGAATCATATTTCCCGAGCCGTGAACTTGAATTGGAGGACCTTCGCCTTTTTTGATTTTTTTTATTTCTTTCACAACATCGCCCTTTAAAATCACAGAATTCTGCCAGTCGGAAGAAGACAATGTGTTTGAGACAACATACTTTGTCATTTTATTTATTCCCGGCCATTGATCTTCATGCTGCGGCCAATATGAAGCGAAGATATCAAAAGTTTTTCTGCCCAATAGCAAACTAAATGGTGCTTGCATCTGCTCGGCCATTATTTTTCCGGCAAAATCATCGAAGTATGGGTGCACCCATCCGCCGAATTTAAAATCGCCGCTCGTATCTTCCTGCGGTCCGCCGGGGGCTTGCATAACGCCATCTAAAGAAAGAAACGTAAGAACTATAATTTTTCTCATGATTTTTCTGATAAAACTTTTATTTTTTGCAATCCATCGTTCCACATTTTTGTAAACATCTCAACATACTCATCGGCGACATCTGTATCTACAATTACTTTAGTTTTCCCGTTTTGTTCTTGAAACGTATAATTTTCATGAGCTGGAGTCCACTTTTTTACCTCTTCACTGGTGGTATCTTCAACACCTTTTTTTACAAAACCAAGATGCTCTATGGAAACAAATTCATACGGTTTATTCTCTACAATACGCGACACCATTCCACCTTCCTCGCCTGTTTGTGGATCGGGTCCTAGGAACAGAATTTTTGACCCTTTTTCCCAACTGCCTTTGTAATAGGAGCCGGGATTAAAAGTGGCTGTCCACTCTCGATACGTAGAATCGTCCAGCATCGTATGCCAAACTTTTTCTTTCGGTGCATTGATGGTTATAGAGAAATTAAGTTTTTTCATAGGTATTTAAATGATACCAAAAATCTCGATGAATATGTGATTGTAATCACTAAATTCCGAGTGTATTACTTTTATAATCACAACTTTTTTTGAGCATTCAGGATATTATATTTACCATTAAATTAATGGATATTTAAAAATATGAAGAAAACTTCGTATAATACTGTTACTACCTTTTCGAAAATACTTGCCGCAGTTCTTTTCATCACTCTTCCAATGGTTACGCTCTTAATTGGGATGGAATATCAGAAGAACCTCACGGTGTCTTATTATAAAATGCATTCAATTCCGCAATCGGTATGCCAGCCTACTTCAAGTGTACAAACGAATGAAAATTTCGCGAGGTCATATGTGCATGCAAGGGGCAAATATATGATTCAATATCCATCTTATTGGAGTTTGTATGATGAGGAACACGAAGTTGGCGAGGGAGAGCCGGTAGATACAATTTCTTCAATCAATATAAAAAATGAGCAGTCTATATATAATACATTTATAAGTGTTAAGGTTAGGCGGAATACGATTGCCCATTATAAATCGGTATACCAAGAGCCAGGAATAACAAAAGAAACAAAGGATTATATCCTCCATGATGCTGGAGGTACGAGAGAGGTTATAGACGAAGGCAACTTTGAACGCATTTCCTACCTTCTTGAACGGAAAGGGTTGCTGTATGAAATAACTTTAAATGTGTTGAAAGAAGATCCTAACAAAAAACAGGAATTCGAATTGCTTGAAAAAATATTTTCGAAATTGGAATTCAACGATTTTCTGCCCGATAACTGCAAACAGTAAGATTTAATAAATATTTTTCTTGTGGTAGATTATATGTACTATGAATACATCTATACAAGACAAGTCGGCGGCGGAAGAAATAGATGCCATAATTAAAAAATATCCCGATTGGCGCGGGGAGAAAATGGCACAACTGCGGAGTTTAATCAAACAAGCCGACCCAAATATAGTTGAAGAAGTTAAATGGAAAAAACCTTCCAACCCCGACGGAATTCCGGTATGGTCTCATGACGGGATAATTTGTCTTGGTGAAACATACAAAAAGCATCTGCGGATTAGTTTCGCAAAAGGACCATCGCTTCCCGATCCGAAAAAATTATTTAATGCCTATCGCGCGATTATTATTCACGAAGAGGATATCATCAACGAGTCTGCTTTCAAAGATCTCATTCGCGAAGCAGTGGAATTCAACAAGAAAAATAAGAAGGGTAAATGATAAAGCTTCAAATCTTTTTTAAAAACCTTAGCAACAACCCCACAAACATAGCAACTACAAGAGTCAAAATAAATGCAAAAGCCTTCTTAGCGCCGCCTTTTATTGTTCCTTCAGTAGTAATTCCTACAAAAAAGTAAGCTAACACTAACGACAAAGGAAAAATTAAAACAAGCAATCCATCGATCTTATCCTTCATGAATACTGCTAGTAAGAAAACAGATAAGCAGAACATTATTCCTATGATTCCAATAATCGTATGTTTCATACTGGCTGGCACTGGTTGACTATGTAGGAACTTTCTACGAAAGACAACTAATGCAATCTCAATACTCAAATTATAGCCTATTTGTTAATTAAACTATGGATAAGAAACCTTTAAGTAAAAAAATTAGCAATAATAAAGATATAACTTCACAATCATCCTTAAAACAGAAAATAGATGATTTTATAAATAACTTTGATAACTTCCATGAAGTAAGCCAATTAGAAACCATAGATAACATACTCCAACAAAAGACAAAGCTTCCAAACAGTACAGAATTATCCAAAGACCTTTTATTAGCTATTGAAAAGTATAAATATGTTGAAAATGGTTCTTGCCTTAAAAATAGCGTACATTACAGTGATAGAGATTATGCAAAAACAGTTCGCAAGGCAATAATTGAAGAATATAAAGTAAAAAGTATTACAGATAAAATGATGGTAGACCTTGCAACGGCTTCTTATTTTAGAAGCATGCGTGCTTCCTCTATATACAACACTCTTATTGAAGAAGAAAATGGCATGATTAAGATGACGGCAGAAAGGAACGGTATGCTGAAAGAATTAAACAAACAGATAGAAATGGCTACACGGCAATTTAGCACCATAATAGCTTATTTACGGGAAAGGAATAACCCGCCTATCAATATTAAAGTAAAAACAGATAATGCCTTTATAGCCAATAATCAACAATTTAATAAAAATGCTTAATGATTTCGGAAAAAATAAAACAGACCGGCTAATAGTTGAAGAATGTTCAAGGTTATCTATAAAAGATTTTCCTCTAAATAGAAACTTATTTAAGCAGATAATAATAGATAATCAAATAGTTTACCTTACGGCTACTAAATGCTATTTTGGAGGCAGTCGATATTGGTTTAAATGCCCTAATTGTAAAAAAAGAATAGGAGTGTTATATCGCAAGCCCGCTAATGTGTATTTTTTGTGCAGGTCATGTTTAGACCTTACTTATGCACTTAGGAAGTATCATAGACGGGAAGAGGGGTATTTATACACGCTTCTGAATAAGTTAAAGCAACGCAGTGTTTAGTTTGTGCTTTACCTCATGTCTAAACCTTGGTAAAGGTTACTTATTTTAGGTATAATAATCAATGCTATGGACAATCTAACCATAGAGCAGCGAAGCTTCTGCATGTCCCGAATTCGGTCAAGAAATACAAAAGCAGAACTGAAATTTAGACAAATAATATGGGGCTTAGGATTTAGGGGTTACAGAGTAAAGGCTAAAATAACTGGAAAACCAGACTTGTATTTTCCTAAAAGGAAACTGGCTGTATTTATTGATGGATGTTTCTGGCATAAATGCCCTAAATGTTTTGTTAAGCCTAAGTCAAAAAATGATTATTGGGATAATAAAATTGACAATAATGTAGCAAGGGATTTAAAAAATAACCGATTGCTTAAAGAAGAAGATATAGACTATATACGATTTTGGGAACATGATATAAAGAAAGATTTAATAGGCTGTATAGAATTATTTAAAGATAAATATGAAGACAAAAAAGCTTAAAACAATTGATTTATTTGCAGGAATAGGCGGCATTAGAAAAGGTTTTGAGGAAACCGGCTTTTTTGAAACAGTATATGCAAATGATTTTGAACCAAACTGTAAAAAAACTTATGACCTTAATTCTAATGGTGTAAAGCTTACAGTAGACGATATTAAAAAGGTTAAATCAAGTGAACTTCCAGATTATGACTTTCTTCTTGCAGGCTTTCCATGTCAAGCATTTTCAATAGCTGGATATAGGCATGGCTTCAACGATATTAAAGGCAGAGGAAATCTATTTTATGAAATTGCCCGTATTCTTAAAGACACAAATCCAATGGGTTTTTTGCTGGAAAATGTAAAAAACCTTAAAGGCCACGATAAAGGCAAAACTTTCGCAATTATTGAACAAGTGCTAAAAGAATTAGGCTATGAAATAAAAACAGATGTTCTTAATGCGATGGAATACGGAGATGTACCGCAAAACAGGGAAAGAATATACATAGTAGGCTTTAAAGATAAAAAAATATTAGATAAATTTGAATTTCCCAAACCAATACCTCTTACTAAAAAAGTGCAAGATTTGTTAGATAAAGAAGTGGATGCTAAGTATTACTATGAAGGAAAACCATTAGCTGAAAAACTAAAAGATTACGAAATTAAACAAGGTTCAGTGTATCAATGGCGGAGGGTCTATGTCAGGGAAAACAAAAAAGGCGTATGCCCTACACTTACAGCAAATATGGGTCAGGGCGGTCATAATGTGCCTATTATTAGGGATAAAAAAGGAATAAGGAAGATGACCCCTCTTGAATGCGCAAGGATGATGGGGTTTTATGATATTAAACTTCCTGCTGATTTATCCGATGCAAAACTTTATATGCAGATGGGCAATTCTGTTGTTGTACCCGTTATAAATAGAATTGCTGAAAATATTAAAAAGGCGATACAATCTTAATATGTTTATCAATAGCCAAGACCAAAACAGTAAAGAATATTATGAAAAAATGCTTAAAGCTGCCGGTTCACTTTCCAATTTATTTGCTGAAAGTGCTGAACCGTACTTAGGATATAGGCTTGTTGAAAATTTATTCTGCAAATCATTCAATGCTAACAATTTATCCCGTTCAGATACTTCAATAGACGCTTCAAAAGAGGATATAGGAATTGGTATTAAGACTTTTATATACCGCAACGGCAAAAGTTTTGAAAAAATAGCTGAATTTAACCGTGAATTAGATTTATTCAAAGGACTGGACATAGAAGAAAAGGTTAAAAAAGTAGCTGAACTTAGAAATGAACGGGTAGATTTTGCTAAAAGGAATTACAAACTGGCGGATATGCTTTACCACTGTGTAGCAAGGGATGAAGGGAAAATAATTGTATATGAAACACCTATGCCGCTGATAAATATTAACAACATTAGCGGCATCAATGTAAATAGGAATTCAATTAAATTTACCGATGGGATTAACAATTACAGCTTTAATATTTCAAAAAGCACCTTATTTAAACAGTTTATAGCAGAAAATCCTTTAATGGATTTTCCTGTAAAGATAATAACAGACCCCTTTGAAGCGCTTGAAAAACTATTCCGTGAAGCCGTAACAGAACTTGTATTTGCGCCAATTGCACAGCATCCTCATGTCTTCCTTCCTTTATTTTCAGTGGATAGAAGCACGGGTGATAAATACATACCTGAAAAAAGCGCCCTAAATCAATGGAATGCAGGCGGAAGACCAAGAAACTTAAACGAAGTATATATAAATATCCCTGCATGGATACATAAATTTTATAAAGGGTTCTTCCCTAATCGTGATGTTAAATTTAACCTGCACCTACCCAATAAGGAAGTACTAAGTGCAAAAGTATGTCAGGACAATAGCAAAGCTTTGATGTCCGACCCAAATGCAAAATTAGGTCAATGGCTTCTTAGGGATGTATTAAAACTAAAAGATGGTGAATTACTAACTTACGAAAAATTAGAAAGTCTTGGATTGGATACAGTAGTGGTTTATAAGATTGACGAAGAAAACTACAAAATTGATTTCGCTAAAATTGGTTCTTATGACCAGTTCGTACATGGTACAGAAAACCCCTTAATTGAAGAACAAGAAGAATAAAACACCGCTTTCTTGCTTTACATAGCCCGCATAAAGGCTTACAGCGCCATTTTTAGTATAATTATGGTGTGTTTCTTTATATGTAGATGTAAATGTATATGGAAGATAACTTTGCTATTTCAAAATTAAGTGATGCAGATTTATTTCAAGAACATGATTTGCTAAAAACAATCTGGTACAAATCGCAATATTATGAACCTAATGAAGAAATTCAGGTATATTTTGACGATTTTAATGACAAGCAATACTTCAAACATTTAAGTGATGAAATTGATTTAAATAGAATAGAACGCATCATATTACGCCTAAAACCTTACAATATAATCAACAAGCCTAATACCATAGCCCGATTAAACAAAGGATGGTATTGCTTTGCAGTTGATAGAAGTTTATTAGAAGAAGTAATATCACTCATTGATGTAGAAATTGAACTAAGGACAAAGCGTGTAAGTATTAAAAAGGTAGAATTTAACAATGAAACTGGTGAAGCCAAGTTTTATATTTACGGTAAGTTAATAAGGTCATGTTTTTTTCAAAAAAATACCAACGAATACCAGTTGTTTAGCTACTTTATTCAAAACAATAATAAACAGATTACTTCCCAAGACTTAATTCCTTTGTTAAAAGAAATCCGTGCAGGTGTAGAGGGTGAGGATAATAAGCGCAGGGTTAAAGACACAATAACAGCTATAAGGGCAAAGCTAAGCAAGGATATTATAGAAACAGTGGCTAATGGATTGTACAAATATGACGGCGAAGTAACTTATTTGTAGCTTATCCTCTTTCATCCTCTGTTATCCTCTTTTTTCTTCATTATTACCCATAAATAATAATTTTTCTTTTTGTATTCTTCCTCTTTGACTAAATCCATAATGAAGCTATGGAAACATGGCTAACACCGGAACTAAGAATTAAGGTTCGCAAAGTTTTTGAACCAAGATATAAAAGAACCTTAACTGAAAAAGAAATTGTTGAAATTGCTAATAATTTAGCTGATTTTGTCCAGCACTTTATTCAGTTTAAGGCAAGAAAAGAATATGGAAAACAAAACAGTAGATGAGTATAAAACCAAAGATTTAGGTGAAGCTGGTTCTTTAATAGTTAAGGGCGAAAATCTAATACGGATAGAAAGAAATGGGAAAGTATGTTGGTTTGTGTTCCAAGATAAAGCCGAGTGTTTAAGGATATCTAACCTGTTCTTTTTTGGAAGATTAGAAGTAAACGCACGGGATTATTTTGAAGCATTAGGGAGGCTAAAAAACCGCATCTTCCATGAAGTTTAAAAAGTAAATGTAAATGTATATGGATACTGAAAAGATAAAAATAACTATTCTTATTCGTGATAAAAATACTTTGCTTGCAAACGCTAATGTATGTTTTTATTCAGATTTCGGAATGGTAACAATTAAAGGATTTCAAATATGGAAAAGCAATGTGTTTAATGAAAGATTAGGTGAAGGGTTAAACATTTCACCGCCTTCTTTACAATACAAAGGCGGGCGTGTTCAGTTAGTCTTTTTTGAAAGCAAAGAACAATGGTATGAACTTGAAAGACTGATTTATAGCAAATACTTAGAAAAAAGACCGACTGGTAGTGAAGAAGTAAACATTGATGAAATGCCGAATATCTTTTAATAACAATACCTATATAGTAACTATAACTATATAGTGATTGAATTAAAGTAACTATAAGGTTACTCATTTAAGATAAAGTTAATTGTTACTAACAAAGTGGAATTATTACAAATTAAATTATGATAAATATGAAACACAAAGACACAAAAAATAAGGGTTCGGCAGCTTTTGGTATACTGAAAGATAATATGAAGATGGAAGATGTTTTGAAATTCGGCATGTATCTTCGCAAATCTTCCGAAGCGAAGGAAAAACAAGCTTTATCCATTCAAGACCAACAGGCTGAATGCAACGAAGACGCACAACGCGGCCAAATTAAACCGCTTCTTGTATTAAAAGAAAGCCGTTCTGCATACAAACCCAATAACAGACCGGAATTTGATAAATTACTTTCCCTAATAAAAGATGGCAAAATAAACGCAATTATATGTTGGAAACCGGATAGACTATGCCGTAATCCAGAAGAAGGCGGAAAGCTGCTTCAAATGCTTCAAGACGGTGTTTTAAAACAAATTAGGTGTGCAACAGGCGAAATATACACACAAGAAAGCGACCATTTAATTTTACAGATACATTTTGGTATGGCTAATCAGTATTCAAGAAATTTAAGCCAAAATGTAAGGCGTGGATTACTTCATAAATGCGAACGGGGGCAATATCCAAGACCCGCTTGTATTGGATATGAAAGCTATGGATTAACAGGACAAAGACTAATGCGGCCCCAACCCGTAGAAGCCCCTTTAATAGTAAAGCTATACGAAATGGCTTCTACCGGCGGAATGTCTTTAAACCAATTAAAAGAAAAAATTACAGAATTGGGATTAAGGACTAAAAAGGGTAATAAATTAAGCAAAAGCCATGTTTACAACATTTTAACCTGTCCAACCTATTACGGATACTTTTATCATAACGGTGAATTGTTTGAAGGCGAGTATGAACCGATTATTAGCAAATTATTATACGATGGCGTGCAAGAAGCACTTAGAAAGCGGTCTAAACCAAAAGTAAAAGTATGGGAAAGCACATTTAACGGCTTAATTACTTGTGCTGATTGCGGATGCCAAATTACTACAACAGTTAAAACCAAGTATTATAAAAAAACCGATAGATACGCTACTTATACTTATCACCACTGTACGCACAGAAAAGGTAATTGTAACCAAGAAGCAATTACCGGATTACGATTAAAGAATTTACTCATTGAAAATGCTGAAAATATTGCAATTGACCAAGAAGCATGGCAATTAGGCATTGAATTATTTAAGGCTAAACATACGGAATACTCTGAAAAGCTAACGAAGCGATTAAGATATCTTCAAAACCAATTTACTGCCGTTAGAAACCAAATAAACGCCTTGGTAAAGATGCGTGCTAATCAAGAATTAACGCAGGAAGAATTTATGGAACAAAAGGCTGAACTTCTTGCGCAGAAGAAAGACATAGAAGAAAAGTTGAATGACAATAATGGTTCTGCTGATACTTGGTTAGAACTTTGTACAAAATACCTTAATAATGCTTTTGAAGCCAAAGAAGTCATGGAAAGTGATGATAATGAAGCAAAGAGGAATTTAATATTAGATGTTGGTAAGAACCTCACTTTGAAAGACCAAAAGTTAGATTTTACCTTCAAAGAACCGTATGATGTGCTTCTAAAACCGGAGTATCGTACAAATATGCTGCGGGACATGGATTCGAACCATGATAAACGGATCCAAAGTCCGTTGTCCTACCATTGGACGATCCCGCAAGATATCTCTGTTATTTTATCAAAGAATAGGCCAAATCACCACAAAAGCGCAGTCTTGTCCAGATTATTAGGATCTTCTATGGTAAAATTGAGCATATGAAAGAAGGAACAGTTTTACTGGTAGGCCGGCCTAATGTAGGTAAGTCTACTTTTGTGAATAATCTGATCGGCCAGAAAGTTGCAATAACTTCTCCAAAACCCCAGACAACCCGGTTTACCATTAAGGCAGTTTACGAAGATGAACGGGGAAAGATCATATTTACCGATACACCGGGAATCTTCGGCAAGGCGGAAGATAATCTTTCAAAAAAAATCAACCATCGAACGTTAGCCACTATAAACGAATCCGTCGATCTTGTACTGTATATGATCGATCACACCCGAAAACGCGATTTTGAAGAAGCAAAAGTCCTGGGAATTGTACGCAAACTAAAAGCGCCAAAAATCCTGGTTGTCAATAAAATTGACGTACTTGAAAACTCGTACCTTCCTGAATACCGGTTTATGGAAGAAGAATTTTCTAAAGTCTTCTACATTTCCGCTCTTGAAAAAAAGCATATGGGGCCGCTTTTGGATGAAATATTCAGCCATCTCAAAGTGGTAAAAAAATCACAAATCAATGAAAAATTAGTCTATCCATTATTGAATCTTGATAGTTATACGTTTATCGGTGAGCTTATCCGCGAGAAAATTTTTCTGATGATGGGCGAGGAAATTCCGTATACAACTGCAGCAATTGTGGACGAAATCGCCGAGCGAAAGGGGAATCTTACGTATATCAAGGCTCGAATTCTCACAACCGATGATCGGTACAAAAGTATGCTCATTGGTGCAAAGGGGCGGAAGATTAAAGAAATCGGAGCCTATGCCCGGAAAGAGATTGAGCTGGCTACAAAACGGAAAGTGTTTTTGGATTTAACGGTTGAAACAGATCCTCATTGGCAGGAGACGTATTATTCTTAATATTGTTTTAAAGTTCGCGGGTTGAATACTGTCTTTCTTGAAAAACAGATACAGTCCCACGCTCCGCCCAAACTTCTCCAGATATTCATGAACTGATCATGCTGTACAAACTGAAGATCATACGTAAAGGTACCAATCCATCGTTCAATCAGTTCCTGTTTATCTTTCAGTGTAATATTTTCTTTCGTTTCATGATTTAATTTCTTAATGCGGTGTTCTCCGTCGGCTAATGTATATGTTATCGCAAGTCTCAATATGTCATCAGGTATCTGGCTGAAATCATAATTTTTCCAGTCACCTAATGTTCTTCGTGCAACTCTATCGCCAACAGGTTGGGTGAGATTTATAAGATGAGTTTCTACTCCCCGTACAAAGTCGGTAACATACCGGTGGACTACGGATGTCTGAAATTCAGCAAAATCATCATAAAAGCGGTTAGCGACATTCGGATCCTGGTCTGCAATTGGCCCGAACTGTTCCAGTACACGATCGGCAATAGAATGGGAAGTGATTGTTCCGATAAAATCTTTCACATTTTCGGGTACTCGTTTATCATCCATTAGAAATTTCAAAATGTTGCCGCCGTTTTCATATATCCGGGCAACCTGTGATTCATACGCACTATTTGAAGCTCCTGTATTTTTTTTCTGCAGTTCACCATTGAAAATATGTCGTATAGAATCTTCCACTTTTTTTCCTTCCGAAAGACTTTCAAATGGATGTAGTTCAGTTCCTTCCGGCATCATTTCACCGGCTTTATTGAGCCAGCTGGAAGCTGTATATCGACCCTCTCCAGGAACGGCAGCCATTCCCAATTTGGCAACTACTATTGGAAAAAAACGTGCCAGTTTATCATCATTGACAATAATCGGCACCAGTTTTCTCATTCTCTCCAGAACATGTGCTCCGGTTTTCTGCCTTCTTATTTCATATGGAATTTTTTCTAAAGCTTCATCGGCTTTTGCGACAACATCATTCAGTTTGCGGTGTGAGATAGGTGTTTGTTGAGGTGTCACTTTAATTTTTTTTAACGCCTCCGGTTGATCAACTGCCGGATCACGAACGGTCGGTATTAGTGCATGGAGATCCGGCCGGCTTGCTACATAAGAATCAATTAAAAACTGATACCCTTTTTCTTTCGCCATATGCTTTTGAGAAGGAGAGTTCATCATATCTGTCGACCCTTCAAAATGCATCAGGAAATAATTGCCGAGCATTGCTTTTGCAATATCAAACTCTGTTTGTCCGCGCGCTGCCAAATAACCATCTTTAAACTTTGCCTCATAGGCTTTAAAGACTGGAGAATTCATAAACATATTTACCTCCTGAGGACATTCAGAAATACGCTGGTTTATCATCTTAAAATACATACACTCCCGAGCATATTTGTACATTTCTTTATGTGCATCTTCGGCTACTACACCAGCTAAGGCTCGCATCTGTATCCATCGTTTCGCCAGTTGTTCATGAATCTTTACTTCTCCAGACAATGGATCAAAACTTAGTCCTTCACTAAACATATACCGCTGTAATTCCTGAATTTCTCCTATTGTGTAGACTCTCCGATACCGAATGTCTGAAATATTTTTGCCGTCACGGTCGAAATCTTCGTGTCTTCTGAGTTGATGAGTATTAGCACTTCTGGATAGCCGATGTGTTGTTCGGGCTCGATAATCACCTTTATAAGTATCGTTTATTGCTGCAATTCCATTCTCCATTTCAATAAGTACATCTGTTTCGGGGAGAACGCGATCTGTTGTGGTTGCCCAGTTGGAGCTGCAGTGTAATTCAACCGTAATATTTTCTCCTGAAATTTGCTGTTGGATTGATTCAGGCGTCAAGGGTTCTTTCGTAATGGATAATGATGCCAGCTTATAGGGAGAAGGGGAATTTTCCGGCTGCTTAACTTTGACATAGACATTAAATTCATTACCGTCAATGGAGGTAACATAATCAGTGATAACATTATCTTTTCCAATTGCCTCCTGTAACAAGTTCCGTACAGAGTTCCACTGGTTGTAAATAGATTTCAAACCACCGTGTTCACTGCGATTACCCAGGTGAATAAAGGCTCTATTCAGAGTCTGCCAAGCATCTGTTAATTGTACTGCTTTCTCGGGGTGCTCTTTTTGTTCGTCAAAAACATGAGCATAGAGTGGAGATCTTCTATTTCGGGTCAGATGATATGCTCCTCTGGCAGCTACACTGTGAACTGGTCCGTATGCAGTTTCTGCAACCTGAACCAGTGTCGATTCCCGTATATTTTTTATTATACCCACCCCTCGTTCATTCATCCGGAAATTATACTATTATAGGATAAAATACGCAAGAAATATGTACATGATAATCTGGCAGAAAGTACTAATTATATTAATGCGATGGCTGAAAATATCATTAGGCAGTTAAAAGATTATTTCTCTATTAAGAATATGACAAAAGCCTCCTCTTAGATCATTCGATGGTATAATTATATTCACTGGTGACTGTAGCTCAACTGGTTAGAGCGTCGCCCTGTGGAGGCGAATGTTGCGGGTTCAACTCCCGTCAGTCACCCATATTTAACTTGCGTAGTTACTATTCTTCTTCAAAAATATTTGTTTAAGAATTCACAATCGTGTTCAGATATCTGATATAATGGTTCCATGCAAACACATATCACCTTCAACAATGGAAACAAAATTCCTACACTCGGACTCGGAACTTGGGAATCGGCACCTAACCAAGTCGGCGAAGCAGTACGATTTGCACTAACCAAAGCCAATTACCGCCACATAGACTGCGCATTAATTTATAAGAATGAACCGGAAATTGGATTAGTATTTAACGAAATTCTTGATAAATCAATTAAACGCACCGATGTATTTATTACAAGCAAATTATGGAATTCCCATCATCGAGCAGATTATGTTGAAAAAGCCTGCAGAAAAACCCTTGCCGATCTTAAGCTTGAATATCTTGATCTTTACCTAATTCATTGGGGGTTGGCATTCAAAACAGGCGATAATTTACGGCCAAATGACAAAAACGGTTTGCCAATTACAGACGCAATTTCAATCCGTGAAACATGGGAGGCCATGGAAAATCTTGTCAAAAAAGGATTGGTAAAGTCTATCGGTGTGGCAAACTTTACTACCGTCCAACTTGTTGATCTATTAACGTATGCCAAAATAAAACCTGCAATGAATCAGATCGAAATTCATCCATATAACGCACAGCAGTTGTTAATCGATTATTGTAAGAACAAAGATATTGCAGTGACAGCATATTCACCGCTTGGAAGAAATGGAGCGGTTGATAAAAATGCACCGAAGTTGTTTGATGAACCGGTCATTGCATCACTGGCAGTAAAATACAAGAAAACACCAGCACAAATACTTCTTAATTGGGGTGTTTGCCGAGGCACCGTAGTTATTCCCAAAAGTATAAATGCGGAAAGAATTGCCGAAAATGCAGATATTTTTGATTTTGAATTAACTGTAGAGGAGCAAAAAAGTATAAATGCATTAAATAGAAATTATAGATTTGTCGATCCTAAAGACTGGTGGGGCGTACCGTATTTTGCATAACTTACACAGTCATTATTCCTTATGAAATTTTTTCATACGGCACTTTCGGTAAAAAACATCGGCCGGTCACAAAAATTCTTTGAAGAGGTATTCGAATTTCATTTTAAAGTTAACGGTGAACGGCCTGAGCTGGCTGTAAAATTTGTGATGCTTGAGAATAAAGACGGCGTAGTTATCGAACTTTTCGAGCATACTTCGCCACTTCCACTAAAAGAGAATTTAATGGATTTTCAACAAGCGGGCATTAAACACATTGCGTTCATTGTGGAAGATATAGAAGCCGTTGTCAAAAAAGCTGTAGAACAGGGTGCCAGTATTATCTGGCCGGTTAAAAAAGGTATTACGGTAAAACGAATTGCATTCATTGCCGATCCAAACGGCATACCAATTGAACTAGCAGAAATATAACCATGATTGATCATCAAGAATTTTTATTTATAGTCGACGAACATAATGCTCCACTAGAACCACAGCTTAGGAGTGTTGCTCATAAAAATGGTTTATGGCACCGGACAACTGGAATTTGGGTTATCAATAGTAACAAACAAATTCTCTGCCAGAAGCGCTCTTTCAAAAAAGATTTAAATCCAGGATTCTGGCAAGCATTTTTTGGCGGTCATTTAGCACCTGGCGAAGAATACATTGATAACGCTGTGCTGGAATGCAACGAAGAGCTGGGTATATCTATAAGCGCAGAACAGATTCTTCCTTATAAAGTCTTAAAAAGCGATAAACCTACTCACAAAGAATTCCAATATGTTTGCGCCATTGTTTTGGATAAAGCAGCAGATGAATTTAATTTTGAAAAAGAAGAAGTCGATGAACTCAAGTGGATAGAATTAGATGAGGTTCGAAGAATTTTGAGTGATGAAACAGTTGAGAACTGGATAAAGAAATCTTGGGATGAAGAAGTTTTAAATTGGCAAGTAAGACTATAAGATTTTAAAGAAATATTTCTTTTATTTAATCAGAAAGATTAAATCCTTATGAAGCATTCCGTTAGAAGCTAATATATTTGAAGAATTCGTATCCCACATGTTTCCTTCAAAATCCGTCACTTGTCCTCCCGCCTCCTCGACAATTAAACATCCTGCCGCAAAATCCCAATAATTTGCTCCCACTTTCACCAGTCCGTCAAAAGTTCCATTTGCAAGGTTGCATAAATCTAATATAGATGAACCTTGTAATCGTATCGCCCTGCAATTATGAAGAATTTTGTTAAAACACTTAGAGCCTAAATCAACAATCGCTTCTGTTTTGTGATTGCTGGTTGAATAAGAAACAAAAAATTTTTTGAGTTCATTTGTTTTCGAAACTTGCATTTTTTCTTCATTTACAAAAGAGCCGTTGCTCTTCTCGGCAGAATACATTCGGTGGTTAATCGGATCATATACGAATGCCATTACAATAGTCTCATGTTGCATAATTGCAATTGATACGCAGAAATAGGGAATATGCGCCTGGAAGTTTGCTGTTCCATCTAGTGGGTCAACTATCCATGAGTATTCTCCATTCCCTTCTAAAACCCCTGCTTCTTCAGAAAAGATTTGGTCGTTGGGGAAGTTTTGTTGAATAGCTTTAAGGATGTATTTTTCTGCTTCAAGGTCCGCAGATAATACAAAATCCGTTTCACTTTTTGAAGTCATTTGATTCTCTTTACTGTACCAAGCAAGTATAATTTCTCCCGCTTTTTTGCAAATTTCTTCTGTTAAAGCTTTTCTCTCCATAAAAAAATTATATCAGATGCCATATTTGGAAAAGAAATATCTATCTTTATCATTATATTCTCAAGATAATTATCGAAAAAATTTTGTATACTAGTAGTAAGCAACATTTTACTATGGATACTCAAACAACAACGTATGTCAGCCCGCGAAGAAAAAAGAATCGCACTATGGCAATAATAATTATAGTTATTGTTGTACTGTTGGTAATCGGCGGATTATTTATGATGCAAAAGTCCGGCAAAAATACAGAAACCGTATCTCTAACACCTGCCGTTAGCCCGACTCAAGAACCTTCACCTACCCCAACCCCAAAAATAGATAAGAGCTCAGTTAAAATCCAAGTCCAAAACGGCACCGGCACTCCGGGCCAGGCGGCTAAAACTGTCGAAGCACTTACAAAAGCCGGATACAGTGCAGATAATATTAAAACCGGCAATGCATCTGAAAATGTGAAAGTTACCACCATTAAAATTCAGTCAGGATACGAAAATGTGGCGGAAGATATAAAGAAATCATTGGCTGAAATGTTTACATCCTTCGAAATCGATTCTACAAAATTAGAAGATTCGAGTGAATTTAATGTTATTGTTACAACTGGCGGTGAAGAATATGAAGAGCCAACAGCGGCAGTCACAGCTAAACCCACCTCAACTCCCGCCCAATCAGCAAGTCCCAGTGCAACAATAAATCCTTCATCAACTACTACACCAACAGCTACTCCCAAACCGTAAGTAATTGATAAAATAAGTAATATCCATTATGGCAATGATCAATTTTCAAACAAAACTAATTACTATCAACTCCTGGACGATCCTGCGCCTTCCGGAGGAGGCGAGTGCCAAACTTCCTTCTCGAGGCATGACAATGGTTGCCGGAACTATGAATGGCAAACCGTTTAAAGCCGTTCTCGAACCCGACGGCATGTACGGACAGGGAAAGAAACCAAGTCATTGGTTTAAGCCGGCGAAAAAACTGCTCGATGAAATCGGAGCAGCAGTGGGCGATACAGTCGAGGTATCTCTTGAAACTACTAAAGATTGGATAGAACCCGAAGTTCCCGAAGATTTAAAACACGCTTTGAAAACTTCTCCCAAAGCTGAGGCTTTATGGAATGATATAACTCCCATGGCCCGCTGGGACTGGATCCGCTGGGTGCGCGCTGTTAAAACTCCAGAAACGCGCCAGAAACATATCGAAGTTGCACTCGATAAACTCAATAAAGGAATGCGCAGGCCCTGTTGCTTCAACCGTAATTTATGCAGCGAGCCCGCAGTATCGAAGAATTGGAAACTCCTTATTTAAAAACAGCTTTTAAAGTTTTTATATTTTTCCGTCTCAAGTAATCTTTTTATCTCCTCTTGCATCTTTTGAATATCATATTCATCCAATGGTTCAAAATTATCGTAGAATCCTGTTTCTCGTTTCGGCAGCAGAACAGCTTCGCCATACTTTTGTACTGTCGCTGTTTTAGCCCGGCCGAAAATATGCAAATGCATGGTGTTTCCTTCTGGTTTAAACACACTCCAGTTTCCCATTTCCTGATAATTTACAATACCAATATCGATTCCCTGTCGTTGCATTACATTAGTCAGTGATTCCCCAGCGACCATGGAAAGTTTTATATATTCGACAGCTTGTTCGGGAGAAAGTTTTGTTCTGTCGGCAATTTTGAGTTTGGTCATTATCCGAATATGCCCTCCCTCTTTTTTAGCCACGAATGGTTTCTCTCGGGTTTCTAAAATAAAATTGGTTGTTTCGTAAATAAGTGCCATGGTAAGGTATTATTGCAAAGTTATTGGCTAAATCTAAGATCGCCGGACTTTTCTATGCAGTTGCCGAAGATTTCTTTCGGAACAGAATTATGGTCTATATCTTCGCACGATGGAATGCCGTTGCCGCGGACAACTACGTGCCATTCATTCTCTTTTTTAGTAGCTATCCAATATCCTTCGGGCATAATTCCTTTCGCGAAATCACCAAACATTTTATCTACCCGGCAGCCATTTTTAATCTGCTCCGAATCGCAGACAATATCTTCGCCAACTATATCTTTCAGTACTTCTTCCGGTTTACCATTTGTATTTGCAGTCTGCTCGTTAGCCGGGGAGAGGGGAAGCGGCGTGAGTAGATCTTTTTTATTTACCGGAATATTTTTTTCTGCAGTGTACTGCATTATAGAATACAAAGCAACTCCGGCAAGAATCAGAATGATAACAATTAAAGCAGGCAGATATATTTTTGATTGCATATAAAAATACTACGCTAAAATTAGAGTTTTATCAATGATCGTCAACACATTCTTATTTACATAACGATTCAGTCGGCAGCAATTTTTTTAGATCATAAACATACGCCAGTGTGGCTACTCCGCTTGTGGACTTCCCAATAAAAATAGGCCGTGCTTCAAATTTTTCATCTGTCACATATAAAGCTCTGTTTGACAAACTTCGAGCTTTACAGGCAATATCTATCCAGCTTTCTCTTGTTATATGTACATTTCTTAATCCGATAACATGCTGAAATCCCTCGTCGGTAATAGGTCCGAGCTTCACTGTTTTCTGATATTCAGCAGGCGGAATATGGTTGAAAAAAGCATAAAAGACCATCGGTTCGCCAATAAACGGTTTCATATATATAGTAGTATTACTCTGTCTTCCAAGATATACAATCAATTTTTGAATGTACTCCCAATTATCTTCATGTTTGGGCACGTGAATATAAATATAGTTGAATAAATATACCAGGCCGAAACATATCAAAGCAGCCATAAGCAGAAATTGGTGAAGTTTATTTTTTATTTTATTATCAACAACAGAAAAGCCATAGACAATTAAAATCAGCATAAAGGGAAATTGTGCAGTCAGCTGTGTCCGTATTGGGGGCGTAGGAAGAACTGCAGACGGTAATCCTGAAATTAACAATCCACTCACCAAAAATACGGGCAGATATTTTTTTACAGCTCCAATGGGTTTATGAAACACAAAAAATAAGCCGAACAGAAAGTAGGGGATAAGGAAAAATGGAAATAATCCGAAGTTTTCAACACTGAGGTATCGTTGGGATTCTCCGGTTAGAAATAAATAATGGAGCGAAAACATATCGGCATATCGGGTAAGGACTATACGAGCATAATCCAGAGGTTTATTCGAGTTGAGGTAGCAAAGAATTTTAGATGCACCTGTGGTACAAAACGTTCTATTTTCATTGATTGTCATTTTCAGCTGCGGATTGGTGAACATGCCATTTTGTTTCATGCGATTTGTACCTTCTTTAGAAAGCATTATGGGCAATAACGGCGAAATTATTACCATAAAAATAAAAAATAGAACTATAACATTTTTGAATGGCTGAAGACGTTTAAAAAGTACATAGATGCTGAAATACAGAATCATCAATAAACTAATCGGCCGAAATGGGAGGTAGCAATACCAGCTCAAACCGAAGAAAAATCCTGCGCCAAGAAAGAAATAGAGTCTGCTTTTATTCATTCCATATAATAGAAAGAGCAATCCAACAGAGAATATCAGCATTCCCAAATTGGATTCAAAAGCAAACCGGCTCATCAGAACAGTCCATGGACTTATGGCAGCAATCAATGATCCGACTAAACAGGAGCGGAAATTAAACCCGAGTTCCTTCAACAGTAAAAAAATTACAATAATCAAAACTATTCCCGAAAATATAGAAACAAATCGTACTGCGAATATATTCAATCCAAATAGTTTTATCGGAATTACCGAAGCATATACATACGCCGGATATTTATAATCACCAAACGATTTAATGCTCAAAGGATATGGCGTTCCAAATTCATCTTTTCCTGTTTGTAAAACAGAGTAGGCGTTGTATCCAAAACTGGCTTCATCGGTAAGAAGGCCGTTTGGAGCTGTTGTGATGTGATATAAACGGAGAAATATTCCTAATGCTATGACACAAGTGAGCAGAATAATTTGTATGAAAGGAATAGTAGTGGTTTTTTTCATGGCAGATGAATATTATATAAAGAACTCAGCACACGTGAGAAGTTTAAAAACTGCATCCCTTTGTTGGTTAGTCTTAAACATCGTCCGTTTTTTTCAACAGTTTTTATTACAGACTGTTCCTTTATTCGTTTACTAACCGCGTCGTTTTTCACAATATACGTATCAATCAACGCTTTCTCCATTTGCTTGTGTGTCAAACCTTTACATGATTTGTTAGAGTTCGCATCTTCAAGAGTTGAAAGCAGAAAGATAGTAACCGATCGTTCAACGGTAACCGGAAATACAATAAATATGCTTAAGTTGATGGCCATACTGATCATCATAGCGGCAATAAGAGATTCAATGCTTGCGCTTGTTTTTTTTGCATAAAAAATAATTCCAATAAAACAAATAAGAGTAGTGATGGCAAGAAACATTAATCCTTTATAGAAGAAAATTTTTTGGAATTGAAGAACGGGGACATGAAACATCAATAGAAAAATAGCGGTGAAAAGAATAAATGTTACTGTGTAAACCACGACCAGCCGTTTGAGAATCGGTAATAGCCGGAACATATGACTATATATCATACCATGAGAACCGGCATTTAGTAAAAATGCCGGTTCTCTGAAGCATTATTTTTTTCTGAAATGAAGAGCTAGCGACACTACACTAAGCAACGTTCCGACAATACCTAATACGAGAGCTGTATTGTCTGTACTCTCCTTTACCATAGGGGGAGCAGAATTCTGAGAAATTGTATTTGAAGTGAGATCATTCATTACTTTCGTTTCGGAATATGGGCGCGGAGCGTTATGATCGTCACCATCGGTCGAATTCTTTGTGCTGTGTTCTTCTATAATTTTAGGATCATTTTCCCAAGCTATAGTATCTCCATCACCATATGTTTGATAGGCTTTCCATACTAATGTAGTTTCTGCTGCAGGAGCCTGAGCGCTAAAAACAAATTCATCCCGTAAATCTACCGGAATAGATCCACCGCTCCATACGATCTCAGTCACTTTTGTATCTTCTCCTGTTCCCGATTTCTTCAGTTCTATTTTCCATCCGGGTTTGGCATTGGGGCGGACACTCTGTAATCCTTCTGGAATAACAAGACGCAGTGCAACGGTGGGTGTATCTTCTTCGGTAGGAACACTGATAACGAAGTTCACTCGTTCGCCCACTACAACTTGGGCAGGTTTAACGGTAACATGCGCATAACTAGATCGAGCTGTAGTTAACAATACCACTGCTGCCAACATGCCAAATACTATTTTTTTCATATTAAGATTTTGAATTAATAATTTTATGATTGGTTCTGGTTATGATAATTGTGACAAGAAAAATGAGAAATGCAATACCGAAAACAGTATACAGTATAAAAGGTCGCGATGGTGTTGCGGCCGATGCTGTAGCCGTAGTTGTACCTGCTTCGCGGTCAACTCGTATATTGTAGGTAAGGGTAAATGGCTTAAATGTATTATCAAGAAGCGGTTGTCCCGTAAGCTTTACTATATATAATCCCCGTTCAGGGAACGTATACATAAAGACAGCGCTATTGGCTGATGCTTCATTTGAACTCTGCGATAACGACTGAGAGAATATTTCAACATCGGACTTTAAAATGGTAACTTTGCAGTTACACTGGTCGGTTTTAAATGTGCCATTTGTATCTTTAAAATCGAAAAAGAACTGGCTATTCTCGCCGGCAACCGGATCGTCATCGGGAGTTATATGAACTACGGCGCCAATCGATCCGTCTGTTTTCAAAATGTGTGCGCTTACCGGAAATACAACACAAAATAGGACTACAATAATTCCAAAAATGATGTTGGTGGTTTTAAATAGAGACATATATTAATGTACTTCTAATGCAAAATCTGTTTGTATTAATTTGTTATTCGGATTAAATTCAGCAAAAGCGCGGTATACTCCGGGTTTAATCGGAGCCTGCAGTCCCAACGGTATAAACGATACAATAGGTCCGCCGAAACTTTCTGCATTCAGAGGCAGAATATTATCAGGGTGAACATGAATATACGAATAATCTTCGGTATTAATAAGAACCAGATGCCCGAAAGACCCAAGATATGATTTAAGGTTTGTAACCGGTTTTTGGGAAGTAGCTTCTTTCAGTGTGAAGATAATTTTCTGTTGTCCCACAGACATTTTGTCGGCCATTAATGTATCGCTGGTGTTTAAGGTAACTTCATAATCGCCAAAAATTTTTGTTCGTGTTTGTGTATCTATTTGCGTACCTGCATGGTGGGTGACAGAAGGATTTTTCCCGACAGATTGAGTAAACGCAAATTGCTGCTCCAGTGCTC
Organism: uncultured Gammaproteobacteria bacterium; assembly: GCA_964490875.1. GTDB lineage: Bacteria > Patescibacteriota > Microgenomatia > UBA1406 > GWC2-37-13 > CAYYYG01. The sequence continues at coordinate 215,701 of CAZBEF010000001.1, forward strand.
CGGCAGGCTGGAATGTAATGTATAGTCTGTAGAGACCATTATGGGGGAATGATGTATTTATAACAAACTCAGAATCTTTTTGTGTTGGATGAATATGATGAAAATAAGTGAGTGAATCGTCCACAACAACAAGATGAATTGGTTTTTCGTTGATTATGGAATAAAACATTACCGGATCGCCATTGGATGCATTGGTTACTTTAAATCGTATTTGTACTTGTTGTGCCGGTTCTACAGAATCAGGGCTTACATAACTAACACTGTAATGTAACGATTTATCACCACTGTTCATTGACCCCATTTGGACAGCAGGCATATTATTATTAGCATCATTTTGTACCTGTTGGGCAAGTTTTATATGCTGAGCATGCAAACCGATCGATATTTCTCCACTGTTAGATGATGGCAAATAATACCGTATAAATAAAGTTATAAGAGCGAACGATGTCAGAATGAGAGTCATTCCAAACTGGGGGGAATAGGTAAACCTTTTCAACAAATATCTGTCGAAGCGTATTGCCTCGAGAATAAGTAAAAAAGCCACTGCTGCAAAAAAAATTTGAGGTATTGTTCCTGAAATGTCGCTAAAATGTGTGCCCAAAAGAAGCGCATGAGTCATAATTAAAATCCCCGCTATATACACCATTCTGTGAAGCGGCTTCCAATACCTTCCTAATTTCTTAATAAAAAAATTCAGCGAAGTAACCGCCATTACTGTCAAGATTGTTAACGATATCATTCCCAGAATTACAGTCAGAAGGTAATTAAAACTTAAGAAAAATAATCCGCCGAAGCCTCCCAGCTCGCCAAAGAAAGCCAGACTACCGTGTGTTAAGGCGAAAAAAAATGCCGAAACTCCCAATGCTTTTCGGGCTTTTATATACATACCGCGCAACGGTAAAAAAGGAAAGACCGCATATAACGGACTGGCAAGTAACGTTATATATAGAAATGTAAGAGCAGTCAGTGCGTAAAACTGGGTAAGACGAATGAGCAACAAACGGTCGGACTGGAAAGATACAACAGAGTATACAAAAATACTGATCGCAAGTAGAAAGGCGAAGGCAAACACAAAATAACGAATATACCTGAGCATTAAAATCATACCTTCATTATAATTAATATTATTTTATTTGTGATATTAAACACTTCAGACTTTTTATTTTTATAATGAAATTCAATATTTCCCAGATGAATTTTAGAACGCTGTTTGTTTGTTCTGCAGTTTTCGGAATAACTGTCGTTACAGGAGTAAGGTTTTTGAAGGCAATGATCGAGTAAGTTTCATCCATAAGATTATTAGCATCTATCACCCGTAATATTGCCGTAACACTATTGCTTTTTCCTTTATACGTATAATTTATTTTTTTTCCTTCCGCAGACTGGCCGTCGCTGAAATCCCAAATATATTTCATACTATCTTTCATTGAGGAAGAATCAGAAGCTTCAAATACAATCTTCGTATTATTCAACTCAGTAAAGTTTATAAATCCCTTTACAATCGGTTTGCCATTGGCGACAAAGTCAGCATGCGGCAGTGAATATCCAGATAGGGGCATAATATCTATTTTCAACGTATCTACTACCTGCATCGATGTTTTATTTTTTAATCCTTTTTTCAATTCCACGGTGTAGGTACCTGGTTTTTTAAAAATGTGATTGATTCGGATTCCTTCCTGTACAGGTGTATTATCTTTGAAGTTCCATTGATACATAAATTCGTTCTTATTGGTAGAAGAGTTTGTTTCCAACGCGTTAAAAGTAATTGATTCACCGGCAATGAACGGTTTTTCAACTTTACTGATTGCTAGTTTAATGTTTTGGGGAGTAGTAAAGTCGATTATGGTATTTTCTACTTCAGGAATGGTATTTACAGAAATCTGAGGCACATACATTATTCCCAAATGTGCTGAAACAGGAGATTGATATAGCATTAAAAGAAGAGTCGTAACTACCAATATAAAAAAAATCAGTATTCTATTCATACATTACTATTATTTTATATTATTCTTCATCAATACTTTCAGCTACAGTATAAATAAATATGTTTTATCATATAATAGTGCCGTATGAGAAGGGAAGGAATTGGCTCGCCACTATATCCCGATAATCTTTTTTTGGCAAGTGAAGCTGCAAAATATTTATTGCCGAAAGAAGTCACGGACAACCTTACAAAAGGCACACCTATTACTACGAATACAGATCAATTTGGTGAGTTGAAGCCATATTTCTATGGCGAAGATTTCGTTTCGGCAGTTGCAGGGTATGTAATCGGTGAAGAAACATTATATAGTTCGGAACAGTTCCGTTATAACGTATTACAGTTTCTTAAAACATTCGGTTTGCCGGAAGATCTATATGTTTTTTCAAAAAAAACTATACAGTCTCATGAAGTTTCTATGTATCGCCGCCAGGTTCCATCTCCTAATTTCTATACAGTCGATACTATACCAGAGCATGGAAGAAAGAGTCGTATTTTTATGCATGGCAGATTCAATGGATTTCCACATCCGGCCAATATTGAAACATTTATAAATCTAAGAAAACAATATCCCAATAGTGAAATCTGTTGTGGAGTAGATACAGACAAAACTTCTATTGCAAAAGGACAGTTTCCTTTCATGGATCCGCTATTTCGTGCTAGTGCGTTGTATGCTACAGGATTGATATATAATGTTATTTATCTTGATCCTCCAGACCCATCAGATAAAGATAATTTTGATGATTTTTGGAGCAATTTTTATCATCTGTCGGGAAATGTGTTTGATCCTGATATTATCGTTGTGGCACAAGATGAATTAGCGCATAAGAAAGAAGAATTCGGATCTATCTGGATTAAATATATTGATCCTGAAAGATTTCAAAAAACGGGTAATGTTCATCAAACAACCTTAAAAGATGGTACATATCCAATGAAAGATCTTCGTAATGATTGGAACATTATTAGAGAAGAATTAGCTGATCTTACATCTACAGGTGATTAAACTCACCGTAAACAAAAATATCATTTATTACAATATAAACAGGTTGTGAGTGTGTAAAATATTGTATGAACTTTAATCAGGGGGAATATTTATTGGTATTATTTGCAAGCTCGGTAATTCCATTCATTTATATTATTAGCCATCAGAAATTTCTGCGAAAATATCATCTTTTTATTTTTCAGCCAGGTATATTTATTGCTGCCATTCCGTTTATCCTCTTTGATATGATTGCAGTGCAACGGGGGTATTGGGAATTTAATCCGAAGTTTATTACCGGAATTCACATAGGCAATTTGCCGATTGAAGAATATTTATTTTTTATCCTAATACCGCAGTCCTGCCTTCTTATTTGGGTTGCACTAAAACGATATACATCGGTAGATATTTTGAAGCAAGATATTATTCAGCATTTCAAAAAAGATAAGCCATGAAAGAATACTTAATGATATGTTTGTTTTTATTGGTAATCATATGGCAACTGGATTGTATGTTGAAAACAGGTCTTTTCAGGCAGAAGAAGTTCTGGATCTTGCATCTGATTGTATTTATTTTAGCCTGTGTTGTAGATAATGTAATTTCTGGCAGACCATATGTTATCTTTAATCCGTATTACATTCTCAATATTCGACTAATTCATGTACCTGTTGAAAACTTTTTGTTTGGTTTCGATCTTGTAACACTAAATCTTATATTATTTGAATCAAAAAATAAAAGTCATGGTGCGTAAGGCAGTGGTTGTAGGTGCTGGAATCGGTGGACTTTCTTGTGCAGGATATCTTGCGAAAGCAGGTTTTAATGTTACTGTTCTTGAAAAAAATTGTTGGACTGGAGGAAGAATTCAGACCTGGAAGGCAGAAGGATTTACCTTTGATATGGGGCCTTCGTGGTATTGGATGCCGGAAATATTTGATGAATTTTTCGGCGATTTTGGATATAAAACTGCTGATTTTTATAAGGCCATAAAACTGAGACCTTCGTATCGGATATATTTTGCAAATGAGAGAGTGGACATTGAAGCTGAAAAGAATAAAGTTGCCGATTATTTTGAATCTCAAGAAACAGGTGCGGGCAAAAAACTTCTGGAGCTTCTGAAAAAAACAGAACAAGTTTATTCCATCACGATGCGACGTTTCTTCCGGACGGCATATTTTTCGAGAACCGATATAATTAATCCGGAATTTATCCAGGATGGAATCCAACTGCTTTCTCAATACAACGGTTTTCAATCAGTGGATTCGTTACTTAAAAAATATTTTAAAAATGAAAAATTAATTCATATATTGCAGTTTCCTATATTCTTTTTGGGCGGTTCGGCAAAAAAAATACCGGCATATTATTCAATGATGAATCATGTCGATTTGAATCTGGGTACGTGGTATCCTATGGGCGGATTTCAGAAAATTGCAGAAGCATATGCACAAGTCGCCCAAAAATTCGGAGCTGAAATTAAATTAAATACAGAAGTCCAGAAAATAGAAAAAGATAAAGTAATAACTAATAATGGAAGTTTTGATGCTGATATTATTATTTCCAATGCCGATTACCATCATACCGAAACAGAGTTATTGGACCCCCGATATCGAAGTTATTCAGAAGAATACTGGCAGTCAAAAGCCATGGCTCCTTCTGCACTACTTATATATATAGGAGTTAATAAGAAAGTAGAAGGACTTCTGCACCATACATTATTTTTTCATAATAACTGGGAAAACCATATGCATGCACTGTATGAAGCTCCTGAATGGCCGGAAAAGCCATTATGTTATGTATCATGCCCATCCAAAACGGATCGCAATATGGCCCCCCGAGAAGGAGATGCTATTACAATACTTATTCCAATCGCAGCGGGTTTGCAGGATACTCAAACAACGCGGGAAGAATATTTTCAGACGGTGCTAACTGATATAGAAGAACGGCTGGGAGAAAAAATTCGAGAGTATATACAGGTTAAAAAAATTTTCTCAGTGAGTGATTTCATAACTGATTTCCATTCATATAAAGGAAATGCATACGGCCTTGCGCATACATTAAATCAAACTGCTTTGTTTAGACCAAAAAATAGAAGCAGCAAATTATCAAATTTATTTTATGTCGGCCAATTTACCAATCCGGGAATTGGTGTGCCGACTGTTTCTATATCGGGCAAAATAGTTGCCCAAAAAATTATCAACATGTATGGTACCAGCAGCACTAAATAAAATATTTAAATCAGGCAGCACCACCTATTCAACCAGCAGTTTGTTTTTCCCCAAACATATTCGCGACAATATTACTATTTTGTATGCGTTTGTTAGAACATTAGACAATTTTGTCGATAAAACACCTCAAGATATTAAAGGATTTAATGATTTCAAAAAAGCGTATTATGAAACACGATCGGGTTTTGCGGTGAGCAACCAAATTGTTAATTTGTTCCGGAGTTTAGAAGTTACCCATATATTTGATACCCTGTGGACAGATAACTTCATCAAATCGATGCAAATGGATCTTACAAAGAAAAGATACACGACAATCGAGGAGCTTGAACAATACATGTATGGATCTGCGAATGTGATTGGGTTATATATCGCTAAGTTAATGAATCTGCCTGATTCCTCGTACCAGTACGCCGAGATGCTGGGTAAGAGTATGCAGTTTCTTAACTTTATCCGTGATATTAAAGAAGACTTGTCATTGGGGCGCATATACTTTCCCCAGAACGATCTAAAACAGTTTAATCTTAAGACGCTTGAATTTAATGAAGTTGTTAAAAAGAAGGATTCCTTTATAGCTTTTATGCAGTATCAACTCGATAGGTATTTTAGGTGGCAAAAAACAGCAGAAAAAGGATTTAAATATATTCCGAGAGCCTATCTAATTCCAATAAAAACTGCTTCGGACATGTATAAGTGGACTGCCACAGTAATTAGAAAAGATCCATTTGTGGTTTACCGAAAGAAAGTCAAACCTACTCCATTCAGAATTTTTATAACAGGAGTAGGGAATATAATTACTTCTTTTTCCTACTGATTTTTGATCGGGTTTCTGAATAAATAGTGTATACTGTAATGTATTCGATTTTTATGCGTACTAAAAAAAATAATTCAAGAAAATTTACCTGCTACTTCTGTAAAAAAAGTATCAATGCTTCAAGCAAGACAGAAATTCTATATAGAAATAGCTGGATTGATGGCTGCTGCGATTGTTTTGTACTTTCCATAACAAAAGCCACTGCTGCCGAATTTCAGCAAAAAGAATACTGACAGGTATAATATAACCATGACCTCCTTAAATCTCCACACAATAGCGCAAGCATTTGCCAGGTATAATCTGGGCACAATACAGGGTGAACCGCAACAGATTAAGGGAGATATAGATTTAAACTATAAAATTCAAACTGCTACACAATCGTATTTATTGAAATATATAATTGTTCCTTCAACAATAAAACATTTTGAATTTCTCGGTTCGTTGCATCAGTACCTCATCAAAAAGGAAATCAAAGTTCCCAAAATATATCCAACTCCGAATGGCGCATTTATAGAAAATTCCTTTATTTTGTATGAATTCAAAGAAGGGGGTTCTCAAAAAGAATGGACTACTGAAGAGATTATTTCTTTAACAACAGAGTTTGCCAGAATGCTTCTTGCCATGCGCGAATATCATGTTCCCAACTTTATAAAGAATAAAGACGACACCTATGTCCGAGGGGGAAGTATCCAGTATTGTTATACGGTGTTTCGTCCGCAAATCCAGAAGTTGCCTTGTTCAGATTATCTTCGTTCAGATATAATTCAGATAATCGATACACTTTATAAACAATATTCTGAGTTTGAGACATTGCCAAAATTTTTAATTGATGGCGATCTTAACGAATCAAACGTTTTGTTTAAAAACAATCAATGCTCAGCTATTATCGACTTGTCACTTTCCTATGAACCTATCGTATATGCTTTGGGTGTTGCATGTTATTGGTTTGCCTTACCCTGGTGGACACAAGAATTTAATATTGACCGCTACGAATTAATTCAAAAAACATTTCAAAGCATTATTCCGTTTTCTTTATTGGAAAGAAAACTTCTACCTTATATGATTATGAGAAGATCAATGATGGATATTATGTCAACGTTACAAAAATTCTGGAATGAAACAGCACGAGTGACTTTCCCAGAAAAACGCCTCATTGATCAGATTCGACGAAATTCTGAAATTAAGAAAATTTTGTAATATGGAACCGGAAAAGACAAAAAATATTCGTCTGGTAAGCCTCGACGGTTTGAGGGGATTTGCAATCCTCCTTGTCTTTCTCACCCATATTAATGCTCAGCCGATTATTGAATCTCTACCACAACCTCTTCACATTTATGTTGAATCAATTTTTTCAAGCGGTGTAACGGGAGTCTCACTCTTATTCATTCTATGCGGATTCCTTATGGGGTATTTGTATCCGCTGCCAGCCAGCGCAACAGGTTTTCTTCAGCGGCGGTATACTCGAATCTTCCCATTATTTCTGTGTATGGCAACTGCAATGGCAGTTATCCGTCTGAATCCTACAATGCATCCAATTGTCAGAATAGCAGTAATTTTGGGACTAGCCATCTTTGGTAATGTACTGTGGAGATCTCAGCAAAAACTACAAAATATATCGATATCTCGCGGACTTTTTTACGGGTTCATATGTCTACAAATTATTGTTGGTGTGTGGTATGCCTTCTACATTATGCGAAAGCCTCCTGTTGTTTTTAATTCGCTCATGCCGAAGGCAGTTCATGACGGAACAGTCTGGCTGGTAAATGCCACTCTCACACTTCCACTGGGAAACTATATTCCCATGCTTGACGGCGTGTACTGGAGTCTTGCTGCCGAGGTGCTTTTCTATGTTTTATATCCGATACTTTTTGTACCCATTATTGTGTCTGTATCCAAATTCTCCCGAATTAAGAAAATAATATTTTTAGTATTTCTCATTCCATTTTTTGTCAGTATCGATCGCTTATCGCGTATACTCTTGGGATTGAGCATGCTGCAGTTTCCGTTGTTTTATTATTTTGTAACAGGCATAGTCTTAGCGATTATTTTTCGCCATCAAAAAAATTATCTGGATGTTTTATCGAAAAACAAAATCTATTCTTTTTTTAAAGTAATAAGTATTCCACTTTTTTTTGTCACTCTTTTTTTTGTCCGATTAAATTTACACACAGTCTCGGCAGAATTAAATCCGTGGTTGCGTATTCTATGGGCGTTTCCTTTAACCTTTTTTGTATTTCTTGCGATTGATTCCTCAAGCAGTCTTTCTAAAATGTTTAGTTCAAAAGCACTCGTATATCTGGGAAAAATCAGCTACTCGCTCTATTTATCGCACACGGCAACTGTTGAAATAATGAAGGAGTTGTATTCACCAAAAACTGCCATCGAGACAATTATCTTTGTCGCAGTATCTTTTGCTGCTGCTGTGTTACTAGCATCAGTCCTTCAATATCTTCTTGAACGGCCGTATTTTATGGCCAAACGTGAAAAACACGCAGAAGTGCATAATCCTGCGTATCACAAAAAAGTTTTGATATTGTCATCTATCATTCTGTATATCATCGCAGTTTTTATCGCCTATCAGTCTCACTTCAATTTTTTCTCAAGTGAATATATGTATAGCAATGAAATCATCGCAGTCCCATCGGCAGCCCACGATTCTGCAATTGATATGAACATTCACAAAAAAATAGAGCTGCGTTTTACAGCGAAGGAAAACAATCTTGGTATATTAGCTCTTCATCCGCAGTATTATCAACTTCCAAAAAAAGTGAAGGAGAAAGACAACTGGCAGATTTTGCGAATAAGAATTAAAGAAGAGCAATCATCAGGTTGGTATGCAAGCGCTGACTATAGTCCGGTTCAAATAGGGGATAGTGAAATGCTTCCGTTTGGATTTCCGGTTATTGCGGATGCGAAAGGAAAGTCGTATCTCGTTGAGTTAGAACTACTGAATCCAAAATCAAATAATGCCATTCACCTTAAGACTGAGCCTGTTGTAATGTCGGCCATTTCGCAGATGGATAAAAAATATTTGTTCAAACATCCTACCGAATTATTGTCGCATATTTCCCGGAGAGTTATGAATGCAGCGTTTCATCCGGATTCACAAAAAACTACAATACTCGCCCTGCCCGCGTTTGCGTTTATGGGATTTATCGCGTTATAGCTTATTTATCTTCAATAATTACACCCAGCAGTGGATATATTAGTGAAGGCTGCGGCTGATAATAATTCCCGTCTGAAATATTCCATACAACATAGGGGAGAATTATATTGGGATATCTGGTAGAAGAATCAAAAGAGACAAACTGATCGGAATATGCCTGCATAACAGAATGCTGAGAGGTAAATCCTTGACCAACAGAATAAAGCCGGTTAAAAATAGAATCAATTTGTGTACTATTACCGCTGGTTTGATTTAATACCATAAAATTTGGCGACAAAACATCCATAAGATAAAATCTTTTATGGGCGGAATACGAATCGTTGTTAGATTCATAATCATTGGCAACTCTTAGTTCGACAATTGCCGACTCGCCCCCTGCAATATCGGTAACAATTTTGCCCGAGGGAATTTCGTGGAATATTCGTTTAATATCTTTTTTTAATTTCAGTGCTGCTGATTTTTTATCCGTACTTCCGCCGTATTGAATACTTGAAGCAATTCCATATACCGGAAGACCTGAAATTTGTTCTATATCGATATGCAGTTTACCGCCCGAAACATTCTTTGTTGAGAAAAGTTGTTGATACGAAGAAAAATCATCTCGTACGTTTGAGTCAAATGTATCAGTTCCATTCACCTTAATTTTAAAATGTGCTTTTTCAAACGGCAGATTATTATTTATTGCATGCATGATTCCGGCAAGAAGCGTGAAGCTGTCATCGGTATACTGATTTGAGGCACGCAAGCCTATTAAGGCTTTATCGGCATCTTCTTTACTTCCTTTTTCAATCATAGAAAGCGCCGGCAGCGCCGAATAATTCTGAATTGTAGAATCCCATATCAAGCGGTCCGAGGCAGTTTGAATGGCCGATTGTTTTAATTTCTGTAACGCCTTTCTATCTCCTGCTAACGCACTGGCTGCAAAACATGCAACATCTTCACACGGTTCGTTTGCTGCAAATACCCACCGTTTTAACACAGCTTCATCCATAGTTCCGTTATAGAAAAATTGAGATTGTGAACGAATATTTTTTGCTTGGGAAATAATTTCGGCTAAGTTTGTTACTTCATCAAACTGGCCGCTTTTGAGGGCTTCCTCCAGACCTTTTATAATAGCCAATGTTACCGCGCCGCTTGAATGATTAGAATACGATTCAGGCTGCCATAGAAATGTGTTTTTTTGCGGTACTGATTCTTTATTTCTTAAAATTGAATCGACTGTCTGCCTTACATTATTCTTCAATTGTGCATATGGATAGATATCCGCCGGAATTTCACCGCTATCGGTATGGGCAAGTATATAGCTGCCGGCATACAACCGGATTCCATCATACATGTCAAAACGTGAGCGGGTATAGGCATAATAATTTGACATAAACGAAGGTGTGTATAATCCCTGAGCAATATGCGGCTGGACTGTTAATTCAAGAGTATTGAGATCGGTCTGGGGGTATGGCGGATTAAAGTCTATATTGTGTGATCCGGTAAAACCTTCCCACTGTGCAACCATATTGCTTTTTGCCAGAATAGGTTTGCGTATAAGCACCGAATCCAATGTATTTCCACCTGATTCTTTAAAATCAAATTGTATCGAAATTTGTTTTTGTGCATCAGCCAGGTCAATTTTATACACCACCGACTCAAAATCATCTTTTGCTATGGTGACATCCTTTTCAGTTGTGAGATTCAATTCAGGAATCTTGAGCAGTAATTTTCCCGAAACAGTTTTATCACTTCCATTTTGGACTAATGCCGAAATTGTTGCTTTATCGCCTGTAAAATAGTAATTTGCGGCAACCGGAATAATTACGAAATCTTTTTTAGATACAATCTCTTTTGCATTCTGTCCGAACTGCGAACCTTTATTGGTATACACCTGAGCCGTATAGGTGGTCATATTGTCCGGAATCTTAATTTCAACAGTCGCTTTTCCTGAAGAATCCGTCTGAATGTGCGGGTTCCAATATACGGTATCGGCAAAATTCTGGCGCGGACCTTCGCCTTTTTCGTTATGAACATAGAAGCCGTCGGCAATAAATGTATGGGTATTCTGTGTCGTTAAGTTATATACGGTAAACTGTCCGGTATGCTGGGTGATAGAGGTAATTTCAACATACTCGCCATACTCATTAAGCAGCATATCTCCTAACTGAACTTTTCCCGCCGTAATCCACTGATTGTTAACAAATATTCTATGGACGGGTGTCACATTCAGAGTGTTATTGATAGTCAGGTATTCATTCACAATATGTTTGAATGTTTTAGTTACTCTGTCTTCCGTAAGTTTGGCATTAAGCTCGGAAGTTCGGGTAATAATAGTATCTCCAACTTCAACAGTTTCAATATTCTTCGTCCCGGTTGGAGTTTTTATAGGCGTCCCTTCTAGAAAACAGCCGCCGCCGCCGCCTGCCGGGTAGCGCTCAATTCCCACCGTTGAGTCGTTATGGCTTACGTATGAAGCATGCAAATCTTTAAAAAAGGTTTCGTACATATTGCCACCGATTCTGCCGATTTGAAGAATTGCACTGTCTATAAAAGCGAGCGAATTATCGGCTGAAATTGGTTTTCCTTGCGCATCTTTATTCTCGATGGTAACTTTGACTGTTTCGCCTGGTTTTGTCTCTTTTTTATCAAATAGAATATTGGTCGTAATTTGTCTATTCTCTGTATTCATTTCAACAGCAGCACTGGTCGAATACACTACTCCCTGGTTTACGGTGAAGGCCTGAACACTAATCGGCAGTTCAATTCCCGGATCGAGATTGATTGGCATAGAAAATGTATTGGTATTGACTTGTTTTACCGAAAATGAGCGCGTTTTTGTTGTTGATACATTCTTCGGTTCGGAAACAGTATTTATGGCAATAACCATATCTTTTACATCAAAATCGGCAGAAACGGTGAGTCCGTTTGTGCTATCGCCCGCATTCATCCGCCTACTATTTAAAGAAAGATCGAACCGTTTACTTTTTATTGTTTCCGATACCTGTTCCAGACCAACATATGCAGAATATCTGTCCGTAACGACATTTCCCCGTTCATCGGTGCCTTTTGCTACCAGTTCATAATCTCCCTTGCTTACATCAGAAAATTTAAACTCCGCACTGCCCTGTGAATCGGTTTTCACTTTCTGATAAGTTATGAATACATTTTCATAGTTGATATCTTTTTTATATAAAGCGATTGTTAACTCTTTATCGGCAACCGGCTGGCGTTTTATCTCATGGTTCATCGTCAGTATTTTTCCGGTAATCCCTACTTTTGTAGTACTTTTTACATCTTTATAAAAAATGGCGAAGGTACCACGGTGGACCAGTTTAGCTAAAGTTGAAATAGACGGAGATGCGCTTATTTTTGGAGAAATTTCGACGGTAATTATCTGGCTCATTTCCAGATCTTTCAAGTCTGTTGAAAATGTAATTTTTGCTTTTCCTTTTTTATCGAACGTTCCTTCTCCATTGACCAGTTCGGTACCGCCTCCATAATAAGAACCAGCATATTCGGCAATATTTTCAAGCGTTCTATTTTCTATTTCGGAATAATCATTTGCAATAACCCGATACATGAATTTCATGTTAGTCATAGGACTGCCGTATAAGGTTTTTGCGGTAATTGTCATCGTAGCACTATCAGAGCTAACATATTCTATTTCAGAAGTTTCCACAGAAATATCCAAGTCGGGCTTGCGGTACGATTCTACCTTTAAAACCAATGTATCTACCGGGCGGTATTCTTCACCATTTTTTTGATACAAGGTGATTGTGGGGTATGTATCGTAGGAATTTGAAGATAGAGTAATGTCGGTAGTCACCGTTCCATTATCATCAGGTTTCAGTTCTTTATAGTCTTTATTGTAATTAACTCCATCAGCCGAATAATTTACATAGAGCGGCTGATTTACCGTTTCATAATTGCCATCGTTTCGAGCCCGGACAACGGCTTTATAATGCACAATGTCTCCAGGCCGATACACCGGCCGGTCCGAATAAGAAAATACTTTGAATCTGCTGTGCCAATCATATGACGATGTAGACACTGCGGTAACGGCGATATCATCTTCACGCTTAGTAATAATGAAGTTTGCGTTGTTGGTTGTTTCAGCAAGACCATTGCTATCAGTTTCTTTTTGATTGAGTTTTTTAATTCCCTTATGCAAGTCGTAAGAAATTACTTGAACGGTGCCCAAACTTTTCCCATCCAAATCGGTAACCCAGACTTTGGTTAAGTCCTGTGATTTAAATATCTGATTTATATGAGTTGCAACATTGATAAATAAATCATCTTTCCCGAATTCATTTACTATGGAAACGTAATAAAGGCCGGGTTTCATAGAGGGAATATTGAGTAGTTTTTCACTATTAGTACCAGATTCTATTACGCCATCAAATGCAGAAATCTCTGAATACTGCAAGGTATTGGTTGCTTTATATAAATGGGTATATTCATCGACGCTGACAAAATAGTTTGTGAGATCATCAAGCGAAGCTTTACGGATATGCACTTTTACGCTTACATTTTCTGTATCGCCGGTAAATTTAATCTGAATAGGACGATCGGGGTACGTATTGAGCAGTTTATTCATAGAAGTAATTAAGAAACGTGGATCTTTCTGAGTATGAAACGTAAATGTCTGTCCTGCTTTTATGGTTTTGCCAGATTCAGAACGCAACTCTTTCTGAATACCTATTGTAAATACTTCATCGTAGGGAAAGGTTTGAACCAGGGCATCTTTTCTTTTCTTGTCTGACGAAAAAAACACGACTTTCTTATTATTGGTAAAGTGCCATTGACCTTCTACTGCAGGTGATAACTTAAAATATTCTTTTAACTCATTTTCTTGAATATTTAGAGGCTGGCTAAAAACAAATGTTGGCTGCCCCACGACCGGGAAATTTTCTTCAATCTCCGTGGGCGAACTGCTCGTTATTTTAAATACGTCATGCGAAACTCGCCGGTTAAATATTATCTTTTTTATTGAGGGATTTTTGGAATTCAGTACATATACTATGAGAGCTGAAAGTAGAACCAACAAGCCGATCATTATGGCAGCTACCACTCGGGTTTTATTTTTTTTAACCGGCTGAACCGGGTGAGTAGTCTCAGTCATACTTTAATAGTAGAAAATCCAGATTACATTCTCAACACTAAATATCTACTATATAAATATATTAATATACATATATGAAGTTTTTGACATCATCAATCATTCTGTTTACTCTCATATTCTTGACTGCGTTTTTTATTTCCGCAAATGACCGAAAAGAACCAGATTACATTTTCTATACAGCAGAATTATCTCGTATAGACCAAGATTCCAAGATCATTGCAGGCAGTGTTGAGATAAAAATGGATATTGATCATACATTTATTCTGATAAATCCAAAAAGTCTGAAAGTCTCAAGCGCTGTGCAGAATGTTACGATTCATGGGCCATCTCTTCAACCAAATCTAGCACCGATAATTTTTACCCTGAATACTACCTTATCGAAAGATCAGAAAGTTTCTATTACTGAAGATCAGGCAGTAGACATGGCACATGAACTCTATTATTTCGAAGTGGCCACTCAGGAACATCCGCAGGGTGAACTGCGCGGCCGTATCGTTAAATCTTCAGAATTTAGAAAACCGTCGAGGAAGTGGACTATTGATTTTCAAAAAATAGGACAGGACATATCCCGTTATGCAAAATTTATTACCTCCAAATCTCTTCCTTCCAAACCAATGAATATGAACATGAACGAAGAAGCTGTTATTCATCCGTTATCCCAAAATATCATCAGTGAGTTAAAAAAAAATCGTCCAACAATTCTCGCAAAATATTTATTCTATAAAAATATTCCCGACTATAAAACTATTGCGTACCGCCCAAGACAGTTCGTTACAGGACTCATGTTTGAAAGTTCGCAGTCTGCCGTTACAAATCCCGGTGTATATAAGGGGTGGGATTTTTTAAATACGCCGAATGATGCAACATCTCAGGGAGTTTTCACTCCAAAATGGATAAGCTTAAAACTTAACCGGCCGGCAACAGTGGGTATTATATGGCGTGGAGGAGAAAAAGTTCCGCAATGGCTCAGTTCATGGACGAAGTCGACACCAGTCGAGATTAATTATAAATCGTATCCAGTGTACCTAAAAAAACAGTCGTCATTCGAAGTGCATTTAGGAAGCACCCAAGATTCATCATCCAAAAAAATTGATAGTTATCTTTTACTATTCGCCGAAGAAAACGGCAAAGCATCATCACCTCCAGTTATTCCTTCAAATCTGGAAGAAGCTAAACCTAATTCAATTTGTCCTACCTGGGTTCATGATCAGTATGTCACCAAAGGTCCGGATGGAGAATGGTATGCCGCATGGCATCCGCAGATTGATCCGGTGTACTGGTGTTATTTCGGCCATGAACATGGCAGTGATCCGAAATTATTCGATAAATCAATCTCCCTTCCATTCGGATACGCCGGCGCAAAGATGGGCATGCACGAAAAACATCAGGGGTTCAAAGTTTATATATGGGATGATGCATATGGTTATCGTTTCCTTGCCTTGCAGCATCAGGGAACAAGCAGCAACCAAGCGGTCTGCGGACGGTATCACGAACTCGATTTTTTTGTGAAAGATATAAATACAAATGAAGTTCTTGCCAAACGATATTTCGTTGGTGATTATGGCATTAGCAGGAGTCTTGTCACTGGTAAGCCTTTTGAAAATTCCAATTGCCCGGATCAGAAAACACTTCAGTCTTCAGGCGCACGATTTTTACCGATTGAAGATGAGCGCAAAACAACAGAGGCATGGGTTGTCGATAAAAAAAATATTATTGGATTCAATTTTGCTGATTTTGTTGTCAGCACCTTAGACAGTGTGCGCATGTGCAAGGATTATGCGTGCGACTCCATTGCAATTACAGAAAATACCGGTTCGCTCCGTGAGATTAGTTACGTCAACGGGCTTGGCCCTTATTCTGGAATCGGCTATAGCGGAACATTTTATACCGGTCCAACCGGGACATCATTGACAAAATCAAATGATCCCATTGCCGTAGAACAGTACACAAAACCTGGCACAAATATTTTGTCTGATCTTCCACAAAGTGTACATTTATATAACAGCACCCACTGTTATGATGTGGAAGGATTTGGATCGATATTTACCTGTGGAATTAATATCAGTGCAGCTCCCGTTATGCGGGAAAATTCTATAATCGTACCTAATTAACAATTATCATTAATCATGAATAGTCAATGTCCTGCATGTAATTTTGAAATAAAACCAGAATGGTATTTCTGTCCCAACTGTGGAAAGCAGCTGCGTGAAGCACCAATTACTATTACAATTCCTAAACAAATTCTCATTTATTTTGTCAGTTTTTTTCTCGCTCCATTGGGATTAGGCTGGGGTCTGAAATATATCAGGCATTCAGACCCCCGAATCAGGACTGTCGGAATTATATCCATAATCCTTACAGTATTTTCAATAATTCTTATGATTTATTCGTTTAAATATTTTATGGATGAATATAGTAAAACATTAAACGGTCTTATGAAAGGCGAGATGTATAACGGCATCCTCAAATAATATGCAATCATACGATGTCATTCTTACTTTAGGAAACGGATTTAGCGATACATGGGGAGTTCCGGAAACTGTCCAAGCTCGGTTAAAAACTATTGCTGATTTATATACCAATAAAGTATCGGAAAAGATTTTGATTTCTGGCGGATACAGCATAAGCTGGGATGTTATAGGAGTTAAACCGCCTACAACCGAAGCGCGGGAAATGAAAAAATTTCTTGTCACCTTGGGTATTCCAGAAACACAAATTTTTACTGAAGAAGAGTCAAAAGATACAATTGGAAATTTTTATTATTCAAAAATAAAATATTTAAGGCCGAAAAATTGGAAGAAAATTTTAGTAGTTTCTACCGATACCCATGTACGAAGAGTTCGCTTTTTATCTCAGAAAATACTTGGCCCAGAATATACTCTTCATTTTCAGAAAACGCCATCTCATAGCAGCCAAGACACAAATTTTCTAAAAGACCAGGATATTTTCTATGAAAAGCAAAAGTTTTTTTTAAAAGCTATGAAAACAGGTGACGATGCTTTTCTTACAGATAAGCTTTATAAAGATCCGTTTTACAAATCAAGAAAGCCCGAAGAAGTTACTGAATTTACCATGAAGGGAATGAAATAAATTCTGCGAGACAAGAGTTTAAGAGAATAATTTATTAGCGAGGGTATAATCTTCCATAGTATCAATTTCTACCCACTTAAGGTTTGAAATATCTACACTATGAAACGGAACTCCTCGAGCAACTAGTGTTGTGTATGAATCATCATAATAATCTTGCAGGTTCTGTTTTTGGATTATCTGTTCTTCTAATATTTCAAAAAATACTTTTCCTGCTTCTTTGCTTAATTTTTCTATTCCAATAGACTCTCCCTGGACAGTTTTAGGATCTAATTTTTTACCAACCTCAAGCACTCTATACTTATCATCCATCTTAACTTTTACTTCTTCTTTTGCAAGGTGAATATTCTGATCGATGCTTAAGCAGTTGGAATATGTCGATTGTATAAGTTTTTCAATTACGGCTTTTTCGAACACCACATCGCCATCGAGTTTAACAAAGTCGCTGTCTGCTACTAAATCGCGGGCCATTAAAACAGAATATCCAGTATTTGTTTCGAGGTATCGGGCGTTATGAATATAGGTTATGTTAAGTTTAGGATAATTATGCTGTATGAAGGACTTGATTGTGTCTGCCATATAGCCGGTTATCATAATAAATTCAGATATCCCCATTTCTATCAGATTATCAATCATCCGTTCAAGGATAGTCTTTTTTCCCACTTTCAATAAACATTTAGGTGAGTTATCGGTCAACGGCCTAATTCTCGATCCGATTCCGGCAGCTAATATAATGGCTTTCATAAAGCTCTATTATACTATAGTTTAGTCCATTATATCTATTTTAAGCTTATATTGGGGAATTTTACTGAACTTGAATTTTTCCTTCCAGCCACTATCTCCTTTTCCGGCGTCGTAAATTTTGCAGTTCAAAGCAATCGCTTTGTTAATTTGAATTAAAGTAAGTAATTTGCCTAGTCCATTTATTTTGTTATTTACTCCCACATTCATTGACAAATAAACGTCATGATATTTAATTGCATAAGACACAGCTTCTTTTTTATCATTTACTTTTAGTGTGAGTAAAATTACTTGGTACATATTAATAAAATCCCTAAAAATTTTTTGCCGAATTGGATCTTGAAAACTTGATTGATTACCAAACCGTTGCTGGTTTAAAGCAAACATTAATTCCAGATCGTCATAATTGTTTTCAATGATCTCAATTTTATAATCACGGTAAAAATTCCTGATTTGTCTTCTAAATGTGTTTTTACTCTTTCCATGCCAGTATTTTTCTAAGTAGGATTCATAATTATTCAATCCTTCCAGGTTAAGATAGTACTTATATTCATAAAATTCGGCTGGATTAACATGTTTATAAGGTTCAGCAAGAGGCGCAAGAAAAGCAGATTTATTTAATTGTTTAATAAGAAACTCTTTTTGGTTTTCAAATCCAGGTTTAACCAGCACTTTATTATCATCTGTATCGTCACCTCCATGAACTTCTAACATCTTACTTCTATTATTGAATTGAAGAGGAAGAAGTCCAACTAATCTATTATTATCAAAAGCACCGATGAAATGAAGGTCATAGTTATAGTACTTGCGAAATTCTTCTCTAAATTTCCAATCATCATCAATGACATTTTTGTTTGAAAGTTCTTCCCAAGCTCTATTTGCTTCTTGTGGATTTCTAATAATTTTGTATGAATACATACTAAATAACATAATTAATAACATGACTTTTATACCAATAAAATGTTAATTTGGAGTGTTATCTAGGTAAAAAAAATGTAAGTAGCACACGGAGTATGCATCATTTTCGCATTGGTTTCAGAAGAGCTTCATGCAAAGCTGCAGTTTGGTAGCCTCGTTCTATAAATCGCCACAAAGCAATTAAAACCTGACTAATTGAAAGAATCCATAACGCCAATTCAGGTGTATTAAGTAAGGCGAAAATCGCAGTAAATATTGCAAATTCTCCTTCATCAACAAAGAAAATAATTCTGTTTTTTAGCCAGAAAACCTTTAATTTGCCTATAGTTGACTTTGACAAATATGTATATTTTTCAGTTAGTTTTTTTGCGAGTGAATCACGCATTGCTGAAGATTTATTCAGATATTCTGGATCGGAGTTAATTTGACTGAACATGGTTTCAAGCTTAATGTAATATCTATAATTAAAGAAAAAACATGCAGTAAAACCTAAAAATATGTATATAACTCCATTAGTTTTATAAAATGCTGCAAAAGATAAGCATATTGTAACAAGATAAATTTTTAATACATCAAGGGTTTTGTCAAGATAGTCACCTATTTTTGAAGAAAGTTTTTTTGCCCTGGCAACCTGACCATCAAGGTCGTCAAGCAAAAAGGCAACAGGTAAAAGCACAGCCGTTAATACATTATGATAAGGAATATCTATTACCAAAAATAGACATCCCAATAAATATGATAAAAAAGCGGTGATTGTGATGACATTCGGAGTAAGAAATCTAAAGTGAAGAACAAAAGGTAAAAGTTTCCTTGCTAAAGGAAAACCTATTAAATCAGCCCAGTTGGCAAAAAAAACAGGCTTAACAACCCCGTTGTCTATTAAATTGTTATCTTTTGGTTTAGGCATGGGATCTTTTAACTTAAGATCTCTTTAAACGCATTTATAGCGATTTGTATGTCTTCAGCATCGATATCGCCAATGTTTGATATCTGAATTGCGCTGTCTTTAAAGGGGCCTTTACCATTATATATTATAATCTTTCTATCTCGTAGCTGCTTTTGAATCTCAATTGGACTCATTCCTTTTGGTATTTTCACTGTTGTAAGCACGTTGCTCATATCTTCCTCATTAATAAGGAATTCAAGACCAAGTTTTTTTAGCGCCTGCCGCATAACGACTGCATGGTTTTTTATTTTCGCTATTCTATTGCGAATGCCTTCTGTATTTATATTTTTAATAGCTTGATTCAAAGCTAAAAATCCCGACACGTTTGGAGTGTTTGGTGTTTGTAATAAATCTCGGGAAAATCTATAAAATTTATACAAGTGCAGATACATGGTCCTTTGCTTGGCGTTTTTTAGTGCTTCAAAACATTCTACTTTACCTAACACAATTGAACTTCCCGGGAAAGAAGCAAGGGCTTTGCCTGAAGATGTGGTGCAAAAGCTAACATTTGAACCTTCAATATCGATAAGGTCTGCCCCGATACTGCTTACCGCATCAACGAAAAATAATGCGTTATACTTCTTTGCTATTTGACCGATTTCTTTGATAGGGTTGATCATTCCTGTACTTGTTTCATGATGGGTCATTGCAATTATCTGTATTCCATGTTCTTTCACATATTCTTCAACTTTTTCAGGAACGATTTTGTTCGCCCAGCCGAATTCCAGAACATGGGTATTTGGATTGTGAATTTTGGAGATATTGTTAAGCCGGTCGCCGAATTCACCATTTGATAAGATTAAAATAGCTTTTCCATCAACTATAGTTGAAAGAATAGATTCATTTGCAGATGTTGAAGACCCCGTTATTATTATAGGGTAATATGAGTCTTTATTTTTAATCTCAAAAAGTTCCAATATTTCCTGATTGAGAGATTTCATCAAATCTGAAAATTCTTGCTCACGATGACACATGTCTTCTTGTGACGCAATTTTTACATTCTCAGCAACGTGGACTGGTCCAGGACAAAATAAGTACTGTTTTCTATTCATAATATTCTAAAAAAACGTATTGATAAGCGGTATGTGTGATATATCACAGATGAGTATAATCGGAAATACTATTATATCACAGACTAGATTATAATAACAGCCCAAGTAGAAAAACACATACATTTGTCTTATGTATTACTTTGTGGGTACGTTAAAATATAAAATCTAGTGATGCAATTTTGATTTTCTTTTTTCAAAAATTACGATATAATGCAGCATGGCAAATAAAACAAAAAACAAAAAAACCGATCAGCAATATTCAGAAGTTGAAAATAAGGAAGTCGCAAAAAAACCTCTCAATAAATTATATTTAATTCCGGCAGTTCTGCTTATTCTTGCAGGACTTTTGTTTTATTTTAAAGGACTTTTTGTCGCAGCAACCGTGAATGGCCAGCCCATTGCACGCACAACAATCATCTCTGAACTGGAAAAACAGGGAGGAAAACGAGCTCTTGAATCCGTAATAACAAAAACCCTTATTATGCAGGAAGCAAATAAGCGAAAAATCACGGTGAGTCAGAAAGAGTTAGATGAAGAAGCAGCTAAAATTAAAAAAAGTATTGAGGCGCAAGGACAATCACTTGATGCAATGCTTGCCGCACAAGGTATGACAAAGCAAGATTATATAAATGAAGTCCGCCTGCAAAAACTACTGCAGAAAATGGTTGGAGAAGTGAAAGTAACCGATGCAGAAATAGAGAAGTTTATGGCAACTAACCAGCAGATGATGACAGAAGAAACTAATAAAGAAGAACTGAAGAAAAATCTTAGACAAAGTTTGGAACAGGAAAAGCTGAATCAGGAGTATCAAAAATTTATCGAAAATCTAAAAAAGTCGGCAAAAATAAATTATTTCGTCACGTATTAAATTCTGCATAGGTGATTTTTAGCATTACGCTTCTATTATGCTCCGTTTGAGTATATAATGAATATATGACGATGTATCCGTATGCGTCTTATAATATTAGTACTCTTCAAGGAAAAGCGCATAAAACACTCCAGATTTGTATAACTAAATGCCTTGCGAAATATAATCTTTCATTGCCAGAATGGAAGGTGCTCGGGCAGTTGTATGATCAAAAACATCTAAGAGTTGCCGACCTTTCTATAATTCTCGGTTATGATGCATCACTTGTCACCAATATTATTGATGCTCTCGAATCAAAAGGAATATTGCAGAGAAAAACTTCAAAAACAGATCTTCGTGTCAAACGGATTGTAATAACTCAAACTGCTAAAACTCTCATACCAACAATTGAATCAGAGATCTGGAAAATGCTGCATATTCTGTTACAAGATATCTCTCAAAAAGAGCTCGTTTCTTATATGAAAACTTTGCGGGTGATTATTGACTCAGGAAGACATTATTTAAATGCTGTTACATTGGAATGAGTTTTTTTTATTTTAGCAACAAAAAATCCTTCCATTGTATCCGTTGGCAATATTCGTTTCGTCTTTTTCAATTCTTCAGAATATGAATCTTTCAACCAGTGTGTGAGTCCGTTCTTCATATGTAAATTTTCTAAGTGCACTTCTTCGAGTTGAATATGTTTTGATTCTTTCTCTAAGATCCAGTTGATGACTTCTTCATTTTCCTCTGGTGCAAGGGTACAGGTTGAATACACTATAGTACCTCCGACTTTTGTAGAACTCACCGCAGATCTCAACAACCATTTTTGCAGTTTTGATAACCGTTTTATTTTTTTCATAGACCAATCGGCATATGTTTCAGCATCCTCTGCCTGAAATCTTCCTTCCATAGAACATGGAGCATCCAAAAGTACTTTGTCAAAGTATTCTGGATATTTCTGCCAGATGCTTTGACCAGGTATACTGACAGTTTTTACATTGGTTACTCCCTGATGTTCAAGATTCGCTTTTAGTTTATACAAACGTTCACGGCTTATATCATTGGCTATGATTTCTCCTGAATTGTTCATCATTGCTGCAATCTGTGTTGTCTTGCTCCCAGGCGCCGCTGCTATGTCAAGAACTTTGTCATTTTTGTCAGGATTTAAAATGAGGGCAGGAATCATACTCGACAGCGACTGAATATATATTTTTCCTTCTTTATACAATGACAATTCAGTCAGGTTTCTTGACTCTATTTCTTCAAGAATCAACGCATCAGAATACCAAGGCAGGGCAGAAAAGTGCAAGTTCAGCTTTTTCAACTCATCAATTACTTCATTACGGTTGGATTTCAACGTATTAATGCGGATAATAATCTTTCTAGATTTCTGCATCGAATCGACCGCATTCTGATATTCTATTTGATCAAGAAATAACTGCGCCAATCTTTCTATAAAAAGCGGCGGGAGGTTGGTATTGTCCATATTGATGTTATAATTGTACTATGAAAAATATTTGGAAGATTATAGTCATCTCAAAGCCGCTTCACCAGCTCATTTTGATTCTCTGTGGACTTATCGTTCTCAGTGCTTTAACAGAACTTGTGGCGCCACTGATGTCAAAATATATCGTCGATGAAATTGTGCTGCAAACGCAGAAGAAAACAGGCAACCTGAACCAATTAATAGTGCTCCTTAGTATTTCATTTGCATTAAGTTTCCTGGGTACTGTCATCACCTCAATCAGCAACCGGCTGGGTGATCATTTGGCCGGCAGTATACGGAAATTTCTTACGGAAAAGTTTTATCATAAAGTGCTTTCTCTGCCTCAGAGTTATTTTGATTCAGAAATTTCGGGAAAAATTGTCAATCAGCTAAACCGCGGTATTAATAATATCCAGATCTTCATGAACTCGTTTACCAACTTTTTGTTTCCATCTTTGTTGCAAAGTGTTTTTACCATTGCTGCTTTAGCCTATTATAGTCTGCCGGTTGCTTTCTTTATCTTCATTCTCTTCCCGATTTATTATTTCATCACGAAAGCTTCGACCACCAAATGGGGCCAGCAGGAAGTTAAGAAAAATGCGATTGAAGATATTATTCGCGGCCGGCTGCAGGAAGTTTTGGGCAATATTAAACTGGTAAAAAGCTTCAATACCGAACTACGTGAATATAATCTGGTTTCGGGGAATCTCGCCACCAGCAATAAAATTTATGCTGTTCAAAGCCAAAACTATCATATATACGACTTTCTGCGCAATATGAGTCTGGTTATAGTTATGACAACCGTCAGCATCTTTGTTTTTTACAACACGTACATGGGACGAATGAGTATCGGAGAAATGGTACTTATTCTTCAACTCATGAATTTGGCGCGCCGGCCGTTGTTTGCCATGTCTTTCATCTTAACCCGTATTCAGGAAGCTGACAGCGGTTCGAAAGAATATTTTGAAATTCTTGACCTTGAATCAAAAGAATTTTTTGATCATGATAAAAAGTATGAATATCTGAAAGAACCGTCAATAACATTCGATCATGTATCGTTTAAATATGAAAAGTCAGAAATGGTTCTGAAAGATGTTTCATTCAAAATCGCGCCGAATGAAAAGGTTGCGTTGGTTGGTCACAGCGGTGTGGGGAAGAGTACCATCATCAGTCTCATTCTTAAATTTTATGAACCAACGAGCGGTGATATTTTTCTGAAAGACAAAAATTATAAGGAACTCGATCACGATTTCGTACGTCATAATATTTCCCTGGTTTTCCAGGAGAACGAACTGTTTTCTTCAACAATTCGTGAAAATGTATCATATGGATCAGAAGCAACCGAAGAGCAGATTATCGAAGCGTTGAAGAAGGCCAATGCCTATGATTTTGTGAAGAAGTTTCCAAAAGGATTGGATTCAGAAGTGGGCGAGCGGGGCGTTCGTTTATCTGGCGGCCAGAAGCAAAGAATTCAGATTGCCCGGGCAATCCTCCGCAGTGCACCGATACTTATTCTAGATGAAGCAACAAGCAGTCTTGATTCAAAATCAGAACGAGAAGTTCAGGATGCTCTTCATCATCTGATGAAAGACAGACTCGTTATCATCATCGCGCACCGGTTTTCAACAATTCAAAATGTCAATAAGATCATCGTAATCGATGATGGAAAAGTCGTAGATTATGGAACGCCTCAGGAGCTTTCAACACGGCAGGGGATTTATAAAGATCTTCTGCATTATCAGGTGGAAGGAAATAAAAAGCTTCTCGAGCAGTTTGAGATTTATTAAATCTTTTATTACATATTACTTACATTGTTTTTCTTGAATTCTTAATATTAAAACTTACTATTAATTTAGTTAAAAAAAAGTAAGTACTAAATAGACTACCTAAATTAAGCAAAACAAAACCTCTGCAGGGAAGAGGTTTTGTTTGTGTAATACACATCACACTCACTCTTGTCATCTTCTACTTTCTACTGTACTCTTTACCTTATGCTCATACTTATTCTGTTTGCCTTCATTGCGGGAGTTGTAACAATTTTATCGCCTTGCATTCTTCCCATATTGCCAGTTGTTCTATTGGGATCAGTTGATGGCGGAAAAAGGCGGCCATTTGGAATTGTCGTTGGTTTTATTCTCAGTTTTACATTCTTCACGCTCTTTTTGTCTCTTATCGTCCGCTTAACCGGAATTTCTCCCGATGTTCTGCGTGTACTGTCCATCGTCACGATTTCTGTCTTTGGTATCAGTCTAATTATTCCCAAAGTACAGTTTTATGTAGAACAGGCGTTCACAAAGTTAGCTCAACTATCGCCAAAACGCAAACAGTCAGGATTTTTAGGAGGTATTATCATCGGTCTGAGTCTTGGTCTGATATGGACGCCGTGTGTCGGGCCGATTTTGGCTTCTGTCATTTCTCTTGCTCTCACCGGTACGGTAACCGGAGGAGCGGCACTCATCACATTAGCTTACGCAATCGGCACCGCAATCCCAATGCTTGCCATCATGTACGGCGGGCGCGGACTTCTGCAGAAGGTTCCCTGGCTTCTGAAAAATACAGCAGCAATTCAAAAAATATTTGGAGTTCTGATGATTGTTACCGCGATCGCCATCTTTTTTAATTTAGACAGACGATTTCAGACCTATGTCCTAAATACATTTCCTAAATATGGCTCCGGCTTAACGGTAATCGAAGACAACTCGCTTGTCCAAAACTCTCTTAACACAATAGGACAAGCAAAGAATTTTTCAAAAGATAATTTTGGCAAGCCAATGAACGAAGTTGTCGATGAAAATGTCGATATTGCTCCAGAAATTATTGCCGGCGGTCAATGGTTTAATACAAAACCATTAACTCTGAAAGAACTTCGCGGCAAAGTCGTCCTTATCGACTTTTGGACATACACCTGTATTAACTGCCAGCGGACGCTTCCATATCTAAAGTCGTGGTATGAAAAATATCACGACAAAGGACTGGTCATAATCGGAGTTCATACGCCTGAATTTGAATTCGAAAAAAATCCAAAAAATCTTGAAAAAGCCATTGCCGATTTTGGTCTGAAATATCCCATTGTTCAGGATAATAACTATGATACGTGGAATGCTTACAGCAACAGATATTGGCCGGCAAAATATTTTGTCGATAAAAATGGAAAAGTTAGATTTACCCATTTTGGTGAAGGAGGATACGATGAATCAGAACAGATGATTCAACAGCTGCTTGCCGAGGCGGGAATGCCAATTCAAAATATATCGATATCTAATCCCAGTTACACTGTTTCTACCAGATCGCCCGAATCATATTTAGGATATGGACGAATTCAATATCTCGTCTCGCCCGAACAGATTGTAGCAGATAAACCGGTAACCTTTACCGCACCGACATCTCTATCGCTCAATGAATTTGCCTATACAGGTGAGTGGACATTGAAAGAAGAACAAGCACTGCCTTCTAAAAAAGCATATCTCATTTATAATTTCGACGCTCAGCAGGTTTTTCTTGTCATGCGTCCTCAAAATGGAGCTTCCAGTCGTGTTCGTGTTTATCTTGACGAAAAGGTTGTTGATTCTCAAAATGCCGGTGCAGATGTTCAAAATGGCATTGTCACCGTCACTTCTGATAGATTATATAAACTCATTAAATTGCCCAAAGAAGGACAGCATATTCTGAAACTTGAGTTTCTGGACGGCAATATCGAGCTCTACGCATTTACATTTGGTTAAATCTTCAATTTACACTTGATTTATGGGGGTGTAATTTTATATATTGGTAGTCTATGATAACAACAGAAGAAAAATCCGAAGATGAAATACAAGATGCAGAGGTAGTTGAAGAAGATGAAGAAACAACTACAGACTCACAACCCGCTGATTCAGAAAACGCTGCTGTATCTCAAATAAATCTGGAAAGTCTTATAAACCGCTACTTAAAGGATATTGAAGGCGTCCGCGAAAAACTGAAAATGCAAAAGACAATGCTTGATGATGCTTTCAACAATGACGCCGGATATGCAGAAGCTAACCAGAAAGTTAAAGAAGCAACAAAAGTACGCAACGGTGTAAAGCAGAAGATTCAAAAACAGCCGGCTATTATTAAAGTAACGAGTGAAATCAATGCACTAAAGGATGAAATGAAAGATCTTCAGGAAGGACTTTCGCAGTATCTTCAGCAGTACATGACACAGTCGGGCAATAATCAATTTACCGGTGAAGGCGGCGAGGTTCTGGAAATTGTTGTTTCAAGAAGACTGGTGCGAAAGAATTCCAAATACCGGCCATAACTAGGTCAAATACCTTCTTGTAATCGCAGAAAAATCGCATTAGTATTATATACATGCTTAATCCGAAGATAGAAAGGCGACGACAGTTTTTCAAATCATTTGAAGCTAAATCACTCCGTAATCGTCCGCCGCTTGTAAAGTTTGCCGATGACTTAACATCCTGGACAGGCACTCCTCATTTCTTATTATTAAATGCATATATATTTGTTATCTGGATTATTATCAATTTTGGCTTAATACCTGGTCTTGCACCCTTTGATCCGTATCCATTCGGCCTTCTTACCATGATGGTTTCATTGGAGGCAATCTTTCTTTCTATTTTTGTACTTATCTCCCAGAATAGGTCTGCCTATATCAGCACTATCCGCGATGAAGTTCATCTGCAGATTAATATGCAGTCTGAACGGGAAGTTACTAAGATTCTGCAAATTCTTGGAGAAATGCGAAAAAAAATGGGTATAACTACCGAAGATCCAGAACTGCATCAGATGCTCGAACATACCGATGCAGGATATATTGAACAAAGGATTGTAGAGCAGCTTGAGAGAGCAAATAAGTCCATGCTCGAACAACTAACCAAAGAATTTCCTGATGTATTACGATTGAGAAAATCTTCTAACGGTGATAGCAAACATATACAAAATGGAGAACATCAGAAAGTATCGGTATATTAGTTTAAGTATTTTTCTTTCAGGTTATACAGAATTCCTTTCTGACGAAGCGAAGTAATTGCTGCATTGATTTTTTCCTGAAGTGCTGTCTGATCTTTTCTAAACACAATGCCATAATATTCATCGGTAAACGGATCGCTTGATACTTTCAAATCAGGATTATCGGTTATTATGCCTTTTGCAGCAGGCAGATCGCAGAAGATAGCATCAACTTTTCCGTCTGAGAGATCTTTTGAGGCTTCAACGAAATTTTCATACGTTTGAACCAAACTAGGTGATGTATATTTTTTTGCTTCATCTTCATTTGTGGTATTTTCTTGAACTCCAATTTTCTTCCCGGAAAGATCATATGGGGATTTGATGTTTGTATCTGTTTTTCGGGTAATAACAACTTGTCCTGCATTCAAATATGGATCTGAGAATAAATATTGCTTCTTTCGATCATCGGTTATTGTTACTGAGGCAATAACCATATCTACTTTATTATCTTCAAGCGACTTAAATATATCGTCCCATGTTATATGCACAAAACTAATTTCCACTCCCATCTCGTCGGCCAGCTTCTGGCCAAACTCAATATCATATCCGACCATTTCACCTTTGTCATTCTTATATTCCATTGGAGAAAAGGTTGCGTCGGTTGCTGCTACAAGCCGGATAACTTTGGGTGCCGGTTTCGGCTGTTCAGCTTCGGTTCTTTGTACATTAGGATTCTGAATGAACCTAGTAACTGTGAAAATGCTTGCTAAAAATGTTATTGCCACAATAAAAACAGCAATCAGGGGAAAATGAAAGTTTCTATGCACAGGAGTAGGTGGCTCTACCGGAGGAGTAGTGTTATACTGTGCGCGAAATTTATCTACGTCTAAAGGTGTATAGTTCACGCGTTTTTGCTAAATTAGTACGATACAATGATGGACTATTTTTTTCTGAAAGTCAAGTCCAGATTATTTTCATTCACAAAAAATATTTCATGTTACGACAATATAAATCCATCAATTTGTTGCAGATAGTCCATTGAATCTGAAAAAGATCTTCATTACATTGAGTTTAGTTATCCATTTTAATCACGCTTAATAACTTAAAGGAGGTGAGATTGAATGAATAAAAATATTGTATTGAGTGTTTTATCTATCTTTACGATGTTAACCCTTGTAGGAAGTGGAACATATGCATACTTTAGTAATTCTGCTACAAGCACCAATAATGTTTTTGCTTCAGGTACTCTGGATCTTAAGCTGGCAAACGGCTCGGGCTCGTTTAGTGATAGTGTTACGGCCTCTTTCGGCGGACCGGCATTATCGCCCGGCTCATGTTTGCCAGTTGCAGTGGTTAACTTAAAGAATACAGGTTCGGTAGCCGCAAATCATATCGATATAACGGCGACTAATACCAGCAGTGCGTTTGCAGCTTTCTTAAAGATTAAAACACTAACACTCGATGGAAATGACATTGTTATAGCCGATAGTAACAGTAATGGACTCCGTGATCTACAGGATTTTGCTGCTGCCGGAATCATAAACAAAGCATTTAGCGATTTTTCTGTACATCCGTTTTCTATGGAAGTTTGTTTAGATGCCTCAGCAGGCAATGCGCAACAAGGGCAGACCAATACTCTTGATATGACATTTTTCTTAGATCAGGGGCCACACAGTTAATACATGGCAGCGGGAGATAATCCTCCCGCTGTCGTAAACATTTTTTTATGAAACCTTTTTTACAAATATTTTTGTATGTTCTTCTGATTTTCACGATAATTCTATTGCTTACATCCAAAAGAGAAGTATTTGGTATTCGTTCATTCACAGTGTTAACCAATAGCATGATGCCGTCTATATCAGCAGGAAGTCTTGTAGTGATACAGAAATACCCGCAATACAAAAAAGGTGATGTCCTCACCTTTAACAAAGGAGATATTGAAATTACCCACCGCATCGTCGCAATTAGAAAAAATAGAACTAATACGTTGTATCAAACAAAAGGTGATGCAAATACAGTACTAGATAATCAGTACATATCTCAAAATAATGTTTTGGGAAAAGTTATATTCGTTCTGCCGTTTATTGGAAGAGTAGCCCAGTTTTTAAAGACAGCTCCTGGACTTTTTTTGTTTATTTTATTGCCTGGGCTACTTTTTATCTTAATAGAACTTCGTGCTATACATAAAGAAATAAAAATTCGTGTCGTTATTTTCATTAGTATTATGTGCAGTCTATTGGTTCTATCAAACGCCACCACGTTTTCTTTTGTGAATGACATCGCTTATTCATCAGAAAACACGTTTCATGCTGTATCCATTTCTGCATCAGAGCCAATCGCTGATCATATTGTAATTAGTGAAGTACAAACAAGCGGGGCAACGGCAAGCCAGGATTTTGTCGAGTTATATAACCCTACTTCACAAACAATTAATTTGAGTGGATGGCGGATACGGAAAAAAACTTCTGCAGGCACAATCTCTACATTGGTTGCTATAACAACGGGTAAAAGTATTCCGGCTCATAGCTATTTTCTCTGGTCAAATAGTGCAAATGGTTACGATAATGTAATTGGTGCAGATATCAGCAACACAAACACTCTTTCTGATAATAATAGTATAGATCTTCAAACTGCAAATGGTGTCACGGTAGATCAGCTAGGGTGGGGAACAGGCACAAATCAATTTTTTGAAGGATATATCATTTCAGCAAATCCAACTGCACTTCATAGTATAGAAAGGAAAGCGAGGGCTTCATCTTCTTCCACAGATATGATGACAGGAGGTGCGGATTCATCGGTTGGAAATGGTGTGGATACAGACAATAACTTAGTAGATTTTATTATCCGATCTCAGTCGGAACCTCAAAATAGTTTAAGCCCGGCTGAATCATTATGAACATTGTATATCGCTTACTAATTCAGATTGTCTGCTTGTTTATCCTGCTGACAGCATCGCCTATTGAAGCATCTAATGATCTTTCAGTCGACTTCGGGAAAACCGGATCAAAGCCGTTTTTCAACTTTACAAATATGGCGCCTGGCGAAGAAGTAACAAAATCATTTACTGTCTATAATGATGATCGAATTAAAAAAAATCTCACTATCAAAGGTTTATTAAGATATGAAAGCGGGAATTTATCAAAAGTATTGGATATATCCATAAAGCAGGACAACAGACGAATGTACGGTTTTAGAACTCTCAAGCAATTTTTTGAAGATAGCAATACTCATGGTGTTCTATTATCTGAGATACAACCGCGCAGTAAAAATTTCTATCAAATGACAGTGAGATTTCAGCACCATGCAGGAAATGCATTTCAAAATAAACGGGTGAGTTTTGATATCCAAATAGGATCTTCAAAAAAGGGCAGATGGTAGTGAACTTTGAAAATTCAATCAAAAGACTTTTTTGTATACATTATGGATGCCGGTATATTCTGGCTTAGTGTCTTTCTCAATTGGATAATAGTAGCTTATAAGGTCGAACTGTTTTAGCTCTGGTTCGACTGCATTTATTATTCTAGGAATAAAGCGAGGACTAACATAAATGTATACGGTTTTAGTTGAATAGTCGGCGGAAAGACTGTTGTAATCAACCTTGAACATATCGCTCCATATAATCTTTATATTCTTTTTATTCGGATGCATGAATCTTCGAATTTGAAGAATAAAGGCAAGAATAGGGTTCATCTCAACGGCAACAAAGTGAGTATTCAGTTTTTGATCATGCGCTTTCTGCGCGCCAGCAAAAACTACAATGCCGTCTCCCGCACCCAAATCAAAAACAATCTGGTTTTTTTTGAGACGGAGCGACTTAATTATCAGATTCATGTCTTTAGGGTTAGATGGGAAATACGGAATGGGAGATAATTGTGGTGAGGCAAAAATAATAATCGTCGCTAATACGAGAAGAAATATTATTGCGAGTACTATCATATTAGTCAAGATTGTAGCACGAATGGTCGCGATAGTGTATACTTAACTAATATGGGCCTTCTTATCAGTATTTTAATAAACGGCGCGGCAGTTTTTATCACCGCTTACTTTTTGCCGGGAGTAAAGGTTGATAGTTTTGTAAGCGCAATTATTGTTGCAATTGTTTTAGGCGTAGTGAACTTCATCGTAAAACCAATACTCCATCTTCTTACACTTCCAATTACTATCCTCACCTTAGGCCTTTTTTCATTTGTGATCAATGCACTTATGATATTGCTCGTTGATTTTCTTGTTTCTGGATTCCATGTAGACAATTTTTGGGCAGCTTTATTATTTAGTTTGGTTTTATCGTTGGTTAGCTCTCTTCTTCATTCACTGACTGATTAACGTTTCAACATAATAAGTTTTTACATAACTATGAATGACCAAATTGTGTGTCCTCATTGTCGTAAATCTATCCCATTAACCCAGGCAGTTTCCCATCAGTTGAAAGAGCAAATGGAGCGTGAACGAGAAGAAGAAAAGAAAAAATGGGCAGCGGCATTCCAAAAAAGAATTGCAGAAGAAAAACAGAAGTATGAAGAAGAGTACGAGAAAGCCCGCGAGACTATCGAACAATCGTTAAAACAGAAACTGCAAAAGCAGATGGAGATGGAGTTTAAAGAGACGATGAATGAAAAAGATGAGCTTGCCAAACAGAAGAAAGAACTTCAGGAGCAGCTGTTAGAATCAACACGCCAGATGCGCAAGGTTCGTGATGAATCGGAACAGGTAAAGTTAGATATGGAAAAAAAGTTAGCCGAAGAGCAGGAAAAGATGCGTCTTGAAATGCAGAAACGAGCGGATGAAGAATACAAGCTTAAAATGCTTGAAAAAGATAAAAAGCTGAGTGATGTTTTGAAAATAAATGAAGAACTGAAACGAAAACTCGAACAGGGATCGCAGCAGACTCAGGGTGAGGTGCTGGAGCTTGAATTGGAAACTCTTCTGAAACGGGAATTTCCATATGATGATATTCAGCCGGTTGCCAAAGGTATCCGCGGCGCTGATCTTATGCAGGTTGTTAAAGACCGCCAAGGGCGCTCTTGCGGTACAATCATTTGGGAAACTAAACGAACAAAAGCGTGGAGCAATGAGTGGCTGCTTAAGTTAAAAGAAGATCAAAGGCTTGTTCATGCCGAACTGGCTGTTTTAGTTACGCAGGTTCTGCCTCCCGAACTTAAATATTTCGGCAATATAGATCATATCTGGATCTGCGAATACGGATGTTTTATGGGTGTCGCCACCGCGCTTCGTTCTAAACTGATTGAAGTTTCTGCAGTCAAAATGTCAATGGTAGGCAAAAATGAAAAGATGGAGGTTTTGTACAATTATCTATCAGGTACAGAGTTCAAACAGAGGGTTGAGGCGATTGTTGAAGCATTCAGGTCCATGCAGGAAGATCTGAAAAAGGAACGGGCTTGGTTTATGGCTAAATGGGCGAAACAGGAAAAAAATATCGGCAAAGTGATCGATAATACGTATGGAATGCACGGCGATCTCCAAAGTATTATCGGCAAATCTCTTGTTGAAATTGAAGGAATGGATCTGCTTCCTCCTTCGGACAGTAATGGTAATTCATCAAATGGAAATTCAAAAGACAAGCCGGAATCGTTATTTTAAGCTGCTTGCTTTTTTATAATAAAGACTGAATAATAAGAATATGAAGAACGACAATGTCCATGATTTTTTTCATAATGTATCGCGACTGACAATAATTCTCCCTATTATAATAATCGGTCTGGCTATTATTTTAAAACCCCGCGCTCCGGAAATTCCGCGGACCAAAAATGTTTTGTATGCAGTAACTCCCACTATTACTCCTGTTGTTACTCTTGTAAAAAGTCAAACTCGAACACCTATTAATCTCCAAGGTCCGCTTACATGTGCCTTTAATTCTCAAGTTAATTACCAGGGCATGATTTATATTAAAAATAAGCATGTGCGGGCGGATGTAGTTACTTCATCAAGTAGCAGTGCTACTATTTCTGCCGTGTTAAGTGGCGATTGTTTATATAAGTGGGAACAAAAAAGTGTAACTGGAGTAAAAATGTGTGGTTTATCTCAATATGTAGCAATACTAGATACGATGGCTAATTTTGGTGCACTTGATGCTCAAACTCTTATGTCTCTGGTTACTCAATTTGGGAATGCCAATGGTGCAACTAATATGCCAAAAAATGTGCCAGAAACAGTATGTAAGAAAGACACGGTTTCTGATGGGGTGTTTGATATTCCAAAAACAATTCGATTTCAGGTAAGAACCGCTACTCCTTCGGCAACTAACAGATGATAGTTACATTTTTTTAATATTAGCAACTTGTTCTCCTCTTATTGGTTCATATTGGGTCTTAATTTCACCATTTACAAGAATTTTTTCAAATTGTGCAGGAAGAGCATCTCCTAAATGGAGACGAGGATTATTTTGCAGATGAAAATGAATATGAGGCTGCGAAGTATTTCCTGTATTACCGCATAAACCTAATTTTTGACCTTGTTGCACTTTGTCTCCAACTCGCACGCAGATGGAATTATATTGAAAATGACAAAGAACACTGTACTCGCCATTTTGATGATCGATTACTAAAGTATTACCATAGCCGATACCTCTATCTTGTTCTCCAGGATTTACATCGATAGCACCATTAATTATTTGGATAATAACTCCATCACCCGGTGTAATAATCTCTTTACCAAAAACAGGAAAATCTAATAATGATTTCTCGTTTCCTGTATTTGTAGTTCTGAAATCATAAGCATAGATCATGTTTTGAGGATTTCTATTTGGGCTATTATGATTATTTGTAGAAGGACTCTGTCCACCGTTACTAACAATAAGTGATTCTTTAAAAGGCAATATTAAAGAAGTTTTGGTTGAATAATTCATGAAGTTATTATACTAAATAGACATTTAGGCCAAAAAAAAATCCTGGCTACGACCTACTTTCCCCACACGCGCTTTGCAGTGAGTATCATCGGCGCTGATCTGTTTCACGACCTTGTTCGGGATGGGAAAGGGTGGGGCCAGATCGCTCCAGTAACCAAGACAAAGAATATTATACTTAAGCAGTCTAAAAATGGCAAGAGTAAATTATATCTTATTTCTTCTGCATGGCAAACATCTCCTCAAGCTCCTTGAGTGAGGTTGTCTCCTCTGGCCGTTTGTCGTCGCGGAAGCGTAACAGGCGGGGGAAGCGGAGGGCATATCCAGGAACGTCCACCTCGGTTGCAGATCCAGATTTGGACGGCTTTAACTTTCGGCCGGCTGTATGTACGGTCGATCTGGTTATCTCATCGGCTTTGATTTCTACCACAATCTCCGGCTTAATCCATACATCGCAGCCCATAGCCCGGTCCACATCATAATACGGTGATTCTTTAGCCGATTTAATCGCGTTTGCTCTTTCTTGTAATGTCTTCCATTCCTCATCCGATAGGCCGGTGCCTATTTTGGCAACCGTCACGTACTTATCTTCTTTTTCATCGCGCACTCCGACCAGAAAAGCGCCGATTCCAAATCCTGTCCGCTTACCTTTTCCATAATCAAATCCCATAACCAGACAATCGATGCTGTCATCTATCTTCGAAGAATAACTCCGTTTATACTTTATCCAATTCCAGCCGCGCGCGCCTGGCTGATAAACTCCATCTAATTTTTTAGCAACTACACCTTCTAATCCTTTTGAAATTGCATCGTCAAACAAAAGTTCGATCGTTTTCCCGTCTTCGACAACAGTCTCCGGCGCCATGATAATGGTGTCTTTAAAAATATCACCAGTCAGTTTAAATGCCTTTTCCAATGCTTTCCGCCTTTCGGAAAATGGTTCGTGAATGTAATTTTTTCCATTTAAATACAACAGTTCAAACGCAAATACCTTTAAAGGAATTTCTTTTACTTTGTCTTCAATTCCGTACTTTCTTTTTCTTGTAGAGGTTTGTTGAAATGGCAGAAAACTGCCGGTGTTAACATCGAATCCAATCGATTCTCCTTCGAAAATTATTTCATCGGCTTTGACTTCTTTTTTCAGGCCTTCAATAACATCCGGGTACATAAGTGAAACCTCTTCCAGATTTCTTGAATAAAGCCGTACTTCGATACCTTTCGCTGTTTTTTTGTAATGTAGCTGAATTCTGAATCCGTCATATTTTGATTCAATCACACATTTGCCGATTTTCTCAATTATTTCGTCGGTGGAAGAAAGCCGCTCGGCGCGCATCATAAGAATCGGGGTAAACGGTTGAGGCTGGACAGATTTCAATCCTGATTCACCTTTTTCTTTCATAATATGCCCGATGAATCCAAGGTCCGGACGAACATGAAATGCCCGCTCAATAACAGGTCTCAGGCTTTTATTTCCGACACTCATCCATGAAAGCGCATCTAGTATTGTCATATCAGAAAATCCGAGCCTCATCGTTCCAGTTGGAATCCGTACTAAATAACAGGCAGCAAGTGGATCAAGCTGTCGTATCAAATGGGAAAGAATATTAATCTTAACTTCCTGCGAACCCGCGCCTCCGGCTGTCGCAAGTTTATATAATTGGTTAAAAACTTCCCGAACGGATAAATCCTCTTCATCAAGTGATTTAATTTCTTGTTTTAACTGAAAAACTGCTTTTCCTGTATCTCCGAATTTTCGGAATTCTGCATCGACAGTTTGTTTATCAAGCTGCAGCGCATTCATAACACTTTTTAAGACCATTTTTTCGGCCATGCCAAACTCTATTTTTTCATACAATGGAACCACTCTTCCCTGCAGCAAATAAATTGCTTTATCGATTTCATCAACATGGAGTTTTTTAAATAGGTCAGCCAAAACCTCCGTGATGGTAAGTCTTGAAGATGTTTTTTCTATTTTTTCGAAATAAGTAGCCAGTTCTGAAAATTTCATAAGTAGATATTATACCTGTACATAACGGGCTGATTTGGTGCTGCCGACTTTTTTGATAAGTCCTTTTTTAATAAGATCCTGAACATCGCGAAGTACGGTATCTTCTGATAAATCCGGAAACACAGTTGAAAAAGACTGATTCTGTAAATATCCAACATCCTGTATATATTCGACAAGTTTTATCTGTCTATCGGTAAGGTAAATCTGCTGGCCGCCAAACTTTTCTTTCAGTTTTGTGTCTTTTGATAATTTCAGAATTTTTTCTTTAATTTTTTCGAATTCAAATGCAGCGCCGTAGGTAAAATACTCAAGCCAGGGAGTGAGTTCTCCGGCAGAAGCTTTCTGCAAATTTTCATAATAAGTAACTGCATTTCTGTCGTAATATTCTTCCAAAGAAAAGAATCTTCTGAAATCATAACCGCCTAAAAACATTAGCAATGTTGCGAGTGTTCGGGCTACTCGTCCGTTGCCGTCAATAAATGGATGAATACGGACAAGTTCGTGGTGGGCAATTCCAGCTTTTAGTATCGGGTGAATTTCGTCTTTATCGTCTCGGTTTAGCCAGTATAAAAATTCGCGCATGAGAAATGGAACTTCCAGCGGGGGAGGGGGGCGAAAGGTAATTTCTCCGTTTCTTGAATTGCGGATCACTACTTGTTTCAATCGGTATTCTCCCTGCTGGTCTTCTGGCAGAATTTTGAAAACAATTATTTTGTGAATTTTTTTGATTACCTGTTCGTTAATTTTTTCAACCTGTTTTTTGGCTTCTTCTTCGATGTATTCGATAACTTTTCGGTAGTTTATGACTTCCTGAATGTCGCGCGGGCGTGCTACAACATCACGGCCTTCAAGAACTTCTTTGGCTTCTTCTTTTGCCAAGAGGTTTCCTTCAAGATGAGTGCCGTGGTATGCGGCGCGGACAACGGCGTCTTCGCGGAATTGTTTTTCCCAGAGAGGGAGAATGGGTGCGTGGCGGATTACTTCTTCAGCGGCTTCGATTTTGGCAATAGCGGTGAGGATTTTGTTGCTGATTACGAATGAGGGCTGGAACATGAAAATCATTATACCATGATGTGTTCGGTAATTATGAAATCAAATTCCGGTAGATTCTGCCAGTCGCTCCATTTCGAAAGTGCTCGCAATCAGTCTCGTCTATTGGTAGTGTCATCGGTTTATGTTAACCATGGTTCCCTCTCGTTCAGAACACTTGCTCCGCGCTTTCGAAACTGTTCGCTCCTGCCACCTACCGGAATTACTACCTTATTTTCCAAATCTTCGTTGTCGGTTCGAAAAGTCATTTATACTTTTTTCGAATAGTTCTGGAGTAAAGTCGGGGAAGAACATGTCTAGGAATTCGATTTCGCTGTATTCGCTTTGCCAGAGCATGAAGCCGGAAATTCGTTTGTCGCCGCCTGTTCGGATTATAAGGTCCGGGTCTGGAATGCCGGCCGTATCCATGAATGAACTGAATGTGTCTTTATCCAGATTTTTGTCTACAGGATTTGATTTTTGCATTTTTTTGATTGCCCGTAAAATTTCATCACGGCCGCCGTAGTTTACCGCAAAAATAACGGTAATTTTTTTGTTATCTTTTGTTTTTTCAACAGCCTGGCGAATGCCATTTTGAATATCTTCCGGAAGAGTCTGCAAATTGCCGATCATTAAAATCCGGGCGCCTTTTTTGTGCATCTCGTTGAGTTTAATCTGAATAAAATAGCGCATCAGTTTATATAAGTGGTTCACTTCATCTGGTGAACGTTTTGCAAGATTTTCGGTAGATAGAACCCAAAAGGTGAAGTATTGAATGCCAAGTTCGCCTGCTTTTTCGATAAGAGCGGGGAGTGTTTTGTCGGCCCCTGTTCGGTGCCCTTCGAAAAACGGCAGGCCTTTTGACTTAGCCCAGCGACGATTGCCGTCAGGTATCACCGCTACATGGGTTGGAACATGATGTTGGTTCATACTATTATTAGTCTTCTTGACATGAAAAATCATTTCGTATAGACTCATGATATGGATGTATATGCCTTAAACCTAGCAGATAAAAATTATTTTCCTGTTGCAAAGTATTCCAGCGTAGCTTCATTAGTAAATCTTTTTAGTCCAATACTTATTACCGGCGGTGCAATTTTATTTTTAGTAATGCTTCTTATGGCAGGTTTTAATGTTCTCACGGCAGCTGGTGAAGCAGAAAAGTTGGCCAAGGCGCAGAAAACTTTCATGTTTGCGATTGCTGGTCTATTAATCGTTATTTCTAGTTATTTAATTGTTAAACTCCTGGGAGTAGTATTAAATATTCAGTCGGAGTTGAAACCATTCGGATTCTAATATGATGACTTTTTTTTATGTGCTTGCCAACACCTGCAATGATATCTTTGGATGTGTGACTCCTCCGGTAAACATACCAGGCTCAACAGGGAACAATCCATCTGCTGCCATTAGTAGTTTGTTTACAGTAATTATTCGCCTCGTTATTACCGTTGCGGCTTTGTTAACGTTATTTTATCTTATGTGGGGAGCATTTGACTGGATAACTTCAGACGGCGCTAAAGATAAGATAGAAAAGGCTCAGCGAAAGATGACATATGCAGTTATTGGTGTTATATTTATTGTATTAGCATTCAGCATTTTCGGTGTCGTGGCTGGAAACGTTCTTGGCATTGTGGAACTTACCGGCAATGGATTCAGATTTAAGATTCCTACCTTAGGAGGTCCTTAAGCTGTATCTTCGGTAACTCCATCTTTATTCTGTTTAAATCTTAAATATTTTATGTGATTGTTCTCCAAGTATTTTTCAAGTTTCTTTTTATCATCAGCAAAAAAAAGAATAAATCCTGATCCCAATTTTTTTCCGCCGGCTCCTGTTATTTTTCCAACACCAAATGATTGTAAAGAAACCAGCAAATTCCTTGTCTTTGATGAAACTAACTGCAACTCTTCCAGAAGTTTTTCATTTTGTTGAATGCATTCGGCAAACAGATTCATATTTTCCTGAATAATGGAGAGAGTCATTTTCTTCGTTGTTTTTTCTATTTGTGTAAGTTTCTCTTCTACGAAATTGGGATTCTTATTAAACTCTGAACCTAAAAACTGCACCATTTCTTTCGTTGATTCTTTAGGCTTTCCCGAATCGATAAGATAAATGTTCTGCTCGAATTTTTCAGGTAATTTGAAGTTGAGCGATGAAATTGTTTTCAAAAATTCGAACTCTTTTCGATAAAATATGAGTCCGCCAAAACATGATGTGCTTGTATCAACGCCGGAAGGATTGGCATGAAATCTTTTTTCTATCTGATATGCAATGTTGTTTATAGTCTCTTTGGTAGGTTTATTTCCGGTGAAAAAATGTAGGCATGCTGCAGTTGCTGTCGTACTGAGCGCTGCTGATGAGCCAAGGCCGCGGCCGCTTGGAATATTGGATTTGAATGTCAATTTAATATTTTTTTCTATGTGGTCTATCTTTTTACTTTTTAAATAAGAAAGCACTGTTTTGGAAATAAATTGAGTAAGATCATCTGAAATTTTGTTGGATGATTCTGCTATTGTGCACGTTAATGCTAAATCAATAGCCGAAACCAGCGCGGGTTTTCCATACACGACACTATGTTCTCCGGACAAAATAACTTTAGCAGGCGCAGAATATGAAAGACGCATAATTATACTGGTTTAAACTTAACTCCATATGCAATCACACCTTCATTGGTGGGTTGGCGTACGGTGCGCAGAGTAACCTGTACTTTTTTACCCATTGGTGGAGTGTCGTCTGTATCCACCAATTGGCCGAAAATCCTTTTTCCATCTTCTAGTTCAACCAGCGCAACATAGTAGGGCGCATAGGGTTTAAAATCCGATCCGGCAGTTACAATTTTTGTCCATGTCAGCATAGTCCCGGTTTTACCAAGTACATCCCGAATATTTTTCTGTTTGCGCCAAACTTTTACTGGACTTATCATAATTTAAATTCCCAAAATAGT
Source organism: uncultured Gammaproteobacteria bacterium (assembly GCA_964490875.1). GTDB lineage: Bacteria > Patescibacteriota > Microgenomatia > UBA1406 > GWC2-37-13 > CAYYYG01. The sequence goes on from CAZBEF010000001.1 coordinate 256,814, forward strand.
AACTGCTGCAGTGCCGCCGGAACCGCCAACATTGTGCGCCAGCCCATGAGTAGCTTGTTCTACTTGTCTATTACCGGCGCTCTTTGTCAGTTGCAAAAATATCTCACCGATCTGTTTAATTCCTGTTGCGCCAACTGGGTGACCGGCTGCTTTTAAACCTCCCGATGTGTTGACTATCAATTTCGATCCTGATCCAAACTGAGTTGGCATCTCAAGCATTTCTGCACCCGCCCGGCCTTTTTTAAAGAATCCAATATCTTCCATTGCCAGAAGTTCGGCAATAGAAAAACAGTCATGAAGTTCGGCTACCTGAATATCGGCAGGTTTTAGTTTTGCTTGTTTAAATGCTTTTTGTGCAGCAATTTTTGTCGCTTCCAATTCGTCTAATCTTTTTCTATGCGATAGACTGATAGAATCTGTCGCAACTTCGGATGCTAACACCGAAACTGAATGGCGGGATTTCGAAATAATACTTTTGTCATTAGAAAGAATCACCGCCGCGGCGCCGTCGGAAATTGGTGAGCTGTCGAGTACTTTCAACGGATGGGCGATATACGGGCTTTTTAGAACTTGATCTATTGTAATTTTTCGTTTGAAGTGAGCTTTTTCATTCAAAGTTCCATGAAAATGATTTTTCACAGAAACGGCTGCTAAATGTTTTTCTTCATAATTATATTTATGCATATAATAGTTGGCAAGCATGGCATATAATCCAGGAAATGTAAGCCCAGCATCTTGTTCTTCTGTCGATGCGGCAGAAGATAGAGCAGTCGTTACTTGTTCTGGCGAAAAATCATTCATTTTTTCTGCACCAACAACGAGCACCGTTTTAGTCGAATCATTTAAATATTTAGTCGCAAGGTGAAAGGCTACTCCGCCGGAAGCGCAGGCAGATTCAACTCTGAAAATTGGGATATGAAGACCAAACATTTCGGCAATTTTTGAAGAAATATGGACATTGTTTTCCAAAACACCGCCGAGCATATTGGCGAAAAAAATAGCATCAATCTGTCCTATTTCTACATTGCTATTTTTGAGAACTCCATCGACAGCTTCAAATGTAAGGTCGGATAACGATTTTTCCCAAAGTTCTCCAAAACAAGTTGTGTAATAGCCGATAAGCGATGTCATATCATTTTCATGTACTTCAAATATGTCGGGTAATCTATATATTCTTTATTGGTAACTTTTTTCTCAAATTCTCGTCGACGTTTATCAAGATTCTTTGTTACTTTGAAAACAAAAGCGTCCGATCCTGCACCAGAACCGTATGATGCAAAAAAAATAAGATCATTTTCTTTCGCAACTTCTAGCACCGAAACAAGACCCATCAATGCAGAAGCGGTATAAGAATTACCCAAATATTTTACGACTAGAGATTTTTCTATCTGGTTCTTATTGAATCCTAAAGAAGCGGCGATCTGTTGGGGGAATTTTCCATTGGGCATATGGAATACTGCATGGGCATAATCTTCGGGTTTTGTTTTTGTTTTCTTGAGAAGGGTACGCGAGGCTTGATCTATATGGTAGAAGTACGAAGGTTTTCCGGTGAATCGGCCGCCATGTGAAGGATACCGCATTCCTTCGCGCCGCCAGAAGTCAGGAGTGTCTGAAGAAAAAGAGGTACAGTCTACAATTTCAAGCGCCAAGTAATCTTTTCCTAGTAGAAATGCTGCGGATCCAGAAGCAGCTGTGTATTCGAGTGAGTCGTGTGGTTTGCCGGTTGCTTTATCAGCTGCACAAATGAGCGCGTAGTTTGTAAAGTTGGAGCCGATGAGTCCGGCAGCTGCAATCATGGCGCCGGTTGCCGCTTTGCAGGCAAACTGTGTATCGAAGGCAAGGTATTGTTTTTCAATGCCCAGGAATTCAGCAAGAATAGTTGACGTGGGGTTGACTGCATAGGGATGGCTTTCAGAGCCAACAAATACAGCGCCGATGTCATTTCTATCTATGGTGAGATCATGTAATGCTTGAGAAGATGATTCGTATGCCATGGTAAGGGCATCTTCGTCGGCGGCGCTGACAGCTTTTTCTTCAACAGCCAATGAGTGGGTGATGTCGTCATTTTTTTTGCCCCATACACGGGCTATGTCTTCAAGGCGAAGACGGTAGTGGGGAACATAAAAGCCGTATGAAATTATTCCAACCATAGTTTTTTTGTCATCCCGAATTTATTTCGGGATCCATAAATTTACTATTAATCGCTCGATATGAATTTTTTATGCTCCGTGGGCCTGCTCGCTGTTGAGTCAGGCTGCGCACGTCCCAAGTCGCAAAAAAATTCATATCTTCGCTCGCTATTTACTTATTATCAAGTCATTTCATCTTCCTAGCTTGGCGTGCGACCTAGCAAGAGATCCTTCGGCAATCGATGCCAGAAGCGAAAGTTCTCCGGCAAGCACTGCGGCGCCTACAACTTCTGCCAGTTCATTCGATTTGTTAACTTTAATAATATTTCGTGCTTCAGTTTGGGTTTTTAATCCAGTTCCGCCGCCAACCGTGCCAACCATAACAGCCGGTAAATAAACCGAAAAATGTAAGCTGCCATCATCTTGTACTATAGCCGAAGTGATGCCCATACTGCCTTCAACAACGTGGGCTAAGTCTTGTCCTGTCGCGGCAAATACGGCGGCAACAATATTAGCGTAGTGGGCATTAAATCCTAGCGAGCCGCTCATGGCAGAACCGAACATGCATTTGGCCAGCCAAACTTCATGAAGTTTTTTAGGTGTCGTTTTTAATCTGGTTTGTACTATTTTTTCGGGAATAATTACTTCCGCCCAAACTTTGAATCCTCTGTTTTCAATAAAGTTCAGCCAGGCTGCTTTTTTATCGATATCAAAATTGCCGGCGACTCCCAAGCATTCTACATGAGTCTCTTTTTGAATATACTCGACTATTTTTTGAGAGGCGATAGTGGCCATATTCATCCCCATTGCATCATTGGTATCAAAAATATACCGGACAAAAGTATATTGTCCGACACTTTTAATCTTCATTTTTTTATATTTCAAATGGCCAGACGTAGATTCGGCCGTTTGCTTAAGTGCTGTTTCGTTTGTTTTCAGCCATTGGTAGAAAGTTCGCTGTGTTGAAAGTGTAGGTGTATAAAAAACCGGACCTCTTGTGGTCCCCACTTTATACGCAAACACATTCGCGCCTCCGGCTTCTGAAATAACTTTAGCTCCTCGATTTACCGAAGCTACTAATGCGCCTTCGGTTGTTGCAAGCGGTACATAATATTCTCCTTTAATTGATTCACCATGGATAGTTATCGGACCTGCTACTCCGAGGGGAATTGTTATTGCTCCAATCAGGTTTTCACAGTGAACTTTCGATTCATCATCTATAAATACCTGTTCAATAGATTGAATATCCGATCCTGTGGCATCTTTCAAAAACCGGGATCTATCAGATCGCTTCTTAATGGTGTGAAGGGTCATATAGTTGGAGTCGTAATTAGATGCAAAATCATTTATATAAATGGAATTCTGAATATTTTCAAATGGTACAAAAGAAGCGAGTAGGGAATAAAAATGCACAGATATAACAGGATGATATATACAATATTATAAAAATTAAGCTTCGAAGAGAAGCGAATTGCCAGATATACGAGTATCAGTTTCCATACTAATAGACTAATAGAAAAACTGAGGAATAGTACGCTGAATGCTTTTCCCAGAATTGAGATTGTTCGAGGAGGCGGAAGAAATCGGTAGAGCACAGAGTTGGTGGTAAACCATATTAAGGTAGGGAAAAGGCTGTACGACAATGTGAAAATAAACGAATCCAGTTTGGTTGATTTACTTATGAACCGTGATATCGAATATAAAAAGAGAATAGTTATCGAAAAATGGAATAAAAAAAATACTGGGGGCAGCAAAGAAGGAAGAAAAAGCTGCTTTGCCTTGCTGGCGAGCTGAAAATATATAAATACGAAGAATAATATAATAAATATTTGGCTATGATCTTTCTCTGAACTAATTTTACGCATCGTTTTGTAGGGAGTGAATATCAGAAGTAAGAATCGCTGAATGACAATTAAAAACGAAGCAGCAAGCTCCATTCCATGTTGTTTAAAATCCATACTGAAGTAACGTGGTTAATTTTACAACAAGAGGCCCTACAAGCACATACAGCATTATCGTAAAAATGATTGACATGGGTATTACTATGATAAACGGCATCTGCTTTAGAAATGACGTTGTCATTTTATATGCACTGGTAAGGTATGCATTCCCAAGGTTATTTGGTTCTAAAAAATATACCTCTTCAAGCTTGTTTTTTAGTCGTAATTGAAATGTTTTCATGGTTTTTACGGCAAACTGTGAAAAACTTTCACAAACATCTTGCGTGCTCTATATATAAGACTTTCCGTTGCTTTAAACTTCAGCGACAGCTTCTCTGCTATCGACTTCACCCGCTGGCCTTCAACATACTTTAGTCGTAATACCAGTTGATAATCATTTGGCAGAGTTTCCAAAACCTTCTTCATTTTGTCGGCAAGTTCTTTTTTTTCCAGCCCGTCATCAAAAACGACCGCAGTAATATTTTCGACAACATATTCTGGCAGAGCAGAAAATAGAATTTTTTTTACTTTTTTACGGCGAATGACATCTATTACTTTATTCCGTGCAATTGAGAAGATAAACGTTTTGATACTAGATTGAAAATGAAAGTCGCGGAGAGCGTCTATAAAATCTAAAAAAACATCCTGGGTAATTTCTTCGGCATGTGATTTATCCTTCAACTGGTGATATATATATCGGAACACAGGATCTTTATACGTTTTATATAGTTCAAACAAAGCAGTCTCGTCTTTGGCTATTATGGCGGCAACAATTTTTTTCTCATCAGATAAGTGCTTCATGGTATAAAGGATTGGCAGTATTTTAAAAGTTACCCACAATTATACATGAAAAATAGGAGCCAGAAAGCTATAGATCTGAAAGTTAACATCTACCTTATATAGTGGTATACTATTAGCAATATGGATCCGAAAATACCGCATCATAGATACCTTCATTCCTTATGCTATTATCCTGATGTTAGGTTTGAGGCACAGGAAAAAGATGAAGAAGTTATCCTTGTTTTACGGGCCCATCCGATTACACAGCTTTCCTGGATCATTGCTTCACTATTCGGAATAATATTGCTAGTTGTACTCAATTTCTTTTTTCCCATCTTTTTAAATAGCAGACAGATTTTTTATGCTAACTTTTTTTTGGGAACTTTAATTTTAGCCTATATATGGCTAAATATACTGTTTTATACCTTTAATGTAGGGATTATCACAAATAAACGCATTATCGATATAGATTTCTATAGTATTTTATATCGAGAAACATCAGAAACACGACTTAAAAATGTTGAAGATATTACCTCAAAAGAGGCCGGGTATTTTGGATCGTTTTTTCATTATGGAAATGTTTTCGTTCAGACTGCTGGAACTCAGGTGAATATAGAATTTCTTAATGTTCCCGAGCCTGAGGAAGTAGTTAAAATTATCAATGGTTTATTAATACATTAGGGATATGGATATAGTAAACATCGCAACCAATATATTTTCATCAACAACGGCACTCATCACCTTTTTTTTTAAGTCCTTTGCAGTCGTATTGTCAGCTATATTCTTAATTTATGCATTAGTATTGCTGAACCAAACCAACGTTATGACTCGGGTAATTAAGTTGAAAGATACAAAACTGTTTATTATCGTTTCAACCATTCAGGTTATACTTGCTTTTGTCTTATTCATCCTTGCCATCGCATTAGTATAAGTTTTTACACACAATGAATATCAATTCAGCTTTGTTTAAAGGAGAAGAAAAACCAGATGGATTTGCCGGATATATTGCTGATGGCAACATCTTTTGTATTCTTGAAGCCGGAGAAGGATATACCAAGGAAGAAGGACACAATGCAATCCGTTTACTAAAAGATATATGTATTAAATATTCGGAGAATCCAACTGTTGTAGATCAGCACATACGAGAGCTTATCCGCGAAGGTAATCTTCCAGTCCGCGTCTCCTTGGCACTCGGTATAGTTGGATCGGGTGAATTACATCTTAAAACATTAGGAGATGGACAAGTATGGCTTCGCAGAGGAACCGATTTCGTAAATCTTATTAAAGGAAATCACAGTGCAGCCGGTCCGACAAAGCCCGAAGATACGTTTGTTTTTACAACCAATACATTTATAAATACTATTGCTGCACCAGCTGCCCTCACCTCATTTATAGAAAATCCATCGTTATCCGACGGTGTTGAAGAGTTAAACTTATTTATGAAGAATAAAGGCCGCGCCGAAGGAATCGCGCTTTTTGCCCGTATATCTTCTGCAAAAGTGCACGAGGAACATATGGCTGTCGTTCCGGCAACTGCTGAAATAGAAAAAGACGAGCCAGTGCAGAAACCGTCTAAAAAATTTCTGCATGTGCCCAAACTGCCAGATATGAATGCCTTGCTTCAAACAAACAAAAAGAAAAAGATAGTCACGTTTGGTTTTGTTTTCATTATTCTCTGTATTCTCATCTGGAGTGTAGGATTTGGATACAAAAGAAGGCAAACAGCACAGGCGCTTGAGAGAATTAAACATTCACGAGAAATAGTTACGCAGAAACTTAATCAGTCTGACGAAGTAGCCTTCCTCAATCCACAACGATCTTTGGTTCTTATTAACGAAGCCAATAGCGAAGTTGCTTCATTAAGAAAAGAAATCGGGTCTGATTATCAAAAAGAAGTAGACGAGCTTGCTGCAATGGTCAAACAGCGCGAAGATCAGATTACTCATAAAGAAAATAAAAAAGCTGATGAGTTTTTTGATCTATCGATTGATAATAAAAACGCTAATGGGAGCAAAATGTTTTTAGATGGAGATCAGTTGGCAGTTTTAGATACAAAAAATGGATATATATATAAATTATCTATAGAAAAAAAATCGTTGGATAAAGTGTCAGCTTCTGAAGTAAAATCCGCAAGTTTGCTTGTACAATACGAAGACACGATTTATTTTTTTGTTCAAGGAAAAGGACTCTATAAATTTAATGATGCAGGAAAAGCCGTAAAAGTAATCGATGCTGATGACGAATTGGGATCTGTTGCTGATATTTCGGTTTATAATGGCAATCTTTATTTTCTCGCACCTACGAAAAATAAAATCTATAAATATGTTCCAACAGAAAATGGCTTCTCAGAAAAATCCGTTTACACAAAGTCAGAGTCATCGGTGCTGCGGCAGACTTCTTCTATCGCTATTGATTCTTCGGTGTACGCGGCCTCAACCGATACAATCCTGAAATATACTGCTGGTGTTGAAGATGAATTTAAAACCGTGTTCCCAGAAGAAGGCGTACATATTTATAAAGTTATCACGAATGCAGATCTTGAAAAAGTATACGCTTGGGACAGAGCAAATGGTGTTCTATATATTCTAGCCAAAAATGGCACCTATGAAAGGCAGGTTAGATCGAGCTCGTTTGCTAAAGCAGATGATGTTGCTGTATTTGGCAATACTGCATATACTCTTGAAAACAAAAAAATTTATTCAATTAGCATAGAATAGGCTTCATTTTTATTTTGAGAGGGGAAGTTTAATGAAGAAGGTAGTTCCTTTATTCTCTACACTTTCAAACCATACCGTTCCTCCCAGATTTTCGACGAATGATTTTACCACAAATAGCCCGAGACCAGTTCCCTCTGTTTCGCTTTTGAGTGCGTTATCGGCTCTGAAAAATTTAGAGAAGATGTTGGATTTATCTTTCTCTGGAATACCTATACCCTGATCTGAAACTTCAATCTGAACAGAATCTTTTAATACGGAAAGAGTTGTTTTTACTTCACTATCTGGTCTACTGTACTTGACTGCATTTGACATTAGATTTTCAATAACTTCACGGAATCTTTTTTTATCCAGAGTAAGTGGAAAGGTTTGATTTCCGGTTGTATCGAAAAGAACGCGTATATTTTTTCTTTTTCCCTCTGCTTCCAGATCGCGCACAGTATCTTTTATGACTTCGATTATATCCACTAGAGTTGGCTCATATGGAATTCTTTTTTGATCAATGCGGGACACATTTAAAAGATCATTAACAAGAGTGATAAGCCTTTTGTCATTCTCATATACATACTGCATGGTTTCTTTGAGTTCTGGTGTTAGTTCACCCATATCGCCACCCAATACCATTTCAATATTCCAACGAATACTTCCGAGCGGGGTACGGAGCTGATGGGCGGCTATTGAGATGAAAGTATCTTTTGCTCGCTCGAGCTCACGCTCTTGGGTGGCATCGCGGAAAACCACCACACATCCGGTGATATTGCCATTTTTATCGGTAATGGGAGCTGCGCTATCTGATATCGGAATTCTGCGTCCATCGCGGTGGGCGATTAATGTATGCGATTTTAGCTCTTGTATTATGCCGTCTTTTATTACCTTTTCAACAAAGGGCATGTAGGGAATGTTGGGGGTATCTTCTCCTATAAATCGAAATATCTGTGAATAATACTTTCCTTTTGCTTCGGCAAATGTATATCCCGAAAGTTGTTCAGCGATTTTGTTCATAACAATAATTTCACATTTGAGATCTACTGCAAATACCGCATCGCCGATTGATTTTAAAATGGTTTCTATACGCTGCTTTTCTTGTTCAAGTTCGGTGGTTCTCGTTTTCACCATCTCTTCAAGATGGAGACGAGTCTCCTCAAGCTGAGAAGTTCTTTCAATAATCTGTTTTTCCAGTGTATCACGACTCATGAAGGAAACTTTTTCATTATTTAAAATTCCTTCAGGCAGGATATTAAAAAAGTACGAAGTGATTGTATAATCATAGTTTTTCTTTAAATATTCAAATGTATTACGTACAACAGTTAGAGCATTTGCTTCGCCTGCTTTAATATAGAGTTCTTCAAATAGAACCGCATATAATTTCTGAAATGCTTGTGTTAGAACTTCTACATTTGCATCTTGAACAATCACTTTTTCATAATTTATTCCAGCACGGGTTATCTCGATTTTTTCAAGAAGCGTATTTTTTGTCTCATTAAATATATTCTGTGAAATCTGATCTGGTCTCACCGTCTGTAACAGAGGCTCTGTCAGTTGTGATGTGCAAATTTGATATAACAGAAAGTGCTGTTCTATATCTGGAAGAAATATAAGCCGTGCTGCTGGATTTAAGTTTTGAATCGCAATATGTTTACCTATGTCTGACCGAAGAGTAGTTGGTGTAAAGGTGCTTTTGATTTCTGGCGGCTTATGAGTTGTTATATATCCTTCAATCATGAAGTACTGCGATAGAAAGGCTGTTTTGCGCTCATTTTCTGGTAAAGAAGTATAACTTTTATACTTTTCAGATAAAATACGCGGCCGATCGATTTGGATAATACTGAGCGCATAGTCTATTAATCGATCTTCTTCAAGCACTACATTCGGTTTTTTTTGGCTGAAGAAATTTTTGATGGTTTGTGACAAAGAAGTTTTCTTATGCAGCTCCATATAATTATGATAAGGAACAACTATTTTATTTGCAATCGGAGAGACTGCACAGAGTTATGCTTGCTGAGGCTGAAGTGACTCATCTTTTGGCTCTTCTACAGCCGGAGGAGGCATCACTTTATTGGAATCTGTTTTTTTGTTTTCTTTGTCTGGATCTGCTGTTTTATCTTCTTCTTTTGCAGCTTCTTCCCTTGGTTTTTCCTTTACGTCTTTGGATGCACAGTTTGTGCAGATCGTTGTGGCGTGCTGCGACACTTCGGTTGTAAATTCATTATTACATTTTCCGCAGATGAAGGTTTTTATTTCATGTTTCTCTTCATCACTTACTTCCATGCGTTCAACACTGAATATAAAGTTGTCGCCATCATAATCTACTAATATCACATCGCCCGGCTGAGCTTTCTTTTCTATAATTAGTGAAGAGATTGGATTCTCGACCAGTTTCTGAATTGCTCTTCGTAATGGTCGTGCTCCATAAACTGGATCAAATCCCGCGCGGACAATTTCTTTCTGTGCTGCTTCGGTAACAACAAAGTCCATATCCTGATCTTCCAAAAGTTTTCGAAGCGCTTTCAGCTGAAGTTTTACGATTAGCAGCATGTGCTGGAACTTCAGAGGTTCAAAGATGATGACTTCATCAAACCGGTTAATAAGCTCAGGTCTAAAGAATTTTCGCAGCTCATTCATTACTTTTTCTTTGAGAATTCCATATTGCTTGCGATCTGTTTCTTCCTCAACTGTTTTCTTTTCTTCCAGTTCTTTCTCAAGCGGGAAGTCGGCTCCAAAATACTCTTTTAGCTGCTGCTGCTTCCAAGCTTTCTGACCTTTTTCTCTAAACCAAAGTGCTTCACCGACCACAATAATCTCTCGGCCCTCCGGGGAGAATGTATGAATATCCCAATGAGTCAGTGGCAGTGTGCCTTTATCTACCGTTACATCGGCAAAATAATCTTTTAACTGTCCTGTTTCCCATTTATTGGCTCCTTCTTTTCTTCTCCAGAATCGATCTTTATACGTAATTATTTCAAAACCATCTGTTGAGAAAGCATGAGTCTTTAATTTAGTTGTGGGGAGCTGTTCGTCGGCTGCATCTGGCGTGGCATTGATGACAACTTGATCTTTGAAATATTCGCCTAATGTAGCACTATTCCATATTTTTGAAGTTGGCGTATCCCGATACATTACTATATTCCCTTTTGTAATCATTTCCAAACCTTTGGATGAAAGGGCCTGTGTTTCAAATCCTTGAATTGGGAATTCGGTGGTGGTTTCTGCTTTTTCCTGAGTCTTTGACTGTTGAATTTTTTGTCCATCAAAATAATCAAAGAGCATTCCTGATTCCCATGTGGTATCTGTCTTCTTTAATTTCGGCGCTTGTGCCATGTCGGCGGATTCATTTTCAGCTGGAATAGGGGAGTCATTGCCAAAATATTCAACAGCCGTCATCTGCTTCCATACTGTCTGTCCGGCGTCCTTCACCCACATATTTTCACCGACTACTATATATTCTTGTCCGGTTGGGGCAAATGTATGCGCTTTCCAATTACCATTTGGCAGTTCACCTTTGGCAATGGTCATTCCCTGGAAATAATCTTTTGTCAAACCTGTTTCCCAGTCGGTACTGCCGGCTTTTCTTCTCCAGAATCGGTTTTTAAATGTGACAACCTCCATGTCTTCGGGCGAGAAGGCTAGTGTATCAAGCATCGCCGTCGGCAATTGTTCATCTGGTGCATCAGGCAGAGCATTAATAACAACATTATCTTTAAAGTATTCTATTAAGTTGGTTGATTGCCAGACCTTAGATGTTGTTGAGGTGCGATAAATAACTTTATCACCTTTTGTCATCATCTCCTGTCCCTGAGACGATATGGCATGGGTGTCGATCGGGCTGATTGGGAATTCGGTATCTGTTCCTTCGAGTTTTTGTCCGGCAAAATATTCAGAAAGTGCCATATTACTCCATTTTGTAGGTTCGTTGCCTTTTGCATCGCGGACATACATTTTTCCATCAATTGTCAGAATTTCGCGGCCTCTCGGTGAGAAAACAAAAGAATTCATCAGTATTGGCTGAACTGCTGGTTTTGCGGTTTGAGCATCTGGAGCACCATCAACTTTCTGACCGCTTCGGACAAAGTATTTCGCACCGATTGTCAGTATTTCGCGGCCATGCGGCGAGAAAGCATAGGTGGATACAACAGGAGGTTCTTCAACCTCAGTTCGTCCTGCCTTCAGAAGTTCGTCTTGAATAATTTTTGATCCAATATTCGATGTACAAATAATGACGGTATTTTTGAAAGAAATAACATGCCCTTTATTGTCTGTTAAACGGCCGTCATCAAGAATCTGCAGAAGGATATTAAAAATGTCCGGGTGGGCTTTTTCTACTTCGTCGAACAGTACTACTGAGTATGGTTTTCGTCTTACCGCCTCTGTTAATTTTCCACCTTCTTCGTATCCAACATAACCGGGAGGTGCGCCTAAAAGTTTAGCAACCTCATGCCGTTCCATATACTCGGTCATATCGAATCTGATCATCGATTCTTCCTGATCAAACAGTACTTCGGCAAGTGTTTTGGCAAGTTCGGTTTTACCGACTCCGGTTGGTCCAAGGAATACAAAACTACCAATCGGGTGCGATGCGGATTTTAATCCAGCTCGTCCTCTTTTTACAGCTTGGGCTACTACACTTACTGCATTCTCCTGTCCAATAAGCCGTGCATGCATGATTTTTTCGAGATTGGCTAAACGATCCATTTCTGAGCCGCTTAGTTTATTTACTGGAATACCAGTCCACTGAGAAACCACGTCTTTAATCATTTCAATCGAAACAGCGCTTGTCGTTTGTGCTTTCTTGATATCATATTCTTCTTTTTTGTCTTTCAAATCACCCTGTATATCATCAATCTTCGATTTAAGAATGCGTGCTTTGACTCGATCTTTTGCTTTTTCGGCTTCCTGCATTTCCTGCGTAAGCTGAGAAATCCTGTCTTGCAGAGACTTCATTACCTCGGGAAGTGAAATAAGGGGTAGTCGTACTGCAGAGGCTGCTTCATCGATAAGATCGACTGCTTTGTCCGGGAGGAATCGTTCACCGACATATCGTTTAGAAAATTTGACTGCGGCTTCTACAGCATCATCAGGAATTTTTACTCGGTGGAAGGCTTCGTATTTATTTCTTAGTGCTTTAACCATTTTGATTGCTGCTTCTTCGGTAGGCTCCGGAACCAATACCGGCTGAAACCGTCGTTCAAGCGCCGGATCTTTTTCGATATATTTTCTATATTCTGTTAGCGTTGTGGCTCCAATCAGTTGTAAATCTCCTCGTGCCATTGCTGGTTTTATAAAGTTGGCAACATCAGCCGAACCTTCACCGCCGCCGCCTGCGCCTACTATCGTATGAATTTCATCAATAAACATGATGATCCTACCTTGTGAATTGCGGATATCTTCTATCAGATTCTTCATGCGTTCTTCAAATTCTCCCCGATGTGATGCTCCGGCAAGAATTCCCATGAGATCAAGCTGAAGAATTCGTTTTTCAAGAAGAGATTCGGGAACCTGCTTAGCAACTATTTTTTCAGCCAAACCTTCTACGATTGCGGTTTTACCGACACCAGCTTCTCCAACCAATGCAGGATTATTTTTTGTTCTTCGTGACAATATATGAATGACGCGCTCAATTTCTACTGATCGCTCTACAACCGGATCCAAAAGCCCTTGAGCTGCTTTCTCGGTTAAGTCTATGGTGAATTGTTCCATCAAACTTTTCTTTCCGCCATCCTGAGCTTTTGTTTTTTCCAATCCTTCTTTTTTACCAAGAATTTTTTTATTCAAATCTTCTTTTTTAACGCCGAGTTTCACCAATATTTTTGCTCCCACGCCTTCTTTTTCATCATACAAAGAAAGCAGAATATGTTCTGGTGAAATAAACTCGAAGCCCAGTTTGCGTGCTGTCAAAAGAGAATTATCGATAATTCGTTTCACCCTCGGCGCAACCTGAGGGGGCTTGGCATTACTTTCTTTTTTATATATCTTAGCCAGTGTATCTTCAATAAGTTGAGGCTGGACTTTCAGTTCTACAAAAAGTTTATAAATCTCACCGTCTGTCAGGAGACCATGAAGCAAATGTTCGCTATCTAAAAATGAGTTGTGCAGTTCGCGGGCTTTATTATTGGCAGCCATGAAAACTCGGTTCGACCGCTGTGTAAGATGTGTCATTACATCTAGTTCTCCTCTTTTTTGCTGATTGATATTGGAATTAAGAAGTGCTGACTGAGATTGCCCATTTGCTTGTGTATTCTGTACACCTACGGCAACATTCTTACCCGCGGCTCCATTGGTTTGTGAAACCGATACCTGAGAACTATCTTGCTGTGCACCATTCATCGGTTGAGGATATTGCTGATTGGGTTGCATATTACCGGATGTAACGGTAGTTCGAGTTACTGTCTGGGGTTGTTGATCATATTGAGGCATTTGAGGTTGTGGCGGGCTGCCAATACCATTATACGATTGTCCGCCTGAAACATATTGCGGAGATGATTGTGATGTTGTCGTAGTGTATGTTTCTTGTTGATATGAAACCTGTCCTGCATCTGCAGGCCCAGAAGCTTGCTGTTTTTTTTTGAAATCGAAAAATCCGACCATGAATCCATTATGAAGAAATACTTGACAAATGTCAATATAAAAGATAGCTTATTAATATGCTTAGATTTATCAAAGCATTAAAAAAGTAGTTATAGAAGCACATTACAAGAAAAACGGTATATGAACATCAAAAACACTATTATATATATATGTATTATTATAGTATTCGGAACTCTGCTTTTTAGACCCCCGGTAGCCCGCGGTGAATGCGCCAATTCTATTGCCGCTGTTTGGGATGCCCTAATAGCCAGTGCAGGATCCATCAATAATCCGTCGGAGGCAAAAAGTTTCTTAGATAGAATGTATAGTATTTTGTTTAATAGAGAACTTACCCAATGCGATGAAAATGGAAATCCTATCGCTGCTCCTACCATAGATCCAAATGCTCCGATTCCTACTATTGATCCAAATGCTCCAACACCGGGACCAATAGTTCCTCCCGATGGTGATTTAAATGCAAAGGCATTTTACTGCGCTTCTCAAATATCTCCCCATTTACAATTGTGCAAAATGTGGGATTATGGAGGATTCTGTAGATTAGTTGATACAGTAAATTGTAATAATATAAATAGTACAAAGAGAGACGGGCTTACAGATCCAACGAGATACTGGTGCACCAATTTAGTGAAAGATGCGGTAAGTATGGCTTATGGACAACCACAAAGCACATTTAATTTAAGTGAGAGTGTAGTGGGCCAGACTTCCAATTGGAAATCAAAAGGGTGGCCTTATTACAGTTATTTTTACGGTAATCACGAGCAGGTTTTAAAAACTGTCAAACCCGGATGTGCAATGTTTATGATGTCCACATATGAAGTCCATAATGGCCATGAACATGTAGCAGTTTTAAAAAGTGTTGAGTTGGATCAATATGGTAATGGTACGGTTCGGACATTAGATGCTAATGGGCCTGTTAAGGAATCACAATATCAGGTTCACAACTGGGATTTTGTACCAGTGAGTTATTTATATCCTCAAATCAGTTACGGTTGTTTATAATTTTTGAAAATGTATGGAAGATATTAAAAAAAATAAAATGACATTGTTTATTTCCTTCTTAGTGATAGTGCTGTTAGTTATTATCGGTGTCTCGGTGATTTTTACTGTGAAGAAGCCGACAACTCCTCAGAATCCTAAAATAAGTGTTACACCAACAATAATTGTTGCAACTAGTGTGCCTACCCCAACGATAAATTACAAAAATCCAAATCCGACCGAGATGATAGAAATACAAAAGCAAGCAGATACGAATTGGGCAAACGATTATAACAAAACAATGCAATCATACCCTTGGTTGAAAAATATGCCTATTTCTTCTGATAAATATTTTGTTTATTTCGACGAGTCAAAAAAATCATTCGGAGCAGATATCTATGATAAAAATTCGGTTGAAAGTATTAAGGCAGAAATTACCCAGAAACTGCAGTCTATGAATATCGATCTAAATGCTTATCCGATCGAATGGCAGGTGCGTCAATAACATCACTGGCATTTGACACTGCTATCGAGTGTTTATTACAATGAATTGTAATTATGAAGAAAATTCTCCATAAGATATTTTTCAATATATCTATGGCCGTTACGGTCATTGCTGTCTTCATTGTTATAATAAATGTCTTCGCGCGTTCTATAACAAGCCAGGTTCCCGTAAATAAAGTCGATGTAAATGTAATGAGGAATAAAGCTGCAGAAACAATGTTGAATAACCCGAAATATACCAAAACTCCATCTCAGAAAATTTTAGTTGGAATGTATCGTGCATTTGCCTGTGGAGTAATGGGGCAGAGCTGCTATAAACCATCAAAAGATGATGTAAGTAATAGCTTGCTTGGAAAACTGGGAAATGTCAGTACAGCGGGACTTAGAAATCCACCTGCATCAGGAGCACAGGAAGTTTATACCACTATTGCCAATGCAGGTCTTGCTCCAAAAACATATGCTGCGCAGGGAATTGGGTTTGGTTCTATTTCTGGATTCCGTTCGATATGGAAAATATTCCGAAATGTGGCTTATGGAATTCTAGTACTTGTTATGGTTGTTATTTCATTCATGATTATGTTTCGGATGAAATTAAATGCTCAGACTGCAATTTCAATTGAATCTGCATTGCCTCGAATTGTATTATCTTTGATCCTCATTACATTTTCATATGCCTTAGCAGGTTTTTTGATTGATGCAATGTATGTTGTTATGGGAGTAGTTATATCTCTACTTTGCAGCAATAATACTTACTGTACAGCCAGCACAATAATAGATAAATATATTAACGCAGGAATGGCTCAAGTATGGAATGGATTTTTTCCGTATTCAGGCACAGGAAATTCTCCTTGGATGAGTTTCCTAAATATGATATTCCCAATGGATAAGCAAACATTCGCAATTTTTCAGCTATCTAATTCACTTATTGCCGTGCTTCCAAACACTATTCAGGCAGCCATACTTTTCATTGGTAGTATCGTTAATCTTGTGATTGTAAATTTTGTGGTAACTTTGGGAACAAACAGTCAGTTTTTTGAATTGACCAAAAATTTTCAAGCATTAACGTTCTCAGCAGGCGGACTACCTCCGGCACTAATCGGTGGATTAATTGTTACTGCGTTACTCGCTTTAACATTTATAACTACTCCATTGTTTATCACTTTTATAATTTTTTTAACTCTCATATTCCTATTTTTCAGAATTTTTTTCATGTTAATTTCGACGTATTTAAACATACTCTTTATGATTTTATTTGCGCCTGTATTTATGCTCTTTGAAGCAATCCCAGGACAAAATGCATTTTCTTACTGGATTCGAAATATGGTAGGAGAGCTTCTTACTTTTCCGCTTCTCACCGTGTTTTTAATGGTGGGTGCACTAATAGTCAATAATTTTCAGTTTATTGATAAGCCTGGTCAGGTAGCGAGCTGGGAAGGAACTACAATTTGGCAGCCGCCGTTTTTATCGGGCTGGATATGGAGTGGAACTGAGCAAGAAGCGTTTTTGATGGTAATTGGAATGGGAATTATTTTTATTATTCCTGATCTAATAAAAATGGTGAAGGAAATGCTTGGCGTCAAACCTCCACCGGTTAATATTGGGCTGGGGACATTCCTTGCCGGAGGGGCATTGGCATGGGGAGGCGGTATGGGCCTTATGAACAGTGCTTTCAAATGGTCGGGTATGATTTACGGCCATGATGCAGAAGGTAGAAAACAGGGTATTCAGGGTAAGATGAGCCGTATGTTCTCGCCGGTTAAGGAAGCTTTCGTGAAACGATCGCCACCAGGTGAGGCTCCTACTCCAAAAAGTAGACCTGAAAGAATAAAAGAGATTGCTAAGAATTTAACTACTAAACACTGGGGTACTGAATTTGAAGAGTATGAAGATCCAAATGATAATAACGCAAAAAAAGTAAGACCTAAGACAGAAACATACCAAGAAGTTGACGCACAAGGTAATGTACAACAGAAAGTTAGAAATGTAGAGCGTAAGAGTTCTTCATGGACACGAAGTACTGCAGGTCAAAAACAGCAGGAATACATAAATAGGATGGCTGAACAGGAGTATGATCAAGAATTAAAAGCTCAAGAACAACAGCGCGCAGAATTTCAACGAAAAGAAAATGAAGCAACACTTCGGCAACAAACAGCAAATAATGTACAGGAGGCTGCACAACAGGCTTCAAATCCAACGCAGTCTAATCAAAAGTCTAATACAGGCGATCAAGGAGGCACTAATTCTGGTCAAGGTTCCACGACGTAATAACTACTTTAATCTTACTCTAGCATAAGTAAACATATAATCCACATACTATTAAGTTGATACAAGTTTTGATTCTAGATTTTTATAGTTCTAGTATTAGTTTGTATTCTTATCAACCAAACCCAGGGATACGCAGAATACTGTATCCGATAAGACGGAGGATAAAGACGGAGAAGATAATAAGCAGTAATCCAGTAATACATGATGTGATAAGGTCTTGAGCTTTTTTTATGCCTTCCGGATTGCCGCGTGAGGTCTGGAACATAAAGGCGGCATACATATTACACAGTAGTGCAATCGCGCCTGCTATACCAATCCCAATACGGAATAATGATTGAATAAGCCCATTTTCGCTGGAGATATTAATACAACCTACAGCTGTCCAAATTCCACTACCCTGACTACCATCATCATTAAGCATACACTTACGACATTCTATTTGTTCAGCGGTATCAGGCACCTCTTGGTTAGTTGCTGGATCAGTTATTTTTATATTACTGCACAACTGAGACGATGAAGTATCTGGTAGTCTCTCACAGGTACAGAGCGGCGTTCCATCAGAATCTTGTCCTGCTTTATCAGCAGTACCCGCTTTAGGCTGTGCCCGTGGTTCACATAGGGGAACTTCTTTTAATATTTTTCTGATATTTGCAATATTGGTATCTAATTTATCTGGCGAGCAGTTTGATTTCGAAATATTAGGTAAGCAATCAATAATGTTGTTGATTTTGTCGGTAATTGCATCAAGAAGATCATTGCCTCCTCCAAGATTTATAAAACACGATAAAGGCATTACTTTCATGTCAGCTGCAGAAGAATAACAGCATGCAGTGGTTAAAGAGTTGCCATCTGCAGGTAAGTTTTCTACAGCGATGCCGCAGTTTACACCTGCCTGCGGAATAACTTGTTGAGCTGGTTTTTCATCTTGAACGCATGCAGGGTCTATATCATCTATAGGAGAGAATGCATCCGCTCCAACTGCATTTTTACATGAATAGCCCGTACCAAGTGGAGCATCGGAACTACATACGGTAAAACCATGACATGTTCCGATTTTAACTAATTCCGCTACATTATTTTTTAATTGACACTCCTGAACATCTGAGTCAGGTTGTGTTGGTCCATAATTGGCGCAAATTTTTGCTCCTATGTCTAATTTAACTACAGCGTTGTTATCTGGATTAAATGTTGAGCATTTCGGATCGGGGTCTGGAGTGGCGGTAGGTACTACAGCAGGGCAGTCTGCCTTCCTGTTTGGAGCGCTTCCGCTTGGTTGACACTGTGTAGTTAAACAAGTTCCTGTTGTAACCCATTGTAGAGAATGATCAGATTGAAGTTTACATTCTTGTATCGTGTTTGTCCCTAAACATCTTTGTTCTTTCCAAGAATACCCTCCGTCACATTTAGAAGTAGGAGGTGTCGGTGTAGGATTTGCAGCAAGCGTTCCTACGCATCGATCTCCTTGTTGGGGAGAAATTGCTGGAGCACATACATTATTAAAACTACCAGAGCATACACCCGCATCAAAAAAATATCCGTCATACCCACATTCAATAACATTTTTTTCAGTAAAATTAAATAATCCTCTATCTTTACATAGTCTGGTACCTTCGGGATAATTAGTTGATCCATCTTTACAATCGGCGAAAACCTGGGTAAACGGTGATATTACACTATGTCCAAATAAAAAATAAATAAGAAACAGAACAGCAATCAAAAGCTTCTTCATACTCTTATTACACCTCAAATGAAGTCTAAACTCAAGAGGAATTTATTTTACATTATTCACCTTTTTATAAGCCTGCATGATCATGCTTACTATCATAGCAATCAATGCAACAGGAGCTATAGCAGCAAGACGAACAGCAACTTCACGGAGAGGATTCTGAAGGAAATTTTCTGCAAGTTGTTCAGCATATCGGTGAAAGTCCTGTTTTCGCTTTTGTAGCGGTTTACCATTTTTATCCAAAGCTATTTGGGGATTACCTAACTTGTCTCTTACTAATTCACCATGTTCATCAACTTTGTAGAGTTGTTCATATGAAGGCGCGTTATGTGCTGCATATGGTTCGCGCGGAAGAACTCTATTCAGAATAAGCGCTTCCATAAATTCTCGAATTGTTACCCGGTCCCATTCCCAAATATGTTCGGTATGGCCTCCAGCAATATACGACATCAGCGAACTATGATAAGGAGTAAGAGCTCCTCCTAATAACCATTCATCTTTCGAGTTTAATTTATATAAAGATATTGCAGTAGTTGCCATCCATAGTGACACCCGATGCGCTAATTCCTGACCATGAACGCCATCAAGTGTTTCGCGGACAGTTTTTATATGTTTGACGAGTTTATCAAAGCTGTGATTATGACTTATACCTGTTTCATACAAACTGCCGAAAAATGCGTCTATTTCTTTCACTACTCCAGCCTCAAGTCTTACGTTATCGCCGAATGCACGGCGAGGCATGTTTTCTCCTGCTGCGCGGTGGACGATAAATTCGCGCGCAAGCTCTTCGGTTGCTAAAGCAAATCCTGGGCCGTGCGGCAAACCGTCCGCATATTTTCCGGCAAAGTCATCAATAAACTTTACTTGTTTTCCTGTTTCCGAGTTCACGGTAATTTTTTCATTGAACAGATAGCTCCTGGTAGATTTTAAGACCGCAAGTGCGTTTAGTTTTCGTGCTTTGTCTCGTTCTTCATTCTCATCAAATCGGATATTATTGGCTTGCCATAATTCCGCTAATCGTTCTGGAGTAAGGTTATAACTGTCTCCAAGATCCACTTGATGCATAAATCCCTGTCTTTTATCTACTTCTTTACGCATTTTCTCAGATGCAGTTTTTCGCAATAGAACTTCTGCAGCAACAAGATCCTGAAGTGCTGTGTAGTATGCCTCATTTTCTTTATCAAGACTTTCCCATTTATCTTTGATATTCAATGATTCATCGTTACCAAGATTATGATGATATGTTACCCCATCTAAAGTAACATCGGTGCCATTTTTAGCAAGATCAAGCACTCTATCCCAGGAACGCGAACGGAGGCCACTTACTTTACGGGTTCGTTCCAGTTCGGTACGAATAAATTTTGTAGGCATTCTTTGAATCATTGCCCGTGCAAGTGCCTGACTGAAAAAATTTTTGTAATTTGCATCGATACCTTGTATCGGCGCTGCATCAGTATGTCCGCCATGGTGCGAAACAGCTGCTTTTTCTTTTTCCAAATCTTCGAATAACTTATTCATTTCCTGTTGAATTTGATCTTCAGTCATTCCCAACTCAGGCGCCACAAAATATTTTCGGTAAACATAGTCAAATAATTCCCTCCGTTTATCTTGCTGGGCTTGCCTTTTTTGAGCGCTTCCGGGAGTTCCGTCATTTTTAGCAATTTTATAAAAATCCGAATTATATGAACCAATTTCACCAATAAAATGCTTCAGCGGTTCAATTCCGATATTTTCCAGCGCTTTCCAAGAGTTGAGGATATCCATTTTCCCTGGATCTTCTTGTACCAGCCAGCCTTCATACGATAGGAACATACGCCAGCCAGCCCGGTCATAAATACTTCCGCCTTTACCGATGTTAAATAGATCAACCAGACGTAATGTTTTATTATCTATGTCTTTCGGATCTTTACCAGCAACAAAAGAGTTTATAAATTTTTCTTTTTCTTTTAAGAGTTTTTTATAATCCCAGTTTTCAAAGTATTCTTTTAAATTTTCATCTGCCATCTCAAGCGGCAGGTAGAGGAGGCCGTAAATTGTTGATGACTCCGAACCCCAGCGGTGATGGCCCATTGTCATGATATTAAATCCTCCATATAACGCGGTATCACGTTCTCCAAAAGAACCGAAATTTGGAGTTCCATCTTCTTTCATAGATGGATCTGCTTGTGAAGGACCGGTAATGCCGCTTAAGTCCAAACCAAAGTTGGCGCCAATTCCCGCAGAAAATATACGTGCAATTTCTGTTTCTGATTTGTTATGAAATAAGATTTTAAGTTGTCTTAAGGTATTCTCATCGATTTGATTTCTGCCAGTATTTAGATCGTATTCAACAAGAAGCGGTTTAAACATCCAGTCTTCGCGGGCGAAGGCCAGTTCGCGCATTTTCATGGACAAATTGGAGGTAGCGTCTATTTCCCCAGAATCAAATAATGTGTGCACAGAATCAAAAAGCGTGGAGTCTGTTTCGGCTGCTGCGAACTTCTGAAGCATCTGGAGATACGACTCATCGTGTCCTACGGTAAGAAACGGAAGTGCACGGGCGTCATGTAGAAATTTTCTAATACCGATCTCTGTTTTATAGCTGTTTATGACGGTATTTATGTATTCCGCCCAGTTGCCCTGTGCCTTATCGGATTTATGAATTTTCCGCCATTCATTTACGGGTATTTTAAGCTGTCTTTCTATCAGTTTTACTGCTTTGCCGCCGCGCACAACCTCGATTGTCTTATCTGTTTCAACATTAAATTTACTTACATTCTCGACTATAATTCTTTTATCCTTCTGATCTTTTACATAGAAACTGGGATTAATCTCAAAACGTCCGACATCTATATTTTTTAGACGAAGTATGCGGTTTTCAAGGCTCCGCATGAGCGAACTAATGTTATAAAACGGGTTGCCCGATTGCGCCGCTTCCTGCCAGGTGCCTTTGTAATTTCCTTCATCAACACTTCTATGCAAGTCTCCAATCATACGGCGCACTCTTTCGTTAAACTCATCGCTGAAGTATTTGCTGGCAAGTTCATTTATATCATTTATTTGTTCCTGTGTAGCATGTTCCAAGTCAAAAGCAGGATTATATTGCACATATTCTTCCAAAGCTTGTTCTACTACGCCTCCCCGTACATTAACTCTGCCTGTTTCTTTTCTTTTTCTTGCTGCTTCATGTTCGCCTCCCTGCCATAATTCCTGCACATAGGAAATAAATTCTGTTTCACTATACAAAGTCCGCGCAAGTCTTATCATTTCTTCTTGTCCCATGATCTTAAAGTTTTCTAGGAGTGCCTGTAACTCGCCGTTTTGGCTCAGTTGATGTTCTTCAGCCCTTCGCACAGATTCTTCATGGATTTTCTTTTTTTCTTCATTGCTGAGTTCCATTAAAAATACTTCTACATCTTTATCCTGTGGAATCCCCAGTTGTCTGCGGTTACGTTCACCATTCTGTTCATCGGTTATTGCTTTTTTTATGGCAGCTGACAAAATTTTATATGCATTTTGGTCATAGGCGGCTGCATTGCGGAAATCTTTACCAAACTCCGAAGATTGAGTATCTTCTGGGTGATTGAAAGTGAGGTAATTGTCGCCGCGGTTTATGATTTTGGTAACAATCGGGTAAAGAAGAACCATTGTTTTTGAAACATTGTTCCGATCATTGATTTCTTTGAAGATGACTTTTCCAATTTGAGAAGTAATATCCTGGAAGAACACATGTGCCTCGATATTCTGGGTCATTTTATTGGCGATTCTATCGGCTTCCTTTTTATCATCACCGGGGAGATTTCCTAAATTTCTTTTTATTTCACCCAGCAAACCTTCTTCCGTATCCATCGAACCGACTTCCTGTTCATCTTTATTGAGATCCAATTTTGCTTTGTTTGTTCTCCAGAATTGGGCCGCAAGTTCAGCACGCCGGCGTTCTTTAGCCTGTGGATCTGAAATGCGATCAAGTTCATCCTGAACCTTATCGAGTTCAGTTTTGACTTTTTCGCGAGCTGTATCGACGTTGGTTCCTACTTCGACTGGATCCATAATGTATATTTTAACATTTTGATATATTTAAACACAATCTTAGATATCTATCCTTGTTGATTAATTTCATAAAGTGTGATACCCGGCTTAATGCCGCAGCCGTGCATACATCGCTGATACAAGAAAAAATGATAAAGAAGACTCACGAATGAATTCGGTTGGATTCCAGCAGTTAAGGCACGATGAACGAGTGTAGAAAAAATAAAACAGATCGAAAATAATTATTGCCGGCAAAAAGATAATAAAAAATAACGGCACCTTTTTATGCTGTTTCATAGAACTATATATTCTATGGTACACTACTTTTTTTTATTATTCTTCACCATTATTTTCGGAGCGGGAGCTCTTCAGATCTATAACCAGATGTCGATCGCGTCCTTCACCGACTGAGAATGTAGTGAGATCTGGATAACCTTTGGTTATATACTCATGAACAATTCTTCGTTCGTAGGAAGAAAGTCCTCGGTAATGTGTTGGTCTTTGAACACTCTGTGTTTTTTCGGCCAATTCGCCTGCAAGCTGTTCTAATCGTTCCTTCTGTTTTTCACGATAATCGTTTACGTTCAAAAGTACGCGTGCCGGTTCACCGATTTTTTTATAAAGAATTACTTCAAGAATTTTCTGAATGGCGCGAATTGTTTCGCCATGTCTACCGATTATGGTCGATGCCTCATCGTTTGTCTTCACAGTTAATTGATATATTTGATTTTCGGTATCTTCTTCGGCTGTCAGTTCGAAATCATCGATCATCTTTTTTAACAGCTCCTCAGCTTCATTCTTTATTGTTGCGATTTTGTCCATATTGAAAATAGTAATTAATAATGTAATAACTCATGATTTTTTTGAACCGGACTCTAGTTTTCCGGCTGCAGGTTTTTCGGAGTCAGATATCTGTAATTTAGGTTTAGAATTAATACTTCGATATTGAATTATACTAAATAGCGAAAATATATTCCAATAAAGCGCCAATCCGATCGGAAGATTATATGAGAAATATCCGATCATAAGCGGAAAAATGTACTTCATCTGAGTATTCATGGCTTGCTGAAAGTCGCTGCTATCACTCTTTTTTGCATCATCTTTGGAACCTTCTTTTTTTTCAGCAACCGGAGCTTGCGGAGTTGAATATTGAACTTGCAGATACTGAAGTCCTGCAGTTATCAATGGTATAAGATAGTAATACCATATACCGGCTTTAGCAGGGGATAGGGCAATATCGAGTCCAAAAAAGTGCGGATCAATGCTGGTTATTTTTAAGGCAGGGAAGTACAGAATCTTATTGATACTCTTTATAGTTTCACTCATCGCGATATGTTTACCTCCTCCATTTAAGACAAGAGAAAGAGTATTATAGAGCGCGATAAAGACAGGGAGTTGAACTATCATAACCAAACAGCCGGCTGCTGGATTAATGCCTGCTTCTTGGTACAGCCGCATTTGTTCCTGCTGAAGTTTCTTTGGATCTTTTTTATGTTTTGCGGAAAGTTTATCTAAATGCGGTTTCAGCTCCTGCATCTTTTTTGCCGTATGCATCTGCTGGTGGAAAAACGGTTGAAACAGAAATCGGATTAAAACAGTGAGTGCGATAATCGAAAATCCGAATGCACCAGGTATTTTTAGATACAAAAAGGCATTATAAAAGGCGACCAGAATGTTTATGATCGGGAAAACAAATATCGAGTTAAAAAAGTTGGGTTGTAACATAATTAGACCGTAAGTTTCTTTCTACCTTTTGCCCGTCTTCGTTGAAGAACTTTTGCTCCATCAGCTGTAGCCATTCGAGAACGGAAACCATGCTTTCGCATCCGTTTCAGTTTTTTTGGTTGATACGTACGTTTCTGTGCCATGTTATTTCAATAAAAATTATAAATATGATTGCAAAATAGAGTCTTTTTCTTCGTGAAATATTCTCCAAATACTTTCTGTAACAAACGGCATAAATGGATGAAGCATTTTTAGATTCTCCACAAATACCTCTTTCATTACAGACAGAATCTCAATGTTACCATCCCGGAGGCCTTGTTTCAACTGTTCTATATAATAATCAGCAAACCGGTGCCATAAAAATTCATAGGCAAGCTCAAGCGCCTGGGCCAGTTTATAACTCTCCATATACTTTATATACTGTTTTTTTTCTTTAGTAAACTCTTTTTTCAGGTCTTTGAGTAAATTTTGAACCTGGTTATCATCTAAGGTTGGATTTAATGGATTCCCTCCTTCGCGGGAATGACGTGTGTCATCGCTTGTGTTCTCGGAACCAACATTCATGCTTAAATAGATGAATCTTCCGATATTCCATATCTTATTGGCGAAGTTGCGCATTCCTATTACTTTCTGTTCAGATAGATTGACTTTCCCCCCTTGAGCCGTCCCGAATAGCAATGCGGCACGGAAGGCATCGGCGCCATGTTTATCTACCAGTTCAATAGGATTAATAACATTTCCTTTGCTCTTACTCATCTTTACACCCTTCGCATCGGCAACCATGGACCATAGATATACATCTTTAAACGGTACTTCATCCTTTATATATAATGAAAACATTATCATTCTGGAAATCCAGAACTTCAAAATATCAGCAAGTGTTCCCATCATATCTGTCGGGAATCGGGTAGTGAATTCATCATCTTTCAACGTAACAAGCGGCCATTGTCCGGACGAAAACCACGTATCAAACGTATCAGTCTCCGGCAAATAATCACCATTTGGTCTGTCTTTTGCAATCACATATTCCGGCTGATCGGCTCCGGCTGGAGCATTTACCCGTTGCAAACCTTTTTCAATTTCTGCAAGAGTGATACCTTTTTCTAAAAATTCAGAAATATATCCTTTATGGAATTTTTTCTCGGAATTAAGCCACCACACATAAATTTTAGATTTACTATCAACTTTATACCAGACAGGAATCCTGATTCCCCAGGCAATCTGGCGGCTTATAGGCCAGTCATGCATAACCTCAAGCCATTGCAACATCTGCTTTTTGTATTTTTTCGGATAAAACTTCACTTTATCTGCTTTTACCACATCAATCACTCGTTGTTTGAGATCTTTTACCTTAATGAACCAGTTGGGAATAACCATTGGCTCCAAATCTCTTTTACACTTATAGCAGACAGAAACAGAGTGGGTGTAGTTGGTGTCAACCTTTTCCATAAGCCCGCGGGCCTGCAGATCTTCGGCAATTTTTTTGCGGGCGGCCATTACCTTCATTCCGGCATATGGGCCAGTAAGTTCATTCAACCGTCCATTCAAATCGATTACCTGTTTAATCTCAAGTCCATGCCGTTTGCCGACTTCAAAATCGTTTGGATCATGCGCCGGAGTAATCTTCACTACACCAGTACCAAACTTTGGATCAACATAATCATCGGCGATTACTTTCAGTTTGAATTTACCATTGAGCCCTTCAACCTCAACTTCTTTGCCGATCCACTGTTTATACCGCTTATCTTTTGGATTAACGGCAACTGCAGTATCTCCGAATTTTGTCTCCGGTCTAACCGTAGCCAGTACAAACGGTCCGTACTTTAAATAGTAGAGCGGGTCAACTCTTTCGATGTGTTCAGCTTCCAGTTCAGCAAGCGAAGTGCCGCAGTGGGTACAGTAGTTAACCATGTAATTATCGCGGTAAACAATGTTCTCGCTTTCCATTTTCTGAAATGTTTCAAAAACCCGTTCAATCACATGATTATCAAGAGTAAAAACACTTCTGTTCCAGTCGGCTAAAAATCCAAGCCTTCTAAACTGCTGAAAAATCAGCCCCGAATTATCTTTTACGAATTGATATATATCGTTGTAAAGTGTCTGTCTATCAAAATCCATCCGCGACTTGCCTTTTTTGGCAAGATGTTTTTCGTAAACAAACTGAGTTTCAAATCCGGCATGATCCATACCAGGAATCCATACAGCAGCAAATCCACGGAGTCGCTTATAGCGGATCATAATATCATCTACCGTATACATGCCATGACCAGCATGCAGCGAAGCATTGGCGTTTGGTGGAGGCATTAATATGGTGTAGGGTTTTCCTGTTTCAGATGTCAGCAGACCGGAATTCTCCCAGAAAGTGTAGAGTTTTTCTTCAACAAGTTTAGGGGTAAATTTAGTATCCATATGTATCAATTTGATTCATTTGATCTTATCAAATACAGCTTGAAAATTCAAGGTAAACACGGTATGGTATACAAATATGGAATGGTTGAACAATGCTCTTTTATGGTATGGATACCTCTTTGTAATAGGGATAATCTTTTTTCCACTTACACGGAAACTATTTTCACGCTTCTTTGATGAGGGCTATGCATTCAGCAAAACAATCGGATTATTATTTCTCACATACGCATCATTTGTTCTCGGAATAGTTAAGGTTATTCCTTTTACACAGCAGTATTTATATATTCTCATAATTTTTTTTGGCTTCATTAATTTTTTTATTCTCATTCGGGAACTACAGGCGAATAATACATTTAAAGAACCGGTGAAGTCGAAAAATCGGAAAGTAAAAGCAGTAAAATCACCATCTCGCTTATTTAACACCGAAAACTCCCGCAAGATTTTTATCTGGATTATTGAAGAAGTACTGTTTCTTGCCGGCTTAATCTTTCTTGCATATGTCCGCGGCCAGGAGCCTTCGGTTCGAGGACTGGAAAAATTTATGGATTTCGGTTTTATGAATTCTATTCTTCGATCGAATTACTTTCCGCCCCTTGATATGTGGTATTCGGGTGATCCCACAAAACCTGCAGGTTATCCAATCAATTATTATTACTTCGGCCACTTGAGCGGCGCGTACTTAATCAAACTTACCGGAATGAATCCGTTTGTCGGCTACAATTTAGTTCTGGCTACAATTCTTGCGCAGGGCGCTTCGCTGGCATTTTCACTCACGGCAAATGTAATTTCCAAAGCACAGG
The DNA here is from genome assembly GCA_964490875.1 of uncultured Gammaproteobacteria bacterium. Lineage (GTDB taxonomy): Bacteria > Patescibacteriota > Microgenomatia > UBA1406 > GWC2-37-13 > CAYYYG01. Next base: position 285,371 of record CAZBEF010000001.1, read on the forward strand.
AAAGTTTTCTGCAAAGTAAATGGAACTATATGAAGCTTATTTTCTTCGGCATAATCGGAAGCTATTTAGTTAATTTTGCCGGCAATCTCCACACTATCTATTTATTTACCTCCGGATATCCGAACGACAACCCCATTCCATTCTGGAAAATTTTATCGGCGTATAATCCCGCCAAATATTGGTACCCAAACGCAACACGCTTTATTCCTTTTACCATCCATGAGTTTCCATCATATTCCTATGTCGTTGCCGATCTTCACGGTCATGTATTTGATATTCCTTTTGTTCTGCTCAGTCTGGCCGTATTATGCAGCCTCTTTTTTACTTATACAGAAAATACCGCCCTAGTCTCAATTAAGAATTCGAAAAATGAGTCGAAAAAATCAAAAACTAAAGAAACGAAACATATTGAATTCCTGAACTTCTTCCGAAAGTCGCTCTTTGATACACGCACCTTGCTCACCGTACTCTTTTTGGGCTTTTTGGCTGCCGTACATTACATGACGAATGCATTCGACGGACCTATATATATTTTGCTCGCACTGGTCATTTTTTTCTTGTTATTTGGTGTGACAATGAGGTTTTTCTGGTATTCGGTCATCTTTGTCTTATCCTTTATTATCTTTTCATATCCATTTTCATATCACTTCGCTCCATTTGTCTCTGGAATAGGGGTAAATTGCGCTCCCGACTTTTTGATAAACCTTGCAAAAGCAAAACAGACAATAGGCGGCTCGGTGCAGGCGATTGGGCCTTTTATTATTGAGAAGGGGAAATGTCAAAGCTCTCCAATTTGGATGCTGTTTGTATTATGGGGATTTTTCTGGATTTCATTTATTCTGCTTGCCATTACTACCCGCATCCGCAAAAGCATTACGCCAATAGATCGTCTCTTCTTTGTAATTTTTGGGTTCGGTACGTTTCTCATTATCATTCCAGAATTTTTCTACATTAAAGATATATACCCCGACCATTTCCGTGCCAATACGATGTTTAAATTGGGGTACCAGGCATTTATTATGATGAGTGTGGGGTCGGCATACAGTCTGTACGCAATTTCATCACTGAGCGGATTTTGGAAATATATTCTTAAACTTTTTTTCCTATTCTTCTTTTTCTTTGTGGTGATTTATCCATTTTATGCATTTCCTTCATACTACAGCTCGCTAGTACCTACCGCTAATTCTCCCTATAAGGCACCAGAGCTAGATGGCTCAAAATGGCTTATTTCAACGTTTCCCGAAGATAAAGAGCTCATTGAATATATCAATACTAATATCAAAGGCCAGCCGGTCATTCTTGAGGCACAGGGCGATTCCTACACCGATTACGAGCGGATATCGGCATATACCGGTTTACCAACTGTCGCGGGCTGGTGGGTGCATGAATGGCTGTGGCGTGGATCTGCCGATGTGGTTGGGAAACGCATCCCGGACATTCTCTCTATCTATGAAGGAAATGATCCTGCTCAGACTCTAGAATTGCTAAAAAAATACAATGTTAAGTATGTAATTATCGCTAATCAGGAGCGAACAAAATACACAAATTTGAATGAAGAAAAGTTTCAGTCTATTGCGAAAAAAATATTCACAACGAGTAATCAACGCGGGGCTTTATATGAGGTAATTTATTGATAGATCTTGACAAGGATTTAAAACTTTGCTAATGTTTAGTAGATTTTCGTAAAGCAAAAAATTTACGGAAAAAAAAGAGCATTACTACTCGTCGTCACCCTTATACGAGCGGTAGTGATGCTCTTTTTTTTTGTCTTCAAATCTTGGTAATCAATCCCGCTTCACAGATGGTACAGCTTAATAGGCAGCGAGATATTTTTCTTCGCTAACTCTTCAAACTGACGTTCGGCAAAGTAACTTCTTTCATTCGAATACTTTCTTTTAGCCAATTTTTTTATAAGAGTTAGGAGTTTCATTAGTCCAATGATAAGTAATCTATTGAATCTTGTCAAGTCCCATAGAATATTCATGTTATTTTATAAGACAACCTATAATAAAATTATTGAAGAATAGAGCCTGCTACCAATCTACAAAAATGATAAAATAAAATGTGGATAACTTTAAGTGTCATAAAAAACATTTCCACAACGCTTTATTTTGTATAATTAAGCATGCAACTTTCTGTTCTTACCCATAATCTGCATTTTCATGATGCCTTCGCAGATATCAAACGGCTTCTTTCTACATATCAACCTGATATTGCATGTTTTCAAGAAGTAGAGACGGATGAAAAAGGATTTGCAGAACTTGAAGACATTGGATACAAACTTGCCGATTATACGAATTCATTTATCCGCGGAACAAAAGTATATTGTATTGCTACATTTTATAAAGAAAAGAATATTGTAATGCGGGAATCTGAATCAATAACACTGCCGCGTTCATTCTATGAAATCTTGCTGTTTTTGATGCAGGGGAATCACAGCCCGCGGACGGTGTTGAAGTCGGAATTTATTACACCAGATTCAAAGATTATTTCGTTGTATAACCTTCATCTAAGCCCGCATGCGACAAACGGTTTACGGGCGAAACAGTTAGTCCGTACATTTGAAGATCTGAAGCTGCATGATAAAAATCATGTCATCATTGCAGGAGACTTCAATTATCCGTATGGAAGAAAGAAATTTGAGGAATTAATTCATACATATAATCTTTCGGAAGCAACAAACAGCATCCATTTTACATTCGAAAAGCGATTTTTCGGATTATTTTCGGTGAAGCTGAAAGACGATTATGTTCTATATAAGAATGTACAGTTAGTTGAGACCAAGAAAATTAATGAAACTACATCTGACCATTATCCTGTCCTTTCAATCTTTACGGTTTAGACTTTAATTCTCCAGCATTAAGGCATTAAATGTTTCTTTTATTTTATGAATGAATTCCGGACTGGATTTTTTATTCAAATTGGATGAAATAAACTTTTTATTGTATAACTGGCCGCCCATCTCATATTCAAAAATCTTTTTCTTTATATCTCCTTTAAATAGTACATGGTATGTTCCCATAAACAATTTGTACAAAGACTGGAGTTTACCTTCCCGTTTTATCCTTCTGAATGAAAATTTTATTTTTATACGCGGCATAAATTTTGCTTTTACTCCCCACAAATTTGCTTTTTGAATAATATTCATGTCTTCTGAGATGTAGAGTTTTTCTTCAAAGCCGCCCACAGCTTGGAAGAAGGCACTATTCCAAACCATGCCACCCACCGAAGATAATGGCTTATTTGTATTCTGTGAAATATCTATGATGAAGTTGATGAATTGGTAAAACAGTTGAATCTGCGCCGAATCTTCTTCCGGATCAACATAAGGGAGGAATACGAGCCCTTTTTTTATCTGGATGAATTTTGTAAGGTTTTTGATAAATAAAGAATTGATGCGGGTATCGGCATCGAGAAAAACCAAATAGTTTCCTTTTGCATTTTCAGCTCCAAAATTTCTCTGGTAGGAGACATTCCGTTTTTTTACAGATTTACATTTTAAAGTTAGTTTATCTGCAAACGATTCAACAATTTGGGTTGTCGTATCTTCTGAATTACCGTCTATAACAATGACTTCGAAATTCTTCTGCTTCTGCTTTACAAGGTCCGAAAGCAACTTTCCAATATATAGTTCTTCGTTTAAAGTTGGTATAATTACAGATAAGAATAGATTTTCCATAGTTATATTATATAAAATACGATGAAAATTTCTGTAGTTATCCCTGTATATAACGAAGAGAGGTATATACGGGCCTGTCTGGAAAGTCTTAAAAAGCAAGAAATACCACCGGAAGAAGTAATAATTGTCGATAACAACTGTACCGATAATACCATTGCTATAGCCAACGAGTATGGCGCGCATGTAGTAACCGAGAAAACGCAGGGTATTTTGGCAGCCAGAAATGCAGGATTTTCGGCTGCACATTACGACATCATAGCCCGAACTGACGCGGATGCACGATTTCCAGCTGATTGGATTAAAAAAATAAAACAAAACTTCGAAGGTTCTACTATTGATGCTTTGGGAGGGGCAATTGTCTACCAAAAAACATTATTCCCCAGTACTTGGTATAGTAATATGTTCTACTTTATTCTGAATATTGTTCAGGGGCATCATACATTAGTCGGATCGAATATGGCTTTGCGAAAAGATATGTGGGAAAAAATAAAAAATGAAGTATGTACAGATGAAAAAAAAGTTCATGAAGATGCAGATATAGCAATACATATTCATAAGAAAGGCGGAATCATCCGCTACGATTCTCATCTCCTGGCTACCTGTTCACCCCGGCGCATTGTCCGGAAACCGGCATCTTTTTTTGGCGAATATCCATTACGGCTTATACGAACTATTTTGAATCACTGATTCATTTTCTGCTATACTAGATTCATATGGCAGATACAGCATCGAAATCCATCCTCGTTGTTGAAGATGATCAGTTCTACTCTAATATCTTTAAGAAAAAACTTACTTTAGAAGGATTTAACGTTATACTCGCTGCAGACGGTGAACAGTGCATGAAAGCAGTACGAGAACAGCCTTGCAATTTAATCTTACTTGATATGGTTATGCCAGTGAAAGATGGAATTCAAACGCTTAAAGAACTCAAAGCAGATGAAGGATTAAAAAATATACCGGTGATTATATTATCTAATCTAGGTCAGGAAGCAGATATAGATGAAACAAAAAAGCTAGGAGCAGCCGATTATATTGTCAAATCAAATATGTCAATCCACGATATGGTTGAAAAAGTTAGAAAATTTTTATAATCTAAACATATATATTAAACCTATGGCAAAAATACTGATTGTAGAGGATGATAGCGAACTGCAGATTATTTATCAGAGAAAACTCAGCCATGAAGGGCATGAAATCTTTACCGCTACAACTGGCGAAGAAGGACTGGCATTAGCACAGTCAAAAAAACCAGATATTATACTGCTCGATGTAATGCTCCCGGGAGGATTAAATGGATTTGATGTTTTGGAACAACTGAAACGAACGCCTGCTATGGCAAATACTCCAATACTTATACTTACCAATCTTGATACTGAGCAAAATACCGCCATGTCTATCGGTGCAAACGATTATATTATAAAAGCAAACACATCACTTGATCAGATGGTTGAGAAAGTAAATAAATACCTTCAGCCGTCATCAGGTAATGAGTCACATTAAATATTTTATATGATTATGGATAAAATCCTTTTAGCACAATTAAAGATTGGAAATGAGACAATTGCTTCTCCTTTGATGAATAAGGATAAGAAGCCTTATGAAAATCTAGGAGAGATTATCAGTGCAGTCACTAATTTCTTGATTCCAATCGGTGCAGTTATACTTCTCTTTGTTCTTATTTGGGGAGGCTATGATTTTATGTTGTCTCAAGGAAGCCCTGATAAAATAAAATCAGCGAGATCAAAAATTGTAGCGGGAATTGTGGGACTCGTGCTTATGGTGTTTGCTTACATTATCGCGAAGTTTGTATCGTATATGTTTGATATAAACAGCGGTATTTTATAAGCAACTTATTTTGTATTAAAGTGTTTGATTGCCTGTTCGTAGTTTTTCGGATTACCAACATCAAACCATTGACCTTCAAATACAAAGCCAGTTACCTGTTTTTGTGAAATTAACCCATCAATTACATCTTCAAATAAGAAAGTGTTTTTATTTTTTGGAAAGTAATTAAAAATAGTAGGCTCGCAGACATAAATTCCGCAGTTAACAAGATTGCTTTTGACCTCTTCGTTATTGGTGTGTTGATAAAAGCGGACAAGTTTTGTTCCATGAAGAGCCAATTGTCCAAACTCTATTGGTTTATCGACGGTAGTTAGCGCGGCGGTTACAACAGATTTTTCTTTTTGATGAAATTCAATAAGATCTCTAAACTGCAGGCTCGTCACAATATCTCCGTGGATGACAAGGAAAGGACCACCTTCAACATATTTTTTTACCTGTGCAATGGCTCCACCAGTCTGAAGAGGATCCTTTTCTTCTGCATAGGTAATATGAACGCCAAATTTTTTGCCATCACCAAAATACTCCTGAATTTTATTCCCAAGGTATCCAGTACTTAAAATAATCTCATTTATGTAGTTTTCTTTTAGTTCCTGAATTATATATTCTAAAATGGGTTTGCCCTTCACCGGAAGTAATGATTTGGGCACTTCGTATGTATAAGGTCTGAGCTGGCGTCCGACACCCCCTGCAAGTATAATTGCTTTTTTAATTGTGGGTATGTTATATTGATCTAGAATATATTCTATTGCATGAGATCTGTTCCGGATTTTCTGATGATCAATAAGGCGGTCAACATTGTCGATTGTAGACTGTTTAAGAGTGATAGTTATGCGGGATCTTCTCATCTGGATATATTGTACTAACACGATTGACTTTTGTCAAAATTATATATATAATAGCTTTTGGCTATGCGTAAAAATTACTCATTTTGGAACACCCTTTGTGTCATTTTTAAGTTGTAGCAATTGCCCCGCGAAGTCGGGGATTTTTTTTGGCAAAAAAATATGTTAGGACAACAAAAAGAACTACCAATAATTATCTCGGTCGGTGGTGGTTTAATTGTTCCCAACGGTGGCATAGATACTAACTTTCTTAAAAAACTCAACACTTTTATCAGAGGCCAGGTAAAAAAAGGCAAACGATTCTTCCTAGTTGCAGGCGGAGGCCGGACAGCCCGTCATTACCGCGACGCAGGGAAAGCCGTATCTGGCGATATGACCGATGAAGATTTAGACTGGCTGGGCGTACATGCCACCCACCTCAACGGCCATTTGCTTCGTACTATTTTTCAGGATATAGCCAACCCAAGAATAATTCAAAACTACGACAAAAAATTATTAAACTGGAACGAACCGATTGTTATTGCGGCCGGATGGAAGCCAGGCTGGTCGACAGATTATTGTGCTGTTAAGCTCGCACAAGATTATGGAGCTAACCTTGTCATCAACCTCTCGAACATTGATTGGGTTTACACTAAAGATCCTCGAGTTCACCCCGACGCCCAACCCATTAAAAAACTCACATGGACAGAAATGGAAGATTTGGTGGGAAACAAATGGATACCAGGAATGAACGCCCCGTTTGATCCAATCGCCGCCCAGCTTGCTAAGAAAAATGACTTAACGGTTATTGTCACCAATGGAAATGATTTTAAGAATTTCGAGAATATCCTGGAGTTTGAATCTTTTAAAGGTACAGTTATTACTCCGTACAGAATTGATAGTGCCTTCTACGATAGAGAATATTATGAAGGTAAAAAAGGCAAACATAGATTAGGTCACAAAGTGAATGCTCTGGGGACTTCATTCCAAGGAATAACTAATTTTTATCGAGCCTTTCTTATCAAGACCTTCATTAATCCAAAAAACTGTCTCGATATAGGCTGTGGTAATGGCAACCTTATAAAATGGCTTCGTTTCTTTGGCATCGATGCCCAAGGAGTAGAATTGTCAAAATATGCATTGGAACTTTTGGATCCAAAAATCAAGCCATATGTTAAGGAAGCAGATCTTATAGATTTACCATATAAAGATGAAGAGTTTGACTTAGTGATTAGTTTCGATGTTTTGGAACATGTAGAACGAGGAAAGATAAAGAAGGCAGCGCTTGAAGCAGTCCGTGTTTCCAAAAAATATATTCTGCACAAAATTTATACCCGTGAAAATTTATGGATTACTTTATTGCATCGAAAGGATTTTTCACATGTCTCTGTTTTGCCGAGAGTACGATGGAAGAGTATTTTTTCCAGTCTTCAGAATGTTTCGATACTCCACAATTCTTTCTTCCATCTTCCTATATTCATGGAGACGATCTTTCTTCTTAAGAAAAAATAAACCACATATAATAATGTAGTATTATATAGATTTCCCGCAAAGCGGGACTAAAGCCTGCTTTCGCAGGAATGACAAGGACCACAATGATTTTGACATCTATTCACTTAAAACAATTCAGAAATTTCGAAAACAGGGCATTTGCCATTCATCCTTTTTTGACAATTATTATCGGGGAGAATTCGCGCGGCAAGACTAATTTGCTTGAGAGCATCTTTTTTTCTATTTCGGGAAAAGGATTTCGCGAATGGCGGGAAGAAGAGTTGATTATGTGGGACAAAGCGAATCTTTCTGTTGAATCAACCTGGCACGAGTCAGAGTCTAAATCGGTATTCAGCATTTTTCTAACGAAAAAGAGTACTGGTATAGAAAAGAAATTTGCCGTGCAGAAAGTACAGAAGAGTGCGATTCAATATAAAGAATTTCAAACGAATGCAGTATTGTTTGCCCCCGAACATATCGATATTGTTACCGGTTCACCCGATGAACGAAGATCGTACATTAACTCTATTTTGTCGGCTGCAGACCGTGAATATAAGAAGCGAGTACAGAATTATGAGCATGCATTGCGAAAACGGAACAAAGTTCTGGAGTTCCATAAGAATGAAGCAGCTCTTATTGAGGAACTGGGATTCTGGAATACTTATCTTGAGGAACAAGCAGCATATATCACACAAGAAAGAGAGCAATATGTAGAGTATTTAAATCTTCATAATAAAGTAGATCATAAAACTTTCGCGATTGAATATTTGAAAAATCCATTTACAAAGGCCCGGCTTGCCGAAGTGTTTACCGAGGAGCGGAGGTGGCGGAAAACTATTATTGGCCCGCAAAAAGATGATTTTGCTATTACGATTGAAGATTCTGTTTCTAAAAATGTACACCATTATGGTTCACGAAGCGAGCAGAGGCTGGCGGTGTTCTGGCTAAAGTTAAATGAGTTGAGATATTTTGAGGAGTCTTTTAAGAAACGTCCACTGCTTTTGCTGGATGATATTTTTTCGGAATTGGATATTAAGAATAAGGCGTTGGTGCTGCATCTTATTAAGTCGTATCAGACGATTCTAACTACAACTGAAGTTGAGTTATTAGAGTTGTCAGAGATGCCACAGGAAATTATTAAATTGTAATTATGCGTCATTGCGATCCCGACGAAGTCGGGAGAAGAAATCCCATTTTTTGTGTCATCCCGACGAAGGTCGGGATCCCATTCATTTATTGGATGCCGAAACGAGTTCGGCATGACAATTTTATTATGGGATTGCTTCGTCACTCAGTCACTCAAGTTCCTCGCAATGACGTCTAGTTTCTTGAAAAAATATAGAGTTCTTCTTCAGCGCGAGTTACTGCAGTATACAGCCAGCGTTTCCATTCGTCATCTGTCATTTGTTTAAACCGTTCTTCAAATAAAACCACTCGTTTTGCCTGGCTGCCTTGCGCTTTATGAACTGTCAATGCGTACCCGAAATCAAATAAATCGCCTTGCATAATCTGTCGTCTGTCAGCAGTAAAATTCAATGCCGAATTTTCATTAAACTGCTTGGCAGAAATCAGTCCTTTATACGTCTGATTTTCATCGTCCATCTCGATTTCGGCATAAAACCAGTCATCATCCGCCCGAGTAATTGACACAATTGTTCCCAGCATACCATTGAAAATCTGTTTACGATGATTGTTTCGCAGGCAAATTACTCGGTCTTGAACCATCGGCAATGGCGATTCAAAGCCCATGATGTTTCGAATATGGGTATTCAGTTTTTTCCGTGTTGTATTATATCCGCATAAAATTAAAGTGTCGTTATTATAACTTTGCAGTAATTCCTGCACTGCTTCCTGCCCATCATATTCAGACATATTGTATTTAATCACGGTATCCGAGTAAACTCCTTGTCTTACCATGCCATGTTCACGGGCTTGAATAGAAAGTCCGATAATTGGATTTTTTTCTGCCTGCCGGTGAATCTTCTCGAGCCGAAGCTGTGGCTGCTGCATAAGGTTAAAACTTCCTTTAATGGGCGGCAGCTGCCCATGGTCGCCGACAACTATGATTGGCACATCATAAAATAACAAATGACGCCAGATCATCTCATCGACCATCGAAGCTTCATCAATAAAAATTAAGTCGCGATCGAGTTTCTTTTTTGGCTGCCAGCCGACAATTTCTTCACGATCATTAACAATCGGTGAATAAATTAAGGAATGAATCGTGCCCACGCTATCTTTCTGAAATATAACTTTCTGTTTTGAAAGTTCATTCTTCAGCACGCGCGCCGCTTTTCCGGTATAACTTGCAAAACCTACTTTAAGATTATCCTGAAGTTTGTTAAGTTCTTTACGAATTATCGCGATTAATGTCGTTTTCCCCGTTCCAGCATATCCGCCGAGCGTTATAAATCGTTTTTTTTTAGAATCATTTCTATACCAGCTGAGGACAGAAAATAATGCTTGTTTTTGATCGTCGGAAAGGGGAGTCATAGAAAACTAATTATAATGAATAATAGTGATTCTAGATACATTTACATTTGCAAATAAATTCTAATATCTATATCATAATCTTTATGAGAAAGGTTTTTTTGGCGCTCGGAATTCTATTTCTCACTTATGGAACAATTAATTTCCTTATAAAGTTTCCTGTTCGCGGACAGTCTTCTTGTGCAATGCAGTCAATCGGCGACATAAACTGCGATAGTAAAATTGATCTTATCGATTTTGAAATCTGGAGAAAAGGATTTTTGGGATTATTAACTGTCACACCGACCGGTGTTCTATCCGCTACACCTACACCCTCGACATTCCCCGGTACGATCACTCCAACACCAACAACTCCGGGATCTGCAAACATTTGGAAACCAACTCCAGACAAACCTATTCATTGGCATTGGCAGCTTTCTCAGGATTTCGTATATCCCCGTGATGTAAAACCAGGAGTTACCGTCTATGATATCGACGGAGAATATACAAGTGCACAAACCGTGGCTCAGCTCCATGCATTGGGACCTGATATTAAAGTCATTTGTTATATCGATGTCGGAGTTTTTGAGGATTACAGATCAGATGCAAACAAGTTCCCTGATTCAGTCAAAGGAAATGCGGATCAGGGATGGAATGGTTCATGGTGGCTTGATATTCGGCAAACTTCGATCTTAAAACCTATTATGGAAGCCCGTATACGCGATTGGTGTAAGGCAAAAGGATTTGATGCTGTAGAACCAGATGAAAGCGAAGTCTCAAATAATAATTCAGGCTTTCCGATTACTCAAGCACAAAATGTTGCATACAGTAAAATGATTGCTGATTTAGTTCATCAATACGGTATGTCTGTTGGGTTGAAAGGCAATAATGCCGAGGCTGCAAATTATGTTTCCTTCTCCGATTGGAGCCTTTCCGAGCAATGTTTCGAATACAGCGAATGCGATTCGTTATATAACTCATTTATCAAAGCGGGCAAAGCAGTATTCATTATTGAATATGACGGTACACCTGACTGTACGTGGGCGAATGCGAATCATCTGAATGCAGCAAAACGCGACCTGAATCTTGTCGGTCCTACAAACAGCGCCTATCGTTATACTCCCTGCGTCCCCGATAACAGAAATACGTGGCAATAAACAACTTTTAAAAACTACACCATTTGTCAATTGTTGTATCGTAATCGGGTTTTTGATATCTTGTTTGTATTTAATATGAACCGTATTATAGCTTTAGCGATAATCATAGGAACTATATTGCTTTCGGCGTTATATGTGTATCGTTCCGAAAAAAAACCTGCTTATGGGCAAACTGTACCGGCCATTTATACAACGGGAGGTGGTCTGATATATAAAAACGGTACACCCATTCAATTGAAGGGTGTTAACTGGGGCGGTGAAGACCTTCATAATAATTATCTTCTTTCTGCACTGTATATTGCAAAACGGACTGATCTTTATACCATTTTACAAAGAGAAGGATTTAACGCTATCCGTATTCCTATTTGTCCTTACATACTGAAAAATGTACCTGTTCCTCCTGTGGCGCGCGGACAGGGCGGGCAAAATGATGATCTTCCGGCAAATACTCTCGATGCGCTCGATACCGTCATTTCTGAAATAAGCGGAATGCAGATGTATTTTGTTCTTGCTCATAGCAAACCCGACTGTGATATTGACGATTCTATTGCCGAAGCCTGGTTTACATCACGCTACAGTGAAGCCCAATGGATAGCTGATTTACAATTTCTTGCTAATCGTTATAAAAATAATGAATATTTTGTCGGAATTGACCTAAAAGACCAGCCGCATACAAAAATTGACGGTACTACAAATTACAATCTCACGTGGGGCACGGGAAGCACAACAACCGACTGGAAACTTGCAGCCGAACGGGCAGGAGCCGCGGTACTTTCGACAAATTCTAATATTCTCATTTTTGTAGAAGGCGTCAGTGAAAATGCAACATGTTCTACTGCCGGCGCACACTGGTGGGGAGGCAACTTTGAACCATTTAAATGTACACCGATCGATCTCACAAAAATTCCTAAAAATAAACTCGTCTTATCTCCGCATATTTACGGCCGTGATCTTGCTAATTATTTTAGCTATTTCAATACTCCCGATTTCCCTAATAATATGCCGACAGTCTGGGATAAACATTTTGGATTTCTTGTTGATTCAGGTTACACCGTAATTCCTGCAGCGTGGGGGAGCAAATACGGCACAGATGGAGGCGATCCGCTGGATGTAGGACTCATGAATAAGCTGGTTAGTTACTTTCAGTCAAAAAAAATCTGCAGCTCGATGTTCTGGACATTTAATACCCGCGACGATCCCATGACGGGTGGAATTCTAAAACAAGATATTGCATCGCTTCAAATCTGGAATGAAAAAATGACACTGCTAAAAAATTACTGGAACAACTGCGCATATAATATCCCACTTACTCCATCTGTCGCGGCAACACCAACCCGTACGCCTACTCCCATTACTCCAACTATCTCTCCGACATCTTCGGCGTGTGGCAACAAAACTAAAGGAGACTCTAACTGCGACAATAAAATTGATATTGTTGATTTTGAAATCTGGAGAAAGGAATTTATGAAAACGCTTACGACATCAACTTCAGATTTCAACAGCGACGCGAAAGTTGATCTTGTAGATTTTGAGATCTGGAGAAAAGGGTTTATGGGAGCGTAATTATCCTGCTGCGGATCCATTAGGGATTGGGTTTTCAGGAATAGCAAGCACGGGTATAATTCCATTTGCATAACCAATATCGAATACCATTCCTTCCGACATCTCACCCGCCATTTTTCGCGGTTCCAAATTCACTACAAAAAGCGCCTGTTTGCCTTCTATCTCTTTCGGATTCTCGCGTTCTTTTTTCAAACCCACCAAAATAATGCGGGTAAATTCCCCAAAGTTTACCGTAAGTTTGACGAGTTTATCAGAATTTGCAACATCTTCTACTTTTTCAATAGTGCCGATGCGAACATCGATTTTTTCCAGATCGGATAACTGAATTGTTGGTTTTACGGGAAGCGTTTTAAAGTCCATGCGGATATTATAGATCAATTTTATATTTCTTGCCATCTGCCACAACATACAGAATTCCTTCCGTAGTAACCGGCAGACGGGTTGTAAATATATGATCGCTCACTTTTTCTGAAGACGATTGGGAGAAAATAGGGATAATTTCACCCGCTGGTGTTTGATACTCAAGGTATGCATAGGCAGGTGAAGAGGTGGTAAAGCGGATCTCTGTTTGGCCATCAATCTGCGAACTTACCGTCCAATTACTCACTTGGATTTTACTGCTTGCCAAACTTAACGGTGAAGTTCCGAGAACCAAATTGCCAATACTGTAAACACTTGCCCCAGTTATGAATGCAAAAACCAAAAGCTTTAACGCATTGTCTACGGTATCTTTAACTGTCCATGAAAATAAAATACTAATGAAGACAATGGTGCTCAGGCCGGTGAAAACACCAACCACAAGTAGCATCCAGAAGAGTTGATTAGGCTGTAGTGTACTGATTGCCGAAAGAGTTACCATGTACTTTAGTATATAGAAGTTTTTTTTAGAATACCAGAGATTTTGAATTGAGGATGGCTATTATTGAAATTAGCGATTCCGTTCATTCTTCACGAATAAAAACGTACCGATCATAAGAAAGATGAAGCCGAATACCAATACTATCGTCAAATTTAAAAACGGATTAAACAGAACTACTTTTGAATATTCAGGTTTGCCTGCATAGTATACACTCCGAAGAAGATCAACTGCATATGTCATAGGCGAGAGTCGGGAAGCGATCCAAATCGGTAATGGCAAATTCACAATCGGGTTGAAAACTCCAGCCAGGAAAAATTGTGGAAACAAAATGAACGGAAAAATCTGGTTGGCTGCACGCTGATCGGAAAGGCTGGACATAACAAACACGCCAAATGCTCCGCCGTAAAATGTAATAGCAAATAAGAACGGAATTAGTTTTATGAGCGCAAAGGTATCAAGAGGAATTCCAATAATATATCCAAAGGCAATTATTCCTATAAGTTGAATCATGGAAACAAGTGTCTCGCCGAGAATTTTTCCGAGTAAGATCGAATATCTTGAAATAGGAGCTATGAACATCTCCTGCGCAAAGTCATTCTGTCTGTCCTCAACAATAGAGATGATACCCGCAGCGGTTGACTGAAATAAAGTCTGCGCCAGAACTCCCATAAAAACAAATGTCAGGAAGTTATATCCTAAATTAGCTCCGAGATTTTTTTCAAGACTTGTTCCTAGCACCCCGATAAAAATAACGGGAAAAATAAAACTTGCCGCGATACGTCCTCTATCTCTCAAAAGTTTTGTAATATCGCGAAAGGCGATTGCGATAATGGCGTTTATGTTATGCATGTTTTTTGGTGATAATTTCTACATACGCGTCCTCAAGCGATGGGCTGTGAATATTTAAATGAGTCAGCGGTGTATTAATTTGCTGAATAATTTTTTGTGGAGTAGCGCCATCGAGCAATAGTTTAAACGGACCTTTTCCATGGAATGAAATTTTGTGGTGCTCGAGTTCTTTCTTAAGCGCTGTTCTATCTTCTGCATCGGCAGTAATGTAATTTTCTATGAGCGTTGTTTTAATCTGTTCGGGTGAACCTTTGGCAACTATCTTACCGTTATCGATAATGCACACATAGTCGGAACCCTCCGCTTCTTCGAGGTAGTGAGTTGTCAGAAAGATTGTGATATCTTCTGTTTTTCGAATATCCTGCAAATATTTCCACAAGTTTTGTCTGCTTATCGGATCTAAGCCTGTTGTCGGTTCATCAAGAAATAACACTTTCGGCCGGTGCATCAGGCTTCGAATAATCTCAAGCTTTCGTTTCATTCCGCCGGAAAGAGACTTTACTGGTTTATGAATATCTTTCTCAAGCCCCAGAACTTCGGCAAGCTCCATGACCTTTTTTTTGTATGTCTGCGGCATCATGGCAAATGTCGGAAGATAGGGGAACAGATTATATAAATTTGCGTGGAAGCGGATGTTTTCTTCGGCTGTTAAGTTTAGATCCAAACTGGGATTCTGAAATATTACGCCAATCTTCTGCCGCACTTCGCCCGGTTGTTTTTCTACATCAAACCCGGCAATGGTAACTTTTCCACTGGTTATGGAAAGCAGAGTTGTCAGAATAGATATCGTAGTTGTCTTTCCGGCGCCGTTTGGACCAAGGAGTGAAAAAAATGCGCCTTCTTCGACATAAAAAGAAATATCGTCGACAGAATTTTTTTCGGCTTTTTTGTATTTTTTGACTAAATGGGAGACTTCAATTATGCGATTCATATGTTTATTATAGTCGATATTTATGAAGTTATGTGTTATTTATCACATCTTTTATTTGTTATTACTTGCTATATTTAACTTATTGATCTGGTGAAAATTAATTGTTTTAGTACCTTAATGGAAAACAAACAACAATCTAAATATAAAAAATTTACTTTGAAAAAAGCAGTTGTTACTCTTTTTGCTTTTGTTACTTTAGCGGGAGGAGCTTATTATCTCTATAATATTTGTAAATTTATTGGAACATCATATTGTAGTTACATTCCATGGTGTAAAATTCAGAATCATAGTTCTTGTCAACAATTGCCTTCGGGTAAAGTCTTTTGTCCCTTTTCTTCTTTTATTGAATGTACAAATAAATAAATGAAGATCACAATGTCTGTCATCGGTCATATTCTTCTTATTCTGCTAACACTATTTCTAACCTATCAACTCATATTCGGCACGCAGCACTGGACTTTTTTGGATTATGTGAATTTGCTTATTCATGAAGGCGGACATATGATTTTTCTACCGTTCGGCGAGTTTATGAATATGCTTGGCGGTTCGCTTACTCAGATTTTAGCTCCCTGTCTGTTTTTCGTATATTTTTTTTTGAGAAAAGAATTTGTTTCGGCTGGTTTCATAATTTTCTGGATAGCAAATAATATTGTCTCAGTAAGCGTTTATATGTCCGATGCGATTGCTATGCAGCTGCCGCTTGTGGGCGGCGAGGGAGTAATTCACGACTGGAATTGGCTGTTTACGAAGATGGGTTTGCTTCCGCAATCAGAATTTATCGGCGGTTTTTTTTATTGGCTCGGCATTCTTGGAGTGATTGTAAGTTTAATTTGGATGACTTTTTTTAGTTTTATCGAAAAGAAAAAAGATAGCGAACTCATAACAAAAGTCAATTCTATTAACCAGCTTTAATTGTTTTTTTATTACTATTTATATCTACTTTTGGAACTACTTCGTAGGAGTTGAGCATTAAAGCTAAATCGACATCTTGTGGTCTTTTTAGTGTTTCTCTCACCAATAAAGCCGTTTCACAGTTATATAAGTTTTTTTTGATTTCTTCGAAATGGTACTTTGTACCTTCTAATTCCTTTTTTATTACTTCTGCACATAATTCATCTTCGATACTTTTCTTTCCTAATCTACCTAATGCAACGAGTGTCACATCACTTAAACGATGGTTAAAAATAAATTTCGCAATCGCATTAACATTGACAAAAGAAGCTAATACTATTTCCGATGCTTGTTTAGCATGATGGATTGCTTGTGTAGCGTTATTTGAACGGAGCACGACTTTTCTTCCCTCAAATGGTTTATTTATAATTTCTGAAGGTGAATTATTGAACTCGAACACATTGTGAACATGACCGTGTTGACCTTCACCGATTAATATGTAGCCATCTTTTTTAAATTTTGCAGCTTCTTCAGGTGTTTTTACGGGAATTATTTCGTTAACTCCTTGTTTAAGCAAAATCGGAATAGTAGTGCAGGCACGCAAAACATCGATAATAACTACAATGCCCGTTGCGTTGGTAGCTCCGTCGACTGAACTATGAATTTGTATATTCATTTATTCAAAATAATTTGTTTCCTTATTCCGATCTAAAAGATCATGCGCCTTTTTCATTTCTTCGGGAGTATTAATGTAGATTATCTTATACTTCCCGGAAGTAGTCTTTTTTATATAGTCGTGTTTCAGCTCAAGCATATGGATTAAGCCCCAGTACAGCCATTTCCCATGTATATTTTGAACGAAGAAAACCCGCACGGGCGGATATTTGTATATTCTAATCTGAGGTTTGTCGTGAAATTCAAACACGCGATCTTTAAAATCTTCTGCGGTGAAAGGCTTTTGTTTATGAAGTTCATATCTTAGTTCTTGAGGAAATCCTTGTTCAGCGGTAATTTGCAGTGTGTCATTAATCTCTATGATGCTTCCCATATTGAAATTATATCAGATGTAAATTGTATATAATGGTATTATCTTAAAAAATTAATATCACTATGGTTATAGACGATCCCATTTATGGCAAGTTTGATGTTACCGAAGATGTAATTATCGAACTTCTGCAGGATCCTACAGTTTTGCGTTTGAAATCCATTAAACAAGGAGGAACAACCGCATATATCAACGGCTACGAAGAATATTCACGCTTCGACCATTCGGTTGGGGTGATGCTTTTGGTAAAACATTTAGGAGCTTCTTTGAAAGAACAGGTAGCTGCATTAATTCACGACATATCTCACACAGCATTTTCCCATATTATTGATTTTGTGTATAAAAGCCACGGCAAACAAAACTATCACGAGCAGATTAAGGAAAAATTTTTGCAGGACTCAAACATTCCGCCGATTTTACAGAAATATAATATTGATCTGAGAGATGTTATCGATGAACAAAAATTTTCATTAATAGAAAAAGAACTCCCCGATCTATGCGCCGACCGGGTGGATTATGCACTGCGCTGCCTGTATTTCTATCAAAAAAAACATGAAGCAGTTAAAAAATATTTCAATTCTTTTGTCAATTATCATAATGAAATTATCATGAATAATGAAGAAACAGCAGTTGCGTTCGCAAAAGATTTTTTTGATTTGGAAACAAATATTTACACCAAACCGCGCAATGTTGCGGCATATTTCATTATGGCGGAAGCAATAAGAAAAGCATTAAGTAAACATATTATTGCGGAAGAAGATTTTCTTTCATCCGACGATCAACTGCTTTATACATTAAAGGCTGCAAAAGATGAAGAGATCACCCAGTTGCTATCACTCGTGAATGCCAATCTCCAAGTAGAAGAAAGTACAGATAATTTTGATTATGAGCTGAAAACAAAAGTCCGCTACATAAATCCAAAATTTCTCCATAATGGAAAAATATTGTCGGTTTTGGAAGTGGATAAAAATCTTGCTAATGAAATAGAAGAGCATAAAAGACAAATGTCTCAGCCAAAGTATGTAAAGATCAAAAAATAATTAATCCACTTACGCAACTATTACTTCTTTCATATTCCATCATCTTCATAATGTAGTGAAATAAAAGCTCTTATCTATTATTACATATATGACCGATCCACGAAATAAATTTCCCAAACCCCCGTTTACAAAACAGAGTCAAACTTTTCCCGGCCTTGATTCAAAAGTAGAACCTCAGCCTCAATTCGGCCAAGATTTATATGAAGGCTGTGGAAAACTAGAAGATAAAGTGGCCATAGTTACTGGCGGCGATAGCGGAATAGGGAAAGCTACGGCATACGCTTTCGCATGTGAAGGCGCCAATGTTGCAGTATCTTATCTTCCCGAAGAACAAAGTGATGCTGAGGAATTAAAAGAAGCGGTTGAGAAAGTAGGAAAGAAAATTCTCCTATTACCTGGTGATATACAGGAAGAATCACAATGTCAGGACATTATTAAAAAAACAGTCTCAGAATTTGGAAAGCTCGATATTTTAGTAAATAATGCGGCGTACCAAAAGTTTATTCCCGAAGTAAGCGATATTACAAAAGAACTTCTGGAGAAGACATATCAAACCAATGTATATGCTCCATTTTTTCTTATTAAAGCGGCTTGGGATATTTTAAAAACCGGCAGTTCTATCATCAATACCGCATCGGTGCAGGCTTACAGTCCTTCACCCCATATTATGGTGTATGCTACAACAAAAGCGGCCATTGTAAGTCTTACTAAATCGTTTGCAGAAAAAGGTGCTAAAAAGGGAATCCGGGTGAATGCGGTTGCTCCGGGGCCAATATGGACTCCTTTAAATACCATCGATCCGCCGGAAGGACATGTTGAAAAGTTTGGAAGCCAGAGCTGGCTGCAGAGGCCAGGGCAGCCTATCGAAGTAGCGCATGTTTTTGTATTTCTGGCATCCGAGGATTCAAGTTATGTAACAGGCCATGTGTATGGAGTAACCGGCGGTATGGAAATGGGAATTTAAGAATTTCAGATGGTATAATTCTTCTAGTACCATGAAAACAATCTACCGCGATATCGTTTCTGCATTAATTTTTTCCAAAGATCGTAAATTATTAATGGGTAAAAAGAATCCTTCCAAGGGTGGTGTATATATCGATTGCTGGCATATACCGGGTGGAGGAATCGAGAAAGGCGAGAATAAAATTGATGCTCTTAAAAGGGAAGTTCTCGAGGAGGTGGGTGTTAGTATATCTGATTATCCTATTACTTTAATAGACAATATTGGTAAAGGGATTTCACAAAAAAAAGATAAAATATCTGGTGAGATAATGGAGGTACACATGAAATTTAATGTTTATGAAGTAATAATCGCAGATAAAAATTGCAGCGAGATAAAAGTTTCACTAAATGATGATTTGCATGAATATCGATGGTTTGATATGAGTGAATTAACTTCTGTAAAACTTACTCCTCCTTCTATTGAGCTTTTTAAGCGAGTAGGATATTTAAAGTAATCAGAATACTACATTAATTTATCCGGTGCGGTCGGATTTGGCAATTAAATAAAATAAAAGCGTAGAAATCAAAACAGTACCTGCGCTTATAACCCAACTTTTCCAAATTAGCTGGGAAAAAAGTCCAAAGCACACTATCGCGATTGCGGCAAAAACGGCAGTTGCAGGAAATAACGGGTAAACAACTCCGAATGTTTTAG
This sequence comes from uncultured Gammaproteobacteria bacterium, assembly GCA_964490875.1. GTDB lineage: Bacteria > Patescibacteriota > Microgenomatia > UBA1406 > GWC2-37-13 > CAYYYG01. Next base: position 305,668 of record CAZBEF010000001.1, read on the forward strand.
GCATTACAATCGGTGTAAGCGTTTTTCCGATATCGGCAAATTCGGTTTTAAATTTAACTGCCTGATTTAGTATAAATTTTCTAATCTTTTCCATCCGTACAAGATAGGAATTATATTTTTTATCGATATACCCCAGCCGTACAAAAAAGACAGTATGAATAACACCAAGCGAAGCGAATAAATATGGGAGATAAAATAAAAATTTTATTAACTCTTCTTGAGATTTTATAAAGAATCCTATAGCTGATGCGATTATGGAAAATGTAGCAACATACATGGTATATACATTAGAGCGTTCATCGAGCATATGAAGGGTGTACGCGCTGGCATGCTTGTATTCTTCAAGTATAAAGTTTTCTATGCATTCGGTCTCTTTCGTCTGTGGCATGGCTATATTATACTAATCTGGTAGAGGATTCACAATACAGGCTATTTAGTTTTGTAGGGTGTCTTAAATAATCCCCACGATTTTCTCCAGCCGTTCGTTTTCCATCGAACAAAAATATGTAGTCCAATACCAAGAATAAATCCAATTACTACAAAACCAATAACTCCACTCCACCCGTAGAATTTATACAGAAGAAAATTAATCAAAAAAATAACAATGTATTTAATGATTCTAAAATTGAATGACTGTCCATGAATTATTATGTCGATTTCGCGTTTGAGAGTTTGGAGTAAGTGATGCATTATCATTCTAAATTTTCTATTGTTCCATCTTCATACACCTTAAATCCCTGCAAAGGTTCAAATGTTTTTTCGGCTTTATCGAGTGGTTGATTTTTGAGAAGTTTTTCTGCCGTTACCATTACGCCGTCATGAGAAATAATTAATGCTTTTCCATTTTTGGGTAATTTTTCTAAAGTTTCTTGAATAAGCTGTACTAATTTTTCACCCTGAGGTTTAATCATGGCTCGGAATTCGGGATTATCAAGAATTACTCCCGCAATACCAAACTCATGATCCTCACCGAGTTCATGGAGTTTTTGTTCCTGTTCTAGGGTGAATGGAGGAGTCCCGGCTCGTGTATCGATAATTGGTTTTATTCCGGTTAGTAATTCGGCTGTTTCAACAGCGCGCGGTTTATTCGATGAAATGATAAGATCGTAAGTTTCCAATTTTTTCTGAAATTCTTTGGCTAATTGTTTTCCTTCTTCCGTAAGGTGTCCGGCGGCGTGTTTGGGAGCATGTCTTCTAATATGTACTTGCTTCATGAAGAGATTATAGCATATCTGGTGTTATGATTTTTTCATAATTATATTTATCTCCAGTTTTACCTACTCTAACAAAACCATTTTTTTCATAAAATTTATGAGCGCGGTTCATTAGTTCGTGAGTACTAAGTATTATTTTTTTAAAACTTTGCTCCTTTGCAAAATGTAACGCATGATCCAGCAGTTTTTGGCCGGTGTCCCGTCGCCGTGGTGTGCTAGCACAACAAACATTCTGTTCAGTTTAGCTGTATTGTCACCTAAGTCTCGGATTGCCACTGTTCCGATAACTGTATCTTTTTTTAGAGCTACCCAAAAATTGCCTTTGCCTGAGTATATTTTTTTTATTTCATCTAAATCTGGATCATCTATCGGCAGGCTGTTTCTATCGATAACAGAAATATCGGCTAAAGTTTGGCCTATCACGTATTTGATTTGATCACGGTATTTATCTGAGTATTCAGCGATTGTGAAATTATTAGCGTTCATATTTATTATTCTTTAATTTTTGGAAGCGAATTTGAATTCAGATTTCCTAAATACCGTGCTGTATTAATATTTCTCATTGTCATGAATTTATATACTTTATGTCCGATTAATTTATTCAGCCGGCTTTTGGTGTAGTTTTTTCGGTCTATATTCCAAAATAGTGCTCCTTTAACATAACGTACATCTACAAACTCTTTATTCATAGGTAAATCTTCTATGGTTTTTTTAGAGTCAATTTCGAGGAAGAGGTACGCCACATCGGTGCGCTGCTCATTATCGTTCTTCCAGTTTAAAGGAATAGCTTTTGCAATTTCGGCCATTTCGGCTGCCGATTTTACAAGAGTAGGGATTTCGAAACCAAATTCTTTTTTAAATTGTGTGCTCAGTTTCTGGCAAATTGCATCATAACTTTCAGTAGTTTCAAAAATTACATTTCCCGAGTTGATATATGTTGAAACATTAGAACAGCTGAGCGATTCAAATACCGCTTTCAATATTTTCATATCAACTCTGTTATTTCCGCCAACATTTATTCCCCGAAGCAGCGCGACGTATTTCATAAGTACTATTATATATAAATCGATTGACAATATTTCCAGATATGGAATAATGAAATTATTGTATGAATACTACTGAACCTTCTCCGCAAACTCCAGTTATATCCCATTTCTACCGTAATGCAATGGTGATTGTGAGTAGTTTTATATTCCTGATACTTGTTGCTGGTGCCGCATATATGTTGGGGAAATCATCAAATAATAATAACAACACACCAGTCAATCCGTCCGCTCATCGTATTATTAGTGGTATGGTCGTTGGTATATCAGAAACAGATGTAAAGAATGTTAAAAATGTTCATAAAGAATTTAACCAGAAGTTTTTAATTCTGGATATGACTCATCAAAGCAAACCTGATTTTTATGCGTTGAACACATCAGATTCTCGGATTTATTCCAAAATGACCGAGCTTTCGAATAGAGAAAAAATTGGGACCTGTGTTGATGTGACTTATACCAGTATTTCCGACAAGAGTTTACAAAATTCCGGAGATTATGTATCAAAAGTAAAGATGTTAACCATACAGGACCTTACGTTGCGGGAAGATATGAATTGTCTAAAAAGTTATTCAACGGTATCTGAATCAATCGATACTCCGCTTGTAGATATTACGGCGCGCATACTGCCTTCGGTGCGGCCGGATTTTGATATAGGATATGACTATACAATAGCAGTACCCGGAGCAGAAGCAAAAAAAATTGGTTATACAAATAGCAGCGGCCTTGAAATTAAAGATTCTGAGTCGGTCGAAATATTTTTAGTAGCAAAAAGTAGCTTAGTTCTGCAGAAAATAGAAGCGGCTAAGCGCGCTGCACAGCCGGTTATAATATCGGGAAAACTTCAACCGGGGTTTGCCGAATCAACGTTTTTACTAGCCACCAATATACGACCAATTAAACAGGCAGCCACGGATATCCCCTCTGCTGCACCCACTGCAGCGGCTACCAAGACTCAAAAAAAGGTAATGATATATCATCTGCCAGACGGATGGAAGACAGCTTCGGACAGTTCAGGCTCCTTTGAAGTTGGCTATGATCCAAATAGCAACGTTCCGTCGTCTAATAATTGGGAAGTTGAAATGGGCCAGAAAGGACCGCTTACTATGCATCATTATATTTCATTAAAGCCGTACGACGGCGGATCAAGACATAATTTTATTTATAAGCAGTTAAATGTCACCGATCCGGAGCAAAATAAAATTCCAGGATATTATGAAAGTGATTTTGTGTATAACGGCTGGTCTTGTTTGGTTCTGCACGGTTTCGGTTTTTCGGCATCGGGAGATATTCAGGGTATGTGCGCAATAGATTCTACACGAGCGTTTTTCTTTGTTAGTATTCCGAGTGAAGATGTAGTAAGAACAGTTCGGCTTCTTAAGTAATATTAATTTTTTAGATCACTATCTTTCAGTAAAGGATTTAATTTCAGATCAATATCAGACTTATTGTAATAATCATTTTTTAATGTCTTTTCAACTGCATCATTAAATTCCTTTGTATTTTCAACAGGATTTAACGTAATATTTTTTAGATAGGTTAGGTTTATTATAGTCAGTACTAATAAAAAAAATATAATGAAACAATAAACCACTATATATTTAAATTTTTTATAGATTAATAAATCAAAAATAACAATTATCATAGTAAGTAAACAGAATATTAAGAAAGTAAAAATCGCTGCAGAAAATAAATTTATTACTCTTGAATATATCTGAACACTTATCGAAATAAATGCAAACAAAGCGAAAAAGATTCCTAAAGTTTCAATTAATTTAGTTTCTTTATTTGATAAATCATCTATTGAATCTTGTGTTTTAGTACTTAGTGCATCGATATTTTTTTTTAATAAATCAATATCTATAGTATATTTTTCATTATTCTTTTCTAATTCCCTTTGCGAAGATTTGTTTCTATCAATTTCATCTCTAAGAGTTTTTAAATTATTTGAGTATTCAGTTACTAGTGTAACGAAATTTTTTATAAAGTCATAATCAGATGATTGATTTTGATAACTTGAACCACTTTCTGTGGGTTGAGTGGGGACTTTGGAGTCATCTTTTTTGCTTGTTATCTTGTTGGCCATAATATATTCATTATTTCTTCTAATTTAAAGTTTTTTTCTCCAAATTCAATAAGTTTTTTAAAAAACTCTTTAGTTAATTTTTCTGGGGTATTTCTTTCAGGGTTACTGTTAAAATCTCTTGTTAAGAGAATTCCCGTTAAGTTATTACCTATTCCTACAATGGTGGTGTGTGCAGCTTCGATTAGGCTGAAATTATTAATAGATACATTCTCATGCTCGAGTAATGTAGTGTAATGCAGTGTAGAAACCAGCGGCTCTCCAGTTATTAATTTTTTATAGTTAGGAATAAATAAGGTAGAGATGTTTTTAGTAGCATCTTCATCTCTTAAAAAATATCTAGTAATAAAAGCTATTCTTTTAGGTTTATAATCATGATATAAAATGTCTAAAAAATCTTCGGTCTTAGAATCTAATGTCTGCTTAATATCATTATATTGCTGTAATCCATTACCTTTCATATAAAAATCAGCTCTTCCTCTTGCTATATTACATGAGAAGATATTATCTAGGGACTTCATCTGAACTATTGGAATTTCATTTAAAGTAGTGTCGTTAGGAATAGGTAAAGTTAAAGGTATAGCATCAAATAAGTTATTCATCTTATCATTTATAATCTTAGACAGTAAATCCGGTCTTTCTATTATCGATTCAAATATGAATCCTATCTGTACCTCGATTATTGTTGATGTATGATTATCCATATATTTATTGTTAATTTTTTTTGCTAGTTTGAATTTGACCATCAGTCATAGCTAATAAGTTCCCTAGCTCTTTAAGTAATTTCTTAGCATGTTCTCTACTCATCCCAATTCTTGATACTATACGCATTTTATTAGTCGGTCCTAGTTTTTGCATTACATCAAGTACAACACCATATTCATTTGTAGTCATGAATATATTTTCACAATATAAGATGGGTGTCGTGTCCAAATTCACATCAATCATCATTTCCTTTTCAGGTTTTTTTTCTTCCATAGTAGATAATAAATGATAACGATTGCATTATAACAGATTTAGCGAAGTGAAAATTAATTTTACCTTATCGAAATAAATTAAAGAACGAAGGCTTCGATAGTTAAAAGTAAATTCGGAATAAATATGAATATTAGATTAATAGGTATTAAATTTTGGCGGAGCATGTGGGTCTGGAACCATTTAATCCTTATAGTTATTTATAAAGAATATAATACTCCCTACTTATTACTATTTTTATAAAACTTATTTATCAATATGATCACTTTTTCAAATTCCGCTAATTCTTCCTTTGTATAATCAGATCTTTTTTTGAATTCTTGAAGATATTCTTTTTTAAGAATATTTTTTGCACTTTTTCTTTCTTCGTTATTTCCAGAACCCAATTGTCTTACAAGATCAGTCTTTTTAGCACAGACGTTAGAAACGACGCTATCAGGCAAGAGCCCCTCAATATCTTTTTTTCCTGCAATATTTAATCCAAGAGGAATAAAATTATTCTTTTCTTTTAGCCCAAGACTTTCTAATGCTTTTTTACAATCGTTATGAACATCGAAATCATAAGTTATGAAAACTCCATTAAATTTACTTAAAACAAACTTTACTAACAATGTATTCCTTAAGGTATCTTTGCCGCCATATGGGACAATTTCAATATCCTTATTTAGATTATTTATATTTAGTTTTTCTGTTTGGAAATAATTAAAATATTCTTTATCAATTTCTCCTTCTACAAGAAGGACTTTGTTTTGATGATTTGCAAACAATAATTTCCAATTATCAAATTCTTTTTGTTCAATGCCTAAATGATCGGCAAAGGGTGCCATCCAATGATTCTTATCTGTATTTACCTGACAGGTTTCATAGGCTTTTTCTCGTTTGATATTTCGACATAGAAGAATATTCGAGCTTGGATCACTCCTGTTTAATAGATAAGGGCTATGTGTTGTTACGATAACTTGAATACCAAGATCAGATGCGAGTGCGTTTAGTATACTTCCAAATTCTGCTTGTGCGGAAGGATGCAAGAAACTCTCCGGTTCTTCTATAACTACAATTGGAGTAATTTTATCATTGGTTGAGTCAGTCGTTTTTATTCTGTTCGCTTGTAGTATAGCCATAAAAATGTGAGTCTTATTTTGTGTTCCGCTACCCCAGTCATCAAGTGGAACTTCAACGTTTCTATCTTTAAGATTTATGCTCAGTGGCATTCGTCTTGTGGCGTACCCTTCAGGTAGAGAAAATTCCACGTCATATTTTTCTGACAATCTCCCTAAAATATCTTTTAAGCCTTCTCTTTGTTCTCTTGCTAAACGTCTTAATTTTGAATCAATTTTTTTTCCTGCTATGTTGAGTTCATTTTTTTCATCTTCGGATAAAACATAATCATAAAATAATTTACGTCCGCTACGTCCGAAATATATATCATCATGTTTTATGGTTGAGTTATAAAGGAATAATAAATTGGAGTCTTTAATTTTTGCATCAATATCTTTTGCCGCCTTCATATCAATCTCCTTTTCATTAATAATTGTTTTTATTCTGAATTTTTCATCCGAACTTACCGTATATATTACTCTTATTGACAAGTCGCTTTCTATTTTTATTACCGCTATCTTTTCAATGAAAGAAATTAACGCTGGGTCGTCCTGTTTAAAAATTTTAATATCATATTCAACATAAATATCCACCTTATCTTTTATCCATTGTGTTTTGTCACTTACGTAGTCGATATCATTATCATGATCAAGCCAATAGCGATTATTTTTTTGAAATAAAGCAGTAAGTAATCGAATGAGCGCTGATTTTCCAGCATTATTTTTTCCTGAAATTGTGCAATATTTTTTGGAAAAATCAATTTTGATATCCGCAAGGGTTCTATAGTTTTTTGCCTTAATAGATATTAATTGCATGTGACTATTATATTACTTGTGATTGGCGGAGCACCTAGGTCTGGAACCCAATTGTCCTTGTAACTTTTTTAAAATTGTCTCAATCATCAGGGTAAATGAGACATTTGAGACAGTATATAAAGAACATGTCTCAAATAATTGATATACTTTGATTTATTTAAAACAGTTTTTTATACATATATATCTCATTGATATAGTTATCCTTATACTTCAACCCTTCCGGCAAAGTGCCGAATGTTTCAAATCCAAGCTTCTTGTATAATCCCATAGCAACGTCATTTACACTAAAACATGTAAGTGTAATAATTTTGAGTTTTAGGACATCTTTGGCTAAGTGTATTGCCTCCTGCATAAGTATATACCCAAGACCATCACCTCGATAATCCTTATGGATATTGATTTGCAATTCTCCCACATGCTCTTTACGTACTCCTAAGTTAAAAATATCAACCGCAGCAATTTTTTTATCATTTACCATACCAAGTATATGAACTTCTTTATTTGTGTCAATCTTTTTTAGCATCGATCGAATGTATGCTTCCTCGTCTTCAACTGTTTGTTTTCTTGAAGATATGAATGTATCTTCATCGACCAATTCATTGATGTAATCTGTAAGTGCTTTAGCATCTGAAATTTTAGGTATCCGAAGAACAACCTCCCTTCCTGATTTTATTTTTATAATTTTTGAATAAGTATTGTCCATATAATTGATTTGAACTTTTAAATAGTCGCAATCTGAAATATTGTATATAATACAACATTAAAGAAACATATATGAAAGTTCTCAAAATACACAGTCCACCATTTGCAGGATTACCTACTTTTGCGAAATTTCCACAATGGAATATTGCAGATAAATCAGATATTAATAGTTCATACGGAATTTTAGGGATTCCATATGACTTGGGTACTACAGATTACCCAGGAACGCGGATGGCTCCTCGTCAAATCAGATCTGCTTCGACACAATTTGCATATACATCTTCATCTGATCATTTTGGCACATCTGATTCTAAGAGAGGTTTTTTTAATATCGAAGAAAATGAGTGGATACTTACAAAAAAGTCTGTCTATGATTTAGGTGATATAGAAATAGTCGCGGGAGAGCCAAAGGCTTCTTTTGAACAAATTGAAAAAACGATTAGCTTTTTTACTAAAATGGATATAACCCCCATATCCATAGGAGGAGATCATGCTATTACTTATCCTGTCCTTAAATCTTTATGCAAAAAATTCAATGATATAACCGTAATTCATCTAGATGCTCATATGGATTATTGGGATCCAGGAAGAAATTCTATATACGACCATTCATGCTCCATATGGAATATTTCTAGAATGTCGGAAATAAGTCATATATACCAATTCGGCATTCGTGGATTGAATCATAAACCTGAAATGTTAAAAGATGCCAAACTTAATAAAGTTACGACATTTAAAACATCTGATATTCTTGATAATCTAGCGCATGTTATCAACATGTTGAAAACAACAAAGAATTTATATATCACTATCGATATAGACTTTTTTGATCCATCTATTGCTCCTGGAACAGGAACCAGAGAAATGGGAGGTTTAAATTACCGTCAAGGTTATTCTTTATTAAGTAATATAGCGAAGAACAAGCAAAGTAATTTAATCGGCTTTGATTTAGTTGAAGTAAATCCTCTACTTGATCATGCAGAGACAACTTCTTTATTAGCTTCAAGATTGATACTCGATTGTATGGGATTATTTGAAAAACGAAATTAAATCAGTATCTTTTGTCAATTAACATGATATAGTTATCTGATATAATACTTGTTTTATATATGAGTACCTATCAAAAACTTACATCTTGGGAATGGGAAGCACTAGATAGCGAATGTAATTTGGCTGATGGTCATGCGCACCAAACGCAGAATGATGAACAAATGAAGATCGTTAATAAGCTTCACACAATTTATCTGGAGTCGGAAAAACAATCACAGTCTTCAATACAAAGCGAATTTGAAAATACCTTTTTCATTAAAGCAGGCCAGAAATCTTATAGACATATGCTTCCACCTCAATATCATTTCAGTTGTTCATTAGCTATTGAAACTGTTGGCAATTATCTGCGTCTGAATAATAAATCAGTCTCACTCATTCATCCTACTTTTGATAATCTCGCCGATATTCTCAAAAGACATAATATAGCTCTTCAATCACTGGAAGAAAATATTTTATTGGATAAAAAGAAAATGGATTCCATTGCAACAGATGCCCTCATGATCGTTTGTCCCAATAATCCATCAGGGCAGGAGTTAAGTAAGTTACAGTTCCAACAGATCGTTGATGTTTGTAAAAAAAGACACATATTACTAATAATAGATTTCAGTTTCAGGTTTTATAGTAATCTTACGACTTGGGATCAATATGAGATACTTCAAAAATCAGGAGTGGAATTTATTACTTTAGAAGATACTGGAAAAACTTTTCCTACTTTGGATTTAAAACTAGGCATTCTTTTAGCAAGTAAATCGATCTATTACCAACTTCAAGATATCACCAATGATTTTCTGCTCAATGTTTCTCCTTTTGTTTTCAAATTATTAACGGAGTATATCGAAGCTGAAAATAATACTTTAGTTCCTTCATATCAAGAAATAGTAAATATTAATAGAAAAAAATTAATAGAAAGTCTCAAAGATAGCCCAGTAGTGATTCAAAATCATAATTCAAGGTTAAGCGTTGCCTGGATAAAAATTCCTGAGAACTGGAAAAGTTCTGTTTTTTGTAAATGGCTTGAAACAAAGAAGATTTTTGTTTTACCAGGAATTCCTTTTTTTTGGAATGATAAAAAATGTGGCGAAAACTATTTCAGAGTAGCATTGGCAAGACCAACAAGTTTTTTTGAAAATGCGGCAAAAAAACTTGCTAATGCTTGTAACTCATATTCAACGGAGAATATTAAGTGAATTTTTTATATTAATATTTTATCTTCAAATAGCTTTCCGTTCTCTGCTTTCAGCACTTTATTTATATTAATTTGATGGATAAAGAAACGGTCATGTGAAATGACTATAAAGCCACCCTCATATTCCTTTAGAGCACTTTCTAATATTTCTCTGCTTTCTATATCAAGATGATTAGTCGGTTCATCTAGTATTAAGAACTGGTTGTTATTATGTGTTAATACTGCCATCATTAATTTTACTTTTTCTCCCTGTGAAAGACTGGCAATTTTTGTAAATACTTGACTTCCTTGAAATAAAAATTTTCCTAGAATTTTACGAGACCTTTGTTCATCACCTATATTAGTTTGTTGCATAAATTCCTCAATCACAGATTTTTTAGGATTTAAAGATTCATGCTCTTGAGCAAAGTAACCGATATTAATTCCGGTGCCTTTCGTTATCTGTCCTTCTGTTGGTTTATATTCGTTTAATAATATTTTAATAAAAGTCGTTTTTCCTGATCCATTCTTTCCTTGTAAATGAATTCTGTTGCCACCGGTAATTGACAGTTTATGTACCGAAATTACAGGATGTTTCAGATCTTCTATATAATAAATAATACGTTTTTTGTAGCTCTCTTCTCCAAAACCAGATATAGATATTTTTTTATAATCTTTAGGTTTTTCTACAGCTACTTCTACAACCTCCCTCTGATATCTAGTTTTCATTGCCTGTAACTGTCTTCCAACTTTTGGGTTAGCATGAACGGCAAGTTGTTGTTTTTTTTCGGCGATCCATGCCTCCATTTTTTTTCTTTTCTCTTCATGTCTTTTAAATTCATCCATTGCTTTCTCATATCTTTGTGCCTTTTCGATGACAAAATCAGAATACCCTCCACGATATTCATTTAATGTATGTGTATGTGGATCTAATTCGAATATTTTTTTGACTGTATTATCAAGAAAAGCTCTATCATGAGATATCACTAACACATTTCCTTTAAAATTTTTAACAAATCTTTCAAGCCATACCATACTCTCAAGATCTAAGTTGTTAGTGGGCTCATCCATGAGAAGCATTGTTGGTTCATCTATAAGTAATTTTGCTAGTGCAATCTTTGTTTTTTGCCCTCCACTTAATTTATCCATCTTCATGTGTCGGTCAATTATTTCCAGACCTACAGTGGCAAGTGTCATATCGATTTTATATTCCTCCCAATCTTCTTTTAAAACAGATTTTAAGTAAGAAAAAATAGTATCTTCGTTTTTATAAGAAATTACTTGTGGTAAATAACCAATATATTCTCCCGTTTTACTTACAGAGCCGCTATCAGGTTCTTCTAAATCAAGGAGTATTTTAAATATTGTAGTTTTTCCAGTTCCGTTTGGTCCAATTAATCCTATTTTTTGATTTTCAGATATTACAAAATTAACATCATCAAGAACTACCTTTTCACCATATGTTTTTTTTAGTCCCTGAACATGTATCATTTTTTATAATTAATTTACTAAATATAAGGGTTTTCCCTCTGTATAAGAGATAGCAGCTTCAATTATCGTTTCGGTCAAATTAGAATAAGCTTCTATAGACTGTGAACCTAAATGGGGTGTAATTATAATATTACTCTTTCGCACATTCAGTAGTCGTAAAACATCTTCCGTAACCAAATAATCAAGTCCGATACCACCAAATCGTTTATCATTTTTAATGACATATTCCATATCTATCAGATCAGGATGCGATACAGAAACCAAAAGCGCATTATTTTTTATCAATCTTAAATGATTTGCATTTAAGAAATGACGCATAGTGTGTTTATCGTATGACAAAGAAATATAAATAATGTCGGATTGCGACAGTAGTTTACTCAGAGGAACTAATTCAACACCGGGAACATATTTGCGTGTTCTATTAAAGCCTAGTACTTTCATTCCCAAACCTTGAGCAAGCTCCGCGCTTCTTTGGCCGATATTTCCTAACCCGATAATTCCAATAGTTTGATGACTTAGAGGTTTTCTAATAAGATATGGAATAACTGGATGACCAGGGCAGATATCGTTTATCGACTCTCTTAGGGTATATTCTTTAAACCCAATGTCTTGTCCCTTAACAATTTTTCGAGCAGTTTCAATGCGATTATTTAATGCCATAACCATCCCAATACCTACCTCTGCTACATCATGGGTGGCATAATCTCTTAAATGAGCTAGCTTTACATGATATTTATTAAGGAGGTTGATATCTATTTTGTCGTACGCAGTAGTATTAACTATCAATAATTCTAACTTTTTACAAGCTTTCAGTAATTTCTCGCTTAACGTAAACATAAATTGGTCCATAATGACAATATTTCTATTTTCAATTCGTTTGATAGCAACATCCTCTGAAGAAGTATCTTTATAGACGGCTACATCTATAAATCTTTTTTTTAGTAGACTGATTTGACTTGCTGTAAACATACAGTCATTCAATATCACTAGTGATTTTTTGCTTTGATTTTTCATAAATCGTGAAAACTATTGTACTATAGTTGAGTGTTACAAGATGATATATTATAATAGATCACTAATTATATGGCTGTACAACTTGCTGAACTTCAAAAAAAACTTAATATAGCTGTAAAAAAACAGGATGAATATGAATCAAATACAATAAATTTGATTGCGGCAGATAGTGCTACACCCTTCAAATACCTTCATAATCTCCCCTATAAAAGATATGCTATAACCGAAGGACTTCTTAATAAGAGGCCATATGCTGGTGTTGCTTATTTTGACGAAATAGAACAAATTGCGGTTGATGCTGCCTGTAATATATTTAATGCTGAACACGCCAATGTACAACCTCATTCTGGCAGTCAAGCAAACCAAGCTGTATATCAAGGTTTACTGGAAAATGGGGATCGAGTTCTTGCCATGAGTTTTGCTGCTGGAGGACATCTTACTCACGGTCTACATATTAATTTTTCAGGACGTTTTTATGACTTTGAGTTTTATGAAGTAAATAGAGATACAGGTTTATTAGACTATGATGAAATTGAAAGCAAAGCTTTAAAATTTAAACCTAAGCTCATTGTGTGCGGAGCTTCTTCTTATCCAAGGGTAATTGATTTCAAAAGGTTAAGAAAAATATGTGACAAAATACATGCTTATCTGATGGCTGATATTTCCCATCCTGCAGGTCTTATTGCGGCTAATCTTTTTCCACAACCATTTCCGTACACAGATGCAGTAACTCTAACACTTGATAAGACTATGAGAGGACCACATGGTGGAATTGTTTTATGTAAGTCCGAACTAAAAAATAAAATTGATAAAGGCGTTCATCCTGGTGTGCAATCGAGTGTTCCTCTCCAGAGGATATATCAAATAGCTCAGTGTCTTATAGATGCCGGAACAAATTGGTATAAAGATTACGCTAAACAAGTATTAAAAAATATTCGTGTGTTTGAAAAAGAGTTCAATAAATATGAAAATTTCGTTGTGACTGGTGGAACCGATACTCATATGATAATTCTGAATACTTATTCTGTGTTTAAATTAACTGGTAAACAAGCTGAAGAATTACTTGAAGAAGTAGGTTTGCTGTCCAATAGACAAGTAGTTCCGAACGAAACGCTTAAGCCATACATATCCAGTGGTTTAAGACTTGGTACGGCATGGACAACATCACGAGGATATAAAGAAAAAGATATAAAAATCGTTGCCGGAATCATTTTAGACTTATTTAACAATCCTGAAAACTCTAAAATAAAAAATGAATGCAAAAAGAAAGTTAAACAGTTGATATCAATTAAGCGCCTTGGAGATGTATGGGCCGAATAATATATGACTGAAAAATTTGACTTCATAAAACCACATAATGTTATTTTTTTTACGGGCGCACCCTTGTCAGGTAAATCGACTATTGCTCCAGAATTGAATGCGCGATTCAATAATTCTGTGATGCAGCACATGGATGTTATAAGGTTACTATCACAAGAAGTTGAGTTACAAAAGCCTGAAGATCAACGTAATAATTTTGTTTTTTATGGATCTACCGATGCGTATAAGCTTGTTGGAGACGGCAGTTACTCGCCAGAGCGACTTGTAGAAGGTTATAGACTGTATTCTATGGCAGTTTCGAGATTGCTATTTTCTGTCTTTAATAAGCTCAATCCGGAAGATATAGATAATATGACGGTCGAAGGTGTTCAGATTATGCCTGAATTAGTAGCGCCTCATTTAAAACGTGACGGTTCTGGCCTCATTGTTCTCACTGCCGACGAAGCACAATTTACGCACAATAGAAATAAAGTATTTTCTGATGATACCATAAAAGCAAAATATTCGAATGACAGACTAATGCTCGTACAAAATGAGATTTTGCGTCAAACAAATGGATTACCCAAAGATAAAGTAATGATAGCCGAAAATACTGGGAATGTGGATCAAGTGGTAGGTATGATGTTACAATTTCTTACCAAAAATAATTTCATCACTCCGTCTGTCTAAACTTTTGCGAGCTCGAAAGGAGTCGAACCTCTATCTTCCTGCTTAGAATGCAGGTACTCTATCCAATTGAGTTACGAGCTCTCTATTGTAAAACCTTTAATAAGTCCGCAATTTTTATTCTTTAAAGACTCAAGATATGACATTACAGGATTAGGCATTAGCTCTTTTACTGTCCCATCTGGTAATAGTCTATTAACAAATAATGTTACATCGTTTTTTATTTTAGTACGTAAGTATTTTACAAATAATTTAGGAGTATTGTTAAAAGTCAGTTCTGAATTAAAAAAAACTTTATTTATTCCTATATAGTTGGAATAATTGAGAATAGCATTATAAATGCTTTCAAGTCGCTTATTATTTCTCATTAGTCTGTCAGAACCTTCTATACTATCAACAAGAATTAACATCTGATCATTTTGATTTTTAACTAACCCCAAATGAATTCTTCCGATTCTTAAGTCATTATTCCATATATCAAGATTTGTCAAAGAAATATCTGATAAATAAGAGGGAGCATACAGATCTGCAGATTTTCCTAAGCTGGTGCAGGAATATAGTTCATCGGACCGAGCATAATCAATCCATGGATCTCGATCCCATGTTTTAATATATAAATCTTTGTTGCTATATAATTGCCGAAATTTACTATCATTTCCCTCTATAAGCTCTTTATAAACTAATAATTTTCCTGTTACTTCTTTATTAATAGATACGTTTGCGAGATAAGTTATAAGTTCAAGGATATCACCATCATTATGGTGCAGTTTTATTTTTTCAAACAAATTTCTATTAATTGCGAATATCTTTCGGGTAAGAAATTTATAATAACAGTTAGGGATTAATGTTTTTTTTATTTCAGAATAAATAAATTCATTTGTAACAGGAGCTGTGGCATAAATCCATTTTTTGAACCATTTATTGTTAGTACTATTATTAATAGTCGATATTTTTTTGCTTATTTTTTTATTTGATATGACATATTGTTTGTAATTATTTTTACACAATTGATTAAGAATATTGTTTTTCTGAAAAGTATCATAGCGTGGCCAATTTGAGATCATCGCATAAAAGTATTTATCTTTAAGTAGGGTGGGATAATCCTGAATCGAATCTAAATTATTTTGCTCTAAAAGCATAATTTTTGTTTTATTGTCATTGGTATTTATTTTTGATTTTTTGCTCGTGAGTAGTTTAGACTTTTCTGGATATTTCAAAAATAAATGTAAATATTCTTTATTAATATCAGCAAGTTTGCTGCATTCCAATAGTATGTTTTTTAGTGATATTGTCTTCAATATTTTGCTTGTATTTTCAATAAATGCTGTTGATATGTCATATCCATACGTTTCATGTAAGTGTATGCATACTAAAAAGTAATCTTCTATCTGAGAAAATGGAATTATTGTATTTAAGATATGTGCCTGACGCATGATAGGACCACTCATTATTTTCAGGCGACTAGAGTTCTTTATCACTTTTTGCAGTAATATTTTGTAATATTTGTATTCTGTTTCCAACAGAATATCCTCTAAATCATTAGTATGAAGGTCCGAACTGCCCATGAGATATGCCAGATTTCTAGCCCCATAGTCTTTAATATTTATCATGAGTTCGATGTATTCATCAAGAATATTATAGAAAAGGAGTACCGGAAGCTTTTCAATAAAAAAGGAAGCGGCAAAATAGCTCACATTTGATAGCTCTTCAATAAAAGGAACTGTTTTTGAAAATTGTTTCACAGTTAGAAGAAGTAAATTTTCAATATATAAATGCTTATTTTTTGCAATAAGTGGGTCTTCTTCTGAAAGTTTATCAAGCAACTTAAGAGCAGCAGCAGCATTTTTTATGCCGAATTTCTTTTGAATAAGCTCTATAGCAATCTGATCTCTATCCATGTCACGAATTATAGAACATGTTATAATTATTCTCAATTAAAAATCCAAGCATATGAAATCAATATTAAAAGATATAAAACTTGCCTTAATTACGGGTGGCTGGACAGGAGAAAGAGAAGAAAGTATAGGAATATCAAGAAATGTGGAAAAAATATTGAAAGAGAATGGAGTAACGCCAAAGTTCATTATATTGGATAAGACCGCTGATTTATTGCCTCAATTAGAAGACTTAAATGTAGATTTTGCCTTAGTAATGATGTCTGAAGAGGTACCAATACAACCGATCCTTGATACTTTAGGTATTCCGTACAATGGTTCATCAAATATGGTGACAGCATTATCCCTAAATAAAGATTTTATTAAAATAATATTAGATAAATATGGTGTGACTGTGCCGAAAGATGTAATTTATGAAAAAGGTAAGAAACTTCCGAAAATTAATTTCTCACTACCTTATGTCGTAAAACCAATGAGATGCGGATCTTCATGTGGTGTATCGTTGGTAAAGACAGTAGATCAGTTGAATAAAGCATGTGAGTTAGCATTTAAACATGATTCGAAGATACTTATTGAAGAATATATTAATGGAGAAGAAGTGACCATCCCTGTTATTGGTGATTTTATTATGAATCCGGTTAAAATATTTTCTCCTTCAGGTATATGGGATGAAGAAAGAAAAAATAACCTACAAGTTGAAATGCTTGCAGTCAAGCCAGAAGAAAAAGTTTTAATGCAAGAAGTGAATTATGTAGTCAATTCTATGAGAGATATATTTGAGTTGGAAAGTTTTTGGAGAGTTGACACAATATTTAAAGATGGTAAATTGTACGTACTCGAATTAAATACGCAGCCTTGTCTTGCAGGCGGTAAAAATGGTGTTTTGCCTACGTCTGAACGAGCTATGGGTTGGACACATTTTGATTTCGTATCAAAAGTAGTAGAAGAAGCTTATAAAAGAAAAACCTTTAAGCACAAAAGAATAATTAAAATTGTTGGTTAGTCTCAAGAAATTTTTTTCTGTCGGTTAAATAGGTCTTATTAAATCGGAATAACCTTTTAAATCCTTCAATAAATATCTTTGTGTCGAAAGCAAAGGTTACTCTCATCCATACGCCAAGATTAGAATCATCTTCCCATTTTTTTTGGTTAAAACCAAAGTATGGCCCTAACTGTATTTTTATCCCTTCTACTAAATATAAATTTATACAGTAATCAAACTGATTGATGCTAGGCAGAGATGAAAATTTGATGAATGTATTAAATGCTGAAAATTTATTTATAACATACGCATTCTCTTTGCGTAGGAAAGATGAGATTTTATTATAGTTGTTGCCGTAAAAACGCATTATCTTCTTATGATGCTCTATATATAAAGCATAATCATGTAGTAAGCTATTGAGTGGGATAGATTTAAAGTAACTTATAGAACGGAATAAGTCATATGCTTTATTTATATATTCTTTCTTAGTTTCATGTATGCTTTTATACGATACTGTTCTGAAAAAAGAGTCCATTAGCATTAAGGATTTTAAGTTAGATCCAGTAGAAAAGAAAACTCGATTCTCTTGGGCTTTTTTGACATATTTAATTAAATCAAGGTTTTTAGAGTAGACATATCCTATTCTAAATCCAGGTAAGTTTCTATCCTTTGAAAAAGATTTGACGATTACAATATTTTTTAGGGCATTTAATTGTTTAGCTAAATAATCTGTGCCCAGGTTATGGGTATTAAACAATAGATCTATAAACACTTCATCAAATAAGATGAGTATATTATTTTTTACAGCGATTTGTATGATTTGAGCCAATTCTTCGTTTGTATAAAGTTCTCCTGTAGGGTTATTTGGTTGAGTAATAATGATAAGTTTTGTTTTTCTTGTAATTCCTTTTACTATTGCACCAGTATTGATAAAACGTTCATTTTTCTTAAAATCAGGAGTGATGACTTCTTTAAACTTCAAAGCGTGGAATCGACTTGCAAAATTAAAGAGATAATAAGAAGGAACTGGAGCTAATACTTCTGCGCCTTTATAATTCTTTGCGATATATTCAATTATTGAAGATATGCCGCCAGTCGCACCCTCAGTGACACAAAAATCATCCGGTGAGTATATTTGCTCGTTTAGCCGTGCATTTTCAGCAATAGATAATCCTGCTCTAACTGACTGACTTCCAGCTGGCGAACAGTACTCTCTATAATAGTTGTGATTTAAGATATCTTCCGTTATTATCTTAAGATATTTATCGAAAGCAAGTACTTGAGAGGTACCAGATGATAAATTAACAACTTTTGATTTTATTTCTGGTGTCAAAAGGTAAGAGTCATTTGCATATATAACTTCCATAATTTCTCCAAAAGAAAGTTTGTGTGCACTTTGTGAGATAGTTCTTTTTATTAACTTTAAAACTTTCTTTTTTTGATCCGCACTAATATAATTGGTTTTCATTTTCGGTTAAGCATTTGATAAAAAGACTCAAGAAATTTACTTTGCGTCTTTTTATCGATCTTTGTAATATAAAATACGGGATCTATTAAATCAACCTCTAATAGGTAGTATTTATTTCGATACCTGATCCAGTCGAGTCGGGCGTACGAAGGTACATTTGAATATGAATTTATTATACGTATGCACTGATTGATTAGATCTTGTGAGGGATGTACTTGTTCATAATTATCCCAATACATTAAATACTCACCCTGTCTTCGAGGCTTTTTCAATACAGAATGCGAATACTCTCCATGTATGAATATTAATGAGGTCTCTCCTAAATATATACTGGGCAAGAATTCTTGAATTAAAATACCACCATATAGCTTAATGTTTTGATCTAT
The DNA here is from genome assembly GCA_964490875.1 of uncultured Gammaproteobacteria bacterium. Lineage (GTDB taxonomy): Bacteria > Patescibacteriota > Microgenomatia > UBA1406 > GWC2-37-13 > CAYYYG01. The sequence continues at coordinate 325,032 of CAZBEF010000001.1, forward strand.
TAGTTCTTTACTTAATTCCGTTTTGGTTAATTTTTTTATTCCATACGAGCTTTCTCCCACTTGTGGTTTGATAATTATTTCAGGCGATTGAATATGCGAAATTTCACTATAATCTTCAACAGAATCTATTTTTACTGAAGGAACTATATTTATTCCTATTTGTGCAAGATCGAAAAGATATGCTTTATTACTGTTTGCTCTTATTAGCGAAGATGAATTAAAAAGTTTCAAAGCAATTTTTTCAATACTCTCTATCAAATCTAGAAATATATTAATGTTTTTATAATATTCAAACGGGTGCCGAATAAGTACAATTTTATTTTTCAATTCTGTTATATTCATCTTCCTCCAATCAAGTATATGTACATTGAATTGTTTTTTTAGATAGTCTAATAAAACAATGTCATCTGTGTAATAAATCCCCCAGTCCTCATAGTGATGAATGACCAATAAATCTGTCTTTTCCATGTTTTAGTTTGAGAATGTCAATGCTTTTAAATATGTAGATATATTAGCAGGTAAGTCTTTTATTCCATACCCGCCTTCCTGTACGCTCAAAACAGGAATTCCCATATCAGAGATTTGTTTTGCTGCTCTTGCATAACAATCGGTTGTTAATTTGAAGAGCTCAAGTGGATCATTCATGTGACCATCAAAGCCTAAAGAAACTATCAAAAATTGAGGCTGAGATTTCTTTGTTTGCGTAAGAGCTATTTCTAACTTATGTAGAAAATCGTCATCTTTTGTTCCTATTGGGAGAGGAATATTTAAATTATAACCGTATCCTGCACCTTGACCTTTTTCTTCTGGATATCCGGTATAATAAGGAGGTTTTTCTTTTGTATCTACATGTAAAGAAGTATAAAAAACTTCATTAGTCCGATAAAATATATCCTGTGTTCCATTTCCATGATGAGCATCAATATCAAGAACCGCAACCCTTTTATTAGTAATGAATCGGAGATATTCGGCAGCGATAGCTGCATTATTTAAATAACAATATCCTCCCATTTTATTGCGTTCGGCGTGGTGTCCTGGAGGACGACATAAAGCATAAGCAAATTTTGTCCCAGAATGTAATAATTCAGCTCCTGTTAATGCGCAATTTGCGGCATCTAGAGCTACTTCGTATGTATTACCCATTATAGGTGTTGCAGTATCAAAGGCATATAATCCACGATCACTTGTTCTGTTATGTGATTGAGGATTTGTTCCATGAGGAAAAACTGAAGGATAAGCGAATGCAGGATATTCTTTTACAGTTGCGATTCGATTTACTGGATCAGTTATCTCAGGAACAAGAATTGGAGGTTTTGATGCTAATCTTTCACTTGTTCTGCGTAAATGTTCAACATATTCTTTGTCATGTACAGCGTATACAAAAGGTAAATCAAATTCTTTTGGATGAGCTAATTCGAGTTGTTCACTTTGTCTAAGAGAAATAAGTTCTTGAATTATTACGCCAGCCCTTTCAGGTATATCAAATGAGGCTGATGGAATACCATTATATATATCAAAAGTAGGTTGATGTTGGGTTGCTCTATCGGAAAAGACTGCTACCACTTGCTCTTTATTCATATTTTATGGGCTAAATTATAACACCTTTACGCTATAGTTGCCCAATGGATTTTGAATTTCCATTCATGTTGATTTTTTTCGTATATAAATTAGAATTATCAGAATGAAAACAATTGGTCTAATTGGTGGTGTAAGTTGGACATCCACACATGAATACTATAAACGCCTCAATAAAGGGGTTTATAAAAAATTGGGTGGTTATCATTCAGCTAAAGTTTTGATGCATAGTTTTAATTTCCAAGAAATTTTACAGTACCAAGCGACAAATAATGTTAATGCGGAGGCGGATATGCTTATAAAAAGTGCACGAGCCTTAGAAAAGGCAGGAGCTGACTTTATACTGATTTGTTCCAACACCACAAACAAGACATCATTGGATGTCGCAAATAGTATTAACGTCCCTCTGATTAATCTCATTGAGATTACAGCAGAAAAAGTATATAAAGAGAATTTTAAGAAAGTAGCACTACTGGGTACCAAATATGTGATGTACGGAGATTTTTATAAAAAATATTTTGATAAATATAGTATTGAGATAATTATTCCAGAAAAGAAGGATGGCTTGCGTGTACACGATATTATCTATAATGAACTTGTGAAAGGGATATTTCAAAAAACCTCAAGTAAATTTTTAGTAAATTTAATAGAACAACTTTCATTACAAGGAGCAGAAGCAGCAATTTTAGGATGTACCGAGCTACCTTTAGTTGTTGATTCTTCTATGACTAAAATTAAACTGCTCGATACAATTCAGATTCATGTAGATAAGGCTTTAGAACTTGCTTTGGAATAGTCTTCTTACAAAAATTTAGTCTTTTCGAAAGAATGTATATTATTATATTCTGGTTCTATCTTATAAATGTCTTTTTCAAAAAGGTTTGGTTTAAGAAATTTACTAAATCCAGCAAAATCTGCGCCAACGGGAATATCAATAAAATATCCTCGTTTATAATTAAAGTTTGGTGAGGATACAAGAGTTATAAGCTTAATCAAGTCATACGCTCTAGCTTTTATATCAGTATTAATACTTTTTTTTGCTTCAATAACAATATGATTATTTTGTGTTCCTCGTCGGTGAATGATAATATCAGGAAAAATAGTTTTTTTTATTTTTTCGCCATTAACTAGTGTTAATGTGAACAATGCAATGCCCAGTTCTTCTAAATATTCTAATCTATCTGGGTCGCGTAGCTGTTTTTCTAAATCGTGCATTTGCTTTTTAATGCTATCAGCATCAAAATCAGCAGCATGTTTAATATCTAGTAAATATCCTTTATCTTCTAATTTATTCGCCATTTTTTGAAGGATTTCTTTTGGATTGATGAAGATTTCTTTTGGCCCATCAAGATTGCGATTATATTCACAGTCTACATTCCATTCATGGAAAAAAACCTGATAATGTTCAGCTAATTTATGTGTTATCGCTCGCTCACTAACGTTATGGACCAATAGATGCTTATCATGGGTTAATAATGTATCGAGCCCTTTTTTTATTCTTAATGTGTCGTCAGGGTACATAGTAAGTATAATGATCTGTTATATTTTTAGTCATTTCTGACTATCGCAAATTCTCTTCTTCACGAAACACATGTTCAATGATTTATTTTGTAATTATCTATCTTCAGAGTATTTGTTTTCAATATGATATTAAAAGAATAGCATATTACTTACCTAGTTATAGATTTATATTTCCTCTAAATCATCATATGTTTTAACAACTATATCTGCATTTTCAATAAAATCTTTTATGTTACTTGTTAATATAAAATCATTATTATTTCTCTGATGAGCTTCTGCTATTAAAAAATCTCTTAAAATTTTGTGTTTTTTTAAACCAGGTCTTTTTTTAAGATGTGCTGCAATAAATGCATCTCTTTTAGCTGAAATATGAGACAGATCCATTGGTATAGATGCAGGAATTGGAGTCCCCATAGCTGGCTCTTTCAACACCGACAATATATTTGAACTAATAAGGTTTTCGACTTCCTTTAATTGATTATCAATCCTTATTTCTTTAAGGATACTTTCTGTAATATATAAATCGTAACGATTATCTACGAAAATTTTCTTTGCGATTATGTGATTTATTCTTCTCGGATTTAAATAATCAAATAACACACAACTATCGAGAGTTATTTTTAATTTCTGATTCTTGTTTATCATAATTCAATTCGTTTTCCATCTTTACCAATCATTGTTTCTCTAGCCTTCTTTTCATTCCGTTGGTATTTTTTCAGAAACTCTTGGTTTTCGGAAACTAAATAAATAGTGCAGTAAATTTGGCCTTTTTCATTCTTCAATTCTCTGCCTTTTAAGAGTCCCTCTCTTTTTAGCTTACTTCGGGTTGCAGGACGTACTCCGAAGTCAGAATCAATCTGCCAATCTTGGAAGTAAATGTTATCCTTGTGGTATCTATGTTTCAGTGGTGGAATGACGCCCGCTTTAATATTGTTCCAGCAGTTTCTGCACCATAAACCATTTAACGTCCACCAAATATCTTTTCCGTAATAATTTTCTCCACAAATCCCACAGGAGTATGGTCCTTTACCATCATCAAGATAGAATCCATCTGGCTCTTTCTCAAGTCTTCTTTTTCGAGTCTCTTGAACTCCTTCAAATTCTCCAGACATTTTTGCTAGCTGTACAAGATTATGGTTCATGTATTTTGCTCTCTTTTCTGGATCAATTTTTGATTTTGGAGCTTTAAATTCTTTTTTAGCTCCAGTCAATTCAAGTAAGTCTTCTTCCTGTTCGTATGCTTTCAGAGTTCCTGAAAGATACCCAAGACGATAACGGATTCCATCACTCATCAATCTCCAGTTGGTATCTTGTAAGGTATCTTTAATGAGTTTTTTAAGGGCAGATTCGCTTATATTAGGATTTCTTGTTGAATTAGCATCTAAAACGGTAAAGGGTATCGTAAAAAATCTTCCCATATCTGGTTTTTCTAGGATGAATTTAACGTATTTTTCTTTTTCTAATTTCTCAGTAAGGAGTTTCTCTAATTCAAGAACAGTTAATCTTTTTAAGTTAATTGCCGTTTGATAGGCTTTATCATCGTACTTCTGTTTTTCTTCCTCATATATCTCGTGACCTACTTCTATTGCTTCAAGTGTCTCGACGTGTTCTATACCATCTTTTTCATTTAAACAAAATTTTTCTCGATACTTTTCAAGAAGCCTTTTATCTTCTTCTTCCTTTTTCTTTTGTTCTGCTTCCCAATTTTTATGTTCTTTATCATGCTTTGCGAAATCCTCAATTTCTATTTTCGAATAACCACAGGCTTTGCATTGATGTTTCCAAGTAATGACTTTGCCTTTTCTGATAGCTTTAACTTCTATTTCTTCTTTACATTTTGGACAAAGATCAGGTTTCGAAACGCGAATTTCACCATTATCATAAACCCATTGTTGCTTTTTGCATTTACTGCATTTAAAAAGAAACATCATCCTCATTAGTGGATTATCGTAGGTATAGTCGAGATGTTTTGTAGTATTAAAATGCATGGCAGCATTACATAGAGGACAAATAATACCTTCTGGAGTCGGAGTGTAATCTTGCTTATCCTGTTTTAATTTATCTTCTTCCATCCACTGATGGATAGTTTCTTGCTTCTTTTCATACCTTTTGCCTTTTATAACAAAAAGAGTACGGTGAAGCATAATTTGTATATTTCTTAATTTTTCTTCATCTGATAGATTTTTAAGTTCACCACTTTTTAAACTTTTTTGATAAATTTTCTGAAATATTTTTACCGTATCAATACATTCTTCAATAGTATGAAGATCGTAGCGATCTATATAGTGTTGCTCATTATTAAGATAGCGCATATCTTAAATCACATTTAATAACATTTTTCTTAACACAACAGTTGCATCTTTTAATTCATTAATATCAAGAATAGCCATCGTATTTAGTAATGCTGTATCCGCCGGAATGATACTTATATATTTTTGATCAATAATGCCGTGATTATGTTGGTAGACATGCCGTTTTTGAAAAAATCTTTTTATGATCTCGGTTTCACTGATACTAATATTTTCGAAAAGGTTTTTACTATAAACTGTTTTAAAGAATTGTGTGGCACTATCTAAGTTTTGGAAATTATACGTTCTCCCTGTTGTCTTTCTCTTTTTACAAAAATCTTCAAAGGTAGAAACAAGATCGTTATAAGCATAGCGAAGGGCTCTTTTTTTATCCGATGAAGAATTAATTTCTTCTAAGATAATTGTTATGTTAGTGTCATAAATCAAGATATTGTCGTATTTACAACATGGACAGTAACCAAAAGTTCCATAAACTTGAAACTTTGCAAGGCAGTTTGAGCATTGAATCTCGACATCCATTTTTTTTTCAACTGGTGGAATAATATACTTTTTTTTATATGGCCCGGATGATTTATAAGTAACATTCTTGGTGTTTTTAAAAGCATCTTTAAATATTTCATCCATCTTACCCATAAGAAGAGCAGTGCCTTCTTCTATAACTTTAGCTTTAGCAAAATTTAATTGATCTTCTGTCCATAGTTCATTTTTACTAAACAATTCCCCACAATACGGACAATATATGTCATCTTTTAGGAAATCTTGATGAATTTTGAAATATCTTTTACAGGAGGAATTATTACATTCTCTTCCAAAGAATCCATCTTGCGTAGGAATAGAAATTTTAAAATTTAACATAATTAATCTTTATATTGACTTGGGAATTGTCTATTTTGCCATGCACGAATTCTTCTTGTTAATCTCTGTATCTCATCTTTTATATTACGTATTTGTTCAGATGAATATTGGTCTGGATACTTTTCGCTATAAGCAAGCTCGAGTTGCAAAGTGATACGCTCCTCGTTTTCATACGCTAATGCCATCTCATAAATATCAACAGGCTTTCTTATTTCATAAGGATCAAGGTGTTTAGTGGTATTTAATTGCTCTGATTTAGAATGAGCAACTCTTAAGTCAACTAGAATGTTTTTAATTTTTTGATCAATTGTTTTCTCCATTTGTAACCTCCGGTATAATATTTTTTATATATTCATCAGCAATATTGATTATTTCATCAAATGTTAAAATTTCTATATTATGCAGGGTATTTCTCAATTTCGTAAAATCTCGTTTGAGTTTTGTATCTTCACCTACCTTTGTAGACAATTTAGCCTGTGAAGAAATTACAATAATTCCTCTAGGGTGATATAAATTCTCTTCATCGGTAAATTGTGTTATTTTTGTCTGGTCATCAACATTCTGAAATCTGGCTTGAACTATAGCGTCCATATAATTAGTGGTCTGGACTATAGCCTTGCTCATTTCTGGAGAAAAGTAAAAATTCTTATGACTATTATCCCAAATAAGTGCATTTTTAAGATGAGTCTTTATCTCGATAATATCTAGGCCGTTGTAATGATTTATTCCAATGAAATCAGGGTATTTTTTATCACCTTCTATGTCCTTAAGTTGAATTTTTGGAAAAACCTTTTTATAGGTAAATATTAAGTAGAGTAGATTCTTTTCAAAGTATCTTTGCCATACAGACTCAAGCTGGCCAGTCCCTGTAATACCCATATTTGCGAGGACCTGTTTCGCAGCGCTGCTTTGAAGATTAGTGGTTTTAAGAGACAAAATACTTCTACCAACTTCGATAATGTCTCTCAGTCGTTCTTTAATGAAATAATCATTTAACCTCCTTAAAAAATCATCTGAGAGTACATCCAGTCGAAGTAACTCGGTTATTAACAATTCAATAGCATTAAAGTCGTTGTTATCTAGGTATTTTAAAAAGTCTTTCTTTGTTTTCTTAGACTTTATGTATAAACGGTCAACCAAAAAATCAAATTCACCCCTTTCTAAATAAGTGGTTCTTTTTCTGACGTTTTTACTATAGTCATGAGATTTGAGATTGGATAGATAATTTTCAGTTGAGCTTCGATATGATACACTTTTTTTGTAAACAAATTCCGCGTCAGTCATTGCGCGAAGAAATACTGGAGTGGGAAGAATTAAAACATCTTTATAAAACTTTAAGCCTTTGTATTCGGGACTTAGCTTTATCTTTTTCACTTCTTTACCCAAGGGATTAAGAATATTTTTAAACTGTTGCTCGTAAGAGAGCTTATAGCTGCCGTTTCTTTTGAAAAAAATGAATTTTCTTATATCAAAATCTCTTGGGAAAGTTATTTCTGCATATTTTTCTCTTTGGGAATATGTTCTATTATCTAATGAATACCAGTGGAAGTTAAGTTGATATTGACCTTTTTTTAATGTCAAAATTTCACCGTTAGGAATCTTAACTGTTTGTTTCTCTTCATCCAATTCAACTCCAGGCCAATTTGCGGTCATTAGTGAATCGAAAATAAATTTTGCTAAAGTTATTACAGGCATAGTACTTTAAATTATCTTTTCCTTATAACCACACTGTTCATTACTGCAACGCCAGTATTCTGACTGTTTGGGAAATTTGCTATTAACATTTGCAAGATTTGCTACTTTTGGTTCCATGCTTTTAAACATCTCTGATTTACACTTTGGGCATTTTTTCATATAGTTTTACCTCCAAAATTAAAATCGCTTTCATATATAGTTTCTATATCTTTACCAATTTGCTTACGAAACCAACGAAACAGTTGATCTTTTTTTAATCGGTCATCAACAGAAAAATGAATCCCACCTCGTTTTTCTTCGGGCCCATCCTTCGCCTGGCAAACGAGTTCGATATCTTTATTATCTTCACGCTGCAGGACTTCTCTCAAAATGAGTATGTCGTATGGGATTTCTAGTCGATCTAACGGACCAAACGACCCTGCCTTTAGTTGAGGCAGTTCAAATAATTTATTATCTGTTAGTAACATATTTATTTACCTCTGCGGTTATATGGCGATTTATTAACCGGTTTAAGAGAAATATTAAGTTTCTGTGCTTTTGATTGGACAGCTGCCGAAGTACGTCCAAGCTTATATCCAATCAACGGACTTGGAGTATTTCCTTTGGCCAATTTTTTAAGCTGTGCTTCTTGGGCTGGTGTCCATGCCTTACCTTGATTTGCTGGTTTTGATTTTGTCATGCATTGTTCACCTCCGATTCTTTGACGGCTTTTATAACTTGTATAACCTTTCCATTGACAATAAATTCATCATTTTCGCTGATGTATATAGGTGCGTATTTTGATTCTGACTCTGACAGGAGAGCAATGTTTCCATCCTTAGTACGAGCGTATTTTTTGATATTTGCACAGTTGTTGATGATTGAGAGAATATAATCGCCGGGAACGGGGCTTCGCTGATCTCCATCGACAAGGACATAATCGTTTTCCTCAATGGGCTCACCATTTATACGTGCTTTATTCATAGAATCTCCTTTTGCGACAAGTGCAAAGATGTTCCCTCTCTTTTTTAAAAGCGATTCAGAGATGGTGACGTACTGTTCTATATGTTCATCGGCAATAATTGTTGCAGGACCACAGTTTGCAGCACCAACAACCGGTATTTCCACAAAAGATGGTTGCCTGGTGGAGCTATGATCTAAAAACTGCTTTATATCCGCACGTGATTTTGGCTTGAGTAGGCCTAATTTTTGGAGCTGAAGGAGGTGATGTTTAATGAGTTGAGGTTTATTTACTCCAATTTCTCTTCCAAGCGGTCGAAGCCCTAGACTTAAAACGTCTTTTGTTTTTGCCAGTTCAAGAATTTTTTGTTGTATAAGATGCATAGTATAAATATAGGTGCAAAACATCAAACTGTCAAGTATATTTATTGACGGGAGGGGTGGTGCATACTATAAAAATTGACAATTAAATTAATATCTCATTAATGTCATCAAGGTAGTTGTAAAAAAAATACTAAAAATTATTTTGATATCTATTATGAATAAATGTAAGTTATGTGGTTTAGAAAGGATACTTCGAAAAAGCCATATAATTCCAAAATTTGTAACTCGATATCTTAAAGAAACTTCAATGACTGGTTATTTAAGAACATCAGAAAATATTAATAGACGAGTTCAAGATTCTATGAAAATACCATTATTATGTAACGATTGTGAACAAAAATTTTCAAAATGGGAAAGTCAGTTTGCTACCCATTTATTTCTTCCTCATAATAGATCGATTGGTTCCGGCAAAAGTTTAATTAAAATTGAATATGATTCTGTTCTGATTAAATTCGTTATTTCTCTATTTTGGCGAATTATTATTGCCAGTAGAGTAACAGAAACTATAAATCAGACAAATATAGAATTAATACAAAATTTTGAACAACCTTGGACAGATTTTTTGAATGAAAAAAGGTATGACTGGGGAGAGTATGAATTCCATATATTTTTACTAGATCAGATTGATCATAAATATATGAATCAGTTACCTATCTATTTGAATACATATATGTGGAGACTATTTACATGGAAGAGCTATAACATAAATGGAAATATTGGATTTTATATTAAAATTCCTGGAATGTTTCTTTTATGTAGTATAACTCCACCAAAAATAGCAAACATGGAGGAATCATTGATCCATTCAACAGGCATAATGTATCCAAATAAACAGAACGATCCTTCAAAAATTATTGGTATTTTATTATTAGAAGGAGCTTATGATCTAGAAAGGGAACTAACAAAAATTAGCTCAAAAGAATTTAATAAGATTGGATATCAGACTATAAATAAAGCAATTAATATTCTACAGAATACAAAATAAGGAAAATCTGCTTTTTTTACTATTTTATACGGATTTATTAGGATTTATACGGACTTTTTAGATTGTTCTGACTTGACAAACCACCACTTTAATACTACACTAAAGAAAACAATACGAGTGACACTCTAATGCAATAGAGATGGACGCAAGGGGGGCAATTCAATGCAATGAAACCTTCATCAGAGCGTCTTTTTTTTTGGCAAAAATTATAAATTTCTAAAAAAATATATGAATGATCTTAATCAAATCAAGGTTGATTATGTAGACATCAATGTACTCAAACCATCAACATATAACCCGCGCCGGTGGGATTTATTACCTATTAAAAATCTAACGGAAAGTATCCAAAAGTATGGCTTAGTAGACCCAGTAATAGCAAACAAAGCGAAAAATCGATACGGGATTCTTATAGGTGGCCATTTTCGGTATAAAGTTAGTAAAGATTTGGGGATGAAACAAATACCAGTAATATGGCTTGATATTGCTGATATTGAACGAGAAAAGGAATTGAATTTACGATTAAACAAAAATATTGGCGACTGGGATTACGATTTATTGAAAGAATTTGATCCAGAACTTCTTATGAATATAGGTTTTGATGAAAATGAGCTATCTCACATTTGGGATGAACAATTATCAGTAGAAGACGATCAATTTGATGTAGAAAAAGAACTTGAAAAAATAAAACAACCATTAACAAAGACTGGAGATATATATAGATTGGGAAAGCATTTACTTATATGTGCAGATTCTACAAAAATATGCGTAAACACCAAAAATATAGAAATAGCCTATTGTGATCCACCATATAATATAGGTTTAGATTACGACAAAGGTATAGGTGCTAAACGGCAATACGGTGGTAAAACGAATGATAGTAAGTCGGAAAAAGAATATGCAATATTTATTAGGCAATGTATTGAAAATCTATTACCTGTACTAAAAAAAGACTCTCATTTATTCTTTTGGTGCGATCAAGCTTATGTTGGTTTAATACAAACTATATATAAACAACTAGGAATAGTTTACAAACGAACTTGTTTATGGATTAAAAATGGACATAATCCAACACCTCAAATTGCTTTCAATAAATCATACGAACCTGTCGTTTATGGAATAATCGGTGAACCATATATTGCACCTAAGGTAACAAACTTAAACGAAGTATTAAATAAGGAGGTAGGGACTGGTAACCGTCTTACAGACGATATATTGGATATGCTTGATATATGGCTAGTAAAACGTTTATCTTCGGATCAGTATGAGCATCCAACTCAAAAGCCTCCTTCTTTGCACGAAAAAGCTTTACGACGCTGTAGTAAGCCAGGAGATACAGTAATTGACTTATTCGGTGGATCAGGATCAACACTAATTGCGTGTGAACAATTAAAACGGAAAGCGATTATTGTAGAAATAGAGCCAATATTTTGTGATCTAATAATAAGTCGCTATAAGGAATTAACCGGAGAGGAGGCTATTCATGTCAATAAAATCAGGTGATTTATTCAAATTGGGAAATAGTCAATTAATTTGTGGTGATGCCAAGGATCCTATGATTACTAAACGATTAATACAAAATCTTAGAATTAACTTAATATTGGCAGATCCACCCTATGGTGTTGCATATGTTGAAAGCAAGGCTGGGTTAGTAAAGGTACATAAAGATAAAGTTATTGTTAATGATCATGATCAGTCTGATCAGGAGTACCGATTATTTACTAAAGATTGGCTTAATGCAGTAAAAGATTATTTGAATATTAAAAATACTGTATATATCTTTAATTCTGACAAAATGCTTTTTGCTCTTCGTGAAGGTATGCAGGATTCAGGCTTTAAATTTACTCAACTTATCATATGGATTAAAAACCATGCTGTCATGGGACGTATGGATTATCTACCTCAACACGAACTTATAGCATATGGATGGTATGGTTCGCATAATTTCCATAAAGCGAAAGATAAAAGTTTAATCTTTTGCCCAAAACCTAATAAAAGTATCTTGCATCCAACAATGAAGCCTATTTCACTTTTAAGACGACTTATCTTAAATAGTACTAAAGTAGGCGACGTAGTATATGATCCTTTTGGCGGTTCGGGCAGTTCGTTGATAGCAAGTTATCAAACACAACGCCGATGTCTTATGATCGAACTTGATCCAGATTACTGCCAAGTAATAATAGATCGATGGCGAAAAATAACCGGCTTAGAAGTTAAGAAGATAAATATATGAATAACACAGTACTTGATAGACAAACAAAAGAAAAAAAACTACTTATTGATCAGTTGAAAAAAATTCCAATAATTCAAGTTGCATGCGAAAAAGTTGGTGTAGGTCGCGCAACATTTTATCGTTGGAAAAAAGAAGATGATATTTTTTCACGGGAAGCAGATGAGGCTCTTCAAGAAGGAAAATTATTAGTGAACGATATGGCAGAAAGCCAACTTATGAGTGCAATCCGTAACGGAAATTTAACTGGAATTATTTTTTGGTTAAAAAACAATCATACTTCCTATAAAACTAAAGTAGAGGTCACTGGGCAATTGAAATATGATGAAAAATTAACACCAGAGCAGGAGGAACTTATTAATAAAGCGTTAAAACTTGCATCAGTTATAAAAGAAACTAAACAGGAGGAATCAATGTGATATCACAATCATTATCCAAAGAAGAATTGCAACAAATAAAAAATAATCGAACTATCAGAAAGAAGCTTTGTCAAAAAAATCATTTCTGGTTTTTCTCTATTTATCTCGGACATTATATTAACTATCCTTTTGCACCATTTCATCATAAAATGTTTGAAATCACAGAAGATGTTAATTTGAGAATGGCAGTATTGGTTGCTTTTCGTGGCTCAGCTAAATCAACGATCATGACTCTTTCATATCCTATTTGGGCAGTAATAGGAACACAAAAAAAGAAGTTTATCCTAATTGTAAGCCAAACCCAAGCACAGGCACGGCTACACCTTTCAAATATTAAAAAGGAACTAGAAACAAATGAACTTCTGAAAAAAGATATAGGACCATTTGAAGAATGCAGTGATGAATGGGGTGCGAATTCTATTGTGATTTCAAAATACGACGCTAGAATAACCGCTGTTTCAACAGAGCAAAGTATCCGCGGTATTCGGCACGGCGCTCACAGACCAGATCTAATTATTTGTGATGATATAGAAGATTTACAATCTGTAAAAACTCAAGAAGGGCGTAATAGAACTTTTAATTGGTTTAATGGTGAGATAATACCAGTCGGAGATAAGAATACAAAAATTATCATGGTTGGAAACTTATTGCACGAAGATTGTTTGATTTTGAAATTAAAACAAAGTATAGAAGAAAAAAAATTATTAGGTGATTTTTATGCGTTTCCTCTTGTAAATAACAATGATGATATTGTTTGGCCAGGTAAATATTCAACTATGGATGATATTGAGATGTTAAAAAAAACTACTGCATCAGAAACTGCGTTTTTACGTGAATATATGCTTAAAATAGTTTCTGATGCATCTCGAGTCATACACCCAGAATGGATACATTACTATGACGATTTACCTTCTGATAAACGAGATGATTATCAATATACTGCCACAGGAATTGATTTGGCTATATCTCAAAAAGAATCTGCAGATTATACTGCTATGGTATCTGTGATGGTGTTTGGATATGCAGAAGAATTAGAAGTATATGTTCTACCTAACCCAGTGAATGAACGATTATCTTTTCCCGAAACTGTAGAGCGTGCAAAAAAATTATCAAAAACTTTAGGATATGGGCAACCCACAGAGCTATATATAGAAGATGTTGGTTATCAGCAATCACTTATACAACATCTGAAAAATATTAATTTTCCTGCAGAGGGAGTGAAGATTACCGGACAGGATAAACGCAGTAGACTGTCTTTAATTTCTCATCTTATTCAACAAGGGAAGGTCAGGTTCCCTCGTAATGGAGTAGAGATGCTTATTCAACAGTTAATAGGATTTGGCTTGGAAAGTCATGATGATTTATCAGATGCATTGTCTTTGTTATTACTTAAGGTTTTAGAAAAAGATACAAGTGAACCACAACTTTATATAGTGGAATGCAGATCTATACATTAGAAGTCAAATAGTTTTGAAAGGGGGACATTTAAAGCCTTTGCAATTTTATATGCGGTTTTAAGTGAAATATTTCTACCATTTTCTATATCCCAAAAATATGCTCTGTGCAAATCTGCTTTTACTGCAAGTTCTTCTTGGGTTATGCCTTTTTCTTTTCGGAGCTTTTCTACATGGTCTCCAAATTTTTTATATAGAAATGTGTAGTTCATAGCGGTATATAGGGTAAAGCCTACTAAGTAGTCAAGTATTTGTTTACTAGATATATCTAGCTTTTTGGTGATTTATCCGGTATCATTGAGATAAATAAAGATAGATATATCTATCTTTATGCCTATATAAATTAATATAGAAAGGGGTGATTTTATGGATAAAAAAATAGAGGTAACTAAACGATGTCCATCGTGTGATAAAGAAATATCAGCAAAAGCAAAAAAGTGCCCTTATTGTAGACAAGATTTAAGAGGATGGTTTAGGCGACACCCCATTCTTACTTTTCTTGGAATTGTGATTCTTGTTATATCAATAGCTTCACAAGGTAATGGGTCTCAAAATAAATCTTCCACAAAAGAATCTGGATCACAAGATACGTTTGCAGCGTATGTTAATTTTAAAGATGGTCAGTTTATTATTAGTAATCTAGATAAACATATCTGTCAAAATGCCAGAATGAAAGTAAATGGAGACTATACTTTAGAAGGATATAACCTAGACTCGGCACTAGATTCAGTAGCGAAAAATGGTGAAGCGCCGGTATATAAGGTAGGCTCTGCACAGTTTACTAAAGGTGATGGAACTCGTTTTAATCCTTTTGCTATTAAGCCAAAGAATTTCTCTATAGAATGCAGAGGTAATAATGAATTAAGGAATGCATTTTGGTATGGAGAGTTTAATTAAATTTTTTATCTATCTATCTATCTATCTATATAAAACCCCTCGAGAGAGGGGTTTTTGGTTGCTGAACAATTTAGTAAAAGTGGTAGAATATATTCCATCTATGTATCAAGATAAGAAAAATTTGTCGGAAAGAGATATTTGTTCTAAATACATCACTCCTTCATTACATAGATCAGGTTGGAATAAGCCATTTCATATTCGTGAAGAAAAATCGTTTACTGCGGGGCGTATTATGGTGGAGGGGATAAAAACAAAACGTTTAAAACCAAAACGAGCCGACTATATTCTCTACCTTAGGCCTAATTTGCCTATTGCCGTCCTTGAGGCAAAAGACAACAATCATGGAGTCTCCGATGGCATGCAACAAGCATTAGAATACGCTGACACTCTAGATATTCCATTCGTATACAGCTCCAATGGAGACAGTTTTGTTGAACATGACAGGACAAAATCTACTGGAACTGTTGAGCGTGAAATCGGGCTCGATGCCTTTCCTACACCTGAAGAATTACTTCAACGATATCGAGAATCAAAACAGATTAATGAAACAGAATTAAAAATTATCGAACAGGATTACTACGAGGATCAGGATAGTAAAGAGCCCCGTTATTACCAGCAAATAGCTATCAATCGCGTACTCGAGTCAGTAGCTAAAGGTAACAATAGACAACTTCTGGTTATGGCGACAGGTACGGGAAAGACATTCGTTGCCTTTCAAATCATTTGGCGACTATGGAAAGCAGGTGTGAAAAAGCGCATTCTGTTCCTTGCCGATAGAAATATACTTATTAGCCAGACAAAAAATAATGACTTTAAATATTTCGGAGATAAAATGACATGGATAAAAAACCGGACGGTAGATAAGTCATATGAGATCTATCTTGCCCTCTACCAAGGAATTAGTGGCTCCGAGGACTTTCAAAATATATATCGACAGTTTTCACCTTCTTTTTTTGATCTTATTGTTGTAGACGAATGCCATCGTGGTTCGGCCGCTGAAGATTCTGCCTGGCGTGATATTTTATCCTACTTTTCGAGTGCTACGCAAATTGGTCTTACTGCAACTCCAAAAGAAACTAAAGATGTTTCTAATATCGACTATTTTGGAGAACCAGTGTATACGTACTCTCTGAAACAAGGTATTGAAGACGGATTTTTAGCTCCATATAAAGTCATTCGAGTGATGATGGACCGTGATGAAGAAGGATGGAGACCAACATTAGGACAAAAAGATGAATACGGACAGGAAATACCTGATGAAGTGTATACGGGACGGGATTTTGATAAAAAAATTATTTTAGATGAACGAACCAAGCTGGTAGCCAAAAAAATAACAGAATATTTGAAAAATACCGATCGTTTTGCAAAGACAATTGTATTTTGTGAAGATATTGAGCATGCTGAGCGCATGCGAGTTGCCTTGGTAAACGAAAATGCAGATTTGGTAGCTAAAAACTACAAATATGTAATGCGTATTACTGGAGATAATGATGAAGGTAAGCGAGAGTTGGATTCATTTATTGATCCAGCGTCCCTTTATCCCGCAATTGTTACCACTTCCAAACTATTAACAACAGGTGTAGATGTGCAAACCTGTAAACTCGTAGTCCTTGATTCAAATATCAAATCCATGACCGAGTTTAAGCAGATCATAGGACGTGGAACACGAATCCGTGAAGATTACGGGAAAACATTTTTTACTATCATTGATTTTCGAAAAGTAACCAACTTATTTGCCGATCCTCATTTTGATGGGGATCCAGTCCAGATTTATACTCCAAAACCAGAAGATCCTATTAACCCGCCTCAAGATACTACCTCAACGGATGACACTTCAAATACAGGCGATGAGGGTAAAGTCATCTATGACCCACCAGATGCAATAAATCAAACAGGCGCTGGTTTTGTGAATGATAAACCACGAAAATATATGGTTCGAGGTGTTCCTGTTACCGTAATTCACGAGCGGGTACAACTCATAGATACCAATGGAAAACTCATTACCGAATCACTCAAAGACTATAGCCGCGCTTCGGCACTTCGTGAATATCAATCATTGGATAACTTTTTGACACTCTGGAACAGTACAGAACGTAAACAGGTACTTATCGAAGAAATGTTAAGTAAAGGAATCTTTCTACAAGAGCTGGAAAGAGAAATCGGTAAAAAACTCGATCCTTTTGATCTTATTTGCTATATCGCATTTGATAAACCATATCTTACCCGAAAACAACGTGCAGAGATGGTAAAAAAAGGAAACTACTTTGATAAATACGGAGAAAAAGCAAAAGAAGTAATCTTTGAACTGCTTGATAAATATGCCGATCAGGGCATCGAAGCAGTGGAAGAAATAAGTGTTTTGGGAGTAAAACCTTTTCCTGAGTACGGCACACCCAGCGAAATTATCAACGATTATTTCGGAGGGCGTGATCAGTACCTTTCTGCACTTGCAGATATGGAAAAATACCTGTATACCTCTCATCAAACATTGTGATCAGTTTTTAACAAACAAATATGAACGTATCGTCAACCATAAAGGGGATCCAGAATATTATGCGAAAAGACACTGGTGTTGATGGTGATGCCCAGCGTATTGGGCAGATTGTCTGGATGATCTTCTTAAAGATATTTGACGATAAAGAACGGGAAACAGAACTACTTGACCCAAGCTACAAATCACCCATTCCTGAAAAACTGCGCTGGCGTAATTGGGCAGAAAATGAAGAAGGGTTAACAGGAGATGCACTTCTGGAGTTTGTAAACAATGAACTCTTCAAAACACTTAAAAACGAAGCCTCTTACGATAAAAGTAATCCACGATCATTTATCATTCGCTCAGTTTTTGAAGATGCCTACAACTACATGAAGTCAGGAACACTTCTGAGACAGGTTATAAACAAAATCAACGAGATCAATTTCAATAAATCAGAAGACAGACATCTGTTCAATGACATCTACGAGCAAATTTTAAAGGATCTTCAATCTGCAGGTAATGCAGGCGAATATTACACGCCACGGCCCATTACTCAGTTTGTGGTAAACATGATAAGTCCAAAGCTTGGCGAAAAAATTCTTGATCCTGCATCAGGTACAGGTGGCTTTCTTATCTGCGCTCTAGATTACCTCAAAGAACATGCAGTAAAAACACCTGAAGATTTTAAGCTATTACAAGAAACTATACATGGCATCGATAAAAAACCACTTCCGCACTTATTGTGCATGACAAATATGATCCTGCATGGCATTGATGAGCCAAAATATATCCGTCGTGATAATGCTCTTATAAAACCACTTCGGGATATTACCGATAAAGACCGATATGATATTGTGGTAACCAATCCACCATTTGGCGGTGTCGAAGAAGATGGAGTTGAACAAAACTTTCCTGCAAGTTTTCAAACAAAAGAAACTGCAGATCTATTTCTCATTTTAATAATCGCACTTCTCAAACAAGGTGGACGTGCTGGCATTGTACTACCAGATGGCTCACTTACTGGGGAAGGCGTAAAACAACGCATACGACAAAAACTCCTTGAAGATTGTAACGTACATACTATCGTGAGGTTGCCTAACTCTGTATTCCAGCCTTATGCAACGGTGGCAACAAATCTTATTTTCCTTGAAAAAGGAACACCCACAAAAGAAATCTGGTACTACGAACATAAACTCCCAGAAACTCAAAAGAGTTACAGCAAAACCAAACCACTCAAACTGGAAGAACTCGACCCCATAAAAGACTGGTGGAACAATCGAGTAGAAAGTGAACAATCATGGAAGGTTTATATCAAGACCATTGCCGAGCGTGGGTATGACTTGGATATAAAGAATCCCCATAAAAAAGTTGAGACAGAGCCGTCTTCAACCGATGAGATTATTCGTGAACTAGAAGTTTCTTTGCAAAAAAGTACAAATATTATCAATGAACTAAAAAAAGAATTATATGAAACTAGTTCCGATTAAGGATATTTTCAATCTGGAAAAGGGAACTTTACAAAGTTCAAAAGCTACTCCAGGAGAATATGTTTTTATTACGGCTGCAGCAGAATGGAAAACGCATAAAACTTATAGTCAAGATAAAGAAGCTCTTATTTTTGCGGCTGCAGCATCAGGATCATTAGGAAGAACGCATTACATAAATGGAAAATTTATTGCCAGTGATCTTTGTTTTATTCTAAGTCCAAAAGATACAAAAAAATATCCTGTTAATTTGCAATATTACCATCAGCTCTTTAACTCTCTACGAAAGGAAATCGTTGCAAAAACAAAAAAGGGTACTTCAAAAGATGCAATTAGTAAACAAAGTCTTGAACAATATTGCATTCCGTACTTAAATATCATCAAGCAAGACAAATTGGCTATAGTAGGAAGGCAAATTGCAATAAAAAAGAATGAATTTGAAACAGAAGTGTCTAATCAACAAAAACTTATTACTAGGTTGAGACAATCAATCCTTCAAGACGCTGTTCAGGGGAAATTGGTACCTCAAGACCCAAATGATGAACCTGCTAGTGTGCTATTAAAGAAGATAAGAATAGAAAAAGAAAAATTGATTAAAGAAGGAAGGTTTAAAAAAGACAAAGTCGTCGGGAAGATAAAACCTGAAGAAATCCCCTTTGAAATACCTAAAGCATGGAAATGGTGTAAAGTAGCGGAAATAAGTACATTAATTACTAGTGGTTCTAGAGATTGGGCACAATATTATTCTCAGAATGGAGCCAAATTTGTCAGGATGAGTAATTTATCAAAAAATTCATTTACACTGAGAATGGATAGTATTCAATATGTTACACCTCCACAAATATCAGAAGGAAAAAGAACTGTTTTAAAACCTAATGATCTATTAGTTTCAATAACTGGAGAAGTAGGTATGCTTGGATTCATACCAGATAATTTTGGCGAAGCATATATTAATCAACATACGGCTTTAATAAGATTTTCAAATGAAATAAATATAGAGCTATTTATATATTTATTTTTGTCTACACATATACAGTCACAACTTAAAAGCCCTCAAAGAGGTTTAAAGAATAGTTTAAGACTTACTGATATAGAGGAAATAATAGTGCCACTACCCCCAATTCAAGAACAAAAGAAAATTGTTGAAAAAGTAAAGATGTTGTTCCAACAAATAGATAATCTGGTTAGTGAAAATGTTAAACAGCAGAAATTAGTAAAAATGCTAAATTATAGTTTTGTTTCATGAACATATATGGATGTTCAAATTAACGATATAGCTAATGACCCGAGAGGATCATTATGGAGAAAATGGGATTTGCATTTCCACACACCTTCCTCATATGACTATAAAGATATGTCTGTCACAAATGAAAAAATAATTTCTACTTTAGCGGAAAATGCTATTTCAGTTGTTGCAATAACTGATCATAATGTTATTGATGTAAATCGAATTACGCATTTACATACTCTTGGAGCAAATAAAGGTATACAGATATTTCCTGGTATTGAATTATGCTCTGAATTAGGAGGTAGTGAAAAAATACACTTCGTTGGTATTTTCCCTGAGGATTGTGATTTAGAGAATATTTGGATTAATATTCAGAGCAAATTAGGTCTTACACTATCTGATATCAAGCAAAAAGGAATTGAAAAAATATATTGCGATTTGAAAGATTCTGCTAAAGTGATTCATGAACTTGGTGGTCTAGTAACAGTTCATGCAGGTAAGAAGTCAAATTCGATTGAGAACATAAAAAATAATCATGAGTATAAACTTCAAATCAAGACAGATTTAATACAAGAGTCTATAAATATTTTAGAAATTGGAAATCCCAGGGTAGATATAAGAGGATATCATGAAATAGTTTTTCCTAGCATTAAATCTGTATTACCAATCATTATCGGTTCAGATAACCATAATGTTAAAGAATATACTCTTAAATACAATTGTTGGATTAAAGCAGATACAACGTTTGAGGGATTAAAAGAGATACTTTATGAGCCTACAGAAAGAGTTTATATTGGTGAAGAACCGCAAATCCTCAAAAGAGTAAATGAAAACAAGGAAAAATATATAGAGATGCTGAGAATTAATGGTATTCAAGGAAGGCAACCAAAAAAAGGTAAATGGTTTCAAAATGTAGAGATTAAATTAAACAAAGAATTAGTTGCAATTATAGGCAACAAAGGGTGTGGAAAAAGTGCCATATCAGATATTTTAGGTTTGTTAGGCAATGCCCATGATGCAGGTCAAGATCAAAAAAATTTTTCTTTCCTTAATAACGTATCTAGTAAAAAAAGATTTCGTCAAACTGGTTTTTCAGAAAATTTTGAAGCTGAAATTATTTGGACAGATACCAATAATATTAAAAGGAGTCTAAACGAGAATGTTGACTTTAATCAAGTGCAAAAAGTTAAATATTTACCTCAAAATTATTTTGAGAAAATAACTAACGAACTAGAGCTTGAAGAGTTTGAAATGAATTTAAAAAATGTGATTTTTTCTCATGTCCCTGATGCACTTAGATTAGGTAAAAATACTTTTGATGAACTTGAAAAATATAAAAGCAGCAGTATACAAAGTGATTTACAAATACAGATAAATGAACTTGAAAAAATAATTCACAGTCTTGCTCAACTAGAGCGAAGGCATCATAAAAGTAATATTAGTCGTATACAAAGTGCCCTTGAGTCTAGGCAAAATGATCTAGATGCACATAACAAATCAAAACCTGAAGAACCGAAATTACCTGATCAAGTGAAAAGTGAGGAAATCATAAAAAACACTGAACAAGTAAATAAAAAAATTGACGGATTAAAAAAAGAGATGGATCAAGTAGAGAGTAAAATTATTGAAGCTCAAGAATGCTTAAAAAAACTCAATGTAGAAAAGGAAGAACTCAGGCAGATAGTCGATGATATTCAAAGACATGAGTCAATAATTAAAAAGTATAAAAGTGATTCAAAAGAGCTTTTTAATAAATTTGGTTTTGATATTGATCAATTAATGAAGAGCGAGTTCGATTCAGAACCCGTAAAAAAAATGATTCAAGTTAAGCAAACAGAGATTGATAAATACGAACCACTTCTAAAAACTAACGAATTAATTGAGTATGAAACAGGGAGTAATTTGTTACTCAAGTCGGAACTAAAGGAAAAAAGCTTAGTTGTTAAAAAGGCGAATATTCAAAATGAGTTAAAAAGCTTAGTTGAACAACTTTCTAAACCGGAAAAAGAATTCCAAGAAAAAAAAGCGGCATATAATAAATGGCTGACTAAAAAAAATGTAATTGAAGGAGATAAAAATAATCCTGATTTAGTACCCGGATCTATCGAAAATATAAAAAAAGATCTAAAATATCTAACAGATGAAGTCCCAAAATTAATTCTTACGGAAAGAGAAAATGCTAAAACAAAAGCCTGTGATATACTTGCGAAAAAAAATGAAATTCTTAATCTGTATACTGAATTTAAAAACGCAGTGGACACACTGCTCGCACAAGATACTGAGTACATGTTAAAGTTTCCAATTAAAGTTGATGTCGGATATAAATTAAAAAGTAATTTTCAAAAGAATTTCTTAGACTACATAAATAAAACAAAAAGTGGTACTTTTATAAGAAATGGCGAAAAAATACTAAGTGATATTGTAGAAGGAATTGATTTTTCACATGAGAAAAACCTCAAAAAGATATTGACAACTACTTTGAGGTATTTGGATCAAGATCAGAGGCAAGAAGTTAATGATAAAGATAGAAGTATTATTGATCAAATTAGTGAAGTAGAAAATTTTTATAAATTTTTATTCTCACTAAGTTACTTAGAACCAACTTATGAGCTTAAATATGATGATAAAAAGTTAGATGAATTATCACCTGGAGAAAAAGGCGCTTTGCTAATTGTTTTCTATTTAATGATAGATAAAGGAAATATCCCACTTATCATTGATCAGCCAGAAGATAATCTAGATAATCAAAGTGTATTTGATGTATTGCGACATTTCATAGTGCATGCAAAAAAAAGAAGACAAATAATTATCGTGACACACAATCCTAACCTTGCTGTTGGGGCTGATGCAGAGCAAATTATATATGTCAATCTGGATAAAAAGAATAATTATGAATTCTCTTACAAAACGGGGTCAATTGAAAATCCAGAGATAAATAAAGAGCTTGTTAGGATACTTGAAGGAACAATGCCAGCATTTGATAAGCGAAAACTTAAATATCATCAAAACTAAACGTTCTCCTTTTTGCACTTGACTTTACAGCCTTCTTCCGGCCTCATTGTGGTATGAATAAACAACAGTTCTTCTTCGTAGGTACGGTCGAGGTCTGCCTTCGAGGATATATCTATAACCATAGCTGGATTATCCCAGCAACTTGTAAAGGCGTTGCTGAAATCTTAATGGAGCAACATCTTGAAGATGTGTACTCAAAAGTAGATGAATACGCATATTCTACTTGCGCTGTTTTTCAACTAGATGGAAATCATATAAAGGAATTGAAACAATTTTTACCATTATTGCCATGCAAGAACAACTGAAATACTGTCTGTATGCCCGTAAATCATCTGAATCTGATGAACGGCAAGCGATGAGTATCGATGGACAACTCAAAGAGATGCAAGCGCAAGCAAAGCGAGAGAAGCTCAATGTGGTGTATACGATAACTGAAAGTCATTCGGCAAAAGAATCTGGTCAAAGATCAGAATTCAATAACCTTTTATTAGGTGTTTCTAATCGAAAATACAATAGCATACTCACTTGGGCTCCAGATAGATTGAGCCGAAATGCGGGAGATTTGGGAAAAATTGTTGATCTTATGGATCAGGGAAAGCTGCTACAAATAAAAACGTATTCTCAATCCTTTTCTAATAATCCTAATGAAAAATTCTTACTCATGATTCTCTGTTCTCAAGCAAAATTGGAAAATGATAACAGAGGAGTTAACGTAAAACGTGGACTTAGAAATAAATGCCAGATAGGTATCCGACCTGGAATGGCACCGATAGGTTATAGAAATGTTTTGAAAGCAAATCGTATCTCCACAGTTGAACTAGATCCTGAACGCGCACCAGTTATTAAAGAAATGTTTAATAAGGTAGCGCATTTAGGATTCTCCGGACGGATGGTAAAAAAATGGCTCGATGATATTGAGTTTACGACAAAAGGTGGATGTAAAATGCCATTAAGCAAAGTGTATGTTGCCTTACAGAATCCTTTTTATTATGGAGAATTTAAGTATGGAGAGCATTGGTACAAAGGTACTTATGAAACGCTAATTACCAAGTCTTTATTTGAAAAAGTGCAAATTCAGCTTCAAGTCGCTCCAAGACAATGGAATAAACAACTCTTTCCGTTTAAGAAAATCTGTATTTGTGGATCATGTAGTGGGAACGTAACTGCCGAGATTAAATACCGAAGAACAAAAACAAACAAGATTAATACTCACATTTACTATCACTGCAACCGAATTAAAAAATATGATTGTCCAGAACCTTATATTACCGAAGAAGAGTTGATTAAACAGTTGGTTGTTTTACTTCCCCACATAAAATTGAATACGAAATATATGATGCAGGAGTTTGAAATTGAAATGAAGCGACTCCAGCATTTGAAACTAACGGTTCTTAATAAACAGAAACCAGTTGTTGAAATTACACCCCATAATGACAATACAAATGATGACACAACTACCAAATACAACGATCTACAAAAAGACATGCTTCACGATTATTTACTTCATGTGCTACAGTTTGGGACCCCTGAGGAGAGGGTAAAAATTTTGAGTGGAATGAAATCAAAATTTAGACTAATCGACAGGCAATTAATTCTCATGTAAACGGTATAATTACCGTATGACATTAATTGCTGGATGTAGAACCTGGAATGGAATTTGCATTGCCACTGACACAAGAGTAACCCATAAACCTTTGCAGGGTAAAGCTTACTTTAAAGATGATTGTCAAAAGTGTGAGATCATTACTGGAGGTCCTGCTATTGCTGTAGCGGGAGACTGTCGCACAGCCACTCTTTTTAAAGACGCTTTGAGAAAAAACTATATCGGTGTTTTTAAAGATTTTGCCAAAAGAATTCAGAAGAGGGAGAAATTAAATGAAGATCCCGTTTCTGTTCTTAAAAATGTGATAAGAGTAAGTCTGATTGAAATTTCAAACTTGAAAGAAGTAATGACAAAAAATCCACGGGACACAGCTATTTGTGGTTTGATTGGAATAATTGATCTTATTCCACTTAGATTAAGCTCTCAAGAATGCTTGAATATTATTCAATCACTAAAATATGCTCCAGAATCAAATCAAGTCTTTATTAAAAATTCTATCGATATTTTTCGGTGTGCCAATGGTGAAGTGGATTCAATTGAAATTAATGGATTTAAACAAAACGCATTAATTTCTTTTGAAAATATGCTTGGAAGTACTACGACAATTGCAAAACTCAAAATATGTGAAGTTCCGTTTGGTCAAATAGCTGCCTTTGGTAGCGGAGTAAGCGACGATCATGAAGATGAGCAATATAGAACATTAGCTTATCTTTTACTTCAAACCCCAGAGGATGACTTACAGGTTGCAGCATTTCATCTCACTAGAACACATGGTTGGTCTGAACAAGTCGTTCCTAAAGATAGTCAGTATGGTTTTAAGACTTTTGGAGGTGCAAATTTAGCAATGATGCTAATGCCAGATCCTAAAGACCCAGAAAACCATGTTGAATTAGCAGTATTGAAAGGAAAATTTCATAGAAAAAGTGATAATAAGGTAATTTCTGATGTATATGAGAACGAGAATGGGTTACTATGTGTAAAAGGTGAAGATGGAAAAGAGTATGTCTTAAAACCATTTAGCCAATATGACATGGGAAATTTGGATTCTCTTCAGTTAATGTGGATATAAAAATCTTAGAACCAAACATATGTACCTTTCGAAGTATTTTAACAGTTTTTACGATTATAGGCTACTTTTTGAGGATTGAAGATTTTTGCTGCCCATTCAGCAAGCCATGTAGGGCTAAACTGAAAGGGTAGTTGGGTCTTGAAGCAACTCTAAGCTTTATGCGGAGAGGGAGGGATTCGAACCCTCGATAACCTTGCGGCTATACTAGTTTTCGAGACTAGCCCATTCGACCACTCTGGCACCTCTCCTGACATCTTATTTTTTACTAGCCCATTCGACTCCCGCTTCGCGGGACTAACTGGCAGTAATTGCTCACTTCGTCGCGTCAAATGCGACTTCTTATCGCAAACTGCCAGTTGAGCATTCTGGCACCTCTCCTAAATAGCTTATAGCTTATGGCTGATGGCTTATTGCTAAAGCCAATTGTATCAAATTTCAGGTTGAGATATAGGAAGATACGCTAAAGCTGGATTCTTCACTTCGCTGCGCTCGTTCAGAATGACATATGCGTAATGAAGATTTATGGATCCTGAAACGAGTTCAGGATGACGCGAAGAGTCGATTTACTTTGTAGCTACTGCAGAAATTATTACGGGGTAGCGTTCGTCTTTGGAATCAAGCTGTTCTTTTGTAAACTCTTCGGCGGCCATGCCGACCCAGAAACCTTGCCCTGTCAGAACGTTGCCAAACGCTTCTACTTTTATATTTTCTTTCGGAAAATATTTCTCCAGCAAGTAAGGGATAGAACGCACCGTGTATCTCCAGAAACTGTGGCCGTTTGTAATGTATGGGCCCATGGCAGAAACAGTCAGTAATAATGTTCCGCCGGGCTTTAACATTCGGAATAAGTGGCCGACTGCTTTTTCATGTTCAGGAATTAATCCTAAAGTCTGCGTAATAATTAATGTGTCGTATGTATTGTCTGCAATTACATCGGCTTTTGAAAGATCGGTATAAATATTGGCAAGTTTGTTTGAAGTATCAATGTCTACCACATCACCTTTTGTGACTCGGTTCGCTCCATATCGCTTGATGTATGCATCATCATGTACTTCCAGGCATGCTCCATGCACTTTGTCTTTATTGGCCTCCATAAACTGTTCAATGTAGAACCTGTCGATGGGGGTACCGCGATCATAGCCGAATTTATTACTGATCGGCATAAGCGAGTAGTTTTCTTTTGGATTAATTTTTTTTACCGCTTGTGCGCGGAACTTTCGTATGACCGGTAGAATTGTCAGATGCACAAACCTGTTTAGCATACGGATATTATATCAATAATCATGGAAAATATAAATCTGACGATCTAAAGTAATATTTTTGGTATATTCTATGTATGGGCTTTTTTCAAAAAAAATATTTCAGATATCTTCTATATTTTTCAATAATATTTCTTATTTTTTCAGCAAATCAAAAGCCGGCTCAGGCGCAATCGACATTTCAACCTTCTGCTCCGTATTACGCGACATTTTTCTACCTATGGTCTCAAAACCCCAACACCGACGGATTGTGGAGTTACTGGAGCGACGGCGGACATACACCGCCCGACAACTGGTTCTCGCAGTATCTGCCCGATCCAAAACCCGGCGTATTTGATCCGGCCACCGAACTTTATAGTTCCAGTAACGTCGATATCATCTATTGGCAACTTAGAAAACTGGCTGAAGCACGGCAGGAAGTGGCAATTGCTTCATGGTGGGGACAGGGGCATAAGTCGGACAATGCATTCCGCAAAATTATTACCGATGTTATGAATCGGGCTGATAATCCTTATCCCAACTTACGGTGGGCTGTTTATTATGAGAAAGAAGGATTCGCCGATGTTCCACTTTCTGAAATCGTTTCCGATCTTAATTACATCAAAAATAATTATGCCAACCAGCCTGGTTACTTCAAAGTAGGCGGTAAACCTGTCGTTTTTGTCTACAACGCAGCACATACAGGATATAGTCCTCTCGGAGATTTAGACCGCTGGAGCCAGGCGCGCGCACAAACAGGATTTTATGTAAATATGAAAGTTGATCCATTAAATGCAGGCGGAAGTGCATCTGCGGTCGACAGCTGGCACGACTACGCACCGGCAAACAGATCGGGTTCAAAAGGAACATACTATTCATTTATCAGCCCCGGTTTTTGGTTGAATGGAACTGCCATGCGGCTTGCCCGTGATCCGGCTGCTTTTGAAACTGCTTTAAAAAGTATGGTCGCCTCAAATGCAACATGGAAGCTTACCGAAACATGGAATGAATGGGGAGAAGGCTCATCAGTCGAGCCTGCAGTTGAAGTAAACCAAGTTACCAGCGGCAAGGCCACCATAAAATCGGGAGCACTGCCATTTGAAAATACCTATGTGAATTATTTAGCCGCCAATCTTCCACCGCTTGAACAGGGAACTGGTTCTGGTAATCCAACTCCTACCAAAACTCCGACACCTGGAACTTCTACGCCAACACCAACTGTAATTGTTCCGACTTCTGGTGCGGATCCTGTTATTGCAGCAGTCGGTGACATTGCTTGCGGCGCCGACAGTACGGGAGCAGCATGCAAAGAATGGGAAACTTCGGAGCTGGCAAGAAAAATAAATCCGGCAGCTGTGCTTGTATTGGGAGACAATCAATATGAACAAGGGCAATATGCTTATTATGCCGGCACCGATCCGTACTGCAACTCAAATCCACCGCGATGTTATAACGCCACATGGGGAAGAATGAAAAGTATTACATATCCTGCCGTGGGAAATCATGAATACTTAACTCCAAACGCTCAGGGGCATTTTGACTATTTTAACGGAATCGGCAACCAGACAGGCAGGGCAGGTGATAGATCAAAAGGATATTTCAGTTTTAATATCGGCACATGGCACCTTATCGCATTAAATACAAACTGCAGTGCAGCAGGCGGCTGCGGGGCAAGCAGTCCGCAAAACGTATGGCTTCAACAAGAATTAGCAGCCAATAAAAATAAATGTATTATTGCTTATATGCATCATCCCTTGTATTCATCTGGTCATGATGGAAATAATACAACGCTTCTGAATAACATGAGGCCTTTATGGCAGACTTTGTATAACGGTAAAACCGATGTTGTTTTGGTCGGCCACAGCCATCATTACGAACGGTTTGCACCGCAGGATGCAAACAGCAATAGAGATGATGTAAACGGATTCCGTGAATTTTTAGTCGGAACCGGCGGCCGAAATTTTACCGGCTATTGGACAACTAATTTGGCGAATAGTGAAATAAAAAATAATACGACATTTGGAATTTTACAGATGACACTGCGTCAGAATTCATATGACTGGAAGTTTCTGCCGATTCCCGGCCAGACATTTACCGACAGCGGAACGGGAGTGTGTCATGCGAATGTGATTGTTTCTGCTTCTCCGTCGCCAACCCCTACCACTCCAGCAACTATCACCCCGACAATTTCTCAAACTGTCTGCTCCCGCAAAGCCGAAGGCGATGCAGACTGCAATGGTTTAATCACTACAGCTGATTTTGAAATGTGGAGGAAGGAAAATTTTAAAGAACTTTCCACAACAAACGCAGATTTTAATGGAGATGGAGTTGTAGGTTTGGTAGATTTTGAAATCTGGAGAAGAGGATTTTTTAAATAACATATTAATCTTGCAGGAACCGTCTTCGTATTTTCCCATCAATGCTCATTTGAGATGTGTTTCTATAGTTGGCAGCCTGAAAAGGTAATGTCTCGTGTTCTTCCTAAGTTGGACTGCAACCTTAACGGTCATTGCGCGTTGATGGGAACCCTATACTCAGACACCTGCAAGATTTGATTTCTAATTAAAGATCTAAATCTGTATAATTACTTCGTAATGAATAAACGAATCATAATTGTCGGCGGAGGGTTTGGTGGAATAAAAACTGCACTCGAACTTTCAAAAAAAAATATTCCAGAAACTCAGATTACTCTCATCTCAGATAAACCCCATTTTGAGTACCATGCGCTTTTATATAGAGTTTTAACTGGCAGATCGCCTCTTGAAGTTTGTATTCCGCTTTTTGAAATATATAAAAACAAACCTGTCGATATTGTTCAGGACTTTATCGTTGACGTCGATCCCAAATCTAAAACTATTAAAGGATCTTCGGGCTCAACGTATCATTTCGATATTCTTATCTTGGCATTAGGAAGCGAGCCTTCGTATTTCAATACTCCGGGCCTTAAGGAAATGTCTTTCTCGATAAACACAATAGAAAGCACCTTAAAGCTGAAACGCCATCTTCATGAATTATTTCTACAGTGCGAAGTAGATATGGATATAGATAAAAACTGCAATGCTCATATTGTTATTGTAGGCGGCGGCCCAACCGGTGTTGAGTCGGCGGGGGAGCTTGCCGTATATGCCCGGGCGCTTGCCAAAAAACATGGTATAGATCAGTCGTATGTAACTATCGACCTTATACAATCAGGTTCACGGCTGATGCCCGTACTTCCGCCCGAAGCATCAGAGGAAATCCGCAAGCGATTGTATGGTTTGGGCGTAAATATTTTTTTGAATCGACGAGTGATGAAGGAAGAACTGGAACAGGTTCATTTAAAGGATATGCAGATGAAAACGAAAACTTTAATTTGGTGCGCTGGGGTTTCGCCGAATAGTTTGTATAAAACTGTTGAGGGATTTTCTTTTGATGAAAAAGGACGGGTTATGGTCGATGAACATTTGCAGGCAAAAGGATTTGAAGATGTGTTTATTGTAGGCGACGGTGCTTCTACCAAGTTTGCGGGAATGGCTCAGACAGCTCTTCAGGACGGTGCGTTTGTCGCAGAAATAATTACTGCGAAACATCAAAATATGCAGATGCCGATTTATCATCCACAAGCTCCGTCGTATCTTATTCCGGTTGGAGAGAAGTGGGCGGTGGGGGATGTGAATGGAAAGATAACGATTGGTTTTGCCGGCTGGCTTATGCGAAAATGGTTTGATCTGCGGTTTTTTATGAGTATTCTGCCGTTAGGTAAGGCGCTTCAGGCGTTTCGGAGCGATAGTGTGTTGTGGGAGACATGTCCGATATGTGCAAAAGTTGAATGACGGCAGGGACTGTCGCTCGATACGAATTTTTTTGATTTTTGCTATTAAACTGTTTCAGTCGCTAGATACCGCATTGCTTATAGTCTAACATGTCATCCTGAGGGAGCAAAGCGACCGAAGGATCCAGCGAAAGCGTTGCACTGGATTCTTCGCTAATCGCTCAGAATGACAAAAATTACAATATCAAATATTCAGGTGAAATCTTACGACATAATACAATTTAAACAAACAATCTGGGACTATTATGCAAACCATAAACGGATTCTGCCGTGGCGGAATATTGAAGATCCCTATAAAGTATTTGTTTCGGAAATCATGCTTCAGCAAACGCAGGTAGCACGAGTTCTTAAGAAGTATCCGGAATTTCTTGAAACTTTTCCCGATTTCTTATCATTATCGCAAGCGCCGACATCAAAACTTTTGGCAGTCTGGCAGGGGATGGGGTATAACCGGCGCGCATTGTTTATGAGATCTGCAGCCGAAATTATTGTCAAAAAATATATAGGCCAGCTTCCCAAAGATCCAGAAGTTCTTGTAACACTTCCCGGAATCGGAAAGGCAACGGCAGGATCGCTCGCCGCTTTCGCGTACAATGTTCCTTCAGTTTTCATCGAGACAAATATTCGGCGTGTTTATATTCATTATTTTTTTCAGGATCGCACCGATATTTCAGACAAGGAATTGTATCCATTAGTTGAATCTTCTGTCGATCAGCACAATCCCCGCGATTGGTATTATGCGCTTATGGACTATGGTGTAATGCTCGCAAAGGAGTTTGATAATGCAAACAAAAGAAGTAAACATTATGCGGTTCAATCAAAATTTGAAGGATCGGCGCGGCAAGTCCGCGGGAGAGTCTTGAAAGAGCTTCTTCGTAATCAGTCACTTTCCGAAAAAGATATCATTACATTTGCGGCACGCGACGCATCTTCTGTCCGTGCAATTCTCAAGCAGCTAACTTCTGAAGGGTTTATTCAGGAAGAAAACGGAATGTATAAATTAGCCAAGTGAGTATCGGTTATTTTGTATAATATACAAATGGAAGAAAACAAGAAAAAGGTTGTCAAAATAATCAAAAAACTGAAGGAATTATTCCCCGAAGCCAAGACTGCACTCAATTATTCCAATAGCTGGGAGCTCTTGGTTGCTGTTATGCTTTCTGCAATGTGCACCGATAAAGCCGTCAATAAAGTTACCGAAAAACTTTTCAAAAAATATCCAAAGTTTGCCGACTATCTAAAGGCCGATCAGGCAGAGTTTGAAAAAGATATCAGCTCGATTAATTTCTATAGAAATAAAGCGAAAAATATTTTGGCAACAGCGCGGCTCATTCAAGAAAAATATAACGGATCAATTCCAAAAACCATGGAAGAAATGCTTACTTTGCCTGGAGTCGCTCGCAAGACAGCCAATATTGTTCTTCATGGATCGTATGAAATCATTTCCGGAATTCCGGTCGATACCCATGTGCGCCGTCTTTCAAACGTCCTTGGACTAACAACAAGCCAGGATCCTGTTAAAATAGAACAAGACCTTATGCAGATTGTTCCGAAAGAAGAATGGGCTGATTTTTCGTATCGGTTAATCGATTATGGCCGTGCGTATTGTACTGCCCGGGTTCATGACCATTCCAAATGTCCTTTAAGTTCCTTATAACATTCTATGTCAATATTTGCATCACTTTCTGATTCCTATTTTGGAAACAGTTTATTCGTAACCGGTGTATTGGTTCTCAATCTTGTCGCATCAATTCTTTTAAAGAAGCTCATAGATATTATATTCCGTGGTGTCAAAAGCCGAAATCTATCATCTCACTTTGTATCAAAGACAAGAACTGTACGCAGTTTATTAAAGAATATTCTCGATAGTGTGTTCCTTATTATTTCGATACTTATCATATTGTCTCATTTCGGCGTTGATATTCGTCCGGTTCTTGCCGGAGCAGGAATCGTGGGCCTTGCTATATCATTTGGATCGCAGACACTTATCAAAGACATTTTATCTGGTATCTTCATCATTGCCGAAGATCAGTTTAATATCGGAGACACTGTCAAAATCGGTGATAACGTAGGTAAGGTTGAGAAGTTTACATTACGAATAACAGTCCTTCGAAATAATGAAAATAATTTAATTTATATTCCCAATTCCCAGATTCTGAGTGTCACGAAGTTTACCCAAAGTTAAGAATACCACTCTTCATGCGGAGTCATGCGTCCGTCTTCAATCATTAGGTACTGTCCGATTCCCCATTTAACCATTCCCGTATTTATAAAGCGTTCTTTTAAATTAAATTCAGCAGCATGAGTATGACCAACAATAAGTATTTCATTTTCTTTCATTTGGGGAAGAAATTTTTTCTTAATATTTCTATTTAATTTTTTTTGCACATACTGCAGCGAAGAAATTTTATTCAGCCGTTTAGTTGTTATATACTCAACAACATTTGCTGTATGGAAGACCGGTTTTTTCAAGACAGGCTTCATTATCTTCGGTATAAATCGTTTTACATGCAACGGTGCGAGTCTATCACCATGTTCAAATATAAGGGTATTGCCATTCAGCTTCATCTCATACCGAGTGGTCTTTATATCAGAAAATAAAGTAGTTTCTTCTTCTGTAATTCCTTCATAATCATGATTGCCAGGAATGTACACCGTGTGACGCGCTTTAAGCAATGGAAAGAGATTACTATACGGAGAATGTTTGAACTGCTGAAAGTTCATCATGTAACCTTCCCAGAAATCACCATTTATGATAACGTGGTCGGCTTGCTTTATGATATCTTCAAGAAAGCGATACTTTTTTTCTTCAAAACGCTTACTTACTCCCAAATGAGAGTCAGAGAAAACGAGAGTTTTCATACATCAGTAAGTTAAATCGGTCCGAGCCTGTTCAACCGGTTTAACCGGTTGCAACTGATTAAACTATTTGGCGAGCATGTTCTTGACGATGTTCTGCGGCACTTCTTCATAGTGTGAAGGCTCCATGTATGGAATACCTCGACCTTCGGTAAGAGATCGCAAAACAGTAACGTATCCGGAAAGCTCGGCAAGCGGGGCATAGGCTTTTATGATGGTAGCCCTGCCTCTTTTATCTGTTGAGATGATTTTTCCACGGCGGCTGGAAATATCGCCAATAACAACTCCCATGAAATCATCTGGAACTGTTACTTCAAGTTTCATGATAGGCTCAAGCAGAATCATACCTGCTTTTTTGGCTCCGTCCTGGAATGCCATAGAACCTGCAATTTTGAATGCAATGTCAGAAGAGTCGACATCATGATAACTTCCATCGTACACAGTAACTTCAATATCTACCATAGGATATCCAAGCAATACGCCTTTTTCCATGGCTTCGATAATACCTTTTTCAATGGATGGAATAAATTCGGCTGGAATTGTTCCTCCTTTGATGGAATTGACATATCTGAATCCTTCGCCGCGGGCAAGTGGTTTCATCCGAATAAGGCAGTGACCGTATTGTCCATGACCTCCGGACTGTTTAATGTATTTTCCTTCGGCTTCAACTTCGCCGGCAA
Source organism: uncultured Gammaproteobacteria bacterium (assembly GCA_964490875.1). Lineage (GTDB taxonomy): Bacteria > Patescibacteriota > Microgenomatia > UBA1406 > GWC2-37-13 > CAYYYG01. The sequence continues at coordinate 359,749 of CAZBEF010000001.1, forward strand.
TTGTTTCTTTATACGCAACCTGTGCTTTACCAACATTGGCATCCATTCCCATTTCACGCTTCATGCGGTCGACAAGAATTTCCAAATGCAGTTCTCCCATGCCGGACATAATTGTTTGTCCTGTTTCATGGTTTACTTTTACCTTGAATGTTGGATCTTCTTCTGAAAGTCTATTTAAAGTATATGAAAGCTTTTCTTGATCTGCTTTTGTTTTTGGTTCAATAGCGAGTGAAATAACCGGTTCCGGGAATGTAATCTGCTCAAGCAGAATTGGATGATCCTGATCGGCAAGAGTGTCTCCGGTTTTTGTTTCTTTTGGACCAACCAGCGCAACGATTTCTCCCGAATATGCCTTATCAATTTCTTCCCGGTTGTTGGCATGCATAAGAAGAAGCCGGCTTACACGTTCTCGTTTTCCTTTATTTACATTGTAAACATACGATCCAGTTTCCAATGTTCCGGAATAAATTCGAGTGTATGTGATTTTTCCCACGTGCGGATCGAGTTGAATTTTGAAAGCCAAGGCTGAGAATTTTTCTTCGGAATTTAATTTCCGAACAGCTGTTTCGTTTGAGCCAGGCACTAATCCCTGAACTTCACCAAGATCAAGTGGAGAAGGCAGATAGTCTACAATAGCATCAAGTACTGGCTGGACGCCTTTGTTTCGTAATGATGTTCCACAATAAACAGGAATTAATTTGTAGGCAATAGTTGCTCGTCGGAGAGCGGTTTTGAGTTCTTCAACAGTAATTTCTTCTCCGCCAAGATATTTATTGAGCAGAACATCATCGGTCTCGGCTACAGCTTCAAACAGTTTTGCACGTGCTTTTTGAACATGCTCTTTAATATCGGCTGGAATTTCATCGATGATATCATATTCAATACCTTGTGGATCTTTACCCCATACAAGAGATTTCATAGAAAGCAGATCAACGACACCTTTAAATTCATTTTCTTTTCCAAGAGGATATACCATAACAGCTGGTTTGGCTCCCAACCGTTCGGTGATTTCTTCCACCGTTCCTTCAAAATTTGCACCAAGTTTATCCATTTTATTGATGAAGCAGATACGAGGCACTTTATATTTATCAGCCTGGCGCCATACAGTTTCCGATTGGCTCTGAACACCTTCTTCGGCATCAAAAACTATAACTCCTCCGTCAAGAACACGAAGTGAACGCTCCACTTCGGCAGTAAAGTCTACGTGGCCCGGAGTATCGATAATGTTGATACGAACATTTTTCCAGAATGTAGTTGTTGCGGCAGATACTATTGTGATTCCTCGTTCGCGCTCCTGGGGCATCCAGTCCATCTGAGTATTTCCTTCATCAATATCACCGATTTTGTAGCTTCGGCCTGTGTAAAACAAAATACGTTCTGTAGTTGTTGTTTTACCTGAATCAATGTGAGCGATAATACCTACGTTGCGGATTTTATCCAAAGGAACATTGCGGTTTTTAGTAATTATACTTTGCTGTGGTTGTGCCATATATTAATAAATATTAAATTGTATTATGTAATAGTCAAGTTTTTATAGAACTAAAAAAAATCATTCCTCATTATAGGAATGAATTTTTTATCGGTATAGTAGGATAACGTGTTGTATCACTTCTTTACCACTTCAGATGAGCAAATGCTTTGTTTGCTTCTGCGAGTTTTTCGGCCTGCAGACGTTTACTGACTGAAGCACCCTGATTTTTGGAAGCCTCAACAATTTCACTGGTCAGTTTTGCTTCAAATGAACGGAATTCTTTATTTGGTTTTGCTTTTGCAGCTTCGATTATCCAGTTTAATGCTAAATACAGTCTTCGTTCTTTTCTTACTTCAGTTGGAACAAGGTAAGAAGCTCCACCCAATCTTCTTGGTTTTACTTCAACAGTTGGCGCAACATTGTTGATTGCTTTGTGAAGAACTTTCAGCGGATCAGGATTCTCCTTTTTCAGCTCTTCCATCGACTGATAAACAATGGAGCTGGCGACACTTTTTTTACCGTCAATTGTTATGTAGTTTATTAACTTTGCTATTTCTAAACTACTGTAAATAGCATCTGGTTTGACTGTTCTTTTTTTGTATGGATGGCGTGGCATAGTATATATTTATAATTTTCTTATGCTGCTGGTGCTGCTGCAGCTGCTTTCTTTTTATCAAATTTAGTACCGTATTTTGAGCGTGATGTAGTTCTGTTTACCACACCGGCTGTATCAAACTTTCCACGGACTATATGATATTTTACACCTGGTAAATCCTTAACTCTTCCTCCGCGTACCATTACGATAGAATGTTCGGCAAGATTGTGACCGATTCCCTGAATGTAAGCAGTAACTTCCTGCTTGTTGGAAAGCCGGACTCTTGCAACTTTTCGAAGAGCTGAGTTTGGTTTTTTAGGAGTCATTGTACGTACAACAGTACAAACTCCTCTTTTCATTGGGTTGGTTGTTCCAACATACTTTCGTTTGATTGAGTTAAAACTCACTTTCAAACTGGCTGCTCTTGATTTTTTATTACGCTTTTGCCGCGACTTGCGGATTAGCTGGTTGATTGTGGGCATATCTGCTTAAAAATTTTGTGTAATACTTATCAATTAATTCCTGTGTAACTGGGATAAGTCTGCCTATTATAACATTTTCTTTCAATCCTAACAAGTAATCTACTTGTCCTTTGATTGCGGCAGCACTCAAGACACTGGTTGTCTGTTCGAACGAAGCAGCAGATAACCAAGAATCTGTATAGATGGCTGCTCGAGTGATACCAAGGATTGATACTCGGCCAGTTGCTGGTTTTCCGCCTTGTGCCAAGACTTTCTTGTTTTCTTCTTCAAAGCGTACTTTCGAAACAATTTCATCTTTAATGAATGATGTATCACCTTCTTCTTCGATAATGATCTTGTCACTCATTTTGCGGATAATTACTTCGAAATGCTTGTCATGAATGGCAATTCCCTGAGATTCATATACTTTTTGAATTTCATCAAGCAGATAAATCTGTGCTGCCTTAAGACCTTTGATTGTGAGAACATCGGTAACATTCAAATGACCTTCAGACAATGCAGTTCCCGATGCAACAAGATCGCCGTCTTTAATCTTCAGTTTCTGGGAAAGAGGAATAATGAATTCCTGCTCCTGAACATCAGAAGTATCTGTCGGGGTGATCTTTACAAGGTATGCATCACGATCGGTGTCTTCTTTTATAGAAACCTTGCCCGAAGCTTCAGCAATTGGTGAAACTACTTTTGGATTGCGTGTTTCAAATAATTCTTCTACCCGTGGAAGTCCTTGAGTCACGTCGGAAATTACGATACCTCCGAAGTGGCGGACACGCATGGTAAGCTGAGTACCTGGTTCTCCGACCGATTGAGCTGCTATGACACCTGCCGGTACGCCGATTTCAACTAATCTATTGGTTGAAAGGTCGATACCATAACATTTCTGGCAGATACCATATTTTGATTCACAGTACAGAGGAGAGCGGACAGTGGCTCTTTTAATATTATGCTTGGCAATCAGTTCATATTTGCTGTCATCAATCAGTTCGCCAGCTTTTATTACTACATGTTTATTTTCATCGGCGATATCTTTTTGAGCGAATCTTCCTTTAATTCTTTCTTTAATCTTCTCGCCACGTTCTTCATCCATGTTGATTGTTAATCCTTCACGGGCGCCGCAGTCTTCCTGCCGAATGATCATGTCATGAGCAGTGTCGACCAAACGTCGAGTAAGGTAACCTGCATCAGCGGTTTTCAATGCTGAATCGGTGAGACCTTTTCGGGCTCCGCGTGCTGATATTACGTATTCAAAGATAGAAAGTCCTTCGCGGTAGTTTGATTTTGTCGGAACTTCGATTATTTTTCCCATCGGATCAACGACAAGTCCTTTGATTGCTGAAATCTGCTTCAGCTGTTCGCGAGAAGCACGAGGACCTTCCGACTTAATACTCAGTTTTACCGGATTCTCTTCCCCAATTGCATTCCATGTAAGATCGGCCAACTTTTCGGTTGTTTCGATCCACAAATTATTGGCATAGCGTCGTTTTTCATCAAGAGTCAGAAGACCCTGGCTGTAGTTTTGTTCAATCTTGTCGATTTCGCTTTCTGTCTGTGCAACGATATCGGATTTTTCAGGAACCATGACGCAGTCAAATATCGAGAATGAAAGTCCGCCTGCGATGGTTGAACTCCAGAATCCAAGTTCTTTAACTTTGTCGATCAATTCTCCGACCCGTTTATTATCGTTAAACAGTTTCAAAGCTTTCACAACAAGTGCTTTAATTCCGGACTGTTTTATATCCTGGTTAATGAACTGAAGTTCTTCTGGAAGATTCTGGTTGAAAATAATTCTTCCTACAGTTGTCCGGATGAAGGAATCTTTTACTTTGACATAAATTGCTTGTCTCAAAGCAATCTTTCCTAATGTGTAGTAGGTAACGGCTTCATTCATACTTCCGAACCATTTTAATTCCTCATCTTTTACATCTAGAAATTTAGTATCGATGGTTGTGAGGTAATAGATTCCAAGAGCCATTTCTTTGTTTGGCACTACGATAGGTGCTCCATCGGCCGGCTTCAATAAATTGTTGTATGGAAGCATTCGGCTGTCGACTTCTGCAATAGCATTCTGTGATAGTGGCAGGAATACACCCATGGCGTCGCCGTCGAAGTCTGCATTGAAACCTGCGCAGACTGTCGGATGAAGCTTAATGGCGTAGGAATCTGTCAGAACTGGATAGAATCCAAGAATAGACAGTTTGTGCAGAGTTGGTGCACGGTTCAGAAGAACTGGGTGATTCTTAATAATTTCTTCCAAAATGTCGTATACAACCGGTTCTTTCAATTCGAGGAAATTCTTGGCACTCTTTAAGTTTGGAGCTAAACCCCGTATAATAATCTCGTGAAGCAAATGAGGTTTGAAAAGTTCAAGCGCCATTTCTTTTGGAATTCCGCACTGGTTAATCTTCAGCTCTGGTCCAACGATAATTGTTGAACGGCCAGAATAGTCGGCTCGTTTTCCGAGTAAGTTCTGTCGGAACCGTCCCTGTTTTCCACGGAGAATATCCGAAAGTGATTTCAATACTTTTGCGGTTGTTCCTTGTGAGCGTGATCGGCCTCTTGATTTTTGAAGATCAAGGAGCGAATCAACTGCTTCCTGAAGCATTCGTTTTTCATTTCGTAAAATAATTTCTGGTGCTCCAAGATCAATAAGCTGTTTCAATCGAATGTTTCTATTAATGACTCTTCGATACAAATCATTCAAATCCGAAGTTGCGAACTTTCCACCCGGAAGCTGGACGACTGGTCTAAGGTCTGGCGGGATTACCGGCAGAACAGAAAGCAGCATCCATGCTGGTGAAATTTTACTCTTGGTGAAAGACTCGATCACACGAGCTTTCTTCATGAGTTTATTTCGGCGTTCACCTTTGGCTTTTGTCAGTTCATTCAAAACATCGGCATACACTTTTTGAAGATCCATTGCAGAAAGAATTTCATACAATACTTCAGATCCCATGCCTACTTTTACTGAAGAATCAGCACCTTTTTCACGAAGGAACAGGTAATCATCTTCTTCCAGTGTGTCATTTTCCTTCAATGCTTTCATGATTTTGATCATGCGGTCAAAAAAGGCGACACGCTGTGATTTTTCTTCGACAAATTTATCAGAAAGCTGGCGGAACTGTTCGCGTTCTTTCAAATCGATTTCCTGTGCAGCAATCTCTCTTTGTTCTGGGTTGGTGACTCTTTTCTCAAGCTGTTTTTTCTGATTGTTGAAATCATCGCTTAATTTTTGTTTATTAACTTCGTACTTTTCTTCTTCGGCAGCAACTTCTTTTGCCTTTAAATCTTCGAGAATATCAATATCTTTTTTTAATGCGTCTTTATCGATTTCACGGACCAAATACAAAGCATAGTAAATGATTCTTTCCAATGCCTGAATTGGAATATCAAGAATAATACTTAATGGTGAAGAAGATCCTTTGAAATACCAAATGTGGGCGATAGGAGAGGCCAGTTTGATGTGTCCCATCCGTTCACGTCGTACCACAGATGATGTAACTTCAACACCGCAGCGGTCGCAGACGATTCCTTTATATCTGATTCGTTTATATTTTCCACAGTAACATTCGTAATCTTTGGTAGGTCCGAATATCCGTTCATCAAACAGACCATCTTTTTCGGGTCTAAAGGTTCGGTAATTGATTGTTTCCGGTTTGGTAACTTCGCCTTTTGACCACTTTAAAATATCCTCAGGCGAGGCAAGGCGAATCTTTAATCCGGAAAAATCTATCTGCAAATTTTCTTCCATAGTGTGTGTGTTAATAATTTTTTATGATATAAAGTCAACCGATAACCCGAGAGCATTCAGTTCTTTGGTAAGAACATGGAACGACTCTGGAACACTAGACTGCGGGATATCAAGACCTTTGATAATAGATTCAAATGCTTTGGTTCGTCCGCGTACATCGTCACTTTTGATGGTGAGCATTTCCTGCAATGTGTACGGAACTCGGTGAGACTGGAGTGCCCAGACTTCCATTTCTCCAAATCTCTGTCCTCCCATTTGCGACTTTCCGCCTAATGGTTGCTGAGTAACAAGAGAGTATGGACCGACTGATCGTGCATGGAATTTATCTTCAACCATGTGAATCAGCTTCAGAATGTATCCGACACCGACCAAGACTTTTCGGTCAAATGGTTTGCCGGTATGACCATCGTACAGATCTACTTTTCCATCTGCCGGGAGTCCAAGTTTCTGCAGCTCTTCAAAAATATATTTTTCACGAGTTCTTTCAAATACCGGAACTGAAATTTGTTTATCATTCTTTTTGGCGACTAATCCAAGCAATGTTTCAAACAGCTGTCCAAGATTCATTCTCGCCAGGATGGAAAGAGGAGAGATGATAACATCTACCGGAGTTCCATCGGCCAAGTATGGCATATCGTATTCTGGGAGAATTCTTGAGATGACACCTTTGTTACCATGTCGTCCTGCAAGCTTGTCTCCAACACTAATTTTTCTCAATTGTGCTGTATTAACCAGAATTCGTTTCATAACACTTGGTTCAAGTTCATTTGGATCTTTCTGGGAATTGATGACTTCAATATCAACAACAGTTCCTCGTTTTCCGTATGGAAGCCGGAGGGATGTATCTTTAACATCTTTTGCTTTTTCTCCGAATATAGCTCGCAATAATCTTTCTTCTGCTGTTAATTCGCGTTCTCCTTTTGGAGCAACTTTACCGACCAGAATATCTCCGCCTTTTACCTGTGTACCAGTAAGTACCAATCCGTCTTTATCAAGATTCTGCAATACTTCTTCTCGGACATTTGGAATGTCTCGTGTTAATTCTTCTGGTCCTAATTTAGTATCAACAAGGTCGGCAATAAATTCTTCGCATGTTATAGAAGAAAGTTTGTCTTCTTTCAAAAGCCGTTCTGAAATTACGAAACCGTCTTCGTATCCAAGTCCGTTTAATGATGTGTAAGCAACGACCAAATTCTGACCGAGTGAAAGTTTTCCATTGTCAGTTGCCGGGCCGTCGATAACAACATCGCCTTTTTTCAGTTTCTGTTTTGGACCAACACGAGGTCTTTGATCGAATGCTACGTCTTTATTGGTTCTCAAATATCGTTTCAGATCGTATTTATATTCTTTTCCTGATTTTCCCTTAAGAACAACTTTTCTTCCGTCGACATAGTCAACAACAGCATCTTCTGGTGCGAAAACAGTGCGGCCTAATGCTGCGGCAACCTTGTTTTCCATTCCGGTTCCCACAACTGGTGCTTCGGTTCGAACCAATGGGACAGCCTGACACTGCATGTGAGTACCCATGAGAGCTCTTGATGCATCATCATTCTGAAGGTAAGGAATAAGAGCTGCGGAAGCTCCTACTACCTGTCGTGGCGAAATATCAATAAAGTCAACTTTATCAACAGGAACTTCAATAATTTCACCTTTGTGGCGGGCGACAACGTGCTGATCGGAAATATATCCGTCGGCATCAATGTTTATATAGGTAGATGTAATATAATAATCTTCTTCATCATCTGCCTGTAAATAGGTAATATCGTTTGTTACTTTTACTTTTGTTTTATTACCGGCTTTTTCTTTAACAAGTTTTTTATATGGAGTCTCAAGGAATCCATATTGATTTACTTTAGAATACAAAGCCATGTATGTTACGACTCCGATGTTTGGACCTTCTGGCGATCTAATCGGACAAATTCTTCCATATTGTGAAGAAGAAATGTCGCGGATCGAGAATGAGGCGCGTTCCTTTTCGATACCGCCTGGTCCGCCGACTGTAATTCTTCGCAAATTATCAAGTTCTGATAATGGATTTGTCTGATCGACGATTGTTGAAAGCTGGCTGGTTCGGTAGAACGAATTAATCGCCATGATAACCGGCTTTGAGTTGATTACCTGTGAAGGTGTTGGCTGAATGTCGCCGGCAATAAGACTCATTCTTTCTTTTACTTCTTTTTCGGCTCGCACCATTCCAACTCGGATTCCGTACATTCCGATAAGTTCTCCAACGGTTCGCAGTCTTCGATTTCCCAGATGATCAATGTCGTCAAATGTGCCCTGTCCTTTGGTAAGGTTGATAAGATATTTTAATGTGGCAATAATATCTTTTTTATTCAGTAAGTGATTATCGCGGTTGATTTCAATGTTAACACCAAGTTTTTTATTAATTTTGTAGCGGCCGACATCACCCAGAGAATATCTTCGCTGATCGAAGAACATACTCTGTAATGTTTTGTAAGCATTTTCAAGAACAAGCGGTTCACCTGGTTTAATCTTTCGATAAAACTCAAGAACGGCTTCTTCTTTATTTTTGGTCTTGTCTTTCTTAAATGTTGGCATGATGTACTTTTCGACCAGTTCTTTATCACAGTCATCGAAGTACTTTAATAATGTATTATTGCTTTCTCCGTCAAAAATGCGAAGGAATACAGAAGCTAAGAATTTTCGTTTCTTATTGACTTTAATTTCAATAATTCCATGTTTATTAATAGTAAAGTCAAGCCATGCACCAATGTATGGCCGCACTTCGGCATTATATAATGTAAGGCCGGTTGTTTTATCAATTTCTGCGGTGAAGTAAATTCCCGGTGATCGAACGATTTGGTTGATGATTGCCCGTTCAATACCATTAATAATGAATGTTCCGCGATCGGTCATATTCGGAACATTGAAAAAGTATACGTCCTGTGATTTTTCGCTGCCTGTTTTTTTGTTAAGAAGTTTTACTTTCAAGTAAACAGGAGAATCGTAGGTCAGTTTTTTCTGAAGACACAAATCCAATGGATATCGTGGGTCTCCGTAATATAAATCTTCAAAAAAGAGTGAGAATTTCTTGCCAGTGTAGTCTTCGATAGGGAAGAATTCTTCGAGAATTTTCTTTAAATCTTCCTGCAAAAAGTGGTTCCAGGAATTTTTTTGAACTTCTATTAAATCTAACTCCTTAAAATATTGCGATTCTTTCTGTATATAACTTTCGTGAAAAGGGGAAGTTAGTGGGTTGGTTGAGTTAGCCATCGATTGTTTGAAGGTTAATTTTATTAATTAAAAAAAGCTCCTATAAAAATATAGGGTCTCAAAAAAAGCTTAATTAATATACAATAGCCGTTAGCAAATGTCAATAGTGAATTTAGGTCTTTTTTTCGAGGGTGATATTTCTAACCCGGTCAATGACTGATTCCAGATTGTTTTTATGCTCCGGAGCCTCTTTTTTCTTTGGTTCTTCCGTCATGCTTTGCACCATCTCAAAAATCTCGCCCGTTTTGAGATTATGCTGTTCGGCGAACTCCATAAGTTTTTTGAGCTTTTCGCGTCCGTTGGCAGTTCCCAGTAAATAAGCAGCGCCAGCCATAGAGGCGACTCCGAATGAAAATCCAAACCAGAAGTTTGTTGCAGGGCTTTTATTTTGCTTTTTCATGCTTTTTGCTTGCCGGAAGGTGGTCGATCACTTTTAATAATGTTTTTACTCCATTTATGAAACCTACTACTTCGGCAAATCCATGGTCTAATCCAACACCAATATTTTCAAAACTATCTATTATCGTATTTACTTTTCTTAAGGTAGTTCGCAGTTCGCGAAGTACAAAGATCAGTTGAACTCCAACAAAAATTAAAAGAAATGTTGTTAAGGTTAGAACAATCGTCAGAAGAAGCTGTGTAGTATCAATCATATATCACATCTTAATGTAAATGTGTAGATGATGCAAGTATTATTTTTTACTCAATTATTCATCTCCCTTAAGATTGGCGTTGTTTTTCTGCGCCCAGTACAAATTGGCGCGAAGAAGGCTGTCGAATGTCCCGGCATCTTCCCAAATACTATCAATTATGTCAACTTTTAGTTGTCCTTTTTGAAGATATGCATTATTAACATCGGTTATCTCAATTTCACCACGTGCAGATGGTGTAAGGTTTTTAGCAATACTTACTACATTATTATCATAGATGTAAATTCCCACTGCCGCGTATGGGCTTTTTGGAACCTTTGGTTTTTCTACAATCGAAAGTACATTATTATTCGCATCAAACTCTACAACTCCAAACCGTTCAGGATCTTTTACTTTTTTTGCAAAAATTTTAGCTCCAGTTGAAAACGACTGGATACTTTGAGAAAAATCGAAGTCAAAAATATTGTCTCCCAGAATCATTGTCACGTTATCCTTTCCAATAAACTGTTCTCCTACAATGAATGCGTCAGCAAGTCCTTTCGGTTCGTCTTGTATTTCATAGGTAAACTTCACCCCGAACTCTTTTCCAGATCCAAGAAGGTTCAAGAACTGTCCTGAATACTCAGGAGCAACAATTATCAGGATTTCTTTTATACCGCCGCGTATCAAAGTTTCTATCGGATAATAGATCATCGGCTTGTTATAAACCGGAAGAAGCTGTTTCGACGTTATTTTTGTAAGAGGGCGCAGTCTTGTGGCCCTCCCGCCTGCCAGAATAATTCCTTTCATGTTTAGTTAAAAATAAGAATTTTTATAAGAAACAGTATAGTAAAACCAATCAGGATATATTCTAACATACTTCTCAAATGAAGCGTATCTTCTATTATATGATGATACATCCCCCATAGAATATAAAATGATGTGAAAGCAAACAGCATTATAAACTCGCTCATTCGTTCGCCCTGAAAAATTCGAAGAGAAATAAGGAAGAATATTCCTGCTGTTGTCAGAAGTAAATAATCGAATGAATGTTTTTTTAATTCCTTCCTTAAGTGGTGTAAAAAATGATTCATATTATAAAATTGCGCCTCTCACCAAAGACATGAGAAGTCCGGCCATAATAAAGCCGATAAATATAAAATGGGCAATATGCTTGCCACCGATTCGTATGACATTAATTCGTACGGCAAAATAAAAGTCCATCGCAATGGCAGTCATTAGGAAAATAAAGAAGATGACGTTTGTATTCACTAACGATGGCATTAAGTTAATTTGTTTAGGCGACTGATTTCCTAGAATTAATTGCTGGGAGGCATTGTGATTGACTACAGCCTGACCGGCGGCTATGGCAGCTGCAGTTGGACTGGCAAATATTTTTGTTGGCGAGGGAATAGACTGTGTCGGACTTACACTTTCTGGAATAGTCTGCGCGGCAATAGGCTGTGCCAGCTGATTAATAGCAACTGATGCTAATGGTTTCCCAAACATCTGAACAACAAGGGTAGTTTCTTCACCGTTAAGAACTCCATTTACAACAGCATAACCAACTTCGGTATAGTCCTTCCGCATAATATTTTCTCTGTGGCTGGGAGAAGCCATCCAAGCTTCTACAACGCCGTTGCTGAATATAAAATTCTTAGCCAGGTTTTCTCCTGCGAATTCATACTGATATCCTGAAGATAAAATAAAGTTCCATGGACTTTCGCCGTTTGGCCCAAAGTGCGCCCAGTAGTCTTTCGTAAACATATCTTCGGCTTTTTTTTGAGCAGCAACCGCGAGCTTATCGTTATATTGTAATGCTGCAAGGCCATTTTTTGTCCGTTCTTCGTTGGTTAACTCATACAATTTTGGAATCGAGATATCTGTCGCAAAGCCAAGAACATTGCCAAAGTTTGTATTCACAAAATGCACAAACATTGTCAGAACCAGTGCAAAGGCAAGGTAAGAAGTGAGCATGTCCGGATGAAGTGCTTTTGCCTTATAATCATTTTGTTCCCGGGGGACAAATAAATGATGAAGGAACTCAGAAATGCTGTTCATAGTTACATGATAGTATATTTTGACAATCTTTCAATGACTATGTGATGAAGTGTTTTATGTGCTTAAAGTTATATTTTATAAATGTATATACTATAAAAACGCCAATACTATCTATAGCTACATCCCGGAGATGTCCTGTGCGTGTTGGTACAAATAGCTGATGGATTTCATCAAATGCCGCATATAACAACGTATAAAATATTGCTCGAAGCAACACTTCATCGAGTTTTTGTTTTTTCTTTTGAGAATATACTGCCCTAAAAAATAATAGATATAGAATCGCGTATCCGATCATATGGCCTGTTTTCAATACCATAAAATTATAAGTCGATTCAGTGCTAACACTAACATGCTGTTGTGAAGACATATAAAAAATTACGCACATCCATACAATCGGCGGCAGCCAGTACTTAAGGAATTTGTTCATAGGGTAATGTAGTTTTTATTCTAAAGAATATTTTTGCAATAGTCAAAAAAGAAAGAAATAAGCTTGCTGCAGCAGGAAATATTGCAGGTGATGCGGTTTCCTTTTTAGATTCTGAAATAGAAGTTTTAACGCCGAGTACTTTAGGTATGCTGGTTGGCGAAGAATTTTCTCCGATAAATAACGAAGAAGGAAGTTCTATTTTCGGTGTAGCTATCTTTTTCGGTGTAGGTGAAAGAGTAATAGTTTGATTTTTTATTGTAGGCACATTAGATATAGTTTTAACCGGAGTAATAGTTGCGGTAGGTTTGGGAGTCGGCGTCGCGGTTGAAGAAGAAGACACGTTAACACAAGAACCATTGACATATCCTTTTGTCGGGTTAGTTATGCAGAATGACGATTGAGTTGGATTATTCTTCCCGAGCGACAGTCCATTCACAGAAGAATAATAGGTAATTGAATCTTTACTATTTTTATATTCATCCAGAATCCGCACCGCATCAGTATCATTATTGAACATCGAAGAAGCCAGCTCGAATACTCCATACGATTTGGCGGCAATATCTATTGTCAGCGGCTTTGGCGAAGAGCCTGCATTTTCAGCATCATCTAAATACCAGTTTTTTATAGAAACAGAGAAGTCATTATCGTTATACATTTCAATCCATTCATTTTCTTCTTCCGGATTAACCATTACTTCTGAAAGATAAATATGATCATACGATTGCGTCATGGTCTGAGTAGGTGTTGCAGTCGGAGGAATTACCTCTGCCGTCGCGGTTGGGGCAGTGGTAGGGGATGGGGTCGGAGAAATACATGCAGCAGTATTGGAATCTTTTTTGGTAATTACACTTGTCTGAATCCATTCATCACCACATAAGACATAGGATTTGTCAGAACTGAACGAAGCAGTGTAGGAAACAGTTTCAAAAATTTCTCCTGATTTTTTTATTACGGCAGAATCACCACCAGAATTATTCAATATATTATTTCCCGTTGCCAGTATGTATGACGAAGGCGACGCAATATCAGTTTCAAACGTAAGTCTGTTATCCTTATTATCAGTAAGTAAATAATCAGCTAGGTTTATCTCGCTGTCTCCATCATTAAACAACTCTACCCATTCCTGCTCTCCTGTTGAGGGCGCCGGGTATATTTCTGTTATCTTTAAAGTACCAAAAACAGGTTGATTGGCCATTACAAGAATTAGCAGAACCATGAGAATAATTTTCTTCATTATTCATACCGTAATATATAAATAAGCGAGTTACAATCGTCTATAATCTACAAAACGCAGAATTAGGTTGTAGTATCAAACATTACGATTGTACATGAAGATAAAAGCTTACCGGTCCGTCTGGATGTTCGATATATTTGATATTAATAGTTGCAGGTCCGCAAGCTTCGGATGAAGTGAATAATGTTCCATCAGCCGGCGCACGGATTATATCACCACTCCGGCTCCACATATCGATCCCCGTATGTATTCCGCCGCTGTAGTTATACCGCCATGACCATGGTGTCTTTCCATATCTCTGCTCTACAACAATTGGATCGGCGAGCGGCCAGTCCCAAGAGCCATTGCCAAGCGTTGTCGCACCATCCTGATGGTTTTCTACACCTTTGGATGCAAGATAATTTTCTGCATTCACCCATGAATTACCAACCCGCACTTCAAAATGTAAATGAGGTCCATTTGAACAATACGGCGCACCCGAATTCCCTACAAGCGCAATTGGATCGCCTTTTTTAACTGCGCCAACTTTTGCACCCGAGGCAACTGCCCGCTGTATGGCGGTAAATTCTGCCATTGCCTGCTGCAGCAGCTGCTGATATTTTTTTTCATCACTTTGTGTATCTACAAGCAAAGCTTCTTTTTCGGCAATCTGAACTTTTAGTTCTTCCTGTTGCGCGATAAGCTGTTTTTCAAGTTCATCGAGTTCAACCTTCTTTTTTTCACGAAGAGTTTTTTGTTCTTCAAAGTTTAATTTTGCTTCCTGTACATGAATAAGAATATTCTGGTTGTTTGTTTGTGCAATCTGGTAATACTTAACTTTTTTAATTAGATCAGTAGCATTTTTACTGTCGAGGATTAAATCAAAAATTGTCATTGGTTTTTCTTTATATCCTGCGACAACACTTTCTATAAGAAGCTTTGATACCTGATTAAGAGATTCATCTAAACCGTCAATTCTTGTAGTTAATAAACCAATTTCATTCTGAAGATTTTTAATTTTAGTCTCCGTACTTTTTATCTTTAGTTCAGTGAGATTTGTCTGCGTATCCATGTATTGAATCTGAGCCGATAAACTCCGCTTCTGATCACCGAGTTCCGAAAGTTTTTTCTGATATTCCTGGATTTTATTTTCAACATCACTTTTTTTGGCATCTGTTGAAGCCTCCTGTGCATGGATATACTGAATGAAAACGAAAGCCAGTATCAGAGCCAGTAATGCTGAAACAGTTTTTTTCATACGATGGTACATGAACGGTATACTATCATTATACTCAAGTCAGGTATTTTTCGGTTGCGATGTAGCTTGCGATAAATGCAATCCCTAATCCAAAAAGAAGTGCCAGTCCAAATGTAATCAGTAAATAGTTAATGCTTAAAATTCTTTCTGTGATAAAGTAGAAATTAAATGTCAGGGAAGGCAGATCTTTCAAATAAGAATTTAGGAATGGACTTAAATACCACAACACTGCCAATATCAAAATAAAAGCCGCGGTAACAGCCACAAATCCTACAAAGATACTTTCCATAATAAATGGTTTTTTTATATAAAATTTTGAAGCGCCAAGGAGCCGCAGCAGTTCAATCTCATCTTTTTTCATGGCGATTTTAAACAGAGTCGCAGTTGAAAGAACAATAATCGACATAAATATCAGATATACGAATAGCGCAAATGCAGCAGTCCGTATGGTTGATGTTAATTTAAGTAGGCTTTCGGAAATATCTTTGGCAAAAAATACTTCATCAACTCCGGCTTGTTTTTTCGCAAAATCTGATATCTCAATAAGATACGAGGGTTTTTTTGCCTGAATTTCAAGAGAAGCGGGGAATGTATTGGCAGAAATCATTTCCAGAAGAAGTGGTTTGTCTTTATTTAAATTTTTGTAAATACTGAACGCATCTTCTTTTGAAATATATTTTATCGAAGAAGTTTTTCCCGAATTGGCAAGATCGTCGCGGACTTTAAAAATATCGGCATCAGTTGCTTTCTTCTGAAAATATACAATAACCTGCGGTTTTGTTTCAGCGTAATTTAACAGTCCGTTAAGAAATGTTAGTGAAATAAAAATCCCGATAGACAGAAAGATTGCAAAAAAGAGCACCAGGAACGAAGCCAGCGACTGGTATGGCGTGCGGCGGATTGATGATAATATATCTTTCATATATTGTATCCTCCTTTTCTATCATCTTTAACAATTTTTCCTTCTTTTAGAGCGATCACCCGTCTTTTCATACTATTCACAATATCGGTGTTGTGTGTTGCAAAAATAATGGTTTTCCGTTCTTCTAGTTTTTTAAATATCTTCATAATTTCCCATGTTGTCTTTGGATCCAGGTTGCCGGTTGGTTCATCGGCAAGAATAATATCACGGCTGCCGGCTATCGCACGGGCTATGGCCACCCGCTGAAGTTCACCGGCAGAAAGCTGGGCAGGGAATAATAATTCTTTATCTTTTAAGTTTACAAGAGCTAACGTTTCCATCACCTCTTTTTTTATCTGGTGAGAATTCATTCCTAAAATCTTCAAACTGATGGCAATGTTTTCAAAAATATTTTTACTTTCCAGAATCTTAAAGTCCTGAAATACGACACCGATTTTTTTCCGGAGGCTTGGAATATTATTAAACCGTTTGGATGCAATGTCCGTTTCATCAACGATAATTGATCCCGATGTCGGCCTGTATTCACGAAGCAGAAGTTTAAGAATGGTTGTTTTTCCAGCGCCCGAAGGTCCGACAAGATATATAAATTCATTCGTATTAATTTCAAAAGAGACACCGTTCAAACCGGTTGTTCCGACAGGAAATTTCTTTGTTACATTATCAAATGTGATCATATGGAAAATCGTCATTGCGAGTCCCTTTTAATTTATAGGGACGAAGCAATCCCACTACAATCTAACATACAGTCATTGTCTCACGAATATTTACAACCTCAGTCCGTTATTAACGGGATTGCTTCGTCACTACGTTCCTCGCAATGACGTGTGATAATTACTGAAGTACCTCGACATACCCTACATCCATGAGCCAGCCTGCTTTCTTGCCTGCAAATGTTTTTCCGAGCACCCGCACTTTTTTGCCGATATATGGTTCAAGATCAACAGTGGTAGAAGTCAAATATGCAGTCTGATCCTTGCCGCCCGGCCGCTCTAGATGAAAAGCTCCTTCACCTTCGATACCGCCTTCACGGAGAACTCCTTCGGCTTTATCGCTGAAAGTTTTTTCGTCTTTGATACCGGCGCTTTGAACAACAGTTTCTTTTTTGGTTGAGGTTGTCGTAGATGTTGTGGATTTTTGTCCACCGGTATTTGTCATTAATGTCTTAACTCCATATCCAGTTCCAATTCCGGCTGCTATCACGATTAAAAATATGATGATGGCCATTATTGGCGACTTTCCCGCGGGAGATTTTGGAGTTTCTATTGAATGGATGATATTTTGATTTTGTTGTTCCACAGTAAGAATTAGGATAGCAAGGAATGAAAGAAAAAACAAGATAGATTTTAGACTTTCTGTTTAAGATAGGCTTGGATAAAGTCGTCTAGATCACCATCTAAAATATGTTCTACCTGAGAATCTTCGTACTGTGTCCGCAGATCTTTTATTAGTTTATACGGATGAAGGACATACGAGCGGATCTGCCTTCCCCACGAGGCCATTTTATCTTTCTTAAAAGATTCCATTTTGTTCAGTTTCCGTTCTTCTTCAATCTGCCATAATTGTCCCCGCAAAAGTTTCAGAGCATTTTCTTTGTTCTGCCCCTGCTGTCTTTCGGTCTGGCATGTCACAATAATTCCTGTTGGTTTGTGAGTCAATCGTACCGCTGTCGAAACTTTATTGACATTCTGTCCGCCGTGGCCGCCGGCTCTATAAAACTGCCAGTCCAGATCTTCTTCTTTAATTTCAATCTCTCTATCTTCAATAATCGGAAGAACTTCAACAAGCGCGAAAGAAGTCTGCCGTAATTTATCGGCATTGAAAGGGGATTGCCGCACCAATCTATGAACTCCTGCTTCGGCCTTAAGGTATCCATACGCAAACGGGCCGTAGACATTCATAATACTGCTTTTTACGCCGGCTTCGTCACCCGGCACTAAGTCTACCTCTTCAAACTTCCAGCCCTTTTTTTCAAAATAACGGGTATACATTCTAAATAACATACCTGCCCAGTCCATAGCCTCAGTTCCACCCTGGCCGGCATGAATAGAGAAGATGGCATCGCCTTTATCATGATCACCTGATAAAAATATCAGAATATCGTATTTATTAATCAGCTTCTCGGCTTCTTTCAGATCCCCTTCTTCATACAGAAGCTGCATCATCTCTATATCTTCGATTTCTTGTTTCATCTGAGCCACTTTTTTCATGATGTCGGAAGCTTTTTTGGCATCCTGCCAGAAATTGCTTTCATACGTCTGTTTTTCTATTTCAGCAACTTCTTGTTTGCGTTTGGCAATGTCGAATTTTTCCAGTATGTTCTGGTATTTCTTTTGAAGTTCTGCTTTTTTCTCGTCTTCCATAGGCCCAATTATATCAGTTAAGAGAGGTAAAATGACAAAGTGTTATTGATGAAGAGCACATGTAATTCTGAGCGATTAGCGAAGAATCCAGATAATTACTGGATCCTTCGGTCGTTTTACTCCCTCAGGATGACTTATCATTTAAAATCAGTTCCGACGATTATCACCACATCGGCTGTATCTTTTTCGTCTAGTGTTGTGACTTTTGGAGCAGATACATTATCCTTCAGATCTGCTTTAATTACTGCAGCGCTTGCTGTAGCATCCTTTTTAATCTGAATTTCGGTAGTTGTAAAGTCAAATTCATCTGCATTTCCAGTAAGGATTTGAGTATACCCTTTGTCGGTTAAAACTGTCTTAACATCGGCTGCTTTTCCGGCGATTCCTGAACCGTTCAAAACCCTAATACGAATATCCTTTTTATCAACAGCCGGTGTTGGTGAAGCGGTCGGTGTTGGAGGAGCTTTAGTGGGTGTCGGAGATGTAGCAACAATAGGCTGCTCCGGAGCTTTTTTAAATATGCCGATATCAATTCGTGAAACAAACATCCACACCAGAAATGATAGAAAGAACGAACCAACAAATATAAAAATTTCTTTCAGTGGAAGCTTTATCGGAGCGGCTGTGAAGGATGGTTTATTAATCTTACTTAAGCCTTTTTTGAAAAATGAAAACTTTTTATTTTCAATTGAGAAAATAAAACCACCGATACAGACATCATATTGCAAAAATGGAAGTGGCTTATTAGGGTCTGATATCAACAGTTTCAAATAATCCTGATAGAAATCGGGAATAATTCTTTTCAATGGATTTGTCCAGACGCCAACATTCTTGGTGAAGGTATCCTGCCGTACATGTTCGGAATTTTCTCCCGAAAGAATTATCCGGTTCATCTTTTTTCCCTGCTGCTCATACATGTCTGCTTTCTGTTTAAGAATTGTTTCTACCGAATGTGCATCGGTAAGCGGTTCGTCTATAGCTTTTGCCTGATCCATTGGGCCGAATGAATCATATAAATATCCGCTGATATGCTTCTGCCCCAAGGTAACATACAAAATATATTCTTTTTTTTCTTTTCTGAGTGTTTTTTCAAACAGTTTATAATATGCAAGAGTTTCTGGAATAATAGAAACGATCTGGAGATTTATAAGGTTAAAAACCTCCATGTGCTTTTTAAATAATTCAGCATTTATTGCATAAAAAATGACCTGCTGTTCTTTATCGTTTGAAGTTAAAATATAATCGGAAAAAGTATTATCTATATCGCCGGGAAATGCAGCGCGGGCTTTATCTTTTATAAAAGAGTCAATTGCTGATGGAGCCAGATCTTTAGGAACTTCTGTCCGCATAAACAAAAATGATTCCTGCGGCAGAATGAGGTATACTTCTTTTTCTTTTATTGGCGTTGCGCTTATTGTTGTTACCGCTTCCTTAATAGCCGAAGCAAGCAGGTCAGTACTGGCTATTTTGCCATTTGTGAGTAATTCGACCTGATGCGATTTTTCATAATAGGCGCTTTCATATTGGGAAAGTAAAGTTTTTTTTAGGTAAAGAAGTTTTAACTGGTTCTTGTCCAACGATAAATACATCATAGTTTTATTATAATAAAGTCGGCAAAAAGAAAACAAGGGCATCCGACAGCTATATTTTGTCCTATTATGATATTATACACGCACATAGTATTTTACCGACATGACTTATGAACAACCAGATAGAAGAAGTAAAAAGCCGGCTTGACATTGTAGACTATATCGGGACTATAGTATCACTGAAAAAAATGGGGCGGAATTTTAAAGCACTATGCCCATTTCATCAGGAGAAGACAGCTTCATTCGTTGTATCTGCTGAACGGCAGTCGTGGCATTGTTTTGGAGCATGTCATGACGGCGGCGATATAATCTCTTTCGTAATGAAATATGAGAACATAACATTCTATGAAGCGTTGAAAGAGTTGGCAGAAAAGGCTGGCGTCGAATTAAAACAGTCGGGGATAGAAGATAATGAATGGAAGAAAAAAGAACGGCTTTTATATCTGAATATGCTCGCCGCAAAGTATTTTGAATATATTCTGCACAGCACATCTTTTGGAAAACCGGCGCTCGAATATCTATCGGGTCGAAGTATTTCTCCGGCTATTATGAAAAAATTTCAGATAGGTTATGCGCCTCGGTCATGGAATTCTCTGCTCAATTTCTTGACAAAAAAAGGATTTAGAAACGAAGAAATTCATGAAGCAGGTTTACTCGTTAAAAACGAATCAAACCGTTATTACGACCGCTTTCGGGGAAGAATAATGTTTCCTATATCTGATATTCGCGGGAACATAATCGGATTTTCCGGGCGGCTTATTGAAAAGAGTGAAGTAGAAGGAAAATATATCAACACACCTGAAACGCCTATTTATCATAAACGTGAAAGTCTGTACGGAATTCATATCGCCAAAGAAGCGATTCGGAAAGAAGACTCTGTCATTCTGGTTGAAGGCGAGTTTGACATGATTACGCCATATATTCATGGAATTGAAAATGTGGTTGCCATAAAAGGTTCAGCATTAACCCGCGAACAGTTGACGATTTTGAAACGATTAACCAAACGGATAACACTGGCCCTCGATGCCGACAGTGCCGGCGAAGATGCGATGAAGAAGGGAATCGAAGAGGCGGAACGACAGGAGTTTGAAATTCGTGTCTTATCGTTTGAATCAGGGAAAGATCCCGACGAAGCAGTCCGCACCGATTTAATTGGTTTCAAAAAAGCCCTCAAATCGCCTCTGCCCATCTATGACTTTATTATTGAGCTGGCGCAGAAAAAATTCTCAGACGGCAGCGCTTTCTCCAAAAAAAATATTGGAGATTTTGTGGCGCCATTTATCTCGCGGATTCAGAACCCGGTTGTTCAATCGCATTACAATAAAAAACTTGCGGGATTGCTGGATGTCAGCGAAGGCAGTATCGTTTCTATTGTAAAACAACAGCGATTTCAAAAAAAGCCTTTTGTAGTGCGAAAAACTCAGACAGCTCAGATTGATAGAGAAGAAGTAATGCAGCGGTACCTCTTAAGCATTATGTTACAGCAGGATGATCCATATCAACTCTGCGAGAAGATTTTTGCAGTAATAAGCCCCGAAGAATTTACCACACCAGCATATCAAAAAGTCTGCAAGCATTTATTGACGTACAAAAGCAGCCATGCAGACAAATATGATTCTAAAGGGTTTATAGCGTCTTTACCAACAGAACTTATAACAACGTATGATGAATTATTTATGTTCAGTTCAAGCGAAGCAGAATTTACCAGCGAAAATATAGACAAATTGATATATGATGTAAAAGATATTATATTGAAACGAAAAATGTCTTATTTAATGGCGAATAACGGTTCGGATACCGACATTCAGGCCATCAATTCAGAATTAAAGAGATTGGCAAGCCTAAAACCTAAATTATGAGTGAGGTGGAAAACTTAGGATAAACAGTGTAAAATAACAACATTTATGAAACAGAAATTTCCCAAAACTGGAAAAGAACTTCTAAAACAGGGTGAAGATGACGGATTTTTGGTGCAGGATGATATATTAATGGTCTTCCCAGAGCCCGAAAAACATATTGATGAAATCGATGAATTCTTCAATGCCGCCTTCCAAAAGGGAATCGATATTTTTGAAACCATCTCAACCCGCGAAGAAAGCGATGCCAACAAAAGCGCCGAAGAAATTGAAAAAGAGCTTGAACAACTGGTGAGCATTAAACATGGCGAGTCTCTCGATCCTATCAAAAAATATCTGAAAGAGATTGGTCGAACGCCGCTTCTTACCTTCGAACAAGAAATTCAGTTAGCTAAACAATACGAAAAAGACAATGAAGATGCAAAAGAGAAACTGATTAAAGCAAATCTTCGTCTTGTCGTCTCTATCGCAAAAAAATATCTTGGCCGACGGTTATCGTTTCTTGATCTTATTCAGGAAGGAAACAAAGGCCTTATCCGCGGCGTCGAAAAATATGATTGGAGAAGAGGTTACAAATTCTCTACATATGCGACATGGTGGATTCGCCAGGCTATAACTCGCGCTATTGCTGATCAGTCGCGAACCATTCGTATTCCGGTTCACATGGTAGATCAGATTAACCGCTTCTACAAAACACAGCGGCGGCTTATTCAGAAACTCGGCCGTGAGCCAAGCAGCAAAGAAATCGCGAAGGAAATGCAGATAACTATCGATGAAGTAGAGAACCTGATGAAAATTTCACAACAGCCGAAATCGTTATCAACACCAGTCGGTGATGATAAAGAAGCAACTTTGGAACAGTTTGTCGCTGATCAGAGCCAGCCTTCACTCTATGACAAAGTATCACGCGAATTGTTGAAGGAAACACTGCAGAAAGTTCTCGATACTTTATCTCCTCGTGAACGAAAGGTGCTTATTATGCGCTTTGGTCTGGAAGATGGGAAGCCAAAGACTCTTGAAGAAGTAGGCAAAGAGTTTAAGGTTACCCGTGAACGCATCCGGCAGATTGAAGCAAAAGCAATCCGCAAGCTGAAGCATCCAACCCGTGCAAGAAAACTAAAAGACTTCTTAGAATAATTTTAATGCTTCGCTCGATACTAATTTTTTTGCTCCCGCCTTCGTTCCGGATGAGTCAGGAACTTCGGACGGGCAGGCCGCGGGCTTTTGTCGCAAAAAAATTGTATCTTCGCTTCGCATACTTAATTACAATAATTAGTTGCTCTTGAATATCGGTTGAAAAACAGGTACATTTGTTTACGTGAAACAGAAAACATCACCGACACAAAAAGCATTGAATCTCTGGGCAGTCGTACTTATTATTTGGGCCTTCTACCGGGCATGGTTTAAGACCAGCCTTCCTATCTGGGTCGATGAGTTTATTGCCAAGCCAATTGTGTTTATTCTTCCTGTATATCTTTATATTCGATATTCTGAAAAGAAAAATTTTTTTGAAGCTTTGGGATTGAAGAAGATTTCAACTCAGAATCTGGTTTATATTGTGGGAGCAATTATAGGATGTTTGTTTTTCCTGATAGCTCTTCGCCGCTACGCTAATCTGCCTTCCACCCTCACCGCAACACATTTTATTTATCTATTTGCTATCTCTATTGCAACTGCTATTTCCGAACAAATTCTCACGACAGGTTTTATCTTAAATCGGTTATACAATGATTCAAAAAATCCGTTTACATCAACATTTTTTGCGAGCGTTCTTTTCTTCTTCATGCATATTCCAATTCTTTTCACCAATCAGAATATCATGGGATTTTTGTTAGTACGGGTTATGCTGACCGATCTGCTTCTGAGTCTGAGTATCGGATTCACATTTCTATCACGGAAGAATTTGCTGCCTCCAATTCTTATTCATACTTTCTATAACTTGAGTATTTATCTTCTGATGCAGTAAGTTAAGGGATCCCAAAACGAGCTATAGCACTCAGCGATTAGCTGGGTGTTCAGGATGACGAAATCTTTGAAGAACAGTTATTATCTTTCATATATCCAGAATATATCTTCGGTACCGATCTTTATTTTCTTTACGTGTGAAATTATTTCCGGTCCCGCTCCGGCGAAGTCGTCCGGATAACCTACGGCAACATAATTACTTTCATCTGCCGGCAGTTTGAAGTTAAATTCGAATTTATCAAAGCGTTCAACCTGTCCAAATCCATACTCATCTGGGGCGGTAAGATGCGCCTGCTTCTGATATTGTTCAGGCGGGTAATTCAGATAAAAGAGAAATAAGATGTATGGTTCGCCATTTTTTTTGGTGATATAAAATTTTCGTGTGGTATCGTAATGACTTTTAACATAATCCGTAAGTTCTTCGTAGCCGCACTGCCATGACCGCGTTGTTGTCGCTCGTTTAGGGTAATGGTTTAAATAGAAATCCCATGAATAAAAAAGGAAGAATAAAAAACTGGCTGCAATTATCGTAATCAAACCCCATCGATATTTTTTCGGCGTATCTAGAACAAGTTGAACAATGCCATATCCTGAAATTAGGGGAATGATAGTGAATAATGCCAGTGATCTGGTAATCGACATACCGGCCCACGACAGAGAAGCCGAAAGGGGAGAGAGGAGTAAAAGTCCGAGCAAGAAATATCGGTAACGCTCCTTATTTTTAAACAGATAATAGAGTCCAATAAAAAAGAATATATATTCAACAATAGTAATCGGACTCATAGAAGGGGAGCCGAAGCGCATGTTTTCATCGCCGTTTATGGCTAAGAATTCCGGAGAAAAGTATTTGCTGTATTGCAGAACTAGGTCGCGGGCGCCGAGAGTGAGTTTGTTGTATAAAAGTCTTGATCCGCCTTCGTTTCGAAGTTCATTAATTTTCAGAGAAAAACCGATATTGTTGAAAAAGAGGAGGTTTTTTACCCGTTCTGGTTTATATAAGACGTCGGTAAATATTGATAGGGAACAGATGAGGAGAAATCCAAGGATTGCTATTATCTGTTTTGTGTTTTTAGGTTTTTTGGCAACATGATCAGAGATCGAATATATCAATAAACATCCAAACAAGTATCCCGCGAAAATCCTTCCTGGATGATAACTAAATAATAAAAATAAACTGCTTACAAGAAATCCAATGATGTGAGCCAGAGAATATTTCTCTTTTACTTTTAAGAGGAGGTAAGCAGTGAGTATTGTCAGATATGCGTTTACGTATGCTTCGTGAGTATGGCGGCCTAAAATATTAAGTCCTAAAGATGTGCTGATGAGAAATGCGGAGGCGAGGGCGATATCATCTCTTTTGAATAGCTGTTTGCTGAATAAATAAACCGTTATAGGGAAAAGGATGCTGAGCAATATGTTGAGTCCGCGCGCCGATGTTTCGTTGAGTCCGAATAGGCCGATTATTGGTACCGAGAGGTAGCTGTAGAGCGGCATTTTGTAGTCGCCGAATGATTTTAGGCGGAGAGGCATAAATGTGCCATATTCGTCTTTACCGGTTTTAAGGATGGAATAGGCGTTGTATGAGAATGCTGCTTCGTCGGCGTTGAAGCAAGGAGGCACCATATCTCTTTTGTAGTTATTTAAGAATAGAGATAGTCCCGTGATTGCTACAAGTATTGTTATGGTAATATTTTTTTTCATGGTTTTATTTGTCATCCTCATCCCGTCCGCGACGTAGTCGGGACGCGGATGGGGATCCATAAATTTATCATTTTTTACTCCAATCGCTATCTCCAGATTCTGCCAGTCGAAGTTTTTTGTCAGTGCTCGGACTACGGCTCATGTTCTCCCAACGTTGGTTCTACAAAATGGTAACGATTGGTTCTGTTTCTTTAGTCTTCTAACGCACAGGTCCTCCGCGCTGACAAAATAACTTCTCCTGCCACCTGTTCCGCTTTCTGGTAAATTAACTCTCATTAAGTTTTAAATAAATCCAAAAGTTCTTTATCAGTTTTCTTATTTAATTTATTTTGTATTTCCTGACGTTTTTTGATTTCTGCATTTTTGGACATAGCTTGTAAATGGGCTTCCAGTTTCCAGAATTCGCCTTTTAGAGCTGCAGCAACAATCATTTTAAATATGGCATTCCGATGTTCTGCTAATAGAGATTTATCAGTTATGTTTTTTCGTATAAAGATGAGTTGATTTCGCAAGGCTATAGTGTGTATAACATTTTTAGAAAAGTATTTTCCGATAGTAGATTCATGATGATGAATCATCTGCACCGATGGATCGAATACTATTTCATAACCAGCCTTCCAGGCGCGGTAGGAGAGGTCTGTATCTTCCCAGTAAAAAGGCGAGTAGAGTAGGTCAAATCCGTCAAGCTGGAGAAATTTTTTTTTGTCGATAATACATGTGCCTCCTTCTGCCCACCCATTTTTTCCCGGCAATATATCTGGAGATTTTGAGTGATGGAAGAATCCGTCAGCCCAGTAAATTCGGTTTTTGCCGACAATTGCACCGTCTTTTTCTGTTTGTGCGAATGAAATTGCAAATAAGTTTGGATTGGTTTTAAACTGTTCGAGCGTTGTTAAAAATCTAGCGTCGTTTAATATAACATCAGTATTTAAGAGGAAAACATAGTCGTTTTTAGAAGCTTTTACACCATTATTTACGGTTTGTCCGAAACCCATGTTTTTTTCATTTTCTATAAGCACTACTCCAGGAATTGTTTGTAAATCCGCACGCAAACTTTCTGTTGGATCATCATTCACAGCAATCACTTCACAGCCGGCAAAAAATTCCATGTTATTACGCAAGTTTTTTAAAAATTGTTCTTTATTTTTATAGACGGGAATAATAACGCTTAACATAGGGAATACTAGAGAATTATCTTTTTAATCTGTTGTTTAAAAATTTCTTCTTTAAAATGAGTTGTCACAAAAGTCTTGGCTTGTTTTCGTATTGTCTGTTGCTTAGTTTCATCTCCAACAATCGCAATCGATTTATCAAATAGTTCTTCTTCGGACTTGAATAAATATCCATTTAAACCATCTTCTATCAGTTCTTTAGAACCACCTGCATTGTAACAGAATGTAATGCAGCCCGCGGACATTGCCTCAAGCGGCGTTATGCCTAAGTGTTCCACCTGATCAGGATGTTTAGTTTCATCAATTCCATATCCAGCCATATGCCAGTATATGGTGGCTTTTTTATACAGATCAATAAGATCAATGTGGCTTATATTCGGAATTAATGATATCGAATCATCATCATTCGCCATACTTTGAAGTTCTTCAAAATAGTCTGTATCTTCTTTTTTTAAACCGCCGGCTATCACAAGTTTATAATCTGCAAACGCAGGAGATTTAGTCTTTAGTTTCTTAAACATCTGTATTGTTACATCATGCCGTTTTGCGTGAAGATGCTTAAAGAATCTGCCAACCGAAATAATAATTTTTTCTTTTTTGAGTGAATCAATCGGGATATCTATAAATGCCGAATCAAGAAATGGGTATAATACTTTGGACTCTATTCCCCACTTTTTCAACCATTCCTGAACAAAATATGAGTGTGTGATAAACTTCGAATTCGCTGTTTTTATCTTGTGGGCGATACTAGCGGGATAAAGAATTTTCTGGGGAACCATGCAGTAAATATATGTTTTTCCGGCTGTTGAATAAAAATAGCTTCCGTCTGTGACATATAAAAATATATCGAATGTTTTTAATTCTGAAAGTTTTTTAAAGAAGCCTTGTTTTTTCTGAAAGAGATTGGGTCGAAAGTTTAGGGATTTGAACTGAATGTTTAGTAGTTTTTTAATATCTTCACTCAGATTGGAGTCCCAGAAAATATGCGGTTCGTATCCAATTTCTTCAAGCTCATGCAAGATTGAGAGAATGTAGCGTTCGCCTCCTCCTAAAACATCTAGGTACGGGTCATAGAGGGCGGCTTTTTTTCTTTTCATACAAAAATAAATAAGTGATGGTTTTTGAGAATGCCTGGTAAACGTTTTCAATTATACCAACTTCCCCATCCATAAACCCGCGGTACTTGATAAGCCTTCTAAACAATTCGCCGGCAAATTTTCGGAAAAATGTGGGCGTCGAAACAGGCCGGTTTGCTTCATACAAAAGTCCGGATTCAATATCTTCAAAAAGGGTAGTTTTTTCAACCATTGTTTCAATATCGCCATGGAAATAGTGGAGAATGGGATTTTTTAACAAGCCTACTTCCCCGTCTATTTCTGGAGTGGCGTGAATTTTTTTCGGCCAGGATTTAAATGCAGAAAGTTTGATCAATCTGGTCTGAAAGTCGGGCCACCAGTTGCCATGCTGAAGCCATTTTTTTCGGCCGAAAATGTTTTTGCGGGGGACTTTGAAATAGGTGGTCATCCGAGAATTACTGTCGGTAATGGGATTGCTTCGTCCTGTCGTGTCTGTCCTCGCAATGACGCCTTGGATTTCATTAGCAAGTTCGGGGGTTATCCGTTCGTCGGCATCGAGAATAAAAACCCAATCTGTTTTTGCTGTCCGTATTCCAAATTCGCGAACGGGTTCTACATAATGAGCCATGGGAACGTTAAATATGGAAGCTCCGTGCTGTTTTGCAATTTCGACGGTTTTATCTGAACTTTCCATATCGATTACATTCACCGCGTCTGTAAGCAATTTTGCCGAGGTTATACATTCTTCAATATCTTTTTCTGTATTGTGTGTGTGGATGACTACCGTTATTGAATTTTCCATAGTTCTACTTCTACCCCATTTTCCATGGTATGTAATTGTATTCTTTTTGCGTTCTGGGGTATTTGCGCCTTTCTCCAATCAATCACTCGCTGCTGGTATGACTCTTTATCAATGATATACCAGCACATATTATTCTTAAAGTCTTGGGTTGGTTCTTTGTACTTTTTCACCTTAGAGTAATAGCTAATAAGATAGATGTATGTATACGGAACAATCGGCGGGGTATAAATTCTTAAGCAAAAATCCATATTATTTGTCTGTTTATACAAGTAATCTATTGTCATCACATCGGCTCTCAGACCAATTGCGGTTGGCTTGCTATCTACCTTCGTTAGTTGAATGATCGAAAACAGAGCAAAAGCAGCGACAATAAGATACGCAATCCATGATTGTCTTTTTAAAGTTAACAATGCTTCAAATCCAAGCAGAATCAAAAAGACATATATGTAGTGAATTCCTTCTAAATAATTATCCCAGAAAAAGTTGTTTTTATTCAATAATGAAAAGGCGAGTGTTCCGATAATAATCAAAGGAAAAAATAGTATCGAACTTTTCAACGGCTGCTTAAGTCGTTTATAGGCAGCGATGATTCCAAATAGAGTAGAAACAATAACGCCTATTGCTACAAATCCATTATGGTCATATATGACATCCTGAAAATATTTCACAAAAAGGTCTACTCTCCCCTTCGCCGCTCCAGCAAGCGATTGTGGATTGGTGGGCGGGGTAGTTTTCAAAAAATGAATCGAGTCGGTTATCTCTATAAAATGATTTTTAAGATTGAATAAAAGGCGGGGAAGAAATGGAATTGCAATCCCTATTATAAAAATCAGATAAAACCATTTATTTTTAAGCAAGTTTCGGAACTCTTTAAAAAACAATGCAATGAGTATAAATGGCGGAATAATAAAAAATCCGAAAGAAACTTCGGTTTCAAAAATGAGTCCTAGTGAAAGGGCGAGGAGGAATATAAACTTCAATTTTTGATTTTGGAAGAATTTATAGACCGAGTATATAAACAACAAAACGGCTCCCGGTGTAAGAATATTATTTCCCGGGAAAAATGAAATGCGTATAAAGTAGGGTGATACTGTCACAACAAGTAAAAATAATAGAGCAGTGAGGAAATGAAAATTTTTCTTCAAAAATAAAAAGAATAAAAAGGTTGTCAGCAAGGTAAAAAAGAGGATACCGTAGTAAAATCCCTGTGGCCAGCCGTTAAAAATAAAAAATACTATACTGAGAAAATAATACCACCAGGCGCCATGGTGAAGCCCTTGGATACCTGTTGTCGGACCAATGAAGGTAGGATTAAAATACCGAACCATTTCCTCGGCCTTGAGAAAGTCTCTCCCCTGATCGTAGGTATACGGGACCGTTTGAAAATATATGGGTTTTAATCTAAAATAGCAGAAAAGAGCAAAGACTACAGCGACAATAAGCCACTGGGCAATACTATGAATACTATATTTTCGCATATAAAAAAAAACTTCTTGATATATATTCTACTAGTTTTATTTACGTTTCTCTTCTTTTTCAGATTAGATTATAACACACTGACAAGCTGGGATGAAGCCTGGTATGCTTCAATAACTAGAGCAATGGTACAGTCCGGCGACTACCTACGCATGACATGGAACGGCATCCCCTACTATGATCATCCTCCCATGGGATTCTGGATGATGGCTGTTGCTTATAAACTATTCGGAATCAGTGAATTTACTACTCGCTTGCCAACAGCTGTCGTTGGAGTTTTAACTAGTGTTCTGATCTATCTTACTGCTGTAAAGCTGTTTGGTAAGAAAGAAATTGGATTTGTCGCAGCGCTTATCATGGGAACGTGCGTTTGGTATGTTATCCGCGTCCGTTCCGGAAATTTGGACGGCCAGTTTATATTTTTCTACATTGCAACTATTTATTTTTTTGTCTTATCAAGAAAAAATTTCAAATGGTTTCCGGCAGCCATGGCGGCATTTGCCTGTCTGCTTCTCACAAAAACATTAGTCGGCGCTTCGGCATTGCCGTTAATTCTCTATTTAATAATTAGACAATTAATTCATATTCGAAAGAACATATGGTTTCTTCTTGTTGGAATTGGAATCTTTTTTTTAATACTTTTGCCATGGTACGTAGTGCAGTATCAAACCTATCCTGATTTTATCCAACATCATTTTTTCACCATCGGCGCACGTGATAAATCTTTTGTTTCATACTTTCATATAAATGCTTCCCAACCTTTATTTTATATTCATATGGGAATACGCAAATGGTATTACTTGTGGCTCATATCCATCATCGGTCTTTTAATATTCATAATTAAAGATTTTATAAAAAGAAAATTATCGAATGAAACATACGTTTATATATTTTTACTTATGTGGAATTTTGTTGTACTGTATCCATTTTTAACGAGTGAAAAAACAGAGTTGTGGCATTTAATCCCAGTCTATCTGCCAATTGCATTTATTATCGCTGCTGCTACTTTTAGATTATTTTCTTCATTTAAGAAAGTTGGTCCGTGGTTGTATGTTGGAATATTTGTGGTGCTTGCCGCATTGCAGATAAAAACATTTTACACCGAGGTTATACCGGTAAATAAATACACACCCGACGATGTCGCAATTTCAAAAAATGTGAGTAAATATAATAAGAAGACCTATTTGGATGATGATTTCTTCCCCATCTCTGTTTATTATTCAAATCGTAAAATTTATCCTTTGTATAGTTTAGAATTATTTGGAGAATCAAAGACCAAGGATACTTTAGTGAATCTATTCAGTTCTGATGAGCAGGATTTTGTCGTTATTACAAGAAGTTGGGCAGTAGATAATCTGAATGTCGCTAAGATTCCGTATACAATATTGGAGAAAAACAACTCTTTTACGATTTTGACTAGATAAAATTACATGATTTTCATTTATTCTGTCGTTTTAATTCTTTTGTCGATTTTTTCTTATGCTTTAGTTGATCCCAACATTACACTCTTCAATAATTCATTATGGACTAATTTCAGAAATTACATGGTTGATTGGGGATACTACAGACGGGATGTAACCTCTGTGCTGTATATAGTCATCATCATTCTTTTGTTCGCTTTTCATTACTGGTTTATTAAAAACTACAAGAAGTTAAATCTTCGAATTTTTACTGGTGTAATTTCAACATTCATGTTTTTATCATATCCGTTATTGTCGCATGATTTTTTTAATTATTTATTTGATGCGAAAATTCTTACTTATTATCATGAAAATCCGTATCTGCATAAAGCGCTTGATTTTCCCAACGATTCATGGCTTCGGTTTATGCACTGGACTCATCGTACATATCCATATGGTCCTGTCTTTTTAATCATTACGTTACTGCCTTCCTTTTTGAGTCTCGGGAAATTTATTCTTGCGTATTCTTTATTTAAAGTTTTATTTGTTGGTACATATATCGTTTCCGTTTATTATTTGAATTGGTTGAATAAAAAGTGGGCGGTTATGTTTGCAACTCATCCACTTGTAATAATTGAAGGGTTGTTGAATATGCACAACGATCTGATCGGTGTTTGTCTGGCTATCGCCGGTTTTTATTATCTGATTAAAAATAAGACTTTCATGGCTCGTATTCTGCTGTTGTTATCGGGAGGGATTAAGTATATAACGCTCCCCTTTTTGTTTATCACAAAAAAGAATGTTCAAATTCAATATGGAGTTTTTTTTGCAACGGTTGGACTGCTCGGTTATCTTTCATTTTTTTCAGAAGTCCAACCGTGGTATTTTCTAACTTTGCTAGCTCTGCTGCCGTTTTTCGATGATTGGATTGAGAAGGGGAATATTTTTTTCGCCGGACTTTTGTTAAGTTATTATCCGTATATTCGGTTTGGAGGATGGGATAAGATGGAGTATGTGAATCAGAAGCATTGGATTATTATTTTCGCTGTATTTTTAAATATTTTTTATATTGGATATTTATAC
Source organism: uncultured Gammaproteobacteria bacterium (assembly GCA_964490875.1). Lineage (GTDB taxonomy): Bacteria > Patescibacteriota > Microgenomatia > UBA1406 > GWC2-37-13 > CAYYYG01. The sequence continues at coordinate 392,269 of CAZBEF010000001.1, forward strand.
TTTTTCAGGAAAAAGAAACATAAAAAAGTATAGTTAGACACTTCCATTCTGTTCGCTCGATACGAATTTTTTTCACCGCCTCACCCAGCAAATGGGGCCCAGGCGATTGTGAAAAAAATTGTATCTTCGCTCACTTGTATATCGAGAAGTTAGGATAAACTACTAAAATAATTATTTCTTAATTGGTAAGAGCTTTAGAATTTTAAAAGCAAGAAGTGGGTGTTTGCCGGTAATTATGGTGATGAGTTCGTATTTGGTGAGGTCGGGTTCGCAGTTGTGAGAGTCTACAATTATTGTGTTCGGATCAAGCTTTGTCTTCAGTAGTTTTTTAGATGGACATTCGTCTTCAAAAAAGGTTACGTTGTGTATTTTGTCGATGCGTGCATCGAGTTTGAAGCGAGTGGCGTACGAAGGGTCGAAGTCGTTTGTATAAAACAAATAATATAGCGGCATGGTATTTTGAATAGGCATAATAACGGCTGTAGCGGGATCAATATTATTTTTTACATAAGTAACTAGTTGTTTCTGCGCATCGTTCCGATAAATCGCATTGAAATAATCTGCATGGTTATACTGATGCCAAAAGTAGATGAATTCTGCGCATATTAAAATAATAAAAAGATGGGCGAGTCTAAAATTTTTGTAGCGAATATGCCATGCTGTATATAATCCATAGGCGAAAAATATTACAAAAAATAAACTCATGATTACAGAACGGTGAACATTGGGCGCATCAAGTACCGTAAGAGCTGAAGGTAATGCAGAAATAAGTAAAAGATAGATTACATATACTAGTCGAATTGTCTGAGTATCTTTATTGATTCTTCTGGACAAGTAAATTATGGCAAGCAGCGCTAAACCGGCAAATGAAAAATAAAATAATCCTTGTTCCGGCACTTTATATGCTAGCGATCGTCCGCCTTGCAAAAATAAATAATTGAATGAGAAGTAAGAAAAATATTGGTTTATAAATTCCCGACCGTAACCAATTAATTTGTTGTGAAATATTTTCGCCGCCAGAATATTGTTGTTACCTTCTGCATAAATAAGCTCCTGAATTTTAATACTTACTCCCGAAAGTGGACTTAATATAGAAGTCTGTTGAAACCGGCTGTTTCCCCAAACGGTGGTGCTTATATACAACGTAAGCGCAAAAAAGGCGGCAGTCACTAGCGCAGAAATCGCGAATGATGATCTGTTTTTCTTATCACGAATAAACACGAATGGAATTGGGAATAGAGCAATTGGAATGATAATCCGGAACGGATGATAAATAAAGTAACAGAGAAGAAATAATAGAGAAGAAAGAATAATATATTTAATATGGCGTGTATCTATCCACTTTAGAATCAGTACGATTCCTGTAAGAAGTATTGTCGATCCCAGCACGCCTTCTGCATTTGCACGCGACATAACAATATGCCAGGGAGTAATGGCGAGTAAAAATGCAGATAATAAGCCAATAACTCTTTTTTTGAAGATCCATTCGGCAAGAAAATAAACAGGAAAGATAGCTAGTGCACCAAGTACCGCAGTTGGAAACCGCACGGCAAATTCGTTTACACCAAAAATAAAAGTAAAGAATCCTTTTATGTACATCGGCAGGATAATATAATAGTCGCCGAATTTATTGAAGTATAAAAGGGGCCAGGGATTATTGTATAGATCCTTTCCGTTCAACAGAATAAAGCGGCCAACATATCCAGTTAGTACTTCATCTTCGTGAAAATTAAACGGAAGACTGCCAAGTTTATATAAACGCAGAACAAGAGCAAGAAGAAACATTAATAATAGCCAGTATTTGGATTTCATAGATAACTACAAAGATATTTTTGAAATAACAAGCCAGTATTTTCCTTTAGTTAACTCGGCAAGATCTTGTCGCTTATAATCAAAAAAGCCATTTGTCTGCCGCATTTCTTTCATCGGTTTGATAAAACGGACCTCGAGCTCGTGCTCATTTCTATAACAAATTTTAGCTGTTTTCTGATCAATTATACAATTTTTCAGATTTTTAGCAGCGGAATCCTGAATAATACTATTTAAGTTGGCTGTCTTGACTAAAGTTTCAATACTCTGGAATTTTTCTGAACTAAAAATTAAAAATGGATATACATACTGCCGTTTGTTGAATGTAAGGCCAAATTGTTTAAGGGTAGTACTGGTTTCAGTATCGGTAAGACCTTTTTCGTTAAATACAAAAGAGCCAGGGCTGTAGTATTCTCTCAGAATCCAGAATTTTCGAGCATCGATGGTTTTTTTATTCTTTGAGTCATCCAAAAAATCCTTTAAAAGTCTGTTTCTAGCAAACGGAAAAATGCGGGTTGCCACTTTGGGGACAAAAAGCAGAAAGCCAACTATTGTTATAATTAGTACGGCAATATAGAAAGAATATTGTTTCATACTGATATAATTGGAATGTTCTATGTTCAAAAATAAATGGGACGTTGTAAATATTTTTCTCATCCTCATTATATCATTCGTCTTTGCTTCAGATCTTTTTATCAATCGCGGCACACCTGCATCGTTTGACCAACCTACTCATGTCTCAAACATTGCACAGTTTTATCGGGCAGTTTCCCAAGGAGATTTTCCGGCCAGGTGGGGGAATGGATTTGCACGGTATGGTATGCCTATCCCAATCATCGCTCAGCAGGCGACTTCATACATTGGAGCTTTTTTTACATTTTTTACTCATGATATTGTTGTGGCATATAATCTTGTCGTCTTTTTGGGAGCATTTTTATCGTGTGTCTTTTTCTATTATTTTCTTCGGCTATATTTTACGCCTGAAAGTTCTATCGCAGCGACATTTTTATTTAATTTTGCGCCGTATCGTATTATCAACATTTATATTCGGGGTGCAGTTCCGGAATTTTTTTCAGCTGTCTTTTTACCGCTTATTTTAATCGGCACATTTTATCTTCTTGAAAAAAAGAAGTTATACGGCTTAGTCATCATCACGGTTGGAATCGCAGGTACAATTTTATCGCATCCATTTATGCTGGTGGTCTATTCATTAATATTTGTTCCATATACCCTTTTTCTTGTGAAAAAGCAAAAAAACTGGCTGCAAATGATCATGTATCTTGCTCTTTCTTATATCATAGGATTTGGATTGACTGCCTATTATATGCTGCCGCTTTTAGTCGAGATTAAATATTTCTATTATGGATTGGCAAAAAGCCATCTTATCCCTAACTATTATCTGAGCTGGGAGAATTATTTTAATCCAAGCTGGTATTACTATTATCGTGAAGATACCTATGTCCGCGGTCATTTTTTGCAGACTGGTTTGCTTGAAACACTGCTTATTATTGCATTTCTCGCAATCTCATTATTCCTAATTGTTAAAAAAAGAAAATTTGACCGGCCGATTGTCTTCACCATTTGCATAGCTTCTATTTTGTCAATTATCTTGACACTTCCGATTTCTGATTTCTTGTATAAGCACATCGGCGTTCTCGACAGTTTGCAGCGGCCATGGCGGATGCTTTCTACTTTTATTTTCCTGCCACCTATTGCTTTTGCTTACTTAACAGATTCCATAAACAAACAGATTAAGAATGCTGTTCTTTTTCTGTTTATTTTCGCGATTATTGTGCTTAGATTTCCTCAGATTTATGGGAAGAATTATTTTGTTTTACCGCAGTCTTGGTATTACAATACTACAGAAAATCTTCATGGGACAATTTTGAATACTATTTGGACGAGTGAAATAAAGGATTATCCGGAGAAAAAAGTTAAGGCAGAAGTCATTGAAGGGAAAGGGACTATATCAAAAAGTTTGGTGCTAAATTCGTCGCGGGAGTATACAGTTAATGCAGAGTCTGATGTAAATATGGTTGATTATACGTTTTATTTTCCCGGATGGAAGGTGTATGTCGATGGTAAAGAGACTGAAATTCAGTTTCAGGATCCTGCGTATCGGGGAGTAATTACATATCGGGTTCCCAAAGGGGAGCATGAGGTGAAGCTGAGGTTTGAGGATACAAAAATTAGAATGTTAGGAAATATTTTGTCTGTTATCAGTGTTGTTGTTCTTATTTGTATTTTATTTGTCGTTCGTAGTCGAAAATTTGTTCGCGAGTTAACTCCTCGTCCCGACCACACGCGTCGAGGACTCGTCAGACAGCAACTCACTCACAAATTTTGATTACTCTCTCTTATTTCATAAAATACTGTTTACACACATGCAGTTTTATTCTAAATGGAGCATATTTGAGGGCGAAGCGAAGGCGGTTTTGTTTTTGGTATTTTTGCTGAAAAGCGGAGCCGGCGCCGTCGGTTGATTGGGCGTTTTTATGCCATATTACGATTGAAGGATCATAAAATAACTTTATTCCTTTCTTTTTTGCCCGGACACTAAAATCAGCATCTTCAAAATACATAAAGTAACTTATATCCCACGGTCCAACTTTCTGCAAAACTGCTTTGTCATAGCACATAAGACAGCCGGTTTCAAAATCCGTCTCTTCAAAATTATCGTACTGTTTTGTATCCAGCTCATCGACGCCTCGGTGATGAACCGTAACATGGTTCCAGTCAATAGCTCCACCGGCATACCAGAAAACAGTGCCAAGTTGGTCTAAGTTATAGCGTTCTTTGTGATATTCAAATCCTGGAGCGTAATATATTTTTCCGCCGATAACTGATTCCGGATGAGCAGTAATGGACTCAATTGTTTTGGCGACAAAATTTTCAGCAAAATAAATGTCGGAATTTACAATAGCAAACTGCGATAATTCGTCTTTTTCAGCGGCTTCAATTCCTGTATTTACTCCGTGTGCATAGCCCAGATTTTTTTCGTCGATTATAGTAGACTGAATGTTTTTAGTATCAATTTTTTGTTTATCTTTTGAAAGATCAGCAATGTAGAGATGAAAGTTTTTATCGGTCTGTTTTTCCAGACTTTGGAGAAAATCCGCAAGTACGGTATAATTCTGGTAGATAACTGTAATTATTGCGAGAGGCATATAAAAAAAGAGGAATACAATAATATGCGAACTACATTTGATTATATCAAAAAAAACAAATGGCTACTTCTGGTGATTATTCCTGCCTTTATTGCCCATATGCTTATCATTTTGCCCAGCGGAAGCACATATTGTTTCCAAAATAAATGCGGCATTTTCTTCTGGGGAGCTCACTCGCACGATGCGATCTGGCATTTGGCAATAATTTCTACATCGTTCAGTAAAATTCCTTTTGTCGCGCCTACATTCGCCGGCAGTGTTCTTTCCGGCTACAACTATCTACTTGATCTTATCATGTTTATTCTTTCCAAGGTTGGTATATCGCCGCTTTTTTCGTATTTTAAATTGTTTCCGCTTCTGTGGTTTTTTGTCATCATTTTTTCAGCAGTCGCGTTTGCAAGAAAATTGCATAAGTCCGCACTATTTGTAGGAATATTCTTATTTTTTGTATTCTTTGCCGGTTCGTTTTCATATCTTTTAACTTTGTATCATCATAAAACAATCTGGGATTCGTCGGGTCTTTTGGCTATGCAGGCGGGGCTTACTCTTACCAATCTGCAGTTTGCGTTTTCTTTAGCGGTGCTGTTGTATATTCTCAATCTCATTAAATCGGAAAGCAAAAATATTTTTTTGTTATCAGTTTTAACCGGTATCAATATTGCTCTAAAGTTTTATGCAGGAGTTATCAGTATTTTTATCATTTCGCTGTATATTGTCAGCACGTTAATGAAGGATAAAAAATTGAAGAACTTCATTGTCTCATTTTTCATTCTTGCAGGTATTTCGTTGGCAGCTGTTATTGTCTTTTATAATCCACAGCAATCATTGCAGAGCGGATCCACATTTGCATTTTCACCCTTTGCAACAGTCCATTCTATTATAGAAGAACCGGAGCAGTTTTATATGAAAGATATGGTGAATGCGCGCTATTTTCTGCAGAATGCCAACCGATTCAGTCCAAAATTAATTCGCATAGAATTAACCAGTCTTTTGTTGTTTTTATTCTTCAATTTCGGAACTCGAATCATCGGCTTACTATCAATTGGCATGAAGATAGCAAAAAGAACAATCAATAAATTTGATATCTACTTACTGCTCACAACCCTATTAGCAATTTGCATGGCCACATTTTTCGTGCAGAAAGGTATCTGGTGGAATACAATTCAATTTTTATATTATGCCTTTTTTTTGGCGAATATTTTTGCTGCAGAAGCAATTTATTTAATTTGGAAGAAAAACAACATGCTGGGAATTATCATTACAGCGGCAGTCATCTCTCTCACCATTCCCACATCGTTCGATATTATAAAAGGTTTCGCTTCTTTTCCTTCCTCGGCTTATTTGCCACAGGCAGAAAAAGAAGCGCTCGAGTTCCTGCGCAGGCAGCCAGAAGGTGTTGTGCTTGCTCCTCCTTTTGATGCCAAAGATAAAGAAAAAACCTCTGCGCCATTTAGTTTCTCAAACTATGATGACACTTCATATGTGACTGCGTTTTCGGGAAGGCCAACATATGCCAATGATAAAGTCCAGCTGGAGCTTCTCGGTATTCCATATAAAGATCGATACCAAGCTGTTAATCAATCGGACTGTGAAGTCTTGAAATCGGTGCAGTACATTTATCAACCATTAAATGAAAAAGAAAAGCAGTTTCAAACATGCATTAAAAAATCTGCATCCATAAAAGAAATCTTTCGTAACGAAGCTGCCGCCATTTATTCAACAAAGAAGTAGACAATTTTTTTGGTGTAATCCTGATACGGAATCGTCTTTAATACTTTTCTTTTGATCGCAAAAGTGCGATGTTCTTCTTCCTTTAAACAACCTTCATAAATAACAGCATGATTCACTGTCAGTAAGTCTTTATATGGTATGCATGTCGCAAAAGAATAACCATTTAAAGCGAATTTTGATTTATTGGCAAGCGTTTTTTGAACTTCACTAAAGTTAATCGAGTTATTTAAAAATACATAGCTCATATACGGCTCGTACGGATATTTGTGGTATATAGTCAGTGGCTTATTATATTGCTGCATATAATCGACAAGATTTTTTTCGTTAGCATTGAACTGTTCGCCGACACTTATCGGTCTTCGTAAATAGTAATCATATCCAAAATATAAAAGATTAATTCCCAGTACTGTCCAAAACATAGCCATCAATAAATTTTTGAAAATAGGAGAGAATCCTTGTAAAAGTTTTTTGCCGTACTCAAATCCGAGAGCCAGAATGTAGGCAAAACCCAAGGCAGAAAGCATCGATCGTATAGAAAAGGTAACACTGCCTGCACGGGCTAATGCAGGTAAAAGCCCAAGTAATGCAAATCCGGCAAGGTACCAATTCTTTTTATCAAACTGTCTGCCAAGAACAAAAAGTCCCAGATAATAAATCACAAAAAAAATTAGGAAAAATTGTCCGGCAGCTGCGTTGCCATTAATTGCACTGTAGTCGCCATTTTTAAATAAGTATGAAAAGTCCTGGCCTTTAATAAATGTCGAAACAATATAATCCATACTCCCGGTCGCTTTATTGTAAAAGGCGCGGCTGATTACCTCGGGGGCTATAGTGGTGCTTCGTTTAAAGTTAATATCCTGCGCGATTCCTTCATTCTGTGAAAAGACAAGCTGGTTAAAACGGTTTGCCGTCACTTTCGCATCGATAAGTAGGATAGAAGAAATAAGAAAGAAGAAAAAAATACCATTTATAATGTTATTTTTAACAAACGACTGAGTATCTTTCTTATTGAAATAATGAAATGATTCCAGATAAATGAGTAAAAACGGAATGAGCACCCTGAATCCTTGATATGTGTAGAATGTCAGGAAAAATAATAAATACGCTGGCAGTCTTTTTTTTCGCAGATAGAGAAGTATCCCTCCCAGTAAATATACAATAGCAACAGTAACATCCATTGCCAGCCGGGTAAGATGAAAAACCCACGGACTGAAACAGAAAATTATAGAGGTAAGCAGAGCGAGTCTTTTATTTTTAGTAATCTCAAAAACTATTTCATAGACCAGAAATATCAGCGAAGTTGAAACGAGAACAAATGGTAACCGTGCGGTAAAAGCACTCCGCCATGGCATGAAAAGCCATCCAAGGGCGGAGAAGTAAATGGCAAATAATGGGTTGTCGGGGTTTATGCCGGTGAAGTTTATGGGCATGAAGTTGCCGTATAGATCTCTTGCTGTTTTAGCAATTGAGTATCCGGACATTACTATATCGCGTTCGTCATGCAGAAGATACATCTGGCCAAGCAATGGCAGTCGAATAATCAAAAATAAAAGCGCAAGGGCAAAGAGGAGTTTATTTTTTTTGAAGTACTCAACCATACGCGTTCTATTATAAGATATTTTTTTTGTCATTACGAGGAGAGTGCTTGACGAAGCAATCCCGTTACCAATAAACCAAAGGTTGTAATGGCACGAGTGCTACAACCTGAGGTCTACATTAATGGGATCCTTCGCTAATCGCTCAGGATGACGTTAATTTTTCAGAAATGTATTTTGAATTTTGAGTTTCAGATTTGAAAGATGACCGTTCAGTTTTTTTTGCATCATCCAGAAATTAGACTCAAATAAACCCTTTAAAAAAAACTGTCGCATATTTGCACTAATTTCTTCGGGCTTTACATCAACATTCTTTTTTTCTTCCCAATAATAAAAATAAATAAGGAAGTAATAAAACATCTGCATAATTGAAAGTACAAAACCATGCATGCCGTCTTTGTAGCCTTCAGCCGCAAAATATCTTCCAATAAATTCAGAGAGGGCATTCTTCATCGCCTCGGCGGCGTTATAATCTTTTCCCTGCCCAATTCTTTCTTTTGCTTCGGCTTTGGTATATCTCACGAGCTTCTGCATAAATTCATCAATCGATTCATAGTTATGATGAATAATGGCCAGTTCTTCTTTAGGCTCTAGTCTCATCTCTTGTCCGTGCACTTCGGGCTGGGCGTGAATATGGGTAGGCCAGACAACTTTATCTTTTTTGAAAAACCGAACTTGGTAATCCGGCCACCAGCGTGAATGTTCTATCCATTTTCCAAAAATAATATTTTTCCGGGGAATGGAGAAGTAATCGGCCTTGCCTACATTTTCTTTTAAGGTCTGGATTAATGATTCCGGAAGTATTTCATCGGGATCTAAAAATAAAATATATTCTGAATCTGTTTTCTGTTTTAATTCTTCACGAATAAGTTCGACATATGGCACTTCTTTATCAATCTTCAAAATTTTTACCAGTTTATTTTCTGCAAGTTTTTGGGCTACTTCTTTATCGATTCCGATATCGGCAACCAGTATCTCGTCCGCAAAGTTTTGAAACGATTGTATTGATTCAAAAATATGTGGTGGTTTTCCGTTTGATACTATAATTGCTGAGATTTTTGCCATATGAATTTGATTATACTAATGAAACAGTTTGAAAACTTCTTTTACAACATTAATCTTAAAAATAAGAAGTAGGGATCCTCCATACAGCAGAATGCCAGCAACGATCGAGACAACTATTCCCACAATACTGCCGCCGGAAATGTTGATAATCAAACCAACCAGAACACCCATTATGCCGGTTGAAATCATCAGTGGATACAGAGGACGGAAAATGCTAAAAGGAACTATCTGTCGTGCTTTAAAAGCCACAAGGATTGATGTCAGTGCCAGAATAAGTTGAGTCATCGGGAATCCCAAGAGTCCAAACATCTTTGTAAAAATCGGCGTACAAATCCATGTTGTCACCGTCCAGATAAGCATAAAAGTAAATGATATTTTTACTTTTCCTAAGGCATTGAATAAATTAATAAATGGAGTCGAATAGGTAGAAAGGAATGCGGCAAGAACAAAAATATAGAAAGCAGGAAGCGCCGGCGCCCATTTACCATATTTGGGAATAATCATCACGAAAGAATTAATGACAAGAGCAAGGCCAAACAATGTCGGAGCAAGAATGAGTGTTTGATAGTACAAAATTTTTTCGATTAGATTTCCAATTTTTCCTTTATCATTCTGAATTCTGGCAAGCACGGGGAATAACACTCGGCTCACGCTGTCCATAATAATGCGGATCGGCGCTTCGGCCCATTTTTTTGCCCAAATAATATAACCGAAATCATGAAACCCAAGCACTTTTGCAAGATAGAGATTTATTAAATCATCTTTAAAAAGCGCCATAAATGAACTTGCCTGAAACGGTACCCCGAAAGAAAGCAGTGTGCGGACGCTTTTTTTAGAAATTCCCAACTGCGGCATCCAGAATGAAATGCTGTATATCATTACCAGGCCGACAATAGAGCGAATCACAACCGCGATGGTGAAACTCCGTATTCCCAATCCAAGGAGCGCAAATACAATCACAGATAAATAAAAAACAGTATTTTCTGTTATCTGTACCAGCACAATTTTTCTGAAGAGAATTTTCCGTTCAAGCAAAATCGAGGGTATAGTTTTCAGAGAAGATATAAAAAATGAGATCAGTAATGCCCAGTATAAATACATGCCCTCCTGAGGAAGTTTGTAAAAAGATCCCACAAATGATGTCGCGAGAAAACCAATGATGACAATAGTGATTATAAGCAACTGCTGCAAGGTAAACGTGGTTTTTATGTCATCTTCGCTGACTTCTTTTTTTTGAATAAGTGAAGCGGCAAGGCCGAGATCGGAGAAATAGTTTAGGAGCGAAATAATAGACAGGACTGTTCCATAAATGCCGAATATTGCCGGCGACAAGAGAATACCAAGAATAAGGTTGGCAGCAAGGCCGAGCATAGCAGAGTAGCCACTTTGAAAGAATAAGCTCATGACGCTAACGAGGCTTCGTTTTTTTATCTCTTTATGTTCGTCGTGTATGGACATGTTATTTGATTATATAATTTCAAACGCTCGATATCGAATTCTTCGCGTTTATTTATACTTTTTTCTTCGTGTTAGATAATATGATGCAATATATACGATTAATATTAGTGTCGTAAGTATTGTTAAAATATTCCCCACTGTTTCAATTATTGTTTGTTTATAAACCACCTCAATGCTTTTACTGCCGGGAAGCGTGGTTATGTACGGCCTGCCCAGTGAATCAAACTTGGTAGGTTTGTACGGCTCGGTATTGATGCGGATTTCCCACGTGGGAAAGTAGTGTATATTCAACAATAATTTTTCTGAATTGCTTCTGCCGAATTTATTATAAGCATCATTTTGTTCGGTAACAGAAACCTTGCCATCAAGGCTTTTTATGAATAGTCCGGTCTGAAGATTTGAATTCTCAAAATCTCTCCATACTTTGTAGTTTGCTGTTTGCGGCAGATACTCAGGAATTTTATAAGCGACAGAATGTCGAATATATTCATCACTCAGGTATTGTGTATTATATTCTTCTTTAGAAATTCCAGTTTTATAGAAATATTTGCTTGTGCTTTCTAGAACAAATAAACTTACCAAAACTATCACGGCAAGTATGGCAATATGTTTAATTTTGTTCATTACATAAGCAGCAAAAAATGAAAGTCCGAAAACTACAAAAAACAAAAATCTCCACGGGAATTGAAAAAGGCCGAGTATTGGTTTTAAGATATCCCAGATGATTTTTGACTGTTCGGTAAGTAAAAATAGTGAAACAAGTGTTAGTAGCGCCACTGCGGAATAAACTTTTATATTATTCAAACTTTTCTCTTTTAATTTTTTTTGAAGACTATAAAGTAAAGATCCAAGGAATAGTAGTATGCCAAAAAATCCGAGGATTATCTGCGTTTTACCGACCATAAATGCCATGCCATCGCTGTCACATCCTGGCGCCGATCCCCCAAATCCCCAAAATGGTGCAGACCAAAGTTGTTTAATACACAAGAAATGATCAGTGTAATTTGTCATTGTCGCAACTTCACGTGCATGAGTGAGCGAGGATTCGAGAACGGCCGGTATCAGAAAATATGATGATAGTAATAAAGCGAGTAAAAGGCCAATATAATTTTTTTTCTTGTTGCTGATAAGCCATATATACACAAGCGCAATGGGTACAAAAAGGAGTGAAAAAATGTTATGGACTGTCAAAATGCAGGAAAGCAGGAATACTGTCACGCTAAATATAAAGGGAGATTTGTATTCATCCATTTCATATATTGCATAGAGTGCGAGCGGAAATAATCCCCAAAACCAGACTTCGCCTAAATTGCCCCGAACAAAAATTTCTGCGGCAAGCCACGGTGTTGCGACATAGAGAATTGCTCCCAGTACTGCTGGAGCAAATCGAAAGTATAATTTTAAAAATGCATACATTCCAATAAAAGCAATTACAGTTGCAAGAAGGAAGGAGAGTTTTAAACTGTCGGCAATGTCGAATCCAAGAATGTTGATGCTGCTTGTTACCCAATATGCAAATGGTGAATAGAAGTTGAAAACAGGATAGCCTAAGTTAAAGGAGAAATGGGGAGCGATTCGGGGCGGCAAAATACCATTTTGTACGTTGAATGTGAATTCTTTTACCCGGGCCGCCTGTGTTTCGTCGTGAAATTGGAACATTGTGCCAGATGGTAGAAGATTTTTCCCAAGAAAGAAGATTACTGCTATGAGAGTGATGATGAAGGATATATTTTTTATTGTGAAATGTTTTTTCATGTTCCTGTCGCTCGATATGAATTTTTTTAGCTCCATGGGCGTGCTCGCCGAAAGACTAGCTGCGCACCTCCCAAGTCGCAAAAAAATTCATATCTTCGCTCTTTATTTCTAATAACATCTAATTGTGCATGAAACCACTAAACATCATACGTTGAACGGCATAGGTTGGAAAATGCTCTGATAATAAATACAATAAATCCGGAAAATTGTCATATTTTTTCGTCAGATCAATGACAACGTTTATAGGCGAGAATACAATGTTCGGCATGATTGGCAGAGCATTTAAAATAAATTTTTCTATGGCAATTCTGAGTTCCCAGAAAGAAGATGTTTTCATTTGCCGATAAAAATCTATTTTGCAAAGCTGCAAGTATTGAGGTAGTAAGTCTTGTTCAATGGCGCTTTCCTGCCTTTTGGCCAGGCCATTTGATCGTACCGTTAAGCCATTTTTGTTGGTTTGTCTGGTTCTATTTTGCGGCATTATAATCTCGGGTTTTTCTACATCTTCAAAAATAAATTCTTCCTTTCGAATAATATCGGCGGATTGTTTTTTGGGTTGGCTCGCTTGGCCAGGCAGTTTCTTTGCGGCAACCGCCCACCCTTTTACCGCTTCACGTATAGCGACAAATATTAATGCTAGTTTAACATTCGTTCTAAAGATTCTATCTGTGTCTTGTAGAAAGTAATAGAACGAAGGGGTTTCACCATATTTTTCAATCCATTCGCGAACCTCTTCGCCCGCTGTGGTATGTTCTTTTATAAGTTCGATCATTTCATTTCCGATCTGATTACTCAATGAGGTAAACGAAGGATTTTTTAAGTTATCTGTTAGTTGTCCGCTTATGTATGTCAAATAATCGGGAAAGGCGGCCATATATGTGAAGAATAGAGGCACACGGTTTACATCCAGCGATTCTTTTATCACGCTATAAATATTTTTAATTTCATCGCTTGCAGCATTTTCTGAGATAGGATTTATTTGCATATTTTAGTATCCGTCATCTTGACGAAGGTCAGGATCCCAATTATCTAAATGGGATGCCGAAACAAATTCGGCATGACAGAAAAGATTTATTGTGTAAGTTCGAACAAATACATTACAGACTGATTATTAGGCTTCTCAAATCGTTTAATAAGCCGCATCGGCCATTCTTTCGGATAATCGAATTTATGTGATAAAACTATAAACACATAATTGCCACCAAGATCCTTCTGATTTTCCAGAAGTTCTTTTTCTCCAAGCGGCCAGTATCCGCGGATTGAAATGCGGTCATCTTTCTTCAAAAATACATCCAACACATCACCCGACATGCCGAAGTTTCCTTCAGCCAGAATAATCACTGGTTTTTCAGCAGATTTTTCGCGGGCGTATTCCACAATTTCTTTTGCGCCCCAGCCTGCCGGCCAGCCTTCAATATATTGTCCACGATCGATTGGAGGCATTGGAATGTTTTTATAATCGGCAATAATTGTATAATCTGCAAACGCAATCGAGATGATATATAAAATAACGATAAACGAGATCATCTGTATTTTTTTCTGCGTAATAATCAGATAGGTTGCAAGCACAACCAATAAGCTTCCGAAGAAAATTGTGTAGCGGGGAAACAGCACTTTCGAAAAGAATGAAATCATCATGTAGGGAATAAAAAGCCAAAGGAATAGGTAAATAGCCAGTTTCAGATTTTTTCTGGACATAACAATGAGTCCGGCAATTCCCAACAGCGAAAAGAAAAATCCGGCTTCCCAGCTTACATACTGAGGAACAAGAACAATATTACGTTGAAATACAGAAAAAGGATTCTGCAGAAATTCATCGAATGTCATCACGAACGTTGTATTTTTTTCTGCTACATAATGCAAAAATGGTGAAAGCCGCTGGACGTTATATATCAGTATTGCCAAAACAGCGACAATGGCATAGAGGAAATAATAATTAACAAAATTTTTTGCCAAATGCTTTTTATTTTTTTCGGTGAAAAGAATAGGCGCAAAAGCCGAAAGCCCGAGAAAGATTTGCACCGAAGATTTCGCCAAAAGTCCGAATCCAGCGATAAGCCCCATAATTATGGCAACATCGAGCCGCAGAGTTCGTACAAGAATTACCGAAAATAATAGTATCCAAATGAAAAAAGCATTTACTCCAGAGTCTACAAGCGCCAATCGGTCATAAAATAAAAAGTACGGATTCAGAACAAATATCAAAGATCCAATTAAGGCGGCACGTTTTCCAAATAAATAGAAAAGCAAAATAAACATACCAACGAGGCCGAACATTCCCATTGTAACGGCAAATAGCCTTGCGCCAAGGAGTGCATTGTCGGGGAATAATTTTAGAAAGGGGATTGTGCCCCATGTCTGAAGCGGCTGCTTGCCATCGGTAAGGGAAATAAAGCGCCAGGCGGCATCATGCCAGGCTGTTTTTGCCCAGTGAATATATATTCCTTCATCTGAAAATATGGGGAATTTGTCGAGATTAATGAGGCGTGTAGCCAAGAAAAGGGCAAGGATGCCAATAATATAGAGGATATCGCGTCTGCTGAATTGTTTCTTCAGGTACGTAATTATCGTCAGTAGGTCAAACATATGCTGAAGATATTATACCAAGTCTGGGTAGTGGAAGCGTAATATCTTTCAAATTGCTCGAATACGTCGCGTGTGCGCACGTCTCAAGTCTTAAGTATATCTATCTGCTACTTTAGAAGCGCCGAAGGAGTGCGGTTTTATTTTCACATCATACCCCGAACTGCGGATCATGTTCGTAACTTCGGTTATCATTTCGCGAGTTTCACCATTTTTACCAATATCAACATGAATCTGAATATTATATTTTGAAATCCCATTCTGTTTAAAAAATTTCACAAAATTCTCAGAAGTTTCCAAAGACATCGCAGCCTCCTGGTAAATCCGCTCTTTCAAACTGATTTTTTTGTCCTGCATTTCACGTTTCCAGAAATAAATTCCGCCCCAGCCAACCCGATGAATAATCAGAGCTGAAACAAAGTCATAGACATTATTTTTTACTTTCTGTGAATCAGAGCCAACAATAATCTCATACCGCGCTTTTTTATCTTCGGCCATAAAAGAAGATACAATTTTTTTTAGCTGTTCTAAAGTAACTTTTCCATGTGTAGGACTTTGAAAATGCATGAAGTATATTGTATCAAATGCTGATATAATCGGATTGTATGAAAAGGATAAACGTCCTTCTAACCTTAACTTCTCTGAATGTTCTTCTGGTAACTATCGAACGGTTTTCATTCACAACAAAAATTCTTCTGCAGCCGTATAGTTATCTACGTCTTCACGAAGTAGTCCAAATGACAGTTATCATCTTATTTACTGTTATTATCCCGGCATTTCTACTAAAAGAAGTTACTCATAATTTTAAAGCATTACAGTCAAAAAAAGGTCAGTTATGGGCGCTCGTTTTCTTAATTGGCGTTTACTTTTATGCCACAGGAAACGGGCTTCATGAGGTTGCAAGTTTCTTATTCAACAATTTCTGTGATGTCAAAAAGTTTACTTCAACAATCTGCGGCTCGATGTTTTTCAACGATTATTACACCGGGAATATCATTTATTTTATCGGAGCATACTTAATGAATCTTTCTATTGTAGTTCTTGAGCTTATGAATCCGGCGAAGAAGTTCAATAAAAACGACATGGTCATTCTTTTCATAAACAGTCTTGTATATGCGTTTGCCATTTTCGCCTACGCCGCATTTGACCGCGTGATTGTAGGTCTTATATATTCGGTACTTTCTATGATTACTGCAGATGTGCTGCTGTTACTTTCAAGAAAAAAATTTACAGAAATTCCCCTTACATTATATTTCGCCTTAACTTATACTATTGCAACTGTTGCTTCAGTTATTGTGAGATTTAGATAAATTAGGAAACCTGTTGAATTAACTGTTCAGTTAGTTTCAGAGGCAGGCCAAGAACGCTGTCTTCTTCGCCTTCAATAAAATCCACGTATTTTTTCAGTAATGGATCATCAATCGTAAACCCGCCGGCAACTCTCATGGTGGCTTCTTTCTCAATGAGTTCGTGAATAACTTCATCAGGAATTTCTTTGAAATGAACCATCGCAATATCCAAACCTTCGGTTCTTTTCTGTGTCTTTGTATTGGTCACTACAACTGCATCATATGTTTCTGCAGGATATAACGAATAACTTTTGAGAAAACGGTATGCCTGCTCAACTGAATCCGGTTTTTCGCGAAGTTCGCCATTGCAGACAACGATAATATCGGTAGTAATTAATATTGAAGGCACAGTAATTTTCGGAAGAAGGGCATCTGCTTTTGCATGGGCAAGCAGGAGAGGAAGTTTTTTGAAGTCATTCGTACGAATCGATTTTTCATCGATATCAGCTATCATCGTCGTGAATGAATATCCTGCCTCTCGCAAACGCTGTTTTCGATATACAGACGCGGAGCCCAGTATCAAGTTCATATCACCATCTTACATGAGAACTCTATTCAAACTCAATGATAGATTTTATTCTACTTCCTCTATCAGTTGAAGCCTCCTGAAAAGCTTTAATTGCATCAGCAAATGGATATCGGTGGGTGATAATAGTTTCCGCTTTTATATGTCGCGCCTGAAGCAATGAAATGGTATGATCGAATGAAAAAATGCAGGTCCATGAACCATGTACATGCAGTTCTTTCTTTACAATATTCATCATATTGAGAGTGACATCGTGTTCAAAAACGCCGAGTACTACAACCTGACCGCTCGCCATAGCAAGTTCGAGCGCTAATTCTGCTGATGAATCACTACCCACCGCTTCAAACACTATATTCGTTCCGTCCGGTGCAAGATTTTTTTTGAATGTTTCCATAAAGTTTTCGGTAGTGATATTTATCCCTTCATTGATGAATTCATTCGCTTTCGCATATCCAAGCCTATTGTCATGTTTATCAAATCCGTATACCATCGCGCCTGCGTTTTTTGCAACATAATCGACAAAAAGTCCAATTGGCCCCTGGCCCACAACCGCGACAGAATCACCGACGTTTATTCCGGCTTTTCGTACTGCGTATACAGCTATAGATAGAGGTTCAACCAATACTCCTTCGTCATAAGAAATTACATCCGGCAGGCAATATACAAGATTAGCTGGAAGGCAAATATATTCAGCAAGCGCTCCGGCTCTATGAAGTCCGATTACCGTTGGTTTAATGCACAGATTTTTTTTACCTTGTAGGCAATATACACAGTCTCCGCAGCCAATAACATGTTCTGCAACTGCACGGTTACCAACACTAATATGTTCTACTTTAGATCCTACTTTTACAATATCACCGACAAATTCATGTCCCATGATAAGGGGAGTAGGAACATTCATCCCGCCGTTGAAAATATGAAGATCGGTGCCGCAGATACCCACTTTTTTAACTTTCATTAGAACTTCATCATCTGCAATCTGCGGTTCGGGAACATCAACAAATCGTAAATCATTTTTACCATAATATTGAAGTGCCTTCATAGATATATTGTATTAATTATTTTTAACATTGTTACCGTAAAGTTACACTTTATAATAACAAACTCTGAAAGAATCGCGGTGACTCTTATCACATGAATTGTTATGACAATATATTTAATTCTGAATTTGCATTTTATATAACCACTTTTATATACTCACTATAATTGATTATGAATAAACAAGCACTTCCTGAAAATGTAGTTTCTTTCATAAAAGCAAACAGGCTTGCCGTAATTGCAACTGTGGCCCCCAACGGTATACCCGAGGCTGCAATAATTTACTATGGTTGGGACAACGACCTGCGTATAGATTGCTGCACATACAATACAAGTCGAAAATTTCAAAATATTCAAACAAACAAAAAGGTAGCACTTGTTATTGGGCAGGAGGTAAAAGCGGTAGAACTTCAGCTGCAGGGGACGGCGGAAATTATAGCGGATAAAACTAAAAAAGCCGACATGATGGATAAATATGCGAAAAATGCAACAGAAAATAGAGATTCAATTTATTTTCCCCCGCTTTTATCCTTAACTGAAGAAAGCCCGATGGAGTTTGTTCAGATTACCATAGATTGGTTTAAATATTCTGTATTTGAAAGCCATTACCCCAATATATTAGAAGGGAAACCTTACGAATGGACTGAAAGACCAATTAAATAAATATTATTTAATTCTTCTGGGGAATCGTCCTTCCGATTTGCACAAACAATGTCGCTCCAATTATCGCGATACAGAGAATAAGGAATTTTTCTGATGTAAATTGGCCAACTTCACCTCCCATGAGTGTTGAGCCCATCATGCCATACATCATATCTACCATTGGCCCATGTTTTTCGGTTTTTTTGAATTTTGAAATACTTATTCCTGCTAGAATTCCGGCAAGAAATAAAAAAGGAATAGACATAATTATTAATGAAATATCATTAGAAATATAGATCAACAAAAGTGTAGATTCAGTGACTGGAATCACCTAATCCAAAGCTCAAATTCTTCATAAGATATGACTATACATATTAGGAATGTATTGATCTTTTTCAATGAACAAGCTACGATTCATTATCTATGCATATTGCCGGAATTTTTGCCATTATTATATTTATTTTTGGTTATATCCTCATTACTATTGAACATAAAATCGGCACTCATAAGTCGGCTATTTCTTTGGCTCTTGGAGCTTCATTATGGATTTTGGCTTCATTTTCCGTTAATAAAAATGAATTAAGCCATGCCGTTCATGAAGCTGGCACGGAAGTTTTTGGAATTTTAGCTTTCTTGCTTTCAGCGATGACTCTTGTTGAAATTCTTATTCATTATCGTTTTTTTGACATCATTCGAATTAAACTGTCTTCATTAAAACTCAATGATCGAAAACAGTTTCTTATGATGTGTTTACTTACTTTTTTTCTCTCGGCAATTCTGGATAATCTTACAGTCACTATAGTAATGATTCAAATAGCACGGAGATTTTTTAAAGAAAAAAATCTTTTGATCGCAGCGGCGGGTATTGTAGTCCTTGCCAATGCGGGAGGGGCTTGGTCGCCCATTGGTGATGTTACAACCATCATGCTTTGGCTGGCACACAAATTCAGCGCGCTTGACATAATTTTGAAAGGATTTTTGCCATCTGCAATACTTGGCATTATTTCATCACTGATGCTTGTAAGGAAAATGGATGATACATCGTTTGAAATTAGAGAAGAAATGAGTATTAAACTTTCAAAAGGCGAGAAAATCATTATCTTTTTTTCGATCGTATCATTTTCTTTTCCTCTTTTTATGAACATGCTTGGACTTCCGCCTTATATGGGGCTCCTTCTTGGATTAGGATTTTCATGGCTGCTTATCGAATTTATTCGTACAAAATCGCATAAAGAAACTCATCTGGAAGCCAATATAGAAAGACTTCTGCAAAAAACCGACATTGCATCATTAAAGTTTTTTGTTGGAATACTCTTGTCTGTCTCAGCATTGCAGACTCTTGGGGTATTAGAAATGGTTTCTCATACAATAATTGGTGAAAATCCAGATTTTAACCGATTGGTTATTGGAAATTCGGTATTAGGGTTGCTTTCCGCAATTGTCGACAATGTGCCGCTTACTGCTCTTGCAATTGATATTATAAAAGTAAATAATCCGGAAATATGGGTACTAACGGCGCTTACTGTTGGAACCGGTGGCTCGGCGCTTGTCATTGGTAGTGTCTCGGGAGTTGTGGCCATGGGTATGATTAAAGGGCTGACATTCGAAAAATATTTAAAAATTGCCACCCTACCTGCTATTGTTGGCTATGTGGCGGCAATTGGAGTATGGCTGTTGCAGTATCAGATTTTTGGATGATTTCAGAAAGGGTACAAGTCATCCTTTGACTTTATTTCGAGCTTCAATAAATTGTATGATATCTTGTTTTATTCCTTCATTTTTAATAATTTCTAAAGCTTGTTCCGGGAGCAACCATTGAAATCGTGAATGTTCTTTTGAAAGTAAAACTTCTTCTGTATTTGTTTTGCAGTGAAAAGTTATTCCAATAAGTTCATTCTCGGCGCTTTCGGTACCACGAAACATGTGCCAGACCCTGGTTACATTTAATATTTCAATATCATGAATTCCTACTTCTTCGGCAACTTCACGCTTTAGGCCAGTCTTGAGATCTTCAAACTGTGCTATTCTTCCATAACAGATCTCCCAATCACCTGCCTGCCAATCTATTTTATTATCGCGTTGGATAATCAGAATTTTACCTGTATCTCGCAGCTCTATAATGGCGCCAGCAGCGACCATGAACCGGCCAACCGGATTAGTTTTGGAACTGGTGTTATCGGGATTTTTGATCATATGTTCATTATATTATCAAAAATTATCTGATTTACTTCAACTTAAAAGTTGTTATTCCCTGATTAGCTCCTGGGTAAGCGAAACAGGCATCGAATTCTCTAAAACTTACTTTTCTGGATTCTATCGGAGGCAAACCCGGATCGTGAAGGATAATATGTTCTTTGTCAGCATCATAGATTAGAACAAAATGTAAATCGAAACCATCTCTTTTATTTAGGATGCTTGAGTTTACCTCAGCGCCAATGAGGTATCCTTGCTGTAATAGCTCAATAATTTCGGCAAGAGATGATTTGCGAGTTTCATGGTTCACATATTTTAAGTATTCCGGAATGTATTGAATCACAGAATCTATATTGCTTTTATTGAAATAATACTCTGCATTCTGTTTACCAACTACTTCGCTTAAATAGGCAACTCCTTCTTTGAATAGTCGCTCATAATCAACCGGTTCTATATTTCTTACATCAAGTCCTTTTTTTGCAAATTCCATTTCTCCGACGAATGTCCATGTAGCTTCTCCGGGAATAGCTTTGGTTAGTTTATCTATTTCTTCCCAATTAAGATCTGAGTCAAAGAAGTATTGATGAACCATTCGAAAGACAGCGTTAACACAATGAGTATTATCGGAGGAATTGGCAACAAATGGTATATTTGTTTTCATTTAAAGATTTGAAGTACTTTTTACTTCGCGATCACCTGCGGATTTTGTCCGCCGCAGCCGAGGCGAAACCCGCCTTCATCCCTACGGGATTTCGGCAAGGCGAAGGCGGAGAGGGTGGGATTCGAACCCACGATGACGTTGCCGCCATACTAGTTTTCAA
>CAZBEF010000002.1:0-10411 GCA_964490875.1 uncultured Gammaproteobacteria bacterium
AGCTAGGGTAGCGAAGCAGATTAGAGACCTGCGTAGTCCTAGCCCTAAACGAATGCCTGCTAGCTGCATGATCTCAGAACTGAGTAGTTATCTTCATAATACGAAATGACTCCTGAGTTCTGATATCGTGTGGCGAAGGAAATCCGTTAAGCAGGCCGCCTGGGGAGTACGGCCGCAAGGCTAAAACTCAAAGGAATTGGCGGGGAGGCACACAACCAGTGGAACATGTGGTTTAATTCGAGACGAAACGAAGCACCTCACCAGAGTTTGAAATGCTAGCGTTCTATTTCCTAGAAATAGGAGAAATCCGCAAGGAGGTTAGCACAGGTGCTGCATGGCTGTCGTCAGCTCGTTCCGTGAGGAGTACCCTTAAGTGGGACAACGAGCGCAACCCCCATCTTGTGTTAAATTTTCTCACGAGAGACTGCCCAAGCTTAGCTTGGGAGGAAGGAGGGGCAGACGTCAAGTCAGCATGGTCCTTATACTCTGGGCGACACACATGTTACAATGAGTACAAACAATGGGCACTGCAAGCCGGTAACGGCAAGCAAATCCCAGAAATGTATTCTCAGTGGGGATTGAGGTCTGCAACTCGACCTCATGAACATGGAATTGGTAGTAATCGCGGATCAGCATCGCCGCGGTGAATACGTTCTTGCCTCTTGCACACACCGCCCGTCAAGCCAACAAAGTCGACCATATTCGAATCCCGCTCTGCGGGAGAGAATATTGCCGGCGATGAGGGTTAAGTCGTAACAAGGTAACCGTTCTGGAAGGAGCGGTTGGATCACCTCCTTTCTTTTTTTTATTTTTTCTTTTGTAAAGAAAAATTAAAAGTCTGTATTTGATTTGTCCCGTTTATCGGGATATGTCAGCGTTCGCAGACTTTAAACTAATTCGAGCTACAAACTCAAAAACTTGGAGATATTCTCCTAACCCGATTATTGGACTAAACTAATTAGAATTCATACACAAAAATGCCTAAAGAACTCTTAAATCCCGCAAACTTACATAAAAAAATAATGGGAGAAGTGCAAGGCTCCTCATTAAGAAAATCGCGAGCTCACAGTACACTTACAGATAAAAAAGGTGGTGTTTTAGAAGTCTTGACAAATCAACAATACGAAAAATTAGATTTTACTATTTTAACTGGTAATGATCCGAAAAGAGAAGTAGGTTTTGTATCAGAAGGTACTATTTATACAACTTCAACTGGTGATAGAAAGATGCACAGGCATAATAAAAGTGGTGATGCAGATGATCTTCCTGTTGGATAATATATTTATATGTTGCTTCTTGGCACAACATTCAGCCATAGATTTGCCGAGTATCTTTCTTTAGATTCCACACAATCTTTACACGAGATAATAGCGCTAAAATTCAATATAATTCGACTATGCTGCTATTGGGATGAAATTCAAAGAGATTCATCCACATACGACTTCTCAAAAATTAAACAACTGCTTGATATCTGCAATACAAACAAACAGAACGTAATACTGACAGTTGGTATGAAAGCGCCCCGATGGCCCGAGTACCACACACCTGTATGCTTTACAAATAGCGCTTCAAAAGAAGTACTTACATTTATTAAAAAGACTGTTGAAGAATTAACTAAATATGAATGCGTTAAATATTGGCAAGTAGAAAATGAACCTCTCGAACCTATATGGCCGAATAAACGATGTATTGAATATGAAGATTTAATTGAGGAAGTAAGCCTAATTAGAAAACTTGATCCATCAAGAAAAATTATTATTAATGTATGGGGAAACAGCTTTTCATTATCCAAACGAATGAAACAAGCTGCAGCTATAGCCGATATAGTAGGACTTGACCTATATTACCAAATGCATATAAAAAGAATATTTGGTATAGATTTTTATAAAGGTCCATGGTTATCTGAAAATTCTTTGAAAAACCTAATTGCAACTTCGTCTAAACCAATATGGATTACAGAGCTTCAGGCTGAGCCATGGGAGAGAGGAATAGAAACATACAAATCAGATAAAACTAAAAGCATGAATCCTGACATTTTGAAAAATAATTTTGAAAAAGCAAAATCATTAAATCCGGAAGCAATACTTTTCTGGGGAGCGGAATATTGGTTATGGAGAAAGAAACATGGAGATGATAGATATATTGAAAAAATTAGATCTTTGACGTCATTGCGAGGAACGAAGTGACGAAGCAATCTCTTCAATCTAATGTCATCCTGAGCGAAGCTGAGTCAGACTCGGCAAAGCGAAGGATCCAGTAACTATATATTTCTGGATTCTTCGGTCATTTTATTCCCTCAGAATGACACAACAGTTTAAAGAAAAGTTATCTCACTTCCCGGTCGGGGATTATTGAATTCATGAACTCCTGTTGTCGGATCTTCTTCCGTAAAATGCCTCCAGATAGAAATCTCCAAAAATGGATCCTCTTTACTTCCCGAAGAACCAGGATAAATTACTAGCTCGCCTGGAGTTCCTCCAAACAAATTACTCACGAACTTCACTTTCTTTTCGACATTATTTATTTTTATTTTCAAAATATCTCCTACTTCATATTTGCCCTTAAGTGAAGATTTAGTAATATTCGTTTTCATATTGCCATAACTATCTAAGTGGACAACAAAAAATCCTTCCACTTCTGGAATTATATTAGAAGGAGTCTCGGTAAGATCGAGTTCGTCTTCCATATAATCCATCAGATGCGCACATACTCGGGAATACAAATCACGAGATCTAAACTGTGTGCCTTTATCCAAACCTTCATAATGATAAACTTCATCAATTTTGTCTTTTATTAACGAAAAATCATATCCGGCATTTGGTCCGCAGATATACATCCCGCTTTTTAATCGCATAACAATAAACTCAGCGCCCTTTGCTTTTTCAACAGATTTTTTAGTCTGAATCCGTGGATCGGTATTCTGAAAGATAACAGTCTCCATCGGTTTTCCGTACCGTTCTTCTATATCTATAATCTGTTTAGTAATAAACGAAGTATGAATTGTCGACGGAGTCGAAGAAACAAACGTAATATTAGGAGTTGCAGAACTGTCCCTTAAAAACCCTTCCACTGCACTGCGCACTTCCTGGCAATTAACACTATCCGAAGCCCAATCTGCGATCACAATAAGTTTTTTCATATTTAGGAAAAAAATATTATAACAGAATTATAAATGTGTAAAGTATTACAAATTAAAAAATTTTCCGATTCCTCCCATTAGGGAAGCTAGAGTAATAATGATACCAGATGTTGCCAATAAAATATTCTGAACTTTTGTGTTGCGGTGTTTTCCCATTATTTCTTCATTATTGGCAAACCTAAATAGGAAATAAAAAATAATAGGCAAAAAGAGACCATTTAAAAAGTCTGCATATAACGTTATCTTAAACAGAGAAATTTGAGGAATTAAAACAATAATTGTTGCAAGCAATATCTGGAATGCAAACAAACTGTAAAATAATTTACTTTTATTGAATGATTGATCAAGACTGCCTTCAAACCCGAAAAACTCCGAGAATGCATAGGCGGTGGCAAGCGGAACGATAGCAGCGCCAATGAGGCCTGCATTGAGAAGACCAATGCCAAATAACAAAGAAGCCAGCTCACCGGCAAATGGTTTAATAGCCAAAGCAGCATCTGCAGCCCCGTCTATTTGTACCCCATGCAGATAAACTGTAGCGGCTACTGCGACCATCATAAACAACGAAAATAAGTCGGTTAAAAATGCGCCGAAATATATTTCCCATTTATTATATTTCAGTTTATCTACTGTGAGTTTTTTATCTTTCACATAGCTATTTATAAAAAACTGGCCCCAAGCAGTCACCGTGGTACCAAGTACTGCGATAGATGTATAAATATAATCAAAACTTATTTTTCCTGGAGGAACAATGATAGATTTAGCCACAAGAGACCAATCAGGTTTTGCTAAAATGGCTGAGAAAAAGTAGGCAATATAAATGAGAATCAAAAATAAAAAAAGTTTTTCAATTTTTGAATACGATGCGTTAGTGATAATTATAAACAACATAAATACACAGACCGGCAGAAATAAAAACACATTCATATTAAACAGTTCTGCCGCCGCTTTTAATCCTCCAATATTCTGAAGAACAACTCCGAAATTCACCAGAAACAGAAGTGCAAAAACAAGCAGGGTTATTTTGATACCGTATCGTTCGCGTATCAGATCTGCCAAGCCTTTTCCGGTAACGATGGCGATACGCGAACCGATTTCTTGTGTGATCATAAGAACAATAGTTATGGGGAGGAGAGTGGTAAGCATACTATAACCGAATTTAGAGGCAGCCACAGAGTAGGTAGCCACGCCTCCTGCATCGTTGTCGGCGAAGGCAGTAATGAGGCCTGGCCCGATTACGGCTAATAGTATAAAAAGTCTTGTTCTGAATTTTTTCATATTAAACTTTTTCTTTTAAATATTCAGTCAGATCATCTAATGCGACAACACCCAATATCTTTTTTTCTTTATCTGTTACCGGCAGCGACTGCAGATTATACTTTAACATTTTATTGATTGCGATTTCTTCTGGAGTTGTAAGATGAATAACCACCACATTTTGAATCATAAATTTATACACCGGAGTATCCACATTCTGCATCAGCATTTCGTGTAGATTAAAAACACCAACTAATTGTTGAAGCTCATTCAGCACATAAACATAATTAAGATATGTAAAATCAGCTGTTTCTTTTTTAAGATTATTTATGACATCGCGTACGGTATGTTCAGGCCGTGCCGTAAAATATTGATACGTAATAAAATCTCCTATTGGAGTTTTCGCCAGATTAAGCAAATACTGGATTTTCTTCCGTTTTTCAGAAGGCAGAAGTGAAATAATTTCTTCCTTTTTTTTAGAAGATAAAGTAAGTAGAATGTCAACCGCTTCATCGGGATCTATAAGATTGATGACTTTCGCTGCTTTTTCCTGGGAAAAATTTCGGAATAGTGCATGCTGGTAATTAATATTCAAACTTCCTATAACGTCCATAGCGTACTTTTCGTCAAGTATATTGAGGATTTTTGAAATATTTTTTGTTGTTGTAGTTTCAAGATAATGGGCAAGGTCTTCGGGCCGGATCTTTTCTAATTTTTCCTGTTCTGTACGCATACGGACCATGCCACGGGCAAGCTCAAGCGGCTGTATATCGCTCCAGGATAGAAAATTCGAAGTAACTTTAATGTTCATTGCGTGGGTAAGCTTAATAACAGGGTCTTCTAGTTTTATCCACCGTAATATTCCAAAGATACCAATATCTACACCTGCGAGGTAATATTCAGGTTTATTATGCATTGCGACATCGTTGACCCGTACAATTTTATTGCCTTGGATATCAATAATCTGTTTATCAAGAAGATTTTTTTCAATATATAATTCATTATCTGCAAGTGAAGATTCTTGATACTCTTTATTGAGGATAATTATTGAATTTATCTTCTGTATATATTGAAAGGGGACAACAAATGGAGCTTGTTTATGATGAGGTTTTACAACAATTTTTGTTACGGTTGGCTTTTCTGAGGCCTGAAAGATGACATCCTGTAGTTTTCCTACATAAATGCGGTCTTCCGTATACACCTTTCTGTTTTTCAGTTCTGAAAAATAAATCATGAAAGGTCGGTCAATACATAAATATTACATATTATACACTAGTTCTGATATATTTACTTTGCATGTGTCCATGCTGTCCAATCAAGCAGGCGGCCGTAGCCTCCACGTGAAGAAGCTGTGGGATAGTTTGCATTGTATTGCTTATTAATAACAAACGGCACCCAATCCACAGCAGCCGAAGCGGAATCGGCCATGTTGGTGGCTATAAACTTCATACCGCGAAGGACTGCCTGGCTTTCCCAGTTATATGAATCGTAGCCAGCTCGTTTCAACATTTCGGCCTGAGCAAGCAAGGCAGAATAACCGCCCCATGAGTATAATGTATCGGTAGGAGGCCACGTAAATGTTCCGCCTCTTCGTACATCATCTACTACGGCCCCAGACAAATCATGACCGTTTTTGATACATCCAACAGGATTAATTGGCCTGGGATTATTTGAGTCGCACATCCAAGTATAAACCAATGGGTCTTCCCACTGAAATGCCGAATACGAAGTACTATCGCCTATAAATCCTTTATATATTTTTACGGCTCGATCTAAATCTGTAGTATCTTTTAAATAGATATCAGCAGCAATCCGGCTTGCGCCGCACATGGTTCCCCAGTTATTTGGACGCTCTTCATGACAACTTATCAAAGATCTACCTTCTGAATTCTCCCAGGTTCGTACATTTGTTAGAAAAGTACGGAATTTTTGATAAGCAGTTGCATCTAAGGTTGAAAGTTTAATGAGATCTGCCGAGATGACATATGCCGCTAAATTACGGCCTAGTGCCAATGATCGGCCGTCTTCCAATCCGCCGCTTCGGGCGCCGGTATATGAAGCGATCTTCATAAGCTCTGTTTTTACTTTTGTTGCATAGCTTGCGGTGCCTGTTCGGGCATAAACTAAAGCGGCTGCCAGCACCTGCTGCGGATGATGGGAATCCTGATAATAAAGAAGTGCATCATCAAATGTTCCATCAGCCACCGACTTCATATCATTCCAGCTCGTAGTATTCGTCGGTAACGCCGCGATTTCAGCTGCCGAAATCCAAACTCCAGTATTGTTAATAACTGTTGGAGAAGTTGGTGTAGGTTTTGTTGAAGAAGGAGTAGGAGTGAAAGTATTGATAGTAGAGATAGTAGGGGTGGTATTATTGCCTGCATAAAAACCTTTCCGGAATATTTCAAAATCCAAAAGTGAAACTACAGAATCAGTTGTAGCCTGGCCAGAGCCGGCATAGTTATAATTTGCATCCATGGCATTTCCTTGATTGTCTTCATTTGCTCCGCATCCCGTTAGGTTTGAATCACTACAGTTACCGAAGAATTCGCCCCTGAAAATATTAAAATCGATGAGATCAACTTTATTATTACAATCTGAATCTCCATTCTTTTTTGTTGCACATTGTGCAGACTGGGTTATTGTCGGTGTTGTTGAAGTTGGCGTAGGAGTAGAAATTGTTGGGACTGGGGTATTGGTTGTAGGAGACGGGGTAGTAGTGCCCGATTCAAGGAAGATATCAAACTCATCTATGATCTGATTACTCACGTTTTTGAAGTACCCATGCGCTTTGCTTGGATTACCCTGATAATTAAAGACTATAAATAGTGCGCCGTCCTGTGCAGACTGATTTGAGGTGTAGATGCTAGACCATACGCCATTACATCCATACGGGAATGTTGTGGGCAGACATCGTACCTGAGTTCTGTTTTTATCTTTACCGCCGAGTCCGGACACTACAGCAAACGTTTTGCCTGGCGCCACACACTCTTTGGCGGGATCATTACATGTAGAATCAATAGTCTGATTTGTCATGTTCGTCAGTGTTTTTGTTCTATGGTACGTATGTTCATGAGCTGTGATGATGAGAGCTCCTGCTTTTCGACATTCTTCGTATGCATTCCAACCAATTTCGTCAGATTTAGCACCCACCTGCATCGCATTCTGCAGTTTGTGCCAGCTGCAAATTTTCCACATTGCATTGCTTGCCGCAAGCTGATTTTTAATAAAGTTTACTTGAGTGGCATCATCTTTGCCGGTAGTTGTACCAATTCCCAATTCAAGAACAAACAGTCCTTTATATGTACAAGCGGCAAGATTTCCTACATCACCGCTGCAAAACGATCCGCTCCGCTTTATAAATGAAGCTTGATAGCCTCCATTGGGCGAAGTCCAGTTGGGGACATCGTGATTGCCGACCGAACCAAAATAGGGGAGTGTTGTGGGTACTACTTTCTGAAGATATGTTTCAAATGCCGAAGGGCTGTTCGTGTAATCGAAATCTCCCTGGTGAAATACTGCCGAAACACCTTCATTTTTAATGAGCGTCATTACCTTTTCCGCATTCGTTCCTATGCCAGTATCACCAATAAATGCTATTTTAAGATTCGCTTCTGTTGGTACGGTTCCTGCTGCCTGTACTGGTGTAACATCCAGATGAGGAATTTTACCGGTAATTGAGAACATGGAAAGAAGAATCAGAATAAACACGAATAGGCCGATATAAGGCAGTTTTTTATTCACTCCTGGTTCATTCGACATAGTGTATTTATAGTAAAAAAAAAGGTTTCACGCAAGCGCAATATTTTCTAATTCTGAATTCAGCAAACAAAAATAATTTTCATGATATAATTTTCAAATACCAGCGCGCGTAGTTTAATGGTAAAACAGTTCTCTGATAAAGAACAGAGCGATAGTTCGATTCTATCCGCGCGCACCGCGCTCGCTGAAGCGAATTTGCGAAGGCGAGCTTTGTAATTTATAGGCGATAGACTTTCATTTATATATATACTAGACTCTCTGCATGGCACTTACTAAACAGGACAAAGCGTTCATCATCGGGGTTATAGAAGGTACACAAATAAGTTTAAAACTCGATTCTGACAGAAAATTCGAAGCTATGAAAATAGAAATGAAAGAGCTTGAAAGACGGTTAACAGCTCAAATAGAGAAGGCTTTTTTTGATTCCGAAAAGCGAATTATCGAAGCTACGGGTGAAATATTGTACGACCACGAAACCCGCCTGCGTAAGCTTGAAACTAGCCTTCTTAAATAGTGAAGGCGGGAAAGCTGATACATACTGTTTACATACTCTTTTTAATACTGTATAATTTCACCATCCCCTCCAAGAAGGGTGATTTTTGTGGTATTTTTACTTATTTATTATAAGATACTCAATGCTAATAAATAATAACCTATTAAGATATCGGGGAAACACCATTCTTTCTATCTGCGTGACTCTCCGTTTCACGTTCTGTGAATTGCGTAAAACCAATTCTTGCAATTCTAAAAATCAGATATAAATAGCCATTGACATGGGTCTAAAAATAGTATTATACTATAGGTATATATTAGGCTCTTTAAAGCACTTTAAAAATACCGAGGGAAAAACCAAAACTTTAGGATGAAGGTGGAAATAACCACCCCTATAATTCCCCTCCTTGAAAAGCCTGCCTGCCGGCAGGCAGGGAGGGGACTGAGGGGAGGTGAACGATTACCATCTTCTTCCTGAGGTTTTTTCTGTCTGCCCGCCATTTGCGGCGGATCAGACGGACTTGTCCCTCAGGAGTCCCGCTTCAGTTTCCTACGCAAGTCGGAACGAAGAGGGATCGCACTTTGACAACTAGGGAATTTTTAGACGAAAGTAATTATTCGATACTTTTTTACCTCGCTGAAGTTTTCCGAAAGGAGAACGGAAGCGGGCAAAACGCAAAGCTTCTGGGGAAGCAATGCCCGGAAGAGAAAGTAGACTTTATGTCGAACCCTCATCCGCGCCTTGCTTCCTCATGATGCTAGCCTCGAGGCCGAATAGGCTGAGAGGAAAACGCGTTTTGAAGAAGGTTTGAGTTCTACGAACTCAAATACGACACACAGCTCCTCGCTGTGTGAGTGGCTCTCCCAAAGAGCTTTCCATTCAGGATATTATCCTGACGTTGCTTCAACGAATGAAGCTAGCACTCATGCGAATTCGTGAGACGCTTCCGGTCCATCTGTGAAAACAGATGGGTAACTTAGTGTAACCGTTTCTGTTCAGGCCGCACGGCCAGAATACCGGCCGCGCCGCGGCCAAGAGGAGTTACTATGCTTAGTAAGATGCGTAAGATGTTTGTTACAGCAGGCGTCGCACTGGTCATTGGAGGAGCAACCCTTATCTCTGCACCAGCGACGGCTCAAGCGCAAGATGATTGGCCAGACATGCCAGTGTTTTACAACGACATGACACCAATGTATGCAGCAAATGGTGTCCAGACCTATCCTGTTGTGGCTGATCCGAATATTGTGACTGCCGCGTCGCTTAACGATGCGGGAGTTGACGAGTTCGGGTTGCCGATTCCGTTCGAAGACCCCGATACTTGGGGGGATATGGACGAAAACAGCAAGATGGCAGTCGTACGTGCCGTTAATACCGGCACGAAGCTCGCTGCGGCATGTTTCAGCCGATGGTCCGGACGCCAGGAAGATGGTGGGATCCAC
The DNA here is from genome assembly GCA_964490875.1 of uncultured Gammaproteobacteria bacterium. Classification (GTDB taxonomy): domain Bacteria; phylum Patescibacteriota; class Microgenomatia; order UBA1406; family GWC2-37-13; genus CAYYYG01. The sequence goes on from CAZBEF010000002.1 coordinate 10,091, forward strand.
ACAGGACAGGAACTCATCTGTCAGTATCGCACTGTCCGCGTGTGGGATAACAAGGTAATGAAGATCGACGAATGGCGAGGGAGTAACACTCCCTCAGAACTTGGTCCTGTCCTTGCAGCACCGACGTACTTCTACAATCTGCCTGCAGACGGCTTCAAATACCGCCTGCAAGTAAGGGGTTGGGTACGGCAGTCCAGCTGCCTGAACGGTTCCTCAGTTCCGAGCACGGACGAAGCAGAAGGCAGCGTTCCAGTGCCACAATCTTCGTGCCTCGCCAACAATGCCGAGATCAATCACCAGACCATGCAGGTCACCGGCCAC
>CAZBEF010000002.1:10511-160074 GCA_964490875.1 uncultured Gammaproteobacteria bacterium
GGCAAACCAGGTCTCCACGCAAAGCTGCGAGTTCAAGTTCAGTCCGCTTCCGTCGACTCAGTGCCTCGCCAACAATGCCGAGATCAATCACCAGACCATGCAGGTCACCGGCCACGGCAATGGCAACGACGCGTCCGTGCGCTGGGAAGTTCTGGACAACGCTGGCAACATCATGGCCAAGGGCAACGGGAATGTGGCTGACTACGCATTCGCTGGCATCTACGAGGTGACCTACAAGCTCGTGTTCTACAACGCGGCAAACCAGGTCTCCACGCAAAGCTGCGAGTTCAAGTTCAGTCCGCTTCCGTCGCCCGTTCCAGGTTCTGTGTACCTCCCGGGCTTGTACAAGGATTATGCGACGTGGGAATGGAAGGTCTGCGGTCTCTTCGGAGACCCCGCAGAGTACTGCTTGACGCAGCGTTTCCCCGCGTCCACGCAGCCCTACCTGATGCAACACCCGGCCTATGATGATCCCACAGTCATCCACAAGTCCTGGGGGATTGGTTGGATGTCGTTCTACGATTCGCAGGTCTTCATCGCTCATATAGGAGCGGGACCGAGCGAAATCGTGACCGCTGTGAAACCAGCGGAGAGCGGCACTCAGACAGAGGGCGGAAACTTCGTGTTTAATCAGCAGGAGACTATTTCGCAGTCTCCGGTAATCCAGGCCATGCATGTTCAGCTCTGGATTCGTGTTCCGATCGGTGAAGAGCCGGTCGTCGACTCTGCGAACCTCGCCTACGGTCTCAAGTAGGCTTGGCAGGCTGACCTATCAGCCTGAAAGCAAGCTCGCGCTTAGTTAGGCGGGCAAATAGGAAAAATTGAATAATGCAAGAGGGACAACGATGTCCCTCTAAGCGAATACTTTCGTTCTAAAGTCCCCCGGTCCGGCTGGAAGCCGACCAAACGCGCGTAAGCATGCGCATGGGCATTTTGCCCAAGGTCCGGCACTAAAGTCGGTCGGAGGAAGTAATTCCTAGTTGTTACCGGTCCGTCAGTGTACGAGTTTGTACACTGGCGGACCATAGTTCTTCCGCTCAGCGGAACTGATGAGTTCGCCTCACTGGCCGAACGAAAACTAAAAATAAGGATAAGAAAATAGTTCTTAATATTCTTCAAAAAAGATCTTACTGACAACACATACACTCACTTTTGTAGACTATAAACGATGGAATTTTTAAATCTTCTCGATTAAGGTATAATAATATGGATATGGCACAAACAATTACATTAAAGCAATCAGACTACCAGAAGTTAATTGATCGAATCACCAAACTGGAAAAAATGTTTGCAGTATTGTTAAGACAGATAAAACACAATCCGGAATATGGTTCAGATGAATGGTGGGAGGTGTCTGACAAAAAAGCTTTAGAAGAAATTGAAAAAGGCGATTATGTAGCATTTGATTCTGCATCTGATATGGTCGAATACCTGAAAAATATATGAAAGTCAGATTAAGTAAAATTGCTCAAAAAGAATATAAAAAATTACCTGATGAAATTAAAAACAAAGCGAATAATAAATTTTTGCTTCTTGATATAGATTTACATCATCCGCAATTATTCACAAAAAAAATGACCGGCTTGAAAAGGTGGGAATCACGAATTAATTATCAGTATCGGTTTACTTTTATTATCGAAGAAAATACAATTCTGATTTTATCTATAGGGCCACATGATGAAGGATTAGGGAAAAAATAAATCTTCTTTTCAGTGTATTGATTGCAATAATGGATATACTCAGAACTAAAAAATAATAAAACTCCAATGAAAGAATCTAGCTGCACAAAAAGCCAAAACGGTTGTGTTGTAAAAGATGCTTTCGATGATTATCAGGGAACATATGCAGATTATTTGGATGCTAAGCGAAGGCAACAAAATAGAGAGGTTAATTCAGCAGTTATTACAACTGAAGTGTTTTTATACAAAATATTACTTCAGCAAGCTGCTCGCGAAACACAAAAAAACGCCTGCCCAGAATGCCCATTTATAATATCTGATTCAATCTAATATCTGATATAATTATAACTTGATATGCTTGAAGCTGAAAACTCCGGCACAGAGGATTGTAATAAAGGTTTGACTGAAGCTGAATTTCTCGAAATCATGATCAAAGAACTAAAAATATTTCTTGATGATCCTTCAATGAAATTAACACTAAATGAACAATTACAACATCAGCAACGTTTAAAATCATTAGAAGAATTAAGACCACTTTATGTGGCAACGGACGCATCAAAGTTACCAGCACCGAGATATCTGCCCGGTAAGAGTGTCGCATCAAATACTGATCATTCTCTTAAAAAATAAATTTACAAGAATAATCGTTTAATTTAATAATTATAAAGTATAATATTTAACAGGCCGCTTAGCTCAGTTGGCTAGAGCGCTGCGTTTACATCGCATAGGTCGGGGGTTCAAGTCCCTCAGCGGCCACTATTAATTATCAGGGGGTTTCCCGCTTTGCGGGACTAACTGTCCGTAATTGCTCACTTCGTTTCGCAAACGGACAGTTGAGCAAGTCCTTCAGCGGCCACCACTTACACTCCATCTATTCCTTATCTTGACATTTCCTCACAGTTTAGTAGGATATATTTTTAGCATAAAAATATGTTCATACTTCCTCAAGAATACTGGCAGGTAAAAAGCACACCCCATAAAGGCCGCGGAATTTTTGCCGTAAAAGAAATCCCCGGCGGTACAGTAATCGGCGACTACTTGGGCCAGCTGCTTCCGGCAGAACAAGAAAACAAAACAGGCCCCACATATGCCATGACATTCAACACACGTGCAATTATTCTGCCTCCCGATACAAAACAGATTGGCGTACATGTGGTAAATCATTCATGTATGTCAAACTGCGACACCTTTCCCTATAAAGGTCATGTAATTCTTTTTGCATTGCGGAAAATTTTTGCAGGCGAAGAGCTAACGTATCCATACCTGATTGACCCACCCCCAGAAGGAAACGAAGCAGCGCTCATGCATCCATGTCGATGCGGAAGCTTAATTTGCCACGGCACTATGAACACAACTCATCATATTCAGGAAAAAACCGCCGAATTTATAGAAGAAGTAGATGGCCAAGACGACGGCTCTTTACCGGTGCCGTTTGGAGAAATGCTTCCGGCGCTTGCCGAATATCCTAAAAATATAGTCGACCATTCTATTTATGATATATATGGTTCACCAACACATGAACCACTTCAATTAGAAGATGAAATAATGCCAACCACAAATAAGATTCGTGAATATATTCGGGAATCGGGGAGAAAATTGCATTTAAATAAATTACATATTACTATAATTGGAATTATGAATGAATTATTAATTGCAAAAAATGATGAATAAAACTTCACTGCTGAATCATTTAAAACACGAAGTGTATTGCCGATTAAAACCTTCAAAGATTCACGGTATTGGAATTTTTGCAATAAAAAAAATTCCTAAAGGATCCGATCCGTTTCCACAAGCGCCTTCACATGAATCAATAATTTTCAATAAAAAAGAATTAGCGGACCTTGATATGGAAGTAAAAAAAATTATTCATGACCTTTTAATTTTTGAAGGAGACAATGTGCATATTCCGGCATGCGGAATTAACTGCTTAGATGTTTCATTTTATATTAATCACTCGGACAACCCTAATACCGGATATTCGGAAAATAAAGAACATTTAGTGACATTGCGTGATATAGAAGAAGGTGAAGAACTCACTGCGGATTATAAACTACTTGATAATAAAATCGAATTAGATTTTTAAGAAGTTATCGTTGAAATTTATACACTTTCTTTTGATCGAAGTATTTGTGTTTCCATCCATAATCAAACTGTAAACAATCTACCAGTTTGAATCCATTTTTTATAGCATCATCAAATTCGAAATAAACCATAAAGTTTCCAATCCCATTAAATCTATTGACATCATTGCCGCCGATAACGGTGTAGTAGGTATCTTTGTAAGTGAAAATTAAATCCATGGCCGCTATATGTCCGCCGATGACTACCTTAATTATTTTTGCTTCATAGATATTATTTTTTTCAATTAAATTTCGATACGATTGAACTTCGCCTTCCAGAAAAAATTCGCTTTTTTCTTTATTTCTTCCGTTGTAGCGGGACTTATTCATGACAACTAATTCTTCCCACAATTTCGGATTGGCTTCTTCAATATAGATTCGAGGTCTTAATGATTTTATACGTTTAAAATCAGATTTTAAGTTGTAGCGGTGCTTCTTTGTATATGTTCCTAATAGATCGTCGATAGACTTCATGCCAGAAAGATCTTTTATATTTTTTGGTTCATCGGAATCTAATTCTATAAATTTTTCGCGCTGCAAAAAAGTTCCCGGCTCTATTGCATTTAAATAAATCGGTGTAGGGGCCAATGCAATAAGCAAGTCGATATATTTATCTTCTTTGGCAAATAATTTATTATCTTCAAACCACCAGCTGCCAAACCATTCGTACCGTTTTTCATCTTCATCAAACCATAATGGAAGAACTGCAATTGGTGTTCTTTTTTCGTAAACCGTATAAAAATATGGTTTGAAATTATATCCGCGATACCATGAATATCGCAAATCCCATAGATCAAATAATGTTTGATTGGGAGAAAATTTTTCCCACAATTCATAACAATTTTCTATGTCCGAATGCACTTTAACTTTCAACCGGGGAATGATATGTGAAAGTCCGTTTTTATAAAAATAATGATTTTCTTTTGTCTTGGGAATAAAGTAGGGAAGAGGGACGCCCGCATTGTGTAATGTTTGCAAAAATTCTGTTTCTAAAGTGTTGCTATTTCGTGATGAAAAATCTGTAATTTCCATGATATAAAATTAATATTATGGTATATGTTTTATTTGTCAAGTAGTATTTATTTTTTATTTTTTAGAAATGTTGATTTAACAGTCTAAATTAAAAATATAATTTTTTAAAAAATTATTTTTTTATTAAAAAAATTCTAATTTTTTTTGAAATATTTTTTAAAAATAAATTAATAAAAATAAAATTTATTTAAAAATGTAGTTGCACAATATAGTTTCCATACTATACAATGGTAATAAATACGTAAGAATTGCTGAGTTTTTCTTCATTACTTTTCAAAATGGTTTTATGAAAGAAGTCAAAGAATGGATTAGGCAATTGCCTGAACGAAAAAAATATATTGATGTAATTACGGCGATCATGTCGGTTCCTATATTATTAACGGTGATGGTAACTAACATATCAAACCTTACGCCAAAAAAAGATGCCAATGCTTCTACAAAAACAGAAAATAAATTAAGTCCTACAATTACTGAAGTAATAAAAATTGTCCCCGTTGAAGTACATGATAGTAATACTAATAATAATGAAGTTGAATCAAAACCTTCACCAACACCTATCGATATAATACGGACAACGGTTACACCAACTTCATCGCCTTCATGTAAAAAAGAAGTTGGACCGGTTTCTATAATTTCACCAGTAGAAAACGAATCTGTAAGTACAGACCCAACATGCATAGATATATCCTACAAATCAGGCGAGTATTGCGGAGCGACATGGGCATACCGAATAGATGGAGGAAGCTGGTCGGAGTATATGGATAATTCTATATGTATACATAATATTAGTAATGGCGCTCATAAACTTGAATTAAAAGTAAAAAGCAATTCGTCTGCGGATGAAAAATTATTAATACGGAATTTTGTATACTCAGGACAAAACTCAGTAACCACAACAGTAACTGCAACCCCTACTAATTCTCCAACTCCAACAGTACCCGTGAGTACTACTTCGGCAACTATCAATTGAACATTGAATTCTGATATTTGTATAATGACTATACATGGACAAAAAAATATCAGATTATTTTCGCGGTTCATTTCATTCCTTTGTTGAAGCGCTCATGAATATCGCAATTTTCCTGCCTTACTTCTTTTCGGTGCGGACGTTGCTGCGAACACTGTTTGATCCTTGGAAGAATTTAACTGCACAAAAAACTGAACGGGGATTTTCTTTCTCAGGATGGTTTAACCGGCTTGGCTTTAATCTTGTGTCGCGCGGTATGGGATTTATGATGCGCAGTATTCTTTTATTTACTTATTTAATAATACTACTATTATATATAGTAACTCTGCCTTTGATTTTTATTGCCTATTTTGTGATGCTGCCGTTTTTGTTTCTCATTTCTGCGAATTCAAAAACCGAAGATGAAAAGAAAATGATCTATAAAGAACGTTTTATGCATGCTCATATGTTGAAGCCTGATAATTATCAGGAAGTGGAAAAATGGTTTGAACGATTATATACAAAATATTACAACGAGACGCAATGGTGGAAGCTTTCCAATTTACAATCCTATCCGCCTCTGGGCCGCGATTGGGCGGTGGGGTATACACCTACTCTCGATGAATTTACTTTTGAATTAACAGATCCAGCATATCAATCGTATATGAAACATATTATTGCACGGGAGAATGAAATTTCTCAAATTGAGCGTGCCCTTTCTAAAACTGAAAATGCAAATGTGCTTTTAGTAGGCGAAGAAGGAGTTGGTAGACGAGCGATAATAGATGCGCTTTCCCAAAAAATTTATGAAGGGAAAATTAATCCGTTATTAATATATAAGAGAGTGCTGAAGGTTAATATGGAAAAAATATTAACTCAGTATGTCGATCAAAAACAGCGGGAAGAATTTTTTGAAGAACTGCTGGCCGAAGCTTCGGCTGCAAGAAATGTAATCATAATCATAGAAAATATTGACCGATACCTTTCGCATGGAGAAGATAGGATAGATTTAACAACTTCGTTAACAAAGTTTGCTAAATCCAGTGTACAGATTGTAGGACTGACAACACCATTTCTCTATGAAAAATATATTGCACCAAACGAACCAATCAGCCGTGAATTTTCTAAAATAGATATTCCCGAAGTTACAAAAGATAGTGCATTTCAAATTGTTCTTGAAGTTTCGGAAGAATTTGAAAAACGATATCAAGTAATTATTCCCTACGAAACTATTCAGATTACCGTAGAAAAAAGTGACTTTTATATAACTTCTGTTCCATTTCCAGAAAAAGCGATGCAGCTACTGGATAATGCCTGCGTGTATACAACACAAACATTAAAGAAAAAAGTTGTTGTCCCGCAATTAATCGATATTGTATTAAGCGAGAAAACACACGTACCGACAACATTAACAATTGAAATGAAAGAAAAATTATTGAAACTGGAAAATTTATTAAAAAAAAGAGTTGTTTCTCAGCAGGAGGCAGTGAATGAACTTGCCTCGGCACTGCGAAGATCGTTTTTGCTTATGGGAAAACGAAAAAAACCTCTGGCCAGTTTTCTGTTTTTAGGACCAACCGGAGTCGGAAAGACTGAGACAGCAAAAGCGATTGCAGAAGTTTTTTTTGAATCGGAAAAAAGCCTTATGCGCTTTGATATGTCGGCGTATCAGACACGTCTTTCAATTCCCCAGCTTGTCGGTTCTATGGAAATGCAGACGCCTGGGCTGCTAACTAAGACTATCCGGGAGCAGCCGTATGGAGTATTACTATTGGATGAAATTGAAAAAGCCGATACCGACCTTCTGAATATTTTTCTGACAATACTTGATGAAGGATACTTCACAGATGGTTTAGGAAAACGGGTGGACTGTAAAAATTTAGTGATTATTGCAACAAGCAATGCAGGTTCTGAATTTATTTTTAATTCTCTTTCTAATAATATGAATTCGACTCCAGCGGACCAGCAGGCATTCACCCAGAAATTAATTCATTATTTAGTAGACAAACATACCTTCACTCCAGAATTCCTTAACCGGTTTGATGGAGTTGTGGCATATAACCCGCTTCAACAAAATAATATTATTGTAATTGCTAAGAAATTCTTGACTCCAGTAACCCAGCAGATTGAATCTATGTATAAGATAAAAGTGAAAGTATCTGATACAACTCTCGAGAATCTGGCACAGAAAAGTTATGATCCAGCATTTGGCGCCCGCGATATGGAACGAATTTTGCGACAAGATATAGAGGATAAGATTGCCAAAATGATTTTTGAAGGAAAAGCTAAAGAAGGAGATATAATTAATTTATGAGTGTGGAGACAAAATAGTAAGGAGATCTTGTGGTTTTTCTGCAATAAATGTAGGCTTGTATTTTTTGAGAGCAGATTTTGAACTAAATCCCCATGTGACAGAAATGATATCCAATCCTAAAACCTGGCATGCTTCGATATCGCGGACTTCGTCGCCTATATATATAGTAGTATTAATATCAAGCTTTTCTCGTTTTAAAATCTTCCGCAGTGACAGCTGTTTGCCAAAGAGATTGTTTTCGGTATAAATAAAATCAAAAACCTTTAATTCATATTTATTAAGAAACACATCAATATTCTCCCGCGAATTTGAAGTGAGAATACCGAGCTGAAATCCTAAGACCTTTAACTTCTTAATAACTGAATCCATTTCTTTAATATAACCCACTTCTTTCATATGAGCATTAAGTAGCTGTTTTCCTTTATGCAGTGCGAATGGAATTTTTAGAAGCGGAATTTTTAACTGATCAATTATTTCAAAAGGAGATTTGTCCCGAAGAGCCTCGAATTCTGCTGGAGAAAGCTCGCTAAATCCGTACTGCGCCGCCATTTGGTTGGCGACTTTATAAATATATGGCATTGTATCAGCAAGGGTGCCGTCAAAGTCAAAAATAATAGTTTTCTTAATCATAATACAATTATAGACGATGGAAATAGGCTCTGCTTCTGAATATGATTGACAAACATTTTTAATGTTGATATTCTTAACTTAATAATCGTATGGATAAAAAACTTCTTGGATTGATGGGTGTGTTTTTTCTCTTCTTTGCAGTATTTGCCGTTTCTGTGGCACTGCCTCCTGGAACATTTTCGCGATTTACTTCGGCAAGCGTTGAAACAAAACCTTCTGCAGATGCAACACGAATACTTGCTTGGCCGCTTTTTGGAGTTAAATCAGACGGCAAGGCGGAAAGTAAAGTTACCGTGATTGTCCGCAACTCCAGTACCAAACCACTCGAAGGAAGGCTGGTAACAGTATCATCGAGCCTTGGTTCATTCCATGAAACATCGCTCCCAACAAATAAGGAAGGAATAGCTATATTTCATCTAATTTCAAATTCATCCGGAACAGCAGACATAAATGTGCTTATCGATAACGAAATACAGGCATCTCAAAAAGTTTCGGTACAGTTTGTAGAATAACCTTCCTAAATTATCATTTTATGTTATAATAAATCCCTAAACTATGAAAATCACCAAAGCAGTTATCCCAGCAGCAGGATTCGGTACTCGTTTTCTTCCTCAAACCAAGGCAATGCCTAAAGAAATGCTGCCTATTGTCGACAAGCCAGTAATTCAGTATGTAGTAGAAGAAGCAGTTGCTTCGGGAATCGCAAACATCATAATGGTGACAGGAGCAAATAAACGGGCAATTGAAGATCATTTTGATAATCCAGACGAAGATCTGACAAAAAATCTTCTTCAGGGAAATAAAGAAAAACTTCTTGAAGTAGTCAAAAAGATTTCTGAAATGGCCAATTTCATTTATGTCCGACAAAAAGGACCATATGGCAACGGAACACCGGTACTGGCCGCCGAACCAGCCATCGAAAATGAACCGTTTGCTGTTTTATGGGGTGATGAATTCATTTATTCAAAACCGCCACGACTTCAGCAGATGATGGAAGTTCATGAAAAATACGGCGGTATCGTAATTTCTGGAGTAAAGATTGAAAAGAAAGAAGATTTAAAACGATACGGAATTGCCGATTTGGAACCGGTTGAAGGAAATGTATCAAAAATTAAAAGCATAGTAGAGAAACCGGATCCAGACGAAGCTCCATCTAACATTGCAACTCACGGCGCTTATATTCTGCCTCCCGAGATATTTCATGCATTAAAGCGAATCGAGCCGGGCAAGGGTGGTGAAATTTGGCTGGTTGATGCAATTAATTTATTAAGAGACGATGGTGTTCCTGTATACGCCGTTGAAATTCAAAATGGAAAATATTACGACACCGGCAATAAACTTGAATATATGAAAACTGTTGTAGACTTAGCTCTGCAGCATCCGGATATTAGTAACGATTTTAGAGACTATCTTAAATCTCTTAAATTAGGATAAAGTCTTCATGCAAACTATTACTCCAAAATTTGCAACCATATTAGTATATATTTTATTGGTGCTTATTGCCGCAGGCAATGTGGACGCAAAAACACCTTCTATCTCCGCAAAGTTCGATAAATCCGCTATTTCTATCGAAAAAGAACATGATACTGAGTTTAATGTATTCATCGATTCTGCTAATGAAAAAGTTTCTGCTGCAATGGTTCGGATTTCATATCCGAAACGCCTTCTGGAGTTCAAAAATGATAACGTCTCTAAACCAAATACGGAATGTATAAGCAGTCATAAGATAAATCAGACGATTTCGGTAAAAAATGATACCAGCAAGGGAATTGTCGAAGTAACCAAGCTATTAATAGCCCCAACCGAGCAGCTGCCTGCTGGTAAAATCTGCTTGGGAACCTTTCGGTTTAAAGCCAAAGACAGCTTTTGGTATTTCATTCCATGGTTTAGAAATGGGAATGTATCGTTTTCAGATATGAGTGAATGGCAGATCGTGGGGCCAAACGGAACTTTTGAGGCAAATTCCAACACAAATCAGGCATCTTTACAAATTACTGTAACAAACTAATACAATTGCATGATATATATGTCCTTGCAAATTGCTTGATCTCTTAGTAAAATCTCACATATGGTTACACCTGAAACACTAACAAAAGAACAGACTAAAGAAGTCGAAAAATTATTTGAAATGGGAGCCCATTTGGGACACAAAAAAAATAGGCTTCACCCTCGCGCCCGCAAATTCGTCTACAAAATAGTCAACGGCGGTTCAATTATAGATCTGACACAGACAGTTAAAATGCTTGCCGAAGCAAAACGGATGCTTAATCAATACGGAAAAGAAAATAAAGTGGTATTGACAGTGGTCACCAAAAAAGTCGCCAACCAGTTTACTGTAGAATATTGTAGTGAACATAATGTGCCTTTTATAGCCTCAAAATGGATGTCTGGGCTAATAACAAACTTCGAAACCATTATTAAAAACGTAAAAAAACTTAAGACTCTTCGTGAACAGAGAGAAAATGGAGAATGGGATAAATATGTTAAACATGAGCGAATGAAACTTGATAAAGAAATTGTTAAGCTTGATAAACTCTATGGCGGCCTGGTTGAAATGATGCAGAGACCAGATGTGATTATCTGCGTCGATACAAGAAAAGAAAAAAATGCAGTCATTGAAGCACGCCGGAATAATATTCCAGTCATCGCTATAGTTGACACCAATTCAAATCCAGACGAAGTACTCCCGGTTGTAATGAATGACGATTCTCCAGAGTTGGTTCAGTATGTTCTAAAGCAAATGATTGATGCGTATGTTCAGGGAAGAGATTCAGCCAATAAAGAAGAAGCAAAAGATTCATCTAAAAAGGCAGAAGCTGCTCCGAAAGCAGAACCCGCTGCAGAAGAAAAGCCTGCAGAACCACAAACAGAGAAGAAAAAGACACGGAAAACACGCTCAAAAAAAACCGAGTAAACTTCTCATTAAAATTAGTTATACTTAAATCTCATATGGCACTTGATCTAAAAAAACTAAAACAGCTTCGTGAAATGTCTGGAGTTTCTTTCGCACTGTGCAAAAAGGCTCTGGAAGAATCTAATAACAATCTTGAAGAAGCAAAGAAAAAACTCACCACATTAGCAGGAGCAAAAATCGCCGAGAAATCTACTCGGGCTACATCACAGGGAGGAATTTTTTCGTATGTTCATCATAATGGAAAAATTGCAGCACTTGTTGAGCTGCAGACCGAGACCGACTTTGTTTCGGGCAACGATGAATTCAAAAAACTCGGAAAAGAACTTGCTATGCAGCTTGCATCAGTGGAAGCAAAGAATGAAGAAGAATTTTTAGCACAGGAATATATTCGTGAGCCAAGCAAGAAAATTTCGGATTTAGTTAAAGAAGCAGTTCTTAAATTCGGAGAAAATATCAAAATCGCCAGATTCTTACGATGGGAACTTGGAGGATAATATGACAATAACAGACGAATTTACAAAATCTTCTCAGGCAACAATTCTTCATTTAAAGGAAGAGCTTAAAACTATTCGTACAGGCCGGGCCAATCCTGCAGTTTTGGAAGGAATATTGGTAGAGGCATACGGAGGCCAGTCAAAATTCCGCATGATGGAACTCGCAACAATTACTACAGAAGGAGCTTCACAGCTGGTGGTAGCGCCGTATGATCCGGTAACTGTACCTGATATTGAACGTGCAATATTAACATCTCCTCTTGGTTTGACACCGGTAAATCAGGGTGGAAGAATAATTATCCGGATTCCACCATTATCACAAGAGCAAAGACAGAAATTAACAAAGATTATCAGCCAGAAAATTGAAGAAAAAAAGAATACCATCCGGATGCACCGTGATGAAGTTCGCAAAAAAATCAAACAGCAGGCCGAAGCAAGCGAGATAACAAAAGATGACAGATTCAGATTAGAAAAAGATATCGATACCGCGACTTCGAAATTAATGGACGAAATAGAGGTCATTAAGAAGAACAAAGAAAAAGAGATTATGGAGGTCTAATACAATCTTCTTTCTAGCCATGTTCATTTACTCATTGATATTCCAGCTATAGTTAGCTAATATACTTAACATGGTAACCCTAATAATTTTCATAATAATTCTTGCGTTATTGGTTCTTATTCATGAGTTTGGACATTTTATAGCCGCTAAAAAAAGCGGTGTGCTGGTTGAAGAATTTGGTTTCGGATTTCCTCCACGTGTTTGGGGTAAAAAAATTGGAGAAACTATATACAGCATAAATTTACTTCCCATCGGAGGTTTTGTAAAAGTGTACGGAGAAGAATATCATGAAACAGATGGTGCTATTGATCCTAAATTAAAAAATCGAGCTTTTGTTAATATACACCCATGGCGAAAAACCATGATTATATTGGCAGGAGTCTTCATGAATGTATTGCTTGCCGTCTTTATCTATTACATTCTTTTGGGCACTAATAGTTTTAAATCTGATCCATTTACATTATTCGGCGACTATAAATTTCCGTTTGGAAAGCAAGAGCAACAGGTAGTGGTGGCCAACTTAGTGAAAGCAGCTCCGGCTGCAAAAGCAGGTGTCGAGATCGGTGATGTAGTACAAGACGTTATTTATAAAGGAGATATGGGTCAGTCTATACGAATGCCAATTTCTACGCCGGCGCAGATGATAAGCATCATAAACGAAAATCAAGGTAAAAATATTACGATAGATTTCGTAAATATCAAGAATAATGAAGCAAAGACCGTTTCGGTAACCCCGCAATATAACAAGGATTTAAAACGTGCAGTAATTGGCGTTGGGCTGGCCGAAAGTGTAATTTTATCGTATGATCAACCTCTGGAGAAATTGACTTCAGGATTTCTACATTCATATAATATTATGTCCTACAGTATGAGTACAATGGGATATTTCATTTCTTCCTCATTTAAAGAGAAGAGTCTTGGACCAGTATCGGAGACTGTATCGGGACCCGTTGGTATATTCAGTGTGGTAAGTGATATAATACAATTTTCTGGGAAGAAAGTGTTTATAAACCTGGCACAATTGATCGGCTTATTAAGTTTATCGCTTGCTTCGGTAAATGTTCTGCCGTTTCCGGCGCTCGATGGAGGTAGACTCGTATTCATTCTCTATGAATGGATAACCAGAAAAAGGCCGAATCAAACAGTGGAACGCTATGTGAATATGGTTGGATTTATTACCTTGATTGGTTTGGCCGTGTTAGTATCAATTAATGATATTTTACGCTTATTACGATAATGGACTTTCAATATACTAATATAACAGTCTCCGGCGGTGTTGCAGTAGGAACCACAACCCTGATGGAGAATCTAAAGCCTTATCTTGAGCCATATGGCTGGAAATTTAAATCAACTGGACAGTTTGTTCGTGAATTTACAAAAGAAAATGTACTGCCGTTAGCAGATTTGGTTTCCGATGATTTCGACCGGCAGATTGAAGCGAAAGTGTATGAGACACTAGAGAAGGAGCGAAACTGGGTAATAGATGGCTGGCTTTCTGGTTATATTTCCAGAAATCTTTCTAATACGTTACGAGTACTTCTTATTTGTACCGAAAATTCCATCCGCGTTGATAGAGTAATGAACCGCGATAAAGTATCTGTTTCCGATGCGAAAAACTTTCTAAAACTTCGTGAAGATAAGAATTTCAAAAAATGGCAGCGGATTTATGGCGAAAGTAATTTCTTTAATCCAAAATATTATAATCTTGTTATAGATACGTATTCTTCCGGACAAAACGAAACTGTCGGAAAAGTATTAGACAAACTTGGTTATAAAAACGCCAATATACAGATTACACGGAAATAATGTTATACTCCAAACTCTTCGGAAAAACGGAAAAGAAAGCTCCGGCGGATGCTGTGTATAGTTCGCATAAGCTGTTACACCAAGCCGGTTATGTTCGCGAATCAACTTCGGGCAGATATTTTTTTCTTCCACTTGGCATGAAGGTTCAGCAAAAGATAATGGCCATCATAAAAGATGAAATGGACAAAGCCGGAGCGCAGGAAATGCTTTCTCCAGTACTTCACCCTTTATCGTTATGGAAAGAAACGAATAGGACAAAGACAACTGGATTTGAACTTACTGTGTTAAAAGATAGACGCGACTTTGAATTTGCACTCGGCGGTACTGCAGAAGAAATGTTTGTCGATGTTATGCGGAAATTCCAAATAAGCTATAAAGATCTGCCGATAAATATCTACCAGTTTTCAACAAAGTTTCGTGATGAACTGCGTGCACGTGGCGGACTTTTACGTGTCCGAGAATTTATCATGAAAGACGCGTATTCATTCGACAAAAATGAAGAAGAATTCAAAAAAGAGTATAAAAAGATGGGGGAGACATACACTACAATTTTTAAAAGATTAGGGCTGAAAACATTTATCGTTGAATCTGACAATGGATATATCGGCGGCGAATACTGCCATGAATTTGTGGTTGAGTCTGAGATTGGCGAAAGCAGATTTTTTATGACCGAGGATGGTAGTTATGCCGCGCATGAAGAAGTTGCTGTAGCAATAAAAGACAAAAAAAATTTGGATGAAAAGGAAGAAGCAATGCAGGAAGTTGATGCGGAACGAGGGACGACCATGGAAGACGGAGTAAAACTGCATAATAAACCATTATGGCAGCAGATTAAAGATGTACTGTTTGTGGATGAAAATGGAAGATTCATTTTGGCCATAATCCGCGGCGACTATGAGGTGAATGAAACAAAACTGAAACATGTCGCCGGTGCGATAACACTGCGCCATGCGAATGACGACGAAATCAGAAATAAAATTCATTCTGAACCGGGATTTATTTCGCCGGTAGGGATTAAAGATGCTGTTGAAAAAGATGTAAAACTTCTAATAGTTGCCGATGATTCACTGAGGACAGCTAAGAATATGTATGGTGGTGCAAATAAACTTCATAAAGATATGTTGAATGTAAACATCGACCGTGATTACAAAGCTGACAAAGAAGCTGACATTGCTTTAGTTCGAGAAGGAGATATTGCAAAGAACGGACAGAAACTGACAATCAAAAAAGGAATCGAAGTGGGTAATATTTTTCAGCTTGGATATCATTATACGACACGCATGAAAGATGCTATGTTCACCGATCAGGATGGAAAAATTAAGCCTTATTACATGGGATGCTACGGAATCGGAATCGGACGTTCTTTGGCAGCATTGGTTGAAGTGTATCATGATGAAAAAGGAATTATCTGGCCGGAGCAGGTTGCTCCTTTTAAAGTCCATCTTATTGGAATTGATTTGAAAGATGAAACCATAAAAAAGCGTGCTTTTGAAATATATGAACTGCTGCAAAAGAAAAATATTGAAGTATTATTTGATGACCGCGAAGCCAATGCAGGAGCTAAATTTGCCGATGCAGACCTCATAGGAATTCCTCACCGGCTGGTTGTTTCTAAACGGACGGGAGATAAAATCGAATATAAAAAACGCAGCGAAAAAGATGCTAAACTTCTTTCTCTTGATGAAATTACTTCGCTTATTTCTTAATAAAGCACCTTCGTTCAATGGTACAATACAGTATGAAAACAATTGTTACTCATATTTCGCCCGATCTTGATGCAATTACCAGTGTTTGGCTTATTAAACGATTTCTCCCTGATTGGGAAGAAGCCGATATTGTTTTTGTACCTGTCGAAAAAACATTAAATGATAAAAATCCAGACGAAGATCCAAACATAATTCATGTAGACACCGGTCACGGGAAATTCGATCATCATGGTTCGCAAGAAATTACTTCAGCGGCAAAGCTAGTATTCCAGTTTCTCAATCAAAATCCTTATTTTAAAAAGAAAGATGCGTTGGCGATTGAGCGAATGGTTGAGTATGTTACCCAAATAGATAATTTTAAAGAAGTATATTTCCCAAATCCGGACGCAGATGTGTATGATTTCGCACCTCACCAGCTGGTTTTTGCCATGCGTCCTATGTATGCCAGCGATCATATTTTTATTGAAAAATTCTTCGAAATTCTGGAAGGAATGTTGATAGGTATGAAAAATAAACTTGCTGCTGAGAAAGATTTAGCAGAGGGGTTTATATTCAACAGCAAATGGGGGAAAGCCATAGCATTTGAATCTAAAAATGAAGAATCGGTTAAACTTGCACTGAAGAAAAAATACGACATCGCTGTGCGAAAAGACCCGGGCCGCGGTTTCTTAAAAATTAAGGCATTCCCAAAACCCGAACTAGACTTGTCAAAATTATTCGAAATTCTTAAAAAACAGGATCCGAAAGCACATTGGGCGCTGCAGGGGGCTAATCATATCATTATAAACGGATCTTCGCGTGTTCCAGACTCGGTTGCCACAACTCTTACCCTGGCAAAAGTAATTGCATTCATGAAGGAAATGTAATAAAATTAGCCTATCATTCGACATCTCGTTTATGTTGTGGGATTACAAAGATAACATTTTATTATAAGACATTATTGATTTTATAATACCTTGAAAGGAGGCGTAGAATTATGGTTTTCGTAACAAAAAAGAAA
The DNA here is from genome assembly GCA_964490875.1 of uncultured Gammaproteobacteria bacterium. Taxonomy (GTDB): domain Bacteria; phylum Patescibacteriota; class Microgenomatia; order UBA1406; family GWC2-37-13; genus CAYYYG01. The sequence continues at coordinate 27,712 of CAZBEF010000002.1, forward strand.
GGTGAGTCTAAAGATCAAATCTTTAAAAAATTTACCAGAATGTTCATCAATGAAGATATCGTTGATGAAGTGCGAAAAAAACAATTTTATAAAAAACCTTCCTTACAAAGAAAAGAGGATGAAAAGGAGCGGATAAAAAAAAGATTTGCCAAAAGAACATCTATTTCTAAACCCTTTAGTCGATAAATGCCAAGTATGATAACAATCATCTCTCCTTCCCGCTATAAAGTTGGTAAAAAAAAGCTTCGAGGCAAGGTACAGGAAATTCTCAACAAGTTAGGCGTTGATGAAAAAGCAGACGTCAATGTTATTTTTGTGGGTAGACGGAAAATGAGAAGTATTGCTTCTACCTACAAGCACGAGGACGTTGCCCTTCCTGTCCTGGCCTTCCCATATCATGAAAAAGAATACGAACAAGAATCGCTGCTTGGAGAGGTAATTTTGTGCTATCCGCAGGTAATTCTTCTTGCCGCCGAACGCGAGAAAAAAGTAGATGAAACAATTTTGAATCTTATTGAACATGGTGTAAGAAATTTGATTAAGAATTATTAATGATCTGTCATCCCGACGAAGGTCGGGATCCCATTACCAATAGATAACCATAATGGGATGCCGAAATAAATTCGGCATGACATACTATGTATGTTTTATCTTAAATACAGACCACGAACAATCAGTACACTCGATAACTCAACTGCCCGTGAAGCAATCACCAACATTCTCAATCACCAGAAAAATCTTCCGCATGCTTACTTATTCGTGGGCCAAAAAGGAACCGGAAAAACTTCTACAGCACGAATTTTCGCGAAAGCTATTAACTGTTCGAATAATAAATTTGCGAATAAATCCGATTCTATTGAACCATGCAATACCTGTGAAAATTGCAAACGAATCGACGCATCAACTTCGGCCGATGTTACAGAACTCGATGCCGCTTCAAACCGGGGAATTGAAGAAATTAAAAATATAATTCGTGAATCCAGCTTCGCGCCCATGTCCGGTCGATTCCGCGTTTTTATAATCGACGAAGCCCACATGATAACTACAGAAGCTTTTAATGCACTTCTTAAAACTTTAGAAGAACCGCCGCCTTCGGTAATGTTTATTCTCGCCACCACGAACGAAGAAAAAGTACCGAAGACAATTCAATCACGCTGTTTTAAAGTTGTTTTCGGAAAAGCACGAAAGGCCGATGTTATCCAGCAGCTGCATCGGATTGTTACAGAAGAAAAAATAAAAGTTGATGAAAAAGTTCTCGATCTTATTGCGACTCATAGTGACAACTCTTTTCGCGACGCAGCAAAAATTCTCGAAGAACTTGTTATTCAGAATAAACTGCAGTTTGATGAAGCTCAACAGTATTTAGGAGTGCGATCTAAACAAAGCCTCTTGTATATTCTTCAGGATAAAGAACTAAAAGATGCGCTTAAATGGATCGATGATTTTTCGGCAACCGGCGGAAGTTATAAAAATCTTATCGAAGAACTTCTGGAAGAATTGCGGTTAACGCTTCTTATTAAAAACGGAGTTTTATCTGAAGAAAAAAATATGTATAATCTTGGTATTAAAGATATTTCACTATTGATGAAGCTGATGAATGAGGCGTATGGTTTAATAAAATCGTCGCCAATCGAATCACTGCCGCTTGAACTGGCGGTATTAGATTTTTACGGACGGAAGTTGAAATAAAAATATGTCTTCCCGATGAAGATCGGGATCCCATTACTGATAGAAAACTTTAATGGGATGCCGAAATAAATTCGGCATGACAAGTTATTTATGTAAGGAGGTGATACATAATGAACCCATTATCAGGATTAGGCGACTTACAAAAATTACAACAGCAGGCACAACAAATGCAGAAAGCTTTGCAGCAGGAAGAAGTTGTTGTGGAAAAAAACGGTGTCCGCGTAGTAGTACGGGGAGATCAGCAGATACTTGAAGTTTCTGTAGACGGCATAATAGAAAATAGAATCGCAGATGCGATTAATGATGCAGTAAAGAAAACTCAGGAACTGGCAGCCAAAAAACTTATGGAAATAGCAGGACAGCAGCAATAATAGTATTAACCGGTTATAACCAGTTATAATCGGTTGAATCGGAATATAAAATATTACTGGTTAAAAACTGGTTTTAACCGATTTTAACTGATTTTACTATTATGATAAAACTATTCTCCGGAACTGCTCACCCGACTCTGAGCAAGGAAGTTGCTACCATTCTAAAACTTCCCATTTCTAAATCAGAGGTTGTCCGTTTTGGAAATTCCGAAGTCCGCGTTCGAGTTGAAGAAGCGGTAAAAAGTTCTAGCTGTGTTGTTATTCAACCCACAGCAAACCCCACCGATACAAATCTCATGGAGCTTTTTCTCTTCTGCGATGCTCTCCGCAGGCAAGAGGCAAAACGGGTAATTGGAATTATTCCGTATTTTGGCTATGCACGGCAGAATATTCAGCATCGGACCGGAGAATGTGTTTCAGCAAATGTTGTGATCAGGATACTTGAGGCATTGGGTTTTCATAAAGTGTATACATTTGACCTGCACGATGAAGCGACAGAAGGCGTATTTACCATACCTTTTAAAAATATCAGTACCTTTCCGCTTCTGGCGCACCACATAAAAAAACATATCGGCAAAGATATCTCCGAAAAGCAGATCGCCATTGTTTCTCCGGATCAAGGAGGAATAGAGCGGGCGCGGGATTTCGGCATTGCATTTTTCGGACATAATAACTTTCATCTGGCCGTAACAGAAAAAAAACGGGACCAGGACCATATTCATCAGAGCGAGGCAATAGAAATTTACGGGGATCTAAACGGTAAAACAGCAATCATTGTCGATGATATTGCAACATCTGCAGGAACGCTTATTCATTCTGCAGATCTATGTATTAAGCATAAAGCAAAGCGCGTGGTTGCAGCAGTTGCGCATCATGATTTTTCAGACGCCGCGCCGGAGCGGATTCAGAATTCTGTAATTGAGAAATTTTTTACAACCAACACGGTGAAACTACGACCGGAGCATATGTTTCCAAAATTACAGGAGATTTCGATTGCAGAACTAATTGCGAAGGAATTGAGCTGAATCAATAGGAATTCCGTCCTTCGATGGACTTTTTAAGAGTCATATAATCGGCGTACTCCAGATTTCCGCCCATTGGCAGTCCATAGGCAAGACGTGTGATGGCGAAAACTAGATTTCTGTCCTTTTTTATCTCATTTAATTTGTTGCGGATAAACATCGCCGTTGCTTCGCCTTCCATGTCGGGATTCATCGCGAGAATTACTTCTTTTACTGGATGCTCCTTTGATCCGTTTCCTGAAATCCTATCAAGTAAAGCATCTATAAAAATATCATCGGGGCCGATGTGATTTAATGGATCGATCCTGCCGTGGAGGACATGATATACCCCTTCATAAATATTACCGGTTTCAAAGGAAAGAAGATCGATTACATCTTCAACCACAGTAATAATGCTTTTATCTCGCTTAGAATCAGCGCAGATTGAGCAGATTTCTTCTTCCGTTAAATTCTTGCAGATCTTACACCGTTTTGTTTTTTCCTTCAGATCATGAAGGGCGCGTGAAAAATCTTTTAAATCCTGATCCGGCAGACGAAGTAAATAAAATGCCAAACGGTTGGCAGTCTTTTGCCCGATTCCCGGCAGACGTTCTAAAAAAAGCGAGATCTGTTTCAGATTAGATGGTAAATTCGCACTCATATTTTATTATATCATGTATAGTCTTGGCTTTCGGCTGTTGTCTCCATTACCGCGCATGGTATACTGTAGGCATGACTAAAATTACTGAAGATCAGATACGCACACAACTCGAAAATGTACTCGATCCGGAATTGAATATTTCGATTGTGGATCTTGGTTTAGTGTATGAAATTAAAGTAAAAGAAGATGAGACTGCATTTATTAAGATGACGTTAACAACTCTTGGATGTCCGCTTTTTGAGACAATTGAACAGGATGTAAAATCTTCTTTAAAACAGATCGGACTAGCAGAAGAAAAAGTTAAATTAGAACTTACCTTCGAACCGCCATGGTCTATGGATCGCATGTCGGAGCGGGGCAAGGCAATGTTAGGAATATAATACTGATTATAACTGATTTAACCGATTCAACCGATTTTAACTAATATGCCTACAAAAGGATCTATAACTTCCAATGTTTTCGAAAATTTAGAAGACTTAGCCAAAAGTACTACTAAGCAGGCGGCTTCGGCTGTGGCAAAACCATTAAATCCGGTAAAGATAATTCAAGAAATAGTTAAGCCGGGCGGACAAGGCGATAAAGGTGTGGAAAAACTGAATGAACAAGCGAAGAAAGACAATTCGACACCGCTTGATTTTGATAAATTAAATGAAAAATATAAAGAAAATGACACAAAAAAATTAGCTGCGGTGCGAAAACAGTTTCAATATGTGAAAGGAGAAGAACAAAAAGCTATTGACGATCGGAAACGGGAAGAACAGGAACGGCAGAAGCGGATTGAACAAGAAGAACAGGAGAAAAAGAGGAAAGAGCAGGAGCGAAAACAGGCAGAAAGCGCCGCGCCAATTCCAGCCGGTAAACAAAGAAGGAATCTTTTTTCTCCAAAAAAGAAAGCCCAGCAGCAGCACCAGGAAACAAAACCTTCGGTTGGCAAACAATAATATTGTAAAATATAAAACTATTTACGGGATGTAGGTCATCGGTAGACCGCTCGGTTCGGGACCGAGAGGCAGAGGGTTCAATTCCCTCCATCCCGACATTAGAACCTGTTTCCGAGGAACGAGGAATACAGGTTCTTATGCCCCGCCGAAGCTCGAAGAGCGAAGGAGGGCTTATTTACAGCACTGTCCATAAAACGACAGTTGATTGATTCTTCACAGAAAAAAATTTTATTGAAACAAAACGTGTGATTTAAAACACTGATATATATAATATATGTAAATATAATTCGGTTAATGATTACCGAATTATCCCATCAAGACATTCTACATCAACATTACACGGACGCAAGACTTCCTTTACAAACTCAAAGTGGAATACCTGCGTGTTGGAGTTTTGGATCAATAGATGAAATGGGATATTTTGATCATAAAAAAACTCATGTTTACATGGCAAGACTTATTCAAAGACGTATGGAATTTTTACCTGGACAACGAGTGTTAGATGTCGGATGTGGCCCAGGATACTATTCTAATAGATTTGCTAGAGCATACCCAGAAACAAATTTCATTGGTTTAAACCTATCTGAAGAACAACTACAATCTGCCGAAAACTATAGAAATAAGTCGGGATTAGAAAATTTGAGTTTTTGTCAAGCTGATTTTTCTGTTTTACCATTTCAACCTGATTCATTCGATAGCATAATGTGCATTGAATCATTAACACATGCAAACAATATACGGATGACTCTTCAAGGTATAAAAAAGGTAATGAGAAAAGATGCAAGACTTCTTATACAAGATAGTTATCCTATATCACGATCTCAAGATTTGGATATTGATAAACTAAATGCGTTGTGGCTGGGACCTGGATTTGTACCGATTGTAAATTTAGAAGAAATAATACGAAGTCTATTTTCAAGTGTTGAAATTGTAGATCTTACAAATCAAGTTTTACCGAGTGCGAATCATCTAGCTAAAATTAGTTCACAACGATTAAATGAAAATGGACTAAAAAACAATATGGCAAACGGAGCCATTTTAGTTCATAAACTATTACAAGAAAGAAAAATGGGATATTTTCAGATTATAGTTCAACAATAATATTATATCGACTTATTGATAAGGTATGCCACTTGTCTTTAACTTCTACCTTAATTTAAAAAATAATCACTTGACATATTAAAATCCATTTCTATATACTGATGTCTATACCATGGAAACATTATTTTTAACACTTTCGCTAATACGAAACCTGCTTTTTAATTCTCCAGTAAATTCTCAAGAGATAAGTTTAGAGCCATACTGTAAAAACGGTTATTATGAAATACCAAATGAACCAATCTGTAGCCGGGCGCCAGGGTGTGGTGGATATGATTATGACTCATTAAATAATTCCAGTAAGATGCCTAACGCACAACAGTGTATGGGTGATGGAGCATCTGGCCGAGCGCAGAAAGGTTGCGCCGGGTATGTGCCATTATGTTGTTATGAAGTGGCACGGACTGGTGACTTTACCAAATGTATCGGATACTGGGAGCGCTTATGGTGCACCAAAAGCCAATGTAACACAGCAAAATCACGGGGAGCTTCGGATTCTCAATGCGGTGGCAGCTGCCAATGCGGACATGCATTCGATACGTATTGCGGCGCCAAAGACCCAGTACCATTATCTCAACGATTGCAAGGAGGAGGAGGCGGTGGCTCAAACCCAACCCCGACTTCTGTTGCTCCCACTGCTACACCAGGACAAAATCCAACCAGTGCTCCTGTTGCAAATTGTCCTTCCAGTTCATCACGAAGTTATGATCAGATTGATGTAAGCGGCGGTGATGGTAAATCGGCTCAATCTCATGCGGACAAAAATATTCAAGTACGAGGCTATGTCAGTACCGGAGGGACACGAAATCTAATCCATAATAATGGACCAAAAGATAATAAGGCTCCACAACTTTCGACCGTTTTAAGCAATCGAACTCCGGCAATTGTTTCCATGTATCAAGTATACGATTGGAACTGGGGAAGCAATAGTAAAGGATCACCGCTTACCGATCCATGGGAAGTAACTATGATCGGACTTTCTGCAAATCCGGGCGATGCAGTACGGGTGCCCGATTCCGGATACAGTATTGGAAGCGGATTTGAAGCAGTAGTATTATATGCAGCATCAGACACTATTACTATAGAATACACTCGTGAAGACAGTGTCGCTCATGGATATGCTATTCAATATGACGGCATATGTGTAGATCCTAATCTTGTTAAACTCTATAATGATTTAAATGGAAAAGGTCGGGGAAAATTACCGGCTGTTAAAGGTACACAAACTATTGGTACAGCAAAATCCAGTGAAGTAAAAGTAGCTGTTCGAGACACAGGAACATATATGGATCCACGTTCAGACGACAGCTGGTGGATTGGAATTACATCATTGCCCAATGCTCCTGCTGTATCATCACAGCCGTCACAACCAACAGCAACACCAGGTGGCCCAACAGTTACACCTGGAGGACCAACCGCAACCCCGGGTGGTTCTAATCCAACCGCGACACCAAAACCAGGATCATGCAGTGCCGCTACATCACCAACATTTGTCACCAAGCAGGGAGCGGGAGCGTATCCAGGGAAAGTGAAGCTTGAGTGGAAAAGCACACCGGGGACAAAAACCTATTCATTACGAATCGACGACATGACAAACGGTTGGAAAGGGGACTGTTCGGTAGCTCAATTTCCGGGAGACATTTGTGTGGACAATATCGCAGGATCTGCAACATCGTATGAATTTACAGCCACCGAGACTCATACGTACAATTACTGGCTGCATTCGATAAATTATTGCGGTGAATGGAGTAAGCCGACATCGCAGATAATAACCATTCCACCAGTCGGCGATGCAACTACCTGCAATATCCAAGGATACCGAACTCTGGTAAATTCCGATAATTCCATCACTATTAAGCCATCTGAGGAGATTAAATCGCAGACTGTGACGGCAACCGGTGGTACCGTGATAGCATCGTATCAATTTAATCCATACTTTTTGAAAGTAGCGGGGAATAATACGTACACGGTATCAATTCCTGCAATAGCCGGATACAATGTGGCATCTACATTCTGTGTTAACAATACCAATTGTCATGAAGGATATTTCACCAATCCAACATTGGAAAATGGCAATACGAGAACGGTTACCTGTCCTGCCGGAGGGTATGCAGACTTGTGGTGGCATTATATTCCAACCTCTATGCCCACGTTATCGGTTCCGCGTCCTACCGCAACACCGGGGGGAGCGAATTTAACGCCAACTGTGCCTGCTGCAACAGCAACTGTAATTCTGCCTTCTCCAACCCCATCACCATGTCCGGCAATCAGCGCACTTGAGTGGAGAGCAGGAGAGGAACATTACACACGAACTGTGATTTCATACGATGGAGTAAATGTGATTGAAAACATTTCATTACATCTAAAACAGATCACCCAGTCTGGACTTGTGGTACAGGTAAGCACCGACGGAGGAACCACATGGGCGCCAAGCGATTCATCGCAGAATGATGATCATTTTGTCACGATCAAAAATAGGAATACAGAAGTAATTAATCTGAAAGTTCGACTGCTTAATTCATGCCAGGCAACGAGCCCTGAATTATCAGACACGGTACAAACTGTTCCATTGCCAAGCATATCACCTCTGCCTACTCAGAAACCATCTATCACTACTTCGCCGATGGTAAGCAGAGAGATATTAATTGGAGGAACTCTGGTAATCGGACTTATTATTGCAGCATTTTTCATCGGCGCTTAATTCATAAATTGTGCTACAATTTCTCCATGCGACTTTTTAATACTCTTACCAGGCAAATTGAAGAATTTAAACCTATTAGTACTTCCGCGGTTACTTTATATTCCTGCGGTCCCACTGTATACAATTACACTCATATCGGCCACATTCGTTCATTCACAAGCGTCGATATTCTCAAACGATCTCTGTCCTACGTAGGTTACAATGTCAACCATGTGATGAACATAACTGACGTAGGCCATCTTACAGGTGACAACGAAGGTGACGCTGATTTAGGTGAAGATAAATTAGAAAAAGGTGCCCGGACAACCGGCAAGACAGTTTGGGAAGTGGCCGAATATTATACCGACTATTTTAAGAAAACCCTAAAGGCCTTACACATTCTCGATTCCAATATCCTCTCAAAAGCTACCGAACATATTCCCGAAATGATAAAGCTTATCAAAATTCTTCAGGAAAAAGGATATACATACGAAACAAATGAAGCGGTATATTTCGACATTACCAAATTTCCTTCATATGGAAAACTTTCCGGCCAAAAACTTGAAGATAAAATTAAGGGAGCTCGGGAAGAAGTGAATATTGACACCAATAAAAAAAATCCTGCCGACTTTGCTCTTTGGTTTAAAAGAGTCGGAAGATTTGCCGATCATACTATGCACTGGGATTCGCCGTGGGGCGATGGATTCCCCGGATGGCACATTGAATGTTCCGCTATGAGTATGAAATATTTAGGTGAAACAATCGATATTCATACCGGCGGAATTGAACATATCCCGGTTCATCATGAAAATGAGATAGCTCAATCTGAGGCTGCAACGGTGAAACAGTTTGTAAAGTACTGGGTTCATTTTCATCATCTTCAGGTAAATGGAGAAAAAATGAGCAAGTCACTTGGCAATTTTTATACCGTAGATGATATTGAAAAGGAAGGAATTGACCCGGTATCACTGAGATTATTATTCTTGCAGACTCATTACCGCCAGCCTATGAACTTTACATGGGAAGCAGCACGCGGCACTCATGAAGCGTATAAGCGGCTAAAGGAGCAGACACTTGAGCTGCAGAAAAACACATCAAGAGCAGTATTATCAAATGAAAAATTAGCAACTATTAATAAACTTCAGCAGAAATTTCGAGATGCACTAGAAAATGATCTACAAACTCCACAGGCTGTTGCCGTGGTGTGGGAAATGTTGAAATCCAATATACCTTCCGAAGATAAATTGGATTTATTATATGAATTCGACCAAGTGTTAGGGTTAAATTTACGGAATATTAAGGAAGAAGATATTCCTGATGAAATTCTTGACATTATCCGTGAAAGAGAAAAAGCCCGACAGGCAAAAGATTTCAAAAAATCTGATGAACTTCGCGAATTGCTTCAGCAAAAAGGGTACGACATTAAAGATATGAAAGGATCGTACAAAATTACCAAAATATAACGTTATTTCATTTCTGCATAAATAATTGTCTTATTCTCTTCTCGTTTTTTATTTTCTTCAGTATGAGCCGGAAATATTATCACGGCTAATCGAGGAGCTTGCGCTTTAGCAACTAATGATTCAACATCCATAGTATCCCAACTATATATTCCTTTATCATATACGATATAGGTATATTTCTTTCCATTTTTATCAGTAACATCAATTTTGTCATTTTTTTCCAACGCGGCAAGGTTATAAAATACACCCGGCTTGCCATCTTCGCGATCAAAATCGCCCGCCATAACAATAACCCCTTTTTTGCCAAGCTGGATTTTTTCTTTTCGGTAATACCCAATATTTTCTGTATTTTTTGGCTTCTCCAATCGTCCGGCTTCATCGCGGTTTACTTCTTCCGCTTCTGCGTATAAATATAAAGATGGTATTTGTAAGTACGATGGTGTGCCAGTATTTTCTTTTTTTACCCGTTCATCATAATTAACTTCCATTGGCAGCGGCTCCGTCTGGCTTTGCACAGCAGTAGGAACCCGGGTAACAGAATAGAGCCCCAGTAAGATAATAACCGATGATATCAAAAAAAATAATACGCCTTTCCACATACCGATATTATACTCTATACTAGGTCATACCAGATCAATTTTTGGTGAAAAATGCGTAAGAATTATAAAATAACGCGTGAATCTACAGCCACAAGGCCTTCTGAAGTAATAATAAGCGGGTTAATATCAAGCTCCTGCATTGCTGGAAATTGATTAAACAATTGACCAATATGATCGGTAATTTTATATAGCTGCTTTGGATCAATAGCTGGAGAATTGCGGAAGCCGTTAATTAATGAATTCATTTTAGTTTTAGTGATCTTATCCATAAAATATGCTTCGCTGACAGGATACACAAAATGAGATACTTCCTTCAGTAATTCTGCCATAACACCCCCAAGACCAACGAGAATATTAGTTCCAAAGTTAGGATCACGTTTTGCACCAATATAGATTTCATACCCTGAATGCATTTTCTGAACATAACAGCCATTATTTTCTATACCATCAAGGGCCTTAAATGCTGCATATAATTCATCCATTGTTTTTATGTTGACGTAAACACCTTTAGTCTCTGTTTTATGAGTAATTTTGTCTGAAGCTATCTTGGCAACAACAGGAAAACCAGTTTCTTTTATAATAGCCGGCAGGTCTGTAGAAGATGCAGCATAACGCAGCGGTTCGACGGGTATACCAGCAAGCCGAATTATTTCCATTGAATTGATAAGATTGATGATATTGCCGGAAGTTGCCGCAACCAGTTTTTTTATTTTATCTTCATGTTGAAATATGGACGACACAGCATGGCCGTTATGTGAAGAATTATGAATTCCAGAAATGGGTTTGCGATTTACTATCGATGCAATTGTTCCGGGAAGATCGTCGAAAATTTTGAAGTTTACCATGCGGTGTTCATCAAAAAGTTTGCGGACGCCTTCGGTGGATTTTCCGCCCATGAAAATCGGGAAAATGGGTTTATCAAACTTTTCCTGGGCAGCTGCAACAACTACTGCAGTATCGGTTATCTCCGTATTTGCTTGAGGTGTAAGCAAGATGACTACAGAGCCGATATTTTTTTCCTTAAATGTTTCGCTGATTGCCATCTGATAATCAAACGCGCTTGCGTCGCCGAGAAGATCGATTGGGTTGCGTACGGTAACTTTTTTGGATCCAAAATCTTCGGTGATTTTCTTTTTAGTTTCTTCCGAAACAGTGACCAGTGATAAATTATTTTTGATGATTTGATCGGTCAGCAAAACACCAGCTCCGCCTGCATTGGAGAGGACCAAGACATTTTTATTCTGTGGAATCCGTTTATAGGCATACACTTTAATAATATTTAGGAATCTCATGAAATCGATTGCCCGTATTGCGCCAGACTGCTCAAAAACTGCAGTATAAATATCATCATCACCGATCAGGCCGCCGGTATGCGATACAGCAGCTTTTGATCCTTCCGAGGTTGTTCCGGATTTTAAGATAACAACAGGCTTTTTTTGAGCGGCTTTTGTAAGTACTTCTCTAAATTTTTTGCCGTCCTTTACATCTTCCAGATACATGCCGATAACTTCTGTTTTGGGATCATCAGATAAAAACTCAAGCGCGTCAGCTTCATCGATAATGGTTTTGTTTCCGAGACTGATGAAATAAGAGAGGCCTAAGTTGGCGTGAGATACCGTGTAATCCACAAGTACGCTTCCTAAAGCACCAGACTGGGATATGAAACCGATATTACCTTCGGGGCAGACATGCTTCAAAAACGTAGTATTTATTTTTTGTTGTGTGTTAATAAAACCAATACAGTTTGGGCCAAGAATATTCATTCCGTATTCTTTTGCTTTCTGTTCGAGCAGTTCTTCTTTTTTCCTTCCTTCTTCACCGGTTTCTTTAAATCCTGCGGCGAATAACACAACTTGCTTTATTCCTAATTTATTCAACTCGTCAAGATACTTTAGTGATAAATCTGCTGGCAGTGCAAGAACTGCGAGATCAATGGGTTTCTGAATTTCGGAAAGCGATGGATAGACAAGTCTGTTAAGGATTGTTTTTGCTTTCGGGTTAACGAAATACACATCACCGGCGAATCCCTGCTGGAGAATATTGCGGGCCACGATGTGTCCTACTTTTCTGGTTTCACGCGAAGCACCAACTATAACTATCGAAGAAGGTTTGAATAATTTTTCCAATGTCATTCGGTAACTATATCAACTTTAAATTAAAGATACAAGAATCAGATGAATTTTATATGATAGCGTAATAAATGGCGGCAAAAAATAGTTCACCTTTTTTCAAAATACAAAGTCACTACAGAAGAAATTTCCTGCGTGCCTCCTTCTATCTGGGGATTAGCAGCAACGCCTCCCATGCCGGCAGCCATTTTATCGTAGATTATAGGACCGCCTCCTTCTGAAGAACTTTCTACAATGTTGGTTACCTTTCCTAATTTGATTCCAAGAGTATTAGCAAGTTTCTGCGCCTGTTCTTTGGCGTTAGCAATTGCTTTTTCACGTGCTTCTTCCCTATATTTTGCTGGATTTTCAATAGAGAATCGTGCGCCCTGAATCTGATTGGCGCCGGCTGCGGTAGCATCGGAGATAACCTGCGATACCTGTGCGATATTTTTTACTTTAATAGTGATATTCGCATTGCCGTTGTATCCGGTAATTCCATTTTTATTATTTTCGTATGAATAATTTGGATTGATAGAATAGTTAGAAGTTTTGATATCTTTTTTATCAATGCCGAGCTTCTGCATTGCAGCAATAATTTTATTGTTTGCTTCATCAATTGATTTCTGAACTTGAGCTACACTTGCTGCTTCGATCACACTAATTCCCGCTTCAACATATGCAGTGTCGGGAGCGACTTCTACTTTTCCTTCACCAACTACAGAAAGTTCCGAAGATCGGGAAGTATTGGTAACTTCAACGGGATAAGAAATGTTAAAAATTCGAATTAAGGCGAGAGTAAAAATAACAATAACAGCGGTTAGTAGTATGTTAATAATTTTCATATTATTCATTTTAAATGTTTAAGCATGAGAGTGCAAGCTAAAACAAATTAATTGAATAAAATAATTATGAGTTAGAACTATATAACGTTCCGTATTGCATTTTATCTTTCCTCAATATAGAATAACTATGACAGATGGAGATACTAATAAAGCCTGCTCCAACAGAATATTGTCAAACACTTCCAGTGGAAGAATGTCCGCTAATTCATACTGGCCTTCCTCATATTGAACAAAAGAAATGGGAACCTCTTGGAAGCCTGAATCTTACACAACTTCGCCATGGTATTGCTGCAGATGCTACACACACTTACTCACGTGATGGTCAAATTGCTGAAGTACATCAGTTAGAGGATTCTATGGTATTTAGAAAGGGAGGAGTTGATCAACGTTTTGCTGAAGTGGAGTATCAAGATGGTCATCCTTTTATAACGAAATTTGACGATACAGCTCTTGAACAAATGGAAGGGGCATACATACCTCCCGTAGGCCCTTGGTGGCAGTTAGGAAGTGTAATGCATATAAATACTTCCCGCGAAGCCTATTATGCATATCATGATTATCCTCCGCATCTTCAGGAGCTAATTGTTGGATTCGAGAGAAGAGCATTGCAATATTACCAAGCACTTTCCATGGAAAAAGGAAAAGGAGGAGTGGCCTGTAGCGGTAAAAATAACTCAGCTGGTTGTGTATTTCCATCTGCCGGCTGCCAAACTGTTTTATCGCCACATGAACAATTAGGTACACCTTTTAATCCACGCACGTTTGATCAGATATTAGACTATAGAAGTAACGTAGATGTTCCAGAAGCAGGACTAAATAGGGCATTGGCGCTAAAAGTTTTTAATTGGATAGGCCCTGCCATAAGAGATTTTTCACCTGATGCGCAATTTTGTATAGATAATTTGGGGTATACAATTAAAATCCCAGGATATCAGGCAAAACATTTCACCCCTGATGCAGTTCAACAATTCTTTAGACCACTTTACCTTGGAAATCATAGTTTAATGCAATTTTTAAATGATTTAGTTTTTAAAGGTAATTTGGACGATAAAATAAATGCAGTATCAAAAGCAAGACAAACAGATTATTTTCCCTATGATAAAGTCGGTTTCGATAAGGAATTTTACCCATGGAAGAATCAATTGCTAGAACCACCTTATGATCAATTAAATCAATTGGAGGCACAGGGAAAATTACGACATCATCCGTCATGGTCTATTGAAAACAGAGTCAGCATAGCTGAAAATGCTGGATTATTTTCTGTCTCTTTCTCTCTGCGTGATGAAGTAAATCATCCATTTGGCCCCTTAGAATGTTCAGGAATAAGACTTAATAGACCAAGAATTGATCCAACTCCCGAAGCGGTGCAGGCAAAATTAAATGCTCATTATGCAGTTATGAAAGCGGCTTTGGCAAATTAATTTTTTTATACTTTCTTATATATCCTTATGACCGGATGGTCGAAAACGGTCCAGGTTTCTTCGGCATTTTCATCGGGAAATTCCAGAATTTTCACTCCAAACAGCTCAATTCTCGGGTACGAAGAAAACTCAGCGACTTTTATAAAGCCAGATTTCCCGCCGAAAAGATCACCGTAATATTCATTCAACAAAGGATATTTCTTCAAAAGATCCTGGCAGCGCTTGTCCATATATTTCTGAAGCTTAATTTCAGTATTCACAATTTCATAACAGGTATGATTGGCGAAAATTCTTCGGGAAGGAATAAAAATATAATCTGCAAATTCTATCTGATGAGGCAAATCATTCTGCAAAGGAGATTCCGTATCCAGATCGTAAAAATTGAATGAAACATAATTATAATGTAAATTGTATGCGGCATCATGGCTTTCAAGCTTCTGCGGCGAAGGAATAGGTATATCGACCACATTGGCTGTTTCTGCAAGTATTTTGGAGTCATTGGGAATATTTTTATAAATCCAGTCTGATGCAATAAAACGCACATCCGGAGTTTGATAGATGGAAAGATAGGCAAGGCCCGGAATGATTGAGATAATACAAATTATGATACCGATGCTTTTTATAACAACACCATCTGATTTATCGGCCTGAAAACTTTTTAATTCTTCCAAAAAATTTCTAATTCCTTTCAAAAAATGGAACATAAATAAAACTGCCAAAGAAAGCATAATCGGATATGCAGGAGCGATAAAACGAGTCCATTTGGCATAGACATATGCATTGGGTACGAATACCAACAGAAATGATATACGCAGCAAATTCAGATATCTGTTTTTCCAGGGCAGAAATAAAAACCCGGCAATAGACATAATAAAGACTCCATACCCTAATGCATAGGGGAAGATATGATCAAACTGAAATAAGAATGGTGTTGTACCAAAAAATTGTCTGGTATAAAAAACATTCAGAGTCCCCAGGCCGACACTCGATTCATACTGAAAGGAACCATAAAAATCTTCCAATTTAATTAAATTGTACGGTGAAAGTAAAATACCAAAGATTAATGCGGTCACAACAACGCGGGACAACGAAACAATTCTATAAATAATCCGGGTAAAAAAATTGTCAATACTTTTACTGTCATGAAGCAGACAATACACAGGCAGCGCAAAATAAACGAGGGAAGAAAGTTTTGTTGCCAAAGACAATCCGCAGATTATCCCCGACAATACAAGATAATTATTAAGGAAATCATGATTCTTTAAAACTTTAAGTGATATATATACTAATACTACATATAATAATATAAGCACACTTTCTGTTGTACCAAAATGGGCAAACTGAATAAGAACGGGAGAAAATATCAGAAATAAATACGTTAATGCAGTACGATATACGGAAGATCGAGATTGACGATTTTCTTCGAGCGAATCAAAAATATTATCCAGAATTTTAACGAGAAAGAAAAACGTTAGCACCGAGGATACGGCAGAAATAATACGAAGCGAAATCACCGCTTCCTGAAAAGTGGGTGAAACAGCAAGACTTTTAAACCAATGAGCCGCAAGAATCATTGCATATGCCAGATATAACGGCATCTGTCCATATGCGAAAAAATGCGGATTGAGGCAGTCTATAAAATTCTGAATTCCAATCTGCATTCCGGGAAGATGGCAGGTAAACTGGGTTATAGCGACAGCCATGTTGCGCTCGTCGGGGTGAAAGGGGTAGGGCAAACCCCATGGTAGGTTAACAAATCGTGTGTAGAGAAGAAGCGCAATTGCCGTTAATAAGATAAAATATTTCATTATTACTTTTATTCTATCATCACTTACAGTTGATTTTTTCACCTTTTCTTATTATGATATAGCAATTATGAACACGTACGAATTTACCTTTATTCTAGGCGACGAAAAAGAGGTCGCGGAAATTAAAAAAGCCTTAAAAGCTCATTCTGGAAAGTTAGTTAACGAAAAAGCATGGGGAGAACGCGCATTTGCCTACCCAATAGATAAACAGCTTAAATCTAACTACTACACGTGGCAGATTGAAATCGGAAAGAAGGATCTTACCGAATTTAAGAAAAAGCTGGAATATAACGAAAAGCTTACACGTTATCTGATTTTGATGTCCGAAGAATAAGATTAATAGCAGTTGAGAATGTATTTATGGCAAGCAGATCACTGAATCGGGTCGAACTTATTGGCAATCTGACAAGAGATCCAGAGTTGAAATACACACCTGCAGGCACAGCTGTCTGCACTTTTGGTATTGCAACCAACCGAAGCTGGACAACAGCCGACGGACAAACAAAAGAAGATACACAGTATCACCGGATAGTTGCCTGGCAGAAGCTTGCCGAGCTATGCGGTAAATTACTTGTTAAGGGTAGAAAAATATACGCGGTTGGCCGGATAACATATCGGTCATTTACCGGAAAAGACGGCCAGCAAAGGTCGATAACAGAAATTGTGCTGGATGATTTTATTGTTTTCTATGACGGCAAGAAAGGTGCCGGCGAAGAAGGACACGAAATAAAAAGTGCCGATTCAGCCGAAGAAACACCACCGCCGCCTTCTGATATTGAATCAGAAGATAGTAAAAATAAAGATGAATCAGTTAGCGCAGATGATATACCATTTTAATTAATAATATAAACACTATGTCTCAATGTTTTTTTTGCACGTACAATACAAATCCCGACTATAAAGATATTGAAAATCTTGAAAAATTTTTGTCGCCGCGAAAGAAAATGTTAAGCCGCGAAAAGACTCATGTGTGTGCAAAACATCAGCGAAAACTGACAAAGCATATAAAATACGCCCGATATTTGGCTCTTATCCCTTACACTTCATATCAGGGAGCTAAATAATCTCTTTCAAAATTTTTTGTGTCTCTGCTTTCAATTGACATATACTATAGGATAGTGTATAATTTTTATTACTATGACTATTGAAAGTCAATCTAAATATGGACCGGAGGTAATTAGACCTAAAATTGATTATCCTCAAACAGCGTTTAAATTATCTTTATCTGAAGGAAATGTAGTAGCTGTTGTACGTGTAATAAGAGGAGACATTAAGATTTACCAAGGACCAAATAATAGCTATACAACTGGCAACTATTGGGAAGTTACACCGCAAGATGCAAAAAATGACGATTATATAGTAGCTCAAGTAGGTAGAGTAATTAGTGTGAAACATGGGGAAACAATTGTAGAACCTTTTAAAGATAATGAGGGTAGACTATCAGAGTATGATGTATCTCAACTTAAAAGTGGTAATGGCCCTTATAGTCTAATGCCTAAAGGTCGTTGGCCAAATGAACTTACTCACTTTGAACCATTTGCCATAGCAGAAGAATCTCCTCAGTTTATAGCTCTATCAGAAATGGAAGATAATACGTTTGTAGGAAGGATGTACGTAGGAAAAAAAAGACTATTACATCCACCTAAAACTATAACAATTGCAACTATGCCACATGGCTATGATACAGAATTATCTACTGGGAATTTAAGATTACTTATTCCAGGTATAAATCTAAACAGAAGAATAGTCATGCGGTCAACTCAAAGTAAATAAATAATAATTCTCACGAATCGATTTAATCTTCCCTTTACGGTTCATATAAGAAGTTGTTATAATGAACGAATGATACTCAGAGTAACCCTACCAATTAATGGAGAACTGCTCATAAAAACAGGGGATATGGTTGATTTTTCAACACCTCTTGTTAATAATCATGTGAAGAAAGAAATTAAGATTCCATTAGCCCGTTCGCTGAAGGTTCATCCCAAAAAAATCTTTACTGTACTTCATAAATTTGTTGGAGATAAAATTAAAAAGGGCGATGTAATAGCTTCAAGCAAAGGATTCTTAGGTAAAAATAAATATATTAGCGAACAGGATGGCACATTAAAAGAAGTTAGCCATAACGACGGTTCCATAACTTTGGAAGTAGATTCTGATCAGACGACCATGATAAAAGCCTTTTTTAAAGGTGAAATTGTAGAAATCGATCAGCAAACAGATAAAGAAAAAACGATTATTCAATTTAAGGTAACTCACGCAAAGCATTTCGATCTGAAAGATGCCAAAGATTTCTTCGGCGGACCATTATATTACAACAAGAAAAAAGAACTGCCCAGCATAACAGACGAAGAAATTACCGGACATATTATCTGCACAACAACTCTTTTGCCGTATGAACAGACAAAACTCGAAACATTAGGCGCAAAAGGATTTATTCTTCTTCATTCGCCGATAGAAGAGGGAACAATACCCCACGCTAAAATTAAAGAAATTCCCGATTGGGATGAGCTTCATACACTGGCGCTTCCCTATTGCACGGTGGACAAATATGAAAGTAAAATGTATGTTTATGAATAATTCTTCTTATTAGAAATTAATACTTGTATGCAATCAAATAAACTCACCAATATTCTATTATATGCAGCAATTGCCATTTTCCTTTTTGGTTCGGGATATAAATTAGGCGGATATAACAAAGTGGATGGAGAAGTTAGGACTCCCGCAAATTTCATCAGCAATAATTCAGCTAATAATGATAAAAATATAGATTTCAGTTTATTTTGGGAAACGTGGGACAAGCTTGAAGAGAAATATGTAGATAAGAAAAAATTAGATAAGAAGAAAATGTATTACGGGGCTATAAAAGGAATGACCGCCAGTGTAGAAGACCCATATACATTTTTTTTAACTCCCGATGAAAATAAACAGACTAAAGAAGAACTCGGCGGCCGCTTTGAAGGAATTGGAGCACAGCTTGGTTTGAAAGACAATAGGATAGTAGTGGTGGCTCCACTTAAGGACTCACCGTCGGAAAAAGCTGGCCTGCTGTCGGGCGACGTTATTGCCGCAGTAGACGGTAAATCCACAAAAGGATGGACGCTTACGCAAGCAGTTTCAAAAATACGCGGTCCCAAAAATACGACTGTCAAATTAACCGTAGAACGCGCTTCGGGGACAAAAGATGTAAAAATAATTCGGGATGAAGTAAAGATTCCGACAATCGAAGTAGAATATAAATCCGATATTGCTGTTTTAAAACTAAATCAGTTCGGAGAACACACCAATAGCGAGTGGGATAAAGCAATTGCTGAAATTCAAACTAAATGGAAAAGCAAAGATATTAAAGGTATGGTTCTTGATTTAAGAGATAATCCGGGCGGATATTTGGAGAGCGCGGTATATATAGCGTCTGAATTTATTCCAAAAGGGAAGTTGGTTGTTAAACAGGAATCCACCAAAGTATCTGAAACCCGTGATTATACAGTATACCGGGAAGGCAAACTATTAGACATTCCACTTGTGGTTATGATCAACGAAGGTTCAGCATCGGCTTCTGAAATAGTTGCCGGATGTCTGCGAGATTACAGAAGGGCGACATTAGTTGGCCAAAAAAGTTTCGGCAAAGGTTCGGTGCAGGAAGCACTTGATTTAAAAGATAATGCAGGATTGCATGTTACTATCGCCAAATGGATTCTTCCTAAAGGAGACTGGATAAACGGAAAAGGAATTGAACCAAAAATTAAAGTACAGAATCCAACTCCGGCAGTAGGCACTTCCGAAAAGCCCGCCGATGAGCAGCTTGAAAAAGCAATAGAAACGGTAGTACAATAGCATCATATAAGTTATATTTAGCTTATGAAAAGACTCGTAATTTTATTGATCCTTCTGTTAGTGATTCTAGGAATCAGTGACCAGGGGAATTTTCTGAAGAATTTTAACATCAACAAATATCTGCCTTCGCTATCGACTCCCACTACAATTGGGGGAGAAAAGCAGACGGTGGTATATGAAGAATCTGTTGTAACAAAAGTCATTGAAGAAGCTCTGCCTTCTGTTGTAACGGTTGGAATAAATATTAAAACCTCCAGCCGCAATATGTTTGATGAGGATCCGTTCTTTTCTTTCAGCCCCTTCGACAGACAGCAGACAACTCCCAAAAATATTGAACAGAACATTGGCAGCGGTTTTATAATTTCACAGGATGGACTGATCATAACAAATAAACACGTTGTATCCGAAACCGATGCCACATATAAAGTCCTGACTAATGATAAAAAAGAATTTCAGGTTGAAAAAATTTACCGCGATCCGCTGAATGATTTAGCCATCATAAAAATAAATGCTTCAGGTTTAAAACCGTTAAAAATGGGTTCTTCTTCGAATTTGAAATTGGGACAGATGGCAATTGCAATAGGTACTCCGCTTGGAGATTTTACCAATACCGTGACCACCGGAATTGTTTCTGGATTAGGCAGAGGAATTACTGCCGGTTCCGCATTTGAAGGATATGTAGAAAAACTAGACAACGTAATCCAGACAGATGCTGCAATTAATCCGGGAAATTCTGGTGGACCGCTTTTAAATTCTAAAGGCGAAGTGATTGGTATTAATACTGCAGTCGCAGCTGAAGGCCAGAATATAGGCTTTGCACTACCTGTTGATATTGTGAAAGATCTGATTGATAAGTTCAACAAACAGGGCGGCAGTTTTGAACGGCCTTTCATTGGTGTGCGATATAAGATGATCGATAAACAGACAGCCATACTGAATGAGATTGTGCAGGGAGCATATGTTATTGAGATAGTTGATAATTCTCCGGCTCAGACCGCCGGAATTCAGGAAGAAGATGTTATAACAGAAATCGATGGCAAAAAGATAGAAGGAACCGACGATCAGCAGCTGACAAAAACTATACTCGATAAAAAAATCGGCGATACTGTTTCTCTTAAAGTATGGAGAAATGGTGAATTCGAAACAAAATCAGTCACTTTGAAAGCGGCACCATAAGATTGTCTGTAAGCTCTCATTTAATGGAAATGTGACTTATAATCCATAGACTGCGGATTACCCATATTGTATAGTGCCTATATGAACCCGATAACATCTAAATATGTTACTCATAAAAATCTTGATGTTGTGCTGTCTGACATAATAGATTTTGTTGGAGCATGTTATGATGCACATGAAGAGAATCTGACTAAGGTAAAAAATGAATTGAAAACAGAAATGAAATCAGGACTCAACAACTTGAGAACTGAGCTTAAGGCAGATATAAATAAAGTGCGACTTGATCTTCAAAATTATCAGGAAAATACTTCACTAGCATTTATAGAAATAAGAAGCGATATCAAAGAAATAAAAAGTGATCAGAAAAATTTCAGAAAAGAGCTTAAGTCGATGAAAAATTCTATCCGCGGGTTGCAGGGTTCACAAAAAGAAATGCAGACTCTGCTTATCGACATTAAAAAAACAACAGAAGAACTAAAAGCTATGAACAATAATATTCTCGGACTTATTACGTATCAGGAGAATCGGTTGCGAGAAATGGAGAAGAAAGCTCATACTCACTCTACAGATATGCTATAATCTTTTTCATGTCAGATAAAGTTATCCCCCAAACATTAAAAGGTTTCCGTGACTTTCTTCCACAAGATGCGATTAAACGACAATATGTAGTTAATATAATCCGCACTCAATTTGAACGCTATGGATTTCAGCCTATTGAGACTCCAGCGGTAGAATACCTTGAGACATTTATGGGAAATGTGGGGGAAGATGAAAAACTATTTATGAAGTTTGAAGACCATGGAGGTCGGAAAGTAGCGCTGCGGTATGATCAGACAATTCCAACATGCAGATTTATTGCACAGTATAGAGATAAACTGACATTTCCTTTTAAGCGATATCAAATACAAACCGTATGGCGTTCGGAGAAACCTCAGAAGGGAAGATATCGCGAGTTTCTTCAATGTGATGCCGACATATTTGGAATTGCCGAACCCGAGGCCGATGCCGAAATGATCGCCTTGTGTCTGGATATTTATCAAAATCTTGGATTTAAAGAATATATTGTAAAAATAAATGACCGCGCGATTTATAAAGATTTGCCTTACAATGTCATCGTCGCCATAGACAAACTGCAGAAAATCGGAAAAGAAGGAGTAATTAACGAGATTAAAATGAAGGGATTTACCGAAGAAGAAGCAAAAGGAATGCTTGACTCTGTTTTGAATGCTAAACCAACAGATACGATAACGCGAATATTTCAATATCTAAAAAATCTAGGTTTTGATGAAAAACATTTTACGTTCGATCCATCCATCGCCCGATCATTCAACTATTCTACCGGAGCTATTTGGGAAGTGGTAATTCCAGAATTTACCGCCGGTTCAGTACTTGGCGGCGAACGGTATGACAAACTGGTCGGCCGATTTCAAAATACCGACATGCCTGCCACCGGATTTGCAGTAGGATTCGACCGTACACTTGAGGCAATGGAACAGCTTGGCCTTCTGCCTGCCACACCAACCAAAACACATGCATTGGTTTCTATATTTTCAGAAGAGTTAATGAGCCATTCACTAAAATTAGCTCAATTTCTCCGAAATAATGGAGCAAATATCGATATATACCTGCAAAAGCCATTTAAATTAGATAAACAGCTTAAGTATGCCGACAAAAACAGTATTCCGTACGTTGTGATTATTGGACCGGAAGAAGTCACGAAAAATATGATAAAGCTAAAAAACATGAAAACCGGCGAACAAAAAGAATTGACTCAGTCTGATCTCTTACCCATCCTCCTGGTATAATATCCTATGCAAATTAATCCAAATATTGTAATTATCGAAGCCACTCCTGGTGTTGGCGGTGATGAATCCAAGATATGGGAGAAAGAGCTTTTACTTTCTTATCTCAAATATGCAGAAAGAAAAGGATATAAGTACGTATATCTGGATGATTATATAATTAAGATTACGGGAGAGAATGCGTTCGATAAATATAAAAATGAAACCGGCGTCCACCGGGTGCAGAGAATTCCATCTACCGAACGGAAAGGGAGAATTCATACCTCAACAGCCGTGATTGTGGTTATACCGCAGATTATACAGTCAGATGTACGGATCAGCCCGAGTGATGTAGAATGGCAGTTTTACCGAGCCGGCGGCCATGGCGGACAAAATGTAAATAAAGTATCGACAGCAGTGCGATTGACTCACAAGCCGACAGGAATAGTTGTCACAGCAAGCCGGGAGCGGTATCAAGAAGCAAACCGAAAAATTGCCATGGATCTTCTTTTAGGAAAGCTGTACCAGCTGGAAGAGGAGAGAAAAAAGGGTATTACCGCTTCTTTTGTACGAAATGTAGGGACAGGAGAACGTTCAGACAAAATAAGGACATATAATTTTCCGCAGAACAGGCTTACCGATCATCGCATCAATAAAAGCTATTTTAACTTGGAACAGATCATTGGCGAGGGTAAGTGGGAAAAAGTATTGGAATAATTTCAAAATTATCTGTTATAATATTTACCTATGAAGACATCAATTCATCCGCAGTATCATGAAAACATAACCGTTACATGCTCCTGTGGAAATAAATTCACAACCGGTTCAACAAAACAGAATATCACTGTCGAAGTCTGCTATAAATGCCATCCATTTTATACTGGTGAAACGCGGTTTCTTGATGTAAAAGGACGCGTCGACGAATTCCAGAAGAAGATGGAAGTCGCCAAGCAATATCAGGCTACCGTAAAAACACGCAAAAACGACAAAAATAAAGGTAAGAGTGATAGTCGGGCTAAAACGCTCCGAGAGCTCTTAACCGAAGTCTAATTGCAAAATTCTGTTTGTGTGATATACTTTTAAAGTTGTTCACAGAGACTACGGGTTTATCTTGCCGAAGCTACAGCGAAGGCGGATTTTAAAAATTTTCCTGTACGAGTGAAATACTATGGCAAACGCTAAAAAACAATCACAACTTCAATCTCTTACTGAGGCATTAACGTCTTCTTCTAACTTCGCGCTTATTAAACACGAAAAAACAAAGCATACATCGCTTGAAAAGCTGCGCAAAGAATTGAAGAAGAATAATTCTTCTGTTCAGGTAGTCAAAAACAGTATATTTGAAAAAGCTGTCCGAAAACTCGCTCAGAAAGATAAGACCATGAAACAGTTTGCTTCGTCAGTGTTCCCTTTAAAAGAAACAACAGCGGTTATTTCGTTTAAATCCGACTGGAGCGGCGGGCTTTCTGCATTTCATAACTACACCGACAAAGAGCAGACGCTTTCATTTAAAGCAGCTATCTTAGACAGCTCTGTTTATAATGCTTCCGACTTGGTGAAAATCGCAAAGCTTCCATCAAGACCAGAACTTATAGCAAAGGTAATTGGTTCTATGAAGAGTCCAATGTATGGCTTGGTATACAACATGAAATTCAATATGCAGAAGTTGGTATATGTCTTAAACGAGAAATCCAAAAAGGGATAATTACAATTAACCATACCGCAAGGAGGTGTTCATACATGGCAGAACTTACAGAAAAACTAAATAAAATCGCAACAGAGATTGAAGGATTAAGTGTTATTGAACTTGCAGATCTTGCAAAATATCTTGAAGAAAAATTTGGTGTCACAGCAGCTCCTATGGCCGTTGCAGCTCCAGCAGCAGGTGGCGCAGCAGCAGCTCCAGCAGAAGAAAAAACAACATTTAATGTTGTTCTTACAGCAGCAGGAGAAAATAAACTCGGCGTAATCAAAGCAGTCCGTGAAGTTGTACCTACATTAGGTCTCATGGAAGCAAAGAAACTCGTCGAAACAGCACCACAGAATGTCTTGTCTGATGTAAAGAAAGACGCAGCCGAAGATGCAAAGAAAAAGCTCGAGGCAGCAGGTGCAAAAGTTGAGTTGAAATAACCCATTGTTTCATTGTCACATTGTTTCATTGTTAGTGACGACAAAATCGATCTAATAACAATGAAGCAATGGAGCAAGTAAATAATCTTTTTCAAACTCCATTCTTCCATGATTACAACTTATATATCGTGTCGGGTTTGTGTCTTGTCATACTTCAAAAAAAATATTAATTTAAGTGGACAGCCTTGCATGGGTATAGTACAATAAATCTTTATGGCAAATACTAATAAATCTGATTACGGTGCAGAATCCATCGTAGTATTAGAAGGTTTGGAGCCAGTGCGCAAGCGCCCCGGCATGTATATCGGAAGTACTTCGCAGACAGGTGTTAACGAATGTCTTCGTGAAATCGTAGATAACTCAGTAGATGAATCGTTAGCCGGCTTCTGCAAAAATATTCATATCATCATCGAAGAAAATAATTATATGACAGTATTCGATGACGGCCGCGGTATCCCTGTAGACAAAGTGCCAAAATATAATGTCTCAGCACTTGAGCTTGTCATGACGAAGCTGCATGCAGGAGGAAAATTTGAGCAAGGTGCATATAAAATTTCTGGAGGTCTTCATGGTGTAGGCGCTTCTGTTGTAAACGCATTATCTGATCATGTTATTGTAGAAGTACTACAAAATGGGCAATTCTACCGACAGGAGTATAAGCGTGGTATTCCACAGTATGGAGTAAAAAAAGTTGCCGAATCTGTGCTTAAGTTCCCATTCAAACATGGTACTGCTTATTCATTTCTTCCTGATAAAGAAATTTTCAAAGAAACTATAGAGATTAACTACAATTCTTTCAAGAAAATGATTAAGGAGCGAGCTTATCTCGTTCCGAATCTTACTTTCAAAGTTCTCAATAAGAAAACTAATGATAAGGTTTCTTATTATTTTGATTCCGGAATCATTTCGCTTATAAACGACATGAACCGTGATAAAAAAGTAATACATGAACCTATTTATATTAAGAAGGCAGTCGAAGATAAAGAGATCGAAGTGGCTATTCAATATAATGATTCCATTACAGAAACCGTTCATTCCTTCGTCAATGTCATCAACACACATGAAGGCGGAACTCATTTAACCGGATTTAGAATTGCTTTAACGAAATCAATAAATGCATATGCCAAAAAAACTGTCGCTGAAAAAGATCTGCATGAAGCACTTACAGGAGACGATGTAAAAGAAGGGTTAGCCGCAATCGTGTATGTTAAGATGCCTCAGACTAATTTGCAGTTTGAAGGGCAGACAAAAGGAAAGTTAGGTAATTCTGAAATTCAAACCATTGTACAGCAGGCAGTTTCAGAATTTTTAGATACGTATTTTGAAGAAAACCCCAAAGTTGGCCGTGAAATATTAGGGAAAATATTATTAGCACAAAAAGCACGACTGGCCGCAAAAGCAGCCAAAGAAGCAGTCTTAAGAAAAGGAGCGCTAGAAGGTGCTACACTGCCAGGTAAACTGGCCGATTGTCAGGAAAAGGATCCAGCTCTTTCTGAATTATTCTTAGTCGAAGGAGATTCTGCAGGCGGTTCTGCCAAACAGGGCCGGGACCGCAAATTCCAGGCAATTCTTCCGCTTCGGGGAAAAATTTTGAATACAGAAAAAGCATACTTGGATAAAGTTCTTTCATTTAGAGAAATTAAAGACATGGTTATCGCTCTCGGAATGGGAATCGGCGAGAATGTGGATTATGCAAAGCTCCGCTATCATAAAATTGTCATCATGACCGATGCCGATGTAGACGGAGAACATATTAGAACATTGATTTTGACATTCTTCTTCCGCCATTTGCCGGATATTGTTCAGAAAGGTCATTTATATATCGCCATGCCGCCTCTATACAAAGTTCAGTATGGAAAGACAATTCATTATGTATTTACAGAAGAAGAAAAGAATAAAGCAGTCCAATCTATAAATATGAAGATTAATGAGAAAGCCGCGAAACGATCGGGAGCTGCCGAAGGTACTCAGGCACAGTCTGACGGCGATGCTGTTAGATCTAACGCCATTAATGTGCAACGGTATAAAGGTCTAGGAGAAATGAATCCGGATCAATTATGGGAGACTACCATGAATCCGGAGAATAGACTTATGAAACAAGTAAAGATTGATGACGCCGAAGAAGCCGATCATGTATTTACCATGCTTATGGGTGAAGAAGTTCCGCCAAGAAAGAAATTCATTGTTACCCATGCAAGAATGGCTAATTTGGATATCTGATAACCTGTCATCCTGAACGAAGTGAAGGATCCAGCTGGATTCTTCGCTAATCGCTCAGAATGACACTGTTAAAAATTTAAAATATATATGGACATCTCAAAACTTTCCGCAGGAAAAAATCCTCCGCAAGAAGTTACTGTTATTGTTGAAATTCCACAGGGATCTGCAGTCAAATACGAACTCGATAAAGAATCCGGCGTTATTATGGTAGACCGCTTTGCATTTACCACCATGGTGTACCCATTCAATTATGGATTCATCCCAAATACTCATGCCGAAGATGGTGATCCGGTTGATGTATTAGTATTATCGACCTATCCTGTTCTTCCCGGCTGCGGCATTAATGTCCGGCCGATTGGAATGCTTGAAATGGAAGATGAAGAAGGAATTGATACAAAAATTTTAGCCGTCCCAACAGAAAAAGTGGACCCATTTGTTGCTCATATAAAAGATATTTCCGATGTTGATGAAATTACCAAGAAAAAAATTCAGCATTTCTTTAATCATTACAAAGAACTAGAAAAAGGGAAATGGGTTAAAACTCGCGACTTTTTAGGAAAAGAAAAAGCATACGAATCTATTAAAAATGGAATGAAATAAAATGGCAAATCAACTACAAGCAGCAGAAATCGTTACAGAAATGAAGCGTGCGTACTTAGATTACGCAATGTCTGTTATCGTATCCCGCGCACTACCGGATGTTCGTGACGGACTGAAACCGGTGCACAGACGTATTCTGTATGCTATGTATAAAATGGGCCTCACATCGAGCGCTCGTTTCTCCAAATCAGCAAAAATAGTCGGAGAAGTACTCGGAAAATATCATCCGCATGGAGATTCTCCCGTATATGAAGCTCTTGTTCGTATGGCGCAGGATTTTACTATGCGCTATCCGCTCATTAAAGGCCAGGGAAACTTTGGATCTATTGACGGAGATCCTGCAGCCCACATGCGGTATACCGAAGCAAAACTCACCAAGATTGCCGAAGAACTGCTGGTAGATCTGGAGAAAGAAACTGTTGATTTCGTCGATAATTTCGATGGAAGTTTGGACGAACCGTCTTATTTGCCTGGTAAACTGCCTAATCTTTTGCTCATGGGCGCCGAAGGTATCGCCGTTGGTATGGCCACCAAAATTCCTCCTCATAATCTAACAGAGATAATCGATGCGTTAACATTCATGATCGATAAAGGTAAGTTAAATAAGGATTTTAAAACTGCAGAAAAAGATGTGAAAGTTGAACAAGCTGAAAAAATCAGCACCGATGATGTATCTGTTGAATCGGCTATTGCAATTGATCCGATTGTTCGTGTCCGCGCACGGGAATTGATTTATGACGTGACAGGTGATGATCTGCTTGAATTTATCAAAGGCCCGGATTTCCCAACCGCCGGCGTTATATATGGAGCTGCCGATATTAAACAAGTATATGCAACCGGACGAGGAAAAATTATGGTCCGCGGCGTGTGTAACGAAGAAGATATGGGCAAGGGGAAAATTGCCATCGTTGTTTCACAACTTCCATATCAGGTAAATAAAGCAAACTTAGTAGAAAAAATAGCAACACTAGCTGTCAATAAAAAGATTGTCGGTATTTCTGATTTGCGAGATGAATCTGATAGACATGGAATCCGCATCGTTATTGAATTAAAAAGAGATGCCTCATACAAAAAAGTTCTGAATAATCTTTTCAAATATACAGAACTTCAGACAAGCTTTCCGGTAAATATGGTTGCTCTAGTCGATGGTGTTCCACAAACACTTTCTTTGAAATCAATTCTTGAACATTACTTGTATCATCGAATCGATGTCATCACTAAACGATCAGAGTATGAACTGAAACAGGCAAAACACAGAGCACATATTTTGGAAGGATATTTGATTGCATTAGATCATATTGATGAAGTAATTCAGATAATCCGAAAAGCACAAATCGAAGCCGAAGCCAAACAAAAGCTTATGTCCAAATTCAAATTGAGTGATATTCAAGCTCAGGCAATTTTGGATATGCAGTTGAAACGGCTGACCGGACTAGAACGGGAAAAGATTGAAGATGAATTAAAGATGCTGAGAGAGACAATTGCATACCTCGAAGCACTTTTGAAAGATATTTTCAAAAAGCTGAAAGTTGTGAAGGATGAACTTTTGTACATTAAACAGAAATATGGCGACGAACGGAAAACAAAAGTCATTAAAGCCAGACCAGGTGAAATAAGCGATGAACAACTTATTGAAAATAAAGAAGTTATTGTAGTCCTGACAAAAGAAGGTTATATAAAACAGATTCCTCGTGAAACATTCAAAGTCCAAAACAGAGGCGGAAAAGGCGTTACTGGTATAGAGACTAAAGAAACAGACAATGTGTACTATATTACAACAGCCATGAGCCACGATTATATGCTGTTCTTCACTAATCAGGGAAGAGTATTCCAGACTCGTGTGTGGGATGTCCCGCTTGGTTCACGAACTTCAAAGGGAAAAGCTATTGTTAACCTATTAAATATAAGGCCAGATGAAAAGGTGACATCAGTACTCAGTTACGATAATTCAATCATGGAAAAGGCAGAAACAACTTTTATTCTGATGGTCACTAAAAAAGGAATCGTGAAAAAAACATCTTTTGCTGATTATGTAAATATTCGCGCCAACGGAATTATTGCCATAAAACTTGAAGCCAATGATGAACTTAACTGGGTAAACATCACAAATGGAAGTTTACATAGTATCTTAATATCAAAAGATGGTAAAGCCATTGTATTCAAAGAGGGCGAAGTACGGCCCACCGGAAGAGCTTCGATGGGAGTAAAAGGTTTGGAACTGGAAGATACCGATGAAGTAGTGAGTGCTGATGTATTTGACTCAAAAGAATTCAAAAAAGAAATAATAGTAATCAGCGAAAAAGGAATCGGTAAAAAAACGCCGCTGTCTCTCTTCCGAGGACAACATAGAGGCGGTAAAGGAGTTAAAGTTGCGTCAGTTGATAATAAAACAGGAAAAATTGCATTTGTCCGCATTATCCAACCCGAAGATACAACTGTTATTATTACGAGTGCTCAAGGGCATGTAGTAAAGATTCCCCTTGAATCTATCCGATCATTGTCTCGGCAGGCGAAAGGTGTCATTCTGATGCGCTTTTCTGCAGGATCCGACAAGGTCGTGAGTGCAACATTTGTATAATAACTTAAGACGATAGACTATAGACGACAGATACTATACTTCTGTGTTCTTTCGTTCAAAAATCTACCACACATTTCTGTAGATGTGCTATAATGATACTGCGTTATGAAAATACCTGGGTCAGACATTGCCCAAGATATTGAAGAAGTACTAAAGAAAGAAGTAGCAAAGGTCAAAAAGGCTGGAAAAACTCCCCACCTAATAACTATTCTTATTGGCGAATCTCCCGAACAACTTTCATTTGTCCGTATAAAAAAACGAGTAGCAGAACGATTAGGCATTGAATTCGAATTTATTCATTTAAAACGGCCTCCAATCTTCGAAAAATTCGCAAAACTTCTGAAAACATATTCCCATGATCCAAAAGTAACCGGACTTATTATTCAGCAGCCGCTGCCTTCGCAGCTTGATACTGATAGTATCTTTAAATTTATTCCCCCTGAAAAAGAAATTGAATGCCACACTTTGAAATCGCATTTTTGCCCTCCACTCGGTCTTGCAGTTCTCACCGTATTAAAATATATCCTTCTTAAACAACCCGCAGCGGAGAAAACTATAATCGACAAAGCAAAAGATGCAAGTTTTTTCAAAACACATTTAAAACATAAAAAAATCGTATTAGTAGGAAGGGGAATAACAGGGGGAAAGCCAATCGGCAAAGCGCTTTCCATGTTTAAGATAAATTACATTAATACTAATTCTCAAACACACGATGTAGACCAATATTATAAAGACGCAGACATAATTATTTCTGCAACAGGAAAAAAAATAATTAATGAAAATAATATAAAACCAGGCGTTATTCTTATCACAGCCGGACTGAGGCATGAAAACGGCAAACTAAAAGGCGATTACGATGAACATGCAATAAGCTCATTAGCCTCTTACTATACTCCAACTCCCGGCGGTGTAGGCCCCCTGGATGTTCTGTACCTCTATAAAAACCTCATCGATGCCACAAAACTTCAGTTAAAATAAAATAGCATAAACTAATATATAGATATTATTATATAATCTGGCAGATGTCGTGAGGTAGGTCGTAGATCCCGCAAAGCGGGAGCTCCCATCAGCGCGCAATGACCGCTAAGGTTGCAGTCCAACTATGGAAGAATACGAGACATTACCATTTCAGGCTGCCACCTATAGAGCATTACTCAAATGAGCACTGATGGGAAAATACGAACGACAGTGTCTGCCAGATTTAGAATATGAAAATACCTATTATCACCGGTCAAACTGCAACAGGAAAAACATCCTACGCACTTAACCTTGCCCAACAACTCAACGGCGAACTCGTAAACTGCGACTCACGACAGATATACACACGTTTAGACATAATCACCGGCAAGGACCTATCAAACAAAACCTTTCAC
This sequence comes from uncultured Gammaproteobacteria bacterium, assembly GCA_964490875.1. Taxonomy (GTDB): domain Bacteria; phylum Patescibacteriota; class Microgenomatia; order UBA1406; family GWC2-37-13; genus CAYYYG01. The sequence continues at coordinate 60,089 of CAZBEF010000002.1, forward strand.
CCTGTTCAAAAAAGTGGCATATTCCAAATTGGATACTATGAGTTATCTACAGATAACCAAAAACCCATAAAAATCTGGTTGTATGACATTGTTGATCCAAAAGAATACTTTTCATCATTCGAATACCAAATCTGTGCTTTAGAAACCATCAAAGATATCATTTCACGAGGCAAAACACCAATACTTGTCGGCGGCACATATTTCTACCTTAAACACCTGTTGTATGAAGTTCAGACCGAAAACATTCAACCAAACTGGACCTTGCGGACCGAACTCTCACAAAAAACCGTACAACAATTACAAACTATTCTTAAATCACGAGCTCCGGATTTCTTCAAATCACTTAACCAGAGCGAACAAAACAATCCGCAACGACTCATCCGCAAAATTGAATTACTAGACGAAGGACTACTCGAAAATCAGAACAGTAACCATTCGATAATTCTGCCGGAAAAATTAAAAAAAATAGGAATTAATACTCATGTAGAAATTCAGTTAATAGGATTGGCATATCAATCAAAAGACAACTTACATGCGAATATTGAAAGCAGAGTAGAGAAGCGCATACAAGATGGAGCGATTCAAGAAGTAGAACAACTTTTAAAAAATGGATATACCGAAAACGACCCAGGCCTCCGTACAATAGGCTATCAACAAGTAATTGCTTTCTTAAAAAACATAATGACAAAAGAAGCCGCCTTGCAAGAATGGTTAACAAAAGAAAAACAATATGCAAAAAGGCAGTATACTTTCATGAAAAAAGACCCAAATATCACATGGAAATTTATCTAATTCGGCTTGACTTTTAGGCCAAATTATCAAATAATGGTAACATGGAACAAAATTTTACACCTCTCGATTCTTCGATGAATATTCCATCCTTTCAGTCAGAACCTCCAAGTCCTCCGCCAAATCAAAAAAAGATACAACTTGACACTATATATCTCGTATCGGCTGCGAGCATATTTGTATTAAGTTTAGGATTGCTCATAAATTCTTCCCGATTAACCACAACATCTGAGGCCAAATCAATTCCTGTCATCACTTCAGTTCCAAAAAAGAATAATGTAGGGAAAAATTTACCCAAAACATTTAAAAATGAAAATATTCCGCTCAGTATTTACGAAAATTTAAGTAATTACCCAGATGTACCAAGCGATGGTCGCGACGAATATGTAAAAATGCAGGTAATGAAATTCTATATTTACAAAGATCTGTTACAGCAAAACAATTCGAGCAATGCTGCAATTCTTATTCCCAAAACTTATAAAGACATAAAAGATGGAGTTAATGCCATGGAACCGATCATAAAACAAAATTTATTATCAAGAGCTTACTTTGGATATATAAAAGCTACATTTACAAATGGAACGGGCGATGAAGCACTTCAAAAAAAATATGGTGATTTAAAAACAAAGGCAGAGACGGTAATAAAACGATACCAGCAGATGTTTGTGGAAGGTGATTTTAGCGCTCAACAGATTCTCGATGTGTCAAATAAAGACGAAGAATTATTGTTACTAAACAACCGGGAAAAAAGCGAATTCGTTGATGATTATGATTCAACTCAAAAAATATTTCTTGATAAGGGATTTAATGACTTCTTATTTAGCCAGCAGGAAAATCAATTATCTGATCTGTACACATTGCATGATGAAAAAGATACTCCGGTTGCCTACATAATTGTATATGCATCAAAAATCTTAAAGAAAAAATATAATTCCTTAGAACAAATTATCGAAGAAAACAGCGGGAACTTTCTTTTTTAATCATGAAAAAATTTATATCACATAAGTACACAAAGATTATCATAGCAAGCGTTTTGCTTCTGCTGTCTTTTTTGAACTTCTTTTTAACATATCAAAAAATGCAGCAGGTTACCATAACACAGGCATGGAATACTGATTATTCTGCAGAGGCTGTTTGTGATGAAAACGGGATTGGTGTCATTAAGGTAAGCTTTACGAATAAAGAAACTAACGCAAGTGAAGCCATGATGGTAACTGTTGTCGACAATCAGACTGGAAAATCGACCGATTTGGGAACAATTGGGCCGGGGGAGACGGTTACAGGAACAATAAATACCGGGGAAACAACGCTAAACGCCAATACTGTTCAATTTAAACTAAAATGGGCAAATAATCAGGACGGAACTGATGCTAAAACAACATCATATTCTGCTATTACCTGCCAACCAGTTTCGCCAACTGTTACGATTCCTGTTACTCTAACAACAACACCAGAAACAACTCCCTCAGCCACTATAAGCCCATCAATAACAACTACGCCAAGCATAACACCTTCAATAACAATTACTACATCTGTTACACCATCTGCAACACCGTCAGCAACAATTACGATAACCATTAGTCCTACAAAATCGACAACACCTTCAACAACACCGAATGCCAGTTATACACCGCAGCCTACATATACACCACAACCTACATACACCCCACAGCCAACATACACTCCGAGGGCGACAAGCACACAAGGACCCACACCAACACCTACAGAGATCATTATTGTCGTAAACAATACCAATACACCAACACCGACAAGTAATGGAACAACAGTTGCACCAACAATTCCAACAGCCGGAGTTCCTATTTCTTGGTTTGTTATTTTAATCCCAGTATTGCTTTTGTCACTCGGATTAATTCTGTAAGGAGATTAACTTGAGCGGTTAAATAATTTTACGAAGGCTTCCTTAGGAATTTCTACTTTTCCGATCATCTTCATTTTCTTTTTTCCTTCTTTCTGTTTTTCTAGAAGTTTTCTTTTTCGCCCCACATCTCCGGCGCCGACTACTTTGCCGCTTTTTATTAATACATCTTTCCGGTACGGTGCGATTCGTTCGGACGCAATGATTTTCCCTTTATATGTTGCTTGAATCTTTACTTCGTACTGCTGGCGGGGGATAACTTCACGCAATTTTTTAGCGAGAGCTGATCCTTTTATGTAGGCGCGTTCCTGTACAACTATTTCGCTGAACTCTTCTATTTCATCGCCGTTTAACATGACGCTTAACTTATCTGCTTTCACCGGTTCATAGCGCAGGAATTCCCAGTCTAGAGATGCATACCCTGATGTGATGCTTTTTAGATTATCGAAAAAATCAGAAATCATTTCAGAAAGCGGCATTTCATAGGTCATTGATATCTGATTTTTGTTATCCATGGTGATAAATTTTCCCAGATAGTCTGTGCATAACTTCATGATACTGCCGGTGTAATCATTGGGCGTGACAATGAGAATCTTTACCATCGGCTCCTGATACAAGCCATTTTCTTTCTTAAATTCAACCTGGGGTGGAGTAAGAACAAGACTCAGATCAAATTCGCGCTCCAGCCGCTCATGAATAACATCGGCATGCAGAAGGCCTAGGAAACCAACACGGAATCCAGCGCCCAACGCTTTACTGTAAATAGCAGAAAATTCGAGCGATGAATCGTTTAAATATAATTTTTCGAGTGCCTTTTTTAAGTTGAGATAATCATTGGGATCTGTAGTGAACATTGAAGCAAAAACCATCGGCTTAACCCGCTTATAACCAGGCAGTGCCCCCGAGTGATTACTATTAGCCTCAATAAGTGTGTCTCCCACACGAACTTGATGAATATCTTTTAGATTTGTTACAACATACCCGATCTCGCCTTCCAATAAAGCATCGGCGGGAATTAAATCGGGGTTGAATGTGCCGACTTCGTTTATTTCAAAAATAGAATCGTCGGCTGCGAGTTTTACTTTTTGTTTTTTTTCCAGTTTACCGTTGAATACTCGAACAAACGCGATAACACCGCGGTGAGAATCGTAGTATGAATCAAAGATAAGAGCGCGGGTTTCAAACTGCATACCGGCAAGATCTAGAGAATGTTCTTTTGGCGGCGGAATTTTTTCTATGATTGACTGCAGTATTTTATCTACATTCAGACCAGTTTTGGCGGATATTTCAAAGATAGAAGACTCTTCGACACCCAAAAAATCGACAAGCTGCTGTTTTGTTTTAGCTACATCAGCACCGGGAAGATCGATCTTGTTAACCACGGGAATAATGACTAAGTTTTTATCAATGGATTTATAGGCATTAGAAATTGTCTGCGCCTGAATGCCTTGTGTGGCATCGACAAGAAGAATGACACCTTCCACACAGGCAAGTGTTCGATCTACTTCGTAGGAAAAGTCCACATGGCCCGGAGTATCGATGAGATTGAGAGTGTAGTTGACTCCATTATATGAATGCATCATCCTGACTGGTGCAAGTTTGATGGTGATGCCTCGTTCACGGGAAATAGGGTTGCGGTCGAGCATCTGCTCCTCGTGTTTGCCTGGATTGATCAATCCGGTAAGCTCAAGGAGGCGGTCGGCAAGCGTTGACTTTCCATGATCGATATGGGCAATTATGGCAAAATTACGTATCGTATTGCTGTGTGACATATTGTCTGATAGTAGCTATTATACTACGAAGAACCATCAGACAGTCATTATATTAACCGTTGAGGTGCCGCCTGTTACTCCCCATATATCTCCGTGGAGAACAATGATCTTCTTTCCGGAATGGAGAATTTTCTTTCCTGTTAAATATTTGACACTCTCGGCAATATCATTGCGCATAACAGCCCCATTTTCTTTTGGAATATAATCCGCAAGTATTGGATAAACTCCATAATAGATGGATAGACTGTCGGCAACTGTTTTTGACGGGGTGATAGCAATAACTGGGATCTTCGGACGATAGCGAGATAATAATTTGGCTGTCCGGCCGGCTTTTGTGAATACAACGAAAGCCTGGCATGTTCCCATGTGTTCCATTTTAAGATACACATTGTATGCAGCATCGCAGATAACATCTTCCTGGTCGCGCATAGGGAAATTAAAGAGCCGTCTGGTATCATCTATAATTTTTTTTTCGTTGAAAATGACTGTTTTATTCATCATCTGTACCGTCTGAAGAGGAAACGATCCGCTGGCAGTTTCACCAGAAAGCATAACAGCATCTGTTAAGTCGTAAGTTGCGTTGGCAACATCTGAAACTTCAGCACGAGTAGGGAACGGATTACTCACCATAGACTGCAGCATCTGAGTAGCGGTGATGACAGGAATTCCTTTCTCTATACATTTTTTAATAAGATTTTTCTGATGAAATGGCACCTGTTCAATGGGCAGCTCTACGCCTAAATCGCCTCTGGCTACCATGAGGGCATCTGAATGCTCAATGATGGAGTCGATATTATCAAGTGCCTTTTGTGTTTCAATTTTAGCGACTAGTTTTGCCGTAATTTTAAACTTCTCCATTTCCTTCCGGACAGTTTTAAGATCGTCTGCCGATCGGACGAAGGAAAGTGCCACAAAATCTAGTTCATTCTTTGCTGCCAGCTTTAATCCTTCAAAATCGTGGTCAACCAGTACCGGAAATGGAAAGTCGGCGCCGGGAATATTCATTGATTTTCGTTTTTTCAGAACACCATTACTTTCAGATATTAAATACGTTTCCTTGCCTTTCTTTTCAATATGAAACTGAAACGCGCCGTCGTCGGCTATGATGGTTTGTCCATCGGTAAGATATTGAATAATATCTGGATGGGAGATGGAGAATCCTTTCTGCTTTGAGCCTGCCGGCTGGTTGAAGATTGACTCGCCGAACAATAATTTGTCTCCTTCTTTTATATCAATCTCTTCACCCGGCATATTGATGCGGATTTCTGGTCCTTGCAGGTCAATAAGGGTGCCGATAGACATTCCTAGCTTGTCTGCCACGGCATTTACACGATTGATGCGTTCATTATGCCACTCAATGGTGTTGTGCTTGAAATTAAAACGGAAAATATTGACACCCGATCGTATCAATTTTTCTATCATTTCAGGACTATCGGTGACCGGACCGATGGTTGCGATCATTTTGGTTAGTTTATTCATAGGTATCAAGTATATCGTTTTTTGAAGGATTTTACAATAATTTGGTATAATCGCTTTCATGCCGAAAAAATCATCTGATAAAAAGAGAAAATATCATTACATTATCGCTTTTCTTGTTGTGATCATCGTCATAATGGTTGCTTTATTTGTATATGCCAGAAACTTTTCGGCTGTGGCAAATGTAAACGGGGTGCGGATTACTCGATCGTCCTATATTAGCGAACTCGAGAAACAGGCCGGCGGTATGGTACTCAACGCAATGATTACCAAGACGCTTATATTTCAGGAAGCTGCCCGAAAACACATTTCTGTATCAGAAAAAGAAGTAGAGAATGAAATTAAAAAAATAGAAAAAAATTTAAAGACACAAAAATCTTCTCTGGAAAAAGCTTTAGCTGCAGAAAATATTACTCGGAAAGATTTATATGAACGGATAAAGCTTAACTTAACAACTCAAAAACTCATTGAAAAATATACCAAGGTGACAGATGCAGAAGTTCAAGACTTTAAAGACAAACATCCCGAAGTATTTTCAAACAATATAGTGGCAGAAGATGTTAGGGTGGACATAAAAAGGCGTTTGCAAGAACAAAAAATAACCGATCAGACTCAGATTTTAATCAATACACTGAAAAAAAATGCTAACGTTGTGATTTACTCCAAATAACTCTTACAAGTCCTTGACATTTTTCTCTTTCATTTCTGCTATAGTTACATTATTACTGATAATGTAATTATTATCACATTGATCCAGACAGGGGGTGAAGAAAATGCAAGATTTATTGGGATCAAAACACTCTATTAAAGAGAAGGAAGAGGAAGAAAAACATAAGCAGCATGCAAAAGGAAAATTGAAGCATGATACTGCAGAAGCTTTAGAGGAGCATCAATGGCATAAGCATCCGGGCGGAGGTTAATTATTCGTTCGGTGTTTCGCCATAAATTATTACTTCAGTTCCAGGATTTATTTGTGATGCCAGAATGGAGTATCTCCCTTGTAAATCAGGATTTGCCCAATAATATAATTGAGCCACGTCCTCTTCTTTCATATTGACACATCCATGCGACATCGGATGGCCAAAATTATTATGCCAGTATGCAGCATGAATTCCATAACCGTCTGTTTTAGGATACTCCTGGTTATAGAAATACATCGTATACGGTACATTCGGAAGATAGTAATATGTACCCAGTGCTTTTGAACCTCCAGTCATAAGAGCATACCGGAGTTTAATCCATATTTTAAAAACTCCTTTCGGTGTTTTGTTCCACTTACCCGAAGAAATAAGGAATTCAAAAACTTTGTTATCTCCTTCGTATGCATATAATTTTTGATTCGAAAGGTCTATTTCTATCCGCTTTCCAATATTCGTTTCACCAAGCACTTGAGCAGTTGTATTTTCTTGAGCTAAATAACGAGGGAGGGAGACCGGCGTATCATTGAAAATTGCCTGGGTTTTAGAAAAATCGTATAAGCCGGTCAACGAAGAGGGATCAATCTGCCCCTGGGTAGAAACTGCCTCGGTAAATTTGGCAGGACCTATGGAAAGAAGCACAAGGGCAAAAAAAATTAAGAAGATTCCACTTAAAAAACTAAGATATCCAATCACTTTCATATATTAATAATACCATTCATAGTATAAGTTTTTAATTTAATATATTATCGCTCGATATGGAATTTTTTATGCTCCGTGGGCGTGCTCGCACAAGACTAGCTGCGCACCCCTGCCTACCGCAGGCAGGTCCCAAGTCGCAAAAAAATTCATATCTTCGCTCTGTAATTCTTCACAATGAGAAAATCTGGTAGGTGGCAGGAGAAGTTATTTTGTCAGCGCGGAGGACCAGTGCGTAACAAGACTATAGAAACAGAACCAATCGTTACCATTTTGTAGAACCAACGTTGGAAGAACATAAGCCGTAGTCCGAGCACTGACAAAAAAATTCGACTGGCAGAATCTACCAGATTTTCTTAACCATAAATTCGTATCGAGCGAAAAAAAAATACTAAATCCCTAATTGTTTTCTTAAAATTATCCACAGCTTTCCCCAAACTCCAGCCTTCTGATACGCCTTATAATACTGCTTCTCCTTCCAATCCCGCGTACCATACACCGGCGGATCAATCCAGCACGAAAGCACAATCCACTCCTTCTGTTCATTCTGCTTCGCAATAAGAGTAACATACGAACTCCCAACTTTTTTCTGAAATTCATACGTTCCACTTTGCTTCCCATGATTCTTTGAATCCGGATCTTTAAATGCTCTCAAAGCTATATCACGTGACATACCGCGCTCTTTCAACCGGTCAAGTGCATGATTCGTCCATATCACACCGCCAAAAAAAGAATTGTTTCCCATAGGGTATAATATACTATATATGAAATCTGCTGTTTTCGGAATAATTATATTCATTATTTTTATATTGGTTCTGCTGTTTGGATGGACCACGCGGACGAGTACTCCCAATTCAAGTGCAGTAGTTTTGGAAATTCAGAAATTAAACCGCCTAGAAACTGCCTCTTTTACCATAGAAAAGATAATCGATGCCGGCACAAAAGGAAATGTCTTCAGCGACATATTATTCGGGGATAGAATTTTATTGATTGCACACGGTGAAGTAATTGCCGGTTTCGATTTTTCTAAACTGGATAAAAACAATATCAAGATTTCAGGAACAACATTAGATATAACACTGCCGCCTCCTCAAATTTTAAGCAGCAAATTAAATAATGATCAGACGAGAGTATACGACAGAGAGTCCGGAATTCTGACAAAAGGCAACAAAGATTTAGAATCTGAAGCGCGGAAAACTGCAGAAGTTACGATTATTGAAGCCGCTTGTAAGGCAAATATTTTGGATACAGCTTCGGAAAACGGCAGGAAACAACTGGCTACTCTTTTTAAAGCTCTAGGATTTCAGACAATTAAAATTACTATTCCTCAGGGAAAATGTTTATAATACAAGTACGAAAGGGGTGATATTCATGCCAGCAAAAAAAGATAAAACAAAAACAGTTTTTACTTCTGAAACAATTAAAGTAAAAGGCGAAGAGCTTTTAGAAAAAGTGAAAGAGCTCGTTCATCAGGGGAATATTCACCGGATAATTATTAAAGACGAAAAAGGACATACATTTATTGAAATTCCCGTAACAGTTGGAGTTGTCGGAGCAGTACTGTTGCCTGTTTGGGCAGCCGTTGCCACAATCGCCGCTGTTGTCTCTAAATTTACAATAGTTGTAGAGAAAAAAGAGTAATTCAGAATCTATGGATGAACAAAACGATTTCCTCGGAAATCTTTACTATTATCTGAATCTCGCGACAAAAATAATCCTGAAATCTTTCAATTGGATTGTTGTTCTTCTTGTCGGATTATTCTTGTTTATTCTGGCTTTACTCTCTCTTATTTTTAAACCCAATACCGATAAGTAAAGAACTGTATTAAGTACCTTCTTTCCAGGTTGACAGATATTTCTTTTGTACCGCGGTGAGTGAATCGATTTCTACTCCTTCGCTTTTCAACTTCAGCGCTGCAATTTCGCGGTCTAAGTTCTCCGGAAGCTGATACACTTTTGCTTTCAATTTTCCTTTATTCTGCCACATAAATTCAGAAGCCATTGCCTGTCCAGCGAAACTCATATCCATAACCGAAGCCGGGTGGCCTTCTGCGGCGGATAAGTTTACGAGGCGTCCTTCAGCAAGAAGATATACTTTCTTTGAACCGATGATATATTCATCGACAAACGGCCGGACTTTGCGGGTGCTTTTTGACAATTTCTTCAATGCTTCTTTATTTATTTCAATATCGAAATGACCGGACTGGGCAAGAATTACGCCGTCTTTGGCAGTTTTCAGATGCTGAGAATCGATAACATATTTATTGCCGGTTACAGTAAGTACCACATCAGCGATTTTTACCGCATCCTCGAGTTTCATAACACGATATCCGTCCATCTTGGCTTCAAGAGCTTTTATTGGATCGACTTCGCAGACAATAACCTGTGCTCCCATTCCATGGGCCCGCATGGCAACACCCCGTCCGCACCAGCCATAACCGCATACGACAAATGTCTTACCTGCAAGCAGAATATTAGTGGCGCGGATAATACCGTCGATAGTGGACTGGCCGGTACCGTAGCGATTATCAAACATATGCTTGGTCATGTTATCGTTCACTGCAAGAACGGGGATTTTAAGAGCGCCGTCTTGTTCCATAGCTTTCAGACGAATTACTCCGGTTGTTGTTTCTTCGGTAGAACCTACCACAGTTTTTAAAAGATCTGTCCGCTTACTGTGCATAATACTGACAAGATCTGCGCCATCGTCCATGGTCTGATTTGGTTTTGCATCCAGTACCGCATTCAAATGAGAATAATACGTCTTTTCATCTTCACCTTTTATTGCATAAGTTGGGATTCCGTAATCTTCGACTAGTGATGCGGCAACGGCATCGTTTGTGGAAAGGGGATTGCTTGCACACAAAAAAACATCGGCTCCTCCGGCCTTTAACGTAATAGCCAGATTTGCAGTTTCAGAAGTAACATGCAGACAAGCTGCCAACGTAACGCCCTTCAGAACTTTTTCCTTCGCAAACCGTGCTCGGATTAACCGAAGCACCGGCATATCACGCTCCGCCCACTCAATCAACTTTTTACCATCAGCTGCTAACCCCATATCCTTTACATCGTATTTCATAAAAATAAAGAAAATTAATAATAGGTAATATTTAAGAGATCCTGAAACGAGTTCGGGATGACACACTTACCGAGCGCAGATACCCATTTAGAGCGACCTTGGGAGGTGCGGAGCCTGACTCAACAGCGAGCACGCCCACGGGAGCGATAAATGCGGTATCAAGCGAGATCATTTTAAACCTGCCATTCTACTTTTAATATCCTTAATTGTCGGTAAATGATTCACTGTTCCATACTTCTCGATGGCAAAACTCGCCAGCGCGTTCCCTTGCTTCAAACTCTCTTCCACCGACTTACCATCTAAAAGACCTCCCACAAATCCGCCGCGGAACGCATCGCCGGCTCCGGTTGGATCTACAATCTTCTTCAACTTATATGCAGAAAACTTATATGTTTCATCTTTGCTATGATATTCAACGCCCTTTTCGCCTAAAGTGATAATGACAGCTATTCCATTTTTCACAAAATCTTTTACATCCATTTTTATCCGCTTACAAATCTGTGCTATTTCATAATCATTGCCGATAAGAAAGGTACTGTGCAGAATACCTTCTTTCAAATCCTTGTCCGAAATCCATGTTAAGGCCATTCCCGGATCGTAAAGATAACTCAATCCCATAGCGATAGATTCGGACTGAATCTTAAGAAACCCTTTTGCATGAGTCGCAGAGATGATAACTATACTATTTTTACTTGCAGCCTTTTTAAGATTAAGTTTTTCAGATTTTTCCAGCGCGCCGTAATAATATCCCCAAATCTGGTTGTCGCTTAGATCTGTAATAACTTTCCCGGTTGAAGTAAACAGACTTTTTTCGAATAAAATATTTGCAGTATCAATATGATGATCTTTAAAAAACTTGATGAAAGGTTCGCCGTCTTTTCCAACCGCAGAAAGAAGTTTGACCGGTTGTTTAGTAACAAGACTGATGTTGTATGCGATATTTGTTGCTATGCCGCCCAGCTGCTTTTCTAGTTTATTAACCACAAATGACACATTGATTTGATGAAGACGTTCGGGGTGAAAATATTCTACAAACTTTCCGGGAAAATCCATAATTTCATCGAAAGCGATAGAACCGGTTACAATAGCGTCTGAATATTTTGTCATCTTTATACTATACGAGATGAAAAAGGCAGATACAATATATAAAAGAGTCTCAAATTATGGTTTTACCGTATACTTTTTAACTACAGTTTTTCCCGACTTAGGAACGATAGTAACTACAAACTTCATGTTCTTAATGTTTGTATGATACGTATACACGCCTTTGGATTCGGTGCCAAAGACTATTGTGCGGGTAGCCGAATTTCCGGCCGCGACATCTACCGTTCCAGTTACTCCCTGATCTACTCCGTTTGCACTGTAGGTAAGAATATATTCTACGGTTTTCGTATTTTGTAAATTACTGAAAGTAACCAAAAGTGCTTTTCGGTCATCGCGCAGCTTTGCAGAAATATATTGTGTTGTTGAGGCAGGTATAACCGATTTTTTAGGTGTATTCTGATAGCGGGGGAGAACTTTTGCATCGACAGAATAGTTCAAGAAGATATAGAACGCGAGAAATCCAATTAGTATAAAAACATACTTTTTCATAAGCAGTTTCAAATTATTTGCTCCAACACTTTCAGGCTATCAGAAATATTTTCATTTGACAAGTGGTTATTAGTGATATAATCATAAAAGACATGAATAAAAAATTTATCATCGGTTTTTCTACATTAGCATTACTGGTTGTTAGTGGAGCTAGTATTATCGCTCTCAATCAAACAGGACAAAAACAGATTAGCATGATACCACGGGCTGAAACAAGAGATGCTACTGTGGCTCTTCAACAAAAACCAGTTCAAAAAAAAGAAACTGCATTAAAAGAATACAGTGATCCTTCAGGATTCAGATTCTTATATCCGGCTGATCTTAATGTAGTCATCGAGAATAACGAAGATGATCCTGATTTATTTTCCACCTTAAAGTTAAAACCAGCATCAGGCGTCGGATCTATTAACATTCAAGTAATTGCTACTAATTTCAAAAAACTTGATGAATGGGTAAAGGCAAATAAAATATCGATGACTTCTTCTTCATTGAAACGAACAAAATTAGCAGATCTTGACGCCTATCAAATTCCCGTTGGAGGCCAATTAGTAACCGGAGCATACGATGAAGGAGTATTGTTTACCATTGCAGTTACAGAACCCAGCAATGAATCACTCCTTGCAAGTTATGTAAAAATAATAAATAATTTTTCCTTTTATCAGCCTCCGGCAGTGCAGCAGCAAGACGCGCCGGACCATTCGGCCATTGTTGATACTGAATCTGAAGAAGTCATAGAATAGTGTTTGGTATAATGACTACGTCATGGATCAAAAACATTCTTCACATTTTTTAAGCCTCATCATGCCTGTCTATAAACAGGATAAGACTATCGTAAAAAATCTTAAACAAATTAAAACAGTCCTCGATAATATTCGCTATGACTATGAGATCATCGCAGTAGTTGACGGAATGATGGATAAATCGTTTGAACGAATTAAGAAAGCCAACATCACAAAAGTAATCTGCCTTACGTATAAAGAAAATCAGGGTAAAAGTTATGCAATCCGCGTTGGTATGGAGAATGCAAAAGGCGATTACGTAATGTTTCTGGATTCGGGAATGGAAATTGATCCCAATGGAATTTCTATGCTGCTTGAACATATGGAATGGTATAACGCCGATATAATTGTGGGCTCCAAACGACATCCGGCATCTTTTGTGATGTATCCTATGCTGCGAAAAATTCTCAGTGTTGGATATTATATTCTGGTGAAAATGATGTTTGGATTAAGAGTCCACGACACTCAAGCGGGGATCAAAATATTCAAAAAACCAGTGCTAGAGAAAATTCTTCCCCGGCTTATTGAAAAAAAATTCGCAGGGGACTTGGAGATGCTCGTTGTTGCAGACACATTAGGATTTAAACGAATTTATGAAGCGCCGATAAAACTGGACTATAATTTGAGTAAGATTACATCGGCCGCAACATGGAATTCTATAGTCGGAATAACAATCGATACGTTAGCGATTTTTTATAGAAAAAATATTATCCACTATTATAAAAAGAAGCATAAAAATATAACTCCTTCCGAAAAAAAAGCTGTTATAAAAATACTTCCCAGGACGTAAAATTATGATATGAAGCAACATTTTGTTTCCATAATTATCCCGACACGTTCTTTAAATGACTTTATAATTAAAGAAAATCTGCCTGCATTAGTGCTTCAAACATATACGAACTTTGAAGTTATTATTCTTCCCAATGAGCCAGATAAAATCGATGCCGAACTCCAACATCATTATAAATGGCTGACCATTATTCCAACCAAAACAGTAACCCGGCCGGCAGAAAAAAGAGATATTGGCGCACAACACGCAAAAGGGAATATCCTGGCTTTTATAGATGATGACGCTTTTGCTTCGCCAAACTGGCTTGAACGGGCAGTTGAAGTGTTTGATTCTGCAACATATAAAAAGAATTTAGCCGCAGTTTGCGGTCCAGGTGTATTACCCGACAATGCTCAATACTGGGAAAAAGTATTTGATGCTGTTTTAAATACATGGATAGGCTCCGGAGGATATGGATATCGATTCAATCCGGAAAAAGAACGATATGTAGATGATTATCCATCGATGAATTTTTTAGTTCTGAAAACTATTTTCAAAAAAATAGGCGGATTTAATAGTGAATTCTGGCCGGGAGAAGACAGTAAATTGTGCGAGGATATTGTCTATAAAGAAGAAGGAAAGATTCTCTATTGTCCTGATGTTTTAGTGTATCATCACCGCCGAAATAATCTGGTATCGTACTTAAATCAACATGGAAATTATGGATTTCATCGGGGTGCTTTTTTTGCACACGGAGACAAAAATTCGAGAAGATTAAGTTATCTAATTCCGAGTTTTTTCACAATTTATTTATCGATAATTATTTTTATTTTTGCAGTTATCCCCACTTATATTCAAAAATATAGTTTATTCCTATGGCTTCCATTAGGTATATATATAATTTTCGAACTGTATCTTTTCTTAAAAACGTTTTTTACAAAAAAAAGTTTGAAAATTGCAGCCGGCGCTGTTGTTGTTTTATTTTTGACTCACGTAATATATGGTATATTATTTATCAAAGGTTTTTTAACAGGGATACGCAAACATGATAAAATTTATTCATAAACTGTATGACATCCACAAAAAACGGCCGACCGGATACTGAAATTGTAAAAAAAGGAGACATAGAAGTTCGCATTCACCGGCCCACCTGCATTAGCGCTGCAACATGTGTTGTATATGCTCCTAATACCTTCGATCTTGATGCCGATTATATTGCCATTATCAAAGAAGGCGAATGGGATAGGCTGGAGAAAATTATCGCTGCTGCCCAATCGTGCCCGGTGGTAGCAATCGAAGTATACGAAAAAGGCAAGAAAATTTTTCCCAAATCATAAAAGTGATACATAACACATTGACATGATTTCATGGCTGTGCCATACTATATACAATGGTTAAACTTCATACACCGAAACATACAGAATTCATAAAAGATACCAATACCCGCGGTGTAAAAATTAAAAACTTAAAAGACATCGTGGTTGTAGTTGGATATCCTCCTATTGAATCAAAAAAAGGTGTTGCCTTGCTTTCTCAGAACCGACAGTTTCAATATTTCAATGCTCCAACTTATATTTATCCAATGGTGCCGGCATATGCAGCATCCCATCTTCAGGCAAAAGGTTTTAAAGTGTACTGGATGGATGGAATATCAGAGAGAAAAACATATGAAGAATGGTTTGATGAACTTTCTGCCACCGCTCCAGATTACCTGATGGTTGAAACAAAGTCGCCGATTGTGAAAACTCACTGGAAACAAATAGCTGATCTTAAAAAACGATTACCAAAACTGAAACTTATCTGGGTTGGAGATCATATTTCGTACCTTCCGATTGAAATTTTTGAAAACAGCCCGGTCGAGTATGCAATTACCGGAGGAGATTACGACTTTGTCGTTGTGAATCTTCTTAATCATATTTACAAAGGTGAAGAACTAGAAGGGGGAGTGTATTGGAGGGAAGGAAACCGAGACATTAAAGCGACACCAAAAAGAAAAACAAAATTAAAATCAGGCGGAGTTGTATACGACACGGGAGTTGCTTCGTTAAAACATAGACTTGATGATTTGCCGTTTGTCGATCGAGATCTGACAAAATGGGAATTGTATGCATATGAAAATGGAAATTATAAATATACTCCCGCCACATATATGTATTCTGGCCGCGACTGCTGGTGGAACCGCTGCACATTCTGCGTTTGGGATCATACAATAAATCCACTCGGTTCATACCGAAGTTTTTCACCAGAACGGTTATTTGCCGAAGTTAAACATGTTGTAGATAAATACGGTGTTAAAGAAATATTTGATGATGCCGGAACCATGTTTATTGGTCCGAAACTCAAAAAATTCTGCACTCTGCTTATAGAAAGCGGCTATAACAAGAAAGTACGGTATGGCTGCAACATGCGGTTTAATGCAATCAACCAGGAATTTTATGATCTTATGGGAAAAGCAGGATTCAGATTTATTTTGTATGGAATGGAATCGGGGAATCAAAAGACGCTCGATAAATTGGATAAGGGAACAAAAGAAGCAGACGCGATAAACGGACCAAGAATGGCCCGGAAAGCAGGACTCGATCCTCACATTACTATTATGTTAGGGTATCCATGGGAATCATACGAAGAAGCAAAAAGAACGATAGCCATTGCCAAATATGCATTTAAGAAAGGCTATTATGAAACAATGCAGGCCACTATTGTAATTCCATATCCGGGAACTCCACTGTATAAAGAATGTAAAGAAAAAGGATGGCTGCTTACCGATAATTATGACGATTTCGATATGCGGCAGCCGGTTATGAAGACTCCATTTCCAAAAGAAAGACTCCTGGAGCTTGAGCAGGAACTGTATTCTTCATTTATGACGCCTCAGTATATTACCAGAAAAATATTAAGTATCCGCAGTCCCCATGATTTTATGTATTTGTTTTACATGGGTAAAAAATTAATTGGACATTTACTTGATTTTGATCCCAATCAGGAGAAAGTTAGCTATATCTCTCCAAAATTCTGGAAGAATGCATTCGTGAAACTCAGCAAACATTTCGTGACTCCAAAAACTTCGGTGGATTATGAAAAGGATGCTATTAAACTAGCAGACAGTGCTGTAAATTTATAAGTATGCGGATTCCACTTTTTTTTCACGAATTACTCCATGTAACCTTCAGCATACTAGTAGGTCTTGCTTTTTATTCAATGTATAAATTTACGGGTGTTTCAATATGGCCGGTTTTGATTGTGGCTTTATGTGGAGGTGTACTTATTGATTTAGATCATCTGATTGATTATTACCGTGCATATCGATGGGATTTTAAACTACACAAATTTCTGAAGGGAAAAGCAATCAGACAAAACAGACGTTTATATGTATTGTTTCATGGGTATGAATATGTGTTTCTGCTTGTATGGCTAGGGTACAATATGCAAAACCCAGTCATACAGCTTTTTATTTTTACATTAGCGATTTCTTCTTTGGTCCATTTACTCACTGACGCAACGGTTAATAATGTATATATTAGAACGTATTCGATACTATATCGATTATTTTATTCTTTTAAAAGCAAACATCTGATAAAAGGAGGAATATAATTACTTCATCAGATTGAGAAGTCCTACCTTAGCTTTTTCTGTTTCAGGGTCTAATCTAAGTGCTTCCGTTAATGCCTGCTTCGCTTTTTCTTTATTACCCATTTTCAGATAAATTAATCCTAAATTAGTTATAAGAGTTGGGTTATTCGGAGAAATTGCTATGGCTTTCTGTATAAATTGAAGGGATTTCTGACTATCGTTCATAAAATCATAGACCACGCTCATATTCTGATACGATTGCCATAAACTAGGATCAATTTTTACTGCTTCTTCGTACTCTTTTAATGCTTCCGGATATACTCCTGCCTCGGTATAAACGAGCCCTAAGTTATAGTGGGCATAGGCATTATTGGGACTTAGCTGGAGGGCCTTTTTGAATTCTAATTCAGACATCTGATAATTTTTATGCCGTCGGTGCATATCTCCGAGATTCATATGGGAGACTGGATCGTATACGGCTGTTTTTCCGGTAGCAATCCACAGACTATCTTCATTTCTCCAATCAAAATTGCGCATAATTGTACGAATACAATACGCGCCGATTACTACCATAAATATCAAGTAAACAGCTGTTTCATATTTCTTATTTTTAGTTATCAACCACAGAATATATCCGACAACAAAGAATATGCCGGCTGATCCTAAATATGCATAGCGCTCTGCCAATAACGAAGAAATTCCAAGCGGGGAAAGTGTAGGGAGAAGTGCAACAATAAAAAAGGCCAGACCAAAAAAGACAATCCGTTTTTTAAAAAATGTATATATCATTGCAGCCATATATCCAACGAATAGACTCAGCCGCATAATAAAGACAAACGTAGACATGATAAAGTCGGAGTGATAGATCGATAATTTGTCCGGCCATACCATAAGTTCTAAGTATGAGCTAATTGCGACCGGAATTTGCTGCAAGGGATTAAAATCTATTTCACTTCTGAATTGTTCATGCTGAACGCTTGCAATACGCGCTGGAATTCTCATTGCATAATGGGCGACCCATATGAAAGTTAGACCATAATAAGGAATTAACAACTTCCATGTTTTTTTTATGTCCGTAAAAACATATAAATATACGGTAAATAAAAGCGGCAGAACCATTGCTTTATCTGCAGATAAAAGGGCAATAATATTAAAGAAGATAGAAACTCCGTAATATGTTTTATTCTTTGTTCTGAGAAATAAAATTAAGGTTAAAAGAGAACTCAGCACAAAAAAACTCTGCTGAGGATATGTACCGCCTGAAATCCAAGAAACAGGCTCTGAAAGAATTGGGTGTATTGCAAATAAAGTACTGGTAATAAATGCCACCGGCACATTTAAACTGAGTGAAACGATAGTAAATAATAATATGGTAGTTCCCAGATGAAATAGTATGTTCATAACGTGATACGGAAGCGGATTTTTGCCGAAGAGAGAATAAATAATAAAATAAAAAAGAGTACGCATGAAGACAAACGGATCATTAAAAATCTGCGAAGCATCGCCGATTGTTTTACTATCTTTAATAACCGGAACATCGTCTGATACAAATCCACCAAACAGAGAATTAAAATAAACAATTCCAATCAGAACGGCAAAGAATACTAAGTACAGCCAGTTTTGCTTTATAAATTGCTTTATATGTACCGGTGCGTGGTGATTTTTTACGGAATTATCTTCTTCCTTTCGTTGAATAAATTTCTTGTACTTGTCTTCTTTCCATTGATCTTTCAGATATTCGGTGATTTCTTTTTCAGGAAGCTTAAGGTGGGCTGCCAACTGCTGTAATGTAGATTCACGCGCATGCTTTTTAATGTAGCGTTTATGTTCGTGATTAAGAGCCATATGTACAGTATATGAACAGTTAAGAATGGATTCAAGCTGTTAATGATCAGGCTGCGCTATTTTTTTAACTTACTAACTTTATAAATAACCAGTAAGAGTAACATGACACCGGCAATCTGGGTAAATGATAAAGTTTTGTGATAGTAAAAATAATCAATAAATATGGCGGATGCCGGCCATGCTAATTCACAAAGTGTAGCAACACGAGCTGGAGTTTTTTTAAGTCCATAATAATAAATAAGAAGAGCGACCAAACCTGTTGAAAGAGTAATGATGCCAAGCGAGATTAATTGTTCCTGTGATAATGTAAATAAAGCTCCTGATTGTCTGTTTGCAAATACAATAATAAGAGCAAATATCGGTGTTACAAAAAAGCGCAGCGCAGTGCCGGTTATAAACGACACTTTTTTTAGAAACATTTTACTGAATGCAGTAGACGATCCCCACATAAAACCGGCGCCGATTGCCAAAAGTCCGGCCATTACGGTACCGCTTCCCGTCGCGAAATTTACTGTCAGATCTTTAAATGTAATCATGTAAGCGGAAAAAAGACCAAGCACCGCCCATAGAAGAAATTTTTTATCTATTTTTTCTTTCAGTAGAATTGCTGCTGCTGAAATTGCCCATATTGGCTGAAGCTGCTGAAGAAGGACGACCACTGAGAACTGAATATAATTAACTTTTCCAAGCGCTGCCGTATAAAATATTGTTCCTAAAGCGCCGGAGAATAATGAAACTATGATAACAGCTATCCATTCTTTTCTAGAAAGCTTTCGGATTTCAGAAAACCATTGTTTTATAAGGAATAACAAGATGACAGCGCCAAACAGATGTTCGTACATAACGACAACTGCTGGCGGAAGAGCGTATAAACTACGGCGTAAAATGCCGTCAAAACTCCAAATAAGTGCTGCAAGAATTACAAACAATGGTCCGATCTGAATAATTTTTTTCATAAGGATGATAATGCATTTCTAATTTCTATAACATCTTTTGCTATCTGCCGGCTCAACTCGGCAGGACTAGAAAAATTTCTAATTTCACGGATAAACTGTTTTACATCTACTTCGATCTTGCGATCATCAATTTCAGGGAAGCTTTTATTATCTATATCCAGCAGATAAATTTCAAGACTCTTGTTTTCTTCATTGAATACAGGGATCGGACCATAATGCATCGCACCTTTGAATATCTTTTGATCAATGTTGACAAGGACAGCATATACTCCATCCTTCAATTCAAACTTCTCAGGAATCTTTAGATTAATCGTCGGGAAACCAATTCCTTTTCCGCGTCCTTTACCGGTAATATGATAACTGGAGAATTGCATGGACTTATTGTAGTATAAAATGTTACAATTGCACGTATGAATATTCTTATAACCGGTGCTTCCGGCCTGATTGGTTCTCATATAAAAGAATATTTACTTCAGCAGAATATCGGAGAAATTCTCGCGCCTTCCAGCCAGGAACTAGATATTACCTCTCCCGATTCAGTCGACAGCTACTGTGTTTCAAATAATCCTGAAGTCATTATCCACTGCGCGGCATATACCGATGTCAATGGCGGAGAATTACAGAGAAATGATACAAACGGAACTGCATGGAATAGTAATGTGAAAGGAACAGAGCATATTGCCCAGGCTGCGCAGACAAATAAAGCAGAATTCATTCATATCTCAACAGACATGGTCTTCACCGGTAGGAAAGATGATCCCGGCCCTTATCCGGAAAACCACCCAATCGAAACCGATTCTTCTAAAGTTTCCTGGTATGGATGGACTAAGGCGGAAGCTGAACGAGTTATCGGCAAATATCTTCCTCAATCGGCAATTGTTCGGATTTCCAACCCCACCAGAGCTAAGTTTGATAATAAACTTGATTATGTGAGAAAGATAATATCTGCGTATGATCAAAAAAAACCTATTAAACTGTTTAATGATCAGCATCTTACTCTTACTTATGTAGATGAAGTTTCTGAAGCGATTTATGAAATTATTCAGAGAAAATCTCACGGAATTTTTCATGTCTCAAGCTCAAATGTCTTTACTCCCTATGATCTTGCGGTGTATTTACTGGATAAAGCTCGCGGAGCCACAAACGTTGTCCAGCCAAGTTCAATCGAACAATTTTTAGCACAACCGGGCAATAACGCCCGCTATCTTCAGTTTGGCGGACTAGATGTGCAGACAACAGAAGAGACGCTTGAGATGCAATTTCGCACCTGGCAGGAAATAATCGATTCATTAATTGATGAAGGAATATGATAATATACGCCACCGAAAAAAACGAAACTCATAAATCGGGGATTGACATTCTCAAAAAAAATGGCCACACGGTTATTTTCGATCTTAAAAAAAATAAACCTGCCGATGTTGACGTTTTGTTTATAAGGACATATACAAATGCTACGAAAGAATATCTTTCTCAATTTACAAACTTGAAATATATTCTGCGGGTGGGAGTTGGGCTGGATAATGTAGATTTGGATGATTGCAAACGGCGGAAAATAACGGTGATCAATGCGCCGGGATCCAATGCAAACGCAGTAGCCGAGTATGTAATTGGGGTTGCTATTATGGGACTTCGAAGTATTCCATTTCAGACAAATAGATTGCATGAAAAAGAATGGCGTGATAAAACACATATTGGTTCTGAGATAAAAAATAAGGTTATCGGCATTGTTGGATGTGGAGCAATCGGCAGACTAATTGCCAAAAAGCTACAACATTTTGAGGTGAAAAATATATTGGGATATGATCCGTATTTAACCGAAGAGCAGATGAAAGCAGCATACATTCAAAAAACAGAAATAGGAGGACTGATAAAAAATTCGGACATCATTACGCTGCATATGCCGCTTACGCCGGAAACAAAGAATATGATTTCTAAAAAAACATTCAGCCAAATGAAAAAAAATACCGTTCTGATCAATGCCGCACGGGGAGGAATCATAAACGAAATTGATCTAGTCGAGGCACTTAAATCTAAAAAGATAAAAGCTGCCGCACTTGACGTATTCGAAAATGAACCAAATGTACGAAAGGAATTACTTGAACTCGATAATCTGATATGCACTCCTCATATTGCCGGATTTACCCAAGAAGCCGATGAAGAAATGGCTCGTATGCCGGCGCGTAAATTTCTTGAAATGATACAATAACAGATATGAAAAAAGCACTCATCACCGGATCTGCCGGACTTATTGGTTCTGAATCAGTAAAGTTCTTCACCAAAAAAGGATACGATATTGTCGGGGTGGATAATAATATGCGGGCTTATTTTTTTGGAAAAGAAGCAAGTACCGAATGGAACAGAAAACAGTTGGAGAAGACAATCAAAAACTACCAGCATGTTGCCGCCGATATTCGTGACAATGATGCAATTGAAAAAATATTTAAACAGCACAAATTCGATATTATAATCCACACCGCAGCACAGCCCTCGCATGATTGGGCGGCAAAAGAGCCGCTAACAGACTTTGGTGTAAATGCGACAGGAACGCTGGTGATGCTTGAAAATTACCGAAAATATTCTCCGGAAGCAACTTTCATCTTTACTTCGACAAATAAAGTCTATGGTGACCGGCCGAATGAACTGCCGCTTATCGAGAAAGAGAAGAGATATGAGCTGTCAAAAACGCATTCATTTTATAAAGGTATAGATGAATCCATGAGTATAGATAATACAAAACATAGTGTGTTTGGCGCTTCTAAAGTGGCTGCCGATGTAATGGTTCAGGAATATGGAAAGTATTTTGGGCTGAATACCGGTATTTTTCGGGGTGGATGTTTAACGGGTCCAAACCATTCGGGCACACAGCTTCATGGATTTTTGGCTTACCTTATAAAATGTATTGCCACCGGTAAAAAATATACTATTTTTGGGTATAAAGGCAAACAAGTACGTGACAATATTCATTCATTTGATCTGGTAAATATGTTTTGGCATTTTCACCAGAAGCCAAGACAAGGAGAAGTCTATAATGCGGGCGGCGGCAGACATTCCAATATTTCCATGCTTGAGGCGATCGAGAAAACAGAAAAAATTCTCAGGAAAAAAGCAATTTATGAATATAAAGAGACGAATAGAATCGGCGATCATATATGGTATATTTCTGACGTTTCTAAATTCAAAAAACATTACCCAACTTGGGACTATACGTACGACATAGACGCGATTATTAAAGAAATCTGCAGCAGCGGCCATTTTGAATGAATATGAACTACAAAAACATATTAATCACCGGCGGTGCTGGATTTGTAGGGTCAAACACAGCAATAAAACTTAAAGAACACTTCGAAAATGTTCATATTATCGTTCTTGATAATCTCAAAAGAAGAGGCTCGGAGCTTAACATTCCACGTCTAAAATCGAAAGGAATCGAATTTGTTCACGGAGATATTCGCAATAAAGAGGACTTACAATTTCAAAAAAATATCGACCTGATAATAGAATGTTCTGCAGAACCATCTGTTTTAGCCGGTGTGTACGATTCGCCAGAATATGTAATTAACACCAATTTAGTTGGAACATTAAATTGTCTCGAGACCGCACGAATTCATAAAGCAGATGTGATTTTTCTTTCGACAAGCAGAGTATATCCGATGAAAGAACTCAATTCTCTTGAATTTAAAGAAGACAAAACGCGCTTCACTTTATTAAAAAAACAGAAGACAGTTGGAGCTTCTGAAAAAGGAATTAATGAAAATTTTCCGTTAGGAAAAACACGATCTTTATACGGCGCATCCAAACTCGCTTCTGAATTTATTCTTCAGGAATATATAGAAACATATAAAATCCGCGGGATTATAAACCGCTGCGGTGTAATAACTGGCCCGTGGCAGATGGGGAAAATAGATCAGGGTGTTATTGTACTGTGGATTGCCCGGCATATTTGGAAGAATAAACCGTTGTCGTATATAGGCTACGGTGGTGAAGGAAAACAAGTCCGCGATTTTATTCATATTGATGATCTTTTTGATGTTTTAATACTACAGCTTAAAAATTTTGATTCATTTAATTCTGAAGTTTATAATATTGGTGGCGGAATAGAGAATAGCTTGTCACTACAGGAAATGACAACTTTATGCGAAAAAATTACAGGAAATAAAATTGAAATAAAAAAAGAAAAAAATGACCGCCCGAATGATATTCGTATATATATTTCCGATTCGACTAAGTTTCAAAAAAAGACAGGTTGGAAGTGTAAAAAAAATGCCAAGCAGACGTTTACAGATATTTATGAATGGATTGTGGAAAATAAAAATCTGCTTGAACCTATTTTAAACTAATAAGTGGTTGAACTATAGGTACTTTTCTGCTATAAATGGCTAGTGTGATTACCATCTCAAAACCCATGATAGGAAAACAAGAAGAAAAAGCCGTGCTAAAAGTACTCCGATCCGGCATGCTAGCAACTGGCCCAAAAACAAAAGAATTTGAAGAACAATTTGCTCTTCTATGTGGTGCAAAATTCGCAGTGGCGGTTAATAACGGCACTTCTGCACTACACACGGCGGTACAAACGGCTATTTCTCCCGGCGATGAAGTAATTATTCCTCCGTTTACATTTGTCGCAACAGCAAACGCCGTACTTATGTCAGGAGGAATTCCTGTTTTTGCAGATATTGATGAAAAAACTTACAATATTGATCCCCAGCAAATAGAAATAGCCATAACTAAAAAAACTAAAGCAATAATGCCGGTCAATTTATACGGACAGGCAGCAGATTATGGGGCAATAAATAAAATTGCCAAAAAACACAAACTAATTGTTATCGAAGATGCCGCCCAATCGGTGAATGCAAAACAAAAAAATAAAACAAGCGGCAATTTAGCCGATATGGCGTGCTTCTCACTCTATGCCACAAAAAATATTATGTCTGGTGAAGGAGGAATTGTCACGACCAATAGTAAGGATTTTTATGAAAAAATGATGGAGTTTAGAAATCACGGGCAGCCTTTGGGGAAGCGGTATGAATATGTCGGGCTGGGCTACAACTACCGCATACCAGATGTCCTTTCTGCCATCGCAGTAGAACAATTAAAAAGAATTGATAGTATTACAAAAAAAAGACAAGCTATCGCACAATTATATAACCAAGCTTTTGCCGATATCAAAGGACTGGTTACACCGTATGTAGAAAAAAACAACACTCATGTATATCACCAATATACGCTGCGGTTGAATAAAGACTTCCCCATGAATCGGGATGAATTGAGAAAATATCTTGAAAAAAATGGCATACAATCCAATGTATATTATCCAATTCCATTATATGAAGTTGATCATTTAAAAGTCGATAAAAAAAATTTTCCCGTCACAGAAAGAGTAGTGAAAGAAGTTCTTTCTATACCCGTTCATCCTCAGCTTACTAAAAAAGAAATACAACATATCATAAAAACTATTCAAAATATCAAATGAGACGAAAAATAAAAACAGCGGTAATAGGCACGGGGAACATGGGTAAAAATCATATTCGTGTCTATTCTGAAATCTCGGATCTTGTAGCTATCGCCGACATTCGCACCGACATTGGTGAACCTCTTGCAAAAAAATATCATACAAAATTTTATACAGACTACCGCAAAATGTTGGATCGTGAAAAGCCGGATGCTGTTTCTATAGTTGTGCCTACTCAATTTCATAAAGAAGTAGCGGTAGAATGTTTGAATAGAAAAATCGCGACTTTGGTAGAAAAACCAATTGCCCATACCATAGAAGATGCCGAAGCGATTTTAGAATCATCACAAAAAAACAGAACAACACTGATGGTTGGACATATAGAACGCTTTAATCCAGCGATATTAAAACTAAAAAACATGATTAACAAAGGAAAAATAGGAAGAATAATCAGTATGTTGGCAATCCGTGTCGGCATATCGTTTCCAGCTGCAAAAAATAATGATGTTGTAGTAGATTTGGCAGTACATGATATTGATATATTTAATTTTCTACTCGATTCTCTGCCGATAAATAAAAATTCAATTAAACACAAGTTATTTAAACATAACATTTGGGATTCTGCCTCTATTCTTCTTGAATACAAAAATGCTGCTTGCACTATTGTTACTAACTGGATAACACCCGTTAAAATGAGGAAACTATATGTGACAGGAACTGATGGCTTTGCCGAGCTCGACTATATAAGTCAAAAAATTATTCTCCACGGCAAACACATGAAGAAAAAGCAGGAAGGCGATTTTTATGAATTTCTATCTATGTATCAACAGCCTAAAAAAGAAGTTTTTATATCGCGAAAAGAACCCTTAAAAGAAGAATTGGCTTTTTTCTTGAATTCGGCATCATATAATGTAAAAGTAGACACAAGTTTTGCATTAGATGCCATAAAAATTATATTAACATGAAACGAATATTAGTAACTGGAGCCGGCGGATCTGCTGCTTCAAATTATATTCAATCGCTTCGTCATAACCAAAATAAAGAAAAATTTTATATTGTCGGAATAGACAAAAGTAGATATCATATTGAACTTGCAGATGTTGATAAACGATACTTAATGCCTGGCATAAACGATCCTTCTTATATAAAAAAACTCAATTCAATAATTAAAAAAGAAAAAATAGATCTTGTTCATCCGCAGCCGGATGTTGAAGTAGAATTTCTTTCGAAACATACAAAAGACGTTAAGACAAAAATGCTTCTGCCAGATGCAAAGACTATCGATCTGTGTCAAAATAAAATGAAGCTTACCGATCTGCTTAAAAAAAATAATATTCCCGTCCCTGAAGCATATTATCTAAAGTCAGAAAAAGATTTGGAAATTGCATTCAAAAAATTACTTAAAACTAATGAAAAAGTCTGGGTACGGGCAATTAAAGGCGCCGGATCGAGAGCAGCATTACCCGTCAAGAAACTTGACCATGCAAAAATGTGGATTGACTATTGGCGCGTTATGAAAGGACTTGATTATGCTGATTTTATGGTCAGTGAATTTTTGCCGGGCGCAGAATATGCTTTTCAAAGTTTTTGGATAAAAGGAAAACTTATTATGTCTCAAGCCAGGCAACGGGTTGAATATATTTTTGGAAATCTAACACCAAGCGGTCAGTCTTCGAGCCCGTCTGTCGCCGTAACTGTTCACAATGATTATGTTAACAAACTGGCATATGATGCGATAAAACTGGCAGATAAAAATGCCACCGGTATATTTTGCGCCGACATAAAAACAAATAAAAACGGCAAAGTCTGCTTAATAGAAGTAAACGCCGGGCGTTTTTTTACTACATCAAATTTTTTCAGCGAGGCTGGTGTTAATATGCCGTACTACTATACCAAGTATGCGCTCGGAGATACTGTAAAACACACCATGAAACCATTTAATAATATTCCTGCTGGATGGTATTGGGTTCGAATGGTAGACATGGGTTATAAACTCATAAAACCAAACGACTGGACAGCTAAAAACACGTAATTCTATGGACACACAATCTTTAATTCCCATTTTAAATGATCCCCGCTACAAAGGAATAATTTTTGATTTCGATGAAACTATTTTTTTATTGAAAATGGAATGGGATAAACTAAAAAAAGCATTGGAACATGAAATGGAAAGTAAATTTAATATTAAAGTATTATTTACTCCCTATATTAAAGCATCAGAATATTTAAAAAAAAATAATCCTGTAGCTTATAAACATGCAGTTAGCATTATGGAACAATTTGAAGAAGAAGGTTTTAAAAAAGGCAGGCCTAATACCACACTGCTTGAATTTATTCGCCAAAATCCTGAAAAACGATATGGTATTTATAGTATGAATACTTCACGGACTGTGCGGCTTTTTATCGAAAAGTACCAAATGGAAAAATATTTTAGTGCATATATCAGCCAGGAAACATGCTTAGGATTAAAGCCATCGGAAAAAGATCTGCTTCATATAGCAAAAAAATGGAGGTATAATAGTAACGAAGTTTTGTATGTCGGCAATTCAGTTGATTACGACAAAAAATCAGGTGAAATGGCCAATATTCGTACCGAAATCATTAAGATGTAATTATTCTAAATTTTATATATAAAATGAATAAATCAAATCTTCCACTCGTTTCAACTATTACTCCTGTCTTAAATGGTGAAAAATATATCGCTGAAAATTTAAAGTCGATAAAAAATCAGACATACCCAAATATAGAAATGATTGTTGTTGATAATTTTAGTAAAGATAAGACAGTCGAAATCGCCAAAAAAATGGGTGCTGTTGTGTACAAAAAGGGGCCTGAACGGGCTTCGCAGGATAACTACGGAGTTAAAATGGCAAAAGGAAAATATGTTTTTATAACAGGCTGTGATATGGTGTTGGATAAAGACTACATTGAACAGTGTGTAAATCAATGCGAAAAAAATGGATATGATGCAATATATGCTTCTGTAGTTTCGAGATTAACTAACTACTGGTCTAAAGTTAAAGGTCTGGAGCGCGATGTTTATATTGGCGATGATTTTATAGAATCGGCGCGTTTTTTTAAACGTGATTTATTTCTAAAACTTGGCGGATATGACACAAAAATGGTTCTCCACGGCGATGACTATGAAATGCAAAAACGGATTAACGACGCCGGCTACAAAACTGGCAGAATAACAGCAGTGGAAACCCATATAGATGAAATAGATTCTTTGAAAATTACATTTTTGAAAAGCTTTTATTATGGTATGAATAGTCTGCAGTATCTAACAAAGTATAAAGGCTATGCCGCAACCCAGCTTATGCCGGTGCGCACAGCCTATTTCAGAAATTGGAAAATGTTTGCAAAAAAACCGCATCTGACAGCTGGCTTCATTGTATTCAAAGTGGTGCAGTATTCTTCGGCAACCACCGGATTGCTTTTTGCAATGCTAGGACTAAACAAATTCGCCGGCTCATTTCATAAAAAAATATACACCGACAGGCATAAAATTAAATGAAACTTTATACTCAGCCTCTCAATAAATTAAGCAACATTCTCCCGGCGACTATTACGGTGGCTGTGTATGGATTGGGAAAAATGGGATTGCCCATTGCGGTTGTTTTTGCTCATAAAGGATTTAACGTAATCGGTGTTGATGTAAATAAAACAGTCGTCGACTCTATTAACAAAGGAATAAGTACAGTTAAAGAGGAGGCGGATCTTGACACCTTTGTCAGAAAAGTTGTCCGGCAAAAAAAACTCATTACCACTACCGATCTTATCGAAGCATCTAAAAAATCAGATATAAAAATCATTATCGTACCGACATATCTTGATGAAAAAAATAATCCCGATTTATCGATTGTCAAAAGCGTATCTGAGAAAATCGGAAAAGGATTAAACAAGGGCGATATTGTGATTCTTGAAAGTACAGCTCCGCCTGGGACAACAACTGATGTAATTGGAAAAACTCTTGAAAAGACGAGCGGACTAAAATTAAATAAAGACTTTAGTGTAGCGCATTGTCCTGAACGAACAAACTCTGGCACGGCAATCGCTGATATTATGGGAAGATTGAATCCAAAAATAGTCGGCGGCTCCGATGAAAAAACTACACTGATAGTTAAGAAAATATACGAGCATATAAACGACAAGGGAGTGATTCCTGTAAAAAATACTACAGTTGCTGAAATGGTAAAGGTTACAGAAGGAATTTATCGAGATGTAAATATCGCACTGGCTAATAATGTATATCTGCTGTGCCGAGAATTAGGCATTGATGCGCGCGACGTAATTTCGGCAGCCAATACCGACGCGGTCTGCCACTTGTTATCGCCCGGACCTGGCGTGGGAGGCCATTGTATTCCCGTTTATCCTTATTTTATTCTCAAAAAAGTAAAACATAACAAAGAATTACTAACCATGGCGCGGAAGATAAACGACAACATGTCGCATCATGTTATAACCCTTGCGAAAGAAGCATTGCAGGAAAAAAATATTAACTTCAAGAAAGCCAAAATCCTTGTTCTTGGGATTGCATATCGCGGCGGGGTAAAAGAAACCCGCAAATCGCCGGGACTTAAAATCGCCCAAGAATTATCGAAAATTTCAGATAATATTTTTGCTCATGATCCGCTCTTCAATGCTGATGAAATTAAAAAATACGGACTGCAGTATAAAAAAGATTTTACCGATATCGACTGCATAATACTGACAGCCAATCATGCAGAATACAAAAAACTCGACTGGAAAAAAATCCAAAAAGAATTAAAGACTAAAATAATAATCGATACGATAAATATATTAAATGTCGAACATATACGCAATTTAGATTTTGCTGTTAAACGAATTGGATACTCAGAATAGGATAAAAGCACATATTTTCAAATGATTTAAATTAATCTATATTCGAAGCATACGGATTTGAGTGAAATTCAATCGAGGCTGCCAACTCGATGACAGATAGCGGTTAAGAGACTGAGATTTCACGAAAAGACGTATGCGAGAATATGAAAGAATAATTTCTATAAAGTGAAAAATAATATGAAAAACACAAAAATTCTTATAACCGGATGCGCAGGTTTCATCCCCAGCTTTGTAGCTGAACGACTAGTAAATCTTGGAGCTTATGTAATCGGAGTCGACAGCCTATTTACCGGCAGAAAAGAAAACATGCAAACCTTCATCAACAAAAAAAACTTTAAATTCATAAAAGGCGATGTCCAAGATACAAGACTGCTCCAATCGATTATAAAAAACTGTGACTATGTATATCACGGCGCAATCCGCGGAATCGGGATATCTGCCGCTGATCCTACCCAAGAGCTCGATGTAAATACCAAATCAACTCTTCAGATCCTTGAAATCCTTCGAAAACATCCAATAAAAAGATTTATTTATCCTTCTTCTGCCTCGGTGTACGGCAATACAAAAAAAATGCCTGAAAGCGAGAATGATATAACACTCCCTTTAAGTCCGTATGGAGTATCTAAACTTGCAGCCGAAAAATATTGCATGGTGTACCATCATATGTATAAAATTCCGGTCGTAGCGCTCCGTTATTTCAACACATATGGCCCCCGGCAGCGAAAAGATTCAACATACGGTGGCGTTGTCTCTATTTTCATAAACAGTGCTTTGGAAAATAAACCTCTAAAGATTTATGGCGATGGCAAACAAACGCGGGACTTTACGTATATAAACGACACAGTGGACGCGACAATAACCGCTTTTACAGCTAAAAACATAGAAGGAGAAATTATCAATATTGCTGCAGGTCAGGAATATAGTGTCAACGAGCTTGCTAATAAAATAAAAATAATATCAGGTAAAAAATTAAAAATAGAGCATATTGAGAAAAGATCTGTCGATAATATTGACCGCAGATATGCCGACATTTCAAAAGCGAAAAAAATGTTAGACTATAAACCTTCCACTTTACTTGATGAAGGATTAAAAACCACATACGAGTGGAATAAACTGTTGAAATAATACTATG
The DNA here is from genome assembly GCA_964490875.1 of uncultured Gammaproteobacteria bacterium. Taxonomy (GTDB): domain Bacteria; phylum Patescibacteriota; class Microgenomatia; order UBA1406; family GWC2-37-13; genus CAYYYG01. Next base: position 91,656 of record CAZBEF010000002.1, read on the forward strand.
AACTCTTCTTTTAAAAAAATAGATTTTCTGGCAATCTATAACGCAGTTTCTAAAGACATAAAAAAAGATAAAAGCTTAAGCGGAGGCGATCGTATTATGGTAGAACTTACAAAAAAATGGCAGCATATCTTTCAAAAATATGAAATTTTAACATGCAGTTCGGGTAAAACTCTAATTAAATCATACATCAAAAATCTATCAGATATAAAAATTGAAGAAATAAAAACTAGATCTGATTTATATAATAATATTTTCCTACTTTATACCTTCAAGACAATAAAAGGCTTGCTTGAAGCCATGAACAAAAAATTTATTCATGACACCTTTATTTTTTCGTCTTCGGATTTTCTGCCCGATGTTATACCCGCCTGGTGGGCGAAAAAAAGAAATAAAAATGTTAAGTGGATCGCCGCCTTCTTTTTTTTTGCATCAAGCCCTTTTTCAAAAGATTTCCCTTATAAAGGAATTCATCAACGAGTTCGCGGAACTTTATATTATTACACACAGAAGATTGCATATTATCTTATTCGCAAACATGCAGATTTTGTGATTCTCTGCAACGAAGTAGATAGAAGAATTTTTATAAAAGACGGATACAATTCCGAACGCATTTATCCGATATATGGCGGGGTGGATCTTGCCGAAGCTCGCGCGGTGCCGGCCCCAGAAAAGTTGGCTTTTGATGCAATTTTCATGGCCCGTTTTCACCCGCAGAAAGGACCGCTTGAAGCAGTAAAAGCATGGAAAGAAGTTATTAAAGAAAAAAAAGATGCGAAACTGGCAATGATTGGTAACGGACCGCTGGAACAGAAAGTAAATGAATATATAAAAGATAATAATCTTGAAAAAAACGTGTCACTCCTTGGGTTTATGGACGGGAAAGAAAAGTATAAAATGCTCAAATCGGCACGAATTTTCATTCATTCTGCAATTTATGAAACAGGCGGCATGGCTGCAGCCGAAGGTATGGCTGCCGGCTTGCCCGTAATAGCGTTTGATCATGAAGGATTTGATTTTTGCTACCCAAGAGGCATGATACGAGTTGGGCCAATTGGCGATGTAAAAAAATTGTCAAAAAAAATAATAGAACTTCTTCAGGATGAAAAAAAATATAATAAAATAAGAAATGATGCTATTGATTTTGTGAAAGAGTGGGACTGGAGCAAACGTGCAGAATTTCTACAAACGAAAATGCAGAAGCTTTTTACTTAAATTATTCAATCCGCAAATAAGGAATTGTGATTATAAACTGTCCGCCTTTTACTCTGTAATCTACTTTTTTCTGGAGAATTTCGTCGGCAAAGTTCCACGCCAGAAGCAACGCATAATGTGGCATATCACGGTCTAAACGGTTTTCCGTATGAATTGGAATGTGGGTGCCCGGAGTAAATCTTCCCTGTTTATATGGTATAGAATCGACAACATAGTCTAGTAAATCGGTAGATATTTTACAGTAATTCAACAGAACATTTCCTTTTGCAGACGCTCCATAACCCACAATAATTTTTCCTTGTGCCTTTAATTCTTTCAAATATTTCACCAAATCGCGGCGGATCACCTTAACACGTCTGGCAAAATCATCGTATGCTGTGCGTTTGTTAATTTTCTTTAAATTTTCAAGATCTAAAATTTCCTTCACCGCTGCTGTTCTTTTTAATTTAGGATCATTTCGTTTCACAAAAACTCGTACAGATCCGCCATGAATACTTAAGCGTTTTACATCATAAATCTGCATGTTGTGTTTTTTAAATAAGCTGACAAGCGGGGTAATTGAGAAATATGACAAATGTTCATGATAAATGGTGTCGAACTCATTTTTATCAATAAGATCTATTAAATAAGGAAACTCCATGATAAAAACACCATCTTTTGTGAGCAGTTTATCTACGCCTTCACATAAACTATGAATATCGTTCATATGGGCAACTACATTTGTTGCTGTAATTACTTTTGCTTGCCCATGTGATTTAACTACTTTTTTTGCGAGTTCCGGACCAAAGAAATCATCGATTGTATCTATTCCTTTCAACCTTGCTAATTGAGCTAAATTCGATGCTGGATCAATTCCTAAAACCTTTATTTCTTCTTCCTTAAAAAATCCAAGAAGTGTTCCATCATTGCTGCCAATATCGATAACAAGATCTTTCGGACTGAGTTTATAATCTACAACCGTAGTATGAGCAAAAGACTTAAAATGCTGAAGCATTGTGGTGGATGTAGAAGGAATATACAAATAATTTTTGAACATTATTTCCGGAGGAATTATATGAGTAAGCTGAACAAGCCAGCAATCTTCACACACATTGACGCCGAGGGGATAACGGGGTTCTGACTTTCGCAATTCTTCTTTTGTTAAAAATCCATTGGGTATCGGCATTGAGTCTAAAGAAAGGAAGTTATAAAGTCGTATACTGCCGCAGATTCTGCATGAAGTGGCTTTGTACTTGCTATTATTTACTCTCGCTTTTTTTGCTTGACTCATAATGTTGGTACATTGTAGAAGAAAAAATACGCAGATTCAATATGAATTTTAAAAATAATTGTGTATGCTATGTAGGTGAAGCTTTAGGACTACTTTTCATTTACATATGAAACAGACAAAAAAATGCCCGCTCTGCAAGTCACAAAATACTAATCCATTATTTAAATCTTATAACCGCCACGGACGGCATGACATAGACAAAAAAGATAAATTTCAGGTAACACGATGTAATGAATGCGATGTTGTGTTTCTCGCGGATATTGAGATAAACGACCGATATTATGAAAAATATTATGACACAGGATACTATGATGGCGGGTTGAATGAAAATGCTGGTATTGTACAAAAAGCTGTTCATTCACTAGAATCGTGGTCTACGAAACAAAAAGAAAAAAATCTGCTGAAATATGCTCCCTCGAGAAAACAAAAAATAAAAATACTTGATGTAGGATGCGGTAGCGGTAAATTTTTAAGCAGTCTTGATACTAAAAAGTTTGAAAAATACGGCGTAGAAATAAATAAAGAGGGGATAGAACTCAGCAGAAAAAAAGGGCTTCATGTTTTTGATAAAGATATAACCGCGATCGATTTCGGCAAAAAAAAATTCGATATTATTACTCTGTGGCATGTAGAAGAACATCTTATCGATCCAATAGGAGTATTCGAAAAAATTTACGATATCTTAGCAGATGATGGCATTTTACTGAGCGCAACACCAAACACCGGGAGTTTAGGTTTCAAAATAGGAAAAGCAAAATGGTTTCATCTGGATTCGCCGCGGCACCTGATGTTATTCAATCTAAAAAGCACTCAGTATATATGCGACAGAACAGACTTTAAGATTCATAAGCAAATCAATGAATTCTACGATTACCCGCTGGATCTTTTGTGGTCCGTTAAAGATACGTCTTACAAATATCTGATATATCCGTTTTATCCTATTGTGAAATATTTTGATGCAGAAGCGCTTACTCTTATCTTCAATAAGTCGAAGAAATAGCCTTCTGAAGGTATAATATTGTATGAACCAAGAATACTACAACTCAGCTCACGCCCACCAAATCGAAGGCGGCGGCGACTACCCCGAAAAACTTTCATTTTTTGTAAACAGCGTAAAGAAAATAAAGAAACAAAACAAAAAAAATACTATAACAATTCTCGACGTAGGCTGCCATGCCGGAAACATGAGTATACTTTTTAAACAATTTGGGGAAGTCTATGGAATTGACTTAAACAAAAAAGCAGTTGCTGACTCAGTAAAACAGGGAATTAAAGCAGTAGCAGGAGATGTTTTTGAATTGGATACTATATTCAAAGGAAAAAAATTCGATGTAATTATTGCTGGTGATATTATTGAACATGTTTTTGATACTGATCTGTTCTTAAAGAAATTACGATCCGTATTAAAAGAACGGGGAGTGCTTTTATTATCAACACCCAATTTACTTTCACTGGGAAGAAGACTGATGGCTCTATTTGGAAAAAATCCATATTGTGAATATTCAGCAAAAGAAGATGGTATAAATGTAGGGCATATTCGATACTACACATTTGACAACCTTCGCAGCCAGCTGAAGGAAAATGGATTTACAAACGTTAAAGTGCAGACGGATATTGCCAATATACCAATAAAAATAATCGACCAGTTGCTGATAAAAATAAATCCAAAGCTTGGAAGAGAATTATATGCCACAGCCTTTAAATAAAAATATATGAAAATTTTGTTTATTGAACCCTGCTTCGTAAACTTCGGCGGATACTTCCGCGCCTACAACATATGCTCAAACCTCGCCAAAAAAAAAGTAAAAGTAGATCTACTTTGCGCGAGCCAAAACCCTTTTCAGTTTTACATAAAAAAAACAGTCTACAATAATTATTTCACCAGATATGAACTTCCCAGATACCAGTATCACTTCTTCTTAAACGGACGAATTCTCCGTGGATTTATTGCGGCTATATTTGGACTTCTAGGAGGATATGATGTTATACACGCAGCAGTTCCTGTCCAGCTTGAAGCAAACATTCCTGCATTCATTCTAAAACTATTTGGTAAAAAAGTAGTAATGGACTGGGACGACTACTGGGAGGGAAGCACTATTTACGGAAATTTTGAAATCATGAAAAAATATGTTGCTTTCTGCGAACAAAAAGCTCCGGGCTTCTTCAAAAATATGGTTGTAGTCAGCGATTACCTTAAAACAAAGGCGGAAAAAAGAGGAGCCGTTCATGTACTAAAACTTATCAACGCCGTAAATAAGGAACAGTTTAAAGTCCAAAAAAGAACGGAAAGCAGAAAAAAACTTGGTCTTTCGCCGAACGGAATATACCTGATTACTTTTGGAAATACATATATCAACAATAGGGCTTTAATGCTTTTTAAAGTTTTTGAAAGAATTCTACAAAAGAATCCAGAAGTTAAACTCCTGTTTAATCTTGATGCTAAAAAAATAGTTCAGGAAGAAAAAATCGAAAAGAAAATAAATATGAAAATATTGAAAAATATCATTACAGTTGGTCAAATTCCACAAGAAGATCAGGGGTATTATTTAGCTGCTGCTGATGCAGTTATTTTTATAATGCCGGATACCGATGCAGAACGGGCATGTTACCCGATAAGAATAGGAAGCTACATTAATGGCGAGGCAGTGCTGATTTTAAACGACATAAACTCTGAAGCATCAAATTCATTGAAACCATATAATTGTGCAATTATTGACAATAATATATTACACCTTGCAGACACTGCTTCGGACTTTCTCAATAACAATGCTTTACAAAAAAAGATGAAAGCAAATGTTATTCGTGCTAAAGAATTACTTTCATGGGAACGAAAAATAGATGATTTAATTATGTTTTACAAAACCATATGATGAAAAGGATTTTGTTATTTTTACAAGAGAATAAATATTTTTTTCTTGTTGTGTTGATATATCTTTTTCTCCAATACATTTTTTATTTCTCGCAGGGAAATATCATTTTAGGTGGAGAAGGCAATTACTGGCTAGACTATAAAATATATCTGGAAAACGGCGGTTATTACACTTGGTTGAACTACGCTTCAGGAATTCAGGCAGCTTCGGTTAATACATTTTTAACATTTCCGTTAATTTTGTCATTCATAAGTAATGATTTTATTCGTTCTTTTTTTATTATCGCAACAATCTACTTAATGCCGTTTACGGTTATGTATTTTCTTCTAAAAAAAATTAATCCTTCGAAAAAATCTCACATAATTGCTATTTCACTTTTTTTTGTTAGCAATCCCTTTAGTATAAATTTTCTTTACGCCTTAAATCCATGGGGCATTCATACTCTGTTTATTTATCCTTTATATTTCTTAATTTTATATTCTTTCTATCAAAAGGATTTTCTATTATTTTATGTGTTCGGTATTGTTTCTTTATTATTCGCGTACACTTTCACCAATCCTCCACAGATGGTTCTGATTTTAGCAATGCTTCCTGTTTTCCTGATTATTATTCAATTAATGCAAAATAATAAATTAAATATATTTCAATGTATTAAAAAATCTCTAATTTTATATGTATCATTTTTACTTTTTCATGTATGGTGGTTAGTACAGTGGATGCTTATACTGCCAGATGCTCAAAAATTATATACTCAAAAATTCGCCCGTTCATGGCTTGAATCGGTATCAAAAGATGTTACCTTGATTATGAAAGATTTGTTTTCACTCACATGGAGCATTCCTCGGGTTGTGGATCAACATTTTCTAGCTACATACTACAATAATTCATATATAAAATTATTATCGTTTATACCGTTCTTTTTTATTTTATATTGGCTTACACTTAAAAAATCTACTTATAATCGGGTCATAAAAGCCCTATTAATAACATTATTTCTTCTTACACTTTTATTAAAAGCGGCCAATCCGCCGTTTCCAGGAATTATGTTTTTCTGTTTTGACCATGTTCCTCTGTGCTACTTATTTAAAACTGCTCCTGAAAAATTCGGGGTAACGTTTGTGTTCTTTTTGTCTATTTTGCTTTTTTATATACTTAACGATCTAAAAATAAGATGGCTTAAATGGTTACTTTATTTATATGTATTCATTGCATTAGTTCCTTTTTTGACAGGTCGATATATACCCGACTATAAAACCGATATTAACGACTATATAACCAGAAAATATATTGACTATGAGGAATTTAAAGAATTCCGAAATGCAGTAGATACTAAAAAATTAGATTTCCGCTTAATCTCTTATCCTAACGGCGGCAATTATCAAGTTAAAATGAACCTTCATGGCAATACGTATTATACTGGCCACGATCCGATTCTCATGAATATGCACCACACGTATTTTGCCGATCATATGGAGCACTTCAATATTGGTCCATTATTTTCAACTATCGATGAACCGGTTCAGGCCCGGCTTTTATACTTATATTCTGTTCGGTATATTCATCTAAATCATCGACTCAGATCATGGTTTGGCAATATATCAAACAAAAAAATAGATGAATTAGAAAAAATTTTAGCTACAAAATACAAACATGTCGCCACGTATGGTCAAATGGAACTATATGAAGCACCCGATTTTCTTCCGCAATTTTATACTCCAAAACAAAGTATTACTTACAAAGGTTCTCTGGCAAATTTATCTGATGCTTTAAGAAATAATTTGCAACTCGACAGACCGGCTATCTTTTTTACAGAAGATAATAATAATAAAATTCCCGATAAAACTACCAATGAAGAAACGCCAATCATTGAATATAAAAAAATTAATGCCGCGAAATACAAAGTTATGATTCACACAATAAAGAATGAAGTTCCTCTCATTTTTAATGAATCGTATCACCGTATGTGGAAAGCGTATGTTACAAAAACCTCTAAAATAGCGAGAGCAGATTTCCAAAAAAGATTATCTACCTATACAATTGATAAAACTAACACAGGCGATCAAGCTAACAAGCAAATGGTAGAAGAATATTTTGAGAACGGTTGGATTTCGGCTGCGGGAGATCAGTTTATTTCTGTAAAGCGAAGCGACACAATACAAAATAATAATATTAATAATGGCTCTTTGTATGACACTACATTTTTAAAATCACTGCCAGACACAAAACATCTCCGTGTAAATGGCTATGCACAGGCTTGGATGATAGATCCCGCAACCCTCTGTTCTCAAAATGACTGTAAAAAAAATGCGGACGGTTCGTATGACATTGATTTAATTATTGAATTTTTGCCTCAAAGAATCTTTTATTGGAACTTTTCGCTAATGTTACTTGTTGTAGCCGTTAGCACATTATTTTTGGTGCTTAGATATAAGCCATGGCGAAAATTAACACGCAAATCGTAAGTCAAGAACTATAATTTGTATATTCTCATGCAAAAACTTGTATCAATAATAGTAACGAATAATAACGGCAAAGCCTTTTTGCCTGATTGTTTATCTTCTATAAAGGCACAAACTTACAAGAATGTTGAAACTATTTTAGTTGATAATAATTCGCATGACGAAAGTGTTGCATATACTCGGAAAAATTACCCTCAAGTAAAAATTAAAAAAAACTCAAAGAATTTGGGTTACGCAAGCGGCAATAACGTGGGTCTAAAACTGGCAAAAGGAGAATATATTCTTATTTTGAATAATGATGTTAAACTTCAGCCAAATCTGATAGAAAAATTGCTGAAAGCATACGATGAAATTCCAAATCTGGGTGCTGTGCAGCCAATGGTAAAGCTGATGAAAGAGCCGGATAGACTGGATTGCTGCGGTTCATTTTGGACAAATACAGGCTTTAATTATCACTATGGAATTTATAAAAAGGCGAATAATCCGCTTTATAAAAAGAAATATCCCGTATACAGCTTAAAAGGCGTGTGTATGCTTATACCACGGAAAATTATTGATAAGGTGCAGCTTTTTGATGATGATTACTGGTGTTATTTCGAAGAAACTGATTTTTGCCACAGGCTTTGGATTGCAGGATATGAATGCTGGTATTATCCGGTTAGTTATTTGTATCATCACATGAGCGGTACGCGGCTTAAGAAATCCGAAGCATTTATTCAATTCCATTCATTTAAAAACCGGTTATGCAGTTATTTAAAGAATCTTGAAGTTAAAAACTTATTAAAAATTCTACCTGTGTATTTGTTCTTTAATGTCTTAAGCAGCGCGATTTACCTGATATGGTTTAGGAATTTTGAGCTATTTCTCAGCGTATATAAATCAATATGGTGGAACATAGTAAACATTAAGAAAACTTTACAAAAGCGTGCCTTCATACAAAAAAAGCTTAGAAAACAAACTGACAATGAAATTTTTTCTGTCGTGCAAAAGAATCCCCGCCCTAGTTATTACTATTACTTAATTAAGGGATTGCGAAACTATGCTGACTAAAACGAAAGTTACTATTTTGCTGCTAAGCCTCGCTTATCTATTAGTAAGATATGTAGGCGATATTTCGCATCCTACAACTTCAATTATGTTCTTGGCAGGAATTTTTTTCTATTTCGGAATGTTTGACTTTTTATTGTCAAAAAAAAATATTATCTCAACCATATTACTTTCAATTTCTTTAATAGCTTTTCTTTATAAAGCCGTACCATCAATCCCATTTTTTTATAATAATTTTGATCCCGGAACAATAGCATTTCTGACAATCCTGCCTTTTTTAATACGTTTTAATAAAAATGAAGCAGCCCGAATGACACTGTTTATTTTCTTTTTAATTCCGCTTATGGTATTTACAAAAAATGAAGGTATTGCTGAAACTGTGGCAATAGCAACATACTTATGTATCGGGCTGTTAGCCGTTAGAAATGATACAATATAGCCTATGAAAAATCTGCTTAGAATTATTAGAAAATCTGCGTATTTTCTGTCAATTTTAATTTTTGGATATATCTTAATTTCACAAGTCGTATCTTTTTTTTCAATAAATATAGTTAACTTCGATTATAACTTAGGAAATATTGACTATCTAAAGATATTACTTATTACAGCATTCCTATCTGCTGGTGCAGGGATGATTCTAGATTCAGCACAAGGGAAAATCATACATGATAATTTTTTTACTCAGTCGTTCAAAGATAAAGTTATTATTACAATTTCGGCCATTTTCTTGAGTTATTTTTTTGTGAGTTCAGGTGATTTCAGATCTATTAAAAACGTAGCGCTGTTCGGACTGATTTTTATTTTCCTATTATATTTTCTTCCAAAATTGATTTATTTCATTGTTACACCGCAGGAAGCTAAATATGACAGCAAATCTATCCACTTCAATAAAATTTCAGCGGTAATTTCGGTGCTATTATTTTTTGGGATATTTATATTTATAATAACCATAGTTCTAACGTATTTGTCTAGCATAACAAAAAATAATCCTGCTTATAAAAACCAATTGTATATTTTATCTGTGGATCCTAGAACAGCAACACTTACCCAGAAAGTAACGATAACTGGTTACAACTTTGGTTGGAAAAGCAATGAAACGTATAAATTAATGAGCAAAGAAGGAGAGATTCCACAAACAGATTGGACAAATGAAAAAATTGAATTCACTATTCCATTATTTATGAAGTCTGGTTCAGAAGAAATATGGATTACACGACCGCAATCCGGACAAACCCGCAAGATAGAAGAAAGTAATCGTGTGCCCATACGAATTGTAGATCGATTTACTTTTTATCCGGTAGAAAACGAACCGAAATGGAAACGTGCGATTAAACGAATTCATCGATTAATTTTTTTTGACATTAAAATATTTAATGATTATTTATACAGATGATAAAAAGTAAATCGACGATATTCGTATTATGTATAACTCTACTCGCGCTAATATATCGATTATATGGCTTAAAAAATAATCATCCGTTCTGGGTTGATGAATTTAGCTCTGCTGAGCAGGCTAAATTAGTTTTACTTCATGGACTGAAACTCTTTGCTGGCAGCGCAATCTTTTTTGAATCACATAATATTACTACCCATTTTCTGATTGCTTTATTTTTTAAAATATTCGGTCTACACGAATTTGCAGCACGGCTTCCGGTAGCTTTAATAGGTTCATTGGTCCCTTTGACAGTTTATTTGGTATCACATAAACTATTTGGAAAAGCATCTGCTTACTCGGCGATGATTCTAACTGCATGTTCCTATTTCGAAATAGCTTGGTCGCGCCAGGCGCGTTCGTACGCGATAGTACAGTTCATAATTCTTATAACCATCTTTTTATATTTTTCTTTCATCGAAAAAAAACGGGGGAAATGGTACTATGCGGCATTCGTACTGAGTGTAATACTGGGGATGTTAACACATTTTCTGTACTATATTTTTATCGGTTCTATTGTTCTTCATGCAATGATTTTCTACAGTAAAAATATTCCCTGGAAAAAAGTTGTTCCTATTGCACTTATTCTGCTTTTTCTGATATTTTTCGTTTCCTTTTCTTACCTTTTCAGATATTTCCAAGGCAATTTCGCCATTACCAATAATCTTTGGTATTACCATTCATTTTTATGGCGAGAATATGGTCTGGTTACGTTTCTTGGGATAATCGGTCTAATTTTGGGCTTCATCAAGAAACAGAAACAAGTGTCTCTTATACTGTTTCATACAGGTTTGCATTTGGTATTCATAACGTTCTTCTTTCCTCCGTATGTTTCACGGTATCTTCTGCCGATATTTCCGTATTTTCTGATTGGAATGAGCTACACGATTGTGGTTTTATCAGATACTGTAAGCACTAATATAAAAAAACGTGCCATTAGCCCCCTTTTTCTTACTGTGATAATCACCTTGGGAATTATCGCCAATGGACATAAATTCGCTACAAAACCCAAACAGTTTTATTCGGTGAATCACGATTTTAGGGAGATCGCGCTTGTCGATTATAACCAGCTTTATAATCTAATTAGGGAAAAAAGCGCAAAAAGTAAAATAAAGCCGGCAGTTATCGAAACCTGGGATGCCCGGTTATATTGGTATTTAGGACGGGACTATCCAGGACGTTATGTATTCCGATGGCAAAACGAAGAAGGCAGAGTAAATGGTTTAAAAAAATCTTCGGATTTTACCTATAACTCAGCTGGAGAAAAGATAGTGCTTACTGATCATGGAGAAGGATTTATCGGAGAATTATCCGATCTTAAGAAAGTAATGAAGAAACATAAACAGGGTTTTATATTTATAGATGATTCCTCGCTGCCTGCCGATGTCCGTGACTACGCAGAAAAACATTTTAAGAAAGAATTGTACCTAGACCATTATCCTCTGGATGATAATCCATACTCGCTCTGGCCTGCTACTTTGTATAGTTGGGGGATATAATTTAAGAATATTTTTTAAATAGCAGAGAATACCCTCCGTAGATAGCTAAAATCCCGAGTGAAAAATAAACATCAATCTGCATCATCATCTCTAAAGATCTTACAAACATAAAAACCACGGCGATATAAGCCACGAACATAATTGGCAAAATAAGAGCCCCTGGACTTTTCCGCGCCAGAAAATAACTGTTTATGTAATTTATAAGCGAGTACAATGTGCCGAATATGCTTGCATACCCCAGATAGGGGAGTACTGCAAAATACTTTGCCCCAAATAAAGCAGTAATGATAAGTTTGGCAAATGTAGTATAAAAGCCGAAACTCAAAATGCCAATTAAAAACAGCATTCCAATAAAAAATAATAATGTTTTTCTATGATTTTCTGACTGCTTTTTGCTTGAAAAAAAAACGAATGAAACACTGGAAATTGGTCCAATGGCATAAAAAATAACTTTTGCCAAAAGCGACCATGAACTGTAAATACCAGCATCATGATCTGAAAAAAACCGTTTTACAAATATAATATCGAAATTATTAAGGAGTGTTATACCCAAAATAGATGCAGTAGTAATTAAGAATTGTTTATTGGCAATAATATGCATGATTCTTTTTTCGAGTGGTTTTGCAGGTTCACTGTTTTTTTTGGCATGGGCTATAAATTCCCGATATATCCAGATAAAAGGAATGAAAAAAGACAAAAATAGGAAAAAGAGTACAGTCAATAATCCATTATGAGAATATTGGCTTATCACCGGCCCTAATAATTTTATTCCTGGAGAAATTACCGTTAATATCGAATACATTAAAAACAGCCGCATACCTTGGGCAAATGCACCGTAGATAGAAAATACAAATAACGCCCAAAATAAAGGAACTAAAAACAATGAAGTTTCAAAAGACATGTTAGTTAGTATTGGGATGAAGGGAATAACGACCACAGTCAAGGCGGCTAAATACCAATACTTACGCATCGTTTTCCAGATGAAATGTTCAATAATATACGCGGTACTGCCGGCATTTTCATCGGATTCGCTCACTTTCTGAGTTACTATAGTTGTTATTACTGTAAGGGGAACCGATGCAAGCATGAGATACGACATAAGAGCAGTAATTTCGCCGTATCCCGATGGCCCGAGGAGCCTGCCAGCTATAAATGTAAAAAAAAGATTGATGACATTCGCCAGAGTAAAACTAACCATAAAAAAAGCTCCGCCCTGAACAAATTCATTTTTCCAAGCTTTTTTGAGCGTATTTCGCATTTATATAGTATACATCATAGTTTTGATATTGTATGATGTTTTTTGATATAGGTTTCAACGGATGTCTTTTTCATTTTATCCTGACATTTTGGTTATAATATCTATAATGCTTCGCTCTTTATTTAAACAATCCAGCATTTACTTTATCGCACTTATCGGCGGAAAAGCTCTCACAACGTTGGCATGGATTATATTTGCACGCTTATTTACACAGGAGTTTACAGGAGGAATAATCTTTTTTGTAACACTTATTGAGATCACTACATTTATTGCCGATTTCGGACTGAACCAATGGTACATGAAGCATGCCAATGATGGCGATGAAAAAACCATTTATCAGCATGTGACAAATACACGGCTGATGACCTTAATAGTTTCAGCAATGGTTCTTTCAATAATCCTGCTTTTCACGAAATCTTTTAATTTCAGCGTGTCGATTATATGCATAATGACATTACTTCCCGAAGCATTTCTTTCTATCGGTGATTCGTTTTATTTAAGAAAAAAACAGAGCTATAAGGTTGCGTTGAAAAGTATTTTTTCAACAGTAATATTTTTATCGAGCGTTTTTATTTTTAAATCTCAGCTGACCTTTTCATTCATTGTTCTTTTGTATTCTATCTCCCGCACTGTTGTAAGCATTTGGTATTTCCCGTGGAAGATTACCAATAACATGAAAATTATTTCGCTGCCTCAAATGATTTCTATTTTGTCTTCTTCCTCGGCATATGCACTTCTGATATTATCTTCGTATTTATATGCCAGAGGAGATTCGATAATTATCGGATATTTAGCAGGTCCTGTTACTTTAAGTCTGTATGGGTTATCTTACCGGTTTTTAGAAGGACTCAGCCTTTTTCCTTCTGCATTAACGCAGAATTTATTTCCTATTTCAGCCAGAAAAGAAGGCATATCAAAATTACAGCTGCAGAAAATGATGATGTTTATGACATTTACCGGTATAGTCGCCGGAATGGTATTGTTTGTTGCCGCTGATGTTTTGGTGATGATACTTGGCAGTAAATATATCTCTGCTGTACCGATATTACGAATATTTTCTATAGTATTATTTTTATATTTTGTAAATGCACCTATCGCGACAGTTGTGCAAAGTTCAAAATATGTACAGAAATTTTTGCCATTCGGCATTGCCAATACAGTTGGTAATTTGGTACTTAATATTTTAGTGGTGCCTATTTACGGAATACACGGCGCGGCATGGGTTATGGCAGTTACCGAAACAACCGGATTGATAATAAATATTTATTTTGCTCAGAAATTATATAAATCAAAATGAAAATATCCGTCATCATTGTTCATTGGAACACGGTCGATCATCTGAAGAATCTGCTGTCGCGGCTTAATGATAGTTCAATGGAAGTTATTGTGATTGATAATAATTCTTCTGAAAAAATAAATGAACTGACAACAAAATATAAAAATGCAACCTTCATTAAAAATGAAATCAACCATGGGTATGCGATGGCCTGCAACCAGGGAGCTGCAATTGCAAAAGGGGAGTGGCTGCTGTTTTTAAATCCTGATGTTGAAGTCACACCGGATCAGATAATGATGATGATTGAGCAGGCGGAAGAAAAAAATTTTGTTGCCTGTTCGCCAAAACCCGAATCCAAAGATTATCAAAAAACAGTTCCAACAGTTTGGTCGCTATTAGAAGAATTTACTCCTTTAAATAAGTTGATGACAAATACTGGAAAAGTTTACACTCTCACGGGCGGATGTCTGCTTATAAAATCAGAAATTCTCCGCAAACTCGGCGGCTGGGATGAACGATTTTTCCTGTGGTTTGAAGACAGCGACCTGACAAAAAGACTGATAGATAATACCTATAAAATCGGGTGGATTGACACCCCAGTTAAACATGTCGGCGGGGCTTCGTTTCAAGCTTTGGATTCACAGCGCAAACGCGATATCTTTTTTCATTCGATGGATGTTTACTCACGAAAACATTTTTCATTTTGGGGGAAATTAGTTATTTCATTCATTAAAAAAAGATACTCTAAACGAAAAGTATTGCCAGCCATGGAGAATGGCGTGTCGATAACCGTGCCTAACATGAAACTTTCAATTCTCGAGAAATTTTTTGAAGATAACAGTAAATTTCTCAATAAAATTGATGAATTAATTATTGTTACAAGCGCAATTAAAAATGATGATGTATGGGATTGGCGGAAAAAACATCCACAGGTTCGGTTTATTCTTCTTCAGAAAAATAAAGGTGTGGCTTCAACAATAAATGTGGGGCACAGAGTTACGGCAACGGAATGGATTGGCACGGTGAATGATGATACCATACTTTCTGAAAACTGGATAGAAAAATGTCTGGAATGTAATGCAAAAGATGTTGGTGTGTTAAACCCGATCATTTATCATCCCAATGGTGAAATGGAAAGCGCCGGAGTTAAAATATTGAAAAAAGGGAAAGCAGAAGCAATTAAAACCATAAAACAAGACGAAACGTGTGTTGAAGCCGATGCCGTGAATGCGGCAATTATTTTATATAAAAATGAAGCCTTGAATGCAGCAGGAATTTTTGATGAAAAATTCGGATCATATCTGGAAGATATTGATTTGTCGCTTAGAATTAAACGAAACGGCTGGAAAAATATTATATGTTTACATGCACCGGTGACACATATTGGACAATCAACTTCTTCAAAAACAATGTGGAAAATTAAACCATGGCTAGATTTTAGGAACTGGTTTTATGTAATTTTAAAAAACTGGAGTATTTCAGATCTGATTGTGTACTCGCCAATAATTATTGTAGAGCGGATGAGGAATCTTTCCGGGGTGCTGAAAAGTATTCAAAAATCTAGATAACTATTGTTATAATGTACTTTTATAATGGTAAATAAAATTTTCAATCTGCTACTTTTTCTTGTTTATTCATTAAACAGAATTTATCTGAAAATTTTAGGAGTTAAATTCGGAAAAAATTTACAGATAGTTTTAATATACCGAATTGCCGCTGCTAAGAAAATTAAAATCGGCGACAATGCCTATATCAGACGTTCTGTAACATTAGGTGCCGACAGCGGCATTATAATCGGCGACAATGTGATTATATCCGACTTCGTCTCATTAATTTCTGCAGATCATAATTATTCGGATCCACATAAACTTATTTCCGAGCAAGGGCTGAAGATAGAAGACAAACCGATTGTTATTGAAGATAATGTCTGGATTGGCGAAAAAGCCACAATCTTAAAACGTGTTCATGTCGGAAAAGGAGCCATTATTGGCGCAGGGGCAGTAGTTACAAAAGATGTCCCGGCATTCGCCATAGCAGCTGGCAATCCGGCAAAAATTATTAAGTACCGCTTTAAACAAGCTCCAAAATCACGCAGTTAAACCGCAGCAAATTCTACAGAAAATTTCAGCTTCATTTCCCACAGAGAATTCGGCGAAACCAGAATAGGATTATTATCTATGGCATAATCTAAACCGCAAACCGGTTCAAAACAGACAAAATTAAAGTCCGGCTTATTTATGGCCTGCGACCATACGGCAACTTGTGTAATCTTAGATCCGTTTGCGCTGATATCTTTGATGTCAATTGTTCTATCTGGGAAATGCAGTGCAGCTGATTTATCAAATGTAAATCGGTCGTCTGGTGGATTATTATCCCAATCTATTGCCGATGCATCAAAACCGGACAGCCCAGAAACCTTTATATGTTTCTTTTCTTCATGTTCAATATCCCAATATGGATGAATGCCGGGGGAAATAGGAAGATCTTTACTGTCAATATTTTTGACAACAAGACCATACTCCATAGCTCCATTTTCATGAAGTGATATGGTAAGTGCGGCTTCGAAGGAATAGGGATATTCCTGTTTTGCATCTGAAGGAATGTGATAAGATGAGAGATTCATTTGGAGGGAGGTTGCCGATACATGTTCTACTTTCCATGTAGAATCACGCCCAAAACCATGCTGGCGTGTTTTACTTGATTTACCAAAATACGGAAAAAGTATCGGAATCCCGCTTCGCTTTTTTGTTGAACCACGATAAAGCACATCAAAATACTCATGAGAATGCGGGTGCTTCACCTTCCAGCTGGTTACATATCCGCCTTCCGGATCGATAGTAACAATACCGTGGGATGTCTGCAACACATATTCGTCTGCTTTACTTCCATCGGAGTATGTATGAGTATAAGTAGATTTGTGCATTGTAGAAATATTTAAAATTTAGGCTTATTTATCGTCATCCTGAGCGTAGCGAAGGATCCCGTTAATAAAGGACCATGGTTATAGCACTCGTGACTTTACAACCTTTGGATTATTGGTAACGGGATTGCTTCGTCAGACACTCTCCTCGCAATGACGTATATATTTGCTTAGATAATTCCAAATACGAGCGACGGTCCCTGCCAGAATTATTTCTTCAGCCTCTGCAAATCGGCGTCTACCATCATCTTCACCAGCTCCTCAAACGTCACTTTTGGCTGCCAATTCAACGCTTTATTCGCCTTTGTCGCTATACCTTTTAACTCGTGCACTTCTGCCGGCCGCAAAAACTGAGGATCAACCGACACATATTTTTCCCAATCCGTAATTCCAACATGATTAAACGCCACTTCAACAAACTGGCGGACCGAATGATTCACACCCGTCGCAACTACATAATCATCTGGAGTTTTCTGCTGAAGCATAGCGTGCATTGCCACCACATAATCTCCGGCAAATCCCCAGTCTCGTTTAGAATCAAGATTCCCTAAAAATAATTTATCAGACAGGCCGAGTTTAATTCGTGCGACACCATCGGTTATCTTGCGTGTTACGAACTGAATCCCGCGGATCGGGGACTCATGATTAAACAAAATTCCATTACATGTAAAAAGTTTGTACGACTCGCGGAAATTAACAGTCATCCAATATGCATACAATTTCGCGATTCCATAAGGGCTTCTCGGGCAGAAATGAGTATTTTCATCTTGGATACCATTCTGATTACTGTTGCCAAAAATCTCGCTTGTTGAAGCCTGATAGAATTTGCTTGCAGGAGAAAATGACTTGAGTGCATTTAAAAGATATAAAACACCGACAGCATTCACCTCGGTTGTAAGCTTAGCCATATCCCAAGAACCACCAACAAAAGACTGGGCAGCCAAATTGTATACTTCATCTGGACGAATGCTTTTTATAACACTATAAAGTGACGATTCATCTGTCATATCGCCCTGAACATATTCCACATTTTTTGTGACTCCCAAAAAATCAAGATTACTGAAATTGGGGTTTGAATACCGGCGGATAAGCCCATACACTTTATAATCTTTCTCCAGAAGTAATTTGGCCAAATACGGTCCATCCTGGCCGAGGATGCCTGTTATGAGTGCTGTTTTTTTCATATTAGTCTAAATTGTACACTACCCGACCTTAAAATTCACCGAAATGTTTAAAATTCATCCAAAATTACTCTACGTCATTGCGAGGAGGAACGACGAAGCAATCCCGTTAACAGAGACCCCAGGTTATAGCACTCGTGACATTAAAAGCTTTCGATTATTGGTAATGGGATTGCTTCTCCCGACTTCTTCAGGATCGCAATGACGTTTGTATCTTATTTCAGGATTTATATATAATATATCCATGTACTCAACAGAAACTCTTCTTGAAATCAAAAAAAATGTAGTTTCAGAACTAATCGAAGCTCAACATGGCAGACCTTCTAGCTATCCATTTATTCGACATTCCCTATCACAAACAACACAAATTCAGGCCGATGAAACCTTTCAGACATTAGTTATTGGAGGTTCATTTTATCGTAACGCCTTGCTCAAGAAAGACGAAGGAAAACCTAAAATAATTAAAGATGAATCAGGAGAACTCCCCATATTTAATACTGCAAATTTATTTTTAAAATTTATAGAACAGCAATTAGATAAATCTGTACGCCATATTGCAATTAATTTTGCGTATCCGCTTACCCCCATATTACGCCATAATATTTTGGATGGTATTCTTCAGTCAGGCTCAAAAGAACATAAGTTTGCCGGAATGATAGACAAAACAGTAGGGCGTTTTATAGAAGAGCATATTAAAGAATCATGGAATAAAGAAATTCATGTTGCTATAACAAACGATGCAATCTGCCTGTTACTATCGGGACTTCTGCAGAATTCATGGCAATCACTCGCCGCCGGAATTGTGGGTACCGGATTGAATTTCGCTATTTTCCTCGACGAGTTTACCGCAGTTAACCTGGAAGCAGCTAATTTCAATAAATTTCCACAAAGTGAAGAAGGTGTAGAAATAGACAATCATTCTGTATTGCCGGGGCAAGCTAAATACGAAAAAGAGACTTCGGGTGCCTACTTGTATCAACATTTCAATCATTACTTAAAAAAACACAATCTTAATTTTTTACCGCTAATTTCTACAGAAGAGTTAAACGGTCTTACATATCAAAAAATCCCTAAGATTTCCGAGCTTGCGCAGTCCTTTCTAAATAGATCTGCGCAATTGGTAGCTGCACAAATTGCGGGAGTGCTTGAATTTTCTAAACGCGACTTAACCTTCATCATGCAAGGAAGTCTTATATGGAACGGTCATGGTTATTTTCAAATGCTGAATGACACAGTTCAATTGTTATCTAGCACCTATAATGCTAAATATATCCAGATTAAAGACAGCGATATTTTCGGCGCTGCCGAATTATTTATACACTCCTGATTACTTTACTGTCACACTCTTCGCCAGATTCCGCGGTTTATCTGGATCGTACCCCTTCTCCAAAGCCAGATAATATCCTAGAAGCTGGGCAACTACGACATTTGGGATGATAGTTGCATCGCAGCAGTTGCCGACTTCAATAAATTCGTCGTAGACTTCATTGTGTTTATCGGAAATACCGATAACATATGCACCACGGGCTTTGACTTCGTAGGCGGCCGACAATGTTTCTTCGTACGTTTCGTCTGATGGATTATAAACAATTACCGGAGTTCCTTTTTCGACAAGAGCAATGACTCCATGTTTTAATTCACCGGCAGCAAATCCTTCTGAATGAATATACGAAACCTCCTTTATTTTTAAAGAAGATTCAAGCGCGGTAGGGTACGAAACGCCGCGGCCGAGAATAAAAACATGTTGAGATTTTTCGATGCGTTTTGCAATGGTGCGAATCTTTTCTTTGCGCTGAAGCAAGCGTTCAACTTCGGCAATTGCTTTTTGAAGATCCAGCACGCCAGCTTCATAATTCCCTGCGAGCTGGTTTGCTAAAAGATATAGTATCGCCACTTTTGCAGTGAATGATTTTGTAGCTAGCACGCATTTTTCCGGTCCGGCGTTCAGCAGTATTTTTTCATCAGAAATACGATACAACGTTGAGCCAAGAACATTGGTAATACTTATTAATGTGCTCCCTTTTGCTTTGGCGGCGCGGACTCCAGAAATGATATCGATAGTTTCACCGGATTGAGATAAGGCGATGACTAAAGAATTCTTTTTTAGAAAATCGGTTAGATATTCAAATTCAGAAGCGACACATGCATTGACGTGACGTTTGGTGATTTTAGAAAAGAGATACGAACCGGCCAGACAGGCGTAATATGCAGTACCACATCCGATGAAATATGAGCCGAATGATTTCTGAATGACAGAAGCCAGATGTGCAATGGTATCCTTTTGAGTTTTAATGATATTGGTAAGCACTTTCGGCTGTTCGTAAATTTCCTTCATCATATAGTGATCATATGTACCAAGAGATACGCTATTTTTTTCAATTGGTATAGCGATGAATTCAAGTGATTTTTTTCGAAGATTGAAATCATACAGATCATATTTTTCTCCGACATGCAGAAGTTCATTGTCTTCTAGAAAATATAAATTGTTGGTATAGGGGATTATTGCCGAGCCGTCGGAGGCGATATAACTTTCGCCATCTTTATGAGCAAAGACGACAGGAGATCCGTTTTTAATTGCGAAAAACTCTTTTTCTTGAGGGAAGAAAATAATCGCCGCATTTAATCCATGAAGTTTTTTGAATGTATCAACGACAATGGATTTTCGATCAGATTTTCCTGACTTTAATTCTTCTTCAACAAGATGTGCGATGATTTCAGAATCCGTTTCAGAGGTAAATGTATGTCCTTTTTTCTGAAGAGCAGACTTTAGATCGCTGAAATTTTCAATAATGCCGTTATGGACAATAACTACTTTCCGATCACACGATGTGTGAGGATGCGAATTTTCTACCGTCACACCGCCGTGAGTTGCCCAGCGGGTATGGCCGAATCCAACAGATGAATTAAATTCCGGAAGTTCCGCACCGCCAATCTTACCAACATGAGTTTCGATAAACAATTCGTCATTTTCTTTGACAAGTGCTACTCCCCAAGAATCATATCCACGATATTCCAAAGACTTTAAGCCGTCTAAAACGATCTGTCCGGCGTTTTTTTGAGATCCGCGATATGCAAATATGCCACACATAGAATGAATATGAATTAATAAAGCAGCTTATACAGTAAGAAAGCAGAGTTATGTGTTTTATTTTTGTTCTGCCGATTGCTCCGCAGTGTTGTTTAAAACTTAAGGTTGATAACGCAACCTGAGGGTTTCCGCTGATACTACCTCGACAATATGTCGGGTGTCCGATCCCGTGAAGTATAGATACTCCACAGCCCTCTCCTCGTTTCCCACCAAATCGGTGGGCCACACGCCTTTTTTGATAATTTCCACTTTCCTAAAAAGCTTAGTAAGAGTATAACCTACGAAGTTTGGTATGTCAAAATGGCTAGACTATAGGATTGCCTACCTTATGGATTTTTTTGGGATTGTCGACATCTACATGTAAAAATGATGCAAGATTCACGAGCACACCCCAACCGGCGCTGAGCAGACAATAGTTGCCGAAAATTTCGTTAGTAGAGTAGGGAATGGAATGTTCAAAAAGTGATGAATTATCGATACTGACAACTGAACTGTTTGTTGTACTGCCGAATTTCTTAAAATCATCGATAAATGGCCGCATTCCCTTGGGTTCTAAAATAAAAAGACAAGCGCTGTCGATCACTTCTGCAGGGCCGTGGAGAATCTGCGTATCGGCGAAAAACGTTCCCGGCTTGCGAACCATTTCATTTGTTTTTAAAGCCAGTTCGCCGCCAACTCCGTTATCAAGACCGGCATATAAATACTGATTTGCTTCTGACAATTTCTGAACCAATTCGGGAGAAATTTTTTGGGTAATATTTGCCTGAATCGATTGTGCCGCGCTTTTGAATTCTCCGGCTAGATCGGGTAGAGACTTTATTTTCCCCTGAATGAAAGCGAGATGATATACGAGAGATTCATAGAGAAGTCCTTGTTCCACTACACTTTTAGTTGCCGCCACACCTGTTTCAAAACCGCCTTTTAGAATTATCACGTTCTGACATTTCTGAGCTAAAGGAGAATCGGCAACTGCGGTGATACCGATAATTTGCGCGCCTTTCCCCTGCAAATGATCATATAACAACATGGTTTCTTTCGTTTTTCCAGAATTACTGGAAATAAAAACTACTGTATTTTCAAAATCGGAATACTGCAGAAGATCTGAGGCAAAATAGACATCGATTTTGTTTTCTATACCCAGCTTAAGCGCCCTATTTTTGGCATTATTGCCGGGGAAAATAAGACTGCTGCCAAGACCAGAAAAGATGATACGCTTACCGCCGATCTGTTCGGCAATCTGTTTGGTTTCATTAAAGTCAAATAAATCTGGCAGCTTTACGGTATCAAGCATTTCTTTATAAGTATAAGAGTCGGTGATGTTCATATGAAGTATTAGAAAATCGGTATTATGCTGTAATTATACATTTAAATCCGCCTCTTTTATGCACAGAGATGATAATGTGATCTGAATCACAAAATACATAAAAGTGGCGTATTGACGCGACGATCATAATATAATACTATACGATTTTAGAATAGATTATATATGTCTGAAAGAATATTAGCACCGCCTCTCATCGATCTGAAGAGGACACCAGAAATTTATCCGGGCTTGCATGATTTGATGGCAAGTATCCTTAAAACTCAACGCTCTCATCTAATATTCTGGCCAACTACCCAGGAAAAAATAACACTAAGCAGAAAAGAAAAGGATATTCCAGTAGAATTACCTCCAGAGATAAAAAACCTATGGAAAAGGAAAGCTAAAAAAATGAAAATGCCTCTCGTATGTGGTGGAGCTGATAAAATAAAAGTGTTTGAAGAGTACTTACCAGCAATAAAAGATAAATTCGCAGGAGTTGTTTTTATAGATGATCAGTTTGGCAAATTAATGGATGCCGCGGATTTGACTCAACACTATCAATTACTTTCTCATAGTTACTGGGTGCAACGAGAAAATATTCCCCCAACAACAACAGGCAATATAAGCATGATATCATCTTTAGAAGATGTGGGAGTTTTGCCGGATAAAGCATTAACTACAATTGGAGCAGATCTAGTCAATAATAATTTAACAGATGGTTTATTATATGCAGTCGGTGTAAATCCACCTCTGTCTATGTGACACCTGTTTCTATATGCTACAATATCTTCATGATCAAACTCCTTCAGAAGATCTTCCGTGATCCCACACGGCGAAATGTAATAATTAATACCATAGGCAACAACCTGAACGCCGTTTTTTCAGCTATTTTCGTAATATTGCTTACCCGTATTCTTACCCGGGAACAATACGCCGTAATGAGTGTATTGTTAAGCATTGCCTACGTTTTGTCTAATATCCTGGACTTTGGAACCAGCGCGACCATTTATTCGTACCTGCCGCCTCTTATCGAAAAACGCGAAACTACCATGTACCGCTTCATGAAAAGCACGTTTTATTACCAGACCTTATTTTCAATCATAATTATTATTATTCTTTCGGTAGGGTTTCCATACCTTGATCAAGTGTTCTTCCATACCGGCGCGCCGATTTCCGACTTGTATCTAACTTCTATTTCAGTGTTACTGTTTATTTGGCAGAATTTTATCTGGAATTGTATGTGCGCCGCCAAGCAGTTTGTGAAAGCCAATTTATACCAGAACATTGCCAACTTCGCCAAAACTCTAGTCATTCTATATCTGGCATACGACAGAGCTGTTTCCATTTCTTCGGTGATTTTCGTTTTTGGAATTCTTGGCCCGATGATTTTCTTTTTACTTTTATTTTTGAAGAAAAGAAATTTATTTATGCTCGTTTTGAAATCGGAAGTGAGAAGGGAAGAATTCCGATTCCGCTACACGATGACATATTTTATTGCATCGCAGTTTTTTAATCTGGGTCTCAGAATGGATTTGTTCCTGCTTTCCTTTTTCCATTTCAAAGCCGAAGCCGGACCATACGCGCTGGCGCAGAAAATTATTCTTACTATAATTACCACTGTCATTAGTGTTACGCAGGTGATTTCACCGGGATTTTCTTCTATAACCAGTAAACACCAGGTAAAAAAACATCTGAAAACCGGTTTTATGTACTTGCTCGGACCTTCGGCATTATTTTTGCTGTTTTATGTAATTCCAGACTCGGTGTATTGTGTATTATTTACCAAGAACTTCTGTGAAGCTGCGCCGATAACCAGGGCTTTAAGCTGGCCGTTTGTGATTTATTCATTAGGCAGCTTGCCGTTTTTGTTTATTCTCTATACTATAAAGAAACCCATATATATTCTCTACGCGAACATACTATTTTTTATTATTCTGACGGCCGGAAGTTATATTTTAATTCCCATAAAAGTAGTCTACGGCCCTCCTATAGCTATAGGTCTCGCCATGATTGTCGCGACAACGATCGTTTCTATTGCTGCAGTATATGAATACAGAAAGATGAAGGAATGATATTATTTTTTCTGCCAGACTTCTGATTTTAACCCCCGCGCAGTTAGTGTCATAAATTCTTTATATCCATATTTTGTTAAAGTCTCCTGATAGTTTACTCCATGAATATCGGCAGTGTAGGGGATTACTAAGATGTTTTTTTCTTTCATTGCAGAAGGCAATGCGCTTAAATCTTTTATTTTCGAAGAATTATTATTTTGATCTAAATAATACCGCACCGGATCAGACGAACTGTAAACCATATAAACAGTTTGGCCAGGTTTTATAGTTCCTACAAGCGCCCTCCAGTTTTCTCGGTGATATTGCGGCATAAACACATAAACGATTGAAAAAATAATAAAACCGGCCAGATAAATTGCCCGCCGGTATTTTTCTTCTATACCACAACAGATAAGAAGCGCAAACAGAGGAATAAGATATACAAACCGGAAATATTGAAGAAGCGGAGTAAAAAAAGAAATCAAGAATCCAAGAATAAGTGGAATAAAGAATAAAAATGCCAGCAGTTTATTCTTGATGCTTCCGATGCCTATGTATGCAAAAATGAGGACAGACCAGATACCAGCGACCGCATAATAGCCAAGTTTTGGTTCAAATTGAATTCTGCCAATTGAGAATTTAATAGGAATTAATAATAGATTCTTCAGATTCGCTTTCCCCAGAACCATACTCCAGTTCGGGACAAGGCTCAACATTTCTTTTGAATGCATGTATTGCTTATAGAGGAGTGGAGATAGAATCAGTAAGGCTACTAATGGTCCTGCCAGAATTAATAAAAATATTTTAGGAGTTTTTTTGATACTTTTGTCATCCTGAGCGTTTAGCGAAGGATCCAAAAATTTAATAAATAAAGGGGATAAAAACATTGCAATTATCAAAAATATCGATCCATAAAACGTAAAAAGGCTCAATGCAATAAAAATATTAAACAACAAAACATTCTTCCCCTCTTCATAAGAGGGGTGCCGAGAGTGACTGAGGCGGGGTGTTTTCATTTTATTTAAAACACCCCTTCCGGCTACGCCGGATTCCCCTCTTGAAAGATGGGAAATTATTTGTATAAACAAATAAACCGCAACTGTTAGAAAACATGTTGCCATGCTGTACATTCGTGCTTCCTGCGAATAATAGACGATAAGCGGATTAAACAGAAAAAACGCGGCCGCCCATACGCCTGATTTCTTATTGATAACGATATTCCCAATCAAATATACAAACCATCCGGCAATTAAAGAAAAGAGGACAGACGGCATTCTCAGTGCAATTTCTGAATATCCAAATAGAGAAGTCCATGCTTTCATGAAAAGATAATATAAAGGCGGATGAAAGTCGGTTGAAGCAAAACGAAAAATCAGATCAATATAGCTAAAATGCTTCACGGTCTGGGCAGTTGTTGCTTCGTCCAGCCACAATGATTGATTCAGCGCGACAAGTCTTAATAAAAGTGCTACAATCAAAACAAGGTAAATATTTCGGTATTTCATTACCAACTATTATACTATTATGAATATTCCGTCTACATCGTTCTCAGTAAAGAATTTAGTAATGAGTGTAGCTGCACTATATGCGATCGGATTAAGCGCTTTCCTTATTTACAATACATTCCGTATAACTTCACCAATTACCCAGTATGGAAATGTAGCCGCCATGAGCAATGTCAGTGAAACCGGAGAGAAAACGTACTGCGACACAGACGCCGACTGTTGGTGCCGCAAGTTTGATGGGACGCGCTTCATCGAAGGAAAAGATCCTTCTGTGTGTATCCTTGAAACAGGCAAATGCCGGAAATGCATGTATAGATAATTATTGATCCTCTACAGATGTTGAGATTGTTGGAATTCGTGTTGGTGTTGGAGTAACTCCCCGCATAATATCGCGGATTGCTCCTTTCATCCTGCTCCAATTATCCTCTCCTTCTTTCGGAACTAAGATAAAGCCACCGTACGAAGATCGTGAGGGATCGAGGTAATTATTTGTATCGGGGACAAAATTGCTGATCTTATATTTGCTGCTTGATGGGGCTTCACCGATAAGTTTGGTTATAGTACTGCTGTGAATGTCGGTGCGGATATAATTTTGCATTTCATCCATAAGCGCCGGTATTTTCGTAATGAAACCGATGGAAATTACTTTGTTTTTGACTGCCTCCAAAAACCTCTGCTGGCGTTTTGCCCGGCCGAAATCATTGCCGTCCTGCAGTGAATGACGCGATCGTACATACTTGAGAGCAGTTTCGCCGTCCATATGGGTTAAACCGGCATCAAAGTGTAAATGTTCATACCGGCACGGGAAAGCCAGAGTGGGAGATTCGGTAGCAATCTTTAAAAGATCCGGCAGGTCTTTTTCTTCCTTTCCGCATAAATCTTTCTCTTTGCCGGTTACCGGGTATTCATAGTCGTCAAATGTTGTCTCGACATTCACATCCACGCCGCCCAGAAGATCTACCGCTTTCGTAAACCCTTCAAAATCAATAGCAACATAGTTGTCTATTTCAAGACCTACAATATTTCCAACAACCTCTTTAGTAAGATTGGCCGCTCCTTGTTCTTCGGCATATTTTGCAGGAATATCGGGATAGTTTTTATTGAATAATCCCATCTGATAAACGGCATTTATTTTTTCGTGAAAATCATCGCCGGATTTTGTGGGAATCTTTACCCAGATATCGCGGGGCAGGGAGATGAGAACGGTCCTTTTCTTTTCCATATCTACATGGGCAATCATAAGCGTGTCGGTAAGATACGCGCCGTCATGATTACCACCGCCGTATCCCATGATAAGGAAATTGAATATTTTTTTCTCTGGTTTGGGTGTGGGAATCTGATTTTTTGCCGATTCTTTGCCCGTATAAATTCCTTCGTAAAAGCTTTTAATTTTAGAAGCGGTGAAAAAAATGCCGATCACAACCAGCAGAAAAAATACAAAGAGTATCTTCTTTATATTAGACCGCTGCTTTCTTTTTCGACGGGGTATGTACGCCATATTTTTATTGAATATTCTAGTATAAAAGGAAATTATACCAACTGCAAGCTGACAGGATTATTCTATTATACCAACCTAAATATGATATTTTGTTGACGATAGTCCATTGAAAAAATAGACAGAGATCTTTAAACTCTAGATGTAGTGAAAAAAAATAACAAATTGATTATTAGTGATCAGCAGCGTATAGAAACCGCAAAAATGCTTTTAGGAATATGTCAAGTATTCCTGTTGGCTATAGTAGCGGGACCTTATATCAGCCCGATTGCAAAAAAACTGACATTTTGGGATAATGTTTATGGCTTAATAAACTCTTTAATAATTTATATAATTTCGATGATTTTGTTGAAAAGAAAGGAAAAAAAATAATGTTACCACTTCCGAGTAAAACATTTATTGAAGCAACCTGGCCATTAATGATTTTTGTATTGTTTGTTTTTATTGTGGCATATCCAACCCAAAAAGACGACTCTTCGAAACATTCAAAATGAGCTTTAACATGAACATAATACAAATTTACCAGAAATATTCGATTCCAAAAAACCTTCAGCTTCATATGCTGCGGGTAACTTCTATTGCAAAAATAATCACCGACAACTGGACAGGTCCTTCGATCAATGCCGATGCCGTAATCCGCGCCTGCCTGTTTCATGATATAGCCAAACCGATGAAATTTGATCTTACCAAACAGCTGAAATTCGGACTGTCGCAAACCGAGGTTGAAAATATAAAAAGGATGAAACGCGAACTGCAGGAAAAATATGGAGACGATGAATACACGGTTGCCCGCGCAATCTGTAAGGATGTGGGCTGTTCGGCCGAGACGATAAGAATAATGGAAAACTTGAGTTGGAGAGATGTACCTATGTTAATTGAGAAACGAGATATGGAATCTCTTATTCTTCTGTATTCTGATATGAGAATTAGTCCCTATGGAATTATGACTCTAAAGGAGCGGCTGGAAGATCTGAAATCAAGGACTGGAGAAGATATTCATGAGGAAAATGGAATTACTGCAGAAAAAATTATTATGGCGAATGTATCCATTGATCTGAATAAAATTAGTGAAGAAGATTTAGCCCGAAATTTTTCTATACTAGAAAGTATATACTTCAGTTAGTCTGCAAAAATTGAAATTATGACTTTAGATTAGATTTAATAGCATTTATTATTTGCTCATATACTTCATCGGTCACTTTAAAATCTTTATTATAAGGCGATGGATTTTTTCCCCATCTTGAATCAATAAATGTTCGTCTGGCAAACTGTATTGGACCATGATATCGGGGAATAACATGCAGATGTAAATGGTTTGTTTTATTTCCTAACGAGGCATAATTTAATAAATCCGGTTTAAAAGCAATAGTAAGTGTATTTTTGAGATTCCGCATGATTTTAAACAGCTCATTTCTTTCTTCATTATTTATTTCAGAAAGATCTTCTGCATGCCGTTTCAGGATCACGATAGACCTACCGAGATAACATTGATTAGTATGGAGTTCAATTCTCCAATAAACATATTCGTTAATAAAAAATTTATGATACTTTGAAGAAATTCGGCACATTGAACAATTCATGAAGATGATTTTAATTTCCTAGACTTTTTGGAGCGGTGGACGGGATTCGAACCCGTGACCCTCTGTTTGGAAAACAGATATTCTACCGCTGAACTACCACCGCTGTAGGTAAATTATAACAAATACTTTGTCATTCCGGACCAGATGTTACTGAAGATTTTCGATTCTTATGCGCTGCTTCTGGGGAACAGGAATCTTCTCAAGGTGATAATTTTGGATGATTTCTCTTAAAATCTGCTCCGGCGGATTATGCTTATCCATATGGGCTGTCCGGGCTTTAAAATCTTTAGTTATCTGTTTTGCGATATCTGGCGTAACTACACAGTTTTCTATTTCCTTCAGATAATAATAGATCAAATTCCAACCGCTTAAGGGACCAAGCAGAATCTGATTATTCTGCACACCAAAATCGGACAGGTTATGTGCCTCGTACACATGAGTGTTATTCAGCACTGCCTTCTGATGAACACCGGCTGTATGCGTCCTATTTGTCAAAGACACCGGCTCGCTGGTGGGCACCTGGAGATTAAGAATCGATCCCATCAGAACATTCACGGGATAGCATAATGAAAGTTCGAATTGATCCGTAATTTTTTTATCGAGATAATGCAGATTCAGTAGCAATCCTGCGACTGATGTGATTCCCGAACGCTCGGCCATTCCCCAAATAGAACAATCCACAAACTGCACGCCGGCTTCAACAGCAGCAACAGAATTGACTAAAGAAAATCCGCGGTCATTGTGAAAATGGCATTCAAGAAAATTCTTAGGATACCGAGCCTTAAGCGCCTGCACTATTTTCGTGACAAGCGAAGGAGTTGCGATTCCCACAGTATCCGGCATTCCTAATGTATCAACATACGGCGAGACGAGATCGTATACCGCATAAATATCTTCAAGCGGAGTGCGGAATGTATCTTCAACGCTGAACCGTAAATATAAATCGGGATACTGGCGGCGGACTTTCTTAAGTAAAGCCGGAATCCGTGCCAGAATTTTTTCATACGAAAGGCCGTGGCTATGATCTTGTGCATGTTTTGCGACACCAATATACAAATTCAAACCATTAAACCCTTCTGCAATTGCGGCCTCAATATCGGATTCGTGGCACCTACAGTGGGCGAAAAGCATAATTTTTTTGTCAGTTATTTTGCGCACATACTCACGAAGAGCGCGGAAATGAGACTGCTCTGAAGCGCTTACAATCGGCGCGAAAAACTCAAAATACCGAACGCCGAGTTTAATTAAACCGTTAATAATTTTCTTCTTATCTTCGAGCGAAAACTGATACTTCCGCGCGTCAAACATAAGCGGGGACTGCTGCCCGTCGCGGAGCGTTGTATCGATTATTCCTTTAAAGTCTATTCCAGTTTTATTTATGTGCATAAAAAGAGTAAATGAGCGAAGATACAAAATTTTTTGCAAAAAATTTTCGTATCGAGCGACAATATTAAAATCGGATAAGCTCTGATTATAGTTCTTAAGAAAGATAAAGCAAATTTTTCACAAATAATTACAAAATGTTTACTATTTGTAATATTTATAACACATTAATTATGATGTATAAGTAGATGGGATTGCTTCGTCGTACTTCCTCGCAATGACGATTTAAATCAAGAAAAAAGGTTATATCGAAAGATTTCCAATATTGCACGGATTCCATCGATCCACCCGATCTTCTTTCCCTCGGCATAGGTTCTTCCGAAATACGAAATACCAACCTCATAAACCCGGATATTCTTAAACTTAGAAATCCACGCTGTTACCTCGGGTTCAAATCCAAACCGCTTACTGCGAAGCGATGGGGCAATGGTACGGATTATATCGCCGCGGAAAACCTTATACCCCGTTTCCATATCGGTTAGATTCAAATTTGTCAGCATATTTGACAAAAGTGTCAAGAACAGATTCCCAACATAATGCCAAAAATACAACACTCTGTGCGGCCTGTCGCTTATAAACCGCGATCCGTATACAACATCGGCGCTGTGAAGCAAAAAAGGTTCGATTAAGGCAGGATAATCTATGGGGTTATATTCCGAATCTGCATCTTGAATCAGCACTATATCACCGGTCGATTTCAAGATTCCAGCCTTTACCGCCGCTCCTTTCCCCATATTCTTTTTTTGTGTAATGACAATGAATTTATTCTTTACTGACAAATACTGAAGTTTGAATTTTGTTCTATCGGTGGAGCCGTCATCAACTATAATGATTTCTTTTTTCAATCCTAACGTGTCCGATTTTATGACTGAATTGAGGAGAGCAGAGATGTAATGTTCCTCGTTATAAACGGGAATAATTATGGAGATTGTTTTGTAGTGCATATATAAATAAAGGAGAGCGCAGAATACTCGCGGTATGCCACCTCATTGTCCCGCGACATCGACGGGACTTGAGACTGCGAACACGCGACGTATTCAAGCGATCCCTATAATGTCACCGTTCCCAGCCGTTTGGCCTATTCATGTACCATTTCACAAGCGTTCGGACGCTGTCTTCAATAGTCCTCTTTGGCTCCCAACCCAAAACACTTTTGATTTTTGAATTATCAGCATACAGCCGTGCCGGATCGCCCTGGCGGGTTGGCCCTTTGCCTGCTTTGAATTCTTTGCCGGTAATTTCCTGAACTTTTTGCACAATCTCGAGTACCGAATTTCCGCTCCCTGTTCCCAGATTAAAAACATCACTGTTTCCGCCGTTCAGCAAATATTCAAGCGCTTTGACGTGGGCTTCGTTTAAATCCACTACATTGACATAATCTCGGATGGGTGTTTTGTCGGGAGTATCAACTTCGGGGCAGATAAGCTCGAATGGGGCAATACTGAGCGCTGCGCGTACGGCATTCTGCATTAAATGAAAGGAAGGTTTTTTGGAATCGCCGATTAAACTGTCGTCCGAGGCGCCGCAGACATTAAAATATCGCAGCATAACATACCGTAAACCTTTTTGTTTCGCGTACCATTCAATTTCAATTTCAGACATCCGTTTTGATTCACCATAAACGCTCATCGGGTGAAGCGGATGTTTTTCATCCAATGGCATATACTCAGATTGACCATACACTGCACATGTTGAAGAAAAAATAAGATTCTTAACTTCGTGTTTTGTAATGGCTTGAAGAAGATTTGCCGAGCCAAATGTATTGTTTGAAAAATATAATTCAGGCTGAAGCATTGATTCGCCGACATTACAAAATGCCGCATAATGAATTACAGCTTCAATATTCTGTTCCTTTTCAAAGACTTCATCAATATTTTTTGTCAGATCGGCTTCATAAAACCGCAGCTTATCTTTGCCAAATTTTTCCTGAAGAACTTCGAGCGGTTGTTTAAAACCCCGGACAAAATTGTCTACCCCGACAACTTCGTATCCTTTTTGTAGAAACAGATACACCGAGTTAGATCCAATATAACCTCCGGCGCCTGTAATAAGTATTTTTTTCACATCTCAATTGTAACAAATCCGTTCGTGATATTATAGATGTATGGATGGAGAGCCAATAGATACAAAGATAGGGGAAGAAGCTTCGAAAGAAAATATTTCTCAAGTCATTTTTAATAATATGCGCCGGGAACTCGGCGAGGATAATTTTCAGAATCATCAGTATGTTACCGATATTTTCAAACTGCGTGCAGAAGTTAATCCGTTGTTAAAGTCAGAAGATAAAACAGGAGCAGTGGCAAAAATCCGCGAAAGCCGGATGTGGAAGGATTATAACGACATCCAAAAAGAATTATTTACACCGGAAGAATTAAAACAGCTTGCCCAATTAGATACAATACTAAGTACTTCGGATATCACCAAATCTTTGAAAAAAGCGCTTCTCGATTTTGTGAAGTACCGGCACGAGCTATCTTGGGATAGAAGGCCGGAAGGAGTGCGCGGCGATGAATCGCGAAAAAAGGAAAAAACCGAGCGGGCTGTTCAGCATTTGAAAGACGTCGCCGACTTTACCGAAAAGATGAACGCCAGCCCTATTGCAACGTTACTAGCATTAGTTCACGATATTGAAAAATATACTGGCGAAGAGACATTACTTGCGGAACACGAAGTCGCAAGCGCGGTAATCGGCGGAGAAGTGCTTCAGACTTTATTTCAATCTACTGCATTGTTAAAAGACAAAAACCAGGATCTGAGTGCTTTTGCAGGAGTGATGAATAAGCTGGCGCGAAAAGTTTTCACACACGGAGAGTATGAGTTTCCGGATTTGAATGCACAAACATTAGATGGAAATATAAAAACATTATTTGGTGGGATATATTTACAGCCAATGCGAAGTGAAACTATCCCATTAATGGAAGGTTTACCGAAGGATGTTGAATCATCTAAAGGATC
The DNA here is from genome assembly GCA_964490875.1 of uncultured Gammaproteobacteria bacterium. GTDB lineage: Bacteria > Patescibacteriota > Microgenomatia > UBA1406 > GWC2-37-13 > CAYYYG01. The sequence continues at coordinate 125,440 of CAZBEF010000002.1, forward strand.
GCTTACTGCTCGGCAAATATTAAGTGATGTCAGTGTCGCAGATAAGCATATCGGTATAAAAGATATTGACAAAGTAGTGGATGAAGTAGCCGGACCGTCCGGAGAAAATTTAAGTAGCGAACCGTGGCCTTTTTTTCAACAAATAAGTAATACCGTTATCGAAAATAGTATTGGAGCTATAAATGTAAATCCTCTTGATCCAAATTCGGAAGCATATAAAGATAGCAGGCGATGGTGGGAGACAAATTTATTTATTCTGTACCTTATTAAACGTGCTGATGAAATTCATGCTAGCAAAGAAGTTGGTTATCAAAAAATGTTTGAAAATGCATTTCAACTAGAACCTCCGCCGGGTGAAGAGCTGACAGATCAACAGAAAAAAGCTTTCTTCGATCGGCTTGAATACAAAATTGATGATGTTCTGAGTATGCGATATGACGAAAAAACAGATTCGGCACTTTTACCATTAAAAGAATTATATCCGTACCTATTTCATAGTTTATATGAATCTCTCCATTCAATGCGATATTCTATAGTTGAAGGCTCCGCTTTGTCTAGAGACTTAAAAAAATTTGAAGAAGAATTAACAACATCTTGGATAAAAGCTCACCCCGCTCTCGTTGGGAAACAGCAGGATTCCTAAATTATTTCTTCCGTTTATTCAAATAGACAATAAGTTCGCCGATAAGACCAGTCAACCCAATTTGTAAACCTACGATGATAAGAAGCACCGCAAACTGGAGCGCCGGCCGCCGGTATAGAAGAACATTAAAAAAAATCCTTTCATACGATAAATAGAGCGCCACCAGAAAACCTAAAGAGAATATCAAACCGCCGATTGTTCCGAAGAAAACTAACGGTCTTTCAGCAAATCTATATAAGAAGTAAGCGGTCATGGTGTCAAAAATACCAATGAATACTTTCATGATACCGAATTTAGACTTTCCATGAATTCTCGGCCGGTTGCGGATTTCTACTTCGGTAACTTTAAATCCCTGATAATAAACGGCAAGCGGCAGGAATCTAAAATTATTTCCATAAAGCACAATATCATCTAACACTTCGCGCTTCATGGCTTTGAACGCGCAGTTTATATCGGTGAATGGCGAGTTGACAAACGATCGCATGAATGAATTGGCTAGTGATGAATACATTTTGATAAGACCGTGATCGTCTCGGCTGTCACGGATGCCATTTACAAAATCGTAGCCGGCATCTATTTTTTCAAGTAGTTTACCCATGTCATGCGGGTCATTCTGCAGATCTGCATCCATAAAGACGATGATATCACCAGTAGCATGGGCGATGCCAGTGTTCAGCCCTTCTCCTTTTCCTTTTCGCTTGCGATGAGAGAAAACTTTGATGTGATGATTCTTATGTGATTCTTCCTTAATGCGGGCGACAGACTGATCGGTAGAGCCGTCGTCTATAAACAGCGCTTCGTATGCACGGCCTAACGTCTGCATCTCCTGTTCAATCTCAAGCGCTAATTTGACAACGTTATCTTCTTCGTTAAAAAAGGGAATAATGATGCTTATCATAAATTTACCTCTTATAAACAATTATATTCTTTGTTGAATAAATCACTTTATAATCTGCATTCTCCTGCAAGTTCTTATAAAACTTCTGCGCCAAACTGCCTTCCGAATCCACTTCCGAAACCGCAATTACTATATATTCTGCCTTTTTATATATATCTATGTCTTTGATTATATCATCTTCAGAAAGGCCCGCACCGACAAAACCGGTATCATACAGAAAATTATAGAAATACTTTCGATGGGTGAAAAATGGAGCAATCTGAGGCGAAGTAGCGACAGGGATCGTGTCGGCGGCCAGGCGATGCTGCCATGTTCGGATTTCGCTAAGTTTCGCTTCATCAATTGGCTGCATTTTATATGGTTCGTTTAAAAATTTAAACGGAAGCGGTGCATATTTATAAATCATGAAAAGATTGCAAATAATAAAGATAATAATTGCATCAGTTATTATGTTTTTTGATTTCGCATATTTTTGAAATCTACTGAAACCCATGATTGAAGAGAAGTAAATAAAAGGAACAATCGCCGCGTTGTAATGAAAATATATTGCCCGCATGTTGGAATTTCCACTAATGAGATTTATAGCCAGTTCCGGCAACGAGATAAAAAATTCCAGTGGAGCAAAAATCATAAATATCAAATGAGGAATAAACATCCCCTGAAGATAATGTATAGCTTCCTTTGTCGTGATGCGTGACCAGATATATAAAGGATTCTTAATTAAGTTAACAGCAATACTTTTTGGCGAATCACCGACATCTTCTAAATACCGTAATGCAAAGTGTGAAGACTGTCTGGCCTGTGGAATAATGTAGAAAAATGTTCCAATAAAAAAAATAAGACTAACCGCCATAACGACAAAACTATAACGCCTTTCTTTTTGTATTACGAGCATATACAAACCAAATAAAAAAGAGATAAGCCCGACATGTTCTTTTGTTAGTAAAGATAATATGACGAACAAAAGCATAAATCGGTATTTTTTTACTAATGAAAAATAGACAGCAAATAATAAAAATGTGGTTGCAAAAACCACAGCGTGAACATCAAAAATTACCGCCCGCTGGTTTGGATAATACAATAAATAAGAGAGTGCGAACATGAGAGCCAGTAGCTTATTTTTGAGAATTTTTTTTCCGATTAAGTAAACAGCCACAGCTCCTAATCCGATTACCAGAACTTGAGCAACAAGAAGTACTGTTGGATCGGCGAAGATAAGATAGAGCGGCGCGAAGAAAGCAAGCAGCGGATCAAAATGGATTGCGAACCGCGAAGCGTTTGTATGCAAATCCTGATTTGTCATTTCCAGAATCCTGCCGCGCGAAGTGTTGTAAACAACCTGATCCATTATGCCTAAATCAAAATAGTTGGACCTGAAAGTTAAGTACCTATTTATGCTTACGAGAGAAAAATAGAAGGTAAATGCAAGCACAAAAAGGCCGAGAAGAGCTTCTATCTTATATTTTTTAAGAATCCCCAACATAGTCACTATATTATATACTGCGGAATCTGAATTTAGACTGAAATTTTACTTACTCATACCAATGTCATTCTGAGCGTAGCGAAGAATCCAGAATTTTATAGATCCTTCGGCTTCGCCAAGTCATACTTGGCTTCGCCTCAGGATGACTTAATATTGTTACTTATTCCCCGAATGGAATTTCTCATGAATTTCGCGCAGACGAGTATTGGTGACATGCGTGTAGATCTGGGTAGTCGAGATATTTTTATGCCCAAGCATCTCCTGAACCGAACGCAGATCTGCGCCGTGCATTAGAAGATCGGTAGCATATGAGTGGCGGAGTACATGCGGACCGATACGAAACAGAATTCCTGCCTGTTTGCGGTATTTATCGAGCATCCGTTCAATAGAACGGACCGAAAGCCGCAGCTTTTCATCTGTCAAACCTTCTTCCGGTGTAGGGCCGGAATAGCGGATAAAAAGAGGCCTATATGGATCGTCGCGGAAATCCAGATATCGTTTCAACCATTCGGCGCACCGTTTGGACAAAAATACAACACGTGCTTTTCCTCCTTTTCCAATCACGCCAAACTCTCCGATATCCAAATTTATCTGGTCGCGGTTTAACGATGCTAATTCAGAAACACGAAGTCCTGTTGAAAATAATACTTCCAAAATTGCCCGATCCCGCATACCCGGGGCATCGTGAGTAGAGATGGATGCAAAAAGCCGCTCCAATTCTTCCGGCTGTAAGAATTTAATAGTTCTGTCAGCTTGTTTTCCGAGCTCTATCATTTCGGGTGCAATTACTTTTACTTTTTGCTTCAGAAGATATTTCAGAAAGGAGCGGAGTGCAACTAAAAAATATGTCTGCGTCTGGCGTTTGAGTTCGCCCTTTACCGGATTTTTGTAATGATGGGAAAGATACAGGCGGAAGTTGCGGATAATATTTTCATCAATATTTTCTACTTCGAAATCTTTCTGCTGTAATTCTTCTTTCGTAATTTGTATATCCTGATTGGAAAATTTTAAAAGCCAATCCTGGAAGAATTCTATGTAATAGCCGTACATGCGGACTGTTTTCTTGGAAAGATTTCGGTCTAGTTCACAGTACTCAAGAAACCGCATGGTAGCTTCTTTGATACCCATACTTTTATATTAAACGACATGAAAGTGAATATCAATCTTTGCTTTTACGTCATCCCGATCCCGATAGCAATCGGGAGAGGGATCCCGTTAATACAGACCCACGGTTATAGCACTCGTGACTTTACAACCTATTGTTTATTGGTAATGGGATTGCTTCTCCCGCGTCAGACGCGGGATCGCAATGACGTTTTTAAAAAGCAAAAACTTGCCAGAATGATAATAAATAAAATAATTATTTCAGAGAAGACTCCTCAGTAGGGGAAATCATGGAGTGAAATTCAATTAATACCCCGATGTCACATTGATCATTGTTAGTGTTATGAAAATCAGGACCAATGAACCAAACACTAACGTTATCAATATTTCGCGGATCCGAGCCGGCCGCGAAGGATGATAGGTATGATGACGGGCACTTGATTTATGATGAACCTTTTTGGTTGCCATAACTTAATGTATATCTTTTTAGATCCTCTTGTCAAGCGAATTTGAAATAATCATGGTAAAATTAGCTCATATGCCAAAAGAAATTGATCCGAGACAACTAATCGCTAATATAGGAGCACATCAACGAAAGTCAGGACGGCTTTTTGGTCATCATCCGGTTGAAGTGGCTGGAGATTCTCCACTCAAAGGACGCGTATATGCATTATTCGAAACAAAATCCGATGCTGATAAACTAGTAGCAGAATTACCTGGAGGATATGCTGTTGGGTCTGAGTTGCAAGAAGGTGACGTATATACTGAACTTGACGGAGAACAGCGTGCACATGGTATCGGCCCTTATAATAAGAACTCAGATGGAGTAAAGGGTGATATTTACCATTGGAAGAAAAAATGACTTTGGCGGACTTTGTCTCGCCGTAGCTCGAAGTAGCGGCGAAGCTCGTCTTCGCCAAGGCTACGACGAGCGAAGGCGGAGGGAGCGGGATTCGAACCCGCGATAACCTTGCGGTTATACAGACTTTCCAGGTCTGCGCACTAGACCAACTATGCGACCCCTCCTTTGCCGCTGAAGCTTTTGCGAAAGCGGACAGCTACTAGCTAATGGCTCATAGCTTATAGCTGATTTCTTCTTGAATTTTATCATATTCAGCGCCCTCTGTGTTTTCTTATGCGATTTTCTTTATCTTCTTACAATCAGATGAGATAGTAAAGATCTAATTAAGATATAATACCTATATGTTCCCATTAAGCGATTCAACACCACGCAGAAGTTTCCCCTGGATGAACTATATAATAATTTTGCTGAATATCTTTGCTTTTTTTCTAGAACTTTCTGCACCCGACACCGAAGCTTTTATTGCCAGGTATGCATTCATTCCTTCACAATTTAGTTTATTTTCGTTAAATAGCTACTTTTATATTCTTACTTCCATGTTTCTGCACGGCGGTTTTATGCATATCATATCCAACATGTGGTTCCTGCATATTTTCGGCGATAATGTTGAAGATGCACTGGGGCACATTCCGTATTTATTGTTTTATCTTGCCGGTGGGCTCGTGGCCACATTAAGCCAGTATGCTCTGGCGCCAAATATCGATGTCCCCATGATCGGAGCATCGGGAGCAGTTGCCGCTGCGGCTGGACTATATTTTGTGCTGTATAGACAATCGACAGTGAAGTCGCTGGTAGTATTGTTTTTTGGCCTGATACAGATAGTGAAGATTCCTGTATGGCTCTTTTTAGGATACTGGTTTGTTATTCAGCTTTTCAGCGGCATTGGCTCTTTTAGTTCGGTAGGAACAGATATCGGCGGAGTTGCCTATATGGCGCATGTCGGCGGATTTATTTTTGGTGTTATCTGTGCGCAGTTTGTGCATTACCGTCCTTCGGTGGGGGAGAATGATATAATTTAGTTGAAAAGCCCGCCTTCGAATACGTTTTGGCGAGGCAAAGGTCGCTTTCGTCCTTGAATGCACCTGGACTTCAGCGAACCAAAGCCGGGGTGGTGAAATTGGCAGACACGCAGCGTTTAGGGCGCTGTTTCCGCAAGGAAGTGGGGGTTCAAGTCCTCTCCCCGGCACTATATACAGTAATTAGTAAGTAAAATTTAATTTCTGCTTGCCTGAATTTTTTCAATTTCATACAGATATTTAAACGTTTCTCTTTGATTCTCGCCCCATATAGCTAAAAACTGTGAACTCTGTGAATCAATCATAAATATTCTATCAGATATAGGAGATTGTTTATTAATACCCCAAGACTTTTTACGTGATCCCTGAGTTAAAAACAGGGACCCAGTATTTTTCTCAAGCAGCGCTGCCAGATTTAGACGAAGATTAAATTCCCTGAACAATATTACAAAATCCTCCTGGGTAACCATTGTAGGTTTTTTATATTCATTATCTAGACCAAAAAAAAACACACCCGTTCCCGGTGTCAATCTAATACGTTCCATAAATGGCACACCTCTTAATTGTTCGTTTTGATAGAACAAACGTTGTACAATGGCAAATGATTGAGGAGGTTTTAATATTTCGGACATGCGAATATTATACTATAGGGTTATTTTCTATTCAAACACGAAGCAGAGCCAAGCCATGTATGCGGGTTCCCGTCCCAGCACCATCCCAAGTTGGGCTGCTTTTTGGCATTTATCCATATAGCTGGCACCCGTTTGTTTTCTTTCATCCGCGAAGCAAGCAGTGAATAACAATTATTCTTTTTCAGAAATTCAGGAAAATGGGTAATTATTGCAATCCCTTCGTCTATTGTAATAGGGGAGTGGCCTTCGTTTTGAATAGATACCAATGCATCCTGCGGCCTAACATTCAGATATTTTTTACCGCGGTCAATATCTATCATCAAATATATTTTTGTTGAAGGTATCCGCACCGATTCGATAACCTTAAATTCACCGGGAACATGGGGATACAGTTTGGTGAAGCCGGTTTTTCCGAAGAATTCTACACGCGACATTTGCGCTTCTGCATCAATAACTTCGCTTTTTACGACAATGACAAACGGCAGTTTCCCTGATTCTAAATCTATTTCTGCAGAATCGATGTTTTTTATTTTTTCTTTCAGCGGTTCAATAAGCTTCAGAAAATCGGATTTGTTCATGCCGGCTGCTTCCGGATATTTTTTCTGCAGCAGATTATTCACCTGCCTGTCAAATTCTTGAGACATTTCTATATTCATAAGTAAAAACCTGTCATGCCGAACACCCAGCTAATCGCTGAGTGCTATAGCTTGTTTCGGCATCCCATTAAGGGTAAGTATTCTTAACGGGATCCCGATCTTCATCGGGATGACACGGTTATGAAAACATACTGATTACTTTTGCGGCTTAATAAACTTTATATATCCTAAGACAATCGAAACCACAAACCCGACCGCAACTACGATAAACCGGAATTTATTATCTCCCGTATCAAAGCCGCGGATAATGCTGTAGATAAGAGTAAGTACTCCACCCAAAAGCAATCCATCGGCGATCATAAGAATTTTTTTGAAAAATGTCAGACTCACAATAAGAATTATTAATGCAGAAACGAGGGCTATAAGCGATACATTCATGTTGTACTGCTTCTGAACTTTCTGATATTCTTCCATTTTTTTGTCGTACTTTTCCTGTTCTTTGGTAATTTCGGTATCGGTTTTGCCGTTTGGCTGCACCGGCTGAGAATATTTTAGCCGCGCCGGATACTCGGGGAATTTAGGAGCTTCATAAAAAGCAGCAATGCCCACTCCAACGAGAGTTGCCAGCAACACGCCGATAAAGAGTGTATAAATTAATTTTAGAAACATAGGAGTAAATTAAATGGATAATACTAATTATCTCATATGTGTATTTTCTGCGATATCCGTTTGCTATCAACTGAGATTAGGTAAGAGTATTTATTTGAATACTATAGTCTGCAGAATTGTATACAGAATGTACAAAAAAAGAATTAAACCGATAGTAACCGCTATGCTCTGCAATGCAAAAACAATAATAGACCAATCCATTCTATATTTTCGGACAAACACCCGTTCTAGTTCTTCTTGAATCCATGTTACGTTTTTAAAAAGGGATAACAAAAAACTGAAGATAAAGATAAGAAAGAAGCCTGCAAGCAGAATTAAATTTAGTTTATCAACCATATTATTTACGTTTATAATACTTTTTTCTTAATCCTAAAAGGAGAATTCTTCCGATGCCATAGCCGATTAAACCGCCTGCAACCACATCAAGGAAGAAATGACAGTACAAATAAATCCGTGAGAACGCGATAAGTGAGGCGAGCAGATAATACCAGAACTTCCGCTTAGGGTCGAAATGGGCGAAGATAACCACACCGGCAAATGCGCCTGCTGCATGGCCCGATGGGAAACTGTATGATGCCGGGCAGCCATTCTGCATTAACTGCCACACCACCCACGGCCGGACACGCTGGACAATATTTTTTAAGATAATTTCTACAAAAAATGTACTGATTCCAAAACTCAGGAGAAAGTATAGTATGAATTTGTGATGATTATATTCCTCCCAGCTGATCCAGAAAATAAGGGCGAGAACCCAGATTATAACGGTAAGTCCTTGCAGCGATAGGAATGCGAAAAATAGCTGGAGATACGGCGAGCGGGGGAATATGTCGATAATGGATCGGGTGATAAAGGCATCAAACCCCAGTACAAATTCAAACAAAAGCGCTGCGTTGAACATATTTATATATACTACATGAAAAATTGGCACCCGTCCGCAGGAACCTAACTATATATTTGTATGTAATTTAGAAGAATATAAATATGAGTCACGGTACATATGATTAAGCAGATTTAATTCGGGAACTTCGCATACAAATCCAGTTCCCGGCTGTCCCTTTTCTCCTGGTGGGCTACCGATGCGTATATTTATTTTGTCGTATTTGGGCGAATTTCTATTATTACCAGGATATGTCTGCACCCCAGCCATTCCATATAATCCCAATCCTAATGCAGAAACTGGCATATGCGCGCCATTTTGTATCTGATTTAATAATTCCTGCTGGCTTGCGCTGAGTTGATTTATCCTGTCATCTACAACATCTACTTTACTGATATGACCCAGATTAATATAAAAAACCAGTCCTTCAGCTGCAAAAGAACCCGAGACAACTTGAAGATCATGGGGTGGAATTATAATTCCTGCGCCGGGTATTTTTTCTTGTTCGATCTGTTTTCCATGAAATGGTGTGAAATTATTTTTTCCAAGCATCCCTAAATTCTTTTGAAATGGAGTTTTTTTTCTATTAAAAGGCAGAAATAGTTTGTGTGTATGTTCTTTAATATCGGTTGTGTCTACATACAACATTCCGCTTGAGTGTATTTCGAAAAAATTATTGAAATAGTTATACCACCGAAGTATCTGGCTTTGTTCCTGCTCTCCTAATCTACTCATTACCCGGCCGTCCAGAGCGTTAAATCCTGTTGAATCCGCTAATCTAACTTTTCTTTTCCTGCCAAACTGAGAAGCTTCAGCAAGTACAGCCTCGCGTCCCTCGGAACTTTCAGCCATATATACCACGGTTGTTGTAGGGTCGCCGGCGCCTTTTTCATCTGCATCCAGCTGATTTAATAAACCCCGTGTCGAATTAGCTATTCTTTCAGTATCTGTACCTTCTTCAATTTGGAGATAAGCCAATCGGTGTGTTTCTGCTTCAAGTTTATAATACAACTCTGTTGTCATCTGATGCCTGGCTAGTCTAGCCGGGTCGAGCGTAGCGATGCCATTTCTGGACAATCTGTCTGTAACAATGAGCACCTGGCATTGTTCCGGAAGGCCTAAGGTTTTTTCATAATTTGTTACCGCAGGGCCTAAATATTCTGGAGATTTAAATAATTTTTCTAGATTAGACATAGGGTCCGACTTGATATTATAGGTTATAACATCTCGACAGTCAATATTTTAGTTTAGGTTTCTAGTATCATACAAGCATGACTCACTTCAAATACACGGGCAAAAACTATTTGCTGTCAGCGATGTATACTTTGAATGGTATTTCTAAGAAGAATTGTTCTGTTTTGACTAACTAATAATTCAATTATAGGATTATCCAATACAAAATCTGTATGCGTAAAATCTCTTGCTAACGCTGCTATGGATTTAGCTTCCGGAGTAGTGCTTACATTATGACCAAGCCCAATATGTGGACCTGCTTTTTCGCTCGAAAGTACAGCACAATCTTCGTATGTTTTAATTCCCGCCAGCCCAAAAAATCCAAGTCCCAGTTCTGCAATCGGAATTTTACCGCCATTCATAATAATTTCCATTAATTTTTGCTGAGCAGGGTCATAATGTACATTATTTGTTCCTTCTATAGGTGAAATACAAACCAGCATTCCTTTTTCGATGGTAAATATAAGTCCCTGTGCAGCAAATTTTCCACTCACCTTTCTTAAAACAAAGGGGGCAGTAAATGTTTCGCCTCCGGGGATATTGACATAGTCAAAATTCTTATTGGGAATCTTAATTGGATGGCTTCCCATACTACCCATATCGGTTTCAAATGGAGCATGTTTTGAATTGTAGTTTAATCTCAATTCATATTGAGCACCGTTAGCATCGGTGGTATTTATTTTTAATTTCCCTTTAGGATGCTTTTTAAAAAATTCTGCATAGTATTCATTCGCTTGCCTTATTTTTGAGCGTTGTTCTTCGTTCATCTGCGCCATGACACGGCAGTCTCCGGCGCGGAATCCTAACGAACCTGCAAATCTAACATAATGATCTTTTCCGTATTCACTTGCCGCGTCGTATATTCCGGCTCTTTCCAGATATTTCGCAGCCAAATATACGACAGTTGTAGTGCAGTCGGAATCTTTCGGAAAGGCCTCGAGTTCATGTAACGCCCTGCCTGTTTGTTCATGGAGCTCTTCTTTTGTCATTTTTTCGTTAAAAAAAACATATCCTACATTCTGACCATTATCCTGTAATTGTTTCGTAATTTTTGCTGCCAGGCGGCTTCGTACTATATGATCATAGGTAAGATTTTCTCCGGATAAATCGTCGGCAATTATTAATATCCGGCTTTTTTCAGGTGCAGGAAGAGCAAGGCAGTCTACATAATTTTCTGCAGCCTTATTTAGGTCCTCAGGTTTAACGATCCGTTCTCTATATTCAGACATATTCTATTATCGGATATTATAGGCTGTTATCACCAGTTATTCAATAAGATTGAAATTAACTGTTTAATATCCTATAATATTATATACTCGTATGGAAAACTGTAGACATTACCCTCAAAAGGAAACCAGCCCCATTAAGCGGTTTAAAAACCTTATCGCTGTCGGGCTTCTGGGCCTTATGCTGGCCTCAACTGCAACTCCGGCGCTTGCAAAACCAGCCGAAGTGATAGGAGGCGAGCCGGTTCCGGACGGTAAATATCCTGCTATAGCTGCCCTTATTTCTGCATATTCTCAATATCCCAAAGACGGGGAATTTTGCGGTGGAGCATTAATAGATCCAAGCTGGGTGCTAACTGCCGCGCATTGTATGTTTCATCCCTATGGGAATAATCGTTTTCCCCAAGAGTTTACCGTTGCCTTGGGGCACAGCGATTTATCAAATGTAAATGCGAAAGATCTAGTTGCTGTTGATAAGATAGTTATACCTAATTCGTATGTTTATGATGACTCATTTGCCTCACCCGGGAGTAAAAATGATATTGCATTACTGCACCTGGCAAAACCTCAAAATATTGATCCGTTTCCAATTGGGGACAGTGCAAAAAATTCACAGGTTTTAGAGGTTCCCGGATATGGTTATACCGAAAATGGTCCTTCAACTACTTTAAATTTGGCGCGGTTAAATAAGGCTGATTGTGGTGAATCTAATCTTATTAACCCTCGTATTAATGTCTGCGCCGGAGATGAATATAATTCTATCGAATGGGGAGATAGTGGATCTCCTGGATTAGATTCAGAGGGAAGAGTTGTTGCAATTACGAGCCACTATTATTCAGAAGAAAGTAAGACGCCTGGTGTGTTTACCGATGTTGCAGGTTTTAAAAAGTGGATTGATGCAAATCTTAAACCGCAAACAAAAAAGATGACGCCTCTTTAAAGACTTATAGTATAATACAGGTATGACTCTCTTCAAAATACAGGGGCAAAAACTCATTCCAGTTGGCGATGTACGGTTTGAAAGTTATTTCGAAAAAGAAAAAAAACTCCAGAACTTCACCGAAGCAAACCTTCAGCAATTATTTAATTTGGAATTTGTTTCCACCGAATTTAACCTTGAATCATTCTGGATCGATTCGCTGGCTTTTGACCCAGCTTCCAAATCGTTTGTGATTATTGAATACAAAAAGGTGGAAAATTTTTCACTCATGGACCAGGGGCAGACGTACCTAAATTTAGTCCTAGACCATAAAGCCGACGTACTTCTGGAATATCTGGAGAAAACAAACAAGCCGCTTAAGAAAAACGAAGTAGACTGGAGCCAGACGCGCGTAATGTTTATCGGCCCGAAATTTAATACATATCAAAAACGGGCCTTAAGCGAAACCCTGCCGTTTGAATTATGGGAGGTAACGCTTTACGATGGGGGACTGATAGAGTATGACGAGATTATTCCTATAGGTTTGCAGAAGAAATCCGAAAAAAAGACCATTCCCGTTCTTACCGGTACAGCCGGAAATGAAATTAAAACATACACGGTAGAAGACCATTTCAAAAAATCAGACCCGAATTTATTTGATATTTTTCAGAAGTTGCGCGAACAGATTCTGCTTCTTGATACCCAAATTAAAGAAAAACCCGTTTCGAGTTATATCGGCTACCAGCTGAAGGGGTACCTTATTGTATGGGTTCAGGTTCTGAAGGACCGGTTGTTTATAAACATGGCTGTAGAAAATCCGATAGACCCGGAATCCCGGCTGGAAATGGGCACAAAATCTTCCAATTCCATGTCAAAAATCCCTGTCCGCAGATTTATTTTAAAATCCGATAAAGATGTGGCATATGTGATGCGGATTATCTCCCAGGCGTATGAGGTGAGGAAGGGGTAAAAAAATAGGACGAAACCATTATCAAGATCACATTTATTTATTTAAATGCTATATTTGAATACATATAGTATATTTGTATTTAATAAATTATTTATAAAAAATTCTATAACATATGTTAGAAGATAGATTATTAATTATAATTAAACAAAATTTAGAAAAAATACTAGAATATAATCCTTTTTATAATTTCCCTGGTATTTCTACAAATGAAGAGTTTTCAGAGTTAATTAAAACAGATCCAGCTTTCGCTCCTTTTGGACTTGAAAGAAAGGAGTATGTACTTGCAAGGTTTGGTGGCAATCTGATAACCAGCCTTCATAGAAAATTAGGTGATGCTTATGAAGCCATTTTCACAGAGATACTTTCAGATAAGTTTAGTATAGAAAAAGACAAACTAAAATATTCATTGGCAATCCAAATTAATGACGAAACTCAAATTAGATCGACTGATGGTTTAGTTTTATTTGATGAGCTTAAAAATGAAAAGATTCGAACTTTATTAAAAAATACATTTTGTACAAATGCAGTATATAAAGGGTTTGCTCATGAAGTCAGATCTTGTTACCAAATTGGTGACTCTAAAAGAATACAAGCAGACAGAGATATGGGATTAGCTCTCAGACAAGAACAATTATACCCTGTTATGATTATTTTCTGCAAAACTTCATTAAGACAACCTGTAAATAGACTGAAACAATATTGGGATGTTAAGGAAGGCTACGATGCATTTAAATATATTGAAAATATTACTGGTTTTAATTTGCTTAACTTCCTTAACATGAATAAAGGATATATACAAGATATAATGACTAAAATATTCAACAAATTTTAATTTTTTTTACTAACACATACAGCAGTTTCATATAACGATTTTTTTCCACCTCTTTTTCTAAAAATTTTTATATCATCTATTACAAATCCTTCTAATTCAAATATTTTAGAAAGCAGCACATCGGTGTGTACTTCTATACCCATTAATCTTGAGTTCCCTACCACATAGCAACCTTTAAAATTATTTGATAATAACCCCTTTAAAGATTTAACATGATTGTGCATCATATTAAAATAATTAATAGCATAATTAGACATTAGGAGGCTATTACTTCTAATTTCTTTAGCTAATGGTTTAATAATTTGTTGAATTTCTTTATTTATTTCTATAGGTTTTTTTTGCAAATTAGATGTTGCTTTACCCCAAGTTCCCCCTATTGCTGCCATATCTATATCAGTTGCTGTTTTAGCGTCTTTAATTATGTCAAAAAAAAATAGCTGAGGTCTAGTAGTATGAACGTAACTAAATCGATTTGGATATGGAGGAGATGTTATGATATGTGTAATTTTTTTAGAATTTAGATACTTATTTACATTTGTACTATCCCCAAGTATTACCTTAGCTTTATTAAAAACATTAAATTGAGATATATCTTTTAAATCGTTAATTATTCTGACCATATTCTCAAAAAAGTCTTCATATGGCCTAATATCTCGTGTATGATTATCGTCAAAGGAAATTGTAGGATGATTACGATGAATGTTTGCGCAATCTAAACAAGATACGGATAATGCTATCCAAAACGGATTACTTATTTCTTGTGGTATTAGTAATACTAATTTTTTTATAAATAATAACTTTTTTAATACGTCTTTTTTCCACCATCTATAAGGATTATGTATTTTAGGTATTTCAATATTATTTGCTGTTATAAATTCTTCAAGACTAGATTTATCAATCAATCCACTATATTTAGTTATCGTTTTTTTTAATACTTCATATTCGTTTATTAGCCGATTAATATCATAATTCCAACAAAGGCTTTTTTCAGAAACTTCGGCAAGTAATGGATTAATTTCTATGCCGATACTTTTAATATTCTTTTTTTGTGCTTCAATAAGCGTTGTGCCTTTTCCTAAAAATGGATCTAAGAGAAGACTTTTATTATCTACGTTAAATAAATTAATAAAATATCTCACGAGTTCAGGAGAATAACTCGGTGTTAACCTAAACCAAGAATGGACTGCTTCTCTTATTCCACCCCTAAAAGTAATATCGCTTAAATCAACTATCGAATATTTTAAATTATTTTTTTCATATACTGAAAAGATATCATCATTAAACAAATTAAATTGTAAAGACATCATATTTTATTTAGTTTTAAACTTACTTAATATTCAAGTTTTTTTAAAAAACCCAAACCTAATTGCATACCTTTAATTTTTGTTACCCATAAAGAAAATTTAAGATTACTTGCTACGTACATCTAGATATTTTTTACAACTAAAAAGTTGTATATAATTTCCATAAATAATATTGATACACAATTATAAGAAATTTTAAAGATAATACAATAAACTACTTTTATTTATAATATATGTATAGAATTTTATTTTATCTATATCGATTCTGTTCGAAAGTAAAGTATTATACCCCTTAAACATTAGCTAATGCTGTTTTAAAAATAATATTTTTTCGAATATTCCTTTCTAGTTAAACGATAATTAATAAATATTAATATATATTTATTTTTTTGTCAGTCGTTTTTAATGCACAAATTCAATAAAATAATTTATAAGAAGCTCCATATCTATTTACAACATTCACAGAATATCACCATGGATCCTAAACTGAACCAGATAATCCAACAATCAATTTGGGAAGGAATTCTAAAATCCATCCCTACACTCATTCAAATCCTGTGGCCATTCTTTCTTCCTGTAATAATTATTGCTTTCATAAAAATACTATTTCAAGTTTACAAAAACCACCAACTCAGCAAAGTCGGCATGCTCGAAATAGACAAAATGTCCGGCGAAGAATTTGAATTATTCTTGGTAACCCTATTTCAAAAAATGGGATACAAAACCCAGCATGTAGGCTCTAGCATAAACGACTTCGGAGCAGACATAATTTTAGAAAAGGGGGGAGTGCGCACTGCTGTTCAGGCAAAGTGCTGGCATACCGTAATAAAAGAAAGTTCGGTGCAGGAAGTATATACTTCCATGAAGATTCATAATTGCACTAAAGCACTGGTAGTTACCAACAACTTCTTCAGCTGGCATGCCAGGCAGCTTGCAAAAACAAACGGGGTAGAGTTATGGAACCGGACAAAATTAACTAATGTAATTCTCAATCAGCAGAAACAAAATTCTACTTCTACAAATAAAGCAGCAAATATTTAACCTCACACAATATCCGGCAGAACGGGTGCTTCGGGATTCCTTCTAAGCATAAGAAACCCATAGGAAATAGTATCATGCCCCCAATCAGCTACAGGCAAAGCCTGATGATAAATGCCTGCATTTTGCAGCTCACAAAGCCAATTATTTATTGGAATTCCCCGTTGTTCCATTACTTCAAAAGGCGGCACTTGCATAAGCATGACACCTCCATTTGGATCCAACATATGCCAAAGCCATCCAGCAGCTTTTCTGTAAAAATCGGGTGTAGTGGGAACATAATGTAATCCTCCATACGCGCGCTCAAAAATAACATGCACCTTATCCTTGCCCAACCATTTTCTAATTTGCTTCCACGTATGAAGTGAATTGAGATCACCCTCCATTGCTTGAATTCCCAAAGATTCATTTGATAATTTTCTATTTGGCTCAATATCCTGGACTAAACCAACCGCTAAAGCTTTTATTACTTTTTTTTCTTCTCGATATAATTTTCTATGCAACGTAGAAAGTGCGTCTGTGCCGCTCATAAGATCTAATATCACGGGAGTTTCCTGTTTTCGGAGATATTCAAGCATACCGGGTATAAAATTATCGGCGTCGAATTGGAGAAATTCATCAAGATAACTAGTGATGGAACTGCCCTGAATATTCCATTCAGGCAAATTTAATTCCCGATCGTATGCACGAGGATATGGGGAAAAGTTTTCTGACATACGATATTATACTATAGGTCTATTTAATATTCAATAATACCTGAATTAATATTTTTAAATAGCAATCCAGATAGCACCATTTGTAGCTTATAGTCCATTGAAATATAAAACAAATAATTTAATATGTATCTATTTACTTAAAGATTCTGGATAAGAAATTTCTTCACTAATCGCGAAGAAAATCTTACCAGAATGACAAAGATAGAGGATTCTTAATATGTTAAATGATCCAATAATTCAGATGGTACTTTTTGGTTCCGGTTTAGTAATATCTGTATTCGTCTTCAAATACATCTACGAACATTATCCGTGGTAAACGCGGCAACTTCTTAAAAAAATTAAAAACCCAAACTAAAACTTTTGTGCTACAATGAACAGAGCCTATGGACAAAATCGATAAAATAATTCGGCTTCTTTCTAAAATAGAAAAACGCATTGACGAAGTAGAAAAAAGGGTGAATGCGCTTATACCTGAAGAAACAAATACCAGAACGATCGACGATTCTGCCGATCCATTATTGCCAGACGCAATAAACTATATTCTCGAAAAACAATCCGTAAATTCTGCCGACCTTCAGGAATTTTTAGATATTGGTTATGCACGAACCATGCGGATTCTGGATGAACTATGTGAACTCGGGTTTATCGAAGAATTCGATTCCGGTGTTGATACCCAAATAATAAAAAAAGATTCTCCAACTGTAAATAAACCTTCGTCCAATCAGTCTCAGATTGTTGAGGCAGTAAAAATTGTCAAAAATTCGGATACGATTAGTGCGGCTATGCTTCAGCGAAAACTAAAAATTGGCTATGCACGCGCTGCTGTAATTCTGGATGAACTCGAAGAGTTAGGATATATTGCAGCTGCAGAAGGATCTAGGCCGAGAAAAGTTCTTCATAAAAATAGAAACAAGACTACCGCGAAAAATTAGTTGAAAAAACTACAGTTCTGCTACAATGAAGATAGTACTATGGACAATAGTTATGAAATACGCAAAGATACCGTTAACCTACTCTCACATTATTTAGGTGAGCATCTCGGTATCATTTTCGAAGACGGGTATGGCGACGAAATTCTACCTGTTTATTTACACAACGCCTATTTACTGCTCCTTGATCATATTGGACAACCAAAAGCAAAAGAAGAAATAGATAAAATTCTTTCAAAAAATTCTAAAACATCTATAAGCTATGAATAAAAACATAAGAATAATAGGATTTATTGGTTTTTGTATAGCCGCATGGACAACGTATTGGATACTTCCGGCAGGAGAGACAAAGATACTGCTGCAATATGTTTTTGTTCTATCCTCGCTTATACTTGCGGTCGCGGGCGGAGCGTATTCGTTGTATAAATATGGAACTCAGGGCACAAAAGCCAATACATTATTGCTTCTTACCGGCGGAATGTTCTGCTGGCTTGTGGGTGAATCTATCTGGACCTATTATGAATATTATCTGAAAATCGATCCCTTTCCATCGCTTGCAGACATATGCTATCTTATGGCATACCCGTTGTTTTTCTTAGCTCTCATACGAGAACTGTGGCTCAGCAGAGTAAACTGGAAAACATTGAGCAAAAGCCTTATATTCATGATTATAATGTCTTCATTACTACTGATCGGAATTGTTTTATATTTCGGCGTTTACTTGGCGTATAAACCCGACGAAGTGCTTCTTACCAATAGTATAGCCATCAGTTACGGCATTGCAGATTTGGTGCTTATTGTGGCTTCTATGCTGTTGCTTATTCTGGCGTGGGAATTTAAGGGCGGCGAACTTTCACGAATTTGGATGACATTATTTGTCAGTTTTTTTCTAACATTAACATCTGATATTTTATTTGCGGTTTTTACGAAGGTATACCATGAGCAAGGTTCATTTTATAGAAGCCTTACCGACTCAATTTGGATTCTCGCGTATATGTTTTTTGCGTATGCGCTCTTTAATTTCGGTTTTTCCATTGGTTCAGCCGAAAAAACACTTCAGAGACTTCTGAAAGATAAACCCGCTCCGAAATAAAAACCAACGTCATTGCGAGGAGTGAGGAACGAACGACGTGGCAATCCCATTACCAATAATCCTAAGGTTGTAATCTCACGAGTGCTTTAACCATGGGTCTGTATTAATGGGATTGCTTCGCTACGCTCGCAATGACGTGTATCTTGATATAATAATAAGATGGACACCTCAATTAAACTCATTACTCTGAATATAGAAGGAGACAGGCATTTGGACCGCGTTATTCCATTTCTGCAGAAAGAAAACGCGCATGTGGTGTGTCTTCAGGAAGTTCTGCAGTCTAATGTAGAGCTTCTCAAAAAAGAACTGCAGATGTTTGGCGAATACGAACCGACGCTTGCATATAAAGAACCAAAAGATTTTAAAGGCCTTCTTACTTTAACACGGATGAAACCGACAGCGATTACAAAAGAATATTATGCAAAAGCAGAAGGAGATATCCCAGTTTTTACCGGTAATCTTGAATTCAATCTCAATAGACTCCTTATGACTATTGAAATAGTAAAAGACGATACACCCTTCAAAATAATCAATACTCACTTTACCTGGACAAAAGACGGCATGCCGAATGATACCCAGCGCAGAGATTTTGGAGCGATGACAAAACTTCTTGAAAAGCATGGAGAATTTGTATTGTGCGGCGACTTTAACATGCCGCGCGGATTGGGCCTGTGGGACGAACTTGCCAAGATGTACAAAGATAATATTCCGAGTAATGTGATAACGACTCTTGACGAAAACCTGCACAAAGTGAAAAGCTTGCGGTATGTCGTAGACGGCATGTTCAGTTCAAAAGATTATATGGTGTCTGATGTCAATATATTCGATGGAATAAGCGATCACAAGGCAGTAATTGGGACAGTAAAGTTGTGTCATCCCGACGAAGGTCGGGATCCCTTAACTCAAAGATGAACTTCTTGGGATGCCGAAACAAGCTATAGCACTCAGCGATTAGCTGGGTGTTCGGCATGACAATTTATCTGATACAATAATTTTATGCGTGTTGTCATAACTTCTACCAACCCTGTTAAACGAAACGCTGCTAAAAAAGCCTTTGCTCTAATTTTCCCAGAAACCCTTTTCGATTTCCAGGAAATTTCTGTTCCATCCGGCGTACGCGAACAGCCAATTTCGGAAGAAGAAACTTTGCAGGGCGCAAAAAACAGAGTCGCCAACGCAATAAAACAAATTCCCGGCGCCGAATTCTACATAGGCATGGAAGGGGGAGTGGAGTTAAAAAAAGAAGTTATGGAGTCGTTTGCATGGATATTCATTCAAAGAAAAGATGGAAAGACAGGGACGGGCCGCACCGGCACCTTTTTTCTTCCAAAAAAATTATCCGATTTAATTCTGAAAGGTACAGAACTCGGGCAGGCCGATGACATTGTGTTTGGTCAGAATAATACGAAGCAAAAAATGGGAACAGTGGGTGTACTTACAAAAAATGTGATTGACCGGACAGAATACTATAAACAAGCAGTTATCTTCGCTCTTATTCCGTTTATCAATCCGGAATTATATTAAATTAAAGAATCTCGCGCAGATTATCGATAAAATCGGAGCCTTTCCGAAATGGAGCAGCAACTTCTTCGGCTTTCTTTTCAACAAATTTCTTAAGCTCGACAACCTTTACGGCAACAAAAATTATCAGGGCAATAAGCGCCACGGCTCCAACAATAAGAAGAGACATAAATATAATTGCCATTAAGTAAAACACTGATGCTAGATCCATATATTTTCATTATACTAAATAAAACCTATAGATCTGCTCAAATTCTTTCTTTAGATTACACGCGCAAAACAGTATGTATGTACGCAGCTTTCCTTACGATAGGCCCTCAAAAAACATGTTGTTCATAACCATCGTAATTTTGAAAAAATATGTTCGTCCGTAGATTCGTGCAGAAACTAACGTTACTAAACAAATTTAAGCAGGTCTATAAGTTCTGAATATAAGTATATCATACATATTCTCAATGTAAAGCGGAGTTTTGTTCTTACTTACCTATTACGAGGCTTTCATTCTAACCTCCACAACAAACTGTATACTCGGCATATTAAAAATTTACTTAATATACATATGAGTAATTCCATGACAACGCTGCAGGACTTGTTTACCCACGAACTTGCAGATTTATACAGTGCCGAAAAACAGATTTTAGTGGCGCTTCCCGAAATGATAAAAGTTACCTCCGACCCAAAACTGAAAGAAGGGTTTGAAATGCATTTGAAAGAGACAGAAGAGCAGAAAAAACGCTTGGAAGAATTGTGTGATGCAGAAGGTATAAAACTGGAGAATGTTACCTGCAAAGGTATGAAAGGTGTTATCGATGAAGGCAAAGAACTCATGAAGATGAAGGCAGAGCCGGAAGTGTTAGATGCAGGGTTGATCATTGCTGCCCAGCGAGTAGAACATTATGAAATAGCCGGGTACGGATCTGCAGCGGCACATGCTAAGCAGCTGGGGATGGAGAATGCGGCAGAAATGCTAGCAAAAACGCTTGAAGAAGAAAAGGCCACCGACGAAAAACTGACAAAGCTTGCTGAAGCTATAGTCAATAAAAAGGCAGAAAACTAAAAAATTTATGTTAAAGGATCGCTTGAATACGTCGCGTGTGCGCACGTCTCAAGTCCCGTCGGAGACGCGGGACAATGAGCCTGCTCCCCGCGAGTATTCTTCGCGATCCTTTTTTTATATAATTAATTTATGAACGACAGTATCATCCGCCATTTCAAAGAAAACGATCCAATACTCCACGAATGGATTCACAAAATCGAAAAACTGGAGCCATTCACACCTCTTACCTCCGACAAATTCTTTGCTCGGCTCTGCGACGACATAGTAAGCCAGCAGCTTTCTGGAAAAGCAGCCGCAACCATTTTCACCCGGTTCGAATCACTTTTCAAAAATAAACATATCAACCCCGAAGAACTTCTAAAAATTCCTCACGAAAAACTCCGCGCCGCCGGACTTTCGAATGCAAAAGCAAATTATGTCAAAAACCTAGCGCAGCATGTTATTGAAGGCAGATTGGATTTGGCAAAATTGCCTGAACTCGATGATGAAGCCATAATTTCGGCACTCACACAGGTAAAAGGAATTGGCCGCTGGACTGCCGAAATGTTTCTGATATTTTCATTGGGAAGAGGCGACGTTTTTTCGCACGGCGATTTAGGATTACGAAATGGACTCAAAAAGATGTATGGATTCAAACGCGAACCTTCAAAAAAACGAATTGAATCCATCGTAAAAAAATGGAGTCCGTACCGCAGCTTTGCGAGCCGCGTTTTATGGAAGAGTCTGGAAATAGAAGAATAGCTTACTATAATGAACATATGCAATTGATAAAAAGAATCGGGATATTCCTAATATTTTTTGTCTGCCTAGTGATATTACATGCGCCACAAGCATTTGCGCAGATAAACGGAGGATTTGGCGCAATGGGCGACAGCAACACCGATGAATTCCGCGCCGATGATAACCGCGGGGGAGCATACTCGGCAGTCACCTTCAACTGGCTGGAGCAGCTTGTAAAAAGCCGTAGTATGAATTTTGGTCCATGGGGTACGTGGGGCGGAGTGAGAAGATCGGGATATCAGTATAATTTTGCACGATCAGGAGCAACAACATCGAGTCTGATTACCGATGGACAGCATACACAGCTTGCGGCATTAGTCCAGAATGGATCGGTTCAATATGTGTATATGGCAGTGGGGTATAACGACTTTGCCCAATATAACAATACAGATGGATATGCGCCTATTTATAACGGAACACTCAGCGGCTCCGTTCTGGACAGTAAAATTCAAAAAATGCTTTCGAACATTGAAACTGCAATATCTACAATAACCGCTTCGGGTAAAGCAAAAATGATGATTGCCACTATTCCCAATCCCGAAAATAATGCCGCAGTAGTGCAAAGTTTTCCCGATCCCATTAAACGCCAAAAAGTTACCGATGCCGTAAAAAAAGTAAACGATGGCATTGTTAGTTTAGCTGCCGGGAAACAAATTGCTGTTTTTAATTTGGACATTGAATTTCAACAGATTCTGAATCAATATGTTCCGCTCGGATATGTACCGGTTGGCGCCGAAAAAATACTCTTTACCTCCGGTGATGAGCCGCATCATGCTATTCTGGGAGACACAATTCATGTCGGTACCGTAATGAGCGGAGTTTATGCCAATGCAGTAATCAAAAAAATGAATAGTGTCTGGCAGATCAATATTACACCAATGACGGATGAAGAAATTCTCGCAAACGGAGGAATTATCGCCAGTGTTTCTCCCACCATTCCACCTTCTATTTCACCAACATCGGGTGCATGTGCGTTAAAACCGCAGGGAGACGCCGACTGCAGCGGGATAATGAATCTAACTGATTTCGAAATCTGGAGAAAAGAATTTACTCAGACATTAAATACAAAAACCGCCGACTTTAACGCCAGCGGTTCTGTAGATATTGTTGATTTTGAAATCTGGAGAAAATCTTTTTTGAAATAAGCAGGGAACGGTTTAAAACCGCTCCCTACAAATTTACTATTATTGACACTGTACGTCATTCAGCTTAAACGAAGAAGGATTTGAGTTTGCTCCAGAATACGAACCGACAAAACCGAATGAGACAGAATTATTCGGCTGAATCTCTTTATTCCAGTCTGCATTTGATACTATCATAGAATTACCAGACTGGCTGCCGGTGCCGTTCCACAAACTTTTTACCTGCTGATTACCCGCAAAAGTCCAGGCCAGTTTCCAGCCTTGAATTGGCTGATTTCCGGTATTTTGGATCTTTACCTCCGCGGTGAATCCATTATTATTCCACGTTTGAGTGACCGAATAACTTACCTTACAACTTAAGGTTTTTGATGCCGCCAAAGTAGGTGATGCAGTAGCTGCCGCAGTAGGGGTAACGGTTGCCTTAGTAGGCGTTGGCGCAGCCGGGTTGATAGTTGGAGTTGCTGTTGCCTGCGGAACAGGAATATTGGTTGGAGAAGTTATTACAGCTGCAGCTGCATCAAGCGGGAATTGGATTGCTGCCAGTTTATTTACCTTATTACTATTCACTGTCTTCCAATCGTCAGCAAGAATACCGCCGGTATCGCCTGAGTTTGGATTCCAAGACCAGTAGGTCCATGACAAATTATTACTTTTTATATAAGAGGTAAGTGTGTCATACCATTGCATGTCTTTTTGAGTTTCTAATTTTGAACCAAACTCTCCGACAATTACTGGAGCACTATTGTTTTTATGAATATACCCCCAAATCATATCCCAGACTCCGGGCAGATTATTTGGGTAATTGGATTCATTAAACCATGATTGATTCCAAACTGATTGGGGATAATCATGTGTTGAATAAACTAACCTATTCGGCACCTGCAGTTGTACTTGAGCGCTTTTAACACCTTCTAAATTTCCACCCCACCAATACCAGTGCGGGCCGTATGTCTGAATTCCTTCAACAATAATAAGCAGATTATTATTCTCCGAAAGTACTGCGTTGCCCGCGCGTTCTGCAGCTAATTTCCAATCTCTGCCAGTGTCGCCGCAGCCCCAGCATGCTGATCCGTGTGGTTCATTATGTAGATCAACTGCAATCACTGCTGTGTTGCCTTTATATCTTCTGGCTAAGCTTTTCCAATCTTCAATCCATTTCGATTCAGAAACAGAACCGGTATACCAAAGTTCCGACTGGCCGTTCTTGTCGGGTCGATGACGATCCAGGATAATCCGCATGCCGATTTTATTGGCATACTCGACAACTTTATCCATTACCTGGATTCCCGATAGGTTTTGAAGGTCCGGATTCTTGCCATAATCTATACCGGTTGGTTTATTGGCGGTGTTAAAAATATCATTGGAGTAGGGTAGGCGTATGGTGTTGAACCCAAGCTGTTTCATTTGATCCATCATTTCTTTATACCCGCGCACCCACAATCCATGTGGAGCAAATGATTCCGTTTCTAGTCCAAACCAGTTCACGCCGGAAATACGGACTTGCTGGTTATTTGAATCGAGAATTTTGTTACCGCTGGTATGCCAATAACCACTGCCGACTGTCTGTGCATGAACAGGGAAAAGTGCAAATAATAAAAACAAAAACACGAACAGCGAAAACACAAATAGTGTGTACTTCATGATTGTAGAATGTAACTTACAATTAGGAACAAGAGAACGTTGCTAAAGATGTAAACAAATCATTCCGAAGTTTCTGCGCGGAATGCAGCATTACATTGCTCTAGCCGAAGTAAATGAGAAAACTGGCAAAACTATTTTTATGTGAATTTCGTATGAATTTCATAATAAATTGTGAAGGTCATTCATTCTAACACACACTTTTTGCGCATTGCAACCTCAACTTCTTTTTTATCTGAAGTTTTGTAACCTTTTTTTGCGAATTTTTTTTATGGAGTATAAACAAATGTTTGAGCGATGGTATCGACATCATTTCTTAATTCTTGTGAATCGGTTGAAATAGAATAAACTGTCCATTCTGTGGGATAAAAGAAATATGAATATGTATCTGGCGCATGACTTAACGGATTCTTGATAACTGCGCTAATTCCATCAAGATTATTAATTCGAACATTTCTTCGATCAATAATATTTACTTTGTTCATAACTTCAAGTCCCTTGAGATGACCTACTAACGTATCAAAATTCGTACCTGTACTATCAATTCTGATTAAACCTCTCTTTCCTTCCAAATAAATAGATGTATCTATTTCTTTTAGCTGAAAGTCTGCTGGATATTTAAAATTTAGTTTTAAAAAGCTCGACTGATATTCTTTTTCAGATATCATTGAAGTCTCTGTATGAGGTTGTTTAGATTGAGTAGTAGAATTTTTCAGGACAAAACTAAATAAAAGAAAAAAAGCTATTAAAACAAATAAGGATATATGAATTAAATTGTTATTTTTGTTTAGCTTCTTTTTTTTCATACTTAATATTGATAATTAATAACACCATTATTGGTAATAAGTTTTAAAATCTTTATTCCATCTATCTGTTCTTTTTCCTTATCCAGACCTTTTACTTTCCATATAACTTTTGTTTTATTTGTCTTGGCATTATAATCGAGTTTCACTTTTTCGACTCCTTGAACTTGATACACCTGTGTTAATGATTTCAGTGTATCATCTTTGTCATTTGAAGAAGTAAAGGAAATTTTATTTTCATCTAGATTAAACGGATCAGACTCATTGTATTGCAGGCTGTAAATGTTCAAGACTGCTTTTTTTCCTTTTTCATGGTCTTTATCGAGTATTGTTAATGTATTGCCGGCATCGTCAGCAATAACTACCTTCTCCTTATTTTTCCCGAGACTGATTTCTGAAACTGCAGCTCCATTGATGCCATCATGACCAATAATTATTGCATCTTGTGTTTGAAGATCGTAAACTATTTCTGCTTCGGGCGGAGTTTTGTCTATGGAAAACTCTGCCGTTTTTACTTCTTCAGTATTGCCGTCTTTATCTACAGAATAATACTGCACGGTATAACTCCCTTCGGAGGAAAAGAATAATGGACCTTTATAAACATCCCATTCTTTTTCAATATCCGGACCTTTAATAGTTATTGCTGAATAATCCACTCCCAGTCCGCCTTCGTTATCGGTAGGAGCTAACGATACAGTAACATCTGATCGAAAATTATTTTTTTTACCCTCATCTCCTTCAAAGAGCACAGATGTGACAGGCGCCGTAGTATCGAGCCGTTTTCCCATTAAAGCAAACTGAGTGAGATGATTCACTGTCGTTGTAGCTGTTTTAGTAGTCATGTCTATTACAGTAGGTTCTTTGGTCCATGTTTCTCCGTCGGGGCTTGAATAAATAGAGAGGCTGTCGATATCAATTTTTGATACGTCGTAGGTGGAAAAATTAATGCTTACGTTGAACGAATTAAGGAAGGTATGAATACCATTGCCAAACGAATCAAATGCCTCAACTAAGTAGCCCACACCGATTGAAGTGAGGTCGGGGTTAGAGTCAAAAACAGGCGTCAGACTTGCATGGACATTAATTGGTTCAGAAGTAAAATTAGTTGGAAAATCTAAGGATGCGTTATGGATAGTAATTTTATTTCCTGCCGATGAAACGTTTTCTTCTTTATTCTGAAGAATATCTTTCCATAAATAATAACTTTTATTTCCTTTTTTCTGCACACCGAAATAATCAAATGTATAGTGCTCCCATGGGTCGGGATCTTTGGAATTCCATCCAAATGGATCAGATGCTCCGTCTGGAATATTATCTTCAAAATTGCCGTCTTTATTCACATCCTGAAAAACACCGAAATGGATATGTGAACCTGCTTCACCGGCAGGGAACACTCTTCCTGAATATCCTACCTTGCCGATTTGCTCGCCGGCTTTTACATAAACTATTTTTGCTGAATCAGTAGAAATTAAACCGTCATATTGCATATGCATATACCGTGTTTGGTATCCATTACCGTGATCTATCACTATCATATTGCCGCAAGCACTGCAGGTATTCACATATTTTGCTGTACCATCCGCAGCAGCGAGTACCGAATCGCCCAATTTGACATTTGCCCGATATGCATAATCATAACCATCATGACCTGAATATGACAAATTATTGACTCGCTGACTATCTCTATATGAGATTAATGTATTTAAACCTTCATTGGGCTCTGCTAAACCTCCACTCAACAACGGATACTCATGATCAAAATACGAACTCATCGAAAGAGCGGCTTCGTTAAAAGTCATCCCTTTACTCTTATAATCCCACGGCAGATCCAAAAAAGGTTTTGGTGTAGGCGTAGGAGTTGCGGTCGGAGTAGGTGTTGGAGTAGCCGTTTGGTATGTGTGGACAAAATATAATGGTGATATGGTTTTCGCACGGAAACACCAGTGCTGCAGCCGAACCAGCATAACATTTAACCCATTATTTAGATTTGCGTTGAATAAATTCGTAACATCCTGGGGAGGCAGACTATTTTGAAATGAAAGACAGTTATTACTGTATCCGTAAATCCGCTGATATCCCTGATGCGGATACTGCATAGTAATATCAAGCGAATCACCAATGCTTATGTTCCCAGTTCCGTCTGGTGTACTACTCAGCACAACTTTGCCCGATTTAAAATTTATACCTAGATTCGTATAGAAGAAAACCCGTCCGTTGGTAAAATCGGGAAAGGGGACGGAGAATCCATTTGTAATAAGAAATGAATCTGTTTGGGCAGAAACAGACTTTGTACATATTATAAAGATGAAAATAGAACACGCGAAAAATTTTAAAATTTTGGTAATCATACCACCACTGTAATAGCACCTCGAAAATATCTCAACGGACTATCTGCAACAATTTTATAGATTTGGATTGTTAAATACGGATTTTTTTAAGTAGATGAAGATTGCCTTTTTGAGCGCATTTAAGAGGATATTTCAGCGAGAATTTCATTTACATGTTTCACCGGATCAACTTTTTCGTACGATTTTTCGATTTCACCTTGGGGATTAATAAGATATGTATTTCGCAGAATTCCTTCAAATTCACGGCCTAAAAATTTTTTCTTCCCCCAGGCACCGTATGCCTTGATAGTTTCTGCCGAAGGATCGCTTAATAATGGAAAAGGAAGCGAAAACTTCTTCGAAAACTTTTTATGTGAAGCCACGCTGTCTTTTGAAACACCGAATATAACTGCATTCTTTTTTGCAAATACATCGGTAAGATCGCGGAATGTACATGCTTCTTTTGTACAACCAGGAGTATCATCTTTTGGATAAAAATATAAAACTACCCATTTTCCTTTATAATCGGCAAGAGTATGCAGTGTTCCATCCTGGTCCGGAAGAGAAAAATTTGGTGCTTTCATTTAATTATAATATCAAATTTACAACGGATTTTCAGATGGTCCGGCATCGGCTACTGCACGTCATACATTTTCATATCTTAAATCTTACCAAATATAAAAATCACTCTTACATATTTTTAACGCACTTATAACTGATTCCTGAACCGAATTGTATATTATAGGAAGATGAAATACCTTAAATCTTTTCCTATTTATATTATTATTCTGCTCTTTGTAGGGAGAATTCTGCCTATTAAGGCACTTGATATTGGTGTGAACTTAGCTCAACTCACCAGTCCAACTACCACTCCCGCTCATGCGGAAACAACCCCATCGCCGCAACCCTCACAGGTTCCATCCGGCCAGCCTTCACCCACGGCTGCAGTATCAACATCGCCGCAACCATCACAAGCGCCTAGTCCGACCGACAAACCTGTACTTTCAGTTACTGCAGGAGTAAGCGTTACCGTAAACCCGACGGCAGTATTATCACCCACAAAAGTTGCTTCACCTTCACTCAGCCCGACACAAAAACCTTCAGAAAATGCAGGAGGGACTGATGTAGTAATTCCGAGCCCAACTCCGGAACCATCTTCACCAGCAGAAACACCAACTACTACACCATCACCGACAACCGCACCACTGCCAACTGAAATCGGAAATACAGATCCGCCGGTAAAAAAAGCAGCCGAGCAAATATTCAAAAATGTTGTTGTTCCGCCCTTAAGCTTTTTGCTTCAGCGGCCGCAGGAAGATTTTTATAAAGAAAACCAAATAACCAGACCAACCTCGTACGGCCTCATGGCATTCGCGGCATTCGGAATGATTTCGGGAATATACCTATTATTTCCGACTCAGATACAAGGATTCTACAAAAGTGGCAAAAACAAGTTAATGGGATTATTTACCACAAACTCAAATAATTTATCAGTTATTGATTAATTAATCTATTACATACAAATTTTAATTTGGTAGGCGGCAGAGAGGAGCGCAGATACCCATTTAGAGCGACCTTGGGAGGTGCGGACCGCGTTTGACGCGGGAGCACGCCCACGGGAGCGATAAATGCGGTATCAAGCGACGTAATCTGTCAAATTTTTTATATGAAAAAAATAATCGGAATAATTCTAATCGGCATAAGTTTATTACTCATTTTTCTTGTCTTTTACATGAACAGCCGCTACAGCAAAATAAACAGAACATTTTCGCCATATACACTCCTAACCTCGACCTGGGAAAAATACCGCCAAAAATTCATAAATAAAGACGGACGTGTTATAGACTTTTCGGCAAATAACATCACGACCTCTGAAGGCCAAAGCTATGCAATGCTGCGCGCCGTATGGAGCGACGACAAAAAAACATTTGATACTGTGTGGAAATTCACCAAAACAAACTTAAAACGAAAACAGGACAACTTATTCGGATGGCGATGGGGAAAAATCAACGGAACAAATTATGGATTTCTGCCCGATGGGGGAGAGAATGCTGCAAGTGACGCAGATTCTGATATAGCTCTTGCCCTTATCTTGGCCAATAGACGCTGGAAAAAAGATGAATACATAGTATCTGCAAAAGTAATTTTAAGCGACATGTGGAAACTCGAGACGGCAGAAGCGAACGGAAAAAGATACCTAACTGCTGGTAACTGGGCCGATCGGGGAAATGAACTCATAATTAATCCTTCTTACTTTTCACCCTATGCATGGCGGATATTTGCTGAAGTAGATAAAAAAAATGACTGGAACAGCTTACTCGATCCGGCCTACGAACTGCTTCATCTATCGGGAACTGAAAAGCTCGACAAAGAAAAAGCAGTTGGATTGCCGCCGAATTGGGTGGCAGTTGATAAACAAACCGGCGAACTCCGCGCCGCCTCAATCCCGAATGCGTCTACCGACTATTCATTCGACGCTGTACGTACGCCATGGAGAATAACGGTCGATTATCAATGGAACAAAGACGCAAGGGCCAAACAGTATCTGGAAAACGCGTATAACTTCTTAAGAAATGAATACACTGCAAAACAAAAACTGGCGGGAACATATTCTCATGATGGCAAACCATTAAGTGAAATAGAAAATCCGGTCATGTATTCAACTAGTATCGGATATTTTCAGATTGTCGATGAAAAACTGGCGAAAGATATATACGAAAATAAAATAATCAAACTCTACTCCAATGCCGACGACTCCTTCGACAATCGCTTGCCGTACTACGAACAAAACTGGCTCTGGTTTGGATTAGCACTTTATAACGGGCAAATTAGAAAGTATTAATATGAGCACTCCTATTATTCATACCGGCACCACACACAGATCGCTGTTATTGCTGAACATGGTCATAGCAATAATTTATTTTTCCTGGTGGTTTTTCCCAGCGCATGTCGGTAATCGGTATTTATACGGACTTTTGTTTTTTGGCGAACTCTATCACGTCATTATGGCTTTCACGTTCTGGCATACTATTTGGCCGCATAAAAAATCTTCAACAGCATCTATGAATCTGGCATATAGTCCGACAATAGATATTTTTATCACCGTCGTAAATGAACCGGTGGATATTGTAAGAAAGACTGCTTTAGCGGCAAAAAATATCACATATAAGAATCATAAAGTTTATATTTTGAATGACGGATTCGTTGCTAAAAATAATAATTGGCTGGCGTATGAAAAACTGGCGGAAGAATTACATATACACTGCATCACGCGAAAGATTGGCGGGGGGGCAAAAGCAGGAAATATAAACAATGCGTTGAAACATACATCGGGAGAATTTGTCGCGATATTCGACGCCGACATGGAACCGCATAAAGATTTTATTGAACAGACAATCCATCTGTTTCAGGATTCGAATGTGGGGTTTGTACAATCGCCGCAGTATTACAAAAATTATCGTAGGAATATTATCACCGGCAGCGCGTGGGAGCAGCAGGAATTCTTTTTTGGCCCCATTATGGAAGGAAAAGACCAGCATAATTCTTCTTTTATCTGCGGCACGAATTTTGTCGTAAGAAGGCAAGCGCTAGAAGAAGTCGGGGGAATGTGTGAAGACAACATTGCCGAAGATTTTCTGACATCACTGTTTATTCATCAGAAGAAATGGACTTCGATATATGTGCCGAATGTACTTGCGGAAGGCCTGGCGCCAGAAGATTTACTTTCCTATTACAAACAGCAACTACGGTGGGCCCGCGGATCGCTTGAGATTTTATTCAAACATAATCCGTTTTTTAAACGAGGACTTACATGGGGGCAGAGGGTTCAGTATCTTTCATCGGCATTATATTATTTCAACGGTGTAATAGTTGTGATCGACATGATCATTCCGCTTGTATTTCTTTTTACCGGAATCCAGGCCGTTACCACAAGCACCACATCGTTCGCCATCTTTTTCATTCCGTTTATATTATCGTCGCTCTATACACTCTACCGTATATCCGAAGGGTCATTGAGTTTTAGAGCGATATCATTCTCCCAATCGATTTGGACATTACAACTCACAGCATTATTTTCTGTAATTCTAGGTAAAAAAACCGCCTTCAACGTAACTCCAAAAAAAGCCCAACAAGGCAACTTTATTTCACTGGCTTATCCGCATATTATCTATGCGATTTTAGTGATTGCAGCCTCGATAGTGGGGATCTATCGCGAAGGTTTCAATCCCGCTGTACTCACCAACGTTGCCTGGGGCGCTTTCAATGTAAGCATGTTCCTCCCATTCATTGCCGCCTCCTACCGCTGGTCTTCACTATTCGGATCACCAGAAATTTCACAAATACCGGAATTAGATTCTAAAAAAAATATATCAGTTTAAAATTCACCGTCATTGCGAGCGATGAGTGTTGAAGCGTGGCAATCCCATTACCAGTAATCCGAAGGTTGTAATCTTACGTGTGCTATAACCTTGGGTCTGTATTAACGGGATCCTTCGCTAATCGCTCAGGATGACGTTTTCAACCTATGCGCATACGCTGGACACTTATCTTTTTCATCACCGCAATAATTATGGCAGCAAACCTCTACCTGCTATACCACCAGTCCATCCGCCTCGACGAATCCCAATCCATCAACCTTGCAACCAGACCTCTCGGAACACTCCTAAAATACAATGCTGGTGATGTTCACGTGCCGCTTTATTTCCTCTTGCTCCACTTCTGGATTCAAATATTCGGCACTAACGTACTTGCCATCCGAACCCTTTCGCTCATTTTTTTTATTCTCTCACTGCCATTTATTTACATCGTCGCAAAAGCATCAAGCAACAAAAACATCGCCTTCCTCACCATTATCCTCATTATGCTTTCTCCATTCATTATGTGGTTTACCATGGAAGCGCGGATGTATACATTACTGATATTTGTTACGATAATTAATCATTTTCTTTTTTTGCGGACCTATAACACCGATGGAGAACGGGGGAAAACGGAGTATGTATTAAGTGCCATTGCCGGACTTTACACCCATTATTTCTTTATATTTCTTCTTGCCAGCCAAGCTATTTATGTCTTATATGAGAGACTCTATATCAAGAAATCCAGATTTACCAAAACATATTTTGCGCTTTTATTTACTTCTTTCCTATTCTTCGTTCCGTGGATAATATACGTCTTAATTCAAGGTAAAATTACCAATACCCAGCCATTACTTGCTAAACCCACCACTTACAATATATTTCAGACACTGATAAATTTTGTCTTCGGATTTCAGAAATACAATATCCAGACAGTACTTATTTCCATGTGGCCGCTTCTGATTGTTCTATTTTTTGTAGTCTTTACACAAAAACGTAAGATTCAGATTCGAAATATTGAATATTTTCTTATTACCACATTTGTGCCGGTGATTCTGGTGTTTGTCATTTCTTATTTCCGGCCGATTTTTCTTCCCCGGTATCTTATTTTTGTAACTCCAACAATGTTTCTTATTCTGGCCTGGCTTATTATAAATGCCAGCAAATCGCTCACTTCATTGGTGCCTATGGCGCTGCTTGCCGTGATGATTTTGTTTCTTGTGTATCAGAATAGTTCTTCCGCTACGCCGGTAAAAGAAGACTATCAGGATGTGGTAGCGTATCTGAATACGACAGTTCATCCGCAGGACTTAATTGCTGTCTCGGCTCCGTTCACCGTGTATCCTATTGAATACTATTACAACGGCGCGGCACGCATAACAACCATTCCCGCGTGGGACAGATTTAATGAAGAAGGAGAAGGTATACCAGCATATGATCCTACAAAAATAACACAGCAGCTGAAGTCTTACGAGGGTGAATATGATAGACTATTTGTGGTTCTTTCGTACGACCAAGGATACGAACAGGATCTGATACAATATCTCGACACTCATTACCACCGGCTCGACAAAAAAAATTTCCCGCCAACAATCGAAGTAAGAATTTATAAAATGAGATATTAAGTGGCAGGTGGCGCGAGTATAGGGATCCCATCAGCGCGCAATGACCGTTAAGGTTGCAAACCAACTTAGGAAGAACACGAGACATTACCGTTTCAGGCTGCCAACTATAGAAACACATCTCAAATGAGCACTGATGGGAAAATACGAGCGACGGTCCCTGCCAATTAAATAATTTTTAAATTGTATGAAACCCATAAACTATCAGCTCCAATTCGAACCAAACCTCAAAACCTTCACCTTCCAAGGATATGAATTACTTACTTTTGAAATTACAGAACCCGTTGATTCCATTCAACTCGACTCAGTTGACCTTGTCATCCAAACCTGTGAATTAAAAGATTCAGACT
>CAZBEF010000003.1:0-140911 GCA_964490875.1 uncultured Gammaproteobacteria bacterium
TATGGTGGTTATTCTTTCCATCAAGCGTCCCGACAATGTCTGTTCCTCGTCCTACTGCAACACCGGGGGGCGCAAATCTCACACCAACAGTACCGGCACCAACCGATACACCGGTATTTCCATCACCGACGCCATCGCCATGTCCGGCGATAGAGCAGCTTGAGTGGCGGGAAGGGGATCGGTATGAACGAGCTGTAATATCATATGACGGGGTGAATATCATTGAGAACATATCATTACATCTTAAACAGATCACCCAGTCTGGACTTGTGGTACAGGTAAGCACCGATGGAGGAACCACATGGGCGCCAAGCGATTCTTCGCAGAATGATGATCATTTTGTCACCATCAAAAATAGGAATACAGAAGTCATAAATCTCAAGGTGAGACTGTTAAACTCATGTGCGGTAACCAGTCCGGAATTGTCACAGAGCATCCAGACAGTTCCATTGCCAAGCATATCAGCTGCGCCGACCAGCAAGCCGTCGACAACACCAGGATCATCTCCGATGGTTCCGGCGCTTATCGTAGGCGGAGCTGTACTTACCGTTGCCGCGGTTGCTATCTTCTTCTTCGGTATTTGAGTATGATAGAATAAGCCTATGAAACCTGTTGTTGCCATTATTGCGCATCCGGACGATGAAACTGCCATGGCCGGGACTCTCGCCAAACTGTCTGCGGATCGAGACGTTTACATAATTTGTGTAACAAACGGCGACGCAGGGGAGAATCATTTCGAAAAAAAAGACGATCTGCTTATGCTTGTCCGCGAAGATGAGCTGAGGGCTTCGGCACAATTACTGGGCGTTAAACATGTAACCTATATCGGCTTCGGCGACGGTTCGCTTTCAAACAATCTGTATCATAAAATCGCCAGGAAAGTTCAAAATAAGCTGGAAGAAATTAAGCCGGACACCCTGATAACCTTCGAGCCTCGCGGAATAACCGGCCACATAGATCATATTGTGGTTTCAATGGTCACTACTTACTTATTCAACCATCTTCCTTATATTAAAACTCTTATGTATGCCTGTATGAGCGATAAGCAGAGAAAAGTGGCTTCTACACTGCCTGATTATTTTATATATTTTCCGCCGGGTTACAAAAAGTCGGAAGTGAACGAGGTGGTTAATGTAAAGGATTATTGGGATAAGAAAATACAAGCAATTAAGTCGCATCTTTCGCAGAAGAATGACGTTGAGAATTTTATTCTTCCGGTCCAGGAAAAATCCCCGAAAGAGGAGTTTTTTATCGTAAAAAAGAAGTAATTTTTATCTTCACAAAGCCGTTATTACACGTTTTTAACATTCAGTTTATATAATATATTGCGAATAATAGATATGGCAGAAAAAGGTGGCTGGAAAGAAAAATTAGCACAAGGAGCAAAGTATTTAGGAATTGCTGCAATAGCATTATTGGGTATCGCGTGGATAATTTAATGTATTGTTATAAAACGATTTATGGCAGAAAAATTTCAATTTTACAAAAAAGATGAAACTGTAGTACACAACCTACGAAGATATGGCAATTGGTTCACGTACGCCATGTTGGGTTTGGGTTCTGTCTTAACTGCTATTCCACCGACAGCACCTGTTGGCGTGGGAATTTTGGGGGGCGCCTCTGTGGATAAAGCCGGAGATATGTCATATGGTAAATCTTTTGAAGAATGGTACGATCGAAGATTTGATAAGAAAAGAAATCAAAATAGAGGTGCTGTAAATGTTTACACAAGTAAAAATGCTGTTCACCAACCAGCCTAACTTCATCTATCTTCCAAAGCTCTTAAAACCTTCTCAACCTCGCGGTCATTTATGCGGTGGTGCGGACCGCGGTGCGAAAGCAGGGCGCCGGAGAAGGTTTTCGGTATATGCATGAGTTCATGGATGAGCGTTTTGATCTTCTCCCGCGGCGGCAGCTTGTCGAACCGTTTAGTATTGACTTCTATTATATAATGCGGCTCAAGGCCGGCAACCTCTTTAAACAGCCGGGACATTCCCCAAATTCGGGCTATAGCGCGTGTTTTGGCGTCCAGGCTGCGTATGCAGTGGATGTTCTGGGGAATGATGTAGGTAAAGTTGAGTTGTTCTATGAGGATATCGATTTGTTTTTTGATATCCGGTGCCGGTTCGTATTTCATACAGATCGAGATTTCGAAAGTAAATAGAAAGGTTATGATTTTGAATTCTTTTTACGATGATCGAGGATTAGATTCCGAATTAAAGTTGACTTTGTTATATTTTGACTTCTTGCAGCCTGATTTAAGAAAGTTAAAAGTGAAGGAGTGATAAAAAAGTTAAAACGCTTATCTGCAACTTGTGTTGCTGCTTCCAATGATTCTTCAAGTACTTTTTCCAATGTCTCATTATTATAACTTTTAGTAATTAGTTTTTCTTCTTCAGCAACTAGAAGAAAATATGAAGGCTGATAAGATTCTTCATATAGGACTAATGTAGGTTTGTTTAATTCAATTGATTTTTGAACCAGATAACCTATGGAAAAACTTTGTTCGGAGCATTCAAAAATATTGATGTCGGCATCTCTCAGTTTATTGAGTGCATCACTGAAAAATTTCTCCATTTTTTTACCTTCATCGTCGTTGCCTGAAATATATAACTCGTCGGTGCTCAGTTTAATTATTGCGTCGTCAAGATTTTTGTAACCTAATTTTTCGAGGTGGTTGTAAATGCGTTTATAAGAATCTTCAAATCGTGATTTTCCTCTTTTTGATGCTGAAAAATAAACTTTCATAAATATTTATTTAAGCTTTCGTTTGTAATCATTGATAAGATTTCTGATAAAAGTTGATTTAGTTACGCCTTCCTCCTTTGATGCTTTATTTAGATAAGAAAGTAATGAAGGACTTATAAAAAAGTTAAACCTTTTATCTGCCAGGGATTGTGCTTTTTCTACTGCATCTCGGATAACTTGATCAAGTGTGTTTTCGGTATATTCAACAAGTTGAAACTTTTCATCTTGGATACCGGCTAAAAATGTAGGTATGTTATCTTTCAAATACATTGCTATTACTGGTTTGTTCATCTCCAAAGATTTTTGGATCATGAATCCTGATCCTAAACTTGGATAAGAAGATTCAAAAAGAATAATATCTGCTTCGCGAATAGTATTTAAAATACGTGTATATTCTTTTACATATCCTTCACGACCTTCTAAATCTAGAATGTCATAATATTTAGCACTACTTACAGATACAACGGTATCACTGAGATGTTTAAATCCTAACTCTGCAAGCAGTTTATAAATTTTTTCGTAGTATGTGCCAAATTTATTTTTTCCACGATGGGAAGCTGTAAAAAAGACTTTCATTTAGGAAAAGTATATCTTATAGCGCAAAAGAAGTCAATAACTGAAACAAATAGAGTTATAACCATATATCCTTCCAATTGAGCCAGGGGAATCTCGCAGAAATAAAGCAGCCTAAGTGAGATGTTTCACTTGGGGCATTGGTATTTATCTTAATACTTTGAATTTTGTTTTTATAGCGTATACAAAGAGCACGGAATTCTGATCCGATACGCAACTGATCTGGATTATCTGGGAAAATGAGCTGAATAGGTCCTTCATAACTATCAAGTAAATGTTCTAATTCCTTTATATTAGGCAGCATTTCAGCTTGAGATGCGGGTATAACATATTGAAAAGGAAGAATACCGGGATATGGTTCTACACTGGATAAGGGATTAGTGGTGTCAGCCGATGGATACATTTGCTGTTGAAAGATCATTATTCTATCCCCATTTGACCCCCATTCAACAATTCCCGAACGTCTTTGTAATGCGAGTAATCTTTGATAAATGGCGTCAAGCGGTTCCAGAATACGAGCTGGCATTTTTGGTCTATTGTTTTTTACATTGTAGGAATGATCTCCCGTTTGATGTGCTAATGAAAATTGTTCATTACCTGAAGTTATTTCAGATGCTTGGTCTGCAAATTTAATGGTAACTTGAGAAGGATTACCGGGTTGAATTAGAAAGTTACCCCCTAATTCTTGTGGGAAATAATCTTGAAACATAACAGCCATTCTAAGCTTATGCCCAAGACCTCTATCATCTCGAAATGCAACACCACCTTGGTTGTAATATGATGCTATTACGTCGAGGAGAGGAGGCATCATGTCTTCCTGCGTTGCTTCATGGCTTTCATAAAATCCAGCATGCTCTCTACTTTGTCTTTCATCTGTAGCTTCATCTGCTGCACTTGATCTGATAACAAGTTTATGATTTAAATTTAAAACAGCGCCTAGAATATCATTCCTATCTTTGTCAGTCAATGTAAGATTTTTTATGGATTGATAAATAACCTGAGCTAGTTCTTCATTTCTTTTTATGTCAGTTGATTGATCTAACTCCAGAATCATTCTGTACAAATCAGGATTGGATCGTTGTATCATTGCTTCAACCCTCTCCGAGGTTATTACTATACCATTTGGTATACCAATATGCGCCCCTTCTTGTTGAGCAGTAGTTTCATTTGCTAAAAAGTGTTGTGCATATTCTTGACCAGCTGCTTTACCACCGATAAGTTTTGTAGAAGACATGCCCATTCCGATTTCTCTTATTTGTCCTTCTTCCCGAAGTGCTGTCAAACGTTCGACATACCTGTTTATACGTTCAGGATCTTTAACTCTGTTTTGAATTAATTCTAGATATTCAGGTTTAACGGCGTTGGGTGTTTCGAGTAGTAATTCTAGAAGCAATCTACCTTTTGAGGATGAATAAGGCGGCAATTCTTCAAGTTGAGGTTTTATGATGTGTTCAAAGTCTTTCATAAATGCTTCTGTCCATATTTCGGGACACGATTTTACGAGTTCATCCAGTTTTCGCATTGTGTCACAAACTGATCCATATATTAAATCTGTGCCTTGTGTCAAACTGCCTTCTGTACGATGAGCAGGCATATCACCCTTAAATCGGAAAACAGCATTTAACTGTTGTGCGTTATATACGAGAAGTTCATGATTTTCATTGGGTGGTGCTGCCTGCAGTGATTCTTCGAATACTGTTCTCGCTTCTTTCTCTGGAACTAATAAATGGCCGTGTGAATTATTGTTTCTTTTCCAAAGAGCGAATACAACATCTACAGGGTCAGCTTCTAATTTCCATGATAATTCTGATAAAATGCGTGCTGACGCTATATTTGCAGGATCATGCAGAATATCATTTGTAATTTGTTGTAAAGAATCCCAATTCAACTTTAAAGGATTTATTTTTTTACTTTTTAAAAATTGCCCTATGCAATGAGTGGCTGATTCAAATAGTGCTTCAGTGGGATTTCCCCGGCGTTTAACTTCTTGAGTTTTCAGCTCATTCTGAGCTTTTCTAATCGGGTCAAAAGGATAGTCTTCACGTTTATTGTCTACTAAAGCCTCAACAGTATATAACGGTGACATCAATCCAAATACTGTATTGAGTTGTGCTGCTGTGTGAGCTATTTTTTCGACCGGGGATGCGTCTGGATCAACAATATCTTCTTTTAGAATTGTAGTCAAATGCCGGTCTGTTTCGATTGACTGAGCTAACATTTCTGAGGTGTTTGTTTTC
The DNA here is from genome assembly GCA_964490875.1 of uncultured Gammaproteobacteria bacterium. Classification (GTDB taxonomy): domain Bacteria; phylum Patescibacteriota; class Microgenomatia; order UBA1406; family GWC2-37-13; genus CAYYYG01. Next base: position 5,559 of record CAZBEF010000003.1, read on the forward strand.
AACCAAGCTGGTCTTTCAAGACACAATACAGTCCATTGTTCTTGGACAAGAATTGCTTGTTGTGCATTATGAGAAAGTTCAGAATCTTTTTGTTGTCTTGCCAGATAAGTGAGTGCCTCTTCAAAAGAAGCTTGAGGATGTTCACGTAGCCAATCTGATATTGGTTTATGTATCTGAGAGTACAGCGGCAACCGACCCATGGTGATAAATGGAGCCAAAGGTAATGCAAATGATTTAAAAAAGCCTTTTTGTTCACCATTGGGCATGCGAACAGAAAATTCGTCCTCTGCTGCAGTACGTCCATATGCATTCATACGGGTACTGCCTAATTGAGCTAAAAGTTGAAAACTTTCTTTCATCGATAGAGTATTAGATCTATCTTCTGCACCATGTATGCTTTCTACAGTTTGTCTTCTATTATTTAATGAATTTTCACACATCTCTTCTCAGAATTTGCATAATTACACCAATTATTAATGTATCAGCAATTTGAAGTATATATTATACAGTGAAAGTCAATAAATGACTATAGGATATTAATTAGCTTATTTTTTGCAGATGAAAAAATAAAAGAGGCCAATTTAGGAAAAACATGCCGTTATTTTCGGAATATCCTAAAATATCCTGTAATTCTTCAAGAATTGTGTTCTCTGGTTGATCTAAAGCATGCAAGCACTTCATATACATACCCATTTGATGAGTTGATTCAAAGATCATGCCTGTATTGATAATTTCTGCCTTTATTAATTTCATTCCCGTACCTTGAATCAATTCATTTTCTAAACGGTCGATAGAGATCCATTTTTCCTGATGTCCTGTAATGCAATTATTTTTAACTGATTCATCAAAATGCTTAGCTAGGGAGGTGTTACTGCTAACATCTGCAGCAATAAATCTACCACCAGGTCTCAATAATTTATCTACAGTGATCATCATATTATGTTGATTATTCTGAAGTTTTCCTTCAGAATCTTTAGTGTTAATGATGTGGTGTATTCCACCAAAGCTGGTAGCAAAATCTATTGTGCCAATATCCGAACCAAAGGAAGATATCGACTTTAAATCTGAAAAATTATCGAGAACAACTTTAATTGGATAATTGAGAGCTTTTCTTTTTAACGCATTGAGTTGTGAAATACTATTGTCTACTGCATAGGTAACAGCTTGTGTCCACTGAGCAACTGGTAGTGTTAAAAAACCACCTCCTGAAGCAATATCTAAACTTTTTTCACCATGCTGTGGTTTCAGCCATTTCTGCATGTAAACAATATCTTGATCTCTGGCATTTGGTGCTATTTGTTGCGCCATTCTATATAATTTTCCTCTAACATCAAAATCGCTAAGATTTCTATTTTGTGAGTTCTTTAATAATTGTTTAGCATTTTGAATTTCTAGCTCTATCTGATTTTCCATAGACAAAATACTTTATTGTGATTAATTCATATTAGTCTTTTTTGTCATAAAATATGACAGCAATATTTTATCAGAACATGCTATTAATTTAGAAGGAAAAACGGCCAGATTTTTATATTTATGATTGAATCTGAAGATGTTAACATAATTAGTGTCTTTTTTAGAAGTTAAATACAATGGTCGTTATTGCACTATGCTATTTGTCAGGAAATCTGACAGATGTGTCAGCGGTTTTTTTATAGTCTTTTATTGGACTACGTGATACAATATCATTGCGTAAATCAGCGTATTGTATCTGCACCTATAGCTTAGTTGGATAGAGCAGGGGCTTGCGGAGCCTCAGACCCCCGTTCAATTCGGGGTAGGTGCACCCAAAGGGCCATAGTTCAACGGTAGAATAGAGGTCTCCAAAACCTTTGATGGGGGTTCGATTCCCTCTGGCCCTGCAAAAATTTTAACTTCAGTATTTATAAAACTTCTGAGGCAATCCACTTTGTGATAGAATTCGTTTATGGTTACACTTACGAAAGCGCAGCCAAACGATGTTTTGGAGATCAAGAAATTGCTCAAAGAGACCTGGACAAAGACGTATTCGGATATTTATTCTGCAGAAGCAATCGAAATGGTGACTTCTGAATGGCATTCGCCCCAACTTCTTAAGAAACAAATAGAGAACAAAGAAAGTGCTTTTCTTGTGGCAAAAGAAGAAAATAAAATTGTAGGGATGTGCAATGCGGCTTTAACTCATGAAGGAACAGTTATTAACATCCAACGGCTTCACGTTTCTCCTCAATATCAGGGCCAGGGGATTGGAAGTATACTGGTGAAAGCAGTAATCAAGGAATTTCCAAATGCAAATAAGGTGGATTTAGAGGTAGAGAAACAAAATTTTAAAGCTCAGGCATTTTATAAAAAGCTTGGGTTTCATAATTCTGGAGAAAAAGTTTTTGAAGTCAAAAATGTCACCATTGAATGTTTTGTAATGGAGAAAGATTTAAATTAGATTGAAAAGCAATTACTAAAACTTACACTAGAAAATTAACTTCTTTTATCTGTAGGAAATATCTCATAGTATTTGTGGTATAATTCACACATGGTTATACCCAATTTTTCCCGGCTAAAAGTACAGTATTTAATTGCAAGTGTTATCGTACTTTTGACAATCTCAGCCATTGCTGTTGCCGGTTTTCAAAAAAACGATACAAAACAAAAGAAAATAGCAGATTCTCCTAAACCAACTGCATCGCCGACAGCTACCCCAACAGCCGCACCTTCGCCGACACTTATCCCGACACCAATTCCGCCAAAACCAACTGCCACCCCAACACCTATTCCCGCGACGCCAACAAACACGCCTGCTCCAACAGCAACACCTACTCCGGGGCCTACCGCCACTCCTACACGCCCTCCAGACAACGAACCGCCGAAAACTCGAGTGCTTGTTCCTAATGCAGGAAACGGCTATGTTCTGCCATATAAAACTGATGGAAAAGTATGTTTAATTATGGACGGGCCGACCGATAATGTTTCTAATCATAATGAAATCGAGACAGCCTATAAATTTGACGGAGAAGACTGGTCTTCGTTTGAAAAAAGAAGATACTATATTTGTAAAGACACTCTTCCAAACGGATCGTATACGGTATGGCTTAAATCACGGGATGAAGCGGGCAATGTTGAAGCAGATCAGGCGTTTCATTTTACGGTGAATATTGAAGGAAATTAATCAGCAAATGGAATCAATTGGTTTGAACTGAAAGATCAAACATATTCCCCGGTGAAAGAATACCTTCTGGATCGAAAGCACGTTTCACTTGGCGCATTTCTTCCACGCCTTTTTCACCAAACATTGTTACTAAAAATCCCTTCTTTTGTGCATTCTGGCCGGTGCCGTGTTCGGCCATCATGGTGCCATGCAATTCTGCAATTACCCGATTACCGCAAATCACTGCAATTTTTCTAGCCTGCGCTAGTTGTGCTGGAGGACATATAACATTAAAATGAAAATTGCCTTCACCATGACCCCATGCATACACATTTATTCCTTCTTTCCCGAATTCTTCATAATAAATTCTCATAAGATCAGGTAAAAGTTCCGGTTTGACACACGGATCAGCGCCTACTTTTTGTGATCCAAGTCCGCGGACTTTTTCATTAACAGTTTTGGGAACTGCTTCGCGCAACTCGATAAACTTTTCTTGTGTAGCTGTGTCTCCAGGCATTCCTATATCAAAGTCACTTGAGCAAGCGTCAGCCAACAAGTCCAATGATTTCTCATCTCCATCAGGCATTTCTGCTTGTACTAAAAGCAATGACTGAGCATTTTTCGGAATTCCGGGGTGCTTATTTTCTCGTAATAACTGAAGTGCATGTTCTCCAATAAACTCTACGGCGCTGATACCACCTGGTTCACGAGTCGCTCTTTTTTCTGGCTCCTGTTTCCGTAATGTAGAGATTAACTTAAGTGCTTCTGCTTCGGAATTGCAGGAAATAAGAGCCATTGCGGTAGGAACTTTAGGTACAGCTTCCATCGTTATCTCCGTTATAACTCCCAACGTGCCTTCAGATCCGGATATAAGGTCTATTAAGTCCATATTGGGTTTTGCATAGTAGCCGGCAGAATTTTTGGGAACGTCTGGCATTTGGTAAGTCGGAACCGGAATGGTACGAAATTCTCCAGATGAAGTTTCCAGTTCAAAATAATAGTTATCAGGATGAGTTTCGTCTGGAACATGTGCTATATATTGGCCGCGTCTTATCTGCAATACTTCGCCCGAGGGGAGGATACATTTAACTCCTCTCACATATTCACGGGTTGGGCCATATTTATAACTTCGTGCACCTGCTGCATTGGTACTTACTCCGCCTCCTACGGCCGCATCATCATACGTAGGCGATGAAGGTACAGTTAAACCTTTTTCAGCTAATTTTTTATTCATGTCTTTAAAAGATACTCCCGGCTGTACTGTTAATTCATGCTTTCCATCCGGAGTATCCACAACTTCATTCATTTTTTTCATTTGCAGCATGTCTAACACAACACCGTTTTCTCGGGGGACAGAAGCACCGGTAAGCGAAGTACCAGCAGCGCGAATATTAATAGGATTTTTTTGCAAGGCAGCGATTCTAACCCAATGCGAAACTTCTACATCAGTTGCTGATTCATTAAACTGTATAGCCCTTAGAGGTAATTTACCTTGAAAGTTTGCTTCATCTCTTAAGTAGGGAGTTAAAGCATCTGAGCCGGTAATTTCTTTGAATCCATTATGATTAATAGATCCTTCCGGAAAGCCAACTTTGATCCGGTGAGTCGGTTGAATAGTACCTTCTGTAAGTTGAACACGTTCGGTAGCCATATTGAACGAGATTATACTATAAATTTTCTGAATAGAATCAGATCATAGATAGATAATGTGTTAATAAGTAATTTCAATCGTCTTAATATTTTAAAAATATAAAAAGCCCTATTAGTGTAATAATCAACCCTATTATTTTTTGAACGGTTACTGTTTCGTGCAGGACAAGAATTGTAAGCAGGGAAGCCACAATTGCAGAAAGAACCGGGCTTATTATGGAAGGGAGAAGCGCGGATCCATATTTTACAGCCAGAAAGAATGCGATAACTCCGACGCACACCGAAACCCCGCTTAAAACACCGAATATTATTCCCCACGGCTTTTCGGCAACTTTCGACAGCGTGAATGGGAATATCATCCAGACAAGGATAAAGGCAAGTATGGTTTCTACAATCACTTCAAAAATAAATCCGGAGACGCCGATTTCTTTCACGCTCAATTTCCGGAAGAACATGGTTACGCCGAAAGCAAATCCTGCTATTGTTGAAAAGATAATACCCATATTTCCAGATATTATACCTGGTGAATAGCACTGCTGATAGGATGAAGATCACAACTTAAAATTAAATGGGAGTCTGAGAATCAGTAATTTACGATCTCATTCTGTAATGCATCCAGTCCGTATGCGAGTGACTTAACTGCCCGTTTTCCTTTCACTAAATCATTAATCGGTGTTCGCCAGCTGCCTATAGCTGTCACTGTTGTTGAAGCGCGGGTAATTTGTTCCCATGCAGGAACCAGTTGAACGCCGTCTAGATACGGTTCTACATTGATTGTGGTGGGATTGCTTGTGACATCTATATACGTTTTTATACCTTGGCGAATATCATTGCTAAATGAACCTTGAAATGGTAAAACTATTGGGGGTAGATTATTAACTCCACCAATAGTATCGACAGCATGTTGGAGATCTAAGTGTGAAACGGATTTGTCTTGGATCTCGGGCAAAGTTACCCCAGTTTTTTCTGCCAGTTGCTGAAGAAATGCTCTATTCAAAGCATCATACATACCACTGTGTTGAGGACCAAATTGGAGGTTGAGTGCGGTTATGGCCTGATTTATCTGATTATAAAAAAAGTCACGTCCTAATATCTCAAAACCGGGTCCATTCAACGATCCTGATAATTGAGTAAGTTGTACATATGCTTCTGCGCGAAATGGGTTAATTGCTTCGGTGCCTACAAATGGAAGAGATGCGGTATATCCCGTATCGTCTCGGCTTATAGTAATGGGAAAATCAGTAAAAGGAAGCTGCACTCCGTTTGGGACCAAACCTAGTCTCGGATCAAACGGATCAAAAACAATAGTCTGACCGGATTGAATGCCAAGATTATCAGCCTTTTTTGAATGGGGATCCGAGACTAATTGTTGTATTAATGTATGTGCTTTTTTATTATCAAAACCAGATATCACGCCGCTATTTGCTAATTGTTTCTGAGTACAATTGATTGTTCGTGCAACTGCATCTGAAGTAAATTTTGGATGTTTATCTTTTAAAACTAAACGAGTATCGGGAGAAAATAAAGGGTTCGCCATTAAAAATAATTCATATGCTCTTATTTCCTGAAAATGTCTTTTCGCGGTTTCTGCCATATGATGGGGAATTATAAAGTATCATCTGGTAATATTCAAGCTATAAGATATTTACCTAAATGTAGATTGTGATTATTTTTGAAGAAATTAAATAGAACTAAGTTCACTTTTGTTATCGATTATTTAGTGGTTTTATTACCCAGCTTAATTAAGAGAAACCATCCGACAGGAATAAACGCGAGAATCAGTGATGCAAGATCCTGTCTGTGCAAAAATATTAAAGAGTAGTAACATAAACCTGAACATGCTAAAACAAATAGTCCGATAAATAAGATCCATTTCTTCTCTTTTGGTGTGTATTCAAACGAAGCCTTTTCTTCAAATAATCTATTGCGATTTCTTTAGCACCGAGGGCTATGAATATCAGACTATTCAACATACCTTAAATATAATAAACTATTTCAAGTGAATCAATTAAATTAACAGTCATCATTTGGGGTAAGAAAAAACCTTATTATGTCTTTTATAAAAATCGGCATATATCAACATTCAAAATCAGGAAACTTCTATAAAGTAATTGGAATTGCAAAACATTCAGAAACGTTAGAAGATCTGGTTGTTTATGAATGTCTGTACGATAATCCAACAAGTAAATTATGGGTTCGTCCGGCAAAGATGTTTTTGGAAGAAGTTACCATAAAAGGGAAGAAATTACCGAGATTCCAATTCATCAAATAAATTATCCTATAGTTGTTTTTCGGCTGCATTTTGTTTATAATTCCTGAATGGGAATTTATCAGGAAGGACCGGATTATGGCTACAATCATATTTTCCGGAAAGATCTCGCGATTGCACAATTGGGTAATGCCGACGCTCACACAAGAAGATTATCATTATTTGACCTTGGAGAAGAATTATCTGAAGACAATCGTTTAACACATAAGCAGCAAAAACTTTTAATTGCAAAACTTACTACATCTGGATTGCTTACATATGAACATGATTTATATGAGGCAAGTACTACATCGGGTAAGTCGGTAGAAGAATTACGTCAAGAATTTGATCTAGCCAGGTGGGAAGTAGAAAGAAATGGCAAAGTTCAAGCGCTTGTTATAGAAGCCGCAGCAATACTATCTGATGAAGGTGTAAATTCTTATGAGCAAGTAGTCACTACAACAGATCTTATTCGAAAAATTCAAAGTTTACCAAAACAACATGAAAAGCCATATAATGACAATCTTTATTCTGCTAGTTTAAACAGATTTGATGCTATGGAAGGTGAAATTTTTGATATGAGAATGAGTTTAGCAGTAGGATTAGTTAGTAGAAAAGTAGCCTTTCCAACTGAATTTGATGGATTAGATGATCAAAATAGACAAAGTTTTGTGAGATTTAGTAAACAAAGAGCATTTGTGTATAATCGTCTTGCAGCACTTTATTTTTTAAGTAAAACAACCGCAGGGAATATAGAAGAAAGAGTAAGAGAATTGCAGGAGGTGGCTCACTTTGGCTATACCGGAGATATTCGAGATAATAGATATTTTGATGCATTATATGGTGGCAGGTGAAGAGTAGTATTATTACATCAAATGCATAAGACCTAATAGGCGTGCGTCATACAGTTGTGCCGCGGTTACCTGCCTACTTCGAAGTTGATGAAGTTTAATAGTACGCATAAACTCTAAACCTGGATGGGGAATATCCAAAAAATCATACACATTTCCTACTTTATTCCAATCTGGATCTATTTCGGTATGAATAGCAAACCCATGTTTATCTGTCGCGAATAATTTTCTTGCTGCATTATAATGAAATATCTTAAGCCTTACACCTTCTATAGCATCATACCCCAAATCTTTGACAGGGGGTTGTACAATATATTCTGCACCTGGAATTGGTAAGAAGGTACCTGGTATTTTTTCTAGAAAATGTCTTGTATCAAAATAATCCTCATCCTTCACCAATACATCTGCATCCTTTATCCGACGGTACGGGTTTCTGCGTCCACTGGCACCTAAGGCTCCAACTCCTCCTATAAAACAATGCTCTATTCCTTGTTGTTGTAACACTTCTGATACGCTTATGGCGCTTAATAGAACTTCTGCTGTACGGCGATCTGCGCGAAGTAATTCATCGAAAGTCTGTGGTACTTTATGAAATATCTCTGAATCCCGAGGCGGTGTAATATGCTCTGCTCTCATAGCATTAAAATAAAATTATAGCCACACGTGTGAAGATGAAAATGCGCCTATTTTATGTAGTTATACTTTCAGTTTCATTGCTATGACGTCGAAATCTGGAATGTAGTCGTTATATCTCCGGTACATCATTTGGGGAAGCCGCCTTGGAGTAATTCGTTTGAATCCAAACTTTTTATAAAACCGTTCAAGATGCGAATAGGGCAGACAGTACACAATACTTTTCTCGGGCACCAACTTAATTAAATTCCGTACCAACTGAGATCCTATTCCGCGTCTTTGCATGGAAGGAGCTACATTTAACGTGCGAAGAACGTAGTATGAGCGGTGTTTAACAAGCCGAATAGAGCCGACGATAGATTTTCCCCGGCGCATGGTAAGGATTTGTTCGTTGCCTCCGATCTCGACACTCTCTTCTACAGACGAATAAAACCGCTTAATTTCTGAGATATAACCCCGTGCCGGCTGCGTAATCCAGAGGTTCATAGTAATAGGGATTTATTATACTAAATTCAGATGAATTCGAAGCCAAACAATACTATGGGTATCGTCATTCGAAAGCCTAAAGAATTAGGGATTAAGGTAGAAAATATCGGGAAAGAAATACGAGCTTAAGAAAATATTATAGGATATCATTTTATATTATTTTTCAATCTTATTGAAGGGATTTGGCTGTACTGTAACTGTAGAAGATACCGAAGGCGAGATCGGTAAAGGAATTATGGTAGGGGTTGCTGTGGGCTTGCCGGTGGGGGTGGGGAGAGGGGTAACTTCTCGCAACGGAACATCATGGAGCAGTTTCACAAGCGGATCTGTTGGTGGAATATCGTAATTACAAACCCCGGCATTATCGCTGGCCCAACTCCAGGGAATATAGCCGACAACTCCGGCCCGAAACTGCTTGTTCATTTTGGCTTCAATCTTATCGCGGCGGGCTGCAAAGTTCATACAGACTGTAGAATTATCCTGCGCGAGCATTCCGGCTTCTCCGATAATAAGCGGCTTCTGAATTTTCTGCATCTGATTTAGCCGAATCTGTAATCCGTTCCATTGATCGCCAGGCATAGGACTGTCGTGATCTCCATAATCATGGTAGCTTGCAATATCTATACCCGGACTTTCATGAATATACTGATAGTTCCAGTTGTCGGCGCCGCACTGGCCGGTGCCGATTACTCCTGATTCAACCAAATGATTCGGATCAAGCTCTTTAATTTTTCCGCCGACCGTATCAAAAAAATATCGAAGGCTCTTTGCAGCGGCTGAACTGTCCGGACAGCTCTGATGTCCATAACAGCCGGTGCCGTTATAGCCAGGCATACAGTTTGCCGATTCCGGCTCGTTTACCAGTTCCCACATGGCAATTGTCGGAGAATCTTTATAGCGAGTCACAATAAGCTGGACAAAATCCCAATACGAAAGAGGAGTCAGGCCGGTTGGATTGTAAACCTGCTTAAATCCGCCGTTATACCATGCCATATCTTTCCACCGGCCGTCGTCGCAGGTTCCGGCCTGGTCGCTCAATGAGATTATTACTCTCTGATTATATTTGGCTGCGGTAGAAATAACACGATCAATACCGGTCCAGTCGGGAAGTTTTGTTTTTACATTTGTAACCATCGATCCCTGCCAACCCCAAAAGCGTACGATACTGTTCGGCCGGAGGGTAGAGAAGAGAACATCAAGATCATCGATCTGTCCGCCGCAGCCGGCATTGATTCCGTTTAAAGAAGCGATACTGTATGCATTGATACCGGTGAAGGTATACGGCTGTCCAAAAAGCCGGAGATGTGTTCCGTTTCGTTTCAAATAGATAGAGGTTTCTTGGGTTTTTATTTCTATGATATTGGAATTATTTTCTGTATCGGCTTTGAAAAATGACACGCGGTAAATCAGGAATCCGCAGGATAGGAAAAAAAATAGTGTTAAGAGGGCTATTCGGTGAAGTAAATAGCGCTTACGGACAATATTCATCATTACATTGTACATTACAGAGAAGATTGGTATTCAAGTGTTAAGTAATGACTCAGTAATATATGCTTTTTTATGTAGATAATCTGATCGGTTAGTAAATAATATTTAGAACAAATTATGAAAATCCTTGCTTTGCAGCTTGGTTTCTGATTTGACTTTTTAAATCAACTAATTCACCAAAAGGTCTCTTTGCAGATACGAAGTCGGTTCGTGTGAAATGGATTGATTGCCACTAAAAAATCATCGCGAATAAGTGCAGTAGTGTAATATACTATCACACATATGTTATACGAACAAAGAAGAAGTATTCAAATAGATAAAGACGAAGCGGTGCGCCATTTCATGCAGCCTCTAATCGAAAAAAATCCACAAGCATACATGCATTCTCGGCAGGTAGCAAAGTATGCCCAAATGATCGCTGGATACGCAGGGTATGATACAGAAAATCAGATCTTAATACATACTATTGCATCCGTTCATGATATTGGAAAAGCAGATCAACAATACATTACAAGTTTAGCAGGCAAAGTAGTTGAAACACAAGAAGATTCAGAGAATTTTTATCGTCATGCATCTGTTGGTGCAGATTTACTTCTTAAAGAACCAGAACTTTTTGGAGACGAATTAACTCAGATGTGTGCTTTTGTTGCCCGGTATCACCATATTACATTTAAAACTCAAGGGTTAAACAGATTACAGGCAACACGTAAATTAGTAGCCGATGAAACAATACGATCTCAGTATCCTGCGGTGAAAGACTGGAATAAATTATATGATATGCTAATGATAATCCGCCTGGCTGATGCGTTTGATTCTGGAACGAATACATATCCTTGCAAGATACCCCTTAGAAATCCGGGATTTCCAAAATCGTTTACAAATATGATTACAGGAATTACTGCGCAATTCGAGAGTACCTCTGAAAAAGTAGAAAAGTGTAGATTTGATGATAAGTTTTATGAAGCGATGGGTAGATTCGGAGCTGATATGATAGAGTTCGAAGGATTATTAAATAATCAGCGGCCGTCGACGTAGTTGAAGAATTCCAGCCGGCGGCGTTTATATTCACGCACCGAGACTCCATTTGATTTAATCTTAAGCTTCTCATATTCACGGAGAAAATTTTTGTTCTTCTGAATTCGTTTGAAGGTCCGGATTGTATTGCGGCTGATTGGATTGGTTTTGCCTATCATAAGCGCCTCAACTACACATCGTTTGTAATTGAAGATCCATTCAACAAAGCTTTTCTTTACTTTAGAAGGCTGGCCCAATACCGTAACTAAGCCTCCTATATACAGTGGAAACTCTTTTGGATCGCATTCGATTATCAGATCAATATCACGCTGTCCGGCAATGCCAAGAACGGCAGATCCTATAAAAATAACTTTTAGATAAGGATATATCTTTTAAATCTTGTTGACCAACTGCTGGCCGATTTCTGTTACCTTAGGATCATACGGTTGAATTTGTACATACTTGTTATCCGGATAAGTGAAGGAGTACAAATATTCAATCGGTGTCTTCCAGAGCAATTTTAAGTCGCGCCGGAATATTTTTATTTTTTTTACCATTTTTTTCTTTAGTTGTTGGAATATCATAAAACCCATAGAAAGTGTTATAGGGATCTATTATACTAGATTTTAGCCTCTGATGACAAGAGAAGATGAATTGAATAGATTCTTCTCCCGATTGCTATCGGGATCAGAATGACAGGTAACTAGTTATAAACATAGACCGGCATATCAACATCCGAGAACGCATAGACTTCTTTTGCAGCGCCTACATCGAGCGCTACACAGCCGCCTGTATGCGGTGAGCCGATAAACTCACGCGGGCGCTGGATTTTGGCTCCATCTTCGGCTACCCAATAGGGAAGTTCATGAATACCAAAATAAGCATCGACTTCTGGCCCGTAATAGAAGGCCATCCAGAAGGGCATCCAGACATGGTAAATATCTGAAAATGCATTCACCGCTTTATTGAGAATCTTAAACTGCCCAACCGGAGTAGGGTAGTATAGACCGGTTGAAATTTTATAGGTATTAAAAAGGTTTCCGTCTTTAAATAAATACATTGTCTGCTGCGAAATATCGACTTCTATATATTTCTGAGCCAGATTTCCTTTTGTATTGGGCGTATACCCAATTTGGGCGGCGATTGTATCGGCTGTTTGCCCCCGTGCGCGTGAGTTTATCAGCGCGATTAAATCTTTTTTCAGCTCGCCCGGATGAATCTTTTTGTCTGATTCAAGCTTTAGGTAGGATTGAATATTTTCCATAAGAGTCTGCAGTTTATCTTCTACCGTATCGACCATAATCTGATTATTTTCAGCATCGTACTGAATCGTCATAAGCTGTTTTAGTTGATCGGGGAGAATGGTGAACCGCGGAGAATTCTCAATATCACTGAGCGTTATATAGATTGGTGAATTAAATACATCAGTAAGAACGGTGTTTATTCCCAGTACTTTTTCGACCGATTTATTTTTAATCTTAACAAGTTTCGGCTCTATGATAGTCTTTTTTCCAAAGTTCATAACAATCTGTTTTTTTAAGCTGTCGGGATCGATCGAATATTTCTGTTCATTATTCTGATAAATAAGGCGTTTGGCAGTATTGTCTACTTGAACTGAATCTGCGCTGGTGCTGAAGTCATAAATCGAATCGTTAATAAAATGATAATAATCCTGCCTAAAGGCCAACACGGGAAGAATGAGACTGTTGGAGTGCAACGACTGAAAAAAAGAAATTAGATTTTTCGGAAAGGGAAGGGAATTTTGTTCAAACGTTGTCTGAAGAGAAGAAAGCATATTCAGACTGATTCCTAAATCCGAATAGCGGTATTCGTATATTCTGTCTTTTATACGAATCTTCATAGGAGTTCGGAGCGCGTCGATCAATGAATTTTCTACGTTCTGTTTTGATTTTCCAGAAACATTAAGACTGGCAATATAGGTATTGGGAAAGGCATGGCTGGTAATATAGCTGAGAAATAAAAAAGAAGAAATAAGAATTAAGATTACATAAGAAGCAATTTTTCCCATTGTATCATTGTACCGTTAATTCAGGTATCGCACAACTTTGTTTATGAAGAGCTGCCGAAATCAGGAACGGTTGGCGCACCGGCTGGTGGCGCTGGCGGTTGTTGTTGGTTATTCGCCGGGGGCGCAGCTGTTTTTTCTTGTAATTGATTCAGAATTGCGTCGAGTGAGGCATCATCTATTGTACTTTCTGCTGCAGAAGCTGAATCGGCTGTGGGAGCCGGTTGTACGGGTGCTGCTGGTTCTTGAGGTACTGATGGTGCATTATTCATAGAAAGCGGAGGCAAATCCATAGATGGTTGTGCACTCTGGTCTGGAACAGTCGGTGGAACAACAGGTACTTCTGGTGTTGGAGGCTGCGGGGTTGGCGGCTGTGGAACGGGAGCTGGAGGCTGCGGGGTTGGCATTTCGGGAGGTGCTGCCGGCGGCGCAGCATTTTGCTGATCTGCGACAACTTCTACTTTTGGTTTTTCTTCGGCAGGCATCTGGGCCGGCTGTTCTGCTGGTTTGCCATCGGCGGCAAATCCAAGTTCTTTATCAAATTCTTCTGCAGTGAATCCTTTTAAAACAACGGTTGAGCCGTCGTCTTTTTCCAATTTTGTTACCGGAGTTCCGGCAAAATTATTGGAGACATTCAGCATTTCGGTAAGATATTCGTGGTTTGTTTCGAGGTTTTTTTCTTCAAAAGGAAGGTTGTGAGTAGCCAGATATTCTTTTTCTTGTTTTGAGAATTGACAATCGGTGATTGTGTAGATAGTTATTTTCATAATATTAAACCATTATGAAGAATATTTTTTTCATTGTCAACACATATGTGACTTTTATAGAAGATATACGAGGCAAACTTTATCTTTAATGTAATAAAGATAGAAGATTACAATTGAATCAATGCCTTCCAGTCTTTTACAAATTTATTCAGTCCTTCATCCAAAAGATCGCCTTCTTTTTTCTCGATTACATATTCTTCAAAATTTTTCTTCAGCTGAAGATCTTCGTAAATAAGAGATTTCAGGCCGTCTTCTTTTACGCGATAATGTTCGTCGGGGATCCAGGTTTCTTCGTGAACCCATTCCTGAATAAGCTTGAGCGGAACTGTTGCAATGTCGGCTTTCAGAAAAATAGACGCATATAAGTGGTCAAGATGCCGAATTGAGGCGGCCAGCACCAACACATGTGATTTTTTTGCTTTCTTTATTTTGTCGAATTTTTTGTAGAGTTTGAGAATATTTTTCACGAGATCCAATCCATTATACCCACGGTCATCCCAGCGGCCGATGAATGGAGAAATGAATGCCGGTTGTGTCGTCTTTTCAGTAGCTGCATATACTGCAGCGGCCTGGGTTTCGTCAAAAACTAGAGTCATGTTTACCCGTCCGCCTTTTTGGACGAATTCATGCGCGGCTTTGACACCCTCTGGAATGGTGGGGAACTTAATGTAAACATTCCGCCCCCAGGTGAACATGTTTTCGGCCTGCTTTAACATATCGGCGGCTTTGGTGTTCCAGTCGGCGTACACTTCTACCGAGATAGGGCCGGCGAGTTCTTTGTGCAGGGCTTCGATAATGCGTTTGTATTCACCAAGCAGAGCTTCTTCGGTAAGTTTTTTGCCACTGGCAAGAAATTTTTGAATGTCGGGATTTTTAACGACAAGAGACGGGTTGGTTGTCTGGCCGTCGAGATATCCTAATAATCCTTTGGCTTTTTTTGTTTCTTCCGGATCGCCGGAGTCGAGAAATATTTTTGGTAGTTTGATTGACATAGGTTTAATAATTATAACATAGAGTCATTTGTCGTCATTGCGAGGAACGCAGTGACGAAGCAATCCCGTAACCAATAAACAAGAGGTTGTAATGTCACGAGTGCTATAACCGTGGGTCTTTATTAATAGGATTGCTTCGCTACGCCAAGTCAGACTTGGCTACGCTCGCAATGACGTGTTATCCACTCCATAAATTTTTTAAATGATTGGTGTAAAGCGCGGTGCCGAACCAGGCCCAGTTTTGCGTGTAGTAGTTGTTGGGATCTTCCCAGTAACTTTTTTCTTCGTCTTCGTAATATTTTTCGGCAATTTTTTCTGCATACATTTTTTTTGCTGCTGCCGGCTGGCTGATTATAAAATAGCCAAGGTTGCCGCTGTAGGCTGCTGCGGATTCGTATGCTTCCCACACTTTCCCGTCGTGGGTATATGCTGTTGAAATTTTTCCTTTATTTGAATATTCACGGGAAAAAAACGAAAGTGTAGAAAGAAATGATTTTGCGTCCGGGGCTTTAAACCAGGCATAGTCAAGCGCGATCCGCCACGGAATACGGAAAGCATTGTATGAATATTCTGTAGCACGAGGTTGTGATTCTCCGGGCTGAACGGCTTCGAACGTTTGTTTGTCTATAGCGCACCATTCCGGAGGCAGAAGCCCGATCTGAGTATCGAGTGGTGCGGCAGTGCATTTTTTTAATAGCCAGTAACTGGTATCGGCCAGAAGGTTCCACGGGCGCGATTGGTCGGCCATGGCAAAAATTCTGTACGACGCAGGCGATAGATACGATGGATTAATTGTTATGGTAGATTCATGGTTGGCCCAGTTGGCTGCTGTCAGGTATGGAAGATTGTTTAATGTTACGACTTCGTGATTCCAGATTCCATTCATCACCCGAAGTGCTTGTTGAAGGTACCGGTCATCGTTCCATTGTTTAGAAGCAAAGAGCAAGGCGAGTGCAATGTCCGAATCGGCGTCTGAAGCCGTACCGGTATCGATTGTCTGCTGCGCAGAATACCGCCAGACAAATAATCCGTCCGACTGCTGCAGATTTTTCTGTGTGAAGCTCCATATCTCATCAAATGCTTTGTGGTCATTCATCCAAACAGCACGGAGAAGCGCATACGATTGTCCTTCTGAAGTTGTGCCGTTATTTCCGTACGGATCCATTGTCTGCCCGTTTTTTATGAAATGATTTTTATAGAAGTTCCAGGACGTTTTTAAAATCCGGGATTCAAATCTTGTTGCAAAAAATTGTACACCCCAGCCGTCGTTCCAAAAGCGCGCGATAGGCCGTGAGTTATTCCAGGCAGCCTTAGTTATATCCAAACCTGCTGTAGTAATATCGTGTTCCATCTGCGGAGTGAGTGCCACATAATCTATTCCGGCTGGCCCGCCGTTTAAAATATCCCGGCTTATCTCGGGATCGCGGTCTACTTTCCAGTACCATTCGGCATTTTTAAACTTTCCTATTCCATCAGCATGTAATTCTATATATCCGTAATTATCAATGACATAGAATGCATCAGGATTGGCGCGGGTAAGCATCCAGTCTATTGCTTGTATCTGCGGTGTCGTCTGGTCTGATGTATATAGATTCTGAATATTGCGGACATTGGTAGAAAAATACGCCGAAGTTCCGATAAAAAATATGCCGAGCATTAGAGTGGGAATTATCTTGACTGCGCTAATAGAGAATTTATTCTTTAATAGTGTGCCGAAATACCAGCAGGAGACAGCAATATTCAGCGCGAGAATGGGGAATAGGGGAAGGCTGTAGAATTCGATTACGAGTCCGCCGCGAATTAGAAAAAACCAGAAGGATGTAGAAAATAGTCCGGCGAACAACAAGGGGTTATGGAGTCGCTCAGCCACTCTCGCTCCCTGCCTGCCGGCAGGCAGGCTTGCAATTGACGACAGCGAGATCCAGAGATTTATGATCGTAGCTATCGCTCCGAGAATAATTATCATCGGGTCAAGTTCCAGCCACGACTTTATACTCACCCAGAAAGAGCTTTTGTTAATGTCTATTATTCCGCCGCCATCGCGGCTGAGCTGGTCTTTCAGGGTGCCAAGCAAACTTACATGCGGATTATTTCCTCCCAAAAAAGTTCCGGAAGGAAAGAGTTCACCTTTAATGAGTGCATATAGAAAATATAAAGCGATAAAAGTCAGCATCACAGAAAGCCAGGAGGCGATGGCAAAGTGGCGCTGTTTTTTGTTGGTGTACAAATAGAGGCAATATATGAAAAAAGGGATGAAGAATATAGAGTTTTCTTTGGAAAGAACGCTGAAGCCAAACAGTATGCCGCTCAGAATTATATTTCTTAATTTTCCCTGGTTGTACATAATGCAGACTACGGAGAATAAAACGAAAAAGGTCATTATATTGTCGAGCAGTACTCTTCGTTGAAAATATATCGCTAGCGGAGAGATTGAGAATATTAAAACAGCAAGAAGTCCGCTGAGTTTGTCTTTTGTGAGCTTGATTGTGATTGCATAGATAAATAGCGCTGAGAAAATATGAAGCAGAAACATCAGCACCCGGCCGGAGTTTATGGAAAATCCAAATGTAAAGAAGCCGCCGGTGATTAGTGTCCAGAGGGCAATGAAGATCCATCCGCCGGGGGCATGGTCGTACCAGTAAGTGTAGGGCGCCATCCGGCCTTGGGTGATTATCGACCAGGCCTGAGACATGTATACGCCTTCGTCGTTTTCGTAATATGGGTAGTTGAGCATGTTGAATGCGTGCGGTAGACCGGAAATTATTGGTATGATCGCCAGTGTTATGAGGTCTGAGTGTTTTTTTATAAAATTATTCATTATTGTCATTGTCATCCCGACGTAGGTCGGGATCCCATTAATAAAGATATTCTCTTATTTTGAATTTATCTAGAAAATCTGGCAGATTCTGACAGATATTTTTTAGTCGCTTGTTACTATTTTAGAAAATCTGGTAGATTCTGCCGGTCGCTCCATTTCGAAAGTGCTCGCAATCAGTCTAGTGTATTGGTAGTGTCATGGGTATAGGTTAACCGTGGTTCCCTCTCGTTCAGAACACCTGCTCCGCGCTTTCGAAACTGTTCGCTCCCGCCACCTACCAGATTTTCTTGAAAAAATTGTATCTGCTCTCATGGAAAAAGATCCTATCGCTTCAAAACTCATCGCTCCAGGATGACATACAAACCCTGTCATGCTGGAGCGAACGAAGCCAATTCTGACTTGGCTGAGTGAGCGATAGCATCCTATCATCAAAAGTAATTTCTAATACGACCGTAACGGCTGCATGTTTGGGAAAACCGAAATTCGTTCTGCCCTTCGATGTGCATTCACATGCAGTGTTTTTTCCCAGCCGATATTGCCGAAAAGCATTCTTAAAATTGCCCGGAACGCACTCACGCTTAACATGAGCTGATACGGATAAAAGGTAAGAAATAATTTAACGGGCATCCACCATGGGTAGGCGAATCCATAATTTTTTGTGAATTCATACAGCCCGACAGTCTGCACGACAAGCTGAATGAACAGAATAAATATGGGAAAAATACTCAGAATGGTTACAAACACGGGCAGCTTCATGGTAAATGCCATGTAAATTGAAACCGGGACAAGGAGAAAAAGTACAGACTGCAGTTCCGGAAGAAGGAGCATGTATCCGGCCAGAAATTTCTGGGAAAGTTTGGGGAATTTTTTCCAGTCGCCTTTGTTTAGGATTTGTATAAAGCCCTGATTCCACCGTGTCCGTTGTTTTATAAATCCGGCAAGGTCGGGCGGAGTTTCTTCGCGGGTTACGTGTTGTTCATTGTAAATTATCCGAATCCGCGCGCCGGCTGTGCTTAACCGAATTCCGATGTCTGCATCTTCTGTAAGTGATTCTTCGTCCCAGCCGCCGATTTTTTTCAGCAGTTCTTTTTTAAAAAATACAGTATTGCCGCCAAGCGGAACAGTACCAACTTTGGCGAAAAAGTGAAGCGTGGATTTAAACCAGAAAAAATATTCAAGAACATTTAAGGTTGAAAACCATGAAGATCGATAATTCATCAGTTGTACTCCCGACTGCACGACGTCGGCATTTTCTGTTGTGAAAACAGAGTTCACAATGTTGTAAATTTCACGGTGCGGCTGGTCTTCGGCATCGAAAATAACAACATGAGAATACTGTGCTTCACGCAGACCAATATTTAAAGCATGAGGCTTGTTGATAGGCTCATCATGAAATATAACCAGCCGAATTGTTTTGTCGTTTATAGTGTTAATCGCGGTTTCTGCCGCATGTATCGTTTCTCCATCATCGGCCCGGCAGACAACAAGAATTTCTGTTAGTTCCTTCGGATAATCGATCGCAGAAACGGCTCGTATAGTGTCGCCGATAACCATACTTTCATGACGGGCCGGAATTATTGCCGTGAAAGATTGAGAAGGCGGCACAATCGGCGGTATAGTATTGGATATTATCTGAGCGTCTTCCCAACTATAGAGCATCCAGTACAAACTAAAAGAAGCCTGAAAGATCATAACAATTGAAACAATGGAAAGAAATGCCGCTGCAGGAACTGTTGAAAAGGGCATTCCAAAAGTAATTAATCCAACGCAGATAATGCCGAAAATAATACCGGTTACAAGCGAATAGACATCAATTTTCATCTATTTATAATACTTCGGGAGTGCTCAGATATTTTTAAGGACGGGTAAGACTTTAGTAATAGAGAATATTTTCCGCCAGTGCTTTATAATCATAGAATGAATTTGAAAATAATAGTTCTTGTTGGTTTGCTTTTAGGGCTTGGAGCCGCTTTAATTTTTAACAAGCCGAAACAAACAAAACCAACACCGCAGAAAAAAGTAGTAGTTAACACATCGATTACCCCAACTCCCGTACCACTCCGGATGAAATCTATTTTTGTTCCGTACTGGGCCGATCTTTCCGAACCTGCCGATCTTGAACCATACGACCGGCTTATTTATTTTGCCGTTACCGTCTCAAAAAAAGGTGTGGTACAGGACGATCCAGGATTTTTAAAAATGGAAGATTTTCTTAAGGCGGCCGGTACTCAAAAAAAATGGCTCGGCGTGCGTATGACAAATACCGATACCAACTTGGAAATTTTAAACTCAGTAGGCAGTTGGGAACAGATAGCTTCCGACACGGCAAGTATTGCCCAAGAAAACAAATTTGACGGCGTGGTGCTGGATTTGGAAATGGCCGCGCTTCCTTCGGACGGACTGCGCAAACGGATCGTCGAGTTTATTTCAAAAATTCATTCAGAACTGCAATCCAAAAATCTGCCGCTGGCAATCACCATTTACGGCGATACATTTTATAGAAAACGGCCGTATGATCTGAAGGAACTCGAGAAAAATACTGAAGAAGTAATGGTTATGGCGTATGATTTTCATAAATCGTATGGAGAATCGGGGCCGAACTTTCAATTATCGGGAAGAAACACGTACGGTTATGATTTTGGAACCATGGTCCGCGACTTTCTATTATTCATTCCGAAAGAAAAACTGACAGTCATCTTTGGAATGTACGGCTACGACTGGATTGTCGATGAAAAAAAGAGGCCTGTCAAACCCGCAGAATCTGTCACACTTCATCAGGTCCGCAGCAAGTTTTTAAATGGATGCGAAGCTTTAAATTGTGTTATCCGCCGCGATGAAAAAGCATACGAGTCGGAGGTAAATTATATTGATGAGTTTGCCAATTATCATATCGTGTGGTTTGAAGACCAGGTTTCGGTAGATAAGAAATCGGAGCTTATGCGCATCAACGGTATTAGCAGTATAGCGTATTGGGCGTATGGGTATTTTTAGTCCGAAGTCCGAAGTCGAAAGTCCGAAGCCAAGATCAGATTAGTCCGAAGTCCGAAGTCGAAAGTCCGAAGCCAAGATCAGATTAGTCCGAAGTCCGAAGTCGAAAGTCCGAAGTTACATACTAAAATGGGAATAACAAAGTTTGAAGATATATTAGCTTGGAAAAAGGCAAAAGAATTAACACTGAGTGTTTATCGGTTAATGGTATTTAACCGCGATTTTGATTTTAAGAATCAATTATGTAGTGCCTCTGTGTCAATTATGAATAATATCGCTGAAGGTTTTGAAAGACAAACAGATAAGGAGTTTATTCATTTTTTAAACATAGCAAAAGGATCTTCGGCAGAGGTTCGTTCTATGTTGTATATAGCATTTGAATTAAAGTATATTAATCAAGAGCAGTTTACTGAGCTTTATAATTTAGCTGTGGAAATTGCAAAAATGTTGAACGGTCTAATAAAATCAATAAAGTAATATTTAATCTTCGGACTTGGGACTTGAGACTTTCGACTTGTTAATCTTCGGACTTGGGACTTGAGACTTCGGACTCTTAACAAATGCATTCATCTCCTTTAGTTTCCACATAAATAGAGCTCCTTTGCTTTTTGCTTTGGAATCGATTACAAACCGGTATGCTTGCTCAAGAACTGGGCGGGGGAGCGTTTTAGCGAGGCGGATGTAAAGGCTTTTGTGTTTAATGTCTCCTAATTTTTCGGCAAGATGGACTCCAAACGCCTGGAACTCGCGGGAGATGTATTTATCTTCCATCGGGTCGAATTTTTTAAGGATGTCTTTTATGGTTTGCATATTTTTTCGTCATTGCGATCCCGCGTATGACGCGGGAGAAGCAATCCCGTTACCAATAAACCAAAGGTTGTAATGTTATGAGTGCTACAGCCATGGTCTCTATTAATGGGATTGCTTCGTCACTTCGTTCCTCGCAATGACGTTTATATTATTATACCTGTAAATGTTTATGAATTTTTTGAAGAAGTGTTTGAATGCCAAATGGTTTCTCGATAAAGTCTACCGCACCTGCTTTTGTCGCAAGTTCTTTTGTTGTTGAACTTCCGGATACCAGTATAAGCGGCACATCTTTAGTATCTTTATTGGACTTTAGTTCTTTGGCAATACTTACTCCATTCTCACCTTCCAGAAGATAGTCTAGGAGAATCAGATCGGGTTTGTCTTTTTTCAGTTTGTCTTTCAGCAGTTTGCCTTCGGTAACGCTGACCACGTTATAACCTTGTTCGTCAAGAATCGAATGAATACCGTCAAGTATTATTTGATCATCATCAATAACAAATATAGTTTTTTTCATATAAGCTGTATAAAGATAGTAAAAAAAATAAAAATATTTAGCAAGAAGATAATTGTCTGAATATCTTAACCTGAAAAGCACTAAATGTCAACTTATACCAGGTTTTAAGTTCGTATTTGTGAATATGCTGTTTCGTATCCGACAACCATTTTGTCAATTGTGAACAGTGCTTCGATTCGGGCACGACATTTTCTTCGGTCTATTTTTTGAATATCTTTTATTTTTTCAGCCATCTGGTCTACTGATTCAACAAGATATCCATTTTCGCCATCGACAATTATCTCGGGCGCAGCGCCATTTCGGAATGAAATTACCGGTGTGCCTGCCGCCAGCGATTCAGCCATAACAAGTCCGAAAGGTTCATTCCATTTAATAGGGTTTAAGAATCCGATCGCTTCACCGTAAATTTTATCTTTTTCTGCGTCGCCGATTTCTCCAATATAAACAATCTGCTTGCCGTCGATAAGCGGTTTTACTTCATCCGTATAATATCGATAGTCCTCATTTTCTAGTGTGTCTATCGCACCGGCGATATGCAGCGTGACACCGGCTCTTTTTGCAGCTAAAATTGCTTCTTTAACGCCTTTATCGGGATTGAATTTTCCAACCCACAACCAGTAATCTTTTGGATTCTCATGAAGTGTATAGAGTTGTGTATCTACGCAGTTATAAACGGTGGCAATCCAATTTAAGTTTTCACCTTTCAGCCGCTGGGCATTGGAAATAGATGTATAGTTTAGGTCTTTATATTTCTGTAATACCAGATGTCGATCCTGCTGATTATGCAGCAGCGGATACACAAAATGCGGCGTGAATAACACTTTATTTTTATATCGTACACTTAGCGGAAGAGCCAAATAATCGCTCACCTGATTTAAGTGAATATGAATAATGTCATAATCCTCGGCATGATCGAAAACCTCGGTCAAATGAAGCAGGGGATATGTCATATTTGTCCAGGGAATTCCATCGCGGTATAGCGGCCTCGGATATACAGAAACCAGTTTGGCCGATGTTTTTGAAGTTCCACACGCATACAAGGTAACGTCATGACCTTTTTTAACGAGACCTTCTGTTAAATAATGTACGATCCGCTCCGTTCCGCCATATTTTTCCGGAGGAATATTTTCCCATAATGGACCAACTTGTGCGATTCGAAGAGGCATGATTAATTGTACTTTTATCCTTCAAAGAATGCAATAAATTGTATAGAATCTATATATGAATGGAATGTCAGAACCGAAGTTGGATGCCTTTCAGCAAAGCGCATACCTTGCCTTTCTTCAGGAGGCAAAGACCAAGCATAAACCAATCCGTATAGCTTTTCTCGAACCCAGCGGAGGAGATGAATTTAAAACGGTACTGCAAAAACTGAAAAATGATGGATATGCGGTTTTTTTAATTAACTCAGAAGAAAATCATTCGTTTTATACCGCTGAAGGCAGGGTAGAAACCGATTCACTCTGCGCATATCTTCGTCAGGTACAGGGAGAAGATCTGCCGATCGCTGAGTATGCAGAAGTTATGAAGCAAGCAGCAGGTACATGGCGGGCTGCAATGATAGCGATGATTGAGCGGTTAGGCAAGAAAGAATTCGTTTCCGGTTTGGAAGAAATAGAAGCAAATGAAGAAAGTAAACAGAGCAGCAGCCAGCCAGATTTCCGGTTTGTATTACATTTCAATAAAAACACGATGGGCGACGATGAAAACTATGCGAAAGCGCAGCGGGAGTGTGCCGAACAGATTCGTGAATTCAAAATGAAATGCACGGCAGCATATGCATTAAAGTTCAGAAAAGAACAAGGAATACATTCCGATATTCCCCCAGAAGATGTCCAAAGACTTACTAATTCAGGCGAAGAATTTCTACAGGCAGTTATGGATCTACGAATCGGACACGATAGTAATCTCGAAAAAGGAGAACTTTATGTCAATCTCACGCCAAATCGCAGTGCAAAAGATTTATTTATATCACTTGTGCTGAATGAAACATGCAAACGGCTTGGCGTCGGCCGGAAAGGTTTGAATCATATTCTTGTGATAGCTGATAGTTCTGCCGATCTCAAAGCGGGAGTACATACCATTGCGGCTCTTGCCGATCCCGGCGATCCGGTACATTCTGTGCCTGCGGCAACATTTTTCATCCCAAAAAAATCACCAATCAATAAAGTCTTGCAAAAGCTTCAAAATGGTGTAGATGGTGTTAATGATGAACCAGAAGAATCAGATATTGATGAAGAAATATCTACACTACCTATTAGTAAAACTAAAAGTGCTGGCCAATATAAATACAATCCAACACGAGATATTCATGATTTGAATAAACTTCGGGAGAAAATACAAAAAGAAAAACAAATGGCAGATGTTACATTACAACAATCTCAAATAGAAATTATTGCAGCGAAGGAAGCTTATCCTACTGCGCAAACTCCTGTTGAATCTGTACTTATGTATTTGAACGAAAAATATCAGAGTAATTAAAATATCTTTGGTATAGAGTACAATATAATAATTATGAATCTTCAGGATTTTCGAAAGCGGCTGGGTTTGAACGGCACTAAAGTTGCGCAGCCGTATTCTGTTCCGGATTCTTTACTGTTTTTAGGCAGCACCCACGATGAGCGGGTGAACAATCTTATCCTCAAAATTCTTCCTTCAACCGCCGCGCAGCATTATTCTTCCTTAAAAAAACCAATGTTTGATTATATTATTTCGTTCTGGGAAAAAGCTATTATGCAGCTTCCGGAACATCAGGAAGAATACCGTGGTACAAATCTTGCGAAACGTCCCTTTCTGGCGCCGGGGATTCCAACCATGGATTCTACATTCACGTTTATTGAACAGTACCGCTGGGACACCTATTTTCATAACCGCGGATTTGTACAAGTCGGCGGAGTAGAAATGGCGATAAATCAGCTGATGAACTTTGTTGATGTGTACTCTGAATTTAAACGAATTCCGAATGCCTTGGTTACATCCTATCTTTCTCATTGCGAACCGCCGCTGGAATCATTTGCTGTATTTGATCTTATCGACGCCGGCGTAAAAGATGAACGGATTCATACCATTATGGACATGATTGAGGAAGAATTATTCACCGAATGGCTGGACAACGGCCGCGGCAAACGCTACGAGCGCCAGACGGATGAAATGGTTGCTCAGTACGGTCTTCTCACAAGATATACTAATATGCATTTCCATGCTTTGCTGGCAGGCTGTGAAGATGGAAAAGATCATAACTGGGTGACAGTAAAATACGGCGCCAATTATCTGCCTGTCCAGTTGAATGCATTAGTCTATGGAATCATCGACCGGCTCGAACAATATTACCAGCATGCAGATTTAGGAAATGATCCAAACAAAGCATCGGTCTATTCAGAAATAAAAAAACAGTTTGCCGCCGATTTTCAGAAAGTTTTCTGGGTGAATGAAGGACAGTGGCAGGGATTCCGAAATTATTCAACATTAAAAGGACAGTCCGGACCGATTTTGTACGGTGATCTTTCTGCCGAAATATTTCCGTTATTTGTGAAAATCGCCACTCCGGAACAAGCTGCGATTACCAAACAGAATTTGGAAAAATTTTATCTCGGTGATTATGGATTAAGCGCAACCAGTTTGGAGCTTCGCAAAGGCGGCACCCTGGAACATGCACCAGAGGGGGAGTGGGAGTTTCAGTGGGAATATCCAAACTGCTGGGCGCCGCTTATGTTGGTTGCTGTCCAAGGTTTAAAGAATTATGGTTATACAGAGTTTGCTAAGGATTTGGAAAAACGGTGGGTGGAACATGTAGAACACCGGTTTGAGAAAACGGGCGTTTTTGCTGAAAAGTATGTGTATACTTCAAGTCTTCATGTGTCGGAGGGTTTCTACGGTAATGTGAAGGGCTTCGGCTGGACAATTTCTACATATTTGGAATTTTTGAAGGATATAGCGAATAAAAGCGAATGAAAGCGAATTTAATTTCGTTCCTATATATTAGGATGCTATCGCTTCGGGCACTCATCGCTCCAGCATGACATGGTGTCATCCTGGAGGGAGCGAGCGTATGCGAACGACCGATAGCCTGCCTGCGGCAGGCAGGGATCTATAGTTCCAAAGATGCTATCGCTCACTTCGTTCGCTCCAGCATGACAATATTCTAGATTGCTTCGTTGCTCAGTCACTCTCGCGCCTCGCAATGACGTAGAGAGGCAATTTATGCAATAGTGTTTTTTATGAATTCCATGCCCCAGCGGTAGATGTTATTCTCCCGTAAAACTTCTTTCATTTCATTATTTCTCTTGAACTTCTCATCCGGCGACATCGTAAGAGCTTCATGAAGAGCACGCGCTGAATTGCTTATGTCATATGGATTAATCAATACTGCAGATTTTAAATCTTTCGCGGCGCCGGTGAATTTGGAAAGAACGAGCATGCCTTTCTGCGGTTTGCAGGCAATCGCGTATTCTTTGGCAACTAAGTTCATTCCATCATCAAGTGCTGTCACCAAGCAAACATCCGACAGATTGTAATACGAGAATATTTTTTCGCGGGGAAAGCTTTTATTAACTACATGGATTGGCTGCCAGTCATATGTAGAATACTTCCAGTTAATTTTATCGACCAAATCATTGAACTCGCGGATGAACGATCGATATGCTGGAATCTTATTCCGCGAAAGGGGACAGATCGAAAGATACACAAATTTTCCCTGATATTCCGGATACAGTTCCAGGAAGCGGTCGATAATTTTCATCCGTTCAATAAGTCCTTTCGTATAATCGCTTCTTTCCACACCAATTGCCAAATATTCAAAATCAAATCCGAAGTCTTTTTTGATAAGCCGTTTATCCATTTTCTTCTGTTTCTGCAGAAGCTCGCGGATTTCATCATAATCTATTCCGGCCGGCACGTTGCTAACTTTAGTCGTCTGATTTTTATAAATGATCGATCTTGGCTCAGTATCAACAATTACTTCCAGCTCGCGGCGGCAGCATTCAATAAAGTTTTGAACATGATAGTCGCGGTGAAACCCGATAAAGTTGGAGCCAAGCAGTCCTTCCAATAATTCTTTTCTCCATGGACAGATTCGGAAAATTTCATGAGTCGGCCATGGGATATGCCAGAATGTTCCAACAGACAGATTCGGTTTTCGTTCGCGGAGCATTTTGGGAAGAAGCGCCAAATGATAGTCATTAATCCAGATAAATCCTTCTTCGTTGCCCAGTTCTTCGACAATCGCGTCGGCGTATTTCTGGTTTACATTGACATACTCCTGCCACCATTCGGGCGAAAAGATCGGTTTCACAAACACAGCATGGCAGAGCGGCCATAACGTCTGATTGGCGAATCCATAATAAAATCCTTCAAGTTCCTTTTTCTTCAAAAATAACCGTTTCAAGGTATAGCTTTTTTTGTTGCTTACCACTTTGAACCGGCCTTTGGAATCGACCACTTTACTATCGGCATTTCCCCGGCCAATAGCCACCATGACACCGCTTACCTGCTTTAGAATTCCATCCAGAAGTACATGGGCGCCGCCGGGTGCTTTTTCCATCTTTATGCCGCGGGGAGTTGAGGTATGGACATATGGCTCGGCCTGAATTGCCACGGTGAATTTTTTCCCGAGAAGTTTTTTCTGGGCAAACGAAATGAATTCGTCCGGAGTTGTCATGGAAGTATTATAACATCTGCAGAAATTGTATAGTATACTATCACAATATGAAAGAAAGAGATCGGCTGGATCCAAATCATCTGCAAAAAACATTACTACCAATTTCTCATGGTTTCATGTGTGGTCCAGTTTGCCATACGAAGTGGGAATTAAGAATACATGGAGAATATATAACAAGTGGCGTTGCAGCTGATGGTGAAGATCTTCCTCAAGGTGCAAGAGAATTGATTCTTTTGGTTTAGGAGAAACTGTTACAACAGAAACTAGAAATGGCACAACAATTTATTGGGTTCATGATCACCCAGGAGAATCAACACATGATGGTATACCTGTATCAAAATCTACTTAAATATATATATTAAACATCATAAAAAATTCTGCATGAATCTCGTATACATTTCTGAAAAAGATTGACTGATGATATTCTTTTCTTCTTCCTTAAAATTTTGAAGCACGAATGCTTCGCCCGGCATGCGGTATTCGGCCGGCCTATTTTCTACACCAATCCGGATTCTCCAGAAATCTTTTGTGCCAATAGCATTCTCAATCGACTCTAAACCATTATGCAGTTTGGGCCCGGTTGTCTGTTGAATTTTAAATTTGCCAAGTGGAATATCTAAGTCATCATGAGCAACGAATAGATCGGCAGCTGTCAGTGTTTTATCATTAATCATCACTTTCCGAACCGATTCTCCCGAACGATTCATAAAGGTTTGAGGCTTTATCAGAAGAATGTCATCGGGCAGCTTTACTATTTCACCGTTTGTGTATTTGTCGAACTTCCACTCAAATGGTGAGAGATTATATTCTTCGGTATATTTCTGCAGAAAATAGTCGGCGAACATAAAGCCGACATTATGCCGATTGCGCTCGTATTTTTCTCCGGGATTTCCAAGGCCGATTAAGATTTTCATAAAAGGAATTATTATATAGATTCCAAATTAAGAAGCGCTCAGTCCCACGCAGCGGGACTTCGCTTTCTTATTTGGAATGATACTGAAATAAGATGCTATCGCTCCGACACTCATCGCTCCAGCATGACAATATTACATATGTCATTCTGGAGGGAACTTAGTGACCGATAGAATCTAAAAGATGCTATCGCTCCGAGCACTCATCGCTCCAGCATGACAATATTACATATGTCATTCTGGAGGGAACGTAGTGACCGATAGAATCTAAAAGATGCTATCGCTCCGGCACTCATCGCTCCAGCATGACAATCGATATAGGTAATTATAATGGATTTGACTGGAAGAACAAATATTATGTAACATGAATACAATAATAAACACCCCGTCGCCCGTTGGGCGCCACCCCTCTTCAAAGAGGGGAGATCTATTAATTCTCCTCTTTTAAGAGGAGTACCCCGCCAATTGCGGGGGGAGGTGTTTGTACAATCTCTATATGTCAAAATACGTCCCAGATATCCTTTCCCGCCGGTGGGTTATCATCTCCGGCCAGCGGCTTGCCCGGCCCGACGACTTCGTCCATAAAAAACATAAACACGATCATTGTATATTCTGCCCCGGCAATGAAGCGGATACTCCGGAAGAAGTATTCCGGATCGGAGAAGGGGAGCGCAACAAACCAGGTTGGAAGGTGCGCGTCATAGCCAATGCTTTCCCCATTACAGACTTTCATGAAGTTATTATCTTGTCTCCTCACTGTGAAACACAGATTCAGGATCTGCCGGTAAAGAACTTTCATTATATTCTCACCGCGTACCGCGAACGCTATAATTTCTACCGAAAAAAGGGACAGGTCATAATTTTCTCCAATCATGGAGAACTTGCGGGCGCCTCAATTTCTCATCCTCATTCGCAGTTGGTGCTTATTCCTTCGCAAATAAATCTCGATACCCTTTCACGCGAACCGCTAAATAATGTTGTTGAGGAAAATAAATTTTTCAATGTGTACTGTCCAGATTTCTCGCAGTGGCCGTATGAAATCTGGATTGCCGCGAAAAAAGAAGGAACGGTGTTTGGAGATATTACCGATGAAGAAATTGTCGATTTAGCACCTTTGATGCAGAAAATTCTGAAGCGGCTTGAAGCAATTTATGCAGAACATCCGGTGTCGCACTTACCATTTGGATATAACTTCTACATTCATCCGAAAGAAAATTGGTATATCCGCATCATTCCTCGGTTTGTACACCGCGCCGGTTTTGAGCTGGGAACAGGGCTTTCGGTAAACATTGTCGATCCTGCGGACGCCGCTCTTCGGTACCGGGGAATCGAAAAGGATTATGCTGATCTTCTTAAAAAACTTAAGAGCCGGATGAAGTAGTTGATCAATAACGTCATCCCGAGCGATGAGTGTGGAAGTCGAGGGATCCCATTACCCATAATCCGAAGGTTGTAATCTCACGAGTGCTGAATCCTTAGGTCTATATTAACAGGATTGCTTCGTCACTCCGTTCCTCGCAATGACGTCAGTCACGAATTATTGAATTGGGAGTGTGGTTTCTGCAGTAACCAACTTATCTCCACGCGTATCTTCAAGAAGAATCTGGTAATAAATATCATGCGCTGGATTCAGCTCGGTGACCGTTACGGTATGAAGCGTATTAAATTTTTCGGAGGCCTGTTTAACAATCGATTCACCGGTTGTCTTATCGATAAACCGGATAGAAGTCCGGTACGGCTGCGAAGTGCGGAACGAGACAAATAAGAATGTATCTGTTTTTTTGGCATACACTGCACTGATCTGATCTTGGGCAGAAGTTGTAGAAAGTTTTTTGCTATTAATGCTCACCATGCTCATCGCTAAAGTAAGAATCATAAGCCCCAGAAATCCGGTTACCAGAACTGTCTGCAGAGAAGGAAGCGGTTTGCTCCATACTTTGAAAAACCGTATTTTTACATTCTGCGCCCGTTTGAATTTAACCAGTTCTTCGGGTTGGGCGAATAAACCATAACAACTTGGGCAGCGGAGCAAATTTACATCCACCGGCACCGCCTCGTTCTGGATAGCAATCATGATAGAAGAATCAAGAGGGCAGGCGAGTGGCGAGCTTTTTATAAATGATCGTTTCTTATCCCATGCAAGCTGCCGTGCGGATTTTAAAGATACTCGGTTAATTCCATTTTGTTCGAAGAAGCTGCCGCCGCAATGGCCGCAATGGAGAATGAATTGATTATCAAATTCGACTTTTTTCATTCGTTCTCCACAGTTTGGGCAGGACATAATATTACGTTACATTAAACAGCTTTAAAAATCAAACGACATATATTAAAAAAATGGAGTTATCGGGCGGGTTTCATTCCCGCGGCTGCAACAGTGCCCAGAAGTGCTGCAAGAATTGCCATTATGCCCAAACCACCGACCAGAATTTTATCGGTTATTTTAGAATCGAATTCTTTAAGTTTTTCTGCAGCAGGAAATTTTTTTATCAATTCTTTGTACAATCCCTTTACATCCCCAGTTTCTAGGCTTTTATTCATTGCCATAGCAAAATCTGGCGACAGATTTTCCATCACTTGAGTCATTACATCGGGAAGCTTTTTCTGATTATCCGGATTGCTTAGAGTAGTAAGAGTATCTTCATATAGTTTTCTAATTTCGGGATCGGTTTCACTGTTTATTGCAAGAGTTAGATTATCGAGAGTTGCCTCCATCGTCTGGGTTACTACGCCAACCATTACTTCTGTATCGGCAACTACCCGCGCATCTAAATTTAATTTGAGAATTATCTGTGCTTTCTTTTCTCTAAACTTTTCGTTGTGCAGTTCTTGATCAGGAGTAAGTTTCTCACCAGGTTTTGGTTCAATTGGAGCATAAATTTTATCGAGGTACGTTCGTACTGAGTCTGCCGTAATAAGTCCGTTGTTTTGTGCGGATTCTTTGATAATTGAAGCATCGCCTGTATATAGTTGTTGGATTTTTTCATCTTTGCCGGTCTGTGCAAATTCGTCATATGCTTCCAAAACTGCCGCTTCGCGGTGAGGTAATGTATCTTCTTTTTGATTTGCCCGCAATATAGCGTGAGCCTGTGCATCTGCTAAAAAATCGAGATCAATTTTTATGCTGTTTCCATTGGCGTCTTCACAGGTAAGCATCCGGCCGTGCTTTTCTTTTATCATTACCACTTGTACAGATCCGTCTATCTTGAAATCAGACGGCATATAAACACCATTTTTTTCTATGACATATGGTCCGTTAGAACCCCAGTTTAGGGGAATATAATCATACGTTTTGGTGGATCCATCACTGTTTGTATGTTTATATTTGGTTTTTGGATCTTTTTGATCGTCGTCATTATTGAATGAAGCTAGCTCTAAAATATTATTATATTTAACCAATTGCCCCAGTGTTTCCGGTTTAAAATCTTCGGGTTTGTTGGAATTATTTTCGAGGATGCGCAAAGATACATTCCGTGCTTCTGTCTGATGAATTCTATCTATTTTATCTTGTGTCATTTCTACATTCTCCGGAAAGAGAAATGATTGTTCGGGGTCCTGTTGTTGCATTTCAATGGGTGTATCAGCATCTCCAGCATCAGCAGATGCGGCTTCCGGTCCTTCTGGCTGAATATATGGTTGAAGTCTTTCTTGAACGCTTGCAAGTTTAGCGGCTTCATCTTCGGCGACTGGTGGTGGTGCTACAGATACTTCTGCCATATGGTATATGCAATTAAGAGTAGTTGAAAAGTGTATAAAAATCAAATACTATTACTCTATGACTGCTATATCTGCACCGGAACAAACTATGCAATTGCATGGTGTACAGGCAGCACAGGAAAGTGGAAAGCCAAAGAATCCACCTAAAGAAGCTGCATCAGTTAAACCTGAGGTTCAACCGCGAACGGTGATTGATCTATATAAACAGCGGGAAACAAATCCCGATTCTGCACTATTGAATGAACGAAGCAAAACTCCAGAGATCACCGATTCTACCAAAATAACCGCCGGAGATGCTTTGGTGCGTCAATACATGGCCATTAAAGATGTCATGAAAACAAATGGAGCAGACTTAACCAAACCGCCTTTAAAAGACTTCGCTGATTTTATAAACATTTTTGAAACGAGTTTTGAATCACAGGAAAAACAAAGTATAGCAAATGCGAATCCTTCTGAAGCAGATCTGAAAAGATTTGCGCGGGGATTGGTTGAGAACGACAAGTATATGCTGTGGGCAATAAAAATTGCCGAATCGCAGCAGGCGGTTTTACAAGCGGTAACCGGCGCGCGGATTGATGTTCCTTCGGATAATCCAGAACCAAAATTCATTCCGGAAATGTATGCGCATGGACCCGCATCTTTGGAAGCAATTACCAAAGCACATTTAAAATCAGGCGATAAATGGACAACAAAAATGGCGAATAAAGGCAGAGATATTTGGCATGCGTTAATGGAACCGGCTAATTTAGACGATTATTTTGAATGGCTTGCAAAACGACCATTTAACGGCAAACGTTCGACGCAGGATGCCCAGGATATGTACAACCTTTTTCTTGCCGAACGACAGCAAGCGGCTGAAAATCCACTGCACACCACAACTTATGTATATTTTGAAGATGGAGACGACCAAAAGGTAAATCTGAAAGTAAAAATTAACGGCCGAGTTTTAGACCCTGTTCAAATGGCGCTATTAAAGAGGTATAACGTTTTGGGTACGCAAATGTATCAGGGAGCAGAACTTACCGCACCGGCTGCAAAAGTAGTATCGGATATGTTAACCCAAATTACCAATGCTAGACTAAACTTCTACAACCATCTGGGCTACGAAATGTATTCTGCAAGTGAAGATGAAAAAGCGAACAATCCCAAAGCCACCGACGATTTTAATGTGGTGGATTCTATAAACCGTCCGACAGCCTTAACCCCTGCCGCCACCCGGGATTTCAGAACAGGAAGCCGTAATGAGAATCATCGGATCGTTCTTGATAAGCTCGGATACGATCAATGGTCATTTAGAGGAGCGCACGGCTCGCGGGAAGTACTAGTGGGTGCACGAAGCCTTCGAGCCCAACTAGAAACGATTTCAGCAGGGCTCGCAGAAAGTTTACAAGAAGTGCGTTCTAAAAAAGATCAGGAACTGTCGCGGAATGCGATGCAGTTTCATATAGACCAGCTGAAAGCCGATGTGCAGTATGCCGACGGCACCGAAAAACCGCAGGATGAATCGGTAGCACATGACATTGATACCCGGATTGACAAAGACGGATTAAAATTCTGGAATGAACGGAAAGATTTGTTAACAAAGAGAACCGGTATTGAGAAATCCATAGCAGATGCAACAAAAACGGTAACCGAAATGGATGCGCGGCTTCAATCTGCAAGCCCCATAAAAGATGCACACGGTAATCCTTTAAAATATGAAGACCTGAGAAATATAAGTAAAACAGTTCAAATGGATTATGAGGATGCTGTTGATGCCGAATCTGAGAAACAAGCGGAAACAGATAGTTTAGAGGCAGATTACCGCTCTACTCTTGCCCGCCATAAGGAAATCGGAGAAAGATTAAACAACAATGACCAAAAGGTGCGGAATGCAGTAAGTGCAGAAGACAGAGCAACCTATACAAAGCTTTCACTAAAAATTGATGGTGATAATGCCGGCACACCTCCTTTCATAGACATCGTAAATCAAAAAAAGGCAGAATTGAAAGCTGCGAAAACTGAAACCAAAAGAAAACAAAAGGCGATGAACGCGGCAAACGAAGAAATAGGTGATTTGGTGAAATTAGCCGATGGTTGGGCAGCAACAAAGCGCCAGAGCCAGCTAGAAGTAGCGCAAAAAACTATAGAACTGAATGAATTAACAGCACAGATAGGTGACAAACTTAAAATAGATCCTAAACAACCAGCTGAATATTCGGAAAAAGACATACAAACTAAGATAGAAGAATTAACAAGAAAAAAAGAACTATCATTACATGCAGATAGATTTAAGCTTCGGCAGCTAGCTGTATATGAAGAGTTGAAACAGAGAACTGATCCGGAAACGTATGAAGCCATGCGAAACAGAGCGGAGGAACCGCTTACAGATAGCCGCAAAGACCTGTTACAACGGGCAGTTAGATTTCATCCTACGTATCCGGTTGCATATTTAAAAGCCATTCAAGATATTTATACCACAGGAGTAACCGAACCGCAGGCAGCCGAAGAATTTACCAAGGCAACTCGGCTCGTTACACTTGATACATTTGTCCGCGTACTGCAGAATCGAGGGCTGCCTATTACCGGACCGACAGATCCCCGGTTACAGAGTGCAGATCTATTGAATCAGGTTGATAAAAAATTCATCAGCAGTGTATTCACCGATTTACTGCGGCAGGCAAGCACCGGAGAACTGGGTAAAACTTCGGAGCAGGATAAGGCAATGCTTGAGGTGATAGATAAAACCAAAGCTATAGACATAAAAGATTACAAGGAAGCCGAAGATAATAAAGTTCAGGAACTTGTTAATGAAGCTTCTAAAGCGGCGGTGCGGCTCGATCAAATAGTTCCACTGGTTCCGAATGTGCAGGGTGTTGACGCACAGATTGCATCGGGACAAATTAAAGATCTTATAAAACAAAACGTTGCGCTGCCGGATGCCATTACTCGGTTTAGTGCTCTACAAAACACAATCCCCGCCGATCAAGCGAAAAAGTTTGTTGAAACGGTTTACGGAATGTTTGAAGCGAAGAAAGAAGCAATTAATGCGTCTTCTGAAATTATGAAAATTTCTATTAATCAGAAATATAATCTGGAGGATGCTACAACCCTGGCTACGGCATCGCAGATTATTGAGGATCGAACAGAACGGCAAAGATTTTTGGCGCTGGTCGAAAAAGGAATGAATATAGAACAAATAATGGATACAATTGGAAATTATCCGCCTGCTCAAAAGCAACTATATAGAGATGTAATTGTGTTATTTACCAGTAGAAACATACTCAATGCAGCTCCACACAGCTTCCAGGACTTCAATAGTAATATTCGCTTCGTATTAGAGTTACACAAACATCGCGTGAATAACATTGCGCCGGGCGCTCCGCTTCCGCCGGAAATTAATACCGAGCTCACCAAACTGCTTGCTCTTATCGATGCTCTGGAACAGCGCCAGGAGGACAGAATGTATACTGGCGAAATGGATGCAGCGGTGCTTGTGGAAGGAACAGTTGAAGAAGTAACATTATGGCTTCTTAAAATGCATAATGAAAGCATAACAAACACAAATCTGGTTGCTTCGGAAAAAATGTATGCACAGGAAATAGTTAAACGGAGAGATGAGCAGAAAAGAAGAACAATGGCGCAGGCTCCGCAAGCAAAGGCGCAAACAGCACCGTAATATATTAATATTAAATTATGAGGAAATTAACAATCAAAGAAGTAATCCGGGCATTGCCATTTGATGAAAATACAAAAAAAGATCTACTCGGCAACTATGATTCATACACAGACGCCATGAAATTTGAAATCATGCACACCTGCTGGAATGCGTTCGACGATATGCTTGATGCTATAAAAGAAGACAAAGAAGAACAGTTTTCGGCAGAAGTTGCCGCCGGAACACGGAGCTTTGGAGAAAATTTTATGAAGGATGTAGAAGATGCCGCCTGGGAAGATGTTGAAGCATACATTTCGGGCAAAAAGGTTGAAACCGAAGAAATTGAGAATGTACGGAAACAACTTCAAAATTTAATAGTCAATACTTCTCAATCAAGTAATTAAATTGAATTATGTCAAAAGAAGAAGCAGGTGGAAAAAATCCGGATTTTCAGTTGAAACCGAATGCTCCTGAAGCTGCTCCAGTTGCTGCAGAAAAGAAGCCATCAAAGGCTGCTGTAATGGCGCCCGGCCTGGAACAATATGCCTTAACTCCCCGAAAGGAACCAGATAAAAATATGGTTGTACAGCCGGGAGCAGCCAATGAAGATTTTAGCATTCAGCCTCCCGATAATTTACAACTTCAAAAGCCTCAACTGGGAACTACGATCGATCAATACGGCCAGCCTATGGGGCCGCATGCTTTAATAAAAGATACCGGAGAAGACGATGTGGTGGACATGTCGGATTACAGATTAACTCGGGAACCGAATGAAGGTGTGGTACTTATAAGAGACAAAGAAACTTTGCTAGCAGAAGTTGCCAGAAAAGATGCGGAAAATTTAACCATTCTGGAAATACAAAATAGAATTATACAATTACAACAATTAGAAGAAGCAAGAGCTGCAGCAGAACAGGAAAAGACGTGGAGAAAATCTGCCGAAGTAACCAGACTGACCCCAGGCCAGATGAGGAGTTTTAAAGAACGACAGGCCAACGGGGGGGGAATTCAGTTGCCGTCAGATGATGAATATCAAACAATTATAAGAGCAGCAGAAGCACGCAGACTAAAAGTTGCTGCAGCCGCAGAAGAAATAAGAAACTCCCTTAATCCACCGGAACTTAGATTGGTTCCTGACCCTGCAGATACAGATGGAAAAGAATCTCAATCTTCGGCGAAACTCCTAAAAAAAGGAGTTTCCGTATCAGTAAATCTTGATGCTCTGGCAACAGATGACCAGCTAGCCAATACACTTCAAGAGTACAGAGCGGCCCGAGAACCGCAGCAGGTACAAAACTATAAAGCAAATGTATTGGCTCATTTGGATGATGATCCTGCGGCAGTGATTCGTAAATACGGCCTAGAAGATTATGTAAAGCCCGAAGATATTCGTGCAGAAGGCAGGGCGCACGGCATAGACCCGCAGAAAGCAGAACGGTTGTTTGACGAAATGCGCATTTATCATATGACCGATGATCTTTTTGGTGAAGTTCAAAAAAAAGTGGAGGTAGAAATATCTAAACACAGTGCGGACAGCCTCTCATTATACGAAGGCACACGGACTGCCGTTCATAAATACGCAGAATCGGTAAAAGCTGCAGATGCTAATGCCGAAACAGTAAGAATACTAAGAGGTTTTAAATTGCAGTTCGACACCGCACTAACTGAAATGAGGAAGCAACTGGCGGGGGAGTTAAAAAAGCAGTCGGATCCGGAACTGTTCTTACGCACGAAAGCCGCAGCGACTTTGATTGCACAGGAAAATATCCGCAAGATATTGCCAAACATTACCCCGGAACAATTTCTTGCCGTTATGTCGGTTCAGGAATCGTATGATACGGCACGGAATAGACTCCGCGGCCAGATTCATGAGTGGTATAGAAAAAAGTATGTAAAGGAAGAACAAATTGAACAAAAAAAACAATCACTAGAATCTCCCATGATGATAAATATTAAAAGAGAAGATATTGTTTCTCCAGCAGAACTAGACGCATTACTTGCAGAATATAATAGAAATCCAACAGCTGCACTCGAACAAGAACTTGCAGGATATACAAGTCATACCGATAATAGGGAAAAAGCTATCCAATACTTTGGATTGTCTGGTCTTATAAAACCAGATGATATTAAAACAGATAGTCCATACGAAATAAGAGAAGCTGTCGACAATGACAGAACAATTTTTTTTCAAAATGCCATTCGTTTAAAGCATATTGTTCATGACAGATTAAATCAGAAAGTAGATGCTATTGTAAAAGCAGAACTGGGCTCGAGTCCTTCAACGAGTATTGATGCGTATACCAAACTGCAGGGTTTTATTGCAGAAAAAAATCCGGATGCAACAGCAGACGATAAACGGCTATTGCAAGAGTACTATATGGGATTTGGGGAAATGGTAAATCAAGAAATTAGAAAACAAAGTCTTATTTTTAAAGACCAGGAACGAGTGTTTATTGATATTGGAAAACATAAAGCAACTAAAATCCCAGCTCGTGTAGTGTTATCAACTGCACGCAAGGTAGCCGCTGAACGTTTTGTGAGAGCTAACCAGGCGCAGTTGCCGGAAGGTATGACACCCGAGCAATTTCTAGCCGGCATGTCTGTTGCCGACACGTATCGCTTTTCTGAAGATAAACTAAAGGAAGAAGTTTTTGAATGGTACCGAAAAAATAAACCACGCCAAAATAAGGATTATGACGAAGGGAAAGAAAGTATGCCTCGCCGAAGAATTCCCGTGCCATTTTTAAGAAGAGGCCAGGCTCCGTCACAACCTACACCACCCGAAACACCGCCAGCTCCGCAACCACCCACAAACCCAGGAAATCTGCCGGATAATCTACCGCCTGGAGGAACGCCTCCGCCGGAACCGCCACCAGTTCCACCAAGTGGTGGGGGAGCCGCAGCAGGCGGAGCACCAAGTCCAGACGCTCAACCTGATGATGATGTAGATGATGATAGTGTCATAGTAGACGCACATATTCTTTCCGCAGATGAACCCTTATTTGATCTTCCTGAAGGGTTACCTATAAATGTCATTCATATCCCAGATGTACATTCTGATTATCTGATTTCAGATGAAGAATTTAGTACAGAGTTAGATAAGAAGAGGAGAGAAGATCAAGAAGATATAAAGGAAGAACTTGAATCAAAAGCTCCATCGACAATTTTATTTGAATATCGATTGGAAGGCAAATTTACAGAAGATGATGTCACCAATCAAAATCCAAAACTCATTGATGCGATACATATTCAGAATATTATTTTGGAAAGATTGAGTAATAAAGATCTTATCCAAGGATTAATAGAACTAGCAGAAAAACAAAATCCTAAATTTGGAGAAGCTGTAAATATTGAATTCGGCAAACCAGATGCTTTTATTCAAATATATACTTCATTTTTATTAGATTTAAAAGATTTTAAGGAATCATCTGAATATCAAGATGCCACAGATAAATCGTTGGCATTACAGGACGAACGTATGCGTTTAGCTCTAGAATATTATAACCTTAACCTTTCTGACCTTTCGTCTGATATGACACCGGAACGTTTATTAGCAGTTTTTTCATTTTACGAAACATTATCAGAATTAAATAATCAGATATTTGATGAATTATTTGCCAAAAGCCAAGGGGAGGAACCGCAAATACCTAAACCGCCTTCACTGCCGCCTCAGCCTCCAGCACCACCACATACCGGCGGTGAACCACCAGGAGCACAACCTGCCGAACCCGCCCGACCACCTGATTTTGAAGCATTCAAAGAAGCTCCTACCCGTAGAGAAAAAAGAAATATACGACAAAATATAGGAAAATGGCTCCGAAACACTATCAATAGAGAGCCGCCCATTTCATTTGAACAATCGAATGGTTTATTA
Organism: uncultured Gammaproteobacteria bacterium; assembly: GCA_964490875.1. GTDB lineage: Bacteria > Patescibacteriota > Microgenomatia > UBA1406 > GWC2-37-13 > CAYYYG01. The sequence continues at coordinate 45,754 of CAZBEF010000003.1, forward strand.
ATTACGAATCCTAACGTAACCAGAGTTAATACAAGAGGATTTATAAATCCCGATCTTTTTATAGATAGACTTCGTTTAACAGATTCTGCCTATAGAGATCGAATTAAAAAGAATGAAATAGAACTGCGAGATTTATCCGAAGTCGTGAATAAATGGGGGCTTCAAGATATTATAAGCGAAGACCTTATCGAAAAGGATGCAGAAGGGGTACGGGAAAGTGAACAACTTATTGACGCAATAATAATTCGATCTATGGCAGCGGAACTCTTCAATGAAAAAACAAATAAACAAGCCATTGATTCTCAATTGAGAGAGTTCATACCAAAGAAAACTTTTGAGCAATATGCTGCGCATAAAATAGTGGTATTTGAATTATTGCCAGAATTCAGAAGAGAGTGGGCAGACCGCTTATCTGAGTTATCAAAATCACTGCCATTTGTTACAGTAAAAGAAAGAGATCAGGTTATTATCAAGGCACGAAAAGAAGCAGCACAGAAACTATTCAACGAGCATTTAACAGAGATGCCGCAGAATAGTTCGCCTGAGAAACTTCTTGCCGCGCTTTCTTTACGGGAGACCTATGTGCAGATACAGGACGAGTTGTTTTCAGATTTGTATGGAATGTATAGATGGCTGCTGCCTCCTGATGATGATGATGAAGCAAATAATCCACCAGGCCATCCTCGCTACCCATCAGGTGGTGGTTCAGGCGGGTCGGGAAGTGGAGGGTCTAACACAGGACCAGGAGATTCATCTCCGCCAAATAATGGACCGTCGGGCGGCCCGGCCCCAGATTCAAATCCTTCACCAGGAGGAGCTCAGGCAGCAACATATGCAGAAGCATCTGATGTCGAAGATCAAGTAGCTGCAGTTTTAGCTGGAATACAGATGGAATCTAGTAGTCAATCATCGTTAGATGAAATACAAAAGAGATTAGAGAGACGAGCTGCAGGCAAAAATTAAAGAAAGTTATTGTAATTTATTCTTCACTCTCTACACCAAGCAGACGTGTCACGACTTCCTTTTTGTAGCGTCTATCTCCTCGTGAATTGATGCGGATTGCAGGAAGCTTGCCTTTTTTGCCCCAGCGCTTAATTGTCAACGGAGAAACCCTTAGAATCTGAGCAACTTCCCGAATTGTGAGAAGATCCGGAAGATCATCGAGTGATACCTTTGTTACTGTTTTGGTTTTTATTGACATAGATCGTATTATAAATATGCTTCTCTGAAAAGTCAAATGAATGCATTGTTCTAAGGCTATATTATACATTAATTTGTGAATATAATGAAAATCGAGATGCTATCATCCCGATCCTCGATTGAATCGGGATCGTGGACTCCAGCAAGACAGCACATGTCTATAATTGAGATGCTATCGCTCCGGGCACTCATCGCTCCAGCATGACAAACATCGAGATTGCTTCGTCTCCCGATCGCACGCATCGGGGATCCTCGCAATGACGTCTAGTTGTCATGTCGAAACTCATCGCTCGCAATGACGTCTGGTTGTCATGGGATTTCCCGCTGCGAGGGACTAAAGGCTTCATCGTTCGTTCCTCACTCCCTGCCGGCAGGCAGGCAGGCTCGCAATGATGTCTAATGGTCCGTAGGATTGCTTCGTTGCTCAGTCACTCTCGCTAAGATGTAATTCAGAGTTGAAAAAAATAATTTAGTGAAGCATAATTGTGAATAGTTTATGAAAGCATTTATTATTGGAGTAATAACTACTTTAATACTTCTCTATATTTCATATCAAGCTGCACTTCATAAATCTCCAGTAAAAAAAGCAAAAGCGGATTCAGCAAAAATTAATATCGTCATGAATCCAAAAATGGGAGTAGTGAGTACCGACGTGCAGACTATCAATCTTATTATTCAACCCGAAGATCCGACCAATACAATTTCGGGAATGTACATTCCATTAAAAGCAACAGGCACTCTTAAAATTGTAGAAGTCGCAAAACCAGAAACATTTCCTGCTGGCGATTCAAGTATTTTTTCTGCCGTTCGAAACGATGTCAGCGCCGACCGCGCCCGGCTTTCTTATGTCGCAACACTTCCCGATGACAAACTTCCAAAAGCAGTGAAAATTCAGGTAAAAATTGCGGGATATTCTGAAGGAGCTGGTACTTTATCTGTTGATGTATCATCACTACAAATAGTGGGAAAGATTCCTGGATACACGTATGAAAATAATCATATTGATTCAGCAGAACTGATATTTTCTAAAACAGGAGCTTCTAATGTAAAGCCAACCGGGAATGCACCAGCTGGAGGAAAAAGTTTGACCCTAAAAATAAAAATGCAGGGTGTTGCCGACAGGCCGTTGTATCAAAATACAATTGTTACCGTAAAAATTACTCTTATTCATCCGAATACTGGAATACGGTACGAATACGAAGTGCCGGTTATCCCGGTGGGGCAGGGGATATGGAGCGGGAATATTCCCATCGATGCGCCGGCTGGAGCAGGATACACCATCCTTGTAAAAGGCAGAATGCATTTGCAGAAAAAAGCGCCTACCACATTTTCCATTATTGATGGAGAAAATATTATCGACTTAAGCAAGGTTATATTGTCGGCGGGAGATATTAAGGGCGAGGAAAATAAACAGGATGGTGTAATTGATGCACAAGACGTATCTTTTGTTCGAAACCATTTGGGAGATTCAAACATTTCAGAAATTAAGTCAGCAGATCTTAACTTTGATGGGGTAGTGGACAGTCAGGATTATTCGCTTCTGATTTCTTCATTGAAATATAAAATGGATGAGCGGTAATTTATGCCATAATTTCTATATTAGGATGCTATCGCTTCGGGCACTCATCGCTCCAGCATGACATGTGTCTATGTATGACATTATGGAGGGAGAAAGCGAAAGTGAACGACCGAATAGGATCTTTTATTATATTATCCTATTGATTTCTCTTGAATAAAACTTTAGGATATTAAAATAGTATGAAGTTTTCCAAACACAAACTTTTTTTTGTTGGCTATGTAGCGTTAATCGTAGCCGGATTTTTCAGCTGGTATATTAATCGGACTCTCACAAGCAGCCGGGCGGCAGCCGAAAATGTTGCTATCACATTTTCTCCAAAAGCAGGCAGTTATCCCAAAACAGTTCAGCAGAATATTGACATCCTTATTCAAACTGCCGATGGTTCAAAAAAAATATCGGGTATAGATCTCACTGTAAACGCAACCGGGCCGATCAAATTAACCAATATCACCGATCCCGTACCGTTCCCCGGCACCGATACTACCTTATTTAATCAGGTTCTCCGCAATGTAACCGATAATCAAATCCGTATTTCATATGTCTCGCTAAAATCAGATCCCGAGCTTCCTTCTGTTGTTAAAATCCGTGTTTCTTTCCAAGGAACAGCAAATGGAACAGGAACTATCACGATTGATCAGGCAAAAACTCAGATCGTTGGAAATGTTGCGGAAAAAGTGTATGGCATCGGCAGTGCAGATACGGGCACATATAACATTTCAGATGCTGCATCTGTACAATCCGTCTCGGTCCGTATTGATCCGCCTTCTTTTGAAGTCCCACTCCCCAGCACCGATGACTATATTGTTGCAGCAGCAATAACCGATGTTCCGGCAGGCAGTAAAATTTCTGCATATAACTTGGTACTTCAATATAATCAGGCACTTATCGATATCACCGGTATCGATGCACCTATCGATGCAGCAACCGGCGCTGATTCAAGCAAATTTACTATGTTGAAAAAAACTATCGATTCTACAAATGGAAAGATCGAGTTGGCATATGTGGTTTCTCTACCTGATACGGAACTTCCGGCTCGGCCGAAACAGTTTATTCATATACGAGGCAAAAAAGCAGGATCTGGAGAACTGAAAATTGTATCAACAGAGGTGACCGGCAATATCCCCACCAGCACCTACATGGTGAATACGTTTAATGGATCGTACAGCGTCGTGGATTTAAATCCTTCGGTAACTGCGATTCCTACTGTGCCGCCTGGATCTTGTTCCTCCGACAGCGAATGCGCTGACAACCAGTTATGTTCTACCAACCTGTGTATCGACCTTCCATGCCGAGCAGTGTATATCTCTTGTATCCGGACTGTTCCACGCAATCACACATGTGCGATTGAATACGCGCCGAATGGCACATCCTGTGAAAATGGAGGAATATGTGAAAACGGAACTTGCTCGCAGACAGGAGTTACACCAACTTCAGCAGTTACATCAACTCCGGTACCTTCTCAGACGCCTGCACCAACGACAACTGTTCCAGCAGGAAATATTAAATTGAATATGAAGATTAAATTGCAGGGAATCCTGAAGAAACCAGTCGCATCGGGCACAACTATGAAAGTAAAAGTATCAATCGACGGCAATCAGGCTAATGATGTTAAATCTCAACTGGTTGATTTTACATCAGATGATTTTGGGATATGGTCCGGCACAACTGCATTTAATGCACCGGCAGGCGGAGGATATAAGGTATATATAAAAGCAGCGCAGCATCTGCAAAAAAGAGTCTGTGATATTCAGCCAACCGAATCTGCCACCGGCACCTATCGATGCGGTGACTTGGGAAAAATCACGCTGCAAGATGGCGATAACACACTAGATTTTTCAAACATTATTCAGCTAAGCGGCGACTTGCCAGATCAGGATGGTGTTGTCGATGCATACGATATTTCGTATCTTCGCTTGAACCTGGGAAGCACCGATCCAAAAGTCTTAAGTGTTGGCGATATTAATCGTGATGGTCTTGTTGATACACAAGATTATTCACTACTTGTAGCGTCATTAAATGTGAAGTATGATGAGTTATAAATCCCGCCATTGTCAAGACTACGGCGGGCAAGCCGAAGTCGGGAGAGCAGAGTATTTAAATAATGTTATAAATTATAAAAATATATGCATTATTTTGCACCTTACAAACATCATTTTGTTTTAATGCTGTACCTGGTTGTTTTTATTATTTTTTTTGGACTGTCTATGTATCTGGTTACCATGAGTTCATCGGTTCCATCACGGACTGTCCAAGCAGGATCGCGATAAGTTAATTAACCCTATGCCAACTAAATCTAAATCTAAATCTAAAAAAATTAAACATCTAAAGCAGTCGAAGAAGAATAATATTGATCTTATGAGGAAAATTATTTTCTTCCTTATCCTGCTCGGTCTTTCTATTTTTATAGTAAAGACAATTACCGATGAACAGGCAAAGGGTAAAATAAACGTCACGGTTGATTCACATGAGTATGATAGAGATGATGATCGAACGGGGGGGACAGATCATAGGGACAATGGTAATAATAAATATCCGAGAACATCGCCATCTTATTCGCCAAGCGGCGTGCCATCCGTAACTATCCACAATGTTCAGCCACAAGGTGCATATCTGCAGTTTGATCCTGCTTCTGCCACTGTAAAAATCGGCGATCAATTCGATGTTAAAGTGGTAGTAAATACATATGGCAAGCAGGTATTAAGCTCGGAAGCTTATGTGTTATTTAACACGTCTAATCTTCAAATGGTATCGGTCGAAAATGGAACTTTCTTCCCGGTAACAAATTACACTTCATCAGCAGGCAGTGTTGTAATCCGCGGCCTTGTAAATGAACCGGCTGCTTACCGTGAAGGAATTGGGATATTAGCAACGGTTAAATTCAAAGCATTGCGAAATAGCACTTCTCAAATCACAGCATATTGTAATCTGCAGGCGGGGAACACATCAAAAATTATTCAGAATAATATTGACGCCCAGAATATTATCGATTGCGCCGGGAATCAATTAGCAACTATTACCGTTGGCAATGGACAGGGAACTGTTACCATATCGCCACATCCGACTACATCTAAAAATCCAACAAAAAAACCGTCACCAACTAAGATACCAATAGACGACAAGCGGTTAAAAATAATAATAGCTATAATATTAATAATCTTTGTAATCCTTATCATGATACTTGGTATATAAATATCATGATGAAATGTTCCAACAGACTTGCAAATTATGATAGGTTATAAGAGAATAAATACACTCATGAAAAAGGGACTTATTTCGGTAGTTTTTCTTACAGCAGCTGTACTGATAGTTTCCAGGATCAGCGCTGTTGAAGCTGCCTTTCTCCGTTTCAATCCGGCCACTGTTTCTGCAGTCAGCGGAAATACTTTTCAGATTGCTGTAACAGTAGATTCAGTTTCTGAAGAAATTTTAAGTACAGACGCATATATACTCTTTGATTCAAAAACTCTTTCGGCACAGAGCGTAGCAGACGGAACCTATTTCCCATATGTCGTGCATAATATTGCACCAGGAAAAGTTTCTATCCGAGGTTTAGTAACCGATGCCGCTACATCCCGAACCGGATCAGGAACACTTGCAACAATTACCTTCAAAGTACTTACGGCGGGGACTGCAAATCTTTCATTTTTCTGCGATATGAACGCAAGCGATACTTCTAAAATAGTAAAAAATGATATCAATGCCAGTAATATCATCGTGTGTACTCAGAATAATACCGCAACTGTTACGGCAATTTCGCCAACACCAACAGGTCCTGCCAACGGCACTGTTACTCCAACAGGCACCGGCGGTAATGGAGGAAATGGATCGGGAGGAACAAGCGGCGGATCGAATAATGCCGGAACTTCGGGAACAGGTTCAAACGGATCAGGCGGAACTGGTCAGGGCGGCGCTGGATCTGGCGGTAATGCAAGTATCGGAACAGGCCAGAATGTAGATAATAATGTAACACCTTCTGTTCTTCCGCGAAGCGGTGGTCTGGATAATTTGAAAGCGATTGGTATTGCCGGATCAGCACTGCTCATATTAGGCGGAGCAGCGAGTTTGTTATTGTAACCATGATATTTACTATGAATCCACAAAAAAAAGCATCAAAATTATTACCTGTCGGAATAGGCGCATTAATATCACTTTTCCTCATCGTTTTTGGATATTTTTTCATGTTTAAGGGAATTATAGGCAGCCGGGCTTCGGACAGCATTCCCCGCGATCTGGTAGTAACCGAAATAACAGAAAATTCAGCAAAAGTTGTCTGGGCAACAGGGCAGGATACTCAAGGTGTTATTGAATATGGCACCTCGCCAACCGGCCTGAATTTCTTTGCTCCAGAGTCTGAAAAAACTATGAGCCATAGTGTTGATTTAACACTGCTTTCTCCGGCAACAACGTATTATTTCCAAATACGAATTGCCGATGAAAAATTTGACAATGCTGGTGTGCCATGGACATTTACCACGAAATCGGCCAATGCCGCCGGAGGAGATGATACCAATGTTACGCCGACAGCAGGCGCTTCGGCGAGTTTTACCACTTCGCCAACCTGCAACGAAAAGGACTGCGATAAAATTAAGGAGAAGTTCTTTTCAGGCTGTGATACGCAGGACTACATAAAATGTATTAAGGCAAAGACTTCTGCAAACTGACAGTTATTTTAGTGTCATTGGTTTAAGAGGATCAAGTTGTATATCAATAGGAGGAATATCGACACCAGGATTTCTGGCTACTAATAACGCGTTCATTCCAGTATTTAACGTACTTATCAGAGCTTCTACCTGTTTCGGATGAGAAGATTCATTCGCATTTCTTCCTGTCAGGGGAACAGTAATAAATTTAATTTCACTAGGTGGTTTTTCAGCCAATGCCCTTGGAATTGCAATATCTTTATTTTGAATAAAACCTAAACCATTTATCCCTGTTGTAATTCCTTCAATGCGGCTATCTTCATCAGCCCAGCCTAAATTGACCGTAGCATTTGTTCCTTCAGAGGAAACAAAAACTAAATGTCGTCTTTTGTAATCATCAAAAACTATATCTACACTGAATCCCTCTTTTTTCAGATTATCAATCATGGCTTGTACTGAATCATCACTTATATACAAACCTGTTGAATCCGGGGCAGAAAATTCTCCAGTTAATCTTAATGATGAACTTGAACGAGTTAAAGACAAGGTAACGGCACACTTTTTTAGATCATGATCCTGCGGAATCGTTGCCTCTCCTAAAGTTACATTCCCTTCAATTCCTGGTTCTAAACGTTTTCTATAATTTTCTGCAGCTAATGCAATTAGTGGAAAATCAGCATGTAAAGTAATAGGTTCTTTTCTTTTAGTTTGTAGTTTTTCTGATCGATGTGTTTCGCTCATATTTAAAAAAAAATACAAATTCAGTGCTATTATATCCTATAATAAGAAGAAGTCAAATCAGATTAGAATTACAATGTGGGAAGAAGGATGGACAATATAAACGAAACCGGAGGCTGGATGAGTATACTTAACAGCGAAGACTTGCCGAAAAAGGGGATAAGGAGCAACAGGAGGAAAATAAAGCCGTAGCGCTCAAGCTCATACCATTGTTTTGCCTGTTTTTTAGATAAAATTCCGCCAACTATCTTAAACCCGTCAAGCGGGGCAATCGGCAGCAAGTTAAACACCCCCAATGCAACATTTATCACAATAACAGGAAAAGCAAAGACAAGAATTGCGGGAAACAGTCGAACAAGAATCGCCAATATTATAGCTAAAATCAGATTAGATATGGGTCCTGCGATAGAAATGAGAGCGGCATCGCGGCGGGGATTTTTAAGGTTAAACGGGTCAAATACCACCGGTTTACCCCAGCCAAACCCTACCAGGAGCATAAAAAGCACCCCATACGGGTCCAAATGGGATAAGGGATTTAAACTCAGCCTTTTTTGAATACGGGGCGTTGGATCGCCCAGATAGTCGGCCATCCAGGCATGTGAAAACTCATGGATTGTCACAGCAACCAAAAGTCCCAGTATATTCAATATAAAGGCTGTTGGATCTGAAAATACGGTAGATAGCATTCGATATTATTAAATGTTAGTTTGATTTTATAAATACTCTATGTTATCATAAATAATCGTTTTTAGCAGTATCTTAAATTTCAGCTTAAAGACGAATTATCTATGTTTTGTTATCATTGTGGAAAAGGTGCAGTCTACGGCAGGTCGCACACCCATCATCGGGGAGTTGCAGGAGGTCGTTGGAAAAAGAAAGCACCAAAAACATCTCGATTATTCAAACCTAATCTTCAACCAGTAGAGATTGTGGAAAATGGAGAAGTAATGAGAGTCCAGCTGTGTGCAAAATGCCTTAAACGAATAAAGAAAGATGTAGCTGATAAAGTTAAACCTTTCATTCAACTTGCTCAGAATCAAGTACAGGCTAATTAACCTCTATATATACTACATTTATTTATATATACGAAATGCTCTTGACTTCATGATGGGACTACGATATCTTTTTATGTATATCGTATGAAACTATCGAAGGATAAATTATTGATTTTCAGCTTTGTCGCACTTATTGTGTTAGGCTGGATAATTACCTTCACACAAAATAATACCAGTCCTTCAAAGGCTGCAGGCAATCCCGTTACCATAACCATGACTCCTTCACAGACTACTGTTCCTGTAAATCAAGATACTACTATCACGGTTACTCTGAATACTGGCGATGCGGCAAAAAAAATATCGGCTTTTGACATGACATTCAACACGACCGGAAATCTCATCATCACTGGTTCTACTCAACCGGTCGCAGTAGGGGGAGCATCCTTAAGTGTTACCGAATTTGTGAAAAATATTACCAACAATCAAGCTCGGTTATCATACGCTTTCCTTAATCCAGATGCACAGTTGGCTTCTGCAGTAAGTTTTCAGTTTACTGTACGGGGAACAGCGAACGGCACCGGATCTCTTACGTTGAATCTTGGCTCTTCACAGGTTGTAGGTAATATTGCAGCCAATGCATTCGACCTGCCGACAAGTGTAACTCCAGCAAATATCACCTTTGGTACGGGAGGCGGAACAACTGTTACACCAACAGTACCAGCGGGAACACCTCAGATAAAAGTACGAATAAATCCTGCTTCCGGCGCACAGCCTTTGAATAATGCCTTTACTGTTTCACTTGTAATTGACGGCCAGCAAGCAGGACAAAAAATTTCTGCATTTGATGTTAGATTAAATGTAAGCCCTAACACACTTAGAATCAATTCTGTAAGCGAAGCAATGGATGAAACAGGTGCAGCAGGAAAATTTACTAAACTAACAAATACTTTTAATACTACAACAGGAGATATCGTGTTAAATTATGTATCCATACAAGCCGAATCCGCACTTCCAACCGTAGCAAAGGTTGATATAAGCCTTACCGGAACGGCCAACGGCACCGGCGCTGTTACCATCTCATCTGCTCAGGTAACGGGAAATATTGCTCAGAATGCGTTCGCTCCGGTAATAACATCAGGACAATTCACCATAGGCACCAGTGTCACCGGAACGGCTTCTCCAACACCTACAGTACCTGTGACAACATTTCCATCACCCACAATTTCTATAACATCCGGCCCGACGCCGACAACCCCAACAGGAAAAACTGTTTTGAATCTTAAATTAAAACTGCAGGGTGTAACGCAGCAGCCCCAGAGCCAGTATAACTCTATGAAGGTTCAGGTAGCAGTAGGGAAAGATGGCTATTTATCTGCTCCTCAAACAGGTACATTTACTGCAGATGCACAAGGGGTTTGGACAGGTACCGTAGCATTTAATGATATTCCAGCCGGATCAGGTTACCGAGTATATGTAAAAGGCGGAAAGCATTTGCAGAAGAAAATCTGTGATGCTTCACCAACTGAAACTGCATCCGGAACCTATCGATGCGCAGATGGAAAAATATCCATTCAGGACGGCCAAAACAATTTTGACTTCAGCAAAGTATATATGATGGTCGGTGATCTGCCTGACCAAAACGGTGTGGTAGATTCTTATGATACATCTTATATCAAACTGAACTTGGGAAGCACCGATGCACGCGCATTACAGATCGCCGATCTTAACCTCGACGGCATAGTAGATACCCAGGATTATTCTCTTGTGATCGCATCATTATCAATTAAGTACGATGATCTTTAAACAATCTTATGAAAAAAGCATTCATGCATTATTTAATCCATTTTAAAATTATTCTCTATATCGTTGTTTTTGTTGTGTGTTTTGGGTTAGCTCTATTAATTTTTACTTCCGGATCAAATAAAGGACTTCAGCTTCCTCTCGGAAATAAAAATACTGCTCAGACATCCCAAACCCCTACAACCGGATGGATGACACTTGCGACTTCTATGCATAATGCCAAATATACCGTCGGAGAAGATATTGAACTTACTGTTCATGCTGACTCGAGCAATAAACCAGTAACTGGTTATGATATGTTATTTTTATATGATCCCGCCAGTATCAGCGTTGTCCGGGTAGATTCTGTTGAGCCAACCTTTGATGTCTTTACATTCAATAATCCAAACTACGTTTCTATTACGGGAACTAAAAAACTTTCCATCAGTTCACAGGCAGCATTCATGAATACGCCGATTGTAACGATCACTGTTCGGGCAAAGAAAGCAGGAACAACTCCGCTTGTTATTGCACCTCAAATAGGGCCAGAGAAGACAAAGATGGTGGATAATGCAGCTCAGCTTTTGTTTCCTCAGCTGGATCAGTCATTGCAGCTTAGTGTGCAGTAAAATTAAACATCGATTTTCTTGAGTTTGCCTTTTTTCTCTTCGAATAGATCTTGATTTTGTTCAACAGCACGTTGTGTAAACAATATGCCATTCAGATGATCCATTTCATGCTGGACAATTGTCGCTTCGAACCCATCAAACTCTTTTGTCAGTGTATCACCTTCTATATCCTGATATTCAAGCAAAACCTTGTCATGGCGCCGAATAGGGGACCATATGCGAGGTATAGAAAGACATCCTTCTAATTGCTCGTGCTCCTTTTCGTCTTCTTCCGTTTGTTTGGCGACCGATTCACTATGCTTTATTTTTGGATTAATCATTACTTCTACATTTTCTTCCGGTGAGGGCTGCATAATAAACAGAGCAATACTCACGCCAACTTGTGGTGCAGCCAACCCAACCCCTTGTGGATCTACTTGCGCTTTTAAAGTTTTTTCCATTTCCTTTACAAGTTTTTTGATGGAACTGTCAATTTTTTTGACGGGCTTAACCGGAGTTGTAAGTACGGTATTGGGAACATTGACGATTTTAAGCATAGGATAAATTTACTTTTTTTTAGAACCAGCTGGTTTTATGAATAATAACAGAATAATTATGAGAATAAATCCGGTGAGAGCCATAAATGGAATAGAAATAAATCCATAGTAGAAATTACCTTTTGTGCATGAAACGCCAAACGAATTGCATGGCAAAACTTCGGCAGCCGGGAAGCGCTGGATAAGATAATGATATGTTGAAAATAAGGCCCCGATTATACTGAGAGCAATAACATAAGGCTTCATAACAAGTTCTTTTCTAAGAATTGCCATGTACAGAATCAACGCTTGAGGATACATAAGAATCCGTTGATACCAGCATAATAAACAGGGCTGATATTTGGCTACCTCAGAAAGAAACAGGCTGCCAAGAGTAGATGTCAGGGCTACAGCAAAAGCCAATATTAACGCATTGGAAGAAAAGAATCTGCGAACTGTAGAAAACCATGTAACGAGCTTCATTTTTTCTGCAATAAAAAGCACGATTATCAGCGCAATAAAGACATCCGATAGCAGCACCAGCGTGGCCAGGGATTGAATTACTGTTTTAATCATGGACATATTATATAATATTTTTATGTCATGCCGAACTCGTTTCGGCATCCCATTAAGATCAAAGAGTATCTATGGGATCCCGACCTTCGTCGGGATGACAATGTAGTTTATATGAAATTATCTGTTTGTATTGCAACATTCAACGAGGAAAAATTTATCCGGTATCCGCTTGATTCGGTGAAGGACTTTGCCGACGAAATAGTTATCGTAGATGGGGGATCAAGCGACAAAACTCTCGAAATCGCCCGCAGTTATGGGGACAAGGTGCGAATTATCCAGACAGATAATCCTCCGATGTTCCACATTAACAAGCAGAAGGCTCTTGATGCGGCGCAAGGCGATTGGATTCTGCAGCTTGATGCCGATGAAGCCGTTTCCGAAGAGCTAAAAAAAGAAATACAGAGCATTCTCGACGAATCCGTGGATTTATCGAAAACAGATGACAATCAGTTTAAATTCGCAGCATATTGGATCCCGAGAAAGAATTTCTTCCTTACTCGATTTTTAATGAAGGGCGGCCAGTATCCAGATTATACAATCCGGTTTTACCGCCGCGGCGCCGTGCGGTTTCCGTGTAAAAGCGTGCATGAGAATGTGGAGTTAATTAGTCCGAAGGAACAAGTCCGAAGTCCGAAGTCGGAAGGAACAAGTCCCGCCTCCGTTCCGACTGCATCGGGAACTACGGCGGGCAAGCCGGAGTCGCAAGTCCGAAGTCCGAAGTCGGAAGGTACAACTCCGAAGTCCGAAGTCGGAAGGAATAACTCCGAAGTCGCAAGCCAGGTGTCGATAGATGGTAGTCTACAGTCTAATTTTACTGAGTTGAATGTGGTGCATCATAACGTTGATATTGCCCATGACATTGGATATCTCAATCAACCGCTTCTTCATTATGCCGATCCAGACTTTTCCCGTTATCTGAAGCGATGGGATCGTTACACAACACTGGATGCTCAATTGGCAGTCCGAAGTGACAAGTCCGAAGTCCGAACTGATGCGATAGGATTCATTCAGTATTTTTTTCTGAAGCCTTTCTGGACATTTTTTATGATGTATTTTCGGCATAAGGGGTTTATGGACGGCTTTCCTGGCTTTGTATTCGCATTATTTTCTGCAGTCCGCTTCTGGCTGATCTATATAAAGGTTTGGCAAAAAGCAGAACAAATGCCGCAATGACTTCTTTAGATCTTGTAGAAAAATAAGATTATATGATAGGATGAGGTATGCGCAAGATATTATTTGGCAGTTTTATTGTTGGTGTTACCATTAGCGTCTTGTCATTGCTATCTACCATAAATAAACCGCATACTCAATCTGCCGAAGCTGTTACTCCAGTTGTTATTGACCTTGCTTCCGATGCAGCACATTCAACAGTAGATGAAAAAACCACCTCGACACAATTTTTCGTGACGGCAAATACCGGATATCTTTTCAAAAGCACACAAGCCGACGAAGCGGCAGCAGCCGATTTTATTACCCGCGATCCTGATGTTATTGATACTAATGTTCAGGGAGTTTCCACAACTGGGCTAAAGAAAATTCAAAAAAAATTACTGCCGAAATCACTCATAAAGAATCTGATGCTCAAGAGAAAAAAAGTAGATTCCGACGGCACCACCCATTTTTATTTCTCTCAAAAAGTTGGAAATAAGCCGGTGTTTGGTTCTTCGTTGTCGCTTCATATCCGCAATCGAAATGAAATCTATGCCGCAATTGGTAGTTTGACGCTTCAAGACAGTGTCGCAGCCGCTGCCATTTCTGTTACTCTTGCCGAAGAAAAAGCACTGATGGAAGCGAAACAATCCGCAAGCGCCTCGGGATCGCTGCAGGTTGTAAAGTCTGAAGATGGAATTTTTAATGCCGGTATTATAGAAGGCACTGATAAGACGCAGAATCTACCTGTCCAAATTGTTATCGTTGCGGATAGTACCGATAAACCGTCCTATGCTGAAAAATTTATCATATCGCTGGTAGACGGCTCTGTGCTGCTTCGACTGCCCATGGTGTATGATGCACTTGATAGAAAAATTTTCGATTGCGACGGCGGTTTAAGCACCTGTCCGCTGGTCCGCACCGAAGGATCGGCGGCATCGGGAAGGCCTCAGGCAGATTCTATATATACTTTTCTCGGAGATACGTACTCGTTTTACCAGAATACTTTCCAGAGGGATAGTTATGATAATGCGGGAGCACAGATTGTCAGTTTTGTGAATGTAGAAGATGCCACGGTAGGCTGCCCCAATGCTGCCTGGATTGCCGCACCATACAGCCGGCTCCTTATTTGCCCCAACATGGTTGCCAATGACATTGTAGCGCATGAGTTGACCCATGCAGTAGTCGAACATACCGCCGCGCTTATAATGTATAAGCAAACAGGCGCCCTTCATGAAGCAATTGCCGATATTTTTTCATTTGGCGTCGATAACGACTGGACAATCGCCGAAGACGCCGTGACCGGAGTACTCCGAAATGCACAAAATCCGCTCGCGGATCCATCGCGCTCCGGAGGTCCGCATCCAGACCGATTATTTTCACAATATTACCGCTGTACAACCAGCGACGATGGAGGAGTGCACGCCAACATGACGGTTATAACAAAAACATTTTATCTGATGAGTGAAGGCGGAGCTTTCAACGGATGCACCATAACCGGAATCGGGAAAACCACGGCTCAGAAAATCTGGTATCGGGCGCTTACCACATATCTTTCTTCCTCATCCAATTTCGGATATGCATATCTAGGTGTTCAGCAGGCATGCGGCGATCTGTATGGATCTTCATCCGACATCTGTAATCAAACCGCAAAAGCATTTCAGGCAACCGAAGTGGATCAGCAGCCAACTACTTCACAGGATGGGGCAATTTGTATCAGTGTTACACCCAGGCAGGCAACCTGCGCGGGTGCACCCACAGCTACCCCGACTCCAACTTCTTCGGTTACTATTATTTTAACGCCCACGCTTACTAAAGTGCCATCACCCACACTAACTTCTGCTATTACGCCTTCGCCAACTACCGGATGTCTGTCTAAGTCTGCCGGTGATGCCGACTGCAACGGTGTGGTGGATCTGGTTGATTTTGAAATCTGGAGAAAAGAATTCACACAAACTCTGACTACCAAAAACGGTGATTTCAACGCTAATGGGGTAGTGGATATTGTCGATTTTGAAATTTGGAGAAAGGGCAGATTTGGTCTCTAGACACTTTCACATGAATATATTAAGATTGTAATAGTTATGAAAGCCGCTATAAAACAAGATATAAAGTTGCATATCATTACCTTCGTATTTTTAGTAATGCTTTCTTTTGCGGCAATCTATATTCTGCTGACAGCCAAAGTTCCCGAGGACCACCCGGTCATCAAACCTGTTTCTGCGATTGCAGTGTTAGATGAAGGCCGGGCTGTACCTTTTGCAAATAATGCAGGCACCTTGCGATTGCTGCGAAGTACCGTATCGTTTCCACAGTGCGCCGATTGTATGGAAACGGCCAGCATAGAAGTGATAAAAGGGAATGAACGCAGGCTTATTGATTTCCGATTTGGCGGAATTGCTGGGTTTCAAGAAGATACTGCAAAAGCTTTTGACTATGTGTTTATTATGCGGGAACTTCTGGATAAATCGGTTGTTGTTGAGTATGAAGAAATTGTAAATGCGACTGTTAATTAAACTTAAAAATCTCCTCCTTGCAAAGGAGGAGAATCTGGCGAAGCCAGAAGAGGAGGTGAATAATAATACATTTATAAAAATATAGATGTAGAATTATTCACCTCCCCCTACCCCCTCCTTAGCAAGGAGGGGAATTTATTTGAAAATAATAATGAAAGCATATACTCCTGAAGAACGAAAGCAGATCCTCGGACAGTTTTTCCATTTCTATCAGCCGGAGCGGCGGGGGCACATCGGCCCTTCGGTGCGGCTGCCAGAATTAGGGCCCGCCGGCGTACACTTTCGTCTTCTTTCCGAAGTAAACTATAAAATCGCCAATGAATCGTATCTGCCATTCTTTCTCAGAAAAGATATGGATAAAGTTCTTCATCATAGTTATATAACATTCTTCCCAAGCCTCCGCTACTGGTTTGAAAAAGCATACCCGGAAGGTGAGCTTTCGGGCTGGAGTTCGTTTAACACCATGCTTCAGACGCGCATCAAAAACATGCCGGACGCCACATATCATTTATTGTCAGGACCTCCCATTCATGTTATTCTTCCGCTTCTTCCCGACGCCGATATCAAAATGATGCTTGAGATGACGCGCCAGATAGATACCGAAGATTTCGGCTTTACCCCGCGCGGATTATTCTGCCCCGAAATGGCGGTCGATGAACGGGTATTTAAAGCCGCCGCAGAAGTTGGGTATGAATTTATACCGCTCCGCGACTATCAGGTTGAATTTAATGATAAAGGCAGACAGCATGCAGATGGTCGTGTAGATGCAGTCAATAATCTCGCCTATGTTGAATTCCCCGATGGCCGCCATATTGCAGCAGTCTTGGTCGACACCTTCATAAGCGGCCAGTATGCCTTCAACCGGCAGGCTACAACTAACGCCGATCAATTTCTCGATTCTTTAAAACAGCATATGGACGGGAATAAATTAAGCGCCATAGATGGCGAAACAATCGGCCATCACATCCAATATTTAGATCTTTTCTTCGCCAGAATGCACGCCGTTATGGAAGAAAAAGGATTCATACCTCTCGAACTGTATCGTCTTCTTGCTTCACCCGAAAAACCATACGCGAAAGTTAAACCAACCAGCTGGAGCTGCGCGCATGGATTCGCCCGCTGGACAGGCGAGTGCGACTGCGATAATCCGCCTCACGAAGTTAGGCACAACAAGTATGTTTTCAGCAAAAAGCTTCGTACGTACAATGAACGGATTAATGAACTGCTTGATGCAAAAAAGCCAAGTTGGCGCACCGATTTCAAAAATCTTTTTGTTAAATTACGGAAGAAAATATTAACCGGCGATAATTATCTGCCGGATTTGGAAGAAGCCATCGCCGATCAGAATTATCTAAAGTATATGACAGCAAAGTTCGCTGTGATGATTGGTTTCACAAGCTGTGGAACATTTTTTGCCCATAAAAATCAGGTAGAAAAACGGATTCCCCAGGCCGGAATTCAGGCGGTGGAATTGCTTCTTCCGGAAGAAAAAATAAAGTTCCGTTTAGCAAATCCAGATTTATATGAGAAGGACGAAGCAACCGGTGAAAGAATTCCCGATGAAGTGAGATATGAGTTTGTGGATCCGAAATAAGACATTTTATACCTTCAGCATAAACCCTTCACCTTTTACGCTTTCAATAAGCCCCGGCGGAACACCAAATGTTTCCAGTTTTTCGCGAACTCGCTGCGCGGTCTTTCGAATTCCCCATAACGAATATTTTTCATCAGCGTGAGAATGATACATCTCGTCTGTCAGCTGGTCGAATGTTATGGTGGTATTCGGATTCTCCACAAGCACCCTCAAAAATGTATATTCAAGCGGCGACAGCAAATGATTTATCTGATTATTCAGCACAAATAATCGTTTTGTTTCCGGTTCAAAGCGGATAATTTCACCAGTCGGCGCTGCAAGACTGCATAAATATTCAATACTTTCCCGAAGCAGTTTTGGATCTGTTTCGGCGATAGAATCTATCGTTCCGGTATGGTTTCTACCAACGCCGAATATATATTTCACAAAGAAATCCGAAATGGCTTCGGTATCACGCCATGAATTGTTGGGATTAACTTCTATAACGCCCCGTGTTAAGGAAGAAGCTAAAAGTTCGAGTATCGCCTCGGCCGGCTGATCGTATCGTAGGTAAAGCTCAAGTGCTACTTCTTTTTTTGTCGAATGAATGAAGTCGTAATAATCAAACGTGCCGGTTGATCCGAATAGAGTCGGATGAATATTGAAGGTAATATGTTTTCCTTTCAGATAGGGGAATGCGTTCGATGCAATCTTTAATGCAGGAACTATCACTTCGCGGGCAGCTGTTTCAAATTTTTCTCCATATACTTTTTTATTTTCTATAATATTATCTTTTTCCAATTTTTTGATTAACCGTTTTGTCAGGCCAGGGTCAAACATATATTCACATAGCCGGTTCGGTGTATTGTCGAACTGTTTCCAGTTTTCAACAAGCGATCCATAATCCATTTCAGGCAGAACAATTATTTTATTCTGAAATTTTTTGTCCGCTATTTCCGGCAGAACGTAGAAGCCGTTTTTGATATAGAATCCGCGCGCCACATACATGAGAGTAATTAAAAGGCGCCTCGCCTCGGTCTCCAGATTATAGCTGAAGGTAATTTCCATACCATATTATACTATAGGATTTAAAATGGCAACCGGAGTCACACATTCCATTAAATCTGATGATATAAATAGGAATATTATTAATTTATTAATACTATGGGTGTTGAAAATAAACTCTCTGCTGCGGATGCTGCGAAATTATATGAACAAGCAGCAGCAGCACGACTTAGAGGAAGTGATGTCCCTTTTCATCCGGCAGATACACGATCCAGTATTTATGATAATTACGTCGCAGGTCTATTAAGTGTTGCGCGAGATGGTGGTTTGGAACCAAAATTCCCAACAAGGGAAGAAGCAGAGGCTCAGAGTCAGGGATAAAAAATCTGTCAAAGATTACGCGCCGATTTTAAACTCGACAACCTCATTGTCCTGCATCACGTAATCTTTACCAACAATCTGGACTTTGCCCAGCTCCCGAGCCTTAACCCAGCCGTTTGTTTCAACAAAGGTTTGGTAGGGGACAATGTCGGCTTTGATAAAGTGTTTTTCAAAATCTGTATGAATCACGCCGGCTGCCTGAGGGGCAAGCGTTCCTTTTTTAATCGTCCAGGCGCGCACCTCTTTTTCTCCGGCTGTAAGGAACGAAATAAGGCCTAATGTTTCATATGATTTTTTAATCAAGCGGTTTAAGCCGGTTTCTTTCAATCCGTATTGCTGAAGAAATTCCTGCTGTTCTGCTTCTGCGAATCCTAAGACATCGGTCTCAAGTTTAGCATTCAGATAGATATATTGTTCTTGTGCACCCACCGACTTCAGAACAGTATCAATTTGTTTCTTTGTATCCTCAATATTTTCCAATTGTTTCTCGGAAACATTGAAAACATAGATTACGGGCTTCATGGTAAGCAGATTCAAACTTTTTGCCAGAAATTTTTCTTCGTCTGTCAGTTGTGTCCGATTAGCCCATAGTCCTTGGTCTAAAACCGCTTTAATTTTTTGAGCAACTTCATGGGTTTGGATTGTATCTTTATCGGCGTTATGTTTTGGTACTTTATGCTTTAAAATGGTTTCCAAATCGGCCAAAATGAGTTCGGTTTCAACAGTCTTAATATCATCAACCGGGTCCACTTTATTGGCAACATGAATGACATTCGAATCGTCGAATAATCGCACTACATGAACAATAGCGGCGACTTCTCGAATGTGAGCTAAAAATTTGTTGCCGAGCCCTTCACCGGTGGAAGCTCCTTTTACCAATCCGGCGATGTCATAAAATTCCACCGCGGCAGGTACTATCTTTGTAGAATTCACCACTTTCGCAAGTACCGGCAGTCGTTCGTCCGGCACTTCTACAATTCCCACGTTTGGCTCGATAGTGGCAAAGGGGTAATTGGCCGCAAACGCGACCTGTTTTTTTAACAGGGCGTTGAAAAGGGTGCTTTTTCCGACATTTGGTAACCCTACGATTCCGATTGATAGTTGCATGGAGATATTATAATACCACTTCATTGAGAATTCTACGCAACTCTTTATTGTGTTCTTGGGAATGCCGCGCCGCACCGGCGACTGTGGTGAAATATACAAATCCCGGAAAATACGGCTTTGAAGCCCCGTTAACCGTATAATGCTGCACCCGCATTAATGCCGCACCGCATTTTAGTATCCACTTGCAGAAATCCATCTGGTAGTTCTATACTGAATTCATATGCCATACGATTCCAAAAAACGGAGTCAGGCCGCTGCCCGCGAAATCCGCGACGAACAGGGACATTTCACGGGAAAGGTTAAAGTCACTACGCCCACAGCTTCCGAATCTCCTGCAGCCAAACAGGATCCGCTTGATGCGCCGCTGTTTTCCTTCAGCATAAATAATCCATTCAAAGTTCTGCTTCATTGGCTGGATTCCATCCGCAAAAAACAGGATACGGTTTTAGACATTAAAATAAAGTTTCCGCTCGTTGTCACGCTTTCTATTGCCGCCCTCATTATTGGCGCTGCCACTTCATCAAAAGTATTTTTCGACTGGGGAAAGCTCATAGGCGCCCGCGAAATAGAAGCGCAGCCCACCCCAACGCCGGTTGTCATTGTTAAACCCACCGCCACACCCGCGCCGGTTCTTACCACCCGCCTTGGGGTTTTAAAATCTACCTACCAGCTGCCGTCTATCTCGCCGTCAGCATCGGGATCTGCTTCATTATCTCCCACCATTCCGCCGAGCAGGTATGTATTGGTAGGGAAGAACGGGCAGGTACTATTTCTTTCGTTTCCTGCGACTATCTCAGTTTCGGGGTATCTGAATAAAAGGGTGCTTATTACCGGCTTCTATAATGAGAAGTTGAATACCCTAAGTTTTTCAAGTCTTCAGGATATAGAATCGCTTCTTTAACAGCTAGACTCTCAGTAAGAATATGTACCGTAATTTCATAAAGCAGTCGTTTCATACATACTATATCAGATATTTACAGCCTATAATATGATATAATCCAATACTATATGAGTAAAAAAGAACCATTTTTAGGTACAATGAGAGGGGCATTGCTGGATGCCCTTCGAAATAAACTCTTTATACACGGTGTAAAAAGTCACTACGCTAAACTCACAGAACGTTACAAGCAAGTGGAAGGGTCGGATTACTATGCTTATAGAGTACAAGATCCGGATATACCCAAGGAAGAAATTCCTTTGATTAGTTCAGAGCTGCTGCAAGTTTTCTATGAGGATAGTGTCAATGATGCAGAAAGATTTCATAACGCAGAAAATGAATTAAAAGAAACGAGGGATAGGATTGTTTCTACTTCAGAAATGTCCGCTGCAGATATGATCACAACAGGAGCCTCAATATTGGACAATGGATATGATTTAGTTTCAGGATTATATGAAGTTAATAGAAGTCCGTTAACACCCTGTAAATTTCTGGGATCACTGCCAGATAGAATTCATGTGGAATTTAAACAATTAGCAAGGGAAGTTGGTACACAGAAAGATGAAACTTTTCGAGAAACAGTAAGACGCCATATTCCAAGATGGATGACATACCAGATCCCTCCGCCTAACGATGAAAATCCGGAAACTTCTTTGTGGACTAACTATACTACTGCAGAAGTAAATTTACTGGTCAATCCTGCCGACATTGCAAAAGGCGCTCCACTGCATAGAGTTTTTCAGATTGCCGATAAAGATCCCGATCCGGAAAGAGGATACGATATTAAAACAAATGCTCTTCTGAATGTATTACACATGGAACAGCAACGTTATACTCAGCCAGAAAATCCCGAAGTGCCATTCTTCCGATATGTTATGGCAGGCGCAATGGTTGGTGGACCAAACAAATTACATAAAGGCCGATTTTTTAATTACCAATTGGCTGTTGTACGAACAATTCGGCAAACATATCAACGGCTTAAGCAAGAACTCCCGGCAGGAGAACACGGAAGGGGTGTCCGATTTATTGAGCAGCTGGCAGCGTATTATCCCACACAGTTTCCAGATCTTTTAGCAAAATCAATTATTAATATTTGTCCAGATGGAGATATTGACGAGGTATCTTTGGTTCGGGAGCTTGCCAATGGTCAGTTTGAGTGGTCGCCGCAATTATTGGAAAAAGTATTGGCACAACCGAATCGACGAGTATTTACGCAATCTGAAGTGCAGGCAGTAGCTAATACAATTCATCCCGAGGCTGCAACTGAAATAAAAAATCCTCAGAAGTTTGAAGAGGATACGGATACAATTAGCAAAGATGAAGATATATATACTTTCAAAATGAATGGTAAACAACTTGGGCTGGTCACTCCTGACATGAAGATTGAACTAGCTGGAGAGGTGAATGCAATCTCAGAATCGGTAGATATTGTAATAACAACTACGCAGGGTGATCAAGTGAGAACTGTTCCATTTACAATGCATACAAGCGGAGCTCTTGAAACCGTACAAATGGAAACAATAGAAGGAGTTGTTCAAGATCCATCTGTTCTTATGGCTTTGAGAGAAATAGCTGCAAACGCGCTCAATGCACAGGCAGTAGAGGTTCGGAAACAACCACCACAGCAGCCTGTAATTAGGAAACCTACTGAAGTAGATATAGAGAGGGTAACCAGTGTACAGCCAAGATTGAGTCGGGAGGAGAGAATACAAGCATATTTAGAACAAAAAGCAATAAGGCAAGCCCAGAGACAACATGAACCAGTTGCACAATCCAGTTCTTTGCATGATGTGGGTGAAACACATCAGCCAGCACAACATAGTGATAGAGGAATTACAATACTTAACTTTGATCCGAACCAGATAACTAAATATATGGCCGAAGAAAGAATTGAAGGAGTGGATGCTGAAAGACTGCGGGAGAAGGTTCAGCATTTTGTAGAGATGGCGAAGGTTGGGAAAAAAATGTTAGGCAAGCGCGTTGAGGTAGAGGCAGTCGCTGGTGAATTAGGAGATATCATTAATTTAAGACAGTTAAGCTGGACACTTGAATCCAAGAGAGCAATTCGTATATATCTTCAAGATATAGGAGAGGGAAACTTTATATTACGGGGAATCATGAGTAAAAAAGGTACAGCACAGCAAAATAGATATATCGAGAAAATCATTGCAGATATTTTAAAAGAAATGAGCGCATGATAATTGATTCTATTCGGAGGATACACATTTCTTATCTTCAAATGTCAACTTTCCTGACAAAAATGTCATGTATCCGGCCTGCGGGGGATTTTATACTTTAATGATGAAGTTAGATCAGACTCTTTTGTCAGTTAGTTCTGATTTATTTGTGAATCTTGCCGCCGGATGGATTGGAGTGGTTATAATTGCTCCTAATTTTTCAGGAGCAACAGGATTTAAAAGAATTGTTATCTTGATCTCGGACATTTTGGCTGCTACACTTTGTGTAATATTTGCAATTGTTTTAAGAAAACTATGAAAAATAATATAGATTTATACGATGCCAACGCGCGAGCTCTTATTGCTTTTGCTTTAATACTTATTGCTCTGCTTCTTACCTATATCGCTTTCTTTAAATAGCAACACCACACTGTTTACCCCGACTCAAGGTGTGTTATAATAGACTTATAGTAATTTAATTTTCTATGGCGAAGCATGAATACAAACCGTTATCCATCGAACAATTGAGGCTAATTCGCATTCCAAAAGCAGATATTCTTCCCTATGCGGGGTATGGCAAGCAGGATGTTACTTTAGAGGTTCAACCTCTAGATGATTCCTGGATTGCCGATAACGCAAGATCAGTAGATGAAGTTGATATGGCTGTTGAAAGAAGATTACAAGAAGTTCAACTATCTATACGAGTTCCTCAGGATTCATTAATTGCAAAAAATTATGGTATAGAGCATCCAGTATTAGGGGAGATGGAAAGGATTATTGCATACTCAGAGGTTGTTCAGGATGCTGCATATAGTCAACGACATAATAATAGTCAGGCTGCAAGTTTGCGAAGAGAATACGAGGCGAATAAAGAACTACTGAAAGCTAGAATTGGAGCACGGAAAGATGGTATTTCAAAAGGTAAATACCAGCAACTTATTACACAACAGGGTAAAGAACTTGAAGGACAGGTTTTCCCATATTCCAGAAAGGCAGAAGCTGCAGGGCAAGTTCGCGATCTTATTTTAAGAAAATTTGTTTTGGAATTTTTTTCAGCAAACCCTGATCAGAATAATGATCAAGGTACAATGATTACTAGGTTTAGTACCTATATAGCACACATTTATGGTATGACTACTGAAAGAAATCCTCAGATTTTAGATTTTATTCATGAAGTTTCAGACTACTTACGGAGAACTCAGGATAAGCACCTGTTACAAAAATTCCGATATAAACCTACAGCAAATCTCTCAGGAGCTAAATCAGATTTTCAAATAATGTCTACCGTTCAAGATTGGGTTTTTCAGCCAGAAGCAGCTTTGTCAGAACTACAATGTCAATCAGAGTTTAGACGTCTTGGGATGAATATGATACTTTTTTTGCAGAAACAAGCAAGATTTAAATCAACAAGACCTGAATTATCCGATACTGATATACCTCATCTCAGTTTAATATACGATCTCATTAACACTACACTATCAAGAGGTAAGATATCAGACTATAAAAAGTTAAGACAGTTACTGGACTCGGAATTTGCAGATTTTGTAGAAGACAGAGCTATAAAGAATGAATTAACTAGAGTTTATGATAGAGTAAATCGGGTTTACGATCAGCCGGAATTCATACTCGATATGAATATGGGTGCATCTAACGGTACGGAAAAAAAATTAGAATTGCCGCAAGGGTTTATAGATTTTATTACAAGCCCAGAATATAGAATGACATCTGCATTAGCGACAATTGACAACTCAATGTATGGAGCAAATGATTTTATAAGATCAAGGGCTCTTGCTCGATTAAGAAGTCAATGGGATACTGTGCAAAAAAGTCGAAGTAAAAGATATAGTAACGAAGATATATTAATTTTAAATACGGTTTTTCAACAGATGTATTCGTTCATTAGAGATCAGGAAACATATCATGAAGTTGGTATAGATTTTGACATATTTGATTTTTTACAAAGAAATACAAGCCTCATTGATCGTTATCAGGATAAGATTGCAGGGGTTGCATCAGAACCATTTGAAAAAAGAGAAAGGGATTTTCAAACAAGAGCAAAAGTAATCAAAGTATCGAGCTCAACAAAAGAGATGAAGGAGCATTTTTTAACTTCAGATTATTTGGCTTCATTCTGGTATGAAGAACTAGGTGATGATGCGAGAAGGACAATTGAAAGGACAGAAAGAGAAAATGTACATTTATGGAGAGAGGTTCTTGATAATCCGATTTGGTTTGTTTCACCAAGAGGGGACAAATTTATTGGAGAAGATGATCCTCAGTTAGTTTCAAAGGCAATAGAATCGCTTACAGTCCGTATAGATAAAGCTCATCCGAGAGAACATAAAGTAATCTTAATGATTGCACAAGTGCAGGAACCACTTGAGTTCTGGCTTGATACGAATAGACAATTGTTAAATAGTTCTCGCAGATTAGTAAATGTAGATACTGCAGTGATGCAAGTTTTTACTAATGCATTACTCAAAAGATTATACTATATTACTTCCGGTTTATTATCTACCGATCAGGAACAAGAACGTAAAATAGCTGGAGAGGGAGATAAAGTTCCTTATAGAAGAGCTTATTATAGAATAATGGAATCAACAGATACAAGACCAATAACAATGCGATCTCCTGGTGCACAAACTCATGCCAAAGAAGTTTTGGAAGAGTATGGAATAGATATTTACAATGAAATTCAAAGAAGAAGAGATGCACGTACATTGCGACCGGATCAATATTTAACATTTGTTCGCGAAACCGGTGGAGAAAATTTTGCAAGAAATGTGCTTCCAAATATTATCAAATATGACCCGATGGCAATAGATATTCCAGTTGAAGAAGGGTAATGCTACGAAAACATTAAACTGTGACTCCAGTCACTGTTGTTAGCTGTGATGTTTATTACAATAAAGCATGACTTTTTCTATACTCCTCACATGGTTTCTTTTTATTCCAATCCCAATTATTAACGGATTCTTCCGGGAAAAATATATTAAAAAATACACCAAAGAAATCACAGCACATCAGATAAGTACCATTATATTATCTGCTGCCTTTCTGGCATTTGTACCGGTCACGGCCCGTTCATTCATCAGCACTGCATCGAATATTGAATTACTCGTTGTTGGTCTTTCATGGGTAGATCTTACGATACTTTTTGAGTTTGGTGTCGGTCACTATATCATCAAATCTCCCTGGGAAAAAATACTTGCAGACTACAATATCATGAAGGGAAGAATCTGGATGCTATTTCTTTTAGTAGAGTTGCTTGCGCCATTTATAGTTAGGATGTTTGTATGATTATTTTACTTCTTTTTTCCGTACTTGGAATACTAGACGCATCGTACTTAACCTACGAACATTTCTCAAAAAACATTCCGCCATGTTCTGAATCCATTTTCGTTGACTGCGGCAAAGTATTAGACAGCAGTTATGCAGAAGTTTTTGGGGTGCCTCTTGCTTTAATCGGCGTTATTTTCTACAGTCTTGTTCTGCTATCGGCAGTAAGTATTATTATCTCGCAAAAAAGAATTGGGGCTTATGCACTTCTTATTTTAACCATGGGCGGAATTCTGGGCTCGGCATATTTTGTATATTTGCAGCTTATTGTCATCAAATCAATTTGCTTGTATTGTATGGCTTCTGCAGTAATAAGTTCCATCTTATTTTTTATTGCACAGATAATCTATCGTGCCGAACGCCGCGTTCTCATTTTAAAATGTATAGAACTTAAATATCGGTACATACTCAAGCCGGTATTTTTTCTTATCAATCCCGAATTTGTTCACAACCGTATGACATTTTTTGGCGAACAAATGGGAAAAACAATCTTTACTCAGAAAGTATTCTCGACTGTCTTTGAATATAAAAATCCGGTGCTTCGGCAGGAAGTGGCCGGAATTGAATTCCGAAACCCAATCGGTTTGGCAGCAGGGTTCGACTACGAAGCAAAACTCACACAAATTCTGCATGCAGTGGGATTCGGCTTCCAGACGGTCGGAACTATTACTAATATGCCCTACGAAGGCAATCCAAAACCATTGCTGGGAAGGCTTCCCCAGTCTCGATCTCTGATGGTGAATAAGGGTTTCAAAAATCCGGGAGTAAGAAAAATAATTAGCAAATTGTCGGGCCGGCACTTTAAAATTCCGGTTGGCATCAGCATCGGCCGCACCAATACCTTAGAACTTAAAACGCAGAAAGACAGTATAACGGACATTATCAAAGCCTTCACCAGGCTTGAACGATCGCGTGTTGATAATTCGTATTACGAGTTAAATATAAGCTGCCCCAATTTGTACGGAGATATTACTTTTTATCCTCCGAAAAATCTGAAAGAACTTTTAGTGGAAGTAGACAAACTGCATCTGAAAAAGCCTTTATTCGTCAAAATGCCGATTGAGAAATCCAATGAAGAAGTTATGGAAATGCTGGAGGTTATTGCAAAACATAGTCCGGCGGGTGTAATTTTCGGCAACCTGCAGAAAAATAGAAAGGACAAGTCGTTTATTCAAAACGAAGTGAGGCAGTTTAAGGTGGGCAACTTCAGCGGAAAACCTACGTATGATCGGTCTAACGAACTTATTCGCTTATCGTATCGTCATTATCATGATCGGTTAACTATCTTCGGATGCGGGGGAGTATTCAGCGGGGCAGATGCATATCGAAAGATTACTTTGGGAGCTTCGTTAGTCCAGCTTATAACCGGTATGATATTTATGGGGCCGCAACTTATTGCCCAGATAAACATTCAACTTTCAGAATACTTAAAAAATGATGGACTCGTATATATCTCCGAAGCAGTTGGAATTCATAACAAAAGGTAGGTTTTATTCTTCGGCAATCTTTTTCAGTTTTTCTAAATCATGGAGCATTATCCGCTGCCGATGGGTGCTTACCAGGCCGCTTTTCAAAAGTTTTTCCCATTCCCGGCTTGCAGTCTCGCGGGAAACACCGGCAATCGATGCCAGATCTCGATGAGTGAAATTATACTTAAAACGGCATATATTTTCGTCTTTTTCTCCAAAATGTCTTGCAAGAAATAACAATGTTGACGCCAGTCTTTTGCTTGCCGATTTTAATGCCAGATACTCGGCCCGCAACATAAACTTGTCCAATCCGTTTAATAATCTGCTCGTGAGATCGAATAACACATCAGGGTTTGCTTTCAGAAAAGCGGTCACTTCTGCTTTAGGAGCAATATAAACCTCTGTATCAATCAACGCTTCATAATAGTATCGATTTTCAACATCAGAAATAACCGATGCCATGGGAAAGTATGAACGAGGAGCATAAATGTGGAGAGTAAATTCAATGCCTTCATCGGTTAGATTATAGTTTCGAACATATCCGGATTTTATGTAGTATGCTTTGGCATTTGTCTCGTCCGGGTGCATAACAGTATCGCCCTTTTTATATTTTTTATATTCAAAACGGGCGAAAAATTCTTCTACCTTTTGCTGAAGTACCAGATTTTGCATAAATAGTATTATACCGTATTGAAAGTTATCTGACATATACAGATGAAAAATATTGTTTAAATATTTCGGAAGCAGTGTCAATCTGTTTGGTATTTGGAGGATTAACGCCTGCTAATTTATAATTTATGCCCATTTCCTTATATTTATAGACTCCATACGTATGATAGGGGAGAATCTCTACCCGCTCCACATTTTCGTATCCGGTGAATGCTTCGCCCCACTCATGCAGATAACGAATTTGATCGGTGAATCCAGGCACCAGTACATACCGCAGCCAGACTGGCTTTTTGATTTCTTTTAAATATGCTGCAAACTGAAGCGTAGGGCTATTATTCATTCCGGTAACCACCCGGTGCATAAGCGGATTAATATGTTTTACATCAAGCAGAACAAGATCGGTATATTCAAGAAGTTTTTTTGTGTCGTTGTCGAAAATATAACCATTGGTATCGAGTGCGGTATGAACTCCGCGCAGTTTGGCCGCTTTAAACAGTTTTGTCAGTTCTTTCCGTTGAACAAGCGGTTCGCCTCCGGAAACAGTAAGGCCGCCTTTTTTTTTGAAGTAGGGCATTTCGCTGTCCAGATAGGTCAGAACTTTTTCTACTGATAATGATTGTCCGCCTTTTAAGTCCCATGTGTCGGGGTTATGGCAGTAAACACAGCGGAAATGGCAGCCCTGTAAGAATACTACCAGACGGATGCCGGGCCCTTCGTGAGTTCCGAATGTTTCTATTGAATGGACTTTTAACATAGGTGAAAAACGTCATTGCGAGGAACGAAGTGACGAAGCAATCCCATTACCACCACGCCGTTGGTTTGGTTCAGACGGGATTGCTTCACTCGCGACTTCGTCGCGGTTCGCAATGACGATTTATTTATTTACATCTTCTCAAAAAACGTCCGCGACAAAACTTCCTGCTGCTGCTCGCGAGTCAGTTTTATGAAATTCACCGCATACCCCGAAACACGGATCGTTAACTGTGGATATTCTTCCGGATGTTCCATGGCTTTCATCAAAGTATCCCGATTGAGAACATTTACATTTAGATGATGGGCTTTTTTGGCAAAGTATCCGTCAAACAACGCAGTTAAATTATCCAGCCGTTCTTCTTGAGTCGATCCTAAGGCTTTTGGAACAACACTGAACGTGTTGGAAATTCCATCTCTTGCATATTTATAGGGAATTTTGGCAACCGAATTTAATGATGCGATGGCTCCATGAGTATCGCGGCCGTGCATGGGGTTGGCGCCAGGCGCATATGGTTCGCCGGCTTTTCGGCCGTCTGGCGTTGCGCCTGTTTTTTTTCCATAAACTACGTTTGATGTAATTGTCAGGACGGATAATGTCGGTCTTGCATTGCGGTAGATATGATGTTTGGCAAGTTCGCGGTTGAATTGTTTCACCAGTTCTACTGCGATAGAATCCACCCGTTCATCATCGTTTCCATATTTGGGATAATCGCCGGTGATTTTGAAATCTTTCGTAATGCCGTTTTCGTCGCGGATTGCTTCTACTTTGGCATACTTAATTGCCGATAGGGAATCGGCGGCTACCGAAAGTCCGGCAATACCAAATGCCATCACCCGCTCCACATCGGTGTCCAAAAGAGCCATCTGCGCCCGTTCATAATAATATTTATCATGCATGTAATGAATTACATTCATCGCATTCACATATACTTTTGCAACATAGGCCATTGTTTTTTTGAAGTTCGCCATCACTTCGTCATATTCCAGCACATTGTTTTTTATCGGCTGAATCTTATCTACCAGAACTATTCCTTTGTTTTCATCGCGTCCCTGATTTAAAGCAAGAAGCAGCGTCTTTCCCAAATTACAGCGGGCGCCGAAAAACTGCATCTGTCTGCCCGTTTTCATCTGAGAAACGCAGCAGCTTATTCCGTAATCATCGCATTCCGAAATCGGCCGCATCACATCGTCATTCTCATATTGAATTGCCGAAGTGTCCATGGAAACCTTGGCGCAGAACCGCTTAAAATTTTCCGGCAGATTTTTAGACCATAGAACAGTTAAATTTGGCTCTGGAGAAGGCCCGAGATTATAAAGAGTCTGCAAAAATCTGAACGTGGTTTTTGTTACTTTATGTTTACCGTTGTTCCACATGCCGCCCAGCGATTCGGTAAGCCAGGTAGGGTCGCCGGAAAACAGTGCGTCGTATTCGGACATTCTTAAGTGCCGGATTAATCTCAGTTTTATCACAAACTGATCAACTAACTCTTGTGCTTCTTCTTCGGTTAACTTTCCTGCGGCGATATCTTTTTCAATAAAAATATCAAAAAACCCGCTGACATTTCCCAAGCTCATAGCCGCGCCGTCTTGCTCTTTCAATGCCGCAAGGTAGGCAAAATATGTCCATTGAATAGCTTCTTTGGCGTTTGTCGCGGGAAGTTTAATATCATAACCATATGTCTCGGCCATTTCTTTAATCATCTTCAAAGCCTTAATCTGTTCACTCACTTCTTCGCGCAGCCTAATAACATCGTCTGTCATCGCACCATCAATTTCTGCCAGGTCTTTCGTCTTTTCTTCGATCAAATGATCAATTCCATACAAAGCAACCCGCCGATAGTCGCCGATTATTCTTCCGCGGGCATAATTGTCCGGCAGGCCGGTTATCACACCAACCGAGCGGTAATGTTTCATTTCTTTCGTATATGCATCAAACACACCATCGTTGTGAGATTTGCGATATTTGGTAAACAGTTCAACAACAGCAGGCGAGAGCGTCCGGCCTTTTTCTTCACAGGCCTTCTGGACAACTCGAACACCGCCATACGGTTTAATTCCGCGCTTAAGCGGAGCATCGGTCTGCAGGCCAACTATTACTTCAAGATCTTTCTGAATATATCCGGCTTTATGGCTCGTAATTGTCGAGATTGTTTCGGTATCAATGTCCAGCACGCCGTTTGCAGCGCGTTCTTTTTTCAGCAAATCCTGACAGATTTTCCACAAGGCTTTGGTTTTTGCTGTAGGCCCTTTCAAGAAACTCTCGTCGCCATTGTATGGTTTTAGGTTGGTTAAAATAAAAGCTCGCACGTTTATAGTTTTCATAGACTTTAATTGTAAGAAACTATCGCAGAAATCTATGTGACCAACATCACAATATTGAGGTTATATTTTTGGCTCCAATCTGGGGAGGGAGAACACAAATGTTGAACCTTTATTCTCTTCAGAAGATTCAAGGTAGATCATACCGCCCATGTTTTCAACAAATTTTTTGCTTATGTACAAACCTAATCCAGTGCCCCGGTTGGAGTCATGAGCTAATATATTTTCATCAGCCTGCTTAAATTTCCGGAATAGAAACTTTTGATTGGCCTGCGAAATACCCGTGCCGGTATCCTTAACTCTTACTGTCGTGTAATGATCTTTTTCTTCAACGTTTACTGTAACTCCGCCTGTTTCCGTAAACTTAATCGCATTCCCAATCAGATTCACCAGAACTTGTTTTGTCCGATCCCGGTCTGCCAGGGTAAGGCGAAGTGATTGATTCTTATTTTCAAAAGTAAGGAATATATTTTTTTGTTCTGCCAGACTTTTGATTTCCTGTATAACTTCGGCAATAAGTTCGGCAATGGGGAACGGCTCAATATTAAATGTCATTCGTCCTTGCTCAATGCGTGAAACATTTAAAAAGTCGTTAACAATATCTATCAGACGGTTTGCCGACTGGTCAATAAATCCAATAAGAGTAGGAATATCGCCTTCGGACATTTCTTTTGTATAATGGCTTTTCAAAATTGAAACAGATCCGCGGATTGCAGTAAGTGGTGTCCGCAATTCATGCGAAGCAATGGCGAAAAATTCATCCTTTGTCCGTTCGAGTTTTTTGGAAATAGTAATGTCATCAATCAGAATCACGCTGCCGATATACTCTTTAGCCGGTTCATGAATAAAAATGGGCGAAACACTGATTCTAAGAATATTGCTGTTCCAATCAACTTCGCGAAGTTCTATCGGCGCGCCTTCATTTTTACTCTGTTCAATAAACACACTGAAATTGAAGCTGTTTGTCAGCTGTTCTTCTATCTGCTTAATGGTTTGAGTGTCATCATTTATTTTCAGAATGGTTTTAGCCGCCGCATTAATGATCAGAATAGTATTGGTAACATCGGTCATTATAAATCCCAGTGATAGGCCAGAAACAGATGCTATCAGTTTAGCTTCAAGTGTTTGCGCCGATTTTTCGGCAAGCTTGCGTCGAAGTTTTTCTTCGGCGGCAACCATTGCCTGTTTTTCCAGGTCATTACGGGTCATATAGGTGAGTTTCTCACGCTCAAGAATGCCGTGGGGAATAATTTGCAGATAGTGCGATACTAAATCATAAGTGTATGTTTCTTTTATATATTGATAATGCTGAAGAGTTAGGTCAAGAACAATATTTTCTCCAAATGCTCCAGCAATATGTTGAAACAACGCATCGTTCAGCTTCTGAAATAAGGAAGTGAGTTCTGCCGCCGTAACATCGGGTAGTTCGCGGTACAGGTAGGTTAATTTTTTTTGATCCTTTATAGAAAGCCCTTCAAATTTTGTGCCGGCAACAACAGAATCCACAAGATTCTGAAGGCCTTTCATCCCAACCTGTTTAATAATGTATTCAGCTAATTTCCGAGTGTAAGAAGAGTACAACAAAAATAATTGCTGAATTTCCGGTAAAAAACATAGCTGGAACGGGATGGGAAGAGAATAAATATCGAATTTTGTTCGGATTTCTTTGCGTAGACTTTCTTTTGTATAAGGCCGTTGTACTACAAGCGGTTCATTCCGCGAAATGAATTCTTCCAAAGCAAGATAGGTTTGAATGATAGTATTTAAACGGGATCGGAAGTCTAAATTGAGGGATTTTTCATATTTATCATTGATCTGATTTATCAAATCTTCGCGTGCAATAATATTTCGTGTATATACAACAATCTGGTCAGCTATTTCAGCGGTTGAATTCTTATGCTGAGTTGGGTTTAGAAATGAAAAGATCCCCATACTATATTGACATCTTATAAAAGAAAAGACTATACTAATTTACAATATCAAACTATCTTATGAAATTCCACCGACTCTTATATTTGTATTGTTTCATAACGATTTTACTGTTTGCTGTTATATGGGACGCATGGCTTTATACTCTACCTAATCATAATACAGTCTGGAATTATGTCTACAATCTTATTTACGGAACGATGTTCTTATTAGCGGGTGCAATTTCGGTCATGTATGCATCTGATTTTGGATTTAGGACGAATCTGGGGAAAATGATTCTGTTTTTTGGATTTGGAATGATATTCGATTGGGCAGGCGGTATGATATGGGTTTATTATAATCTAATTTTGTCAGTCCGAATTCCATATCCGTCTTTTGCTGATGCGTCATATATGCTGTTTGCCCCGTGTTTTGTTATCGGCGCATTGTATATGATTCAGTTATATCAAACGCAGATTACCAGGCGTCTTATTATTGATTCAATAGTTATAATCTTTTTAGCATTCATAACTATTTTTGGACTTTTTGCCCGGCCGGATCTTTCAGCCGGACTGTCGTTTGTTGAAAAATTTACTAATATTTATTATCCGTTTAGCGATGTGATTTTTGCTTCGATGGCGCTTATTGTACTTCGTGTTGGCCGCGGAAAAGCTCATCCAAGTCTGTATATATTTACCGTTGGCATTGCATTACAAACCATAGCAGATTTATTATTCGCCTATAGGAGCGCACTCGGAGTTTATTGGAATGGTGATATCTCCGATTTGTTTTATACGGTGAGTGCTTTTATAATAAGTATCGGTATGATTGAAATTATAAATAGTTTATATAAAGCTATTCCGCTGGAAAATTTATCAGTTGCCTCACCAAAACCATGAAAAAAGTACTCATTATCGAAGATGACAGTTCAATCGCAGGGTTATATAAGATAGTTTTTACGAAGAGCAATTATGAAGTTGAGATAGGGGAAAATGGTATAGAAGGAATGGCAAAAGCGCGAAGTTTTAATCCGGATATGATTTTATTGGATATTATGATGCCTAAAATGAACGGTATCCAGGTTATTCACCAGTTGAAAGCAGACCAGACGTTAAAACATATTCCCGTGATTGCTATTTCAAACCTTACCGAAGCATCTGCAGAAAAGGAAATGCTTTCATCAGGAGTCATTAAATTTATAGTGAAAAGCCAGTTTCTGCCAGATCAAATAGTGAAAATTGTAAATGATTATTTTGCTAAATAATTCTTGTAGAATTCTACTGTATTGTCCATTGCTGCATTGAAACTTGCTCCCGAAATATTGTGTCCGCCGGTTGAATATTCATACAGCTTATGAGGGATTGTCGTTTTATCGAGCAATTCATTTAAATCGCGGCTATAGCCTATGTTCACAACTGCATCATCAACAGCATGATGAATTTGGATGGCGCTTTTTACATCACTTAAGTAATTGGTTGGGGCAACTAACTTCCAAAATTCGTTATCAGCGTCAAATTGTCCGTATGTGTCAAATAATAGTTTTCGCCTTCTTTGTCGTTCCGTATTGTTTGCCGGGGGAGAATAACTTGCATCGTTAATGCCGTACTTCTGCATATCCTGGTATGAATATACAGCACCCGCCCAAATCACAACAGCGGGAATATCTTTTTTTACCACGGTGCTGCGTAGAAGGACATTCCCAGCCATACTATGCCCCCATAATCCAATTTTATTTGCGTTTACAAAAGAACTGGCCTGCAGTGCTGAATATGCATTGAGAGTATCAACAACATAATCCGAACCATAATATCCGCCGCCCGGTTCACCGCCAGATTTTCCATGTCCCCGCAAGTCTATTTTAAACACTACAAATCCATTTCGTGCTAAATAATCCACATATGCAGAATAGGGTGCGCCCAATGTTTCATACTGAGAAGGCGGAATATATCCATGTACAAACACAATCGCAGGCCAGCCGTCTTTTGGCGGCTCACCGGCCGGTTGTGTAAGCATTCCATGAATGGTAAATCCATCCGAATCATAGCTGGTTGTATAGGTTCTATATTGTTCATTTGAATTTACCAGCTCGAGTACATCCAAACTGCTTTCATACGAACGGTTTCGCAGGTAGGGGACTGTCATCTCCTGAAAGGGAAAAGGAGTTGGTGTCAGGCCTACTGTTTTTGTATTCTCAGTTTGAGTTGAAGGCGCCATGCTCTTTTCTTCAGTATGTTGTTTATTAAGCGCAAACACAATTCCACTGATTGCAATCACCATCATTGCAACAATAATTAATATCAAAATTTTTTTATGGGCAAATAAATTTTGTGACATGTCTTACAGTATAAAAAATTTTTTGTTAAAAATGTGCTGCTTACTAGTAGCATTGAACCGCAAAACATGCTATATTTTTTTATGCTTTTTTATGACTATCATCACACTTCAGATTCAGTAAACTATACTCCGCTTAATATTCCTCGTCTGCGCAGAATTTACAATCAAAAAAGTTTTTTTCAAAATCTTATTGCGATTCCTGTGTTTATTATTATTGCAGCGGTCGCATTGTCCTTCTTCATTAAAACCGCCCATCCCAACGCCGAATATGTCCAGGCAGATACGGAAAATATTCATCGCACCGTTATTCCTTCACCGACAGTGTTTATACAATCAGTTTTATCAGAACAGCACCACGAAGCACCTTCATCGGCTCTTGAGCAGGTGGTGGAAGATGCACTGGACGGAACAAAAGGACTGTATGGCATTGCCATAAGAAATATTAAAACAGGAGAAAGTTACTATAAAAATGAACATCAAAAATTCCAATCGGCGAGTTTGTACAAAGTATGGATAATGGCAGTCGTATATAAGCAGATTGCAGAAGGAAAACTATCGCTAGATGATACACTATCGGGCGATATAGCCGATTTAAACCGAAGATTTGATATCGCAACAGAATCTGCAGAACTCACCGAAGGATCGGTTACATTTACAGTTTCAAACGCGCTGGAGGAAATGATCACCAATTCCCATAATTATGCAGCGATGCTGCTTACTGCAAAAGTAGGGCTGTCGAAAGTAGCCGATTTTCTTGAGGCAAATGGACTTCACGATTCTAATATAGGGCAACCTCCTCGAACAACTCCTTCGGATATGGCGATTTTTTTTGAAAAATTGTATCGAGGTGAACTTAACGATGCTCCCCATTCTATAGAAATGATTCAGCTGCTGAAAAGACAGAATCTAAACAATATTATTCCAAAATATCTTCCGGAGGGGATCGAAATTGCGCATAAAACCGGACAGATCTATTCGGTTGCCCATGACGCCGGAATTATTTTTTCTATTAAAGGGGACTATATTTTTGTCGGGATGTCCGACAGTAATTTTTATCCGGATGCCGAAGAAAGAATTGCTCGAGTTTCTGAGTCGGTATATAACTATTTTCAACAGACAAGAGATCTAGAAAAATAATGGGATAATAATGCTACATGTCTTCGATAATAGGAGAAGAGTCATTGGTAGTATATCCTTCAATATCTATAAGATGAATTGGCGTATTTTTTCTCTCATCAATGCTCAGAAACGACGGAAGCATAAATTGCCGGGACAAAAGATCTGTTGGTTTAATACCATTATTTTCAAATAACTTACGGAGGGCATCTCGAACTGAGGAAACTTCGTCTGGAAAAAGAGGAGGCAAACCCCGAATATTTTCATAGATCATGATTTTATTTCCTGTCTCCTTCTCCATAAGACCAACAAGTGGTTCAGCTAATTGAACAGTCCCATATCCAATTTTTTCTGCCAGCTCTTTCAGGTATTCTGCATTGTCTTTAAATATTTTTTGAATCCTTTGTCCTAAAATAATTTCATTTGAAAGACTGTAAAGAGCGCGAATGGTTCGTTCGTCATAATTGCCACTCCAGTCATTATTAGCAATTCGTTCTTTCATTTGAGATGGAGTTACTACAGTCTTAAGCTTCGCAACAAAATTTGCACGAGGCAGCTGATCATATAAAAATACACTCGTTCTTACAAATTCACTTCCCGGTTTAGGATTAAACTGATCGTTATCTGTAGGATTAGTGTTCTGCGGCTTATATTGCCATGAATCTGGATATCCTTGTAGTTTTTCAATGATTGTTCTTATTTTCTCCTGATCGATTGCAGTATTGATATATTGAATATACGCTCCTGCATCACGTCTTTCTATACCAGCCATCGTACTTTTACCTTCAGATTTTATATCGTTTTCAGATCCTTCCATAATATTTCTAAGCTTCCATTTATTTTAACATATTAATGTATAGTCCAATTTTTATTCATAAAAATAATAGTTTTTTCTCAGTCAAAGATAGAGAAAGCGGCTTCTATCAGTATTCGGAAGAAAGAATCGCGGGTATCGGAAGCAGTATTTAATTATTTTGATGGACAGAATGGAATTATCTGCTATGTTTGATCACAAATAATCCACCAGCTATTACCAGGAGAATAAGTGCTCCAAGATACCACGGTAAATATTCCATATCAATGTTTGATGAAATCACTTATAAAATAACTGAAACAATAACAGAGAGTTGTAAGAGTAATTCCAAGAACATATATAATTATAGAAAAACTATTTTTTGATAAAAAAGGTGTAAAAATTAACGCTCCTGCAATAATATTTCCCAGTTCCATTAATTTCTCAGATAATCGTTTTCTAAATTCAGGTGAAAATTTCACTGTTACTCCAATCATATTCTACTTAACCATACCATGGTATTGTAACGATTACCATGGACTATAATCTGCATTTGTGAAGAATCAGAGCCTTTCGTCAATATTTATTTAGATGTATTAGAAGGCAAGAGGAGTCTCACAATTTCGATATCTTTTATTTTATTGTTTTCTAGCGTCTCGGTTTTTGCAGAAACTATACTGGTAAATCCATGTATATCGTTTTGATTTCTCACAACCGGATACGTCCGGCTGATCATATACGAGAACCCCAAGATAAACAGAATTATTATCATCAATTTTGCGAGCCTTAATAGGGTGCTCATATATTTTATTTAATAGTTACCGGTATGGTTTCAATTGTGAGGGGCTGATCAATTCCCAGGCCAAAGTATTCATCAGCATGCTGGGTGTTTCTCAACATAAAATCATAGATTTTGAACTGTATTTGTTTGATTTTTGAAGTAAGTTCATGTTGGGTTATTCGCTCATACATGGCATGAATGAGCCATTGTTTATGGTCTTCTTCGATTTTTATTAAATGATGCTGGGCCAGTTCATCCATTATTTCTTCGACATTCGGATCTTCCATAAATCCGAAGTTTACTTTCACGGTAGTAATACACCCTTTCAGTTCATCATTGTAGAAATTCTTAATTTCGTATCGTTCTTCATGAATATGCGGTTCTCGTTTCAAAACCACCGTCAAAAGAATAAGATCTCTCGGCAGCATACCATATCTATTAATAAACATCTGCTTTAAGGTCGGCAGTTTATCTTTGACCGATTCAACAGGATCAGGAGTCATAACCACAATGGTCCGCGGCAAAAATTCATTAGAACTTTTCTTTAAATCAATCAGTTCGCTCATGGTCATGGTAGGATAGCTGCTGAATTCGCGGAGTGTATGCTTTCGGCCCCATTGCCAGGTTTTCATAATAAGCAGTACAAGCAGACCTATTGAAAGAGGTACGTATCCTCCTTCAAAAAGTTTCAGAGAATTGGCCGAAAGAAAGATTAAATCTACGGCGGCAAGCGGCACAAATAATCCGTATGCAGCAAATTTATTCCATTTCCACACATGTTCCGCCACCAAAACCATCGACACAGATGTCACGAGCATTACTCCGGAAACAGCTAAGCCGTATGCACCAGCAAGCCGAGAGCTGGATTGAAAACTCAAAACAAGCAGCACACAGCCAACGTATAAAGCCCAGTTAACCGCAGGAACATAAATTTGCCCTTCATGCTCGTGGTGAGTATGAATAATTTTTGTATAGGGAAATAGACCAAGTGATATCGCCTGAGTGATAAGAGAAAATGCTCCCGAAATGAGTGCTTGTGAAGCGATAATTGTGGCTGCTGTTGCCAAAATTACCATTGGAATCAAAACTATGCGCGGCACCATACTATAAAAGATATTTTCGTTTATTATTTTCTCTCCGCCTAATACATACGCGCCCTGCCCTAAATAATTTAAAAGCAGCGAAGGATATACCAATGCGAACCAGCTGAATCGGATAGGGGAACGGCCGAAATGTCCCATATCGGCGTACATGGCCTCACCGCCTGTCACAACAAGCATTACAGAACCTAAAATAAGAAAAATCATATGAATATTCTGGCTCATTATAAACTCGACTGCATATACGGGATTAACAGCCTTCAGAATATTGGGATGTGCAATAATTTGTTTGCCTCCTAACACGGCAATTGATACAAACCAAATAATAATGATAGGGCCGAACAGCTTGCCAATTTTAGACGTTCCGCTACTTTGAATGAAGAAAAGCGCTGTCAATATTCCAATAGTAATCGGAACTACAAACGGCGAGAATGTTTCTGTTACAACCTTTAGCCCTTCAACAGCAGAAACGACACTAATTGCCGGGGTTATTATTCCATCACCAAATAGCAAACCAGCAGCCAGAATAAGTAATGCTGCAATAACCGCCTTACTTTTCGTATTTAGTTTTTTTAGTAAACCATATAAAGCAAACACGCCGCCTTCACCATCATTGTCTGCTTTGAGAACGAAAATAACATATTTGAATGACACAATAATAGTCAGCGCCCATAAAACCAAACTGGTGAAACCGAGCACATCTGCCTGAGTGATGTGATGTTTGAGATGTTGATATATTTCATTTACTGAATAAAGCGGGGAAGTGCCAATATCACCGTATACAACTCCCAGTGCACCTAAAGAAAGAACTAAAAACTTGTTAAAAGAAGAGCCGTTAGTTTTTTTTGAAGACATAGCAGGCTTAAAAAAATATTAATTTTAAATTAGATAATTTTAGATAGTATAGCATAAATATGTACAATTTACTCAGATGATATGTAGTTGTGAGTCAAGTTTTAAAAAAAGTGAATCACAAGTGATTCACATTACTTTTCAGTATAAATATCCACTCAAAATGGCATGTACATATTTTAAATGCATTTTTTGCAGGTAGAATTTCTGTTATTATAAAAGTTTGGCAAAAAAATCTCTGCAATGTAGTGAAAGGAATAATAGGGAGAGTTTATCTTACCGATATACGATCGATTAAAGAAGGTTCTATCTTATACGTCTTCTCTTTATAGACAATCAATTTGAAACCGGCTTTTTTATTTACAGCCAGCATAGCATCATAAATTTTTCTGCTATTCTCCTGATTGCCAGATTCATGAAAATATTCCAGCAGTTCTTCCTGGTTCCATGTTTTTTCACTTTTATTAAACAGTGCCTGAAGTAATTTATATTGATGCGAATCTACCGGAATATCCATAGTTTCTTCGTTAATTTGCAGCTTTCCTTCCTTTTGCATAAATATAATCGACTGAGGAATAAACTCGTGTGATTCTGCTTGTTTGAGCAAAGTTCTCACATTAAACATCTTAATAATAAAAATAATGCCGATTCCTGTACCAAGCAATGTCATCGCAAGAGCATAAGGTAGATACTGCCAAATGCCGTTATGAATGAAATCAATTGATTCACCGGCTACAACAACGGCACGGGGTGTCTGGGAGTCATCAACCAGAGTCTGGCTTACTATGTAAAAATTTTCTTTTGTCTCAGTATCCTGAACTGTTATTTCAGATTTATTCTTAATTATCGAATTGACATAGCTCGGATCAATAAATGAAGGAGTTCGGCCATTATTACTCAGTACTTTATTAAATGTATCTACTACTTCGAAGGACACATCATAATCTATGTCGCGGATATCGATTTTTTTAATTTTAATGGTCGAGTTGGTAATGTGTATCTGGGATATTAGTTTATTGAGATTTCGTTCCAGTTTTTCATCCACCTCGGATTGAGAAGTTGGGATTGGATTAAAGTAAGAAACCATTGCAACACCATACGTAGTATTTCCTTTCACCAGGGGTTTAGAATACACGCGCCATTTTTCGTTGGTAACTCCGTTTATGGTCTGAGGAGATGAAAAAGAAATCAGTCGTTTATAGTCTGATGTATCAAGCAAGCCACTAATGGTT
Source organism: uncultured Gammaproteobacteria bacterium (assembly GCA_964490875.1). GTDB lineage: Bacteria > Patescibacteriota > Microgenomatia > UBA1406 > GWC2-37-13 > CAYYYG01. The sequence goes on from CAZBEF010000003.1 coordinate 87,915, forward strand.
TGATTTCTTTCAATGACAAAACCATCGGTAGTAATTATATAGAGAGGTGTAATAAAGCCGCTCGAACCGGTTGGATGTGGCGTCAGGGGATCGGCATTATAGAGCGTAGTGTCCCATTTTCCATCTATATAGCGAAGATCGTTCCTAATTCGATCTGTGAGTTTGTACAGAGATGTTTTTACTTGAGAAAGAAAAATCATCTGAAATACAAACGCGGTTATTAAAAAGAACATCATAAAAAGCAGTGCCAGTAGTGTTGCAGAGATAATTATTCGTTTAGTCTGTGTGGTGCTTAAAAATAGACCCATAATAGTGAATTATAGCAGAAAGTTGGGTTATTTTATTCCATTCTCTGGATTAAAGCCTTTCAGCAGCCAAATATTGAAGTCTACTATATCAACTACGGCATTCTGTTCGTTTGGCAGGTTGCCGGAATTAGGATAATTAAAGTTTGCGTCCATTGCGTTGCCGTCGCCATCGGCATCCGGTCCGCAGGCACTCAGATTATCAAATCGGCAGTGGGCGAAGTTTTCACTTCTCCAGATTTCAAAGTCTACAAGAGATGTCCATTTGCCCCGATTATCAGCTTTACAGTCCGCATCGCCGACGTTTTTGCGTGCACAAGGAACACCGGGAATCGTAGTCGCTGTGGCAATCGGAGTTAATGTTATGACAGGTGTCGGTGTTTTAGTTGGAGTTGGTGTTTTTATTGCCGTTGGAGTTGCTGTTGGAGCATTGACAATCGTTACCGTAATAGGCTGCGCATCGCAGAACGATTGTGTACCAGTTGTATTCTTTACAGTACCTCTTGCAGTTATTCTGGCTGTCCCCGTAATAGAACCCGCCTTCAATGTCATTTTATATGGAGAGGTTGAAGTTGTATACGGTGTGCCGCTCAGAACGAGAGATGCAGGTACCTGAGTGTCTATCACATAGGTAACAGATACTGCTGTATAGCCGGATGCCGGTGTAAGTGCAGACGATACCGATGATGAGCTATTTATTACAATACTATTATTTGTATCAAGTGCAGAAGTGTTTATGGATACGGAACACGCCGCACCAGGTTTCATTGTCGGTGTAGGTGTTTTGGTGGCAGTTGGCGTTGGAGTTTTGGTAAAGGTTGGCGTTGGTATTTGGGTTGCTGTTGGAGTAGCAGTTGCAGCACTCGGTTTACAAACTCCGCTTACACAGGATGTCCCGTCAGGTCGACACGGTCCTCTATAGTACGCAATATCCCCATTAAGACAGAAATTTTCAAGTATTCCTTCGGTAACACATTTATCAACATAATTAATTGTTTGCATGGCTGTTCCGTTCCACTGCTTTACTGTTGTTGTCCCGGCAGTAGCAAAGTTTTGCGAGTTATTGTTTTCACCATCCGGATCGGTGCATACAGATGTAGGTGTAGGTGTCGCTGAAGGTATTGGGGTATTCGATGGAGTTGGTGTGTCTACAGCAGTTGGTGTGGCTGTTGGGGGATTAGCTTTACATGCTCCGGAGCTGCAAGAATACCCATTGGCACATGCCCTGGTTGTGTAGGCAATATTATTGTTGAGGCAATGATATTCAGTCATTAAACCGGCAGCCGTACAGGCGTCATAATAATCCACGTTTTGCATGGCTGTTCCACTCCACTGGCTTACGGTAGTTTTGCCAGCAATAACAAAGTTTGTTGATGAGTTGTTTTCTCCATCGGGATCAGTACACACAGGTGTCGGAGTAGGTGTCGCAGTCGGCTCAGCAAGATAAGAACAACAGCACGCTACGTTTGTTGAACATACATATGAAGAGTGGGTATAAGTTCCGGCAGGGCAGGCAGCTCCTTTTGCGGCGCAGACTCCCATATCATAGCCCGGGCGTTCACACTCTTTTAGACATTCGGCATAAATATAAGGCGTCGGGGTAGGCGTTTTTGTTGCTGTTGGGGTGATTGTTGGAGAAGGCGATATGGATGGCTGAGGAAGAAAAGAACAACAGCACGCTACGTTTGTTGAACATACATATGAAGAGTGGGTATAAGTTCCGGCAGGGCAGGCAGCTCCTTTTGCGGCGCAGACTCCCATATCATAGCCCGGGCGTTCACACTCTTTTAGACATTCGGCATAAATATAAGGCGTCGGGGTAGGCGTAGGAATTTTTGTTGGTGTGGCTGTAGGTTTTGGGGTTGATGTTGGAACCGGATTATATACGCAGCAGCATGTACTTGTCTTAGAACACGAATAGGTGCTTGGTTTATCATTAGCAGAACAAACATTGTTTGTCGGACAATATCCGCTGTCCGCTCCGATTCCGACACAATATGTTGTACAGGTACTCACTGTTTGCGCAGAAGATTTTTGCTGAATAACGGTGTTTCGAATTTGCTGTGTTGCAACGACTAAAGCCAATAAAAATGAAATTCCAATTACACCTAAGAGTGTTCCTATTTCACCACGTTTGTTTCTTAAAGAATCTGATATCATATCCTATTTTTTATCAGTATTACACAATATTTTTTTGTAGTCAATAACAAATATCACAAGTAGGCTGTTTGGTAGAATATAATATATACATTAGCTTTTTTTATGGATACAAAAACAAAAGTTCTGATTGTTTTAGCAGTTATTGTTGGCGGTGCGGGTTTGTTTAACAACATTAAAAGCCGCGATGTGCGGCTTAAGTCACCATCAAATATTGCTCCACAGCCTACAAATTCTGAATTACTTCTCAGTAAAAAATCTACCGAAATTGTGACATCTGATGTAGTGTATTTTCAGGATGTTAATGGCACCAATATTACTGGTTTGTATGCTTATCCAAAAAAATCCGGTAATTATCCTGGGATAGTTATGATTCATGAATGGTGGGGATTAAATAACAATATAAAAGATATGGCAAAAGAACTAGCAAAAGAAGGATATAAGGTACTGGCAGTGGATTTATATAAAGGAAAAGTTGCTCAATCTCCAGAAGAAGCCCGAGAGTTAGTTTCATCGGTAAATGATCAGGAATCTATTGCAAATCTTAAAGCTGCGGTAGCATTTTTGGAGTCCAATAATGCACCCCGTATTGCATCGCTTGGATGGTGTTTCGGCGGGGGGCAGTCGCTTCAGTTATCGTTGAATGAACCAGTTGACGCTACCGTAATTTATTACGGCACACCGCTTATCACCGATAAAACGCAGCTGGCTTCGTTAGGCGGCCCTGTGCTGGGAATTTTTGGCGATAAAGATATGGCAATTCCTGTTGCGAAAGTAAATGAATTCCAGACATACTTAAATGAACTGAATATTAAGAATGAAGTCATTATATACCCTGGCGTTGGTCATGCATTTGCTAATCCGTCTGGCTCTACATGGTCGCCAAAAACTACTCGTGAAGCATGGAGTGTAACACTGAAGTTTCTTGAAGAAAATCTTCGTTCCAATTAATTATTTCCTAAATATTTCTGGATTTTTTCAAGCAGACTATCAACCTCAAATGGTTTTTCTAAAAAATCATCTGCTCCTGCGTCTTCTGTGCTTTTTTTAATATCCCGGCTTGCGGAAATCATGATAATAGGTATATCTTTGGTTTTTTTATTTTTCTTGAGTTTTTTGCATATTTCACGGCCGTCCGTACCAGACATCCATATATCAAGCAATAATAAATCCGGCTTTTCTTTTTTCATCATAGGAATAACCCGGCCGTCCACAGTAGATTTCACAGTATAGTCGGCCATCTCCAACACCATCTCAAGTGATTCTACAATTGCCTGGTCATCGTCTGCGATGAGTATTTTTTTGGAGGCCATATAGTTTAGATAAATTTCCATAGTGTTAAGGAAAAGTATTAGGCAGTGATTCTAACACAGTAATATAAGAAGTCTGCAAGAAATAAATTCTTGTTTATGCACTTGATATTCGGACAGATAGAAATTTATCCGGGTTATTTACCATGAATTATTTGCGCAAGAGCGAGCTGTAATTCTGTACTTCCCCAGAATAATGGTGTATTGGGATTGGGTAATGCCGTTCCTTTATACTGCATTATAGATTCAGGAGCCCTGAATGGCGGAATATCTATCTCTTCTATCTTTCCGTCAGCAAAGCGTAAACTTGTCTCTCCTTCTCCGGTGATTCCGCTTAATACTCCTAAAACCATTTCGGTTCTTATTCTTTTATATACTTCTACACCTGTTTTTTTATGTTGTTTATCTGCCCATTCTGCCAGTTGTGCTGAAGGGTGAAGCCATAACGCTTCATGTTCCACCCCTCCGACTAATTCGCCGCGCATTCGAAATTCATTTTTTCCCGATCTATCAGTCCAATTTGCCGGATCAGCATAAAATTTATACAAAGGAACAAGGACTTCTTCAGATACAAATGGATATGATGTACCGTCAGCATAATAGCTATCATTTCTGTATCTGGCCATTCCACCGATTCTACCATTCTGCATTTGAAGCGAAAGAATACTTTGAAGTAAAAGTTGTTCATATTGTTGTACTAGATCATGCTTATAAGCATTGGGAATACTTTTTCTTTTTGTTAACGCTTGAGGGACACCATGTTGAAGCAGATAAATTAAGGCAGCATTTCCAACATTGAATGACGGATCTTTTGAATCTCTTCTTACAGAAGCTTCATCGCCAATTTGTTCTTCCAGCAGATTGAGTGTTTCATCCGAGAATAAAGCTGCTGCCTCATAAAATTTTTTTTGTTGATATTTTGGTGGAAGTCTTTTTTTTACTGTATTAAAACCTCCCTGCAGAAATTCGAATCCCGGTTTGTCTACACACTTGAGAATTCGATCGGCTAGAGCCCAGTTAAGCGCATTGGTTGAAGAGCGGATTGCCCGAATTTCTTCCCATGAACCAACGTCTTCACAATACGGGTAACCCACAGACATCAGAAACGGCAGTGTTTTTGCAAGAAATTGTTTGTGCGCCTTAGTTAAATCATCTACAGAAATTGTTCCGTTTTCCAAAGCGTCCAATGCAGTAATTGCTGTCATCTGCCAAGCGTCCTGATTGTGGCGCCATCCTTCCTTTTTTCTCCCATCCAGGTTATTAAATCCTAACCTGATATGCGGCCAGCTATCATGATCATCCGGATCACTCTCCCTATTAATTATTTTATTAAATCTAGTAAGTTGAGCCCGCGTAGACATGAGTGTCAGACAGGTCGTGATCAGTTTCTTAGCCTGTGCACCTTCATCTCTAAAAACATCCTCATTAAGTTTAAACATTCTCATCTTTGCATCTGCAATACGCGTCAGGTCGCGGATCCAAACCGCACTTGTCATATCAATAGTACCATTTTCGGAAGCATTCACCACAGTAAGCACAGTTTTAACGCCGTTTATATTTACCGAAATATCCTGAAGGGGAACTCTAAAGGCCCCGCTTATATTAAGTAGTTCATATACTTCTTTTAAAGTTGATTGTGGATTTGCTAATAAAGGATCCTTGCCGATAATTTCAGCAATGGCACAATTACGAAAGTCAAAGTCGTTTGCATTAGTTCTTGTAGCTGGTATTTCTGAGTGTGATTGAACTACTTCTAGTCCCATAATTATGATTAATAATCATAATATAGTTAATAAAAATAGTATTATAGCATATATTATTATTCAATTTTACTATTGAAAAGCTATGGTCAGCGATTCGTAGTTAATTGCAATGGGTGAAAACAGTCAGTTCTAGCGGTGCAAAGGGTCCGTCAGTTGGTTAATATATGAATCCGTGCATTGGTGAGATTCGCCGGAAACTTAAGCTGCGTCTTCATCTGTACTTTATACAGTTTGTTTCCCGCGCCGAGGCCAATAGAACCGGTAATCATAAGAGCAGATTTATTGCCGTCGGCAAAATAAAGCTCCGATCCACCGATAGTATAATTATCTGTACTATTATAGAGCCGCACCCACACGCCTTCATTATGGTCGGGTACATACACGGCCGCTTCAAACGTAACCGATTTTATTGCCGAATACTGTCCGGCATCAATCATCGCCTGAGCGCCAGGCACATCGGTCCATGAATCGCTTGCAGTGGTGCCGGTGCCGAGCGGTATAAAAAACTCGCGCACAGTAGGAGGCTGAGTGGGCTGAGCTGTTTTCACAATTTGAGTCGGCGCGGTTGTGATCTTCTGCTGTGCAGAAGCGGTAGCGTTTTTAATAATGTTCAGACAGTTATTCGGACACATATTAGATGGAGGTGTCGGTTCTGCCTGGGGGGTGGGGCTTACTACGTAGGTGAATGCAGCAGACTTGTTTTTGTAAATAGCATCATACAGTCGTAGGTTTATGAAAAATAAATTCATAGCGATAAACGCTACTGTGATGCTCATGAATATCCGCCATACAGGATGTCTCATATTTTATTTATACTAGATGAGTACTTTTTTTCAACACTACCATATGCTCCAGTTTATTATGAAGCTCCTGTTTATTTTTCGAAAACATCAGCTAATTATTTAATAATCTGTGAAATCAACTTTTCAGAAGAAAATACTTGTGGACTATACTCGATAGACAAAATGCGAAGGGTATGTATACTTCTATGTATGGCATTAACTGTGAAAGATATTGTTTTAATAAAAGAAGCACTCCAGCCGGAATTTGATAAAGTTAATCTGAGACTAAATAATGTTGAAAAAAGGATTGAACTAGTAGAAAAACGGCTTAATAATAGAATTGATCTTGTTAACAAAAGAATTGATCTTATTGAAACACAACTTGGACAAAGGATCAATGATCTTTCAAATAAAATAGACCATATAGAAACAAGGCTTAACAGGAGATTTGATCTTGTTCATAAAAGAATAGATCTTCTCGAAATACGTTTAGAACAAAGGATTGAATTATCCGAAAAGAACATAATTGAGATAAGCGGCGATTTTCATACTGATCACGAAAAAAGGATCATAAGGTTGGAGAAAACAATACAGACTTCATAAAATTCGTTATACTGTAAGTCTTTATGCGAAAAGGAATTGCTACATTTACACTCGATTATGGAAAATGTCCGCCCTGGCTTTTTGAACGAATGGTGAAATTAGGCCGTGAAATCGTCTATATTCTTATCGATGAATATGGGCCGCATGAATTTGTCCGGAGGATTGGTGATCCGGTGTGGTTTCAATCTCTCGGCACCGTGCTGGCATTCGACTGGAATGCATCAGGTCTTACGACAATTCTAACTGCGGCGCTGAAAGAAGCAATAGAAGGACAGGAAAAAGATTTGGGAATTTTTATCTGCGGAGGAAAAGGCAAAACTTCACGCAAAACTCCAGATCAAATAGGGTATTGGGGAGAACAGCTTAACGCTTCACCTGTCACAATTAAAAAACTTGAGTACAGTTCACGGATGTCGGCCAAGGTAGACAGCGCGCTTGTTCAGGATAATTATCAGCTGTATCATCATGCATTCTTTTTTTCGTATGAAAATAATTCACATGTTGAAGAATCTAGTGGATCCTTCGCGGAGTTTATCCCGATAAAATCGGGACTCAAGAAGAAATCTGCTCCCAAGATTACTTGGACCGTTGTTCAGCAGGGGATGAATAAAACATCCAAAACCGCTCGTCGTTATCACTGGCATGATGCAATGCAGGCGCCCACGGAATTCGTCAACGAGCCGCATACCGGCATCGCATCTCAAACTCTGAATAATCCAACGCTCGATCTGACTTCTTCAAAAAGCCGTATAAACAGAGATGTTTCTTCGCAGCTTATTCAGCAAGGTTACAATCACATTCACAAAGATCTTCAACTGTTGAATAAATACTTTTCACCAAATTCACAAATGGTCTCGTTATTTGATGCTGTCGACTCATATACCATTCTTCAGCTAAACCGTGAAGATTTTAAACATCATGCGGTAGAAGCCGAAGATCTTACCAAAAGCGCATATCTCAAAAAAATTCTCAATAAAGTTACGGAGTTAAAACCAAAAACATACGAACAGCTTTTGGCAACAGAAGGAGTCGGCGCAAAAACTCTCCGTTCACTTGCCTTAGTCGCCGAAGTTATCTACGGCGCAAAACCTTCTTACCAAGATCCGGCGCGCTATAGTTTTGCCCATGGCGGGAAGGATAAAATTCCGTATCCTGTTGACAAAGCAACGTATGATGAAACCATCGAAATGCTTTCAGAAGCGGTAAATAAATCGCGCATTTCTTCCGATGAAAAAAACAAAGCAATCAACCGCTTAAATGGAGAATAAGACGAAAGTATTTGTGGACTATAGTCGATAGACAAATTTTAAATTGTATGTATACTGCAAATATGGCACTTACCAATAAAGATATATCATTAATAAAAGAAGCGTTACAGCCTGAATTTACTAAGGTCAAAAGCGAATTGATCACTGAATTAAAAAAAGAATTAAATTTCCTTGGAGAAAGAATTGAACAAAGGATACAATTATCTGAAAAGAATATTATTGAGACTCAGGGTGAGTTGCATCAGAATCATGAAGTTCGGATTAGGAGATTAGAAAAAGTTACACATCTAAGCTAGTGAAACTATTACTTTTGATATCCGAAGACTAAAACCAAAAAAATAACTTCTTACAAAACTATTTCCTTCATCCAACTTTTTTTTCATACAAGCTCCGTATACTTTCACCATTACCAATTATTTTCTATATGAACAAAGCAGATGAAATTCACAAAAAAATAAAAGAAGTGCGGGATATGGCAAAAGCACACGCCGAAGAAGCAACCGATCCGAAATGTGCTGCGTTATGCGAAACATCATACGAAGTTCTGGCAGGACTCGAAACTGCCTACGACCATTATCTTGCCAAGTCGGAAAAAGCCTGGCAATAATATGTGGTTAATGGATCCTATCGGTCTCCCGATCAAATGCATCGGGATCCCTCTAGGATGACAAGGGTAATAGAATGTCATGCTGGAGCGATGAGTGTACGGAGCGATAGCATCTTTCGTAATAATTACGAATAGAACATTATTTTTAAAAGTATGAAATCAATAATTTTTGGTCTGTTTAAAGAAAACAATGATGCCGAGAATGCCATCGCTGAACTTCAGGCTCAGGGATTTGCCGAGGATATTTCAGTAGCCGTTAAAGATCCGAATGATAAAAAAGAAAGAGTGACTGTAGTAAAAAATGATGCCACCGACGCTGCAGAAACCGGTGCGATGGTGGGCGGCGCGACCGGCGCAATTACTGCATTATTAACAGGTTTGTCCGCAGTGGTAATCCCTGGAATTGGAGTTCTCATGGGTGGTCCGCTTGCGGTACTGCTTGGATTAACCGGCGGAGCATTGGGGGCGGTTACCGGTGGTCTTATCGGCGTACTGGTAAATGCCGGAATTCCCGACAATGTTGCAAAGTTGTATAGCGATCGGATTCATGCTGGTGAAATTTTAGTTGCTGTCAGTACCAACCAAAAGAAGTCTGCAGAAGTACGAAAAGTTTTCATGAAGAATAATTCTGAAGATATTAATTATGTTGAAAATATTAAAACAAATCCGATATTGTAAATTATTTGACGTCCTTACAAAGAATAATATATATGTTGAGTATCCGTCATTCCCGCGAAAGCGGGCTATAGTCCCGCGTAGCGGGGAATCTATTAAATATTTCTTCGGGATAACACAATAAGTAGAAAGTCATGCTGGACCCGCCGACTAGGCGGGGATAGCATCTTACTAGAAAAAGGTCATAACTCATGGTAATATGGGAGGACATGAAAGTTAAAAAGCTTCATATTATTTTAATTATTTCTGCATTTATTATTTTTTCTCTTAGTCTGGGAGTATTAATTTCTACGAGGACGAACAAAATACGCGCAACAATTTTTCCCAGTCCGACACCCACAGTTACCCCTGCTCCCACTATCACACCAACGCCTACCGCAACACCCACTCCAACGCTTACACCTACATTTACTCCCACACCGACTTTGCCCGCCGCAACCTCGGCGAAGGAGGGCGCTCATTTTTCAACATTGCCGCCCGGATCGTATCTGCCATCGGGTGAACAATGTGCAGCCCGGGTTCGCCGAAGTAATTGGGAACCGAGGCCGGAGAATAATGAACAGAATCATAGAATTCCATCAGCTGGCTCAGATTACTCAATAATAGACTGGGGGCCGAATTCTTTCGGCCAGAATGAAAAAGCAAATACTTTGCGTGTTAGAATCAATGGAAACTTCACTGGAACAACAGATGAAATTCTCCAGTGGGCGGCCTGCAAGTGGGGGATAGATGAAGATATTGTCCGGGCACAGGCAGTTCAGGAAAGTTATTGGCGGATGTCGCAGCGGAGTGAGGGCGACGATGTTGTGGGGATTCTGCAAGTAAAAATGTCAGTTCATCGCAATACCAATCCGGCGGCTGCAATCAGCACTGCGTTTAATGCTGATTATACGTATGGTTTCTGGCGGTCGTGTTATGAAGGGTATATCGACTGGCTGAAGGCCGAAAAGCCAGAGTATGGCGCCGGCGATGTGTGGGGATGTTTGGGCCATTGGGGATCGGGGACCTGGTATAACGATGATGCGAATACATATATTAATAATGTAAAGGCGCAGCTGAGTGCCCGCCGCTGGGCGCAGAGTGATTTTTAGTACTGTTTTTTTGAATTTTTTGCTGTTTAATGTAAGAATGGCAGAAGGCGGCGAGGGTGTTCCACAACCAAAACAACCTGTAAAACCAGAAGAGAAAAAACCTAGAGTTATGTTAAATCGGAGACAATTTTTACAAGGCGTGAGTGCGTTGGCAGGTGATTTAGCATTGTCAGCAGTTGTCCCAGTAAGACCTCCTGAAAATAAACCCGGCTCAACGGAAGGAAAATTTCAACTTGGTGAATATGTTGAGCGGGATCCTATACCATTTCCCAAATGGGCAGTTCCTTCTTTTGAACCTCTATGGCCCTATATGGATGAAATAGGAAAAAATTTTGGTATTGATCCAAGAATCATCATGGGTTATATGGCGATGGAATCAAAAGGTAATATGTTCTCTGGTAGTTATAGAGGCGCAATCGGGGTAATGCAGATTATACCAGGTCAATCTACTTCTGAGGGGTGGCATAATTATTTAATCCATGAGCCACGGTATCATAGTATTGTGGATAATTTAAGAAAAGTTGGTATTGAGATCGCTGATAAGGACTATAAACCTTATAAATTAGATTCAGACGAAACACTCACAAATCCTGATGGCACAACCATTGAAGGAATTAATAAATTGCGTTCACTGTTTAGCATTGTATTGGGAGCATATAAAATTGCAAGAGATCAGCGAAGTTATCATGAATTTTCTGATGCAGAACGAAATTTTTTAGCTCATTTACCTGATAATCCTTATGACGTGCAAAACCTACCAGTATTTGAAAAAGTAAGTAAAGCTCAGAAAAAAATAATAGTATATTATTTAGGTGATTCCAACTCTCTATATACCGATTCAATAATCGGGCATATGGCACCATATAATAATGATACTGCCACGAAATCAGTGCAGCCACTTTCTACAGAGTTAATGAATGTCTACAAAGGAACGCTGTATGCCGCAGGAAGAGAAAATGGTATGGATGGATCTTTTGAAGAAATAGTTAAGAGTCAGGCTGCGGTCGCGATGGCTCAAAATGCTCTCGTTAAAGCACATCCGGAATGGAGAGCTCCTTTAATGATGATTCCAACTATTGATGATATGAAGGCAAAATGGAATAAAGTGCAGACAACGTATAATCTACTTGATAATTGATCAAATAAACCTTTATCCTAACTTCTGAAGAAACGATTTCAGCAGGGCAGGGTGCACGGCAAAAAATGGATATTTCTTAAATTTATCAGCAATATCAACCTCACGAATTCTTCCGTTTAAATCGTATACTTCGCCGCCGCTTTCGCGTATTATGGTAAGCCCGGCAGCAATATCCCATATTTTAGACTGGCCGTACAAAATCGCACTGCATTTATTATCGGCGAATAAACACATATCTACAGCCGAAGCTCCATACACGCGAATATTTTTAAAATGTTCAATCAACCGGTCGCACTGTGCCAGAATCTGCGGCCGAATTTTTTCATCCGTAGTTATGTTGGTAAGCAAAAATCCTGTTTTTATATCATTCGGTTCTACCTTCAGCTTTGTCTTCTTATTTTTCTTAATTTTGAATGCACCTTTTCCTTTCTCACCATAATATAGCTCGTCTGTTGTCGGCCGGTAAATTAAACCTGCAAATGGTCTGCCTTCTTTAAAACAGGCTATAGAAACGCCAAAATAATCAATCCGCGAAGAAAAGTTGCTCGTGCCGTCCAAGGGATCAATAATAAATGTATATTTTTTTATTTCATTGCTGCCTTCTTCACCGATAAAGCCAATATCTGTTTTATCTATGCCATACTTTTCTGCCTCTCCTTTAATCGTCTTCATGATAACTTCCTGAGCTTCGACATCGGCCTGGGTAACAATATCATGATGAGAAGTTTTCTGTTTTATCGATAATTCTTTTTCAAAATATTTCAGAAGAATGTTTCCTGCTTCCAATGCCGATTTATGAAGAATGTCAAACATGTTGTAATTATACCTGAAGTTTACTGTCAGACTTGACTATTTTTTGAATAGGTATACACTAAAAGCGAATACTTGCCGGAGCTTTGCAATGTGTAAATCTGTGATCGGGATGGTATAATATGATAGTATCATACACTTTAAATTCGTGTATGTCATTCCATCTTATGTCAGCAAGAGCAGAAGGTGTTTTAATCGGTAGAAATAATGCTTCTTTATTATCTACAAATAATAGAGAAGCTAGTCATAATGGACTAAATGGTATCGGAAATCAGCGGCATGAAGCAACCCAAGGAATAACAATTTTTTCCCGTTCGAATATAATACTAGAAAGGCATATTGAGGAACATCAATATCATGAAGAAGATCTTACTCGCACCTATAGCCAATCCCTTCGTAACCGATTTACTATACCAATAGAAAAAGAGCAGCCGACGATTGAGAATATAAAAAAAGAAACAGGAGTTGCATATATGGTACCGGGTGCTGATCCAGATATAATTTCTTATGCTGGACCAGAAGGTCAGAATGTTTTTCAGATGAATATTACCTGCGAGCTTCCTCCAAATCCAGACACAAGAACGATCTTCTATCCCGGCGGTTCTGTTCTACGCCCGAGGACGGATAATCGGCCTAAAAATGTTGTAGTAGCTTTTACTGCAGATTCCATAGACAAGTTGCCTGAAAGTGATCCCAGAGTAATATTCGAGCTGAATAAAGACACCGCATTAAAAGATCTAAAAGGAGGAGTATATCAATATGAAATGTGGGCATCAAAACTTAAATACGATGTTGGGCTCAATAAATATTTAATGTATACGACTGCCGAGCTTAGACCTTTTCCGGCCGGTAATTATTCTCATCGTCCCATTGTTTATACTGCTGATTCACCACGCGGCCCATTTAATCCCGCTGGTTTAGTAGGGGACAACCATTGGGGTATTGATTTTAATACTGCAGAAGGAGTTGGATTCTGGTCAGGTTGGCTTAACGGCACCGATGGTTTCCAAGTCATAAAAGCCGCACGTATGGATAGTCCGACTACAATGTCATATCAAAAACCGAATATTTTAACACCGCCGCTTCAACCGAGAGAAGTTCCCAGACAATTACCTATTGTCGTTAATGAAGGTCCCCAGCCGTTTTATAAGGAAAATGGCGATTTTGGTGCATTATTTGTCACTAAGGGAAAAAGCTGGGAGGGAATAGGGGAGTTTGCATACCGCCAATGGGTAATGCCTTTTAACGGTAAGCCGGGAAGTGATATATCAGATCCCTCTTTATATGGTAAACCGTATCCACTTACTCAATACCCTATAGGAATGGGACATGGAAAAGCTGATGCTGTACTAAAAAAATATTTTTCTCATGCTTTTTATGAACCATGGGGATATGGATGGCATACTCGATGGATTACAAGTACTGATATTGCTTTTGATGAATTAGGATTGCCACATCTGCAAAATTTTAATGAAGAGGCGATCTTAAAATATCGAGCTGGTCTTATACCTAAGGTTCAAAATTATCGAAGAAAAGCTGCATAATATTTAACAAAATTCTTCTTACATTCTTCTGTCAAAATTATCATCCGCAGTTTACAACTCTTCACCATACTGACTTTATATTAAAAATTATTTTATTTCTATGATTATTTCCAGCCCCGCATTTATAAACAATGGAACATTACCCGATAAATACACAGCTATTGGAGAAAACATCAATCCGCCGCTCATTTTTGAACACGTCCCGCCAGGCACTAAAAGTCTCGTGTTATTTTTCCAGGACCGCGATGCCGAGCCGCGGGCATTTACTCACTGGCTGGTTTTTAATATTTCACCCGAAATAAGACTTCTTGAAGAAAACTCAATTCCGGAAAAGGCAACAGTCGGAAAGGCAGGCAACAGAAAAAGCAAATACCAAGGGCCCAACCCAAAAGAGTTTGCTGGTGAACATCAAAGCATTTTTACAGTATACGCGCTCGACACAGAGCTCAAACTTTCCTCTCGCGCCGATACTTCGAAGATTGTCGAAGAAATGACAGAACATGTTATAGACCGTGCTGAGCTTATATGCGACGTCTATGGGTATCAGAATATTGGAATGTCTGCCGGCGGCCCATAGGTTGTAGTAAAATATAGGAATGAAGATATATTTTGTACGCCATGGCGAAAGTAAAGGGAATCGAGCCCGTGTTCATCAATCTGGTACTACTGAATTATCAGATTATGGAATTAAACAGGCGAAACGGGTTGCGAAACGGTTTAAACGGATATCGGTAGATGCCATTTATTCCAGCGATTACTCACGCGCTGCAAAAACTGCCGAGGCAATCTCTTTTACCCTTCAAAAAGAAATTATTCATAATCCGCTTCTTCGTGAATTAAAACGTCCTTCTGAAATAGAAGGAAAGCATGTGTTAGACACTTCGATTGAACACATCAAACATCTGCTTAAAAAAAATGAAGAAGACAGCCATTGGCACTTTTCGGATGAAGAAAACCTGTTCGACTTCCGTGAACGTGTACGTTTATTTCTCCAATTTATAATTCAAACGCCGCATCGGAATATTGTTGCGGTTACTCATGGAATGTTTCTGCGTATGGCTCTTGCTATTATTATGATCGGCACCGAAGAACACATCCGCGTTTACAATAAAATAATCAATGCCTTAAGGCTGAATAATACAGGAATTACTGTTTGCGCGTATGAACATGGTACGTGGCGGATTGTAAGTGTGAACGACACAACTCATCTTAATTAATTTCTTATCTATTGAATGCCAATTCAGTTCAATGATATTTCTCAATATAAACCGGGGGATATCCTCATTTCTGAAACTGCCATCAAAAAACGTCTTCAAATCTTAGCAGCACAGATGGTGAAAGATTACGCCAAAAAAAATCTTCTTATAATTACAGTTATGAAAGGATCGTTTATGGTTTTGGCCGATCTTATTCGTGAACTTCATACAGCCGGTTTGGAAGATTTCTCAATCAGCGCGGTTACCGTGGGCAGTTATTCCGGTACCCAATCAAATCGAAAGCCTCGATTCAAACATAAAATAGATATTGATGTTGCGAACCGCCATATTCTTTTGGTCGAAGATATTGTCGATACCGGACACACGCTTCTGTTTGTAATGGAAGAACTTGCAAAACGAAATCCGGCTTCGGTGGAGTGTTTTTCCCTTCTGTCCAAACCTTCACGCCGCGAAGTTACCATTGATGCCAAATATGTTGGTTTTGTTATTCCAAATGTGTGGATACAGGGGTATGGGCTAGATACAGACGAATATGGACGCGGAAATCCCAATATAATTGTTGGGCCGGTAAAACCTTCTCACGCATAAAATTCATATGCTATCATACATTCTGTTGTAATTCTTACATTTCAATCCTAAAATATAGGCACATGGCAGCCTATACGGGTCAACATACCAGGCAAATTCCGGATAGAGAGATAGATTCAGAACAATTGGAAAAAGTTCGGAAATTACTGCATGTCGAGGAGAAGGAAGAACGTCCACCCATGGATGAAATATTTCACGGCGAAAAAATTATCGGCAAAAAATATGATGCCGGCTTCATGAATACTATCGGCCATGAATTAAACCATTTATTTGTAGCCTATCAATTGGGAATTCCGATGAACGCTACTACCTTAACCGCTCTTCCCGAAGGGGATACTCTCGGCAAAGTAACTTTACCTGATCATGTAGATTATTCTACGTTACAAATTGTAGCTGCCGCAGGGAGTATACCGGCACACGATGGAAAAGCACGCGGGTATGGCAGTGATTTATATAAAGCGAAGCTGATTGAAATATTTGGAATGGGGACAACGGTTGCAGAAGCTCAGCGTAAAGCTGCATCACTCATAAATTTTTATGACAGTGATGTCCGGATGATGTGCGCAAAGATAATTGCATATTTGCAAACAGAAAAAAATATGTCGCATATTCCTGGTGAAATGCTTGCTCAAATTGAACAGCGGGCTCGGTACGAACTCAAACAAAATAAAGTGCGGGTAAAGTCGGAAACATTTTTTAAAGCCCCGCCTCCGGAAGAAGAAGCTGACAAAAAAACTGTTGAAGCCACGATTGGAAGGCCTCCCGACAAAAGAACAGAAATAGTATTCATGCAAAAAAATGTATGTCTTATTAACCTATTAACCGATGATATCGTTGAATCATCAACTCAGGCGTGTAGTGTATGCTTTTATCCCTTACCCGGACACAGTGCAGATTGTGCTATTAAAAAGCAAGCATCTCAAAGCTCTGAGAATGGAGAAACATCTGAGTTGCCCAAATCAGGTACAAAAACAGTTTTTAAAGGCCATCAGTATCTGGATTTTCGGAAACAAATTCAAGACAGCAGCTTTAGAAAAAATCATCCCAGAAAATAATTTTCATTTGACACATTATTTACTTACGTGATAGTATGAATATACTTCCTTAATTTCGTCCCCAACAGAACCTAATTCCGCTTTGCAGAGTATCCTATTTGTATGGTATAAGGGTGGCGGCGAGGTCGCGTATACGCGATGTGCAAAGCGGATGCCTGGTTCGTTTTGTTACGCAATTATTACCCGGCTACTACACTACTTTCATTCTCGCTTTTTAATATAGAACTACATTATTAATTAAAAAAGCGGAGGGGGTGAGTTACTATGCCACGCAAAAAAACAGCTCATAGACAAAGCCGGACAACTCACAAAAATAAAAATGAGGAAGGAGTAAAAGAAAAGGCTCATGAAGCAGTAGAAGGAGTGAAAGGCGGCGTATCAAACGTCGTAGAAGGTATCAAGAAAGCATTTGATTAAAACAATATGTACAGTTATTTTACAGTAGCATAGGCGCGGCTTAGTCCGCGCTTATGTTTTTCTCCATTAATTTCCAAAGCCGGGGATTCTGAGAATTTTAGCAATAGTTTCAACAATAAATACTGCGGAGAAGACAATAATTGTTCCGACAATCGTTTTTATGATAATACTTTTTCCTCGTTTAACTTGTGAGCTGCTGCCTTTTGAGGTGGTTACCAGGAAAGCTCCATACATAAGCATCACTAATGCAATAGAACCAGTCATCGTATAAATTACAGAGGTTATCAATCGAACCAGCGAAGCAGGACCCTGCTCGGTTTGAAATCCCATAGGGGAGCGGACACAGCCTAAGTCTGAATAAAATGCGCCGACCTGCGGTTTAATCGGCTCTCCGGTTTGATCTTCGATCAGCAGTGTTTCACCCGAGACAGCGTCAGTTGAAGCAGAAGGGTATAAGCATTCACGGCAGGTATTCCATTTTTGAGGCACCTGTCCTCCTTTACAATAGCCGCACTGGTCGCATTCTGCGTATCGTTTAGTCGATCCGATGCCATAAGTGAGCAGATTAATATCCAGCAGTAAAGTTCCTTTTTCATCATACATTTTCACTCGTTCGGCTTCTGCATAATAGGGAAGATACAGTGTCAAGCTGGAAAAACTTGGCAGGCCAATATTACGCGGCGCTGGTGTAACAGTAATTACATCTTCAATTGTGGTAGTATCATAACTAATTTTTCCTTCAAAAAGAACTGCGTTGTCTGCTCCGGTAATTTTTAGTTCGTAAAAGTTTGCAACGGGATTTGTCTGGTACAGAATAGGATTTCCTGTTTCGATAAAAAGGTTTTGAGTAGTTAATTTTGTTGGATTTTCCTGGTTAAGAACTATTTTTAATGTTTGTTGAGGCAACGGCGAAGCTGCATTTACAGATTGGACAGAGATGAATATGCAGTAAATAAAGACTATACTCAAAGCTAATTTATGTAACATACGTATTACTTAAATTTTTCTAAAACCTTTTTAAAAATATCAAGTTGTAAACGGCTAAATTGTTTAAAATCAGCATGTCGCATAATACTATTTTCAGTTGATCTATACGCATTACTAAAGCTACATTCCTTATAACATCCGGCATCAGGATATTTATCTTTCCACGGCGGGCATGGTTCCGTTTCTGATTTAGATTCATAAATAGAACAATTAGGGTATTTAAAATGTTCTTTTGCACTAGTGTATTCAAAGTTATAATTATACTCATCGAGTAATCCAGCAATACCATGCCCAAGTTCATGGGATAATGCATCTAGCGAAAGCCGTAATAACATAATTTTCCCTGTTGCAAACCCAGCAGATTTACCACCTATATATCTATATAATCTTGCTACTTTATCTGCTTCCACGACATTTTCTGATGCTTTCGGTGTATGTACTAATAAAACATAACCATCGCCGTTGCATGTACGCATAGATTCGCTGGCGCGGTCAAAATCCCATTTCCACTGGGGTGTAGCGTTGTAGGGTACTCCTGTATTTGTATGAGCAATAAAATTAAACTTGCCAAATAGTAAGCCAATATTAGTACTTTGAAGGTAATTGACAGCTTCATTGACATCTGCAATAAATGAATTTAAATCCGAATATGAGTATGGAAGAAATACCAGATCGTATTTGTCTTTATAATTATCTTTACTTCCACGGATAATTTTGCACAGCTCCGGAAGAGGAGTGGGGGTTGGCAATTTTGTTGGTGTTGGCAATTTTGTGGGTGTTGCTGATGGTAAGTATGGTGGAGTAACAGAGGTAATCGGTGTTGCAGACGGCAGATAGGTAGGTGTTACTGTACCGGCAGGACGGGTAGGTGATAACGGTTTTGCAGAAGTAACACCAGGAGTTGACGGTGGATTGGTAGGCTGCTGGTTAGAAGGTGCAGATGTGGGTGTGTTTGTTGATGACTTACTTCCGCAAGTTGATTTATACTCGTTATACCCCTGGACCCAGTCACCGTCTTCATAACTTCCGTCACCGTTTGGATCGCAGTATCCACCGGGATATGTCATAAAACATCCGCTGGTTTTTGGCGGATGAAAACAGAAATTATCTGTATACCCGGTACCAGCTTCCGGAGGTGGATTACAGGAACAGCTTCCCGCATAGACATTTTTATTCGTCGGCTGATTCAACAGAGAAAAGCTGAGTGCTAAACCTGATAATGCAATAATCATTAACACAATTCCAGTTCCGACTGAAAATAATCCGCTTCGATGAAGTGTAAATTTAGTTAATCTGTTCATATCAGAAAGAGAATGATATTTTCCAGATTAATATATTAGAGATATATTGTCAATGATCTGTATTACAGAGAATTTTCTTCTGGAGTATTTTTAGAAGTATTCTGATTTTTTTCAATATATCCTTTCAGACAAATATTGATTAAATAAGACCAGAGTGTGGTTGAAGCATCATACGAGGGGAGTTTGGAGGTTAATCCTTCGTGAACAAAATATACTATAGTTTCATGGTATTCATTGTCAGCGAGTTTAAATTCTACAACAGTGCCCAGCCATTCATTTGTCCGTTTTACATTCTCAAACTTAAAAAACTGGTCAATACACCGCCACACAACTTCGCGGTCGCGGACAATTTTTTCTATCTGCATAACCACATACATTTCTCCGAATCGAAATATATTCTTCCCTCCAATAGTTGAATCAACTTCACAGTCCGGCGTCCACCAGGCGGATAGTCCCTCTTTTGTAGTAAGTGCGGTATATACTGTATGCCGGTCTGCTTGGATTATTGTGTTTATACTAAAGCTTTGCATTTCTTATATTATACATTTATATTTCGAACTTGATTTAAAATTACCGATATAGTACATTGATCTAGATCACTATGGATACTTCATCAAAACAAATACTGCTTATCGAAGATGACATGCTTATTCGCGAATTATATTCTCGACAATTAATTCTTTCGGGGTTCCAAACAGACGCCTTCGACAATGGAATAGACGGAATCGCAGCTGCTCAAAAAAAACATTACGATCTCATACTTCTTGATATTATGATGCCCAAAATGAACGGACTCGATGTACTGAAAGTTTTAAAAGGCGATGAACGGACAAAAAATATGCCAGTACTTTTTCTAACCAATTTAGGCCAGGATAGTATTCTTCAGGAAGGTGCTAAATTAGGCACCATTGGTTTTCTTATTAAAGCCTCATATACCCCCACCGAAATTATCGACCGCATAAAAGAGATTCTCGCAAAGCTTTCTTCGCAACCATCGACTCCTTAAAATGTGGTATAGTAAAAGCATAGAACTATCTTATTTTATAAATTCTTACATACACTATGGGAAACAATCGGAGTGCAAAATTCAGTGCAGGTTTAATTATTGGCGCAGTCATTGGCGGACTCAGCGCTTTTCTACTCTCTCCCAAGGCCGGGAAAGAAAACCGGAAACTTCTTATGAAAAAGTTTAAAGAGCTTCAGGATTCTCTGGGTGATCTGAATGTAAAAGAAAAAGCTGAAGAAATTTTTGGAGAAGTCAGTGAAGAAGGGATGAAAATGTACAAAACAGCCAAAAAAGATCTGGCAAAGCGGCTTGAAGATGTAAAAGATCAGGTTGAAGATTTTGATCAGGAAAAGTACACCAAAATGGTTGAAGACGTCATGGAAGATGTCAAAACCCAGATGAAAGCTTCAGGCAAGCATGTAGAAAAATTACGCGGTTATCTTTTGGAAAATTGGAATAAGATCGCGGAGAATGACGGCACCATCGATCTGAAAAAAAAGACGCATAAGAAAAAAAGTTAATAATTGTAAAAATACATTATGGATCTTCAATCAATATTTTATGTAGTAGGCATTATATTTATGGTCATGATGATCGGGCTTCTGCTATCAATCGCTTATTTTCTCACAAAAGTCCAGCAGAGTATTCAATCAATGCGTGAAAATATTGTCAATAAAACACAGGAGATTAAAGAAAATGCCAATGGCAAGATTGCAGGCGTTGCGGGCAGTCTGGTTACCGCATTTATTATGTCTCGCGTTAAAGATATGCTGAAAAAGAAAAAAGAGTCTTAATTCTTTTTTTCCTGCTGTGCAGTCTGCGGTTGTTTTGGTTGTTTATTGGGCTTTGGAGAGGGTTTCTGTTTAGTAACAGCTGTTTTTGAGTTATCTAGGGGTGCCGGCTCATCAATTGGTTCGGGCACCATTTCAGGATTACTAATCGAAATGCCGGTAGGTTTTCTTCCGTATTTTTCTTTCGAAAGGCGGACAATTTTCTCCCGATTTTCATTTTTCAAAGAAGGAAGCGGCAGCGTTTTGGCAGGGAAGGGGAACGAGGTCATATTATCTATCGCGAGTTTAACGATAATTTCATATTTTCCCAGCGAAACCAAATCGGTATCAGAATATAAACCGGCAAACTCTTTACTCAACGCCTGCGCATCGCGTGCTCCCGTCACAAAAGTCATCAGTGTTCCTACGTTGCCGAATATGGCGCGCTGAACTTCTTCGTCAAGTTGATCAATGTATTGATTAGCAAGGGTAAGCGCCAGCCGGTATTTACGAGCTTCCGATAATATTTTCAAAAACGAAGAAGTGGCGAAATTCTGAAACTCGTCGACATAGAGGAAGAATGGTGTGCGTTCTTCTTCTTTTTTATATGCCCGGCTCATTGCGGTAAGCTGAATCTGAGTAATGATCATAGCTCCCAGGAGTGCGGCATTGTCTTCTCCCAGCTTTCCCTGAGACAAATTCAGAAGCAAGATCTTCTTATTATCCATTATATCTTCCAGATTAATCGTCGACTGCGCCCGGCCTATGATCGGACGAATCATAGGTGAAGTAACAAACTGTCCAACTTTATTTTGAATCGGCGAAATTGCTTCTGCCTTCATCCGCGGCGGCATCACATCAAACTCCTGCTCCCAGAATGCTTTGATAACAGGATCAGTAATCCGTTCTACTGCTTTTTTGCGGAATTTTTCATGAGCCAAAAGAGGCAGAACGTCGGCCAGCGTTGCATTCGGCATTTCAATAAGAGTCAGAATAACATTTCTCAAAATATATTCAAGCCGCGGCCCCCAGCTGTGGGCGTACAGTTTGCTGAAAATCGAAACGATACCGGAGGCAATTAAATGTTTATACTCTGGATGATGTGTTTCAAGCACGTTCAATGAGAACGGCCTGGTGAAATCAAACGGTTCCAGATAAATTACGTCATTTATCCGCCGTTTTGGAATATAGTTCATCACAATTTCGGTAAGGTCTCCGTGCGGATCGATA
The DNA here is from genome assembly GCA_964490875.1 of uncultured Gammaproteobacteria bacterium. Lineage (GTDB taxonomy): Bacteria > Patescibacteriota > Microgenomatia > UBA1406 > GWC2-37-13 > CAYYYG01. The sequence goes on from CAZBEF010000003.1 coordinate 110,539, forward strand.
ATGCCGATACCACGGTCTTTCCGAATATCATCAATCGCCATGTTGGCAATAAGGGTAGATTTACCAGAGCCTGTCTTTCCCATGATGTAAATATGTTTTGCCCGGTCTACCGATTTCACACCAAATATTGATTCTTTATTTTTAAATTCAGTCTTGGCAAAAAAGTTAATATCTTTTTTCTGCACTTCGGCCTTTTCTTTTGCTGCTTCGGTTGCATTTGGGGGCAGCATAGGGGAGACAGGCAGATTTTCGGGTGGTTCGCCTTTTAAAGTTTTTCCCCAGGCGATATTTTTGATTCCAGCCAGAAGAATTCCCGAAGGGTGCCATAAAGTAGCAAGCTCCTGTGAATTTAAAATCTGATTCCCCCGTTCGAAATATGTCATTCTTCGCTCTTTTATACGTTTTAAAAGCCGGTCATGGCCAAGGATTGGTTTTTTGAAAATAAACTGGTTTCCTTCTCCCGAAGAATAACTGCCGAATGTACCGGCAAGATTTTGCAGATAGTGTAAAAGCGGCAGATTTTTGTTGCTTGTTCCGACAACCAATCTAATTGCAGCTTTTCCCCCCTGAAACGAAGCTTTTTTAGCGATCATAGATTTATTGGCATCGGGGTTTGAAACAGTCTGCGAACTCCCTGTCAAAGGGTTTTTTGCATATACTTTGGAAGCATCCAGTACTTTCTGCTGCCAGTGGTAGGTTGTGGGAGTAACAATAAGTTGAACTGCCATCCGGATTTGAGAATCTTGTTTAGAAAGAAAGCCGATAAGCGAGGCAAGAGGATCTACGGTAGCAAAATCACCGTATGTTTTTATCGGCAAATAGAAGTATGAATTCAGCACCATTTCGCCAACCATCATATTCGTTGATTTAAATACTATATCCAGCGGATCTGTGGTTTTTTGGATCTTTACAAGAGGGTACGACGAGGTGAGCAGGCTTTTGGCGAACTCTTCTGCCTCGCGTGGAACCGTAGTATAGAAGTAAATCATCTGAGAAAGAAGAAATATCTCAAAGGAATAGGTTTTAGGCCGTATGTACAATCTCTTCCATAATGGAATATGTGAGGGCAGCAGAGAAGAGAATATCTGGGTAGCAGCCTCGATCGGTGTTTCGTCGTCTTTTGGTGTTCGTATCTGTAAGTGTGATAATGCAGACATATTTACAGTATAGCAGATACGCAAATGGAAGCTATTGAGAAGATATTCTGCATCGTGGCAATATTTATCACTCCAATAGTAAGAGTGCTAAAACAGTGGTGTTTATTATCCTATAGAAGATAGGACGACATGTTCTGCATACTTATAGTCTCTATTACAACAGCATTCCATATATTATCCACCTCTTATCCACAATATCCATATCTAGATTTCTATAAGACATAAAATATGTGTTTATGTATAATACATATATGAAACTAAACGCAAAAGAACTCCGGGTAGTTGAAGAGGCCGATGCTCAGGAAAAAATTAAGGATATCGAGCGCCGTCCTCTGTATCTTATCCTCGAAAATATCTACGATACCTACAATATAGGAGGGCTTTTTAGACTTGCAGATGCGCTTGCGGTAAGTAAGATCTATCTGTGCGGGCAGACAGAGGTTCCTCCGAATTCTAAGATAAAGAAGGCTTCGATCGGCACATACAAGGTTGTTCCGTGGGAATATAAGAAATCTGCTGCCGAAGCGATTGCCGAGTTAAAAAAGAATCAAGTTAAGGTGGTAGCCGTGGAACAGGATCCCAAGTCTATTCCTTATACGCAATACCAATATTCACAGCCGGTGGCTCTTCTTGTGGGTAATGAAACGTATGGTGTTCTACCCGAAACGTTATTGCTTTGTGATCAAATTGTTGAAATTCCGATGTGGGGGATAAATAAGTCGTTGAATGTAATCGTCTCCGCGGCGATTGTGAGTTATCACGTAGTAACCTCGTCATTTACATAACGCGTTCTTAATCTCTTTTTGCTGCTCTTTAGGAAGTTTTTCTACCTGTTTCATAATTCCGGATGCCGTATTATCTATAACCATTTCTCCAACTTTGTTGGCTGATTGTGATGCAATGTCCGAAACATATGCAGTCGCGGTGCCCAAAACGGAGCCTCCTAATTCAGAAATAGTATCTTTAGCCAGGGCAACGATTGATTGTTTACCGGCAGCAGGGGATATGGCAATCACCTTCGGACCGCTTTTTGTGAGTACTGGCTGCCTGCCGAAGTACCGTGCAGTCATGGCCCCCGCAACAACAAGTAAGATAATAACAATCGGTTTTATACCCATACTTTATATTTTATATTGTAAAATACTACAATACCAGTTATATCATTACAATAAATGTCATGCTGAGGCAGAGCCGAAGCATCCAGAATAGTAACTGGATCCTTCGCTAATCGCTCAGGATGACAGACATAATGCCTGGATAGTTTAGTGGTAAAATAAACCCTTGGTAAGGGTTAGACCGCGGGTCCGATTCCCGCTCCAGGCTCCCACCTTTCATCTTTTTAAGGTCTTCAGAATTCTTCTCCATTAATTCTACATTTCGAGCATAATGCCTGGCTGCATATTTTTCTACTTGACAAAATAGCAGTTAAAGTTTTATACTGCTAATATTGGCAATTGATGTCTACAAGTGCCAATTGAAAATTTTAATAGAAAGGAGGTGAACAATAATGGTAAATCTACGATTATCTTCGCCATTGGCTCGATTGTTATACAGACCAGTAGTATGGGACGATGAAGAAGAATCTGAATGGCCGGCAATCACACTTACCGAAGGGTTGGATGTGTACGAAGACGGGGATACCGTCATTGTGAAAGCAGCTGTTCCAGGTGTTGCCGAAGATAAAGTTGAGGTGACATTTGAAAATGGTGTCCTTAGTATAAGGGCTCGATCCGAAGAGACTGAGGAAGAAAAGCAGAAAAAGAAAGTTGTGTACCGAATGGATAGGGTGGCATCATTCAATTACACAACCACTCTTCCGCGGCCGGTTGATGAAAAAAACATCGAAGCTGTGGTTGAGAACGGAGTAGTTATCGTTAAGGCAAAAATTGCCGAAGCAGCAAAACCAAAACGAATCGCAGTAAAGAAAGCAGGCAAGTGAGGAATTTTTAACTCCGCCGTGTGTGAAAGCACGGCGGATTTTTTTTGTCCGCAACCGCATTGATTTTCTGCAGTCGGTTTGGTATGCTTTTCCATACTATGGATATCAAATATTTAGGACACTCCTCATTTTATATAAGAACAAAAGATGCCCGTATTGTCACCGATCCGTTTGACCCAAAAATGGTGGGGCTTAAATTTCCCAAGACCGAAGCGGATATTGTAACTATCTCTCATCATCACCATGATCATAACTACACAGCCGGAATTTCAGGAAGCCCATTAATAATAGACTGGCCTGGTGAATTCGAAAAAAATAAAGTCCGCATATTTGGATTCAGATCATTTCATGATAAAAAACAGGGTGCAGAACGCGGAGAAAATGTAGTCTATAAACTTGAGGCGGAAGGAATTTCTATTTTGCATTGCGGCGATTTGGGAGTTGTCCTTACCGATGACTTCTTGGATTCAGTGGGCGAAGTAGACATTCTCATGGTTCCAACCGGCGGTTTTTTCACTATTGATGCTTCAGAAGCAGTAGATCTGGTACAGAAAGTAGAACCAAGCATGGTAATTCCGATGCATTACAACAGTCCGAAATTAAATCAGGAAGGATTTGGAAAACTTTCACCCGTCGATGAATTTTTGAAGAAAATTGGAGCAGAATCCTCGGCACCTATACAGAAACTTAGTTTGAAGAAAGAAGATCTCGGCGAGGAAATGAAAGTAGTTGTGATGGATATTACATCATAATTTCCATAATACTATAATAAAATATTATCGTCATTGCGAGGACAGTCGCAACAGGACGAAGCAATCCCATTAAAACCAAACCTTCGGTTAATTCTCTGCGGGATTGCTTCTCCCGCGACAGACGCGGGATCGCAATGACGTTTTTAAAACCATATGGCATCATTATCTTCGGAAGCACTCAGAGTTCCACCAAACGATCTGGAAGCAGAGAAATCGGTACTCGGCGCTGTTCTTATTGATCCTTCTGCAATTCATATTATTGCCGAATTTTTAAAACCCGAACATTTTTATCTTCGTGAACATCAGCAGATTTACGGCTGCATGATTACACTTTTTGAAAAACAGCAGCCAATCGATGTCGTTACTCTAAAAAATCAGCTTCAAAGCGACGGCGTACTGAAGGCAATTGGCGGCGCGCCATATTTATCCGAACTTGTTAACGCAGTCCCGACTTCGGCATATGTAGAACATTACGGCCACATTGTGAAAGACCATCATACCAAACGCCGGCTGATTGAATTATCTTCGCGCATGGCAGAAAAATCGTACGATAACCGCGGCGATGTGCGGAAGTTAATAGATCAAGCAGAAACCGAAATTTTCGCCCTTTCACAAGACCAGATGCACCGCGACTTCATTCCGCTAAAGAATATTCTGGCCGATAGTTTCGAGCGTCTGGAAGAATTCATAAAAAACGGAGCTAATCTGCGCGGAGTTTCCACCGGCTTCACCGATCTTGATACCAAACTCGCCGGAATGCAGGATTCTAATTTAATTATTCTTGCGGCGCGGCCCGGAGTTGGAAAAACAACTTTTGCTTTAAACATTGCTCTGCATGTTGCGACTAAAGCCAAACATGGAGTAGGATTTTTTTCTCTTGAAATGAGCAAGGAAGAACTGGTAGACCGCCTATTAGTAGGCCAGGCCGATATAGACGCGTGGCGGCTTAAGACAGGTAAATTATCGGATCAAGATTACAAAAGCATCACCCAGGCAATGGGTGATCTTTCCGAAGCACCTATTTTTATCGATGACACACCAGGCATTTCTATTCTTGAAATGCGGACAAAAGCACGCAAACTCAAGGCAGAAAAAGACATTAAATTGGTTGTTGTAGATTATTTGCAGCTGGCCGATGCCGGAAAGAAGTTTGATTCGCGTGTAAACGAAGTTTCGCACATTTCCCAAGGGTTGAAGAATTTAGCCCGTGAACTCCGGGTTCCGGTAATTGCTCTCTCACAGCTTTCACGCGCGGTAGAGCAGCGAGGTACTAAAAAACCTCAGCTGGCCGACCTTCGAGAATCAGGGGCAATCGAACAAGACGCCGACGTGGTTATGTTTATTTACGCCGAAGATGATACCGAAGACCTGTTGGATTCAACAAAAAAAATGGTGAAGTTAAGCATTGCCAAACACCGAAACGGAGCAACTGGTGAAATCGATCTTTTGTTTAGGGGAGATAGAGTGAAGTTCTACAGTGTAGAAAAGAAACTATAACCCAAACAAAAAGCCGCCTTTATGTTTGGTGGGGCGGCTTTTGTTACCGTTGATACTAATTCTTTCTATTAGTTTTGAGGTTTGACTGTCTTGCGGTTGGATAAAGCTTCTTTATGGTTATTTGGGTGATATACCCTTCATATAAGCTTCCGTTTCGCAAAGTTCCTTTTTTCATCGTCCGGTTTCTTAAATTTTTATTTCCGGGTGATGATTTTTAAGTCTTTCCCTCTCCTGCATAAATTGTTAAATTTTTAATTTAACTTATAACAATATTCAGACTACACGATTTATTTTTACTTGTCAAGAGGAAAATAAAAAATCAGATAGAAAAATAATAAAAATCACATAAACCTATATTAAAAATTATTGGAATAAGAGCCGTCATTGCGATCCCGACGAAAGTCGGGAGAAGCAATCCCTTTTCCAATAATCCGAAGGTTGTAATGTCACGAGTGCTATAACCATGGCTCTTTATTAACGGGATTGCCGCGTCGCGCATTTTATCTGCGCTCCTCGCAATGACGGTGATCTGATTTTAGACTTAAGTTGAATACTATTTATATTTTCTCTATACTGGAACATACAAAAATATGGATGTTAAGAAGAAAACGGTTTATGTGAAAGGAATGCACTGTCCGTCCTGCGATATTCTGGTGAAAGATTCGCTGGGGGAGTGCGCCAATATTTCTGCGGTAAAGGCAGATTACAAGACTCAGAAGGTTGAAATTACTTATTCCGGCAATCTAAATAAGGAAGAACTTAATAAAAAAATTTCTCAGTATGGTTATTCCATCGCGGATAAATCAGCAGTTGCATCGGAACCATTCGTAAAACGGTTATTTGATACCGGATCAATCGCAGTTATCTTATTTATCGTATATTACTTCGCTAAAGAACTGAATTTCTTACCTGAAAATATTGTTCAGTTCAGCCCAACAAGCTACTGGGCTGTTTTTGTGCTAGGTCTGGTGGCTTCAACTTCTACCTGTATGGCTACTTCCGGAGCATTGTTTATGTCGACAATCGGAACAGTTAGTCCGAAGTCGCAAGTCCGAAGTCCGAAGTCGAGATTGGGTAGTATCATACCGGCGATTTCATTTAATGTTGGGCGAGTATTATCATACGGTTTCTTTGGATATATTGTTGGAATGCTAGGGAAGTCTTTAGCTTCCAATGCTGGCTTCAGTTCTGCACTTACGGTTTTTGTGGCATTTTTTATGGTGCTGATTGGTTTGGATATGGCCGGAATCTTGAAATTTTCAATGTTGTCCTTCACCAAGAATCTATTTGAACCGCTGAAGAATCGATTCATGAGAAATCCAAAGCAAACAGCATTTTTACTTGGTGCCATAACATATCTTCTTCCGTGCGGATTCACGCAGACTGTCCAGCTTTACGCTCTTGGTTTGGCTAATCCGGCACAGAGCGCCATCACCATGATGGTATTTGCGTTAGGAACTGTTCCGGCTTTGCTCGCCATAGGCTTTGCGTCATCATTCACCAGTTCAAAATATTATCCGGTATTCGCACGGGTACTAGGCGTGATTATTATTATGATTGGCCTGAGTTCAATTATGAATATGATGTATCTGTATGGAATTACCGGCAAGTTTCTTCCCTCAAAAATCAGCTCTGTCGATAAAAATGTTGTTTTGGAAAATGGTGTTCAGCTGGCCTATATGAGCGTCAACAGTAAAGGATATAGTCCGGCGTCTTTCACTGTTCAGAAGGGGATTCCGGTGAAGTGGGTTATCGACGGGCAGAATGTATTCGGCTGCCAGGGAAGTCTGGTTGCTCCAAAAATTGCCGTTTCACGGACTCTAGAAAAGGGAAAGAATGTAATTGAGTTTACTCCAAACGAAACCGGCCGCATTGCTTTCTCATGCTCCATGGGAATGTTTCAGGGAGAGTTTAATGTGGTCGAAGGATAATTTTTAAAATCCGAAATATCTTCTTGCAGTTAAAAAAGTGTGCTATCAGCTATCTGCCATAAGCTATTAGCTATTCTTGTGCCCGCGAGAGGAGTCGAACCTCTATGGAGTTGCCCCCATAGGTTTTTGAGACCTACGCGTCTGCCATTCCGCCACGCGGGCTTTGTCCGCCGAAACTTTAGTGAAGGTGGACTGCTATGTCATGCCTATAAAGGATGACAAAGTAAATTATATCATCCCAGGGCAGGGGAATCTATTATATACTTTTACTTATGATACTTACCCATGATCAAATTATTAAGGAAATTGAAAGCAGGAGAATTAGAATTTCTCCGTTTGATATAAAATCCGTCGGGCCGGCATCTGTCGATTTAGCGCTTGATAACGAGATCCGCGTCTTTGAACGGATCGGCAATTCGGTGGCGGTGAACGAACACACGGATTTTAAAACAATTACCCGGAAAATCAGCATAAAAGATAATTACATCATAAAACCTGGTGAATTAGTGCTGGGCATAACCATAGAAAAGATTACACTGCCGGGCGATATTGCGGGATGGTTAAACTCCCGGTCGCGGTTTGCCCGTCTCGGGCTTATGGTTCATATCACCGCTCCATTTATCCAGCCCGGCATATCGGGGAAACAGGTGCTTGAAATATATAATGCCGGACCGAATAATCTGGAGCTTATTCCCGGCCAGAAGTTATGCCAACTTATTCTGCAGCGGTGTGAAGGTTCGGCAATTTACAAAGGCGGTTTTACAGATCAGAGTCTTTAAGGAGGAATTCTTTATTCGTAAATTGCAAAAAAAGGTCTTTATTGTATACTTCATTAGTAGAATCATATCTGGTGAAAATTATCATCAATAGATTTTATTAATTGAATAATAAAAAGTGTGGGTAGTCGAGAATCGGAAGTCCGAAAAAGTGAAGAAAAAAGACTTTCAGATTTTGTGTATAAAGGTCCTGCGTACTTCGCTGAAGATGCATTAGCCCAAGTCGAGCAACAACGCATGCATGGTCTGTCTAATGGTAAGGTAATACTTGCATCATCTTCAGGAATAGTTGGTACACTTTCCGATGGAAGATCACGAATTATAACTCCGCAAGAAATGCCTACTCCAGATGAAGAGGAACAAATACTCCAAGATATATATGATAGAGGTTTTATACACTATACCGGGACACTTGCGTTCGGCAGAAAAAATGGCATTGCCTCACATGCTGTCTCTACATATGTAAATATAATATTAAAGCCAGACACACATTTATCCAAACTTCCAGATCCAGATGAGTTGTACTCTCTAGGAGAAAGTTTCATCTATGGATATATCAAATACTTACAAGAAGGTTCTACTGGTACTATCAACGCTAAGGAAATGCTAAATGTTCATGAAAATAGTGACCCAAAACTTGTACCGGCTTTTATGTCCGGAAAAACTCCTGAGCTGCTACAATTTGCCGAAGAAGTATGCCGATTTGATGAAAAAACAGGTCCCATGATAAGTGAATTAGTGGGAAGGTACCCTTTCAACAACATGGTTTTTAGAAGTAAATTTGCGAAAAGTGATCACGCAGATCTCGAGGAATTCTATCGTGAAATAATTGCGAATCGTAAACAATTTTTTAAAGAATATGGCGGTGACTGCACACTTTTTTCCTTAGAGGTCGCAGATAAACTATCCGCTATGGGATTAGATCCCAAAATCCTGCTTTATCCATCTACCAAAATAGTAGACGGTGAAGTGATTATTACTGCAAAACGCAGCCATAATGCTGTTGTGGTAGAAGATCCCGACAGCAAATTTTCTACTAAATATTATATTGATCCAGGTTATAGTGTCCCATGGGCAGTACCTATGAATCGATGGCCGTTTTCTGTTTATCCGAGGTCTTTTGGAGATGGCAAATCAATGATTACACGAATTGTCAAAGATGAAAAGCCTATTGTTGCGTTAATGGTAAATGACCAGGCTAAAAGACATTTAGCAGGCGAAGAGGTTATGGACCCGAAAACCTGTGAAGAAACGGCACCTGAAATTTTGGCGGAAACACACTATTTGAAAGACATAATTAAATGGGACTATCAAGACCAATTAGGCAGAAGAACATTGGGAATTCGATATAAATGTTCTCAAGGGACATTAACTTGTGTTGAGGCAGGTATTGATAAAGTGCCGTTACAACAATTTTTTGAGGACAGTACTTTACAAGACGTACTGCGACATAAATGTACAGAAATAGGAGCAGATTTTTACAAAATTTTAGATGAATTAAGATCTTTACCGAGAGAATAATCGTTATAAAAGAATTATTTCTTCATCGCGGCTTCGATGAAGGCGAGGAAAATAGGATGCGGAGTGAGCGGCCGGCTTTTATATTCCGGATGTCCCTGCGTTCCCATATAAAACGGATGATCCTTTTTGGAAAGCTCGATTATCTCAACGAGATTTTCTGCTGGTGAACGGGCGCTAATTGTTAGTCCGTTTTTTTCAAAATCATTCGCAAATTCATTATTGAATTCATAGCGGTGGCGGTGCCGTTCATTGGTAAGATGTTTTTCTTTATTAATGTATCCGTCATATTTTGAATAGATTTCGTCGGCCATGGTGCCTTTTTTAATAACCGCGTCCCATTTCCCCAAACGCATAGTGCCGCCATAGGCGCGTTTTTTGACAAGCTCGCGCTGTTCTTTAATAAAATGAATTACGGGGTGAGCTGTCTTTGGATTATTTTCTTCGGTATCAGCATCTTTCCAGCCCACCACATCGCGCGCAAATGAAACACAGGCAAGCTGCATACCGTAACACAGTCCAAGGTAGGGGATTTTGCGATCGCGTGCATAGCTTGCAGCCTTAATCATTCCTTCAGCACCGCGCTCGCCCCAGCCAATCGGCACAATAATTCCGTCCGGATTGCCAATAATGCTTGTTCCTTGTTTTTCCACTTTTTCCGAATCGATCCATTTTGTTTTCACATCAACACCAAGCTGCCAGGCAGCATGGTCTATCGCGTCAAATAGGGCGGCATACGAATCGCGGAGTTGGTATTCGCCGGTGCCGAAATATTTTCCGGCAATGGCTATTTCTATGGTTTTACTTTTTTTGGCTTTTATCCGTTCAATAAGTTTTTTCCATTCGGCAAGCTGCGGACTCTTTTCGGGCAGCCCAAGTTTTTGCAGAATTTTTTTATCAAGCTGTTGTTCATGGAATACCATCGGGATTTCATAGATAGAATCCAGATCCGGGTTGGAAATTATGTCGTCGCCGTGCATATTGCAGAAAATGGCGAACCGGTCGCGCCTCCGCTGATCGATAAATTTTTCGGAGCGGGCGATTATGAAATCGGGCTGAATTCCCATGGAGTTTAATGTCCGAACGGAAAGCTGTGTTGGTTTTGTCTTTGGTTCTCCTAAATGATGAGGAGTCGGAACATAACTCACGTGAATATGGATAACATCGCCGGGGTTTTTCAGCGAAAGAATACGTGAAGCTTCGTAGAAAAATACATTCCAGTATTCGCCGGCTGTGCCGCCAAGTTCGATAATGACAATGTCAGAATCTCTTTTTTTTGCGGCAGAATTAATACGGCTTATAATCTCTTCGCTGATATGAATGGCTTCTACGTCTTCTCCCTTATATTCAAACCGGCGTTCCTTTTCAATAATTTTCTGGTAAACCTGTCCCATGGTTACAAAGTTGTCGCGGCCCATTTCTTCATGCAGAAATTTTTCGTAGCTGCCGATATCCATGTCGGTCTCGGTGCCGTCTTCACACAAAAATGGATCGCCGTGTTCGATGGGGTTTATTGTTCCAGAATCTATATTTAAGTATCCTTCGAATTTAATGGGAGTTACTTTGTAGCCTGCGGATTTGAGAAGGAGGGCGATGGAGGAGGTGGTGATACCTTTTCCGATTCCGGAAATTACACCACCAGATACGAAGATGTATTTTAGTTTTGCCATCGTTGTCTAAATTTCTCGATTTCCTATTTTAATCCCACTTCGTCCCATTTCGCTCTTCGAGCTGCATTGGGGACTCCGCTTGGGATTTCAATTCCCCATTTATCGAGTATGGGGAATTTCAACAGAATTATTGTAATGGCGGAGTTTAGAATTTACAAGTTGAGATTGTAAAATAATTATTTTGGGGTGTTATAATGCTTTCTTATAACAAATAAAGATTGGATATGTGCTAACTTATCTATTATTTTTAGATTTCAAATTAGTTTTTGTCTTTTCAGGTAATTCTCGGCTATATTCTTCAAGTACTTCTTGGACTTTTGAAAAACCTGGGGGTTTTATTGAGTTTAAGTTTATAATATCTGCAGTTGGCACTGTAGGTGGCGTACTACCGCCAGTTCTAACACTTGCTTCTGAAACTGGTTGTGCGCGTACACTTTCAACTGGAGGAAGCGGAATCGTTGATCCAACGTTTTCAACTGTCCCAGCTCGTACTCCTGCATCTTCAATTGGAGGTAATGGTATACGTTCAGTATCTTTGGGATTAGGTCCCACATCTAAAACATTATCGCCTGGAGATTTAATTTGCCAATCTCCCTTTATTTCAACTAATGGTGGTTTTGGTGGTTGAGATCCTGAATTTTCTGCCATAAATATATTTTATCATATTTTTTTTAATGCAATAGAAAATTTAAGATTGTATGTAGCTCTTGATTTTGGCGCAATCCCTTCAAATGATATCTGATTATAAACAAGTTACTCCATTTGTTTTTTTGAAAAATGGCTGTAAGTATTTTGCTAAATGTAAGAGAAATTGCTGTTTGCAAATTTTACAAGTTGAGATTTAAGAAACGACTCTCATAATTGATAGAAGAGTAATTTATTCTACCGGTTGAACTCTTGCATTATAATTCGCAAAACTATTGTAAAATTGAATAATCTTACTAATTTCAGAACATACCGTTTGCTTAGCAACTGCCGAATAATATTGAAACTCTTTATCTTTTCCAACGTCTTCAACTCTTAATAAATGAGGAAATATTAAATTGGCATATTTATTAACATATGAGCACATAGTAACATAATATAGATCATAATCTGGAAAATTAGAAGGTGATTGAGTACGCAAACGTTTTGTTTCTTCCCTAACTGTTAAGCGGGGTCCCGCAACAGCTAGAGCTTCCATTTTTTGTTCATGTGGCTGGTTACCATGTTTTATTGAATCCACATCTGCCTCTGCTTCAGCACATGCGACAGCATCCTGTATTGCAAGTCTTTTCACACTATCTAAAGGAAGTTTTATAAACTCATTCTCAAAATTAGCTGTTAATCTATTAATTTGTTCTTGACCTGTTTCTTTAATTTGTGGTAACAAGGTTTCTTTTCCCATGGACTTATTATATAATATATCTCATAGTAATGCAATAGATCAGGTAAAAACTGGTAATATACATCACATTTGATTTTTTGGAAATACTTTGCTAGACATTTTGCACAATGTAAGAGAAATTACCGTTTGCGAATATTACAAGTTGAGATTTTTTCTTTTGTCATCCTCGCGAAAGCGGGGATCCATATAATAACTACATTGAAATCTCATTGAAGCAATTTAATAGATTCCCGCTTCCGCGGGAATGACGATGTTTCATCGCATTTGATTTTTTGAAAATACTTTGTTAGACTTTTGAGAAGTTTATGAGTACCGGCGACATACAGAAGATTAACAATACGTTCAAAGGGAAAGACATAGTCTCTCTGGAGCAGTTCGATTCTTCATCAATTACTCACGTTTTCAAAACCGCAGAAAAAATCAAAAAAGATCCGGAAAAATTTTCTTCTCTTCTTAAAAATAAACTGGCAATGCTTTTGTTTTACGAACCATCTTCGCGGACATTTACCTCTTTTGCTTCTGCAGTAAAACGGCTGGGCGGATTAACTGTTGAATATCAGAATCCAACACAGACTTCTTCCTTTGTAAAAGGCGAAACGCTTGCCGATACGGTTCGGGTTTTTGAAAATTACGCCGATGTCATTATCATGCGCCACTTTGAAATCGGCGCCGCGTTAACTGCTGCCAAGTATGCGTCGATCCCTGTCATAAACGCCGGCGATGGAGCAGGGGAGCACCCCACCCAGGCGCTTTTGGATACATTCACATTATATGAACGGTTCGGGAAACTGGACGGAATGACCGGAGTTTTAGTTGGCGATTTATTATACGGCCGGACAGTCCATTCGCTGATAAAAGAATTTTCGTTATTTAAAAACACAACATTGTATCTACTTTCCCCGAAAAATCTTCGGGTGAATTCTGAGCTTGTTAAAAAATACAAAAAGAATGTCAATCTTATCGAAATCAGTACGGTAGAAGAACTGCCGAAAAAATCCAGCTTCTGGTATTGGACGCGGGTACAGAAGGAGCGGTTTAAAGATATAAAAGATTACGAAGCAGTGAAAGATTCATTTTTACTGACGAAGGATTTACTGAAACGGAAAGGGAATAAAGATATGTTAGTAATGCATCCGCTGCCGCGGGTGAATGAGCTTGATCCGGCAATCGATTCCGATCCGCGCGCTGTATACTTAACTAAACAAATTAAGAATGGTATGTTTGTTCGGATGGCACTGCTCGGTTTGGTTTTAGGAAAACTTTAAATCTAAGTCCCCTCCTTGCGAAGGAGGGGATTAAGGAGAGGTGAATTATCTACATTTATGTAATTACAAATGTAGGATTTAATAACCGCCCCGTCTGGCTTCGCCAGACACCCCGCCTTCATAAGGCGGGGAGCTTAGAAACATATATTCAATACTTAAAACTACAAAATGATTGGACACCTAATTCTTGAAGACGGCACAAAACTCGAAGGCCGATCTTTTGGACATGAATCATCCATCGCCGGCGAAGTTGTCTTTACAACCGGAATGGTCGGCTACCCCGAAAGCCTTACCGATCCTTCATACGCCGGCCAGATTTTAGTGATGACATATCCATTGGTCGGAAATTATGGCGTCCAATCTTCGGCCACGTGGGAATCAGCGCGAATCTGGGCGTCCGGTTTAATTGTCTCTTCGTACATTGATACACCTTCGCATTTCGCAAGCGAACAGTCTTTGTCAACCTGGCTGAAAAAAGAAAAAATTCCTGCTCTTGAAATTAAAGACACCCGGTTTCTGGCCAAAAAAATCCGGACGGAAGGAGTTATGAAAGGAAAGATTGTTGTAGGGAAAGACATCGCCTTCAAAGATTCGATGGCAGAAAATCTGGTCGCCCGGGTTTCTATGGGAGGAAAAAATCAAAAACCAGTCGTAATCGGATCGGGGAAGAAAACGGTTGTTGTTGTCGACTGCGGAGTGAAGAATAATACGATCAGAAATTTTTTACGGCGCGGCTGGAACGTTATTCGGGTTCCATGGAATTATGATCCGTTTAAAAATAATCTGAAATTTGATGCATTGTTTATTTCAAACGGCCCCGGCGATCCGAAAACTGTTACGCCAACTGTTGCAACCGTTAAAACAGCGCTCGAAAATAAAGTGCCAATTTTTGGAATTTGTTTGGGGAATCAGGTTTTGGCATTAGCCGGAGGAGGGGATACTTACAAACTCAAATTTGGTCATCGTAGTCAAAATCAACCATGTCTGATGGCGGAAAGTCCGCGTTGTTTCCTCACCACACAAAATCACGGCTACGCAGTGGGTGAAATTCCCAAAGGATTTAAGACCTGGTTTACCAATGCCAACGACGGCACAAACGAAGGTATTATTCATACAAAATATCCATTTATGTCAGTGCAGTTTCATCCGGAATCGTTCCCGGGACCATTAGATACCGAATGGATTTTTGATTATTTTTTGGAAAAGGTAAAGAAATAAATGTCAAGAAATTCCCCTCTTTTAAGAGGGGTGCCGAGAGTGACTGAGGCGGGGTGTTTTATTTATATGAGTAATGATTTGAGAGTACCATATAATTCGAAATTAAAGGAGATAGCAAGACAACTAAGAAAAAATGGAACTATGACCGAAGCAATGGTTTGGAAATATATAAAGAATAAACAGCTAGGAGTAGATTTCAACAGACAAAAACCGTTAGCAGATTATATTGTTGATTTTTATTGCATACCATTAAGACTTGCTATAGAAATAGATGGATCAAGTCACGAACTAAAAGATGATTATGACTATAAACGAGAACAAGATCTAAAAAGATTTAATATTCGAATTCTGAGATTTACAGATAAACAGGTGAAGGAAAATTTGGAGGGTGTTATATCAAGTATTAAGAAATCAATTCAAAACACCCCGTCTTCCGCGGCAGACGCGGAATCCACCCCTCTTAAAAGAGGGGAAGTTTAAAAATCTATGAAAAACTATAAAAAAATACTCATTCTCGGATCAGGTGCTTTAAAGATCGGCGAGGCCGGAGAGTTTGATTATTCCGGCAGCCAGGCAATCAAAGCTCTTAAGGAAGATGGAATAAAAACAGTACTTATCAATCCTAACATCGCCACATTTCAAACATCAAAAAACATGGCCGATGAGGTGTATTTTCTTCCGGTGAATGAATACTTTATTGAACGGGTTATTGAAAAAGAAAAGCCGGACGGCGTTATTATCTCCTTCGGCGGACAGACGGCTTTAAACACTGGCATGAAGCTTCATAAAAAAGGCGTTTTCAAAAAGCACGGCGTCACAATCCTCGGTACATCAATTGAATCTGTTATTATCGCCGAAGACCGGCAGCTTTTCGCCAATCATCTTCGCAAAATCGGATTACCTACACCGCAAAGCACTGCGGCAGAATCACTGGAAGATGCAAAAAAGATTGCTGAACAAATGGGCTTTCCGCTTATGATCCGTGCTGGTTACACACTTGGCGGCCAGAAGTCGGGCGTCGTTTTCAACATGAAAGAGCTTCAGAAAAAAGTTTCCGATGCGCTGGCGTTTGCTCCGCAGGTTTTAGTTGAAAAATATCTTCACCATTTTAAAGAAGTTGAGTACGAAGTTGTCCGCGATAAACACGATAACTGTGTAGCTGTCTGCAACATGGAAAATATGGATCCGTTAGGTATTCATACCGGCGAGTCTATCGTTGTTGCTCCAAGCCAGACACTTACCAATTTTGAATATCATTTCCTTCGCATAAAAGCCATAGAACTCGTCCGAAGTTTGAATATTGTCGGCGAATGTAATGTACAGTTTGCGTTGAATCCTTATCCTTCTAAGAAGTCTCCTCTTTTAAGAGGAGTACCCCGAAGGGGGGAGGTGTTATCATCACAAAACACCCCGCCTCAGTCACACTCGGCACCCCTCTTAAAAGAGGGGAATGATCAGCAAATAGATTATTACATCATAGAACTTAATCCGCGGTTGTCCCGGTCTTCTGCGCTCGCATCAAAGGCCACCGGATACCCATTGGCATATGTTGCGGCAAAACTTATTCTGGGAAAATCGTTAACCGATGTCAAAAATCATGTTACCCAAGTTACACAGTCGTGTTTCGAACCGGCATTAGATTATCTTGTCGTTAAAATTCCCCGCTGGGATTTGGAAAAATTCCAGGGAGTTGAAGAAGTAATCGGCAGCAGCATGAAGTCGGTGGGGGAGATCATGGCAATCGGGCGTTCTTTTGAAGAAGCAATTCAGAAAGCAGTGCGGATGCTCGATATAGAACGGGAAAGTATTACGGACAATGGCTTTCATTCGAAAGAAGAAGCTTTGGAATATATAAAAAAGCCTACACCTAAACGGTTATTTGCATTGTGTGAAGCGCTGCGCCGGGATATTTCTGTTGAAAAAATCTATGAAATCACCGGAATCGATCCATGGTTTCTGCACCGGCTGAAAAATATCGTTGATGCTGAGACAAATATTTCCCCTCTTTTAAGAGGGGAATCCGGCGAAGCCGGAAGGGGTGTTTCAAATAAAATGTCAACACCCCGCCTCAGTCACTCTCGGCACCCCTCTTATGAAGAGGGGAATATTCTGGATCATTCAACCCTTCTTAATTTAAAACAGCTTGGATTCTCCGATAAAAAAATCGGGTCATTGGTTGGTAAAAAAGGATTGGAAATTAGGGCTCTGCGGAAAAAACTGGGAATTCTGCCATCTGTTTTCCGGATCGATACACTTGCCGGTGAAGTTCCTGCCAAAACAAATTATCTCTACACTACGTATCATGGATTTCATCATGATGTGGAACCAATCGGTGCAAGCGGCGTCGTTGTCCTTGGCTCGGGGCCGTACCGTATCGGATCTTCTGTAGAATTCGATTGGTCTTCGGTAAATGCCGCAATGGCTTTGAAAAAATATAAAAAGAAATCAATTGTTATAAACTGCAACCCGGAAACCGTTTCCACCGACTACGATATGTCGGAGCGGTTATATTTTGAAGAACTTTCGTTTGAACGAGTGGCCGATATTTACGAATTTGAGAATCCCGATGGCGTAGTCGTATCAGTCGGCGGACAACGGCCGAACAATCTTGCCAAATCATTGTCCACATTCGGATTCCATATTTACGGAACACATGCCGATGATATTGATAGGGCAGAGGACCGCAATAAATTTTCTAAATTGTGTGATGATCTAGGAGTTTTCCAACCAGAATGGACCGAGGCCGAAAATCTAAAACAGGCAGCGGCTTTTGCCGAACGGGTTCATTATCCGGTTCTCATTCGTCCTTCGTATGTTTTATCCGGAAGCGCTATGCGCGTGTGTTTCAACGAAGATGAACTGAAAAAATATTTGGGAAAGGCGGCAATTGTGAATCAGGAGCATCCGGTCACGATTTCTAAATTTTACGAAAAAGCAAAAGAGATCGAGCTTGACGGCGTATCTCAGCACGGCGAGATCAAAGTTTTCGCAGTAGCCGAACATATCGAACACGCCGGCGTTCATTCGGGCGATGCAACCATTGTCTATCCGCCTGAACGGATTTATCTTCGCACACAAAAAAAAGTTATTGATATTGCCAAGCGACTTGCCAAAGGATTAAAAATCACCGGACCATTCAACATTCAATTTTTAGCCAAAGAAGACGAAGTGTATGTCATCGAGATTAATCTTAGGGCTTCGCGCAGTTTTCCGTTTATTTCCAAAGCGATCGATGTAAATCTGGCAGAAGTTGCGGTGGATTCTTTTTTTGGAAAAGCGAAACAGGTGGATATCGAATATCCGGATTATTCAGTAATCAAAAGTTCGCAGTTTTCTTTTGCGCGTCTGGAAGGGGCCGATCCGATCCTCAGAGTTGAAATGTCGGCAACCGGCGAAGTGGCCTGTTTCGGAGGAAATTTCCGCCGGGCGCTTATTAAATCCATTTTCGCAACCGGTGTAAATATCCGCGAAAAAACGGCGCTTCTAACTGTCGGCGGCATCGTCAATAAAAAACGGTTTCTCCAGTCGGCGATTGAACTGCAGGAGATGGGCTATACATTGTATTCAACATCAAAAACCTACAGTTTTTTGAAGGCGAACGGCATTAACATAAAAAAAGTATTTAAGCTGAACGAAAATAAACATCCAGACGTTGTTGATCTGATTAATGACGGTAAAGTTTCGCTGGTCATAAACATCAGCGATAAAGCCGAAGAATCCAAGCGCGACTTTAATTTCTTGGTGTCCGATGGATACCGAATCCGCCGCGCGGCAATCGATAAGAATATTCCGCTGTTTACCGATCTCCGTCTTGCGGTTTCTTTTATTGATGCAATTTCACACTATAATATGGAAGATCTGGATATTAAGTCGTGGAGAGAGTATTTGAAGAAATGAATTATTTTTACGTTCACGTCATTGCGATCCCGACGAAGTCGGGAGAAGCAATCCCATTACCAATAATCCGAAGGTTGTAATGGCACGAGTGCCATAACCTTGGGTCTATATTAACGGGATTGCTTCGTCACTACGTTCCTCGCAATGACGTTGTTATACATATGTCAACACTAAAACTACCAGGGCTCATAGATATTCATGTTCATCTTCGTGATCCGGGGCAGACCCATAAAGAAGATTTTTTCACCGGAACATCGGCCGCACTTGCCGGCGGATTCACAACCGTTTTCGACATGCCCAATAACCCCGAACCCATAACTACAAAAGCACGGCTTGAAGAAAAAATTCGGAATGCACAAGAGAAAGCCGTTGTCAATATTGGATTTCATTTTGGCTCGCTTGGCGATAATTTGGAAGAGTTTGAAAAAGTAAAAAATATCGCCTGGGGTTTAAAATTATATCTGAATATTACAACCGGCGGATTTATAATCGACGAAAAATATCTCACCAAAATTTATTCGGCCTGGAAAAGTCCGAGGCCTATCTTGCTGCATTCAGAAGAAGACATGATTCAGTCGGTACTCTCTGTCGTCAGAAAGACAAAAAAGCGCTCTCATTTCTGCCATGTTTCCAGCGCACATGAACTTCAACAAATTATTTCAGCAAAAGAAGAAGGATTGCCAGTAACCTGTGGAGTTTGTCCGCACCATTTATTTTTGTCCGAAGACGATGTAAAACATCTTGGGCCGTATGCGCTTATGAAGCCGCTTTTAAAATCTAAAAAAGATATTGAATTTTTATGGAAGAATATCCGCTATGTCGACTGCATTGAGTCCGACCACGCGCCGCATACAAAGGAAGAAAAGGATTCGGCAAAACCGCCGTTCGGAGTTCCCGGCCTGGAGTCAACATTGCCTTTATTATTGACTGCTTCTCACGAAGGCCGTCTTTCACAAGAAGAAATTATCAGATTATGTTATGATGGACCAAGAAAAATTTTGAATATTCCCGAAGAAAAACAGACGCATATAGAAGTCGATGCTTCTAGCAAATATGAACTTTCGAATGAAAATCTTTTCACCAAATGCGGCTGGACTCCGTTTGCAGGAATGAAAGTATACGGAAAGGTTCAAAGAGTAATTATGAAAGGAAAAAAAGTATTCGAAGACGGAACACTATTAGTTAGTCCCGGAAGCGGACAAGTGGTAACACCATGATTGATTTATCAGTAAACCTTGCCGGAATCAAATTGCCAAATCCCACAGTGCTGGCATCGGGGATTATGGGAGTAAGCGCCGCGTCTATGAAATTTGTCGAAAAAAACGGCGCCGGGGCAATAACCTGTAAATCAATCGGCCCGATGGAGCGGACAGGCCATCACAATCCTACGGTATATGCATGGGAGCACGGAATCACCAATGCTGTCGGGTTATCAAACCCTGGTGTCGATGATTCGCTTCCATATTTGAAAGAAACAAAAGAACTTTTGCAGATTCCATTATTTATCAGTATCTTCGCCGATAAGGTAGAAAACTTCGTAAAAGTAGCCGAGAAAATTATGGCAATTAAACCGGTCATGATCGAGCTGAATCTGTCGTGCCCCAATACCGAAGACGATTTCGGCAGAATGTTTTCGTTAGATCCCAAAATAACAGCGTACGCAGTTTCTTCGGTAAAAAAAATAAGCGGCAAAACAAAAATATTCGCCAAGTTGAACGCCGATGTTTCCGATATCGTAGAAATCGGCAAAGCGGCAGAACAGGCAGGAGCGGATGGAATCACGACATCAAACACTTTGTCCAGTTTGATCATCGACATCAGAGTTAAAAAGCCAATTCTAAAAAATAAATTCGGCGGACTTTCGGGTCCGGCAATAAAACCGCTTGCCATGCGTGCTGTTTATAATCTCTATAAATCTATTAAGATTCCTATTATTGGAACGGGAGGAATAAACACAGGCGAAGACGCGATCGAATATATTATGGCCGGCGCAACAGCGGTCGGGATCGGCTCGGGAATTTATTATCGCGGAATAGATATTTTCAAAAAAGTTACGGAAGAAATGCAGAAGTTTATGAAAGATGAAGGGTATAAAAGTTTAGAAGAAATGCGCGGAATCGCACATCAATAACCTTTTGTCATCCCGACGAAAGTCGGGATCCCATTACCGACAGAAAACCTTAATGGGATGCCGAAACAAGCTATAGCACTCAGCGATTAGCTGGGTGTTCGGCATGACAACAAATACCATATGACAATTGATAAACCGTTAGTATTGCCAATACAAAAAATAGTTCAGGAAAACAGCCGGGTAAAATCATTTTACTTCGACTATCCATTAGTGGGGAAACCCGGACAGTTTGTCATGCTCTGGATTCCCGGATTCGACGAACTGCCGTTCGGCATTATAAACAAAAATAATTCTTCATTTATGATTTCTGCGGCAGCAGTGGGCGAAGCTACACAAGCTCTTCATGCCATGAAAACAGGGGATAAGGTCGGAGTCCGCGGCGCATATGGAACAAGTTTCAGTTTTCCAAAACCGAATGCAAAAGTGGCGATGGTCGCGGGTGGTTATGGAATGGTGCCGCTTGCATATTTGGCGCAGGAGCTTCGCAAAAAAAATATCAGTGTCGACTTATTTGCCGGCGCACGTACAAAGTCCGAACTTTTATTTGATACATGGATGGAAGAAATCGGCGTTACTGTCCACCGCGCAACGGATGATGGATCAATCGGCCACAAAGGATTTGTTACCGAACCGTTTGCAAAGTATGTAGAAACAGCCAAGCCCGATATGGTTTACATAGTGGGTCCGGAGGTGATGGAGAAAAAAATATCAGATATATGCTATAATTTGCGCATACCTTTCCAGATATCACTGGAACGGTATATGAAGTGCGGAATCGGGATTTGCGGCCAGTGCTGCGTGGATCCAACCGGCTGGCGGATGTGTGTGGAGGGCCCGGTTCTGAATCATAGGCAACTAAAATTAATCACCGAATTCGGTGTGTACCACCGCACCGCTTCGGGAAGAATTTTAAAGTAAATATGTCAAGTAACACTGAAATACTAAAATTCATGGAGGAGCAGCATATTCAATCACTACATTCCGCTTTGCGTCAATTTGCATTAGAACAGGTTACATTCCATCCCACTATACACGACTATCTTATTCTTCCAAGAATAAATAGAGCAGGACATATAGATGCAGTAAGGGAAGCTTATGCTGCTGAAATAGTCTTATATCAGTTTCGACAGCGACTTATAGAAGCCGGACAGGAAGCATCATTAGATAAAGCATTAATATTAGGTATAGAAAATTCTGGTGTTTCATTTGCGAAAGCGGTACAAAGACAACTAAAGGGAAGCAGTCTTCTACTAGTACATAAATATGATCAAACGAAGGAAGAAGTTCCATTTAAAGATCCTTATGTTACTAATGGCAGATCTTATAGCGCTCAAGCAGATAGATTTTTCCGTGTCCCTATTGATGAACTGAAAGATTTACTTGAAGATAGCGGTTCATTATTAATAGTTGATGATGTTATAGCAGAAGGTCATGCAATGAATACAGTAAATACTAAACTGAGAAAGAATGGCATTTATCCTACTGCAGGCTTTGCGTATTTTTCAAAAATGTGGCAGAATGGTGTACAGGATATTCAGTCACATGGAATACCAGTTTATTCTGCATTAGAAATAGAGGAAATAGTGGGGGAAGGTAAAGATAGAAGAATTAACATAGCTCCATTTAAAGGTCGTACAAGTAATCAATCAATGAATTCTGGTCAACGTGGATTATATTATTGGATTCAGCAGCCACATCCATAATTTATTCAATTTTGAAAAACGTAATTAATATACTCAAAAAAACCGGAGCGATTTTGGATAAGGATCATTTTGTGGGAACCTCCGGCCGGCATTTTGACACTTACATCAACAAAGACATTCTCTACACATATCCGGTTGAATCCGCAAAAGTTGGCAAACTATTCGCCGAAAAATACAAAGACTCCAATATCGAAGTAGTAGCCGCACCGGCGCTCGGCGGAATTATCCTTTCCCAATGGGCAGCATATTATTTATCAAAACTGAAGAAAAAAACTGTTTACAGTGTGTACACCGAAAAAACCCCCGAAAAACTTCAGATCTTCACGCGCGGTTATGAAAATGTAGTCAAAGGAAGAAATGTTTTGGTTATAGAAGATCTCACCACAACAGGCGGTTCTGTTAAAAAAGTTATAGACAGCGTTCGCGCGGCTGGCGGCATAGTTGTCGAAGCGTGTGTTATGGTGAATCGCGACACAAAACTAGTTACTTCGGAATCGGTGGGCGCGCCGTTTTCGTGGCTAGGCGTTTTAGAAGTTCCTTCATACGAAGCTTCTGAATGTCCATTGTGCAAAAAAAATGTTCCGGTAAATACAAAAATCGGCCACGGGAAAAAGTTTGTTGAAGCGAAGAAAAAAATATGAGAAAAATCGTAATCGGTATTATGGGTCCTGGCAATAAAGCAAGTGAAACAGATAAAAAAAATGCCTTTGAATTAGGTAAAATCATTGCCGAACAGGGATGGATTCTATTAACCGGCGGTCGAACAGAAGGAGTCATGAACGAAGCCAGTCGAGGCGCAAAATCAGCCAATGGTTTAACGATTGGAATAATACCCACCAAAGACAACGATAACACTTCACAATTCGTTGACATATCGATTATTACTGGAATGGGCAGCGCGCGGAATAATATAAATGTTTTATCTTCATACGTTGTAATCGCCTGTGGAATGGGAGCGGGTACGGCTGCGGAAGTCTCGTTAGCATTAAAAGCACGGAAACATGTTGTTTTATTAACAGATAATGAAGAAAGTAAAACATTTTTTAGTAAACTAGATCCGGATCATATTCATATATCAAGCGATTGCACGCAGGCAATTTCCATAGTAAAAAAACTGATAAAGTAATGGTATGAAACCTCAACAAAAACTAGATTCCATAGTTCAAAAAAACAACTCCTTAGTCTGCATCGGCCTCGACAGCGAAGTGAGTAAACTCCCGAAACATTTTCAAAATAAAAAAAATGCCCAATTTGAATTCAATAAAGCAATTATCGACGCAACTCATGATTTGGTATGCGCATATAAACCAAACACCGCTTTTTACGAAGCAGTGGGCGATGAAGGAATACGCCAACTCAAACTTACCTGCGATTATATCCGGCAGAATCATCCCGGAATTTTTCTTATCATGGATGCCAAACGCGCCGACATCGGTTCCACAAATAAAGGCTATGTTTCGTTCGTTTTCGACTGGCTCGGAGCCGACGCGGTAACACTGCATCCGTATTTAGGAGCAGAGGCAATCAAGCCATTTTTGGAAAGAACCGATAAAGCGAGTATTATTTTGTGCCGCACTTCTAATCCGGGGGCAGGGGAGCTGCAGGATCTTATAGTAAACGATTTACCATTGTATAAAATAGTTGCACAAAAGGTTGCAAAAGAATGGAACCAAAATGAAAATTGTTTCTTAGTTGCCGGCGCGACATATCCTCAAGAGCTTTCCGAAATCAGAAAACTTATTGGCGACATGACGCTTCTTATACCAGGAATCGGTGCACAGGGCGGTGATGTCGAGAAAACAGTAAAAGCAGGTCTGAATTCTAAAAAAGCTGGCATGATAATCAGTTCTTCACGGGGAATAATTTTTGCTGAAAATCCCAGATTAGAGACAGAAAAACTGAGAAATCTCATCAACGTATACCGGTAATATTTGAAGTAAGCTATCTTGTAGTTTTTCCTATCAGATCAGTCCAGATTGAAAATTACTCCTTGATTTTTTATGTAAAAAATATATAATGTTTTGCATCAATGTGTCAAGCGTCACAAATTGAATCTTATTGCCCGCTAGCATAGCGGGTTTTTTTATGGCTGAAAGATTTCAAGGTCAGTCTCTCATATTTTCTTCTGTGGATGCCATGCGTGTTGTCCCGAATTTTTCAGCTGCGGGAGGCCACGAAATGCAAACGCCCCAACTTATTTCAAATGGACGTAAAGGCGAATTAGCAGAACAGGTGGGAATTCCTCATTTATTACCTCATAAAGATGTTCTTAAATTTTCGGCGGATGAAGAAGATAGGTTTACAGAAGAAACAGGAGGCGGCCCGTATGGTAAGTTATATCCTGAATATAATGGAATAAAATTGAATAGGACATTTCCTGTAGAAGCAGCCAGACTAAAGTCAGAATCGATATTAAGATATTTTAGACAGAATAGAAATAGTGATCATGGCATCCCTCCAGTTTTTATGACACAGGACATAGCATGCTCTGTTTTTGCAGGAGGGGAGTGGTATGTTTTTCATAAACCGGCAACTCAAAAAGACTGTGAAGAACAAACGAAGCTTTTTATGATGGCGGCTGAAACAGATGGAATTATTGCATATCATGCAGGAATAAGTGTTGCTCATCTTGGATCTCAAAGCATCAGAAAAATGTATGGTGTAGAAACGATTCTCGGCCCTATTAGAAAAGATTTTAGCCCAGAGAAAATCATAGCTATTCAGAGAAAATTTCCCCAAGTAACTGCCGGTTTGGATGTAACTCAGGTACTAGAACAATTAGTAGAACCAAATTCAACAATTTCCATTGCACTAAATGAATATAATCCAGATAAAACAGGACGAATTGTTAGTGGAACAGTTATGCTGCCGGATAGAACGGATCGAAGCAGTGCTGCTAACTCAAGTGAGATTCTACACAAAATAGCTAGAATAAATCATGGTTTCGAATTTACCTAAATTCATTAGAAAATTTAAAGAATATCTGCATATAATAAAATCATGTCTCCATTTTATGAAAATATTTTTCTCCTGCTCGGGACGATAATCGGAGCAGGTATTTTTTCGCTGCCAATTGCTCTTAAACAAACCGGCTGGTTGTTCTTCCTCTTTACTATTACCGGACTATCACTACTTCTCGCACAGACCGATTCTTTATTCCGTGAAATTGTCGAATCGATTCCCGAAAAACACCAGCTGCCTGGATACGCAAAAATAATTCTTGGCGATAAAATCAGTAAACTTTCTACATTTTTATTACTGGTTTCAACATTCGGCGCGCTGCTGGCATATCTTATTATCGGCGGTGATTTTCTGGGGAATGTCCTTCAGATTTCTTCCTGGTACGGAAGTATCATCTTCTTCGTAGCCATTTTTTTAATTACTTTTTTTGCCGGCAAAAAGATAGAGGAGTTCGATGTTCTTTTTACCGTTATAAAAATTGTGCTGATTGTTGGAATTATAGTATCGTGCCTTGGCCCGCTTACCGGATTTGCGATTCGTTTTATTCCGGCGGTGGGGAATAATCCACTTGGCGGCTACGGCTCCATTCTGTTTGCCTTAACGGGCATTTCTATAATTCCAGAATTAAAAAAAACCAAACATATTCATAAATCCATTCTTATCGCAGAAATCATTGTGCTAGTTTTTTATCTCTTATTTTCTGTCATGTTGTATCCATATCTTTCGGCCGATTCATTTGTTTTCAAAAGTCTATTATTCGATATCACCGGCGTTTTTACCATTCTTAGTCCGTATCTGATGCTTTCGATGGTGGGCAATGATCTGTTAGTAAAAGATTTAAAAGTGAACAAAAATCATTCATATATCATGATGCTTGGCATTCCAATATTATTATTTCTCGTCGGATTCACCAGTTTTATGAATGTTATTTCATTTACCGGCGGCGTTTTTCTGGGAAGCATGGTTTTGATTGTTACGTTTATGTATAAAAAAAAGTTTCCCCATAAACATACTCTTGTTATTCCGATCATTCAAATTGTCTTTATAATCGGCGTAATTTTGGAAATATGGCAGTTTGTTTTCTAGTCTCGGATGAAAATTATACGTATTTTTGATACAATGTAAGAATCATGAAGAAAACGGCTCTTGAGATAATTGCCACTCTTCCTAAAGTAACATACGCCGACGTACGCATCGTTCAAAAAGATTCAGAGCGAATCGCAACCAAAGATGGAGTTGTTGAAGCCCTTGAATCTTCTTCTTCACAAGGGTACGGCATTCGTATTTTATATGAAGGAGCCTGGGGATTTGCCGCCTCCTACGATTTCTCAAAAAAAGGAATTGAGAAGACTATTAAAAGCGCTTTCAACATCGCAAAATCTACTTCTGCATATACCGATGAAGTGATCTCATTTCCTACGGAAGAACCAGTCAAAGATTCATACAAAAATAATATTAAAGAAGATCCATTCAAAATTTCGATAGACGATAAAATAGCCTTGCTTCTTAAGGCCGATAAAGCACAACGAGTCCACAAAGATATCGCCATTTCACAAACTCATTTTTCCGCCCACCGCGAACAGAAAGTATTTGCTTCAACAAACGGCAGCCTTATAGATCAGGATATTATCTGGACCGGTGTAGGTATAGAAGCTTCGGCTGTGGGCAACAATGATTTTCAGAATAGATCATATCCAAATTCACACGGAGGACAGTTTGCCACAAAAGGATACGAACTTGTGCGCGAGCTTGATATTGTCGGCAATGCGCCAAGAGTAGGGGAGGAAGCTGCTGCATTACTCACAGCGCCGTTATGTCCATCCGGTGAGTACGACATCATCCTCGACAGCAATCAATTAGGACTTCAGATTCATGAAAGCTGCGGCCATGCCGTCGAGTTAGACCGCGTTCTTGGGTATGAAGCATCGTATGCCGGAACCAGTTTCTTAACTCCGGAAAAATTATGGAACTTTAAATATGGCTCAAACATCGTCAATCTTACTGCAGACGCTACAATTCCGGGCGGCTTAGGCACTTTTGGTTACGATGATGAAGGCGTTCCGGCCAGCCGCACGTATCTTGTGAAAAACGGATTATTCAACGATTATATTACCTCGCGCGAAACAGCGGCTAAACTTCATAAAATTAATCCCGAATATAGAAATATCAGTAATGGTACCATGCGGGCAATGTCATCGAATCGTATTCCGTTAATCCGCATGACGAATATAAATCTAGAACCTGGAGACAATGGCGATTCAGGAAAAGCATGGAAACTGAAAGATCTTATCGCCGATACGAAAAAAGGAATCTTTATGTCTACCAACCGCTCATGGAGCATCGACGACCGCCGGCTTAATTTCCAATTCGGTACTGAAATCGGATGGGAAATTAAAAACGGCAAGAAAATAAGAATGGTGAAAAACCCAACCTATCAGGGGATGACGCCGCAGTTTTGGAATAGCTGCGATGCAATCTGCGGCCGCGATGAATGGACTGTGTGGGGGACGCCAAACTGCGGCAAAGGACAGCCGTCGCAGGTTATTCATACCGGCCACGGCGCCTCGCCAACACGGTTTAGAAATGTAAAAGTGGGAGTTGTTAAGGTGTGGTAAAACACCTCCCCCCGCCATTGGCGGGGTACTCCTCTTGAAAGAGGAGAGAATTTCCCCTCTTTTAAGAGGGGTGTCCCGATCCTCGACGAAGTCGGGATCGCGGACGGGGTGTTTATAAAATAATATGTTAGGAGAAAAAAAATTAAAACAAATCGCCGAAAAAATTCTGAAGATCTCAAAAGCAAATGAGACCGAAGTACTTTTATTTGTCTCAGAAAACGGCTTAACTCGGTTTGCCAATTCCGAAATTCACCAGAATATGGCCTGGGATGACATCGCAGTCTCAGTCCGCGTTATTGTCGGCAAGAATATCGGCGTTGCTTCTATCGGCGGGCGCGACGTGCTCGATAAACCTTTTGCTCTAGAACAAATGGTCCGCCAGGCAGAAAAGCTCGCTTCATTTCAGAAAGATGATCCTCATTTCGTTTCCTTGCCAAAAAAAGAAAAAATTCCTGTCGTAAAAAACGAAGCGCTGCGTGTTAGTGAAAAAGAACGAGCGCAAGCAGTTCATACTATTATTAAAAAAGCGAAAGCTAAAAAAATCACTGCTTCAGGCGCTTATAACAGTGTTGTTTCAGAACTTGCCATTGCCAACTCCCACGGCGTCTGGACATATCATGTAAGCGGCGCCTCCGACCTTTCAACAATTTTGCTCGGTGCAACATCAACAGGTTTTGGATCTGCTGTAGGCCGGGATTCTTCCGAAATTAATGCCGGAAAAGTCGCCGATTCGGCAATTGCAAAAATAGAGAAAGGCGCCAATCCGCAGTCTGTTCAACCAGGGGAGTGGGATGTAATCTTAGAACCGCAGGCAGTAAATGAAATGATGGTCTTTTTTTCGCTGTATGGACCGAATGCCCGGATTTATCATGAACAGGCAAGTTTTTTATCCGGCAAACTTGGGCAGAAAGTCGCCGGCGATAATATCACAGTCATCGACGATCCATTAAATCCGAAAGCTTTTCCAATGCCGTTTGATTTCGAAGGCGCGCCCAAAATGAAGGTTGAGATAATAAAAAATGGCATTCTCAAAAATCTCGTGTACGACTCATATCATGCCAACAGATATCATGCAAAAAATACCGGCCATGCGCTGCCCGCGCCAAACACATACGGACCGATTCCTACTCATCTTGCATTTGAACCGGGCAAAAAATCATACAAAGATATGATCAAAGGAGTTAAAAGGGGACTATTGGTTACCAGACTATGGTATGTTCGGGTTCTCAATCCAAAATCTCTTTCGGTTACTGGTATGACGCGCGATGGATTATTCTTAATAGAAGATGGTAAAATTGTACGCGGAGTTAAAAATCTCCGATTCAACCAAAGTATTCCTGCAGCGCTGAATAATGTGGTAGATGTCAGCCGTGAATTATTTCCTCTCTCCAGCTTTGAACTGGAAATGGGGATAAACAGAATGCCGTATTTGCATATTAAAAATTGGAATTTCACCAGCGAAACAGTGTTTTAACACTGGTTTGTCATTCTGAGCGATTAGCGAAGAATCTATTTAATAAACTCTGGATCCTTCTCCCGATTGCTATCGGGATCAGGATGACATTGATCTGTAATTGATATAATTAAAAATTGAAAAGAAATATATGAAACTCTCAGAAATATTTAAAACAGAAGGAATCATCACCGTCTCTCCCGAAGATACACTCACTCATGCAATCGGACAGCTTTCTTCTTCACACGATGCAGCATTTGTGGTGGATGACAAAGAGAATCTTCTCGGTGTCATTAATCCATATCACTGTCTTATCAATAATTCATTCCCGGGAAATGCAAAAGTGCTTCACTGTCTTATGAAGCCTCCAAAAGTTTCATTAGACACACCAATCGGCGAAGTGGCACGTTTAATGGGGGAATCCAAAATTCATTATCTGCCAATTTATGATGAACACAAAAAGTTTGTCGGAATCATAAGCGCCCGGAGAATTCTTACCCATA
>CAZBEF010000004.1:0-139393 GCA_964490875.1 uncultured Gammaproteobacteria bacterium
ACGCAATATCATCCGATAATTTATAATTTTTTAATAAAAGGCTTATCGATTTTGTTCCTGCCGGCCGGTACAAAAAGTTCGGGCTGCGCCATCCTAAAACATGATCAGCGCCTTCAGCCAGAATGCCTTTAAATCCCATAGATTCTGCTGTCTGCGCCACTTCGTTACTATAGATAAGTTCAGTATTCCTGAAAACTTTCGGGGTGACGCCAAAAAGTTCTTGTATCTTTTTTTTATGCATGAGAACCTGTTTTTTGAATTCTTTTTTTGAATAGAGAAAGGAGAGCGAATGATAGTATGTTTCGCTGAGTATTTCTACCTGGCCTGTTTTGACAAGTTTTTGAAATGATTCCAAAACTTCGGGGTAATATGTTTCTGCCTGATGAAGAAATATTCCTGAGAATGAAAAGCTGATTTTAAATTGAGGATATTTATTTAAGAGATCAAGGAGCACTTTATTTGTAGGAAGGTAGCATTTGTTTGCTACTTTATGGAGAATTTTTTTGTTGTTGAGGTTGAAGGTTTCATCGCCATGAAAATAGTCATGGTCTATACCAATATCAAAGATGCGGTATCGTTTGATCCGCATTGGCTGGTGAACCTGAAAGTAAAAACAAACTGATGCCATATTTAAGTTTTTGTCATCCCGACGCAGGCCGGGATCCCATTTATAAAAATAGTCGCTCGATATGAATTTTTTTATATTTCGACCGCTATCTCCAGATTCTGTCAGTCGAAGTTTTTTGTCAGTGCTCGGACTACGGCTTGTGTTCTTCCAACGTTGGTTCTATAAAATGGTAACGGTGGTTCTGTTTCTATAGTTCCGATACGCACTAATCCTCCGCGCTGACAAAACAACTTCTCCTGACACCTGTTCTGCTCGTTTACCCTAGCTTCTGCCACCCACCAAATTTTTAATTGCTCTTTTTTAATAACTTTTTATATAAATTAACACATTTTTTAGCCGCATGGGTCCAACTGAGTTTTCGTACTTCTTTATTGCCATTTTCCTGCAGACATTGCTGCAGCGATTTATTTTTCAAAAGCACCGTAATTTTATTTACCATTTCATCGACATCCCAGAAATCGGCTTTTAATGCATGAGTAATTACTTCAGCAACACCAGATTGTTTGGATACTAATACTGGAGTTTTGTTAGCGAGTGCTTCGAGCGCAGTTATTCCGAATGGTTCAGAGACAGAAGGCATAACCAAGACATCTGCAGATTTATATATGCTATTAAGTTCATCTCCCCGCAAATATCCGACGAATGAGACTTTATTGGAAATTCCAATCTCGGCAGCCTGCCGCATAATTTGATGTTCCATATCGCCTGATCCTGCTATCACAAACATACTATTAGGGACGTATTTAATTACTTCTTTGGCAGTTTTTAAAAAGTAGTCAGGTCCTTTCTGTAGTGTGAGTCTACCCGCAAACAACACTATCTGTATGCCAAATTCTTTCAGTTTGAGCATATCGAATTTTCTGTCTGATCCTTCATATTCATTCATATTAATGCCGTTATGAACCACTTCGATTTTTGATGGGTCAATATTGTATTTATCAACAATTATCTTTTTTGTGAAGTTACTTACTGCAATAATAATGTCGGCTTTTCGCATTCCTTCTTCTTCAATTTCAAAAACATCTTTATTTACTCCGCGTCCTCCTGTTCTATCATGTTCGGTGGCATGGACATGAGCTATCAGCGGTTTTTTACTAATTTTTTTTGCTTCAATTCCGGCTGGAAATGAAAGCCAGTCATGAGCATGAATAACGTCATGATCATTATCTCGTGCTATAGTTTTGGCATATTCCCCATATCGTAGTACTTCGGCAAGCAGTGTATCACCGTATTTACACTGTTCGGCGATTTTTTTATCACGCAGATATGCTTCGGAGGTTAGGTAAGGTTTAAGATAAGAGTCGAATGTTTTGATAGAAATATTTTTTGTATCTGCAAATAAGAATTTTACATGTGAATTATTAACATCATATTTTTTAGGTAGTACGAATAAGACATTTTCTCCTTGATCCGAAAGTCCTTTTGTAATACCCCAGCATGCTACGCCGAGGCCTCCACTGTTGAAGGGCGGAAATTCCCACCCAAACATTAGTATATTCATTGATGATAAAGTAACGATTTCATACCAATTAATGTCAAGCTCAGCTTGACATATATGAAAAAAGCCATGATGGAATATTCAGTTTATCTCTTATCTTTCTCTTATAAAAAAATAATACATTTTTTTGTACGTCAATACAAATGCATTTTTACTCTATTTACAGAATTCTTACATATATCATATCTTTTTCTGCAATTTAAAAACATACAATGTTTCTTATCTTGCTTTCTATTTTAAAAATACTATATATGAATTTTGCTTCGGTTGTTATGGAAAGATATAACGATATGTAGTTAGTTTCTGAAAGAAATATAGTGGGATAGTAAAAACTAGTTGACTCGGCAAATTACTATGTGTGACAATTATCACATATATTTTTTGACTAAGTTAATTAATGAAACGTAAAAGTTAACAATTATCTTTGAATATGAGACAAATAACTTATAGAAAATTTCTAATTACAATAGTTGTACTTCAAGTTGTATTTACTCCAGCTATATTTATAAAAGAAGTTTTTGCTACAGATACATCTTCAAAAAACTCACTATCAAATTTAATTCAGCAGCAGGCTTCACAGAACGCCGCTATTCAGCCGCAAGTTAGTTCTTTAAATCTAAGCAATACAGGTGATGATGTAAAAGCTGGTCTAAATAATACATCTAATTCTCAAAAAACAATTCAGAATAATAACAGCGCAACCGTAAATCAAACAGTAGATGCATCCGCAAATACCGGAAATAACGAAGCAAGCAGAAATATTAGTATTGGAGGAAATGCCGGAATTATAAATACAGGAAATGCAGGAGTAAATGTGGTGGGAGTTGTTAATGCAAACAATTCAGTAACAGGCATTTCAGGCGCTGACAAAGGTAGTATTACCGATTCGTATGTTACCAATACTGGCAATCGTTTATCTACAGCAACTTCATCTGATTCTAAACAGACAACTTCAATTCTCAATAATAATAAAACGGTTATCAATCAGACAGCTAACACATCAGCAAACACGGGAGGCAATGTTGCAGATAGAAATATTAGCGTTGGAGGGCAGGCTGGCGTGATAACTACCGGAAATGCTTCTATTAATACTAATTTTCTTGTCACGGGAAATGGAGCCGTCACTTTAGTAGGCGGCGATAGTAATGGAAACGGGCCAGGAAGCGGTGCATCAATTGTACTTTCAAACACAGGCGATAAGTCACGCTTCGGTTCATATCTTGCCGAAAATAATCTCTTTACCGTAAATAATTATAATAATTCTTATGTAAATCAATCATGCGGGACCAGTAATGATTCAGGTTTACTGATTGGATTATCTGGATGTTCGGCCAATACGGGTAATAATTCTTCCAATCGGGGTATAGCACGGGGCGGTGATGCAGGTGCAATTCAAACAGGAGATGCTCAGGTAAATGTACTCATGTATGCAAAAGCTAATGAAAATAATACAGGTATAAATGCAGGCAATGGAATGCCAGCAGTTCAATCAGGGGTTGTAAATACAGGAAATAATGTTGACACCAATACTTCATCCACATCTCAAAATGCCAATAATATCAACAATTCTAATAATGCTCAGGTAGACCAATATGTAAATGCCAATGCAAACACCGGTTGGAATACTGCCAATAGAAATATCAGTATTGGTGGCAATGCAGGAACAATCAAAACCGGTAATGCAGGTGTGAACGTATTTATGATCGCAGATATGAATTACGCATTAAGCAGTATCAATCATTTAATGAATTATCTCGTGTACTAATTTCATTGTATTTAATATTTATAATTTCTCGCAGGAAAGGAGGTGAAAAAAAATGAGAATACAACAAATCGCAAAAGCAACCATTACAGCTGCTGCTACATTTACTTTAGCAGTAGCACCTGCCTTCGCAGCTACAACTGGTGCTACATCAGTTATCAATAGCGGCGATAAGGCAATCGTCAACAGTAATACTTCTAGTAATTCCAGCGTCTCTGTCGTTAACGACAATGTCGCAAAAATTAATCAGGAAGTTAATGCAAAAGCAGTTACCGGTGGAAATACTGCCTCAGGGAATATTACCTTAGGTGGTGGTGGAACAACCATCAACACTGGTGCAGCTGGTGTAACAACCAACCTCGGCGTCGATGTTAATAAAAATAACACAGCCGTTGCAGGGTACACTGGCGCTGCTGCAAATCTCACCGATGTGGTAAACACCGGTGATCATGTGAACGTTAACACTAATACATCAAATAACAACTCTGTGGCTGTTAATAACAGTAACTATGCTGGCGTCTCACAGGACGTTTGGCAAAAAGCTGTTACTGGTGGAAACAAAGCTAACGACAATATTGGTGGACCAACCTCTATCAATACTGGCTCAGCTGGTGTTTCTACTAATTTAGGTGTTAGTGCAAACACAAACAATACTGCTGTCGGCGGAATGGGTGGTCTTTCTTTCGGAGGTCCGTTAAATCAGGCTTCCGTCACCAATACAGGCGACTATGTAAAAGTAAATTCGAATGCTTCTACATCAAACGCAGCTTTTGTAAGCAATTACAATAAACTGTGGGTCGACCAAAATGTGCACGGTGTTGCTGACACGGGCTATAATAAAGCCAATGATAATATCGGTGGCCCAACAGTCATCGGTACAGGCAATGCTGGTGTAGGTACTGGTGCATCCGTTAATGCCAATTCTAACTGGACTGGCATCGGAGGTGGATACAATGGCGCACTTGGCTATAACGCCGGTGACATTGTAAATACAGGAGATCACTTGTTAACCCATGCTAACGTTTCTGATAATTCAGCCGTTAGTGTTCTGAATGCTAATCATACTTGGTCTTACCAGGATATATTTTCACGATCATATACTGGTCAAAACAAATCCAATGACAACATTGGAGGCTTTACAGGTATTGGCACAGGAACAGCTGGTGCAGGTGTAGGCCTTGGCTTTGTAGGTAACACAAATTCGACTGCCGTAGGTGGTTGGGTTGGTGGACTTATGGGCTGGCTTAGCATGTAATGGTCTAATTTAAAGATAAAATTGACCAATCCCCTGAAGTGAGAGCAATCTCGTACTTCAGGGGATTTTTTTGTCAAAAATCTTACATTTTTATGTCTATAATATATTTGAAACGGTTCATAAAATTGATATAATATTGCGTCTTCTTCTTAAAACGTATTTAGTCTTTTTACTTTGTTTATGTTTTATAAAAAAATAATATCGGTTATAATAATTCTTCTTCTTATTCTACATCCTCTTTCTTTATATGCAGAAGATACCGCAACATCTGAAGCACAACTGGAAATATCACCTACCATATTAGAAATTCAAACCACCGAGTCTGAAAGTATCGATGCGCCGGAAGCATCTGCTTCGGCAACTACCAATGATCAAACAATTAATACTGCCGATGAATCAGCTATTTCTTCTTCCGAAAGCGCCCAATTGAGCCAAAGCACAGAAAACTCAAATAATGCTGATATTAACAACACAATACATGCAGAATCTTCAACAGGAGAGAATCAAACCGAAAATAATATTATTTCAGAAATAGATACCGGCGATGCTAATGCTTCTGCAGATGTCATTAATGTCACAAATACTAATGTTGAAGGAAACGATATTCATCAAGATATTGTCAACATAACCGAAGATCATACTGGCGATATCAATCTTTCCGACAATCCGCCGTGCGCCGATACTTCGGAAGCAGGGCAGAATGATTTCAAAAATCAGAATACCGGAAATAATTCTCAATCGACAGAAGATTATAAAAAAACATTGTATGAAACTCTTTACAATTCAAACAAAGCAAAAATTATTAATGATATAACGCTTATTGCAGTAACCGGCGAAAATAGCTCCAAAGATATTATAAACAGCATTAACACCGGCGATGCGAATGTACAGTTGAATATCTTCAACATGGCAAATACTAATCTTATCGGCAACTGCGGTTACTTCGGCGTCATTAATATATTTGGAAATCAAACAGGCGATATCATTCTTCCGTATGAACTGGGATATCTTGGCGCTGAATCTTCAGAAACTAATTCGCAGAATAATCTTATAAACTCAGGCGATAATTTTTATACAACCAATAACACAACAAATAATTCAGAACAATCAATCTCGAATCAGAACAATGCCGCTGTAGAAAATTCTATCGAGACAGATGCCAGTACTGGAGGTAATTCAGCGAGTGGAGTTTTTCAGATACAAACAGGTACTGCGCTTTCTAACATCCGAATGGCCGACACTACAAATACAAATATAACCGGTGACAGATGGGCACTGGTGCTGGTAAATTATTACGGCGATTGGGACGGTGGTGTAGAAAACTGGAGCGGCAATACAGAAACAGGACCACACTCTGTTTTATTGTGGGTAAGGCTTCCTTCTCAAAATAGTCCGCAGATGTATTCTCAAAGTAATTTGGAGAATACGGGCGATTCAGTTTCGGAAGAATCTTCAACTTCAACAAATTCCGAAAAGTCTGTTGAAAATTCCAATGATGCTACTGTCGAAAACAATATTAAACTCGTTGCGGATACCGGGAATAATTCTGCTGAAGGAAGATTATCAACTATAAAAACCGGGAACGCTTCGGTCACACTGAATGAGGCGACTGTTGCAAACACCAATATCATCGGTAAGAACTGGTTTTTCTCAATCATAAATATTTTCGGAAACTTTATCGGCAATATAGTTTTCCCAAGACCTGATCTTGCTATTCACACATCGGCAGATAAATCAGAAGCCGCTCCAGGCGATGAAGTTAGCTATACGATAGCTTTTTCAAACGGAGGCAGTTATAAGGCAGAAAATACAAAAATAACAAATACATTTCCTTCTAACGCAACTTTGCTTTCATATTCTGCTGGAGGCGCAGTTTCGGGGAATACAATAAGCTGGAATATGGGAACGCTGAATGCCGGCCAATCAGGAAGCGTCATGGTCACGATTAAAGTTGCAGAAATAGAAGGAAGTATTACGAATTCGGCATCAATTTCTACCTCCACAGACGAACCGAAAAAAGATAATAATACGGATTCCGTAACAACTCAAATACAGAGAATCGGCGGCAGTTTGGTTTCTTCGGTTAGTCAATCCGACATAATCGTGATTACCCCAACCGTTGTGTATCAGCCTTCAATAACGAATTACCAACAGATTAAACCGGCAACAAAAGTAGATGTCGCATCATTATTTGATAAGAGTGATAATCAATCAGAAAATAAACAAACGAATGTATTGGGCTCTTATGAAGGGCCGCAAAAAGGGACTGATTTTTGGGACGTACTGTTAGTTTTATTATCAGCAATAGGAATACTTATTGTGCCACTATTATATCTTTTTACAAAGCAGATAAATTTTTATCTAATGAAGCGCAGCTTACTTAAAAATTTTTGAAAATAGATCTGATATAAATTCTTTTACTGCCTGCGTTATTTCTTCTCCTAACTTTTCAGACGTTCCTGCCGGTTTTACAGAAATTGGTTTGGAGGTTATCGAAGGTTTGATTGTAATCGTTGGTTTCGGTGTGATGGTCTTGGTGTTTATTTCTACTTTAGTTTCACCTGGTTCTCGAGATTCAATAACTTTTTTTTCACCATTAACATTAACTTCAATTTTTTTATAGGTACTATTGGTAGAATTATTTTTACTCTCTGATTCAACATGACTCTCAACACTCACACTAGACTGCCCCGAAGATTCTATGTTTGTTTCTACCTTCGAATTAACTGATCCATCGTTTGCGTTGGTAGTGACAGTTGTATTGACAAATGAATTACCAGTATTGATTGTTTCAGCATGAATAATGTTTGGAATTATAAGCAACAGAATGAAGGAGTATTGTAATATTTTCATATATTCATTATATAAAAAATTGAAGGAAGAATTCTACTTTTGATATTATTCTAGGATATAAGAGCGGCTCAATGAGTGATAAGTTGTGAAGAAATTTTAGTGGGTTTATATGTATATGAATTCAAGGATATTCCTGTTACTTGTGCTTTATATACTCCGGTTTTTATAACAGGTTTTAATCCAAAGATAGCATATCCATCGGCGTCTGTCAGCGACGTTCCTGTATAGACGCTCCCGTCCGGTCCGATAAGATCCATCGTTACCTCGGCGTTACCAACTTTTGTTTTATCCGATTGATTTATGACATCAACCTGTATAAACATGTCGCGCAGCGCAAACTGCCGGACAGTCCACATTTTAATATTTGAAATTGTTAGTATTTTTTGCTGAATTGTAGGAGTGGGTGTACTGGATAACTCAACAGTTGCAAAAGGTGCAGGAGGCAGCTCGGGCTGAATAGTAGATGACTTGGCGGGTGATGGAACTGAAGTTGCCGAAGGTGTGGAATCTCCGCCAAGTTCTAAAACCGCTTTTAGCGCATTAATTCTTCCGTATTTCCAATTTTTTCCTGTTTCGGCGACTTTATCGGCAGTTTGTTCAATACGGTCGACAATGCATGTATTTGTGCCGCATAGATCTGTAGACCATACTAATGCAGTTACCCCAGAAACAAATGCTGCAGCCATCGAAGTTCCCGAAGTGTACGTATAAGAATTGTTATGGTCGGTAGAATAAATTTTATCTCCCGGTGCTGCAATTTTTATTGATGCGCCATAATTAGAAGAAGGTAATTTTGAATCGGTATCATCGGTAGCGGCGACAGACAAAACAGAATTATAATCGGCAGGATAAAAAGCCAAATTCGCAGCAGAATTTCCGGCAGCTGCTACAACTACAGAACCTTTATCGACTGCATAATTAACTGCTTCTTCCAGAAATTCTGAATTGGAAACACCTCCAAAACTCAGATTGATTACTTTTGCGCCGCTGTTTGCCGCCCAGGTAATTCCATCGGCAATATTGGCATATGAACCGTATCCATCATCATTCAGTACTTTTACATTCAGCAAAGAAGAATCATACGCAACACCGGCGATCCCGACAGAATTATTTCCTATTGCCGCAATTACACCGGCTACTTGAGTACCATGTCCGTCGTGATCATTCAAATCATCGCTTGTGGAAAAATTTTTTTCACCGATCACTTTACCTTCTAAATCAGGATGTGTTTTTTCTATGCCTGTATCTAGCACTGCAATTTTTATTTCCGGTTTGCCTACCGTTTTATCCCAGGCGCTTTTTGTTGAAGAACTGGCGGCTTGAATTTGAAATAGACCCCATTCTTTCTCAAGCGAAGAATCATTGGTAGCCATTTGTTTTTGAGCAATAAAGTTTGGTGTTGCCGTTGCCACTTGAGGCATTTCTGAAAGGATTTTTATTCCTTTTTCAACACTGCCTTTTGGAATTTTCAAAAGAAACGTATCTTTCAACAAGAGTTCGCGAACAACTTCACCTGATACTGCTTGAGCTAACGGATTAATGTCCGAAGATGGGGCAGAGGGTTTCAGTTTTACCACTACTTCATCATCCACAAATTTCGCAGAAGGAGTTGCCACTGTTGCTGCAAACACATTAGGCGAGATGAATAATACTATAGAGAATAGTATTGCAGAAATTAATAGATTTGCATATTTCATAAAAGTACTATATAAATTAAAGGAAAAACGTTATGATTGCAATAGCTATAAGACACAATAAAAGGATCAAAAGGTGTCAATATAAGCTCGTCAAAATAATGATGGATGCTAATATAGGTTATGTTTACTTACGTAATCTTTTGATATAGTCTTCGTAACTATTTTTTATATCAAAGAAATTATCTCCGCCGAACTTTTCCAGGAAATTTTGAGTTATTACATACGCTAACATACACTCAGATATAACGCCCGCCCGGGGTACAATGCAGATGTCAGAGCGCTCTACGGTAGCTTGAACTGGTTGTCGAGTCTTGATATTCACCGTTTTAAGCGGCTTGTAGAGTGTCGAAATAGGTTTATGGAACGCTCTAACTATGATTGGCATACCGTTTGTCACTCCGCCTTCCACTCCGCCAGCGCGGTTTGTCTTGCGGTAGTAACCTAAATCCTTGGAAAAATATATCTCATCGTGAATCTCTGTGCCTTCCGAGGCTGCGGCTGCCACGCCTTCTCCGAGCTCAACTGCCTTGACCGAGGGAATGCTCATAATAGCCTGCGCAATCTGGCTGTCAATTTTACGCTCAAAATGAGCGTAGCTGCCCAGCCCAACCGGTACGCCAACCGCCCAAGCTTCTACTACACCTCCAAGCGTGTTCATCTCCATCCGAGCTTTCTGAATAGCCGCCTTCATTTGATCTGAAGTAGCTTTGTCGATGCATCTAATTTCAGGATCAGAATCATATGATTGTTTTACATCTTCAAAAGTATAAGAAGTACTTTCTGGATCCTTCGCTGCGCTCAGGATGACATTAAAGTCGGATTTTTTATGCAGCTTTATCGATCCGATTTGAATTGTATGGCTGGCGAAGTCCATTCCAAAATGGCGGAGAAATTGTTTAAAAACGGCACCGGCTGCAACACGAGCTGTAGTCTCTCGCGCGGAAGCTCTTTCTAAAACATTCCGGACATCATCAAAACCATATTTTAAAACTCCAGCTAAATCTGCATGTCCGGGTCTCGGCTTCACAACTTTTATTCCTTCAACAAATGTTTCATCCTGAGGTTCGACACTCATTTTCTGGCCCCAGTTTTTAAAGTCTTTATTCTGAACATATACAGCGATAGGGGAGCCGAGTGTTTTTCCAAACCGGATTCCGGAAAGAATTTCTATTGCATCGTCTTCTATTAATTGTCTTCCGCCAGAACCTGCTCCCTTTTTCCGTTTCTGCATTTCCTTCTGAATTTCTGGAATTGAAATGGGCACATTGGCCGGCATGCCTTCAATAATTACAACAACTCCTTTGCCATGCGATTCACCGGCTGTTAAAAATCTCAACATATTTTTATGGTTTAAAAGGTAAATTTTTATAAAAAATTTTTAGTTCCGATAAAGAAATCTGTCCCGGCGCAGTTGTCATATTATCTACTGCAGCATAGGTCAGATAGCTTCCCAAAAGCGGACCAAGTACGCGGGTGATTTTTCCTTTTTCACCCATGCCAAGAATAATCTGCTTATCATCTGGCTTTTTACTCAACAATACTCGAAACAATACTTGCACATCATAATCTGTGATTACTGTTGTAGCGACCTTGATAATGTCAAAACCGCATTTACGCATATCAAAAATAAGTTTTGTTAACTGCCAGTATGGTGGTGTTTTTTCAAAATCATGAAATGAAACAATCAGATTTGTTCCGTCTTTTTTTTCAAACGTTGAATTCTGAAGTGTTGAATATTCAATATCGACATATTCGAATTTCAGATTTAACGCAGTGCGTAATATCTCAATTCGTTTTTCTTCAGACTGGCTGAATTTCCCGCCTTCGTCTGGTTTTCTACAGGTAAAAATCGCCGGTTTCGTCACGACTTTTTTAATAGAGCGAATATCTTCAATTTTTAAATCTTGAATATAATCCACACGAAGTTCAATAAGATCCGAAATCTTTTGTATTTCGTCAAGATTCTTGACAAATTCGTCAAGAGTATTCCTGGTAACGACGGTACAGATTTTAATTGGGATCATAAGGTATTATTGAATGGATCCCGCATCAAGTGCGGGATGACGATATATTAAAATTGTCGTATAAAACTTTTTTCATTACATCTTCAGGTGCTTTATGATCGGTATACAGCTCAAACTGGGGTGTCCCTTGATAAAGGAGCATGTCGATTCCATGAATAACTTGTGCGCCTTTCTTTTTTGCATCTTTTAATAGTTGAGTTTCGTATGGCATATAAACAGCATCGAATATAATCTGCTTGTTGTTTATAAACTCAGAAGGAATTGGTGAATTTGTATCGCCTTCCATTCCAATCGAAGTTGAATTGAGAATAATGTCATAGTTTTTGACTTCCGACAATTCTTCCAAGCCGCCTGCATCGCAACCAAATTCTTCTGCTAATTGTTGAGCTTTTTCTATAGTTCTATTAAAAATTTTTACTTTAGCCCCATTTGTCGTTAATCCATAAATCATTGCTCTTGCAGCACCGCCTGCTCCTACTATGGCCGCACGTTTATCTTTCAGCGATCTAGCAATCATATTCAATGGAGTTACAATGCCCAGCCAATCTGTGTTGTATCCTGTCAACACTCCGTTATCATTTACTACCGTATTCACCGCGCCAATTTTTTTAGCAACCGGATCTATTTCATCCAAGAATTTCATTACTTCTAACTTATGCGGCATCGTACATGTTAGTCCGCGAATACCCATAACACGAACTGCCTCGACAACTTTTTTGACATCTTCAACATTGACATGTGCTGCAGTGAACACAAACTGGTCATCGATATACAATGCTTCATACGCGGCATTATGCATGGCAGGGGAGAGCGAATGCTCAACAGGATCTCCGATTATAATACACATTTTTGTCTTTCCGGAAATTCTCATACATTGGCGATTAAGTAATAAGCAAGGATTGTATCGGCAACTTCTTTTGGTGAAATTTTTTCGGTATGAATAACATGATCAGCTGCTTCATCGTATAGTTTTTTTCTTTGCTTAAATACTCTTTCTAAATCTTCCAATAATGTTTTGCTGTCTGTCAGTTTCGGCCGTGAATCTGAGTGTTCTTTAATTCGGGCAGCCAATACTTCGGGGCTGGTATATAAGTAATATATAACGCCAAGTTCGTGTAATAATTCATAATTTTCAGATCGAGTTATTATTCCGCCGCCGGTTGAAAGAATAAATTTATCGCGCGACTGAAGGCTTCTCAATAAATTTGTTTCCTTATCACGAAAATAATCCCAGCCATTTTTATCTGTCATTTCCTTAATTGTCATGCCTTCCTGCTGAACAATAAACTGGTCGGTGTCTATAAGCGGTAGCTCCAGTTTCTCGCTTAAAATTTTACTAACAACTGTTTTACCCGAACCACGCATTCCGATCAGAATAATATTATTTTTCATATTCTAATTTAATTTTTAATGTTTCTAATATTTTCCAGAATGTGGGAAATGATTTATTCACCACATCTGGATTATTAATAATGATTCCTCCAGTTTTTATTCCGGCCACTGCAAACGCCATGGCCATTCTATGATCGCCGTATGTTTCAATCGCCGCGCCATGCGGATTGCCTCCAGTTATTGTGATTGAATCATCAGTCGTTTCTACATCAATTCCCATTTTTATTAATTCTTTTTTCGGTGCTTCGATGCGGTCTGTTTCTTTAATCTTCAAATGGTGAATTCCTTTTATATGTGTCGTTCCTTTTGCGTATGCAGCAACAATGGCAAGAGTCTGGACTGTGTCCGGATTAGCATTCATGTCTATTGAAATTGCATTAAGATCATCAACACCGGTAACTTCAATCCAATTCTCATCTTTATTTTTAGTAACTTTACAACCCATCTGTTCGAGAATATCAGCAAACCATACATCGCCTTGGGCAGAATATGGCGGCAGGTTTAAAACTCTGATGGTGCTTTTTGTAATCGCGGCAATGGCAAAAAAATAACTGGCAGAAATCGCGTCGGCTTCGACAGTATATATCTCTTTTTTATATTTCTGATTTCCCCGAACTATGTATCGTTTATAATCTTCATTAATTACTTCAACACCAAAATCTTTCATTGCCGAAATAGTGACATCAATAAACGGTTTCGAAGATTGTTCCCCAATGACTTCAATAATAATTTCGCCTACTTTGGGAGCTATCATCATAATTGCCGAAAAGTACTGGCTGCTCACAGTCCCATTCATTTTTATGGTTCCCGGTTTTAGTTTTGATGATGAAATTTTGACTGGAAGGTATCCATCTTTTTCTAAATATTCAATATTGGCGCCCAACTGCTTGAGGCCATCAACCAGATCTTTTACCGGCCTTTTTTTAAAACTATCTTTGCAGGTTAGAATTTTTGTCCCAGGAACAATGCATAATAATGCAAGGGCAGTGCGTGCGGTTCGTCCCGAAATATTTATATCGATCGTATATTCTCCATCTAAAACATCTTCTACAATTCCGTGGACTATAAAATTATCAAATCCTTCCTGAACTTTTATTCCTAACGATTTGAGCACATGAACCATAGCATACGTATCATCGCTTTTCAGAGCATTTTGTATCGTTA
This sequence comes from uncultured Gammaproteobacteria bacterium, assembly GCA_964490875.1. Classification (GTDB taxonomy): domain Bacteria; phylum Patescibacteriota; class Microgenomatia; order UBA1406; family GWC2-37-13; genus CAYYYG01. The sequence goes on from CAZBEF010000004.1 coordinate 14,274, forward strand.
CTGTTCCTTCTGTCATGGCGGCCAAATTCAGAGCGCGGATTGTATAACTCAAACATCCAGGAATAGTCACAGAGGATTGAATTGGCTCTTGCATTGGAATAATTTTTATTTGTTTCATATTTTTTAAGAAATCACATAATCTACCGCTTTTTCTATTAACTCTTTGTCTATTTCAACATCAAATACCGCTTTGCCAATCTTTTGCAATAGAGTCCATTTTATTTTTCCATGTTCATTTTTCTTGTCGTATGTAAGCGTCTGCAAAATTTTATCTTTTTGTAATCCATTAGCAGAAATCGGCAGTCCGGCTTTTTTGATTGTGGATCTTATTTTGTCGAACTCAGCATTATCTAAATTGCCAACTAATGTAGAAAGTTTTGCTTCGGCAATCATTCCAATCGCGATAGCTTCGCCGTGTAGTAAAGGAGAATTCTTTAATGAAAGAGATTCATTCGCATGGCCGATGGTATGACCGAAATTTAGTATTTTTCTCAGCCCCGATTCCTGCTCGTCTTTTTGTACAATTTCGGCTTTTATTTCACAGGAACGTGAAATAATTTCTGCCAGTTCTTCTTTGGAAAATTCTTTCGGAAATTTAGCAGTCACTTTTTCAAAATAATTTTCATCAGCAATCAATCCGTGTTTTATGATCTCGGCAAATCCAGAATTAAATTCGCGGTCGGGGAGTGTGGCTAAAAAATCAGTATCGATTATAACTCCTTTTGGCTGCGAAAAAGATCCCACAATATTTTTATAACCGCCGAAATCTACAGCCAATTTTCCACCCACACTCGCATCAACCATGGCAAGAAGTGTGGTTGGAATCTGAATAAAATCGATTCCCCGCATGTAGGTTGCTGCGGCAAATCCACCCATATCGCCGATTACTCCGCCGCCGAGATTAATTACCAGCGATTTTCTGTCGAATTTTGATTCAATTAATGTCTGCCAAATTTTTTGAACACTATCAATAGTCTTGTTTATTTCACCTGGTTCAAGAATTATGATAATCGGCGGATCAGGTAAGATGGATTTTAATACAGAAATCCTGTCAGAAAGATTTTTGTCTGTAACTATCGCAATATGTGAATACCGCAAAAAATTCAGATCATTTTTTATTTCCGACAGAATAGAGTTGCCGATATAAATCGGATACTCTTTCTTTTTTTCAGCAATTGATACAGAAACTATTTTCTTCATTTTTATTTTGAATAAAACTCATCCCGGTCTTTTTTATTCTTCTCAAAAAATCTACTGGAATTTTCTTTAGTTATTCCATGAGTTTGAATATATTCGACAAAAGCCTGCAGTTGTTTTTTAACATATTCGAAATTGTCCTGGACAATTTGTGTATGCATTACTGCATTGCCACTCGCAAGCCGGGTAGTTGTTTCAAATCCTGTTCCGGCAAGCTGCAATGAATCTTTATTTTCATTAGAAAATGCGAATAAATAGGTAGATATCAAGAAAATCAGATGAGATACAATTGCGGCATATTCATCATGTTTTTCTTTGTCCAAAACCACTGTTGTGTTTCCCAATGATTCAATAAATTCTTTAACGGAATCTATTGTTTCCTGTTTGTTTTTTGAATGTGGAATTATCGCCCATGGTCGATTGATAAATAAACTTCTTGATGCTCCTTCAAATCCTTCTTTTTCAGAGCCTGCCATCGGGTGCGTAGAAAGGAATTCAATAGTATCGGTTGAAATATTTTCAAATAATTCCGTGATCGATTTCTTAACGCTGGCAACATCGATCACAGTAATTTTTTTATCTGTTTTCACAGCGGCAATAGTTTTTGCCAGACTTTCAACAGCATGAATCGGCGCTGCGATAATTATCAGATCATTATTACCTAGGAAATCTTCCATATTTTCGTACGCATGATCAAGAAAGCCATGCTGTGCAGCAAGAGTTATATCTCCACTTTCTCGTTTTACAGTAGAAATTATTGTTGAAAAATCTTTCGTTTTTAGAACTTTTGCGATAGAGCCGCCGATCACTCCCAAACCGAGAATTCCTACCTTTTTAAAGGGAGATGGTTTTAAATTGCCAATCCGCATTGAAAGTTTAGAAGCTTCGATAATCTGCTGATAAATCCCACTAATCGATTCCATCAAAACCGGATGTTGTGCCAATTCCTGTAATCGCGACTTTAGTTCTTCTTCACGGCCTTTCTGAAGAATTTCAATATTATTCTGTCGTTTATAAACACCAACTTCATCCGTCACTTTCATTCTTTTATCGAGAAGTTCAAGAATAGATTCATCAATTTCGTCAATTTGTTTTCGAAGTTCAGCCAGTTTGTCGTCTGCCATATTAGATGTTTAATACTGTATCGGATTTGTAGAATCCGAGAATTTTTAGAGTTTGTGTTACAGCCGGCAGCTCTGTCTCAATAACTTTTTTCACATGATCAAAATCCTCTTTTTTAAATTCCAGATCAACATAAAACACATACTCAAATGGTTTTCCATGAATCGGACGCGATTCTATTTTGGTAAGATTCATTTTATTGTCTGCAAAAGTTCCGAGGGCCATATATAAACTTCCTGGAATATGTGAAATCGTCAGAATGAGCGAACATTTATTGGCATCCAAAATATTTTCTTCTTTTGGTCCAATAACCAGGAATCTGGTGTAGTTGCCGGCATCATCTTCGATATTCGATTTCAGAATGTCTAATTTATACAAATCTGCCGCAGTTTTACTTGCGATTGCTGCGATAGAATAATCTTTTTGCTCAGCAACCATTTTGGCTGCGCCTGCAGTATCTGAATATACTGTTTCATCAATCCACGGATGTTCATCAAAAAAATGTGAGCATTGTTCAAGCGCTTTAATGTGTGAATAAACTTTCTTAATTTTTCTCAGACGGTCTTCTAAAGAATCGTTTGTAGGAATTCCCAAAAGCTGATGTTCTATTTTCAAATTTTTTTCACCAGAAGCATACACTGGATATGAATTCAGATAGTCATAATTTTCGTACACAGTTCCGGCCAATGTATTTTCAACGGGAACTACTGCCTTATCTGCTTTGCCTGATTTGAGATTCTCAAAAATCTCTTTAAATGCTTTCGTTCCAATGAATGTGTGATCAGTACCAAAATATTTGACTGCGGTTATGTGGGAATATGAGCCTGGAACTCCCTGATAGGTTATATTCATAAGTTTAATTAATTGGATCCCGAAACCCGACTTCGCCGTGCTTCGTCGAGGCGAGCGAGTTCGGGATGACAATGGTTAATTATTTGCTGGATTGATAAAGTCCGATGATCCGTAAATCTTCTGTGTTTTCTTTGTAAACTGCGATTATTTCTTCCATGCGGTCAATATGTTTTTTTGAATATTCAAAATCCACATAAAACATATATTCAAATGGTTTGTCATACATTTTTCGCGATTCGATTTTAGTTAAATTTAATTCGTAATTTTCAAAAATAGATAAAGCTCCATATAAACTGCCGGGTTTATGAGAGACTATAAACATCATTGAACATTTATTTGTTTTTTGAAACGGAATTGCTTTTTTTGAAATGAGCAGAAATCTGTCGACAGAATTATCTTTGGTATTTCTTTCCGTAATTTCTCCGACCGCATGAATATCCTGATACTCATAAAAAAGATCGTACGCTTCGTAGTTTGTACCGTGTTTCGAATTCTCGATGAGAATTTTTGTTGTGCCGTTATATGTTTTTTTCATGTATGTGATGAATTGTTAATTTATTTTGAAGGCGATACCAAATTTCTGAATTTTGCCAGTTCTTTTATCATTAATTCTAATTCTTTCAGAGTGATATGCTGTTCTGTGTCGGTGACCGATGTTCCGGCTTCTACAAGCACACCGTCGTATAAATATTCATCGTCATTAATTTTCATCTTCATTGCTTCTATTACTGCCGGAACAATGTCTTCTTTCATTTTTGGTCCGTATGCATGGCTCGGATCAAAATATAATTTTGCTTTTGACTGCAATTTAGTTCTCAAAGCGATTTGATGCACAGGAAAATTTCGGTAGTTGCCTTTATCCGGTGCGTCGACACCACGGTGTATAAGAATTATATCACCAGGAATATTTCCAGCATAACTGGCAAGTCCTGCCCAAGTTTTTTCCATAGTTGTTTTACCGGTGAAATGAACTGAGTTAGCAACTAGCACCGCTTCACCGACCCATTTGCCGTTTTTAATTCCAATATGCCAATGATTTGTTCGGGCGAAACGGGCGATCTCCAAAAGCTGCCAACCAAGCTGATTTACCGAAGGATTCCACGGCATAAGTTTTCCTTTTGGAATTCTATTTTCGAAAGAGGGGAGTTGTACTGAAGGCATCATGACTTCGGTGGCAATAAGCATACCGGTTTTTTTGTAGACTTCTTCGGCAACTAAAGCGCTTGGCGCAACTTCGAAATCGGCAACACAGCCGCCTTTCACCATGATGTCGATATTTTTCTGAACAACATGATAATCCATACCCATACCTGAGCCAGTCTCAATCAATTCTGTACGTGACTTGAGTCCTACCACGCGAGTGCCGGCAATGGCTCGCTGAACTTTACCTTTTCTATTTTTAACTTCCATTTCAGAAATCCGAAAGACTTCTTTGATATTTTTATCATCGATAGAACACGGGCCCGCGACAATCGTACAGTCTGCATTTTTTGGTTGTTTGGACATAAGAAAAAATAATTTATAAATCATGTCATTCTGATCCGCCTTTGGCGGAGAAGAATCTATAATATTTATAAGTGCTGGATCCTTCGCTTCGCTCAGGATGACATTAAAATCCGCCTTCGTCTGTTGATTCTGACTTCGGCAGGATAATGGTTTCTAAGCTAAAACTCATTCTTCTTTTTAGCAAGAAACCATAAAAAAACCCGCCGATAAAGGCGGGTGAGTTTGCTTTTTGCTATGATTTACTTTCTCATAGTAGCTCCCTCCCGCCTGAGCGGGTTAAAAAAGTAAAAGAAATAGCGGGAGCTATTTGAGACGTTCTTCATAATTTGCAATTATATAAGTGAGGTATGTTAAAAGTCAAATGAAGTATACTGGTCAGATTATAAAAGACTTCATATATTTATTCGCTCGATACGAATTTTTTTGCTCCGTGGGAACCCTCCTCTGGCCAGGCAACCGTCCAGAAGGAATCCCAAGTCGCAAAAAAATTGTATCTTCGCTCACTTTTTTAAATACTTTACTTTCCAATTTTTAGAATATCTGCCAGAACACTGCCGGCGGCGAGTTCGGCTGCCAGGCTTGGACCTTGAATAACCAGTGGATTATCCTTATATCGTTTCGTTGTATAAATGACGATGTTCTCAAGTTCTTTGAGTCGGCCCATTGGTGAAGTTTCAGGGACTTCTTTTAAACTTACTTTAATCTGATTATTGCCGATCTGAACAGTGTTGCGAATCGTGTTGCCGTTCTTTTTCGCTGCGGCAAATTTTTCTGCATATTGGGCATCATATTTCGACACTGAACTTAAAAATTCATCCATTGAGCAATTCTTTAGTTCTTCCGGATAAAACGGGTCATGTAATACATCGGCAAGCTCCATTTTATATCCCATTACACGAGCCAAAATGAGTGCTTTTCTGGCCGAATCCAATCCAGACAAATCTTCACGCGGATCGTCTTCCGTAAATTTTTTTTCTATGGCGCTTTTGATACTTTCTGAATATGAACGGCCGTGTTCCATCATTGAGCACATATAGCCTAATGTGCCGCTGAAGCAACCGCTTATTTCAAGCACCTCGTCTCCTGTCACCAACAAGTCATGTAATGTATTAATCACCGGCAGCGAAGCACATACTGTTGTTTCATACAAAATTTTATTTTCACCAAATGAATGAAGCTGTGTGAAAAGTTCCTGCGAACTGCTTAATGGTTTTTTGTTTGAAAGGACAACATACCCGCCATTTTTCAGTGCTTCCAATAAATAAGGAGCTGTTTCATCGGAGTCCGTTGTGTCGATAACTACGAACGGCGTGTGAACTCGTTCCAGTGCATCTGAAATTGTAGAACGAAATCCGTCATTTTTATATGAATCGGATCGGTCGAATGGAAATCCGAATGGATAATAATATCCTTCTTTTGAAGTGAAAAAGCCGCAGTATTTCAGTTCAATTCCCTGTTTTTCCCGTATCTGGTCTGTATTTTTGATAATCATATCCATGACCGCTTTCCCAACGCTGCCGATTCCGAGATGTATTATGTTTAGCTGAGACATAGGATGAATTGAACTGTTAATTAGTTTTAACCCCCCTTCGTCCGACAAGTCAGGACTTCGGAGGGGTTTCATTCGCTGAAGAAGAATTGGAATAAATTCCAGATCTTCATTTCAGCAAACTCAAAAAAAAAGACCTCGGTTTTTGTCGAGGTCGGTTTTGTTCTTTTTTAATGAGCATTACCACCTCGCCCCATGTTTTGGGGTTTGGATAAGGGTAATGATGTTACACACACGGGCGGTTAACATGATGTCATTGTATGACCGTGTATGCCTATTGTCAAGCAGATTTTCAGATATATGTAAAAAGTGTAGATAGAAATAAGATATGAAAATATAGAAGATTTATTTTCTATTTCTCATTAATTGTCCTGCATTACGAAGTGATGCTTGATTTTTTCCATATAAATACGCAAAAGAGAATATGCCCGATAAAGCACCCCATATCTCAATTCTTTTTTCATGAGTAAATTGTTGAATTTGATGAGCGATCTCACCTGGAGGTAAGGCATTTGATGCTTCAGGTATTAGCAAACTGGAAACGGTAGCGAGTCCTAAATATGATAGTAAAGCAGGATCGCTTAAAAGAGCATCTCCAAATTTTTCTTTAAACGGTTTATGTCTTTCCATAGTGTTGTAAGTCTATTAAATTATTTTATGAAGATTTGATGCCTGCAGCTCTAAATATAATATGTATTATCTTTAAAGTTGCAGGCAGCACCTCTGCAATTGGACATTCCTGTCCAGCCGTCCCCATAGGGGACAATTGGATCGGAAAGCCGATCGCTTTTACCTCCGGGGGGAGGTAGAAGTGTGCCGAACGGGTCTTGCGACCCAGATTTAATGTATCTGTAGATAATGATAGTAGCGCTTCGCTACCATCCTCCAGATACAAATTCTGAAGACAAAGTTTTATCTTCAAAGTATATATCTGGAACTATCTTTCTATCTCAAAGTACTCCTATAGTATATCATTTCGAAATACCTATTGCAAATGTAAAATGGTCTGCTTATAATTGCTCTTATCATGAAAAATCAGAGTTCAGTTATTATTGTCCTTCTTATTAACCCTGTCTAAGGCGGGAGGACAAGACTGAATAGCGAACCCGCCCAAAGGCGGGTTTTTTTGTTATATGGGGTAAAAAGGATGGATTAAATAGATCCCTGCTTTCGCAGGGATGACGTGATTAAAAATTAACTAAAAATAATATGGCAGGACTGAAAACAACATATTTTCCACATGCGTTTTTTGAAGGCAAGTTTGTAAAAACCGAAGATGCCAAAGTTTCGATCATGACAAATGCTCTGCAGTATGGAACAGGCTTTTTTGGCGGAATGCGCGGATACTATAACAAAGAAGAAGGCAGTTTATCTGTCTTTCGGATAGATGACCACATAAAACGATTTTTAACTTCGGCCAAAGTAATCGGTGTTTCGTTGAAATATTCGCATGAGGAATTGAAAGATATCACCCTGAAACTTATTGAAATGAATAAACCGCAGACCGACACATATTTCCGTCCGTTTGCCTACGCTGGAAGCACCGATCTTTCACCAAATTTGGAACGGGATAGTACCTTTGCCTACGCTCTTTACATGATCCCATTAGGAGATTATTTGCCAACTGATAAAGGATTGTCAGTATGCGTTTCTTCATGGAGAAGAATAAGCGACAATGCTATTCCATCTCGGGCTAAAATATCAGGAGGATACATCAACTCTGCCCTTGCAAAATTCGAGGCTTCTACCAGAGGATATGATGAAGCAATTTTTTTATCGGAAGATGGACATGTGGCAGAAGGTTCGGCGATGAATCTGTTTATTGTCCGCAATGGTGTGTTGATCACGCCTTCTTTCAGCGAAAATATTCTGGAAGGAATAACTCGCCGCAGCATCATCCAGATCGCCGAAGATATGGGAATTCCAACCATGGACCGCGTCGTAGATAGAACCGAACTATATGTTGCCGATGAAGTATTTTTCAGCGGTACAGGAGCACAAATTGCCTGGATTAATAAAATAGATGACAGGGTAATTGCCGATGGCAACATGGGACCGATTACCAGCAAGATTCGTGAAGTATTTTTTGAAATTGTTCGGGGAAAGAATAAAAAGTACGCGGAATGGTGTACGAAAATTAAGATTTAATCATATGAAAATAAGCGGATCAGAAGCATTGATGGAAGCACTATTGCAGCAGAACGTAGATATCATATTTGGATATCCGGGCGGTGCAATCATGCCGGTGTACGATGCTCTGTATAAATACAAAGAAAAAATTAGACATATATTAGTTCGGCATGAACAAGGCGCCGCGCATGCTGCCGAAGGATATGCTTATGTTACCGGCAAAACCGGAGTCTGTTTCGCAACTTCCGGGCCGGGTGCTACAAATCTGGTCACCGGCATTATGGATGCCATGATGGATTCTGTTCCATTGGTCTGTGTAACAGGCCAGGTTGCGAGTTCTGTGCTAGGCACTGATGCATTTCAGGAAGCAGATGTAATCGGTATTACGACACCAATTACCAAATGGAATTATCAGGTTTCAAAGGCTTCAGAAATCCCTGAAGTTATTGCAAAAGCGTTTCATATCGCAAGCACCGGTAGGCCTGGACCCGTTGTTATCGACATAACTAAAGATGCACAATTTGAAATGATGGATTATAAACCGGCTAAGAAAGTAGATCTTGTGGGATATCAGCCAACATATACACCCAATCAACGTCAGATAAAACTGGCAGCAGATCTTATCAACTCCGCGAAACGGCCGTATATGTTCATCGGTCATGGAATTCTCATTTCAAAAGCCGAGAAAGAATTATTGGAATTTGCTGAAAAAGGAGACATTCCAGTCGCTTCTACTTTATTGGGATTGTCGGCGTTTCCATCTGATCATAGATTGTATGCCGGAATGCTTGGGATGCATGGCAATTATGGTCCGAATGTTTTAAGTCCCAAAGCAGATGTCGTAATTGCAGTAGGCATGCGGTTCGATGATCGCGTCACCGGCAGATTAAAGGATTTTATTCCTCAAGCAAAAGTAATTCATATCGATATCGATCCGGCAGAGCTAAACAAAAATGTCCGAGCGGAAATCCCAATCGTGGCCGATGCCAAACAAGGTTTGAGTACATTAATTCCCCTAATAAAGAAACAAAGCCATTCAGAATGGGTAGACGAATTTAGAAAATGTAATGAAATTGAATTCAAAAAAGTTATTGATAATGCGATTCATCCAAAAACAGGCGAGATCAAAATGTCGGAAGCTATAGAAAAAATTCGTGAATATACAAAAGGCGAAGCAGTTGTTGTAGCCGATGTGGGCCAGCATCAAATGATGGCAGCGCGGTATTACAAATGTAAAAAAGCGCATAGTTTTATAACGTCGGGAGGCGCAGGAACAATGGGATTTGCACTGCCAGCTTCTATGGGCGCGGCAGCAGGAACTCCTGATCGGCAGGTTGTTGCATTTATTGGCGATGGTAGTTTTCAGATGACAATTCAGGAATTGGCAACAATATCGCAGGAACAATTTCCAGTTAAAATCGTCATCCTTAACAATCGATATCTGGGAATGGTGCGGCAGTGGCAGCAGTTATTTTTCGACAGCCGTTATTCTTTCGTCAATTTAAAAAATCCCGATTTCGTGCAGGTTGCGAAAGGATTCTATATAACCGGTGAACGGGTTGCAAAACGCGAAGAATTACAATCGGCGATTAAGCGCATGTTTGAACACAAAGGACCATATCTTTTGGAAATTATGGTTGAGCAGGAACAAAATGTGTTTCCGATGGTTCCTGTTGGTTCAGCAGCAGATGAAATTAGACTTGAATAAACATATGCAATACACACTTACCGTTTTTACAGAAAATAAACCAGGAGTTTTGTACCGGATCGCCGATCTATTGTTGCGCAGACAAATAAATATTGAAAGCCTTACTGTGTCGGAAACGGAGCGTCATGGTATTTCCCGATTCACCATTGTTGTTTTATGTGATAAAGCGACTGTTGAAAAAGTGGTTAAGCAACTGTACAGAATTATCGAAGTGATTAAAGTTTTTGAGATGGAAGATAAAGATCTGATTTTCAAAGAAATCGCATTTATTAAAGTTTCTACAAAAAATCCAGATCAACGGCGGGAAGTTGAAGAATTATCGACTATGTCTAAAGCAGAAGTAGCACATGTCGGCCAGGATTATTTGGTTATTGAAAAAAAAGGAACAGAAGAGGAGATTACACGATTATATGATTTGCTGAAGTCATACGGGATTAAGGAGTTTATCCGTTCGGGAAGAATTGCGATTGTGAAATAATTTGCGTTGAAATTGTTGGATCGTTCGAATACATTGCGGCTGTGCTTTTCAAGTCTGGTTAATAATGCCAGACAATGAAAATGCTCCCGCAAGTATTCTTCACGATCCAGAATAAAATTTATTAATTATTTTTTAAATATGGCAAAAATGAATTTTGGAGGAGTAATGGAAGAAGTGGTGACCCGGGAAGAGTTTCCGTTGGAAAAGGCGAAGGAAGTTTTAAAAAAAGAGGTTATTGCTGTCATTGGCTACGGCGTGCAGGGACCGGCGCAGGCGCTGAATATGCGCGATAACGGATTCAATGTCATAGTCGGCCAGCGCAAGGGCGGATCTTCGTGGCAGAAAGCAGTTGAAGACGGCTGGGTTGAAGGAAAAACGTTATTTGAAATCGAGGAAGCCGCCAAGCGGGGAACAATCATCTGTTATCTTTTGTCAGACGCCGGTCAGATTTCTACATGGCCTGTCATAAAAAAACATCTTTCAAAAGGAAAGGCTTTGTATTTTTCACATGGATTCGGCATAACGTATAAGGATCAGACTGGAATAATTCCACCAAAAGATGTCGACGTCATTCTTGTTGCGCCAAAAGGCTCGGGTCGAACGGTTCGAAAACATTTCGTAGCCGGAAAAGGAATTAATTCAAGCTACGCTGTGTTCCAAGATGCCACAGGAAAAGCTCATGACAGGGTGAAGGCAATGGGTATTGGTGTTGGATCGGGATATTTATTTGAAACAACGTTTGAAAAGGAAGTGTATTCAGACTTAACTGGAGAAAGGGGAATTTTAATGGGCGCGATGGCAGGGGTTATGGAAGCTCAATACAATCTGCTTCGCAAAATGGGGCATTCTCCATCGGAAGCATTTAATGAAACGGTGGAAGAAGCGACACAGAGTCTGATTCCCCTAATCGCTGAAAACGGAATGGACTGGATGTATGCTAACTGTTCAACAACGGCACAGCGCGGTGCGTTAGATTGGAAAGGAAAATTTAAAAAAGCGGTTGAACCAGTTTTTGAAGATTTATATGAAAAAGTTAAGTCGGGGTATGAAGCTGAAGTAACAATTAAAGCAAATAGTAATCCGAATTATAAGGAGAATTTGAAGAAGGAGTTAGATGAAATGAGGAATTCCGAAATGTGGAAAACAGGAGCACAAGTTAGAAAGTTAAGACCAGAAAATTCTAAATAAATTATGAAAGATAAAGTCATTGTTTTCGATACAACATTGCGCGACGGCGAGCAAGTGCCGGGATGTCAATTAAACACCGTTGAAAAGATAGAGGTTGCACAACAACTTGAGTCATTAGGCGTCGACGTGATTGAAGCGGGCTTTCCAATTTCTTCCCCGGGAGATTTCAATTCGATTGTTGAAATCAGTAAGGTTGTTAAGAAATCTGTCATCTGTCCGTTGGCTCGTGCCGTTGAAAAAGATATCGATGCGGCGGCAGAATCTATCCGTAATGCAGAACGAGGAAGAATTCATACATTCATCGGAACTTCGGATACTCATGTGTACACAATTCTCCGATCTACTCCCGAAGCAACATTGCAGCGGGCTGTTGATATGGTGAAGTACGCAAAAAAATACTGCGCCGATGTCGAGTTTTCGGCAATGGATGCAGGCCGTACTTCTGATGAATATTTAGCACAAGTTTTTGAAGCGGTTATCGCGGCCGGTGCTACTACAATCAATGTTCCCGACACAACTGGATACTGTCTGCCTTGGGAATTTGCGGCTAAAATCAAATACTTGAAAGAACATGTCAAGAATATTGACAACGTTGTCATTTCTACTCATTGCCATAATGATTTAGGAATGGCCACAGCCAATACAATTGCTGGTGTTGAAGCAGGCGCGCGTCAGGTTGAAGTAACTATCAATGGAATAGGCGAGCGAGCAGGAAATACTTCTTTGGAAGAAGTTGTCATGATTCTAAAGACACGAAGCAAGACGTTAAAACTGGATACCAATATCAACACTAAAAAAATATTTTCAACAAGCCGATTAGTATCTCGTCTCATGAGAATGCCGGTTCAGCCGAACAAAGCGATTGTCGGAAAGAATGCGTTTGCTCATTCTTCCGGAATTCATCAGGATGGAGTTTTGAAAAACCGAGATAATTTCGAAATTATCGATCCGCAGTCTGTCGGCGTGCCGAGTTCGTCGTTGGATCTAACCGCAAGATCCGGACGCGCCGCTTTGGCATATCATTTGAAGCGTCTTGGATTCAACCTGGATAAAAAACAGATTACCGAAGTGTATCCGAAATTTATTGCATTGGCCGATAAGAAGAAAGAGATTCACGATGATGATTTGCTCGTTTTAATGGGTGAAGAAAAGAGAGTGCGCGGAATCAGTCTGGAACTTTTGGAAGTGTTGAGCGGATTTCCGTTGAAGCCGATGGCCACCGTCAAACTTAAGTTTAACGGCGAAGATGTTATGGAAACTGCATCTGGTAATGGTCCGGTCGATGCGTCGTTGAATGCGGTAAATAAGATAGTTCAAAAGAAGGTGGAGCTTGAAGAGTTTTTGATTCAGGCGATAACTCGGGGAAGCGATGATGTCGGTAAGGTGCATATTCAACTGAATTATAAGGGGCAGATGTATTATGGTTTCGGCGCTGATACCGATATTATTGTGGCATCGGTGAAGGCGTATATTGATGGGTTAAACAAGATTATCTGATTTTATTATTTCGCTCGATATGATGCAATTACGTCGTTGCGATCCCGACTAAGTCGGGAGAAGCAATCCCATTACCAATTAACGAAAGGTTGTAATGTCACGAGTGCTACAGCCGCGAGTTTTTATTAATGGGATTGCTTCGTCACTACGTTCCTCGCAATGACGTGTATATTAATTACAATATTATTTTTTTATGTCAGTAACAATAAAAGATATAGACCAGGCGGCTGAAAGGCTCAAGGGTATCGTTCAAAAAACTCCGCTTCAGTATTCGAAACGATTATCAAAGCTTTTTGGTGCTGAAATTTATATTAAACGCGAAGATCTTCAGGAGGTTCGGTCTTTTAAAATCCGCGGTGCATTCAACAAAATGAGCACATTATCTTCTGCAGAAAAAAAGCGCGGAGTTGTTACTGCCAGCGCCGGAAATCATGCACAAGGTGTGGCATACGGATGTTCCGCATTAAAAATCAAAGGAGTTGTTTTTATGCCGGTAGTAACTCCGAATCAGAAAATTGAGAAAGTAAAATTATTTGGCGGCTCTTTCGTACGAATAGAATTAATCGGGAATACCTTCGACGAGGCAAGCGCGGCAGCTCAAAAATATTGTAAAGAAACGAATGCTGTGTATGTTCATCCATTTAATGATCCGCTTACTATTGCAGGTCAGGGAACAGTCGCGAAGGAAGTATATGAAGATTTGAAAGGAAATGTGGATTATTTTCTCGCAACGGAAGGCGGCGGCGGGTTAATTTCGGGCTGCGCTTCGTATTTAAAACAAAAAAATAAAAAAATTGTCGTCATCGGCGGAGAGCCCGAAGGCGCGGCCAGTATGCATCAGTCTATTAAGCAAAATAAAGTTGTCAGTTTATCTTCTATCGATACATTTGTAGATGGTGCAGCTGTCAAAACTTCGGGAGATTTAACATTCGCAATTTGTAAAAAGTATGTTGATCAAATCTTAGTTGTTCCCGAAGGTAAAGTATGTACAACAATGATCGAGTTGTATCAAAATGAAGGAATCATAGCCGAGCCGGCTGGTGCAGTCGCCATTTCTTCATTAGATCAGATTGCCGATAAAATAAAAGGTAAAACAGTTGTCTGTGTGTTAAGCGGTGGCAATAATGATCTTTTGCGGTATCCGGAAATTTTAGAAAGAAGCCTTATTTATCAAAGAAGAAAACATTATTTTTTGGTTGAGTTTGCACAGAAGCCAGGCCAGCTGAAAAAGTTTGTAAATTATGTTTTGGGGCCGGACGATGACATCGTTTTATTTGAATATATAAAGAAGAATAATAAGGAAAAAGGTCCGGCGCTTGTCGGGATTGAATTAAAAGACAAGAAAGATTTTCAGCCGTTTTTGGAACGCATGAAAGAAATTGAATTGAATTATACGATTCTGAAGAGTGACGATTTGTTATATAAATATTTAATTTAATATGAAAAATAAAGAATGCGATTGTGAAGGTTGTACGTGTGGAAAAAATAATAAGTCATTAAAGTTTAGAAGCGGTTTGCTTACTGGCCATTTTGGGAAAAGTGATTGGGTAAAACGTGCACCGGCACGGGCCATGATGAGGGCAGTCGGTTATACCGATGAAGATTTTAAGAAACCTCTGGTCACCGTCGCTTGTCCTTACACAAACGTCACCCCCTGTAATGCTCACATCAAAGATTTAGGCGATATGGTTGTTGAAGAAGTGAATAAAGCCGGAGGCAAACCTATCATCTTTGGTACTCCCGTTGTCACCGACGGGGAAACAATGGGAATGGAAGGAATGAAATATTCTCTCGTCTCCCGCGAACTTATCGCCGACTGTATTGAAACAATGCACGAAGCATACACAGCCGACGGCGCACTCACTCTATCTGGCTGCGACAAAACAATTCCGGCAGCACTCATCCCTTTGGCAAGAAATAACAGTATCGGTCTAACTTTATACGGCGGCACGATTCTTCCGGGTAAACTTCATGGAAAAGATTTAACCGTAGTTAGTATTTTTGAAGCAGTCGGTGCTCATGGCGCCGGAAAGATCGGCGATAAAGAGCTTCACGAAGTGGAATGTAAATCTTGCACAGGCAATGGCGCCTGTGGTGGAATGTATACGGCAAATACGATGGCATCGGCAATCGAGGCAATGGGAATGAGTATTCCGGGTAGCTCGTCTAATCCGGCAGTAGACATTCACAATAATATTTCAGAAGTAAAACGCGCTGATGTCAAAAAATCTGTTCAAGCATTATTTCACCTTTTGAAAAAGGGAATTCATGCCCGCGAAATTATGACAAAAGAAGCTTTCGAAAATGCGATCACATTGATCATGGCACTGGGCGGTTCAACAAATGCAGTTCTCCATCTCTTATCCCTTGCACATGAAGCAGGAGTTAAATTAGTTCTTGATGATTTCGAACGAATTGGTTCGAAAGTTCCATTAATCGGCGACTTCAAACCGTTTGGAAAGTATGTCATGGAAGATCTTCACAAAATCGGGGGCACACCGATGGTCATGAAAATGCTTTTGGATGCAGGTTTATTGCATGGCGATTGTCTCACGGTTACCGGCAAAACAGTTGCCGAAAATTTGAAAGATGTTCCTGCTCGACCAAAAAATCAGGAAGTAATTTATAGTCTAGAAAAACCACTGGCGCCTCCGGATCATCACATTATCGTCATTCGAGGAAATTTGGCGGAAGAAGGAGCCGTTCTTAAATTAAGCGGAAAAGAAATGGATCATCACACCGGTCCGGCTCGTGTTTATGAAGCAGAGGAAGAAGCACTAAATGCAATTCTTGCCGGAAAAATAAAAAAAGGCGACGTTATTGTTGTCCGTAGCGAAGGACCGAAAGGCGGGCCGGGAATGCGCGAAATGTTATCGCCATCTGCGGCACTGATGGGAGCAGGTTTGGGGAAGGATGTGGCACTTATAACCGACGGCCGGTTTTCGGGGGGAACACATGGAATTATGATCGGCCATATTACTCCAGAAGCTTACATAGGAGGTATGATTGGATTGTTAAAAGAAGGAGATATGATTACAATTAGTTTGAAGAATAAAAGGATCGATGTCGAACTTTCCAAAGAAGAAATCGCCAAACGAAAGAAATTGTGGAAGCAGCCGGAGCCACGATACAAGAGAGGAATTCTGGCAAAGTACGCTCGGCTTGTATCGAGTGCGTCTACCGGAGCAGTAACAAGTTAATAATTTTTTTACATTTATGATCAAATCAATTCACGCAGAAAAAGCACCGAAGGCGGTTGGGCCTTATTCACCAGCAGTTTCGATAGGGGACTGGATTTTTTGTTCAGGACAAATCGGCATCGATCCAAAATCCGGAGAATTAGTTTCGGGTATTGAAAAGCAGACAGAACAGGCTTTAAAAAATCTGCAGGCAGTTTTAAAAGAAGCAGGCTCCGATCCAAAGTCGGTATTGAAAACAACTATTTTTATCACCGATATGAAGAATTATGCAGTGGTAAATGAAGTGTACGGAAAAGTATTTAATGAACACAAACCTGCACGGTCAACTATCGGAGTGGCAACTTTACCAAAAGAAGCATTAGTCGAAATAGAAGCAGTCGCGATTACACATTTTGATGAATCAGAAGATGGTTGTGAGTGCGGCGGCAATTGCGGTTGTGGAGGACATTAAGTCTATGGCAAAAACATTATTTGAAAAAATTTGGGAGCAGCATATTGTATATCAAAAGGAAGGCTATCCGGCTGTGCTGTATATCGATGCCCATCTTATTCACGAAGTAACAACCCCGCAAGCTTTTGACGGTCTGCGCCGACGGAATCTTCCTGTCTTTCGTACCAATCGGACATGGGCGACCGCCGATCACAATGTTCCGACAAAAGATCAGGACTTGCCAATTCGCGAATTGCTTTCCCGAAAACAAGTGGACATGCTCACCAAAAACACCAAAGATTTTGGCGTGCGGCTGTATGGTCTCGGCCATCCGTTTCAAGGAATCGTTCATATCATTGGTCCTGATCTTGGTATTACCAAACCTGGCATGACAATTGTCTGCGGCGACAGCCACACATCAACCCACGGCGCATTTGGTTCTATCGCATTTGGTATCGGCACGAGCGAAGTGGAAGAAGTCTTAGCAACGCAATGTATTCTTCAATATAAACCAAAAACCATGAAGATCGAAGTTAACGGAACTTTAAAAAAAGGCGTCACAGCAAAAGATATTATTCTGTACATTATTTCAAAATTAACTGCGGCAGGCGGCACGGGATATTTTGTCGAGTTTGCCGGTTCTGCAATCCGGAGTTTGTCTATGGAAGGCCGGATGACAATATGCAACATGAGTATCGAAATGGGAGCGCGCGGCGGAATGATTGCACCGGATGAAATAACTTATGAATATATGAAAGGCCGAGAGTTTATGCCGAAAGGTACAGAATGGGATAGGGCTGTAGCGTATTGGAAAACATTACCTTCAGACGAAGGAGCCCGGTACGATCGCGTTGAAGTTTTTCAAGCAGAAGACATCGAACCGATGATCACCTATGGAACCAATCCAGGAATGGGAGTGGCAATAAGCGGTCATGTTCCATCGAAATCTGAATTGAGCGATGATCATCAAAAACGAAATTTAGAAAAATCGTTGCAATACATGGGACTTACCGAAGGGCAGAAAATGCTGGGGCAGAAAGTGGATTATGTTTTTTTCGGAAGTTGCACAAATTCGCGGATTGAGGATTTCCGCGCTGCAGCAACTATTTTAAAAGGAAAAAAGAAAGCACCACATGTTATGGCGTATCTGGTTCCCGGATCGAAACGGGTCGAAGTCCAAGCCAGAAAAGAAGGTTTAGATAAAATTTTTGCCGAAGCTGGTTTTGAATTGCGTGGACCAGGGTGTTCTGCATGTTTGGGAATGAATGAAGATAAGATTCCGGCGGGAAAATATTGTGTTTCTACAAGCAATAGAAATTTTGAAGGACGGCAGGGGCCTGGTGCTCGAACAATGCTGGCCAGCCCGCTCACTGCTGCAGCAACAGCAATTAAGGGAGTTGTCGCCGATCCAAGAGAATTTTTGTAATTATGTTATAACTCGCTCGATACCGAATTGTTCGAGGCCGCTCGTCTGAGGACTCGCTTGTGAACCTGCTGGTTCAATCCTCTCACAATCGGCATCATCGCTCGTTTTAATAATATGAAAAAAGCAAAATTGACTCATATAAAATCTGCAGCGGTTCCGCTGCCCAATGAAAATGTTGATACAGATCAGATTATTCCGGCGCGGTTTTTAAAGGTTACCACCCGCGAAGGATTCGGCGAGAATTTATTCCGCGATTGGCGGTTTAATGCCGACGGAAGCAAAAAAGATTTCATTTTAAATAATCCAACATACAAAGGTGAAATTTTGATTGCCGGCAAGAATTTTGGTTCCGGCTCCAGCCGCGAGCATGCCGCATGGGCTTTGGTCGACTATGGATTCAAGGCAGTCATCTCTAGCTTTTTTGGTGATATTTTCAAAAATAATGCGCTAAATAATAGTTTGCTGCCCATTGTTATTCCTCAAGATTCTCTCGATAAACTTCTTGATGAAATTCAAAAGAATCCGTCGCTTATAATCGAAATTGATCTGGATAAACAGGAAATTACTGTTCCATCTTTACAGATTATTCACACATTTGAAATTAATCCGTATAAAAAAGTCTGTATTATGAATGGATACGACGATATCGAATATATTTTGAGTATGAAGGATAAAGTGGAAAAGTTTGAGTCTACTCGTCAGAATGATTATTCAGTTTAATTAATACTATGTCAGAATGAAAAGAATACTCGTTAGATGATTTACCTTTAAAAGGCATTGCTGCTGCTAAAAAAGTTAGTAACGAGTGGCAACAAGTACCAGTTGCTTATGATTCTAAAAGTCGTCCTTTCATTAATAAAGAAGTCTATAGAAATGGAAAACTAGTGTTGGATGAAGAAGGAGAAATAGTTGTAAAACCTATATATATTAGCAAAAGACAAGTTGATAGAAGTGAATAATTATGAAAAAAACAATTGCATTATTACCTGGTGATGGTGTGGGGCCGGAAGTTATAGCTGAAGGAGTTAAGGTTCTTAAAAAAATCGCTGAAAAATTCGAACATGAGTTTACATTTAAGGAAGGATTAATAGGCGCTGTGGCTATCGACAAAACGGGTAATCCATTTCCTAAAGAAACACAAGATTTATGTGAATCTTCAGATGCAATTTTGTTTGGTGCAATCGGCGATCCGAAATACGATAATGATCCAAAAGCAAAAATTAGGCCGGAACAAGGCCTTTTGGCTATGCGCAAGCATCTTGGCTTATATGCTAATGTGAGACCAATTTTTACATTCGAAAATTTATTTTTTAAATCTTCGTTAAAGGAAGAAGTTATCCGCGGCGTAGATTTTGTAGTGATCCGAGAATTAACAGGCGGCATTTATTTCGGCAAGCGGGGAAGATCTGCTGATGGGTTGAGCGCCTTCGATACCAGCGAATATAGTGTTGAGGAAATCAAAAGAGTTTCTGCATTTGCGTTTGAGCTGGCGATGAAGCGAAATAAAAAAGTTACCGTTGTCGATAAAGCAAATGTTCTGGAAACTTCGCGGTTGTGGCGTGAAACAGTTCAGCAGTTTGCTAAGTCCTATCAAGATGTAATAGTGGATTATATGTTTGTCGACAATGCGGCAATGCAGATTATTAAGCGTCCTTCCGACTTCGATGTGGTGCTTACCGAAAATATGTTCGGCGATATTTTAACCGATGAAGCTTCTATGATCACCGGATCGCTCGGCATGTTGCCTTCGGCTTCTATTGGATTAAAAACATCATTATACGAACCGATCCATGGATCGTTTCCCAAAGCCGCCGGAAAAAATATTGCTAACCCAATAGGAACAATTCTTTCTGCAGCACTTCTATTGGAGTATGCATTTGATCTGAAAAAAGAGGCAGACGCAATTCGGAATGCAGTAACTCAAACTTTGAATAAAGGCTATGGAACGCCAGATATTGTGAAAGATTCGCCAATTTCCACTTCACAATTGGGCGACTATATTGGTAAGATGATATAGTCATGGCAAAACGGAAATCCAAACAGAAATCGAATAAACGGGCAATTAATTTTCAGAAAAAAAGAGATAGTAAAAACGTTCATTTTATTGTTGGCGCACTTATAGTTGTTACAGTTTTAGTATTTTATCTTCTTATCTCTAAAAATTTTTCTCACGTTTAATCCGGTAGATTCTTCCAATTTGCAATATGTTGTCTGCAGATTTATACTGAGTTCAATTAGCAGTTCTTCAAAATATATGAAAAATTTTAAAAAAGGTAACATGTCTGCTATCGCGATTGTTATAGCGTTAGTTGTCGTCTCTGGCGGAATCATTTGGTACAGTAACCAGAAAAGCACTCTTGCGCCTACAAAAACCGATGCTAAAATTCTCACTCCCACAAGTACGCAGAAAAGTTCGGATACAGATATTCGTGTAATTAATGTAAAAGGTTCGCCGTTTAAGTTTGAGCCGAGTGAAATCAGAGTTAAGAAAGGAGAAACGGTTACAATAGTGTTTACGAATGAGAAGGGGATGCATGATTGGGTTGTCGATGAGTTTAATGCCCGAACTAAAGTTATTAATGGCGGGGAGACAGATACGGTGCAGTTAACACCCGATAAAGCAGGGACGTTTGAGTTTTATTGCAGCGTAGGTAACCACAGGGCAATGGGGATGAAAGGGAATCTGATTGTAGAATGAAATAAAAATATTTTTCGCTCGATACGAATTTTTTTCACCGCCTCACCCAGCAAATGGGGCCCAGGCGATTGTGAAAAAAATTGTATCTTCGCTCACTTTATTTATTTAATTTCTTTAAAACCTGTCAAAGGTTGAAGCACTTCGGGGATTTTTATGGAGCCGTCTTTTTGCTGGTAATTCTCTAGAATTGCGATTAATACCCTTGGCGAAGGAACGGCAGTGTCATTTAGGGTATAACAATAATCTACTGTTCCATCTTTTTTTCGGTATTTAATCTTCAGTCTTCGAGCTTGAAAATCGCCCATTATAGAATTGGAAGCAATTTCTCCGTAATCTTTTTTGTATGGCATCCAAATCTCTGTGTCATATTTAAATATCTGGGGTTCACCCATATCGCCTGTGCACATTTTCAGCACTCGGTAGGCAAAGCCTAAATCCTGCAGAATTTCTTCGGTATTTGCCTGAAGTTCTTCATGCAGTTTTCTTCCTTCTTCCAGATCATTTTTGGCAATTATCACCTGTTCAATTTTCCAGAATTCATGAAGCCGGTAAATTCCTTTAGTGTCTTTTCCATATGCTCCGGCTTCTTTTCGAAAGCACGGAGAAAACGCGACAAATTTTTTTGGCAGATCTTTTTCATTTAAAATTTCTCCGCTGTAATAAGCTGTCACTGGGACTTCGGCGGTTCCGGCTAAATACGCGTCATCGTCATTTAATTTATATACTTCGCCCTCTCCCCAAGGGAATTGTCCGTTGCCGAATAATGTAAATCCTTTAACGATAGCCGGTGCGATAAGCGGAGTATATCCTTTTTTAATTAATTTCTGAAATACATAAAATAAAACCGCCATATGAAGCATGGCACCCTGATTTTTGAGAAAATATCCGCGGAATCCCGATACTTTCGCTCCCCGTTCAAGATCAATGAGTTCATGAGCAAGGCCTAAATCGATATGTGATTTTGGTTCAAAATCGAATTGGGGAATGGCGCCGTGTTTGCGGATTTCTACATTTCCGGAAGAATCTTTTCCCACTGGAACTTCATCGAGCGGTACATTGGGAACGTAAGAAAGCAGTTTGGTAAGTTCTATTTCAACTTCTGCAAGTTTTGTTTCATGCTCTTTTAATTCGTCTTTAATCTGTTTGCCGCGTTCTTTTGTTTGATCAGTAAATTGTTGTTTGGCCAACGCATTGCGCTCTTCTCGCAATTTTTGAATTGTATGGGTAATTTCTTTCCGTTGATCATCTAATGCTATTATTTTATCGATATCTACTTCGCGGTTTTTATTTTTAGACGCGGTTTTAACTTTCTCCGTATTTTTTCGAATATAGTCAAGAGACAGCATATTTAAGAGCTCGATTAAATATTATTGATGATAATGTTTGGATTTTGTCTGCGAACTTTAGTTGTTCGTCGTGTGTTTCGGGAATATTAGCGTTCCACAGATGCAACCAGATCTCTTCAAGCTCCGGAGAAAATATACCTTCTTTTGAGGATTTTTTCAACTGCTGAATATAAATGGAGTTTGCGTGGATAAGGAAAACACGGGCAGTTTCGACATTATTATTGATCAGGCAGTGGATAATTCGCTGCAGATCTGTCGTGAAATCAATGTAATGTCGGTGGCTTGGCGGCATAGTATTTTAAAAACTTATATGCTATTTCAAGGAATCTATTTTTGATAGTAGAGTCACAAATGTCCTGGCTGGGATTAATCTTAGCCCGTACATTGATCATAGCATAAGTTTCGAGACATTTCGAGGTCAATTCAAGACCGCCGCCCCAGATATCGGCCTGCTTAGAACCGAGTTTTAAAAGCTCCTGTTCTGCATCGAAATGGTACTCTCCGCCAATGGCTACAATCTCTTTTTCTAGGTCGATAGTGATTTTTATGTAGTTTGGGTAGTGCTCGGATGCTTTTTTTATGTCTTCATCGGCAGCAGGTTGGGTGAGGATTACAATCATAAGTGTTATTATAACAAACTATTAAAGTTTGATATACTATGGGTTGAGTTATATTTATTTATGAATACAGAAAAACGACCTCGATGGGATGTGTTTCCTTCTTACGAAGATCAATTCGCCCTAGCAACAACCGAAATGTTATTAGGGATACCAATATTCTTAATAGCTGCAGTATCAAAAAATGAGCATATGGCTGTTGCAATGTTAGCTATGTATCTGCATGGCGCATTTGGTTTTATTCATGCTGGAAGTGTTCTAAGCAAGCGTAACAAAACTAAATAATTTAAATGTTATTTTATAGACTACGTTGGGAAGGCTAACTTAACGCATTATATAAGATAGAAATATTGCTACAATTTGATATAATAGTATACAAATTAATATATTGTTAGCTATGAACAAAGAAAAATTATATCAAAAGCTGGGTAGGACTACAGATTTTTTGCAAGTAGGAGGATCAACATATGGTATCTTTCTGGCAACGGCATTGCTGTCAAAGACAAGTAACAATAGTCCTGACATAGGAGCTCAACTTATTGGTATATTTTTAGCGTCTCATTGTATTGTAGGGATAACAACAGCTGTCAATAGAATTAACGGAAACGAAATTGAATAAAAAAAATATTAAGTAAAATTATTCCCACTCCATAGTGGCTGGAGGTTTGGTAGTTATATCCTAGACTACGCGTGAGACTGCTTATACTTCATTTACAATTTGCGAAGGGATTTTTGCCCTGAAATTCATAAGGAAGTTTTGCCTAGTTGGGAAAGCTAACTTAAGCGCACTTACTTATATAAGATAGAAATGATGTTATTATTTGATATAATAATATACTCATTTATATACAAAATTATACTATGAATAAAGAAAAAATATACACTGTATTAGGTAAGGTGGCAGATTATGCGCAAGTTGGAGGTGCGGCATTTGGTATGATAATGGCCGGTGCATTAATAGTAGAAGCGAATAAGAGAGGAATTAATATTGGAGAAGAATTAACTGGTATATTTTTAGCGGCTCATGGAATTGTAGGTT
Source organism: uncultured Gammaproteobacteria bacterium (assembly GCA_964490875.1). GTDB lineage: Bacteria > Patescibacteriota > Microgenomatia > UBA1406 > GWC2-37-13 > CAYYYG01. The sequence goes on from CAZBEF010000004.1 coordinate 38,257, forward strand.
TTGAAACAGCAATTGATAGAATCAGCGGAAAAGAAACTGAATAAATTAATTATTCCCACTCCATAGTGGCTGGAGGTTTTGTGGTTATGTCGTAGACTACTCTTGAGACGCCCGGTACTTCGTTTACTATTCGTGAGGAAATTTTCGCGAGTAGATCATAAGGGAGCTTTGCCCAATCGGTTGTCATAACATCTTTAGACTCAATCACCCGCAATGCAACCACTTCTAGAAGCTGTCTTGCATCACCTTTTACCGATGTAGACACCGTATTCGTCATAATAGGGAAGCTCATGTACACTTTTTCATACAACCCTGCTTTTCGGATTTCATCTATTACTATGGCATCGGCAGCCTGCTGCATGGCAAGGCGTTCGGGTGTAACTTCCCCGACAATTCGAATAGCCTGCCCCGGGCCTGGGAAAACCTGTTTTTGAACTACATCATGCGGCAGTCCTATTTTTCGTCCGATAAGCCTAACTTCATCTTTATAAAACTCCCGCAGCGGTTCGATAAGTTTTAGGTGCATTTTTTCCGGCAGGCCTCCTACGTTATGATGCGATTTTATCTTGTCGGCTTTTTTGGAGCCTTTACTTTCGATTACATCGGAATAAATGGTGCCCTGCGCCAAGAATTGTACATTTTTAATCTTTTTTGCTTCCTTCATAAATAAGTCAATATACAGTTTTCCGATAGCTTTTCGTTTATCTTCGGCATCTTCAAGCCCTTTCAATTTTTTAAGAAATAGTTCGCGCGCCTCTACGATAACAGGATTTATACCGAGCAGTTTCTGAAAAATCTGTTTTACTTCTTCGGCTGTGCCGGTGCGCATGAGTCCGGATTCTATATAAACAGGGTAGAGGTTCTTACCGATGGCTTTCCCCAAAAGAGCTGCGGCTACGGTAGAATCTACACCTCCGGAAACGGCACAGATTACTTTTGAATCGCCCACTTTGAAGTGAATTTTTTCAATAATTTTTTCGATGGAGATTTCGTGTGTTTTTGTCTGAATTCCGCATACCACAGTGGCGAAATTTTTGAGAATGTCTGTTCCGTATACCGTATGTTCAACTTCTGGATGAAACTGGACAGCAAATATTTTTTTCTTTTTGTTTTCTGCAGCTGCGAAATGGACTGTTTCGGTTTCTGCCGTCATCTCAAATCCATCCGGCATGGTAACTACCGTATCACCGTGACTCACCCAAACGCGGGAATAACTTTCGACGCCGGTAAATAAAGGATCCGGTCTGTCTATCTTTAAATTCGCCGGTCCGTATTCTTTGTGCCCGGAAATTACTTTGCCTCCCAGCAAGTGGGCGGTAAGCTGCCAGCCATAGCAGATGCCGAGAATGGGGATGTTAAGGTCGAAAACTTTTTTGTCTATCCATGGAGCTCCTGTTTCATACACAGAAGATGGTCCGCCGGAGAAGATTATGCCTGCAGGTTTGTGGGTTTTAATTTCTTCGAGAGCATGTTCCGGATCTATAATACGGGTTTCTATACCCATATCACGCAATCGGCGGCCAATTAAATGGCATGTCTGTGATCCGAAGTCTATGATTATGATCATTTATTTATTATGCTTCAGGTTGCCATTCTGATGCTGTACCTAATTGAAAACTATTTCCGCCATTTTTTTGTTGAACAACAACAGGTTTATCTTTTGTTTCTGTCATTTTACCGTATGGCGCGTAATCTTGCCCAGGTCCTGTATTAGCAACTGCTACTTCGGCTGCTTTTAATGGTGAAAATGTATCTATTTCTCCTTGGGTAGGCACTTTATTTGGTGCTTCCAAAATTTGTGGTCTAAATTTCATTGTTTCTATGCTTGCCATATATTCACCTTCTTCCCATTTCAATTGATAATGGGAATATTATAGGCGATTGCGATGCGCTTTCCTGTATTCTAGATCACAATATCTATTATATCAAGATTGCTTCGTCAGTCACACTCCTCGCAATGACGCCTGATTTACTTATAATTCTCACCGGGATTCGTAATAAGCAAACTGTGCGGATGGCTTTCGGTAAGCGATGCCTGTGTAATCTGTATAAACGTTCCTTTTTCCTGCAGTTCGGAAATTGTCTTTGTGCCGACATAATACATCCCCGACTTTATTCCGCCAACAGCCTGATCTATCAAACTTTTTACCGTACCTTTCACCGGCACCAAACCTTCTACACCTTCGGCAACAAGAACGCGGTCTTTATAATTTTTTCCGTGAAATTCATCTTCGGATTTAATCGCAGCGCCTTTCTGCATTGCTCCTATCGATCCCATTCCTCGATACGACTTAAATTTATATGTTTTGCTTTTATCATTAAAAATACTTTGAAATCTCAGCGGCACATGGGCGGAGTCTAGTTCTTTCACTTCGCCCGGCGATTCTTCGCAGGAGGCAAAATAACTTCCCATCATAACCGCCGAAGCGCCGGCGGCAAATGCTTTCACCATATCGCCAGAGTATTTTATACCGCCGTCGGCAATAATGGGCACACCAAACTCTTTTCCGGCTTTACATGTGTCAAACAATGCCGTAATCTGCGGCACTCCCATTCCGGAAATAATCCGTGTCGTACAAATTGCCCCTGGCCCCATTCCAACGCGCAGCCCATCCGCTCCGGCTTCTATAAGAGCTTTGGCGCCTTCATATGTGGCGATATTTCCGGCAATGATATCCGTCTTTGGATAATTTTTTTTGATATATTTAATGGTTTCAATAATCGGAGTTGCATATCCATGCGCAGAGTCGATAACAATTACTGTCGCGCCGGCTTCTATAAGAGCTTTTGCACGTTCTTCAAAACCAGTATTTGCTCCAATTGCAGCGCCAACCTTAAGTTTTTTATCTAACACTTTCTTAACTTCGGCAACTTGGTCTTCAATCGTCAGATTTCGGTGAATAATTCCAATTCCACCCAGTTGGGCAAGTGCGATTGCCAGTTTACTTTCTGTCACGGTATCCATCGGCGCAGATACAAACGGGATATCAAGTGTAATATTTTTAGTAAGTTTGGTTTTCAAAGAAATATCAGAACGTGAAAAGTCGCTGTAGCCCGGAACCAACAGAACATCATCGAATGTAATTCCCCGGCCGACTATTTTTTCAGAGGTAAAGGTTTTCATCTTTATTCGGTAAATTTATAAAGCTCGCATCGAACCCGCATTGAATTGACCTGTCTATCTGTTCTTCGGTCAGCATTTTATGTTCCAGAATATATTCATATTGTTTGGTAAGATGGGCATCTTTAATCATTTCCGGCCAGTCGGTATTAATGCAGAATTTCACGTCATTTGCCGCAAGCGTCTGTAATATAAATTTCACTTCATTGTCGTCTTTAACAGCTTTCGTCATCAGATTACTTAATGGGCACACTTCAAGCACGGTGCCTCGTTTGGCTAACTCTTTCATCAGTTTTTTATCATATGCCGCCAAAATTCCATGACCGATCCGGTCGGGATTAATATATTTCACACAATCCCACATATCGTTTGTATCTGGTGTTTCGCCCGTATGGGCAGTTACTTTCAGTCCGGCAGCACGGGCTTTTTCTACTAATTCAACATAATCTTTAAAGTAGAATCCGCCCGGATTATAGTTTGAAAAATCTATCCCCACCACGCCGCGGCGGTGATATTTTATAGCTTTTTCGACAATAATGGCATTTTTTTCAACTGGAAACTGTCTATCAAGACAGAAAATAAGGCCGGACTTAAGTCTGGGATACTCAAGAAGGGCTCTATCCATACCACGAAGCATGGCCATAATAGCATGATCTAGGTCCACTTCACCATCATGATTGTGTTTCATGGGGTTGCCGCGAAGTTCAAGAAGGGTGATATTGTTAGACCGGTAGGCTCCGCTTAAGCTTTCATAGACACATTTTTCAAGAGCAGGTGCACCAGATGAAAGTTTGTCTAAAATAGGATGATATATTTCATCCAGGTACTCTTTTAAAGTCATTTTTCGTTCGGGTGAAAGGAGAAGATAGTCTACAAATTCACGATATTCGCGTTTAGGCATTTTATATCCTTCACTTTGGGCAAGGTGCCAGTATATGGGCGGCGAAATAGATGGAGCTAAATGAGCATGAAGTTCTGCCAGTTCTCGTGTGAACTTGCGAGAGGTAACCATATTAGATTATAAAGTAGGGATTATTTATTTGCAAGAGATTTTAGTTGAGATCAACCTTGGACGATTCCGGCTAGCTTAAGCTTGCCGCCGCAATAATGGAGAATATTTTCGATAGTTTCCTGTAAGGACTGCTCAACTTTATCTCTCGTAATATCATAAATTCCATCAACATTTATGTACAGATTTTTAGTTTCTGATGTTACCGCAGTCCGCTGGGCGTCGCGATAGTTAAAGTCAATGTTATATCCACCTTGCTTGTCAAAATATGCTAGTTCGGTTGTTTTATATTTTGTTGGTTCTTTATCACCCAAAAGCAGTATTTCATCGCCTTCGACAGGGAATTTTAGTTCTGTCGGGAATTGAATTTTGTCTAGATCGAATGCGCCCACCGAAACCCTATGTTTCATCACAATAAGGTTATATGCATTTACACACGTATTAATCTTATACAGTGGTTTTTTCTGTGAAACACGCCGCAACAATGCTTCCGGCGAAGGCCTTCGAGAATGCCAGTCGATCTTCATTTCCTTATAAAGTTTTCGGTAACTCTGAACTTCGGGGTATGCGCTTATGATTTCATTTGTCAGATTGCTTTGAGACTTCTCAAATTCTTCTACATATGCATTCAATTCTTCATTTTCTTTTGTTATGGTTACACCTTCTATAATCGCAATGCCAATCGAAACAGAAGGGAATTTTGCAGTAACTTCTTTATTAATTGAGAAAATAGATGGGTCAGTAATTGTGGGGAATCCACCTTTCTTTTCTTTTTTCAAAGGTGCTTGTTCTTTTGTATTTGATAAAGCGGCAGAAAAAAGAGCGGTTGTTTTTTGCAAACCATATTCCAAAATCAAATCGGCAGCTTTCGGACCAAATTCTTTACTGATTAATAATCGGTAAAACCCTGGGAAAACTTCCTTTGGTTTCAGATTATTTTTCTTTAAAACATCAAAAACCATCTGCTGAACCGATTCACGGTCGGCCGCAGATTCTTTTAATAATAGATTATTTAATTCAGTAATAAAGATTTTTTGTATGTTCGTAAGATTGAGGCTTTTTGGTACGGATTTGTTAAAAACAACTTTTTCATCTTTTCCGGCATAATTTTTGAGATATTTCTGCGCGTACTCAATCCGCTCAGTAAGCATCTCATTTTCTTCTGGAGTTAATGGACTTCCTTTATGTTTTTCAAAAAGATCATGAATATCTGCTTTGCTGTTAAGAAAATTTACAATCGTCCTAAAACGCGGCAGATACATCCTCTTTGTCGGCAATGGCCGCACTTCGGATAATTGTGCAATCCGGGCAAAATCCAAAATCACTTCACCTTCTTTACCAATTGGTACTTTATTCTCCAGCTTATCCATATATGCAGTTAGACATCGGTCATAATCATCAAATAAATTAGGAATAGTGTCACCGAATGGATTGAAGTCAATCGCGGTTCCGTTTGGTGTGCGGACTAAAAGGAATCGCAAAAGTTCAGGTGGTAATATCTTAGCCGATTCAACAGCAGTTGCGCCTAATCCTTTTGAAGATGACATTTTTTTACCGGCAATGTTGAAAAATTCGTACGGCAGAGCATACGGCGTCGGATAATTTATTACTTCTTTACATACGGCACTGGCGAAATCATATGATCCGCCAGCCGACATATGATCTTTGCCGGAACCTTCAATTGTCACGCCGATTTTCTTCCAGTGGGCTGGCCAGTCTAACTTCCAGTGCAGTTTGCCCGTTCCATTGTATGGCGAGACTTTTCCTTCATGTCCGCAGCCCTGAGCCCAATTCACCATATCCGGCTTGCATTTGTAGTACACAAATTCACCATCCCATTTGTAGGTATACGTGGTGCCATTTCTGCCGCATTTCTCGCAAATCACTTGAAATGGATACCAATCATCTGGCTTGGTAGCTTTTGAAACCTGTAAGAAAATTTCACGAATTTTTGGAGTTGCGTCTAGTATCTCTTTTATCACATCATTCATTTTCCCGGATCTATACAATTCAGAAGAACGGCGAATTTCCGGGTGGCAGTTAATGGATTCAAAAACCTTTTGAAATTCGTTGGCGTAATATTCCGCAAAACTTGAAGCGCCAGGTTCGGGAGAAGGAATGTTGCATAGGGGCATGCCAGCGTATTTTTCCCATTTATCGTAATCAAGGTACGAAGGAATTGCGTCCATCTGATCAAGATCGTTGAATATATACGTATATTTAACAGGAATGTTAAGTTCTTTCAGAACCTTATACATGAGATCATGAATCACCACGCCGCGCAGTGAGCCCACGTGAATGCGGCCCGATGGTGTTTTCATGTCGTCAACCCATTCGAGTTTTAATTTTCGTTCGGCAATGATTTTTGCTTCCCTATCAACCCAGATCATGTTTTTAGTAATGTCATTCTGAGGAAGTGTAACGACCGAAGAATCTATATAATCATTCTGGATCCTTCGCTCCGCTCAGGATGACACAAAATTCCAAATAAAATATTATTATCCTAGCAAGAAGAAATTGCAAGAGGAACTGAAGTAAATTTTATAGATTTCCCGCTTTGCGGGACTAAAGCCCGCCTTCGCGGGAATGACGACCTACTATCAGATAACGGTCGTCACTTTTTCACATCGATAATGATGTATTCAATTTCTCCTGCAGGGACTTTTACTTTTACTCTCTGGCCTTTTTTCTTGCCAATAAGAGCACTTCCGATTGGGGAAGTATGAGAAAGTTTTTTTTGCTGAGGATCTGCTTCAAATTCACCGACAATCATATATTCTGTATGACTGTTGTCTACAGCATGTGCCATTAAAACTGTCGATCCTAACTCTACAATTCCGTCTTTTCCGGCAAGCTCTTCTATAACTTCAGCGCTATTCAAAATATTTTCAAGCTCAGCCAGCCTTCCTTCGACAAAGGCCAATTCATCTTTTGCAGAAGTATATTCGCTATTTTCAGATAAATCTCCCATGGCGCGGGCTTTCTGCAGGCGCTCTATAGCCTTTGGATGTTTTTGCTTTTTCATTTCCTCGTGCTCCTGTTTTATTTTGTGAAAACCTGATTTTGTGAGTTGAATTTTTTTCATATAGACCAAAAAAAAACGTCCCGTTCGTTATCATTGCTCAAATAGGGGACAACTGGTACAATATTACAGTATTCCTTTATTGATGTCAACCTGAATAAGAAGATTTTATAGCTCTAAAGATATGTTTGTACGTTAAAAATATGTAGGATTTTTTGGCCCCATCGTCTAGTGGCCTAGGACGGCAGGTTCTCATCCTGCAAACCGGGATTCGAATTCCCGTGGGGTCACATATTAATCATGTTTAGTAATCTGTGTTCTATATTCGGGGTTTTCTTTAAGTAAGTAATCTGTTAAGTCTGACTCCATAGAAGCGACTCTCTCAAGTGTAGATTGATCATAACTTTCACCAGGATTCCTTTCAAATAACTTGATTTGAGAACGAGAAGCTTGGAGAATATCACGCGTAGAAAAAATAGCCGGATCCATTCCGAAACTCCACCGCATATCTTCACCCGTTTTTTTACCTGAAATAACTGTAGCGTATGCAAAGTTTTTAATTGCCATAAAACGATTCAGTTCTTGTTTTCTTTCAGCTTCAGATAAAGCCCTGCCTAATTGTTCTTCTTTCCTTTGAATTACTTCCTGCGTAGTTTTCGCGGATCCGGAAAGTAATAACAATATTCTCTTGGACGATTCTGAAAGATTAGGGTTGCGCGCCAAGTATTCTGCAATTCTTTTATTCCTTTCCTGTTGTGATAAAAGTTCATATCTGCCATCGTCTCCTTCTAAAAAATTATCAGTTTGTATATCAGATGTTAAGAAGCACTTTGCAATTTCGTTATATACATTTTGACTTTCCGCATGCAATAATTTTAAAAAAGCTGGAAAATCTGGATGATTAAGTGTATTCAATCCGTTTTTCATTTGTAATGTAAAATGTCTTTTGTCTTCTGAAATTTCAAAATTTTCTCTAAAAAAATTAGAAAATTTTCCTTGGATTATAGGAAGAACTTGCTGGTATATAAGTTCTGATGCCAGATTAGATAAAGGTTCACTTACTTTCGTTTTTAAATCTGGGCGCTTTAAAGCCTCTGATCGTGTTATCCTATAATCCAGTTCTTCACTATCAAATCCGACAACATGAACATGGAGTGTTCTTTGTTGGGTAGCAATATGTTTTTTATCTTCGTACGGAGAATAATTGAATCCTATATCTATTTCCTGAATATTATGGCTTTTTGTATAATACCCTGCAATATCACAAGCGGCATGAAATGTTTTTCCAAGTAAAGCGTCGGGGGTGGAGGTAACACTTGGTGTATCTTCTTTAGTTGCAAGATCAGGTACGATCAACATATGCCGTTTCGTATAGGGCATTGCGGCAGGTTTTATATACACAGAACCTTCAGCAGTTTTAATAGAAAGAAGAGGATTTTCACGAGCATCCTGAATTAAAGGAGGTAGTTTCACTTTTTTTTCTCTTGCCACAGATGACACAATCACCAATCCCGCATTTTCAGACTCTGACATATTATTATAGAATAATATAGCATAATTTTATTTCTTCCCTTGAAGTAATCGTGCAGGGCAGTCTTTAGCTTGAAACCTTACTTTTAAAACGGCATCAATCATTACATCACTTTTTTATATTTTCCAAAAAAGCAAACCGGGATTCGAACTCCCGTGGTGTCACTTCACAAAAATATAATTATTGATATAATCTTGTATTTAATATGTCTGAAAGTATTCCTGAGATTATTGCATCAAAAGCTGAAGCAGCTTATTTTATGCTACCAGACTTTCAAAAGCGTATTACTGATGGAGCAAAATGGGTAGAGAAAGATAGTTTAGAATCATCGTGGACGGTTACTAAGGATCCATTAAATCCAGGTAAATATAAAGTACTACCCTTAATTTTAGGAGGTCGATCGAAAGTTCAACCATCTTTTGATGATGACAGCCCACTTATTCAGCCTGCTAGTAAGGATGTTCAATTAAATGCTGCTGGAATTTTCCACTTTCATTCTAAAGACTTATTGAGATTTTCAAAAGAAGATATCGGGTTTTTAGAAGAAAGTTTAAATGGTGTAAGACGAAGTAATGAAATGGTCCAGAATAAAAAGGGAGATTATCAAATATCTAAAAAATTTGTACGAGCATTTTTACCCAATGTTATGCGAGGAGTACAATATAATATTGTTTTCGAACCCGGACTTACATTTGGACTATTTGCGCCAATTATTAAATATATAAATAGAAAACCTGTAGTTGAACAAGTGCGTTATTTTGGCATTTCCGGTAATTCACAAAAAAATTATTATCAACGTTTATTAGATCAGACAGAAAACACAAAAGATCAAATAAGCACTTTTATATCGGATGGTTTTGAAGTTTCATATCTGGAATTACCAATATCAAATGGTACTCCTTTATGGGATAAAGTTAATTCTATTATCTCAGGTAAACAAACGGGTAAATAAATTTTATTCTTTCCCTTGAATTAGTCTTGCAGGGCAGTCTTTGGCATGAAAACGTCCTTTTGTTCCGCAGGTACAGATAGATTCTTCCGGACCGGAGCTTCCGCCTTTTATTCCGGCATGAATAATTTCTTCCGCAGTTGCAATGCTTTCCATTTCTCCGAACCCGGCAAATCCCAACGCTCTTCCCACTGCCGAAGTTTCGGCTACTTCAAATGGTGAAATTTTTTCTATCATTTTGTTTGGATTGGCCGCAGAAATCCCCGTAAATGTCCCTTTATCTGTTGTTACCGTTGCACGAACTACAACCTGATTCTGAACCGGCAGAACTTCGGTCATAATAGAAAGTGGCTTTCCTTTTTTATGCGCCATTTGAACACGACCAGCTACCGTAATATAATCTTTCCCGTGAATTTTGATAATGTTATTTTGTGATGTTGCCATAAAATTAATATATCTATAGAAGGTAAAGTGGAGTTTAAGATAATGCTAAAGAACGGTAAGAAGTATTATTGATCAGATTTTAATATATTTTTTTACTTTTTGAATATCATCTATCAACATTTTCTTTTTTGATCCCATATATAGTGCTGCGGCGGGGTGGAATAATGGCAGAACATACATCTCTCCATATTGAGCTTTTGTTTTGAAAGCCTGTCCATGAATGACACTGATGGACTGTAATTTATCTTCTAATCCAAATTTTATCATTATATAAGTCATTGAGAATCTGCCTAACGTTACGATAACTTTCGGCTGAATAATTTCGAGCTGTCTGTCCAAAAATGGGGTATAGAGTTCTATTTCTTTCGGGGTAGGATCGCGGTTTTCGGGCGGCCTGTCTTTCACTACATTAGCAATATAAACTTTCTGTCTATCGACATCTATAGATTTAAGAAGTTCATCGAGCAACCGGCCCGAGGCGCCGCAGAATGGGCGGCCTTGAATGGCTTCGTTTTTGCCCGGCGCTTCACCGATGAACATGATAGGTGAGTATGGGTCGCCTTCGCCGATAACGGGTTTGTAGTTGTTTTGAATGCGGTATTGGTAGAGTGGGGATTCTTTAAAATTTACAACTTCTTCGTAAATTTTTTCTATTTGCTGAACGCGGTCTGTTTTCATATATGAAGTATATCATTTGAATTAGAACCTTACTTTAAAATTTGGCAGATTCTGTCATCGCTCCTCCCATCAGTGCTCATTTAGTAATGCTCTAGAGTTGGCAGCCTGAAAAGGTACTGTCTTGTGTTCTTCCAATGGTGGATTGCAACCTTAACGGTCATTGCGCGCTGATGGGAGCCCTCCGCTCTGCCATCTGCCAAATTTTTAGTTAAGAATTTATTATGTCTAATACAGTAAATACTTTTTTACCAGCGGGGACGTGGACCAAAAAGGTGTCGCCGATTTTTTTATGAAGCAAGGATTTGCCGATTGGTGAATGGCATGAAATTCGGCCGTTTGGAATGTCAGATTCGTATCCTCCAACTACTGTATATTCTATAGTTGTATCATCTATCTGGAGTTTCACGGTATGGCCTATTTCTACATAATCGGTATGAGTTAAAGTCTTTACCTGCGCGTTATCTATTATCTTTTTCAAATGCTTAAGTCTTCTATCTAATGAAGAAAGCTGATGCCTAGCCGATTTATATGCGGCGTTTTCGCTGCGGTCGCCCATGTCGCGGGCGCGGGATAATTCGGCAACAACTGCCGGGCGTTTAGATTCTAATTCTTCGTACTCTTTCTTAAATTTTTCCAAACCAGCTTCAGTGAAAGTGATTTTATGATGCATAAGAAGATTATACTTGAATCATTCTAATGTTTTTATTGTCATCCTGAGGGTCCGCGTCTGACGCGGGAACTGAAGGATCCAGAATAAAACGTAGTGCTGGATTCTTCGCTAATCGCTCAGAATGACAGGGAAGAAATATGAATTAAAGTAATGGATCGACGATTGATTTAATATCTTTGAAATCGTGTGCACCGTTGACTATCTTATCATTCACTACGAAATGCGGTGTTCCCTGGAATGATAGACCTGGATCAATTTCCTGTTCATCGCGAGTCAGCTTTGATTCATATTTAGCACTATCCAAACATGATTTCATTGCACCGGCATCGGTAACATCTGCAAGGAAATCTACAAGCTTCTGAGACTGAGCTCTATCGTTTTTGACAGTGTCATTTAATAGTGTGTATGCTTCATTGGTCATTAATTTGTCATGTACCGGCCAGAAATCACCTTTTTCATAAGCACAGTAAAACGCTTCCATTCCCAGTCTCCCATTGCCATGACCTGTGCCGTAAAGAATTGCCAGACTGGCTTTTCCTTCATCGACTAACTGCCTGATTCCTGTTACTGGAGGATTATATTGTCCGCCATCGGACACATACTGAAAGTTGGCTTGTTTACTGAGTTCCGGATTATGCCCGCCGGCAATGTGGCAGTAAGGGCAGCTCGGATCGGTAATTTCAACAATCAAAACTTTATTTTTATTATCGCCAAAATGAATGTATCCGTCGGCAAATAACGGTTTCACTTTATCAATAGATACTGTTGTTGGAGGAGCCTGTTGCTGAGTTGTCCCAGTTCCTTGAGCTGCTTTGGCATCAGTCAATGATTTTTGAAGCGATGTTGTTTTCATGAGTAAATATCCTGCAAAAAAAGAAACGGCCATCAAAAGAAGAATTAAAATATAGTTTGGATTTTTTTGAATATACATAGGTTGATTATTTGCAGCAACTGTTTCATCTGAAAAGTCAGAATCAGTATCTGATTCATCAACTACTCTCTTCTTTCTTTTTATGGATGCCATAGGTATGAAGAAATTTACAACTCTAAAAATATAGCGTACGGAGCAGGCGTTGTCAAAAGTAATTTTATTTTCAGCGTATTAATAGTCCATTTTTTAATTCGCTGCTGACCTCGATCAATACGGGTTTAGAATCTTCATCTCCCGTGATTATCATTCCGTTGGAAACTTTTCCAGCCATCGGTTTTGGTTCGAGGTTGGCGAGGAATAAATATTTTTTGCCGATGAAAACAGAAGGATCATAGTAGAGTGCCATACCTGTCAGTATTGAAACTGTTCCATAATCTTCACCGAAGTCTACAGTGAGTTCGATGAGTTTTTTTGAATTCTCTAGTTTTTTTGCGTCTTTTATTTCACCAACACGAATGTCGAGTTTATCAAAGTCGGGAAATGTGGCAAATGGTTTTTTCATATATGCAATTACGTCATTGCGAGAAGCGAAGCGACGAAGCAATCCTATTACCAACATTCCGTAGGTTAGGTTTTAATGGGATTGCTTCGTCACTCATACACTCTCGTTCCTCGCAATAACTTTAAATTATCGGGCATAAAATCTGTATAGATTACTGCCGATTTTTTCGAATTTGTAAATTTCTATTTTACCAATTTCAGATGTGTTTTTCACATGGGGGCCGCCGCAGAACTCTTTTGAATATGCAGTCTGTGGCTTATCATCCTCACCCCCAATATAATACACTTTCACTTGATCCGGATATTTTTCTTTGAAGAAAGACCGGGCGCCAACTTTGACAGCTTCATTTTTCGGCATGATTTTAAACCGCATTGGCAGTTTTTCTTCAATTTTTTTATTGATAATCGCAGAAACTTTTTCAACATCTTCCTTTTCCGGTTTTTTTGAAGAATAAAAATCAAACCGTAATCTTTCTCCCGTAATATTTGACCCTTCCTGTCGAATGTCTTCGCCCATCACATCAAACAAGGCCTGATGCATTAAGTGTGTTGCAGTGTGATATTTCAGTACTTGATCAGAATGGTCAGCCAAGCCTCCTTTAAACATTCCGGCCGATGCAGTCCGGGAAAGATCTTTATGTTTCTGGAATTCTGCATAAAATTGTTCACGATCAATCTTCTGTCCTTTTTCAACTGCCAGTTCTTCGATAAGTTCAAAAGGAAATCCAAAAGACTGATAAATATCGAATGCTTTCTTTCCGTCGATTTCTTGAATCTTTGAAATTTCTTTTAAGCCGCGGTCCAAACTTGCACCAAACCGTTTCATCTCATCGCCAATTATCGATGTAATATGCGGTTCGTCTTTTAATTCAAAATAAACTCCTTCATATGTTTGAATCACAGATGTTGTAATTTCGGAAAAGTCATTCGGATGAAACGAACCTTTTAGCGCTTTCATTTTAATTGCCGCACGCCGCAGCAATCTTCTCAGAATATATCCCTGCTGTTTATTAGACGGTGTTGTTCCTTCTTTAATTAAAAATGTCGAGGTTTTTATATGATCGGCAATAATTCGAATTAATCGTTTATGATCGCCTTCAAATTTTTTGCCAGTTACTTTTTCAGCTGCTGAAATAATTTTAGAAAAAACAGCAGTCTCAAAAACATCTGGCGTATTGTTTATCGCAGCTAATATTCTTTCCAGCCCGCCGCCATAGTCTACATTTTTCTGGGGAAGCTCCTGCAGTGTGCCATTTGCCATTTTTTTGTACTGAATAAAAACCGAGTTGCCGATTTCCATGAAACGTCCGCAGTCGCAGTTGGGGTGGCATTCTTTTCCAAACTTTGTATCATGCGCAGTTCCAAAATCGTAAAACACTTCAGAATCCGGTCCGCCAATTTCACCGGCCGGCATCTTTTCCGGAGTTCCTGAACGAGACCACCAGTTTTTTTCTACACCGTATTCAAAAATATGATCATCGGGCACGCCAAGTTTCTTCCAGATTGTTTTTGAATCTTCGTCTTTGGGCACCGAATTATTTCCTTCAAAAATCGTCACATATAATTTTTCTTTGGGAAATCCAATCTTTTTGGTGAAGAGCTCCCAGACCCACGGTAGCTGTTCGGCTTTAAAATAATCACCGAGCGACCAGTTGCCGATCATTTCAAAAAATGTATCATGCCGGTTGTCGCCAACTTCTTCAATGTCTTGTGTCCGTATGGATGGTTGGATGTCATACACTCTTTTTCCCAGAGGATGTTCTTCTCCCATCAGATAAGGTACGAGCTGCTGCATCCCCGAACTGGTGAAAAGTGTTGTCGGGTCTTCTTTCAAAACAAGTGGAGCAGGTGGAATTTCCTTGTGATTCCGCGGTGATTCTTCCCAAAAAGTTTTAATTATTTTTCTAAGATCATTATGGCTCATTGACATATTGTAGAATTATAACATGTGCTGATATGGTATATACTTGTATGTCATCATAATTTATTATAATGGGATCCCGAAACCCGACTTCGCTGGACTTCGTCGAGGCGAGCAAGTTCGGGATGACGAGTGTGTCATTCTGAGCGAAGCCGAGTCAGACTCGGCGAAGCGAAGAATCCAGTATTTTCTGGATCCTTCGGTCACGTGTCAAACGCGGTCCCTCAGGAAGACAAAGAAAATTATGGAAATACAAACATCAAATAATTCATCGGCAGCGTCGTTCATCCAAAAGCTTAACATTCCGGAAAAAAATTCGCATAAAGGACAGAATGGAAGAATTCTAGTCATTGGTGGATCATCGTTATTTCATGCATCGGCAATCTGGGCGGCCGAAGTGGCCTCGCATTTTGTCGACATTGTCCATTTTGCGTCAACCGAAGAAAACAATCAGATTTTATTTGAAACCAAAAAGAAATACCACAATGGAATAATTATCTCCCGTATAAAAATTCCAGAATATATTCAAGAAGATGACGCGGTGCTTATCGGGCCGGGAATGATACGGAGCGAAGTCAGTCCGAAGTCCGAAGTCCGAAGTCTAAAGTTTTCTGAAATTTTAGAATTAAAAGATGAAGCCGAACTGACTCAGGAAATCACGAAATGTTTATTGGAACAGTATCCAGAAAAACGATTTGTTTTAGATGCAGGTGCACTGCAGATGATGGATCCTCAATGGTTAAAGGCCATGAAAACTCCACCTCTCATAACACCTCATCAACTGGAGTTCGAAAGACTTTTCAAAATTAAAATAAGCGATAAAAAAGAAGAGGAAAAAATTGAAATTGTCAAAAAAACTGCCGCAGAATATAAAACAGTAATTTTATTAAAGGCAGTTTTCGATATTATTTCAGACGGTACTAATGTTTATATTATAAAAGGAGGAAACCAAGGGCTTACCAAAGGAGGTACCGGCGATATACTCGCTGGTTTATGTACGGCATTGTTTGCAAAAAATAACGCGGTAGATTCTGCAGTAATAGCATCGTATTTATTAAAGAAATCAGCGGACCGGCTTTCTTCTGAAATGGGATACTGGTATAATAACGAAAATCTAATAAACGAAATTCCAAAAACGTTACAATCAGTTATCAGTAGTTAATAATCTTTAATAGACTTTATACGAATTGAACTATCTTGTTTTTTTGCATTTAAATTGTTTATAATTGAATCGATATGAAGAAAGAAACAGTCATTGCTATTTTATTGGGAGTCGGATTGGGTTTAATATTCGCAATCGGAGTAACTCTCAAAACACGCAGTAAAGATACCAAAAAAGTAACCCCCATTTCTCATACTTTAAATATAACACCATCTGTAACGGCAAAGTCTATGCAGTCTTCTACACTGGAAATTTCCGAGCCTGAAGACGGCAGTATCGCTCCGGCAAATTCGGTAACTATAAAAGGAAAAGCACCAGTCAATAGCCTGATCGTTATTCAGTCGGCACTTTCTACACTAACATTCACCAATGATAAAGAAGAATTTTCTCAGAAGTTCAGTCTAGCCCTTGGTGAAAATGTTATTACGGTAACAGCCTATCCAGCCAAGCAAACAGGCTCTGGAATTGAGCGGGATTTAAAAGTTTACTATCTTGACGAAGAATGAAAGACATCCAAATTAATAAGATAATCAGCGGAATTGCTTTAACTGCAGTTCTGGTAAGCGGCACTACGGTATATGCACAGGGAATGCAGAAAGATGCATCACCATCTGCCGCAGCCGAAGCCTCACCTTCTGCAGAAGTAACCAAAACAGAGATAAGCGATATAAAAGAAAAAATCGCCACCAAAGTAGCCGAGCTTCGTAAAAAAAATCAGAAAGCAATTGCAGGCAGAATTACTGTAATAAAAGGCAATACAATCTCTATTAAAAATGCCGATGATGAAGTATATGAAGTAAAGGTGGATCCCGATTTAACTCAGGTATATCAAATCGGCACGACAAAAAAGGAGATTAAAGCTGTCGATCTTAAAGTAGGTGTATATATAATTGTCACCGGACCAATCTTGGATAAAACAATCGACGCCAATTACATTTATCAGGATGAAATGTATGCGGTTCTTTCGGGCAAAATCACTGAAATCAATAAAGATGACTTTTCTATAAAAGTTTCGACAACCGACAAAGACACCTATACTCTGGACATCGAGAATTCGACCAACCAGACGTTGATGGATATTAAAACTTTAGAATTAGATAAAATCGGTTTTTCGAAACTGAAAGAAGGCGATACGATTCACTTTGTTATTAAAAAAACCGGAACTGAAACAGAAAAAAGGTTTACAGCGATAAAACTTGTTATTATTCCTCAAGAATACTTTCAAAAGTAATAGTCGCTTTTAATATTCATACGTGAATTTCGGTATTCCTTCCTCTATAATTTCTAGATTAGTATTATTCATAACTAAATTATTATGCTGAAATTCATAAAAAAATATTTCGACTTTAATGAACGCGAAATTAACAAAATTAAGAAAAAGGTTGCAGAAATTAATGCGCTGGAAGATGAAGTGCGGAAATTAAAAGATGAACAATTTGTCAAGGAAACAGAGAAATTAAAAAAACAAATTCAATCAAAAGAAAAAACTCTCGATGAAATTCTTCCGTACGCATATGCATTAGTCCGCGAAGCCTCACGCCGAACATTGGGCCAGCGCCACTTTGATGTACAGCTTATTGCAGGTGTTGCGCTTCATGAAGGAAAAATCGCCGAGCAAAAAACAGGAGAAGGTAAAACACTTTCGGCAACAACAGCCCTGTATCTGAATGCGCTCACCGGAAAGGGTGTTCACCTCGTTACAGTCAACGATTATTTGGCGCGCCGCGATGCCGGTTGGATGGGAAAGGTTTTCCATTTTCTCGGACTTACAACTTCGGCAATAATTTCTGATCAATCATTTATCTACGATGCGGCTTACAACGATTCCGAAGCAGCCGACAGCCGTCTTGCAAATCTCAAACCGATCCCTCGAAAAGAAGCATATCAGGCAGACATAACGTATGGTATAAACAGCGAATTTGGATTCGATTATCTGCGCGACAACGGCGCCCATTCACCGGATCAGTTGGTACAGCGCGGATTTTATTACGCCATTATCGACGAAGCCGACTCGGTTCTGATCGACGAAGCCCGGACACCGCACATCATCTCCGCTCCGTTTGGCGAAGACACCTCAAAATATTACCGATATGCAACTATTGTTAAACAACTAGATCCCAAAAAAGATTTTGTAATTGATGAAAAGCTCCGCACCTCAAATCTTACCGAAGAAGGAATCCGCCATATTGAAAGCCTTCTCGGCGTCGACAATGTGTATGAAAAAGATTTTGAATCGTTGTTTCATATTGAAGCCGCATTAAAAGCGGAAACATTATTCAAACGAGAAAAAGAATATATCGTAAAAGACGGCGAAGTTATCATCGTCGACGAATTCACCGGCCGGCTTCTGCAGGGCCGAAGATTTTCGGAAGGGCTTCATCAGGCAATTGAAGCAAAAGAAAAAGTTTCCATTCAAAAAGAATCAAAAACGCTGGCCACCGTCTCTCTGCAAAATTATTTCCGTATGTATGAAAAACTTGGCGGCATGACAGGTACCGCAGCCACCGAAGCCGAAGAGTTTCACAAAATTTATAAAACAGAAGTTTTGGTTATTCCAACACACCGCGCCATGGTTCGGAACGATCATGCGGACATGATTTATAAAACCGAAAAAGGAAAATACAACGCGGTGGTGGAAGACATCATCGCTCAATATAAAACCGGGCGGCCGGTGCTTGTTGGTACAACATCTATTGAAAAAAACGAATACTTGTCGCATCTTTTAAAGGTCAAAGGAATTCCCCATGAACTTTTGAATGCAAAAAATCATATCCGTGAAGCTCAGATTATCGCACGCGCCGGAGAAAAGGGAGCCATCACTGTTGCTACCAACATGGCGGGCCGGGGAGTGGATATTATTTTAGGAGGCAATCCACCCGATGAAACCAAATTATCTGCAGAAGAATTTAAGAAAGAAAGTAATGAATGGCAGAAAAAGCACGACGAGGTTGTGTCTCTGGGCGGATTATATGTCTTAGGAACCGAGCGCCATGAATCACGCCGCATCGATAATCAATTAAGAGGCCGTGCAGGCCGCCAGGGTGATCCGGGCGATACGCGGTTCTTTGTATCTCTTGAAGATGATTTAATGCGCATTTTCGGCGGTGAACAAATCTCTCGGCTAATGACGGCATTGAATTTCCCGGAAGATCAACCGTTAAGCCACGGCATGGTCTCACGCGCTCTTGAACAGGCTCAGGTTAAGGTGGAAGGCCACAATTTTGACATTCGAAAAAATCTTGTTGAGTACGATGATGTACTTAACAAGCAGCGCCAAATAATTTACACGCTCCGCAACAAAATTCTTAAACTTCCTGAAAAAGATGGGGGAGAATTCAGAAAGACAATTTTCGAAGTCATCGATGAAGAAATCTCCGGGCTTCTCCAGAATTATATGGCCTTAAGTGTCGATATCTCAGACGAAGAAGCAAAAATTATTTCCAAAGATCTGGAAATTTTATTCCCAAAACTCGGCGCCCAGATTCAGCCATATATCGACAAACGATCGTTTGAAGAGCTGAAAAAATTCCTGGAGAAGGAAGTAGAAAAAGACTGGGATGAAAAAGAAAAGAAGTTCACAAAAGCAGTGTGGTACAGCGTTGTTCGCGATATCTTTTTATCAACCCTCGACCAGTACTGGACAGAACATTTAACCGCCATCGAAGATTTGGGCGAAGGAATTCGGCTTCGCGGGTATGCACAGCTTGACCCGTTAATTGAATACAAAAACGAAGCATTCGGAATGTTTGAAAAGTTGATTCAAAGTATTAATTTTGATGCAACACGCCGTCTGTTCCGCGTCGAGATCGGTATAAGCGAAGTTGTCCCGCCTGAGGAAAAAAAGAAGGCTGAGCCGGCAGAAAAAAAGATGCAGTTTAAAGCGGCATCAAGCATCGATCCGTTTAAAACTCCGCCCCAAGATCAATCACCACCTGTCCAGGTTGTTCATACGCATAAACATGAACATAAAGCATCAGATCAGCAAGCACAAGCAGCAACTCCAGCCGAAGTCGGCGGATTTAGAGTGATTCCGCCAGGCGCGGCATCACCGAACCGGAAACTTGGCCGGAATGATCCATGCTGGTGCGGTAGCGGCAAGAAATATAAGAAGTGCCATTATCCAAACTGAAATGAGTTAAATGTGAGCGTATTCAACCAGGAATCGGCCGATTAAAGAAAGAATACCGAAGACTATCGCAAGGCTAATCACTGCTATTATTGACCAGATAATAAAGCGCTGCTTTGGAGTTTTTGTCATCTGGAGTTTTGAGTCGTAATTCAATATTTCAAATTTTGTTGCCGTATAAACCTGCCAGAAGAAGTATTTGAAGAATTTCCAGATAGTTAAAAATATCCCTCCGATTTTGAATATAAACATATTTCTATTCAATTATAATATTAATCTTTTTCTAATACGATAACCAATTGATGCGGAATTAAAATAGATGTTAAGTTAGTTATTTGAAAAAGTAAATATTCACGCTTAAGGTGTTGTTGAAGTAAGTGATTTTTGTGCCGTTTGTAACGCTTGCATTCGTTTGGCTCTTAATTTCGAAAGTGCAATCAAAGCAAGACTTGTTGTTTCTACATTTGCATCGCCGTCTCGTGCTATTTCAGCAGTAGATAAAGTGGTAAATCCTCCTAAACTTTGATTTACATCATCTATTGCTTGAGATAATAATAATCTATCAATAATTTCTTGCTTAATTTCTTCATCTAAAGCAACTCCGGCGATTATTGAAAGAGCCAGCTTATAAGTTGTATATTGTTTTTTCTCATTATCTGTTGAGTTAAAAGCTTTATCCGCAAATCCATTCTCATCAAATTTTTCCATTGTTTTAGCATATAAATCTTTTGCATCTTGTAAAAGTTTATCTTTTACATTTTTATCCTTGGTAGATTCGGATTTCTTGTGTAAATCTATAACTCCATAAAATGCTAAGTCAGCGTATTCTTTCCAATCATCCATGGGAGTTCTAGTATCTTCTGTATCTCCTTCTTTGGGAGGCATTCGTGTATCAAAGCAGATTTCTTCACCAGATGCGGTTAACGTATTAACAACTTTTTTGTCACCATATAGAGGCCAATTAATTGATTCATCTGTTTCGTTTAATACTTCAATTACACCATGTGTTGGATTGCCATTTGCTGCAATTGATTGTTCTAAAATGAAGGCAAGATCTGCGCGTTGTCCTGCAGCGTTTAAAGCGATTGTAGCTAATTTATTATCATTAGTAAGCCAGTAAGTGTCTTTTTCAACAATCGGTGATGCGCTTAAAAGTCCAAGATCTTTATTAAATCTATTTGATAAAAATTCCACGCCCTTACTAATCGCTTCGGAGTATTTGTTTAGCTCAGATTCTGTAACAACTGTAGTTTCTGCTGATGCATCTTTATTTATGGCAGCTAAATATGACTGATCTTTAGGTGCTGGAGCTGGAGGTAAAGTCCCAGAACCTTCTTCAGCATTTACTGAAGGTTTATCATAGGATTTTAATGCTGCAACCACTGCAATTAATCCTCCTGCAATTACTGGGAAAGATTCACGCCTTGATAGTTTGTGTGGAGGTCGTAAAGTTTCATCTGCCATGTCTTTAGAATACTATAAAGGACACAATAAGTCAAAAGATATTAAGACCTATAGTAGGTGGAGGTTAGGGACTAATCTAATAAGTATGCGTATATAGTGTGTATGCAATTAACAAAACGAGAAAGACAATAGAAAAGAGCGTTATACGGCTGTTAAGTACAATCAATTTCTGCGCCAGGGGAGGAAAGTAAATACCCCACTGTTTCTTCATTTTCCGGACGCTATTTGTATAGAACAAATCATATATCCCAAGCAGGGTAATAAGTAACAGTGCTCCGAATTCGGTTGCGAGAACTAAATAATACATACTTTATCTAAATCATAATACGAATTTAGGCTGATACCGGTATAATGTATTGGTAAAAGAATTTTGTCTCCGTTCTCCAAATACCTGAGTCAAATACATTGCCGTTCGGCGTGGCTCAGCGACATCGCTTAAACGGAAGGCATGTTCCCGGGCAAGCTGGTCCAGCTGTACAATCACATCACCTTTTCCCACAATTTCGTTAAAGATTGTTCCCACATCAATATCGATTTCCGCAACTCTCATTTGGTCGAGCAACAAATCGTTCACATGGTATGAAGAAAACGGCACATGCCTCACCTCCATAATTCTACGGTTGGTAATAATGTACATGTGGCAGTACCAACCAATAATTACTTTCACGATTCTGCTTGTGGCCACAGAAATAACTAACAAACTAATACTGATGAACAATGGCAGAGAAGACAGATATACATGAAGACTCAAATACAAAGTGGCAATGAGTATAATTGCAATGAACAAGGTATTAAGTATCGGACAAAAGGTAACAAACCAATGTTTTCTTTTTGCAAGAATGAGTTTTTCATCGGCGAGTGTAATGAAATCTTTTACTTCTTCATCTGCGATAGAATACGGTTCTTTCATACGTATCACCTCCTAACTAAATAACTCTGAACCGTGTCTTAGTGTAAGCTTTGCTAATAAGAGAGTAGTAAAGTATTTGTAAGGAAAACGTAAGAAAATGGTAAAATACGTATAAGATACATAGGAATTTGATTGTCATTACGGTCCGTATTAAATATGTATCTTTTCAAAAAAAAGCTCTGTATCTGGTATAAAATTGTTATAGAATAAGAAGCAGCACTATGAATATTCCAATAATATTTATCACCAGCAACAAGAATAAATTGGAGCAGGTAAAGCAATTCGTATCTATTGATCTTGTCCATCAGCATCTGGAACTGCCCGAAATTCAGTCATTAGATTTACAAGAAGTCGTAATCTTAAAAGTTAAGGAGGCTTATAAAGCACTAAAAAAACCAGTTCTTGTTGAAGATGTCTCACTTACCATTCATGCACTAGGCCGTCTGCCCGGGCCTTTTATCAAATGGTTTTTGAAAGAACTAAAACCAGAGGGGTTATGCAAACTTGTCTCAAATTATCCTGACACTTCTGCAACCGGAGAAGTGTGTTATGGTTTTTATGATGGTTCAAAAGTTCATACGTTTTCTGGAATCATAAAAGGGAAAATTGCTTCCGAACCCCGCGGAGAAAATGGATTCGGCTGGGACAGAATTTTTATTCCCGAAGGATATACGGTAACTCGAGGACAAATGGATACTGCCAATTTTGAAGCCACTTCGCCCCGCCGTATGGCACTTCAGAAATTCGAATTATTTATTAATCAAAATTATTAATTCAAAAAAAAGTATAACATGGACATTCCTAAAAAAAAGTTAACAAATGGATTTGAAATTCCTGAATTCGGCATTGGTACCTGGTTAATGGGGGGCACTAAAGTCCGTGATCCAAAAAATGATGATAAAGGCGATGTCGAAGCCCTTCAACAAGCCATTCAGATGGGAATCACTCATATCGATACTGCTGAAAACTATGCCGAAGGTCAGGCTGAAAGAATTGTAGGCATGGCAATTAAAAACTTTCAACGTGAAGCATTGTTTATTGTTTCGAAAGTGGGCAAAAATCATTTAAAAGAGCAAGATGTCATAAATTCTGCAAAAGCAACATTAGATAGAATTGGAACGGAGTATCTTGATCTTTATCTTATTCATGCTCCCAACCCGGAAGTTCCATTAAAAGAAACGATGAAAGCATTTGACTCATTACATGCAAATGGACTGATTAAATATATTGGAGTCAGCAATTTTGCTAAAGAGAGGTTGGAAGAGGCACAGCAATATACAAAAAATAAAATTGTTATGAATCAAGTTTATTACAACCTTATCCAGAGAGAACCTGAAACCAGCGGACTTTTATCTTACTGTCAAAAAAATGATGTACTTGTAGAAGCGTACCGTCCAATCGAGAAGGGTGAACTTTTACAAAAAAATTCAGATATTATCGATTCACTGTGTAAAAAATATGATAAAACGAAAGTTCAGATTGCATTAAATTGGCTGCTTTCACAAAAAAATGTAACTTCAATTTCTAAAATGAAAAATGCTGATCATATGAAAGAAAATCTTGGTGCAGTTGGTTGGAAAATGGAAGAAAAAGATATCGAATTAATACGGAAAGAGTTTCCTGGCCAAATTAATATCTCTGAAGTATTCCCACTTAGATGATATGAAAATTCCAGATGATGCGAAAAAAGTTTTCAAAGGAATAATTTTTGATGTCTACCATTGGCAGCAGCAGATGTTTGATGGAACTTTTCAAACATTTGAAGCCTTGAAGCGTTCAAACACCATTGAAATTATTGCTACCACAGGTGAAAAAATATACATGACTCATCAATCCCAGCCGAATAAGCACGACTTCTATTCACTGTTAGGCGGAAGGGGCGAAGAAGGCGAAGATCCTTTAGTGACAGCTAAACGGGAGTTGTTGGAAGAAGCAGGTTTAGAATCTGAAGATTGGGAATTGTTTAAAGTTTTCCAGCCGATGCATAAGATAGACTGGAAAATTTATACCTTTATCGCCCGCAACTGTCGAAAATTACAGGATCAGAAATTAGATGCCGGAGAAAAAATAAAAGTATTGGAGTTAAGCTTTGATGAGTTTATTTCTATGGTTTTATCAGATAATTATTGGGGAAATGAATTGGTATTAGAAATTCTTAAACGTAAAGATAAAAATACTTTAAATGAATTAAAAGCAAAGTTTTTTAAATAGAGCATGAAAAAAGGGATAGATTATATTGGTGTAACAGTCTGCTTTTATTGCCATGATGGAAAAGGGAATTTACTTCTACAAAAACGAAGCCATAAATGCCGCGATGAACAAGGCATGTGGGACTGCGGCGGCGGCTCCATGCGGTTCGGAGAAACGTTTGAAGAAGCCGCCCGGCGCGAAATAAAGGAAGAATACTGCTGTGAACCGGAATCATTACAGATGGCTGGTGTGGCTAATGTAATCCGCCAAAATGGATCACATAAGTCACATTGGGTGGCAATAATCTTTGCCGCACAACTAAATCCAGATAAAGTCCAAATTGGTGAAAAAGAAATGATGGATGAAATACAATGGTTTAGATTTGATAATTTGCCTCATCCTCTTCATTCGATGTATATGGCTCATCTTGAATACGCCAAAAAATATATTCACTTGTAATTCTTACTTTACGATCGTGTTACAATACTATTGAGATATTGTAAAAAACTTTTTAAAGTCTATACTGGATTATGTATATATTTTTTATATATAATAACGGTATTAAATAATCACTTTCATGAAGATACAGACCAAACTATTTATATTCTTCCTGGTAATAATTCTTCCACTGGTTCTTATTCCTATTCAGTTACAAAAAACAATCAATGAGGCACAGAGTGCTATTCAAAATATAATTCGTTATGATCTGCCTATTCAAACAAACTCCCGCGATCTGGAAAAACAGATAATTACCATCCATTCAGAATATCGCAGCTACCTAAATTATGGGAATGAAAAATCATTAAGCAGCCTTATGAATTCGGTACAGGAGTATGACAATATCATGACAGCGCAAAAGCAACTGGTGCAAAAAGATTATCCGGCTGCACGAAGGCTTCAGACTATAAAAAATCTTCAGGATGACTGGTTTTATCAGGCGGGAATCCCGGGTATTATTCATGAGATTGCCGAAAGTACCAACTCAGCTCAAACGAAACAGTTTGCCGATTCTACAATATCGGAGCCAGTATTAACCGAAATTCAGCGACAATTTGTTTTATTCAACAAAGAACAAAAAACAAACAGCCAGCTGCGTCTGTCTTCATATGAAAATTTGGCGAGTGCATTTCAACGGCTGTTAACTATTACGCTCGCTCTCGGATTCGCAGGATTCGCTATTTTTCTTTTAATTGTAATGAAAATGTATATAGATCCATTGTATAAACTAATTGGCGTATCACGGCAGATTTCTGAAGGCGATCTAAACCAGCGCGCCGTTGTTCATTCAAACGATGAAATAGGACAACTAGAATCTTCCTTCAATACCATGATAGATATGGTGCAGCATTCTCATTTGCAGCTCGAAGAAAGGGTCCGCCAGCGTACAAACGATCTCGCCCATAATATGCAGAAACTTGAGCAGGAAAAAGCCAAAGACGAAGCTTTGCTTGCCAATATCGGAGAAGGTATTATCGCGACCAATACTCAAGGAAATATTTTATTCGTAAATAAATCAACTACCGAAATGCTCGGATGGCCGTCGAGGGAAATGGTAGGCAAACAGCTCGGCGATGTTCTTTCTATTGAAGATGAAATGAAGAATAAACTCTCGGCCGAAAAGCATCTTATTGAGCAGGCCATTACCTCGGGTAGAAAACTTATTACTACCATTAACACGCCTTATTATTGGCTTCGCCATGACGGCACTCGATTTCCTGCAGCGGTTACAGTAACACCTATTAAATCTGGAGATAAAAATATTGGCGCCATCATAATTTTCCGTGACTTTACCAAAGAAAAGGAAGTTGATAAAGCAAAAAATGAGTTTGTTTCTCTTGCTTCGCATCAGCTGCGCACACCTTTATCTATCATCAACTGGTATGGTGAAATGTTTGCAGCTGGAGATGCAGGCAAACTTACCAAAAAACAGCAGAAATATATTGAAGAAATATATCATGCCAATGAACGCATGATAGAGCTTGTCAGCGCGCTTTTAAATGTGTCCCGATTAGATCTTGGCACATTTATTTTTGAACCGGAAGAAATAGATATCGCGACAATTTCGCAGAAGGCACTGTCTGAACTAAAAAATATAATCGATACAAAAAAATTAACGATAAAAGAAAAATATCCTTCAGAACCTATTATTTTCCATATCGACCGGAAAATCGCTATGATTATTTTTCAAAACCTTCTATCGAATGCAGTCAAATACACTCCGCCGGCAGGTACTGTTGAAATCGAGATAACGAAAAATGCTGGTGAATCAACTGCACTCATCCGGATATCTGATACTGGCTACGGAATTCCCAAAGCAGAACAATCGCGTATTTTTGAAAAATTATACCGTGCACAAAATGTCCGTATAAAAGATACCGAGGGAACTGGGCTAGGTTTGTACCTCGTTCGGGCAGTTATTCGCAAGCTTGGCGGAACAATCCGTTTTGAATCCGAAGAAAACAAAGGTTCAACATTTTATGTTACGCTGCCACTGAATAAAAAATAACTTCGATTTGACATTTCTATCTTACAATCGCTACACTGTGGTATAGAGACATGCCAACCAATTCAAAGAAAACTACATATAATAAGACAATTTTGGTTGTAGAAGATGAGGCAGCAATGCTCCATGCCTTGTATGATAAATTTACGTTGGAAGGATTTTA
Organism: uncultured Gammaproteobacteria bacterium; assembly: GCA_964490875.1. GTDB lineage: Bacteria > Patescibacteriota > Microgenomatia > UBA1406 > GWC2-37-13 > CAYYYG01. Next base: position 65,552 of record CAZBEF010000004.1, read on the forward strand.
TGTTGAAAAAGCTTCTAACGGTCGAGAAGGTATGGAAATTCTTCGTGAAGATAAACCAGATCTGATTCTTCTTGATGTTATTATGCCAACTATGGATGGAGTGAGTATGCTGAAGGAGGTGCGCAGCAATCCAGAATATAATGCTATACCTATAATCATTCTTTCCAACCTAAATCCTAATGATGAAGTTTTATATTTAGTAGCTCGTTCGCAGCCGGCTTATTATCTTATAAAAAGCGAAACGAAGCTGGAAGCGCTCCTTGCCAAAGTCAAATCTATCCTGAAATTATAGAGTACTTGCCAAGTGATTTTATTTACTATTACAATGAAATTGTGCAGACACATTTTAATTTTTTTCACTTACCGCATCATAAAACAAAGGAATTAACACCATTTTATATTGCAGTTGTTCTGCGTACATTTGTTATATCCTTTCTTGTCCTTTTTCTGCCCGTACTGATAATGAATACCTATCTTGCCTATGGTGAACGTACTGCTATGGCGATAGCTATCGGATACTTTATGTTCACGGCCATTATTCAAATGTTTTTGGTGGTTATTGTATCTAGAGCAGCTTCCATCGGCGGACTCAGAAGTAACTTCCTTATTTCTCAGTTTTGTTTAATACTTTTTATTATCTGTATACAAATTCAGTTATATGCGGTGGCTTTCTTCTTATTAGGATTCGCGGCAATGTTCTGGTGGTATTCATATCATATTTATTTCACCGGATTTGGGAAAAGAGACGAATATGGAAAAGAGATTGGAATTATGGAAGCGGTAAGTATTTTATCTGGCGCAATTGCTCCAATTATTGGGGGTTTAATCCTTGTTAATTCAGGAATTATTAAATTCTATGCTGTAGGCATTATTGCTTTATTCTTTTCTGTATTCTTTATTTTTTGGTTCAAAGAACCGCGGCATTTAAAGACTGTCCGTTTTACAGACATGTATAGGATATATAAGCATAATAAAAATGATTTTTGGGCATTCATAGGCGGCGGTGCTGAAGAAGCAATTTCTACAATTATCTGGCCGGTCCTTTTATATCTTCTCTTTAAAGATTATTTTAAAATCGGCACCTATTTTTCTATAGTAATGATTTCTGTCGTTGTGATTAACTATATTGTCGGATCACTAACAGACACCTCGAAAAAAGAAAAACTGGAAGAAATTGGATCTATCGCCGTATTCTTCAGCTGGCTCGGCCGTGCATTTGTACAGAATCCACTTTTGTTAAGTATTATGGAGGTTTTATATAAACTATTTCTATCTTTCTTCAAATTACCATTGTTGGCTATTGCATATAGTCATGCTGCAGTCGAAAATGAAGAATATATTGCATTTCGTGAATTTACGTACAAGATTGGTGCTGTTGCAGGTTATTTCTGCTTTATCGTGATATTGTTTTCGGGAATGCCAGTATGGACTATTCTGATATGCTCTGCCGTATTCTCATTATTGCCTCTAACCGTTCGGAAAAAGAAAGATAAGTTTTTAACGAATGTGATGCCGCAGTAAGTTTATAAATTTTGAATAATGACTGTAATAGATATATCCATTTGCGAATATTAGACCAGGAAATACTACGAATTTTTCAATTACTCCCGAAGTTTTCATCCGCATAAATTTAAACGGAGGAATCCCGAGCTTGATCGGAATAGGGAAAAGCCATGGTACGCCTTCACGGGTGAATGTATCTGCTACAAGGTGGGAAACAAATCCGATCATAAATGCCCACCAGACCATATTCATATCTACGATCAGCACCGATTTCATAAGATACAGTAGATATTTAACGCCTATTCCAAAAAGAAATATGCCCACAATTGAATGTGAAAGCAGCCGGTGGCCGCCTAATATTGGTGAAAGCAGTCGCCCCCAAATTGATCCTGCAGGAATTCTTCTCCATAAATCTGCAGTCGGCTGATCTATATCTGGAGTTAAGCCTCCTATTAAATTTGCAGTAAACGCCACAAATAAGGTTCCTAGAGTAATATTTTCTACCTGGTGTGTTGCAACTACATAGCTTAAAGCGGTAAATGCAGCTAAATCATGAGTTCTTCCGGTCATATTAAGCAAGTTTTCAGTTAATTTTTATAATATAGCCCTAGCTTCATAAAAAAGATATAATGAATAGTAATCATTGTAACAAAAAGTATCTAAGTTTAGTCTGTATATGCTAGATTCCATTATTCAAAACTATTCTATAAAAGGCAACATAGTTGACCTAATTTTTATCGCAGCCATTGTTATTTTTATTATAAGCTCGCGAGGGTTTATTGAAAGTTTGTTTGAACTTTTTGGATTTGTGGGATCTCTGGTTATATCGTTCACCACCTATTCATTTTTTGGATCGATTCTGAATCATAATTTTGATCTGCCTCGCGGAATTGCCCATGTGATCGGTTTTTTTATTGCATGGTTCCTTTCAGAGTCGCTTATCTATATTGTAACCTTGATTCTATTATCCAAATATCTCGGAAATGTTAGATCTACAACTTTAAATAAAATGTTTCGCTTTGTTCCTTCAACTATACATGCGTGTGTAATTTACTTATTTTTTATTAGTCTCATTTTTTCATTGCCGGTAAACGGGACAATAAAGGAGAAAATACTTTCATCCCGCACAGGACCGGTGTTTGTAAATGCTTCGCAGTCCTTCGAAAAAAACATAAAGGGTGTTTTTGGAGGAGCGATTTCGGAATCGTTGAATTTCCTTACCATCAAGCCTAAATCTTCGGACACAGTTGAACTAGGATTCAAGGTGTCGCTGAACAAAATGTATCAGGATCCCGAATCAGAAAAGACTATGGTTAAGCTACTTAATAAGGAACGTTCCGACCGTGGCCTCAGAATTCTGGAATCTGATGAAGATCTACGCGAAGTAGCGCGCACCTATGCCAGGCAGATGTTTCAGAATGGTTTTTTCGCTCATACTTCGAAAGTAGACGGTTCGACAGTATTGGAACGAACCTCAGAACAAGGAATTATTTTTCAAATAGTTGGTGAAAATCTGGCATTTGCACCAGATGTGTATCTTGCTCATCAGGGGCTAATGAATTCTGAAGGCCATCGGGCGAATATTTTATCGATTGAATACAGCAAAGTGGGAATCGGAGTTATGGATGCAGGAATATATGGAAGAATGTTCGTTCAGGTGTTTACTGATTAATTCCTGGTATTGGATCCTTCATTATTGCAACAGCAACAAAACGATGTGAATCCAGAAACCCAGTACAGGTATATATGGTAAGCCTTTTATCGGTTGTAGGATCCAAGATGCCGATCTGATCTGGGGTTATAACTGCAGTTTTTTCCACTACAAATTCGTTATAAGTTCCATCGGTATAATGAACTTTAATGATATCAGTAGGCTTTATTTGAGGTAGTCGTCCTAACAAACTCGGCCAATTATGACCATATAAAATGCTATTTCCGGTATATCCAGGAGTTGGTGAAGAAGTAAGATAGGAAACTCCCTGTGATGTGGTTTCCCAGCCATTTTCAGTGATTTTTGCAGCAACTAGAGGCAGATGCACATTAATACTCGAGATTTCTATTGTCGCAGGAATTTTTTTAACTGCTGCTTTTTCGTCTGTTTTTTTTTCTATAGCCTTGTCAATATTATAGGTAGCAATAGTAAGACGGACAGGATTATAGCGTTCCTTAAACAGGTATCCGCTGAATACCAAGCATATAAGTCCGGCGATAATTAGATATTTCGCCATAGGATGTTAAGAACGTTTATTATTTTTGAGAGCTGTAAAAAGTCCAGCTGCAATCAGGCTAATGCCCAAAAGTGCTGTTGAGTAGATAAAAACAATATTTCCGGTTGAAGCCAGTGCCAAAACCTGTCCAATCCCGACTTCATGACCACCCGTATTATTTGTAGTGTTATTGTTGTTGGTCGTATTATTATTGTTAGTTGTGTTGTTATTGGTAATATTGGTGATATTGGTTATATTAGTAGTACTGCCTCCACCAATACAGCTATATCGGATGTTTTTAGCCATATACTGAGAATTACTTAAACCCCATTTTTCTCCATTAGGAACAAGAATCCATCCCTGGTTTTGATAATATTCAATATCTTTAACTTCAAATTCATCTGTTTTCCACCAGTTTGTCTGTATACCATATCCGTTATCCGGGCAGAAACACTGGACCAGAGAATTATCAGATAACGCATACACTTCGTCGCGGCCGGTATATGTATACATGTCGCCGACAATTCCATGAGTTCCGGTTTCGTATTTTACTTTAAGAGTTCCTTGTGGATTAAGGCAAGAAGGGAATGAAGGTTCTGTTGCTGAATAGGCATATTTGCCCATTGCTGAAAATATAACAGCTCCGAGAGCGATTCCGACAAAAAGTTTTTTTGTATTCATATTATATAACCGATATTATAATCTTATAGGATTATAACATATGGCCTATAAAATATCAAGCAGACTGTTAATTAAGGAAATAAAGGTTGGTAGAGAGGTACTATCTGTGCACTTATAAGGAGGAACATTATATATATAGTAGTATTATATATAGTTAAAACATACCCATTTGAGAGTCATCTTTTTCAGGTTGTTTTTCTTTTTTAGGCTTCACTTCTAGCTCTTGAGGAAAGAATTTTTTTACTAAAGAATATAACTGAAGTTCCATTAATTTCGGTTTCATATCTGATTTAAAGGAGGTAAACCGATATTCTTCTAGATTTTTTGTGAAGTCGATATCTTTCACAATGGTAGCGATTTTCTTAGTCAACGTTATGATATTCCGGTGGTTTTCCAGATTAGATCGAAGCTTTTCATTTTCAACAGTATTGAGTGTTTCAAGAAGATTTTCGACAGAACCAAATTTACGAATGAGATCAGAAGCGGTTTTAGGTCCAACACCTTTTACGCCTTTATAGTTATCCGAAGGATCGCCAGCAAGCGCTTTATAATCAGGTATCTGCTCAGGCAGAACACCCAGTTTTTTCTGCACCTCATCTGGTGTATATAAATTGGATTTGGAAAAACCTATCTGAGGTGTAATCACAGTAATATTTTCATTCACAAGCTGCATGATATCTTTATCTCCGGTTAAAATATAGATTTTAGCTTCATTTTTGAATCGTGTAGCCAGGCTGCCGATCACATCATCTGCTTCAAACCCATCCTTTTCCAGCCGCGCAATTCCGGCCGCATCGAGCAAGCTCCGAATATAGGGGATCTGAACCTTAAATTCATCTGGGGCATGAGGACGGTGGGCCTGATATTCTTCCAGAAGCTCCTGCCTGAACGTGGGTTTAGGAGTATCAAAGCACACAATCAGGTAATCAGGCTTAATATCAGATATAACTTTCGAGATAATCGTGAAGAACCCATAGGTCATGTTTGTAGGGGTGCCGTCGTTGCTGTTCATGGGCGGCAGTGCATGAAACGCCCGATGCATAATAGCATTCCCATCGATAAGAAGCAGTGTCTTCATGAAGTAATTATAGACTAATTTTGAACTACTGGCTTAGTTTTCTGGCCTGCAATTTTCTCAAATTCTTCCTGATCCAGATTTTCTACCTTCAAAAGCTGTTCTGCAACACTTATCAGTACATCTTTGTGTTCATTAATTATCCGCACTGCGTTGTCATAGCAGGCTGTCAGGATCTTCTTTGTCTCATGATCAATTTGGGACATCGACTCTTGAGAGATAGAATTCTGGTCATAATAGCTTTTTCCCCATTCGGTTATATCCTGGTTTGGTCCAAAATTAATTGGTCCAAGCTCGCTCATACCAAATTCGATAACCATGGCACGGGCCAGGCGGGTTGCCTGATCAAAATCGTTGGCAGCGCCGGTTGTAACTTCGCTAAAGAACACTTGTTCGGCGGCGCGGCCTCCCATCATGGCTGAGATTTGTTCAATAAGCCGTGACTTAGTCATATGTAATTTATCTGTTGCCGGAGGAATAAGAGTATATCCAAGAGCCATACCTCGGGATACGATAGAGATCCGGTGCACCGGGTCGGTATTGGGAAGGAAATGAGAGACAATTGCATGTCCAGCCTCGTGATATGCGGTAAGTTTCTTATCTAAATCAGACTGTAATCGTTTTTTCTCTGGACCAAGCTTTACTTTGGTAGCGGCTTCTTCCAGATCTTCCATGGTAATATTCTCTCGTGAATTACGCGCTGCTTGTATTGCTGCTTCATTCAGCATGTTTTCAAGATCTGCACCAGAGTAGCCTACTGTCCGTTTGGCTATTTTATCCCAATTCACATCATCTGCAAATGGTTTGCCGCGGCCATGAATAAGCATGATAGCTTTTCGGCCCTCATGATCTGGATAATCTACTATAACACGCCTGTCGAAACGTCCCGGACGAAGAAGTGCGGTATCCAGCAGATCACCTCTATTGGTAGCGGCAATAACGATCACCTGTTCTGTAGGGGTAAAGCCGTCCATTTCAACCAGAATCTGATTTAATGTCTGTTCCCGTTCGTCATGTGAAGGCATAACTCCTACAGATCTGGCTCGGCCGATGGCGTCTATTTCATCAATAAAAATGATTGCCGGAGCGCTCTTTTTAGCTGTTGCAAAAAGATCTCTAACCCGCGCAGCACCGATTCCGACCAACATTTCCATAAATTCAGATCCGGCTATAGAAAAGAACGGAACATTTGCTTCACCGGCGACTGCCTTGGCAAGCAATGTTTTTCCAGATCCAGCGGGGCCGATTAGAATGACACCTTTTGGAGTCCGGGCGCCAAGTTTTTTATATTTTTCAGCATTGCGGAGAAAATCTACCACTTCTTCAAGCTCTTTTTTAGCTTCGTCTACACCAGCAACATCATTAAAGGTAATTTTAGAAGTATCTTTTGAAAACCGTTTAGCTCTAGACTGTCCGAATGAGAAAACAGATTCCTGAGCACCTTTAGCCTGTCTGAACAAGAAAATAAAGAAAGCCACCATAAGAATAGTTGGAATAAGATTGCTTAAGAAATTAACCATGCCGGCTGATCCGGTTGTATCTTTGACATTTATTTGTACATTATTGGGATTAATTTTTGCAGTTTGAAGCGTATCCAAAAAGCTGGAGTTTGGTTCTTTATAGGTAACCGCTAAGCTTTTATCTTTATAGTACACCAGGATTTTATTTTCGATGATATCGAGTTTTTCTACTTTATTGTCGCGAATATTCTGAATAATTGTGCTTATAGATTTCTCCGGAACTACTTTCTGTACTTCTTTTGAGACAGTATTATAAAGGTAAAGGAAGAAAATTCCAATGAATAAAATGATGAAAACTGTTTTTATATTGAAGTTAAATCGAAATTCAGCAATTTTTTTATCTTTGGTATTTTTTTTATTATTATTCATAGAAGGTCATTGTAGCAGAATTTTGGTAAAATAGGAAGCGTAAAACTGTCTTATATGAAAATAATTAATACTATTACTGATGAGTATGTGGAGCAGGCTTCTACCGTCTTAAGAAATGGCGGTCTGGTAGTCGCACCGTCGGACACCGTGTATGGGTTATTGGTTGATGCCAAGAACGAAACAGCAGTACGCAAGCTCCTTGCATTTAAAAATAGACCTATAGGTAAACCTATATCAATTTTTTTATCTGATTTTTGTGCTGTATCTGAATATGCACATTTAAATGATCATCAGGAAAAGCTGCTGCATCAGTTTATTCCCGGACCGTTTACCGTAATTCTTCCTTCGAAGCACATCATATCTCCGCTTCTTGAATCGGAACGAGGTACTGTGGGGATCCGTGTCATTGACCATCCTGTTATCAAAAATATACTCAAAGATTTTGGAGGGCCGGTAACTGCGACATCGGCTAATATTTCAGGGAAGAAGCCGCATCATTCGCTGGATGCATTTTTAGCCACCTTGTCTCAGACAAAGAAAGATTTGATCGATCTTGTTCTAAATGCAGGTAATTTGCCGCGGAATAAGCCGTCTACGGTGGTAGATCTTTCCGGATCGGATATCAAAGTTCTTCGCAAGGGAGACATCGTACTTTCAACTGAATCATCATACATATCAACTTCGCCTGAGCAGACAAAGAAAATCGGTCTGCATCTAGTTAAAAAACATGTAAGTTCTTCCAATAAGCCGCTGGTGTTTATTATTGAAGGAGATCTGGGAGTGGGAAAGACAATTTTTGTAAAAGGCATTGCCGAAGCATTTGGCATTCATAACATTATTTCTCCGACATTTGTGATTTATTATGAGTATCCTTTATCTGGCAGTGAATACAGACAGTTTATTCATCTTGATCTTTATAATATTCAGGAGACAGAGGAGTTTAAGCACTTGGGCATCGAAAATTATCTGAAAGAGAAAAATATTTTGTGTTTTGAGTGGGGCGAACGGATGGGGAAGCTGTATGATGAAATTAAGTCAAAAGCAGATGTTGTATATGTTCGGATGAGTCATAAGTCGGTAGATGAGAGAGAGATACAGATTATGAGTTAGAACTTATAAAAGCATGGCAGGAACTGTCTTTCGTTCCTTCCATCAGTGCTCATTTTAGTTGTGCTCTATAGTTGGCAGCCTGAAAGGAGAATGTCTCTTGTTCTTCCAATGTTGGATGGCAACCTTAACGGTCATTGTGCGCCGATGGGGCCCTCCACTCAGACACCTGCCGTATAATATTGTTTCAAGATATGAAAATTTTAGCAATTGATACATCGTGCGACGAGACAGCTGTTGCGGTTACTTCTGAACGCAGAGTGTTATCACATGTCGAATTTTCTCAGGTATATCTTCATAAACAATATGGCGGTGTAATGCCTTCTGTGGCAAAGCGTGCTCATGAGGAGAGAATTGATTTTGTAGTAGATGATGCACTGAAACGAGCCAGAGTATCTATGGATGAAATTGATCATATTGCAGTCACTTACGGTCCTGGCCTTGCTATCGCTCTTGAGGTTGGTATTAAGAAAGCCGTGGAGTTGGCTTCAAAATACAGGAAAAAAGTAATACCGGTTAACCATATGGAAGGGCATTTATATTCTTCATTTATTCAAAATAAGAACGGCAATCCTGTCAGGGATTTTTCATTTCCAATGCTGGGACTGCTTGTTTCGGGCGGGCATACAGAGCTGGTGTTGTGGAAAGATCATCTTTCATATGAAATTGTCGGGGAAACAATCGATGATGCTGCGGGGGAAGCGCTGGATAAAGCAGCACGCATGCTGGGTTTCGAATATCCCGGAGGGCCTGTTATCGAGCGGCTTGCTGCTGATGTTGATAATAATGATATATATAAGTTTCCACGGCCGATGAGGATGTCGAATGATTTAAATTTTTCATATTCGGGTTTAAAAACAGCTTTTCTATATTGTATAAAAAAGATGAGCGAAGACGAAAAAAACAGTAATATTAAAAATCTATCAAGCTCGTTCCAAGAAGCTGTATTTAATTCATTGATGAATAAAACAGAACAGGCGATGAAAAATTATAAAGTCAATATTGTAGTAGCCGGCGGAGGTGTGGTCATTAATAAGCGGTTTAGATTTTTTTTGAGAACGATAGCGAACAAATATAAAATCGAATCCCTATTTCCGCCTTTTAATTATTTAACTGCAGATAATGCAGCTATGATTGGTGTAGCGGCGTACTATAAAGCACAAGCAGGTATTTTTGCTAAAGAAGGTGTTTCGCTTGATCGGGTTCCCCGTTTGTCGCTTGAAAATCCATATCTTATCGGCTAAACTGAAAGACACCTGCAAATATAATAATATTTTTTTCTATATGATAACTCTAAAAAACTTGACAGTTTCTATTGATAATAAAACTATTCTTAAGAATGTAAACTACACGTTTGAACCGGGAAAAATTTATGCAGTCATGGGTCCGAATGGTTCTGGAAAATCGACATTGGCGTATGCCATGATGGGCCATCCGGGTTATACCATCGATCCAAAATCGAAAATATTGTTTAATAAAGAGGAGATTCAAGAGATGAAGCCAGAAGAACGGGCAGACAAAGGAGTGTTTCTGTCGTTCCAAACTCCGTTATCTTTATCTGGTGTTAAAGTGTTTCAGCTTCTGCATTTGGCTATGCAGGGGAAAAAGGATCCGCTTAAGATCCGGCAAGAAGTTAAGGCATATGCAAAAGAATTAGGAATTCATGAGGAGCTTTTGAATCGGTCGTTGAATGAAGGAGCTTCGGGCGGAGAGAAGAAAAAGATGGAAGTTTTGCAGGCTGCAGTTTTGGATAAGAATTTTATGATTTTTGATGAAGTGGATACGGGAGTAGATGTTGATTCGCTGAAGTCTATTGCGACATTTTTGAATAAGCACCGGGCGGGGAAGACGTATGTGATAATCACTCATTATAATCGGATTTTGCATTATTTGAAGCCGGATAAGGTGTTGGTTATTGCGAAGGGAGAATTTAAGAAAGAGGGAGATCATACGTTGGCCGATAAAATTGAGAAAGAGGGATATTCTGTACTTGAGAAATAAAATTGCAAACCGTTTATAGTTATCGTCGCTCGATACGAATTTTTTTGCTCCGTGGGAGCCCTCCTCTGGCCAGGCAACCGTCCAGAAGGAATTCCAAGTCGCAAAAAAATTGTATCTTCGCTCCTTATATTCACTAGAATAAATTTTTAAACCATTTATATATGACACAATCAAACACGAATTTAGATTTTGAATACAAATATGGATTCTCGATGAAGGAGAATTATGCTTTTAAGGCCGATAAAGGTCTGAATGAAAAAGTGGTGCGGAATATCTCAAAGATGAAGGGTGAGCCTTCGTGGATGACAGAGTTTAGATTGAAGTCTTATAAGATTTTTATGGATAAGCCGATGCCTACGTGGGGGCCGGATTTATCTAAGATTAATTTTGACGAAATATTTTATTACATAAAACCAGTGCAGAACCAGGCGGATGCCTGGGATAAGCTGCCAAAGGAAATTAAAGAAACATATGATCGGATCGGAATTCCCGAAGCAGAAAAGAAGTATCTTTCTGGAGTTTCAGCACAGTACGAATCTGAAGTTGTCTATGAAAGTATCAATAAGGAGTTGAATAAGCTCGGTGTGATTTTCTGCGATATGGATACCGCCTTACGCAAGCATCCTGAAATAGTAAAACAGTATTTTGGAACGCTCATTCCGCCGCATGATAATAAGTTTGCGGCGTTAAATTCTGCAGTATGGTCTGGCGGATCGTTTGTATATGTGCCGCGAGGCGTTAGTGTTGGTCTTCCTCTGCAGGCATACTTCAGAATTAATGCTGAAAAATTCGGGCAGTTTGAACGGACACTTATCATTGCCGAAGAAGGAAGCAATGTTCATTATGTGGAAGGTTGTACTGCTCCGGTCTACTCAACAGATTCCCTACATTCTGCTGTCGTTGAAATTTTTGTCAAAGAAGGTGCTCGCGTTCGGTATACAACTGTTCAGAACTGGAGCAAGAATGTTTATAATCTGGTAACAAAGCGGGCCAAGGCAGAAAAGAATGCATATATGGAGTGGATAGATTGCAATTTAGGCAGTCAGATCACCATGAAATATCCAAGCGTTTATCTTGCGGGTGAAGGAGCGCGCGGTGAAGTTCTTTCTATCGCATTTGCCGGCCATGAACAGTTACAAGATGCGGGAGCAAAGATGTTTCATTTGGCGCCGAAAACATCGTCCCGTATTGTTTCAAAATCAGTTTCCAAAGCAGGTGGACGCACATCGTACCGCGGTTTAGTGCAGGTTAATCCAGGCGCGAAGGATTCTTCGGTATTTGTTTCGTGCGATGCGCTGATTTTGGATGAGCAGTCGCGTTCGGACACATATCCGTCGATGAGAATTAAGGAGAATGATGTTACGGTTCAGCATGAAGCAACTGTTGAAAAAGTAGGCGATGAGAAGATTTTTTATCTGACATCGCGTGGTATTAAGAAGACAGATGCGGAAAGTATGCTGGTGCTTGGATTTATGGATCCGGTAACTCGGGAGCTTCCGCTTGAGTATTCAATAGAGCTTAATCGGTTGATTAATTTGGAGATGGCAGGAAGTGTGGGTTAGTGTGATAATATTTAGATCACTTCGCTCAATTATATGGCAGAATTTATTAATCTAAACGAAACACATAATCATGACTTAACTTTCGATAAGAAAGGTTCGTATGTCGTGTTTTTTCATAATTTATCCGGAAAATTTACGTTTAATCTTGCAAAAAGCGGAGTAGAAGTTGATATCTTTGGTTTATTTACCGGAAAGAATGCAGATGAATTCGCCATCGAAACTATTCAACGGCACACCGCGCCTTCTGCAGTCTCAAATTTATTTATCAAAGGAGTTTTCGATGATTCTTCACGCTTTAATTATCAAGGTCTCATTCGTCTTGAGAAGGAAGCACAGCAGAGTCATGCATATCAGAAGAATCAGAATCTTATACTTTCGCCGAAAACATTCGTAGAATCAAAACCGTATCTGGAAATACTAGCTAACGATGTATTCTGCACACACGGTTCAACAACTGGTAAGATGAATGAAGAGCAATTATTTTATCTGAAAAGCCGCGGTATCTCCGAAGTAAATGCCAAACAAATGATAGTTGATGGATTTATTTCTGAAATTATTGATAAAATAAAAGAGAAAGTACCAGATGTTGATTCGAAGAAATTTTTAAAAGGCGTATCAATTCGCAATTGACATATGATAAATGCATCCGATATAAAAAAAGATTTTCCGATCTTTCAGACTCATCCGGATCTTACCTATCTTGATTCAACGGCAACTTCGCTGAAACCCCGATCTGTCATTGAGAAACTTACCGAATATTACCGCGACTACAGTGCAAATGTTCATAGGGGCATCTACGCAATTTCAGAACAAGCAACGGCAGAATATGAAAAGACACGCGAAGCAGTGGCAGAATTTATTCATGCAAACCGTGTTGAAGAAGTTATTTTCACCAGAAGCACTACGGAGGCATTGAACTTGGTTGCATATTCCTTGGGCCGAGAAATTGTGAACCAAAATGATGAAATCGTTACCACAGCAATGGAACATCATTCTAATTTTGTTCCATGGCAAGTACTTGCTGCTGAAAATGGGGCGGTGTTTAAAGTTATAAGTGTTACCAAAGATGGATATCTTGATATCGTATCAGCAACAGATAATAAGACCGTTCATGTAAGGGATTTATCTTCGGCAATTACCCGCCGAACAAAAATTTTTGCTCTGACATATATCTCAAATGTATTGGGAACCATCAATCCCATAAAAGAAATCATCAGAGCGGTTAAAAAAATAAATCCCCATGTCATCACTATTGTCGATGCGGCTCAGGTGGTTCCTCAGCAAACAGTCGATGTTCAGGATTTAGGATGTGATTTTCTGGCGTTTTCTTCGCATAAAATGCTCGGTCCGACTGGAGTTGGTGTGTTGTGGGGAAAGTATGAACTTCTGGACAGTATGTATCCATTCCAATACGGAGGCGATATGATAGCAGAAGTTACCATTGAAACTTCTAAATTTAAAGAACCTCCATATAAATTTGAAGCCGGCACCCCGCATATTGGCGGAGTAATCGGCTTGCAGGCGGCGATTGAATATTTGAATAAAATCGGTTTAGAAAATATTCGCAATCATGAAAAGCATATTGTCGAGTATGCTATCAGGTCTTTAAATCAGGAATTTGGTAAATCCATACGTATTCTTGGTCCTACAAACAGTGATCATAAAGTAAGTATTATTTCATTTACTTTAGATGCAGCCCATCCGCATGATATTGCTCAGGTACTGGATGAATCTAACATCGCAGTGCGTGCAGGCCATCATTGCGCTATGCCGCTTCATACTGCGTTAAATGCAGTTGCTTCGGCGCGGGCAAGTTTTTATATTTATAATTCAAAGGAAGATGTCGACACATTAGTTGAAGGGTTGAAAAAAACTGTCGCATTATTTTCGAAATAACTATGTCAATTTATCAGGATGTAATTTTAGATCATTATCGAAATCCGAGAAATACCGGCACTCTTGCCAAACCAACACATCATATTAAAGTTACCAATCCATTGTGCGGTGATGTCATTGAAATGGATACTACAGAAAAAGACGGAAAGATTGAAGAAATTAAATTTTCAGGCCAGGGATGCGCTATTTCTCAGGCTGCGGCATCTATGATGACCGAATATGCAAAAGGAAAAACGAAGGAACAGATTCAAAAACTCGACAAAGACTTTATAGTTGAAATGCTGGGAATTACATTAAGCCCCAACCGGTTAAAATGCGCTCTGTTATCACTTGAAGCTTTGCAAAAACTTAAATAATTGGTATGTCCGATCAAAAACTAAAAGATCCGGCAAATCCTTCCGGGCCGGTTACTTATCGCAAATATAAAATGTGGGTAGACCGGGATTTATGTATTGGCGCCGCAACATGCATCGCCATCGCGCCGAATACCTATATGCTCGATTCAGAAGCAAAAGCTATAATTTTGGACACTATCGAACAGGATTCAGATGAAATAATTCTTGATTCTGCACGCGGCTGCCCTGTCGCTGCGATTATTATCGAAGATGAAAAAGGTAACAGAGTATATCCCAAGTGAAATCAGTCACAATGTAAAAGTAATTTTATCTGAAAGAAGCGATGTACGTGAATGTCCTTCCTGTGGTATGATGAGTATTAAGGGTATGCCGGGGGGTGCGGATTCAACCTGTAAAAATTGCGGATATAAAGATCCGTGTTGTTATGATTATTAGTCCGAAGTCCGAAATCTATTAAAGAATTTTAAGATTGATAAAATAATTTAAATGAAAAAATATCTCTGGAAAATCGGCGGTGAAGCAGGTTTTGGTATTATGACAGTAGGTTTATCATTCGCCAAAATTGCTTCGCGTTCTGGATACTATATATTCGACTATGCAGAATATCCTTCGCTTATCCGCGGCGGCCATAATACATATGAAGTGCTGATCTCAGATGAACAAGTAGGTTCATCTAAATATGTCGTCGATTTGTTAGTCTGCCTGAATAAAGACACATTTGAATTCCATAAATCACGCCTTACACCTGAAAGTGTGGTGGTGTATGATCCAGAAGATTTTGAATTCGATGCGAATGTTGTAAAAGTCCAGATTCCATTCAAAAAAATAAAGCGGGAGAATGAGGTGTTTCAGATTATGGTAAATACAATTGCCATCGGCGCGTCATTAGGCTTGCTGGGAGCAGACATCGAGATTCTCCGTGATATTATTCGGAATGAATTTCAGAGGAAAGGACAGGAAGTTATAGACTTCAACCTTAAATTCGCCGATATTGGATTTAACTTTATTAAAGAAAATTATCCCGCTGTAATAAAACCTATTTTATCTCGAAAGCAGAGCACAGAAAAAGTTGTTGCAAATGCGAATGATATCTTTTCGTTAGGAGCAGTGGCTGCCGACTGCCGGTTTTATTCGGCGTACCCCATGACACCATCATCATCTGTTCTCACTTCTCTGGCTGGATGGCAGCAGGAGACAGGCATGGTTGTGCGTCATTCTGAAGACGAAATTGCTGTGATCAATAATGCGCTCGGCGCGTCACATGCTGGCGTACGATCAGCTGTCGGCACATCGGGCGGCGGCTTTGCACTTATGGTTGAGACCTTATCTTATGCCGGAGTCGCAGAGATTCCTATCGTTGTTTTCTTAGGCCAGCGGCCGGGGCCGGCAACGGGAATGCCGACATGGACAGAACAGGGAGATTTATTATTTACCGTTCATGCAGGACACGGAGAATTTCCTAAAATAGTTTTTGCACCTGGTGATATTAACGAAATGCTGGAGCTTACCATGAAAGCGTTTGACATGGCTGATATATATCAGGTTCCGGTAATTGTTATGTCAGATAAACTCATCGGTGAAAGTCATACTGCTTATGATAAATCGGCAATGATGTCATTTATTTCAAACTACAAAATCAATCGCGGTAAAACTGTCCGCCAATCTTCGCAGGAAAAATATTTACGATACAAATTATCGGACGATGGAATTTCCGAAAGGCTTATTCCCGGACAAAAAGGGCAGTTTTATCAGGCAAACTCATATGAACATGTGGAAGACAGCCATACAACAGAAGATTCAAAAGTGCGATTAGACCAAGTAAATAAAAGAAATAAAAAGCAGGATATATATTTAAATTCTCATTTTTCAAAACCAGCCATCTTTGGAACGTTTGAAGAAGCAGAGATCTGTTTTGTTTCGTGGGGAGGTAATAAGGGAGCCATACTTGATGCTCAAAAAATGCTACTGGCTGAAAATATCAAGAGCTCATATATTCACTTCACTCACGTATACCCGCTTAGTGAATCAATTGTAAAACCTTTCTTTGAAAAGAATAAGAGATATATTCTTATTGAAAACAATTCTCATGCCCAATTTGGTAAACTATTACGTATGGAGGCAGGGGTTGAAATCAAAGAAAAGATTCTTAAGTATGACGGCCGGCCAATTTTCCCAGAAGACATTGTAACTTATATCAAAAAGTCCACTAGTTAATTTATAACTTTCTTACTTTTAGATTCATGGCAACACCAAAAGATTTTTACGGACATACACCCACTTGGTGCCCGGGCTGCGGCGATTGGGGCATAGGTGTTTCAATTCGTACAGCATTTTCACAACTTGGTTTAGACCCATCAACAATGATGGCAGCGTTCGATATTGGCTGTTCAGGAAACATGAACGATTTCGTTAATGCTTATGCTATGCATACATTGCACGGCCGTTCTGTAGTAAATGCTATTGGGATGAAAATAGCCAATCATAAAGCTCCGGTTGTAGTCATTGGCGGTGATGGTGCACTGTACGGCGAAGGCGGTAATCATTTTATCCATGCTTGTCGAGGTAACCATGACATTACGCTCATTGCTCATGATAATATGGTATACGGTTTAACCACAGGTCAGGTGGCTCCTACTGCACATCAGGGATACAAATCTAAATCGACGCCTTCTGGAATTCTGGAAGTGTCTGTTAATCCGTTGGCTTTAGCCTTAACTCAAGGAGCTACCTTTGTAGCACAGGCCTATGCTGGCGACGTTCCCCATCTGATAGAGATGATAAAAGCGGGGATTCAGCATAAAGGATTTTCTCTGGTTAATGTGCTTCAGCCTTGTGTGACATTTAATAAGGTAAATACTTATCAATACTATAATAAGCGTGTCTATAAACTCGACGCAGACTATGATCGGACTAATTTTAATAACGCAATGCAGAAAGTGATTGAAATTAAGGAAGAAAAGTTTCCACTTGGAGTGATATATCAAACTGAAAGACCGGCGTATCATGAACTATTGCCACAGTTATCTACTGATGCTTTAGTTGATAAAAAACAATTTACTAATGTTGAGTCACTTTTTAATAGTTTTGTTTAGAGAAAATAAATTTTTCCTATTGACAGTTAGCAATTAATATTGTAAACTGCTAAAATCTATGGCACTTCTAATGGGATCTTCAGAACAATCAATTTTTCCAGTAGTAGCAGTTAGGGACGGGATAGTATTTCCTAACACTGAGAACGTATTAGTCTTCGGTCGGCAGAAGAGTGTGGATGCTATAAACCATGCATTAAAGGGCAACAAAAAGATTGCGCTTGTTATGCAGCAAAATGCCTCAATTGACGATCCTTCACCAAGTGACCTATATAATGTAGGCGTCATCGCAACTATAGAAAAAACAGTGTTAGGCGAAAAAGGAGAAATTACTGCTCTTGCTCGAGGAAAAGAGAAAATTAAGTTCATCGAATTTACAAAGGAAGCGCCGTATCTTGAGGCAAAGGTAGAAGTCATTACTGACAATGTTGATGAAGATGAGGAGATGCAGGCAATGGTAAAGCATATTTCTGCTCAAATAAAGAAAGCAATAAATCTGGGAAAGACGATTGATTTCGTCTTCTTAATGAATATATTAAATATAACTTCTTCACATGATTTTTCGTGCCAGGTAGCAATGATCTTAGATCTTAAGCCCGAAGAACGGCAAGGACTTCTCGAAGAGGTTATTCTAAAGAAGCGTTTGGCTAAAGAGGTGGAATATATTAATCGAGAAATAAAGATTTTGGAGATAGAGCAGAATATATCCGCTAAAACGAATCAAAAATTTGAACGGGGTATGCGGGAAACTTTCCTTCGAGAAAAAATGAAAACAATCGAAGAAGAATTAGGCGGAAAAAATGAAGACCGGGATGTAAAAGAATATAGAGATAAAATAAAAGCAGCTAAAATGCCAAAAGATGTAGAAGAGAAGGCTATGAAAGAATTAAAGCGACTCGCTCAGATGTCGCAGTTTAATCCGGAAGCTTCTTATATTCGTACATATCTGGATTGGCTTGTTGAAATTCCATGGTCTGTTTCATCTAACAATGTAATGGATATTCATGAATCAGAGAAAATCTTAAACGAAGATCATTTCGGATTAAAAAAGATTAAAGAAAGAATTTTAGAGTATCTTGCTGTTATTGAACTTCATAAACAGAAAGAGCTTCGCAATCCTAAAAATAAAGGTAGTAAAAATAAACTCCGCCAGCCTACAATATTATGTTTTGTCGGACCACCTGGAGTAGGTAAAACATCACTGGGCAAATCTATTGCCAGATCATTAGGGAGAAAATTCGTTAAAATGTCTTTGGGAGGAATCCGTGACGAAGCTGAGATCCGTGGACATCGACGAACATATGTTGGCGCAATGCCGGGTAGAATTATTCAGGGAATGAAACAGGCTGGCACCAATAATCCAGTATTTATGCTTGATGAAATAGATAAAGTTGGACGCGACTACCGCGGTGATCCATCTGCAGCTCTTTTGGAGACACTTGATCCAGAACAAAATCATGCATTCTCTGATCATTATCTGGAAGCGCCTTTTGATCTTTCAGATGTATTCTTTATAACTACAGCAAATATTCTCGATACGATTCCAGAAGCATTATTAGATCGTCTGGAGATAATTCATTTTCCAGGTTATACAGAAGAGGAAAAGTTTCATATTGCTCAAGATTATTTGGTCGCAAAGCAAGTTAAAGCACATGGATTGGATGCTGATGAAATAAAAGTAACAGATAATGCTTTGCGGGTTTTAATACGAAGATATACTCGAGAAGCGGGAGTCCGAGATCTTGAACGACAAATTGCTAATATGTGCCGAAAAGTGGCTCGTGAAATTCTTGAGAAGAAAGTAACCAAGAAGACAGTTGGACTGGCAGATGTGAGCAAATACCTTGGTCCGTACAAATTTTCTTCACAGATGATCGAAGAAAAGGATACGGTGGGAATTTCGACAGGTCTTGCATGGACACAAGCAGGCGGTGATATTTTGTTTATCGAAGTTGCTATTATGCCTGGAAAAGGTCATCTTACATTAACCGGTCATCTGGGTGATGTTATGAAGGAGTCATGCCAGGCAGCATTGACATATATCAGAGCTCGATGGGATATGTTTGGTCTGAATAAGAATTTCTTTAATAATATAGATATTCATGTGCACGTTCCAGAAGGCGCAGTTCCTAAGGACGGTCCGTCTGCTGGTATTGCTATCACAACAGCTATGGTATCGGCATTAACTAAAATTCCGGTACGACGTGATGTTGCTATGACTGGAGAGATTACTTTGCGGGGCCGTGGTCTTGAGATCGGCGGCGTGAAGGAAAAGGTTGTTGCGGCGCACAGAGCACAGATTAAGACGGTTATTTTACCGAAGGACAATAAGAAGGATCTGGAGGATATTCCGAATAATGTGATGAATGATTTGCACTTTGTGTTTGTGCATCATATGGATGATGTTCTAAAGGTTGCTTTGGCATTTCCTGAGAAGAAAGTGCATTTTCCGGTCATTCATCAGCATTTTGAGACGTTGAAGAAGGAAAATAATCGGAAGATGAACTGAAAGATTTTCTTGGGACGCTGCTATAGTCTCTGAGAAAATCTGGTAGATTCTGCCAGGTATATATGTCGCTCGATACCGCGTTTTTCGGGGCACCGACACCCTCTGATGAGGGGCACCCTCGGTGACACCCTCAAAACGGGTATCTTCGCTCCTGTTTGTCCCGCGAAGTTTTAATCGTTAGATTAATTACCAAATTTTCAAGAATAAAAAATCATATCCTCGTTACTTTAAAATAATGAAAGAACTACACTTCGTGCTTTATGTAGCAGATTGTAAAGCGTATATTGACCTGGATTAATAATCAGGTCATAACTTCCTGCATATTCTGTAAATTTGCCGCCGTAGCCTTCTTTAAATTTAGTGAAGCCGGCCCACGGATGGTTTTCGTCGTACTGCGGACCGAGAGCGCCCCACATGTCGAATGTTTCTGCGCCGAGTTTTTTTCCTAAGCGGATTGCTTCCCACATGAGTAAATTGGCTGCCATGACGTTTCTATGTTGTATTGATGTTCCGCCATATGGATAGTAAAATTTTTTGTTGAAGTAAAATAGTTCGTATGCTGCAAGCGGAATATCTTCATAATAGGCAATTAGAATTTGAGCCATCGAATCTTTTAGATTTTCCCAGATTATTTTATGATAGCCTGGTGTATGGCCGTGATATTTTTGCCTTTTGCACGTTACAAAATATAGCTTCGAGAATGTGTTGAATCCTTTTTCATCCGATTCTTCGCGAATAGTGACGCCTTTTTTTTGAGCTAGTTTAATGTTATATCTGGTTTTTGATTTCATGTTCTTTAATAAGTCTTCTTCTGTAGGTCTTAAGTCTAGTGAAATACTCCAGTTTGGAAA
The DNA here is from genome assembly GCA_964490875.1 of uncultured Gammaproteobacteria bacterium. Classification (GTDB taxonomy): domain Bacteria; phylum Patescibacteriota; class Microgenomatia; order UBA1406; family GWC2-37-13; genus CAYYYG01. The sequence goes on from CAZBEF010000004.1 coordinate 86,278, forward strand.
TAGCGGATGAGGCGAAGGCCGGAGTGTATATTTTTGATTCTTCATTATCATGTCAGATTTTTCGATATACGGCTCCATTTTTGTAAAAATAACATTATTTTTTTTTCCATATTCGTACATGTATTCAAGCACATGGTCTGAAGGCATTATAGATCGGGGAAGGTAGCCAATTTTAAATGATGTATGCGGAATCTTATGAAACGTTATCTGAAATACATGCTTGCCGTCGGTAAGCCGGAGAACTTCTATGCCCATTTGTTTGCGCGCTTCGCCCCATTCCCACGATTGCAGTGGATGAGCTGCCATGCTGTTGTACGTGTTTTTGTCGAATGTATCGCCGATTACAGTAATATTCATATTCTAGGATTTTTGTGTGTTTATAATCAGATCTAATGTTTGTTTGGCGCATGTTTCCCATGAAAATTCTTTAACCCGTTCTTTACCTTTTTGAATTAGTTCGGCGCGAAGTTCAGAGGACTGAAGCAGTGTATTCATTTTCTCGGTTAATTCGGCTGGATTTTTAGGATCGAAGTACAAACAGGCTTCGCCACCAATTTCGGGCAGACTCGAGCTGAATGAGGCAATAACCGGGCATCCCATCGACATAGCTTCAAGAACAGGAAGGCCGAACCCTTCGTACAAAGAAGGCAGCACAAAACAGAATGCATCTTTATATAATTTTTTAACTGTAGAATCTGGCAGGTATCCCGTAAATATCACTGAATCTTCGACATTCATTTCTTTTACTTTGTTGAATATTTCTTCATACAGCCATCCTTTTCTCCCGACAATTATGAGTTTGTAATCTGGTTGTTCTGTATGAAATTTGGCGAATGCTTCAATAAGAGTTGTCAGATTTTTTCGGGGCTGAATAGTGCCGACATACAAAATATATTTTTTGAGATCAGATAGATCTGTGTTTGTGTTGTCGTCTTTATTTTCGTTTGTATCATTTTTTTCATAGCCGTTATAGATTACCGAGACTTTTTCTTCGGGCACATTATAAAACTTTAAGATATCTTTTTTTGTGGTTTTGGAAACAGCGATTATTTTTTTTGCTTTTGTTATTGAGTCTTTTGTCCAGTTTGTGAGTTTGTATAGGTCTTTTTTGAGAAATTCATCTGGATAATAAAAGTACGAAAGGTCGTGAATAGTTACGATGAGTGGGCTGCGGAGTGATCGGGGAGAGTAATGGGCCGGCGATAAGAATATGTCGTCAGGTCTATGGGTGTTTAGATAGAGAGGTAAAAATATCTGAGACCATGCGATGGGGCCGGGAACTGTTATGTATCTGAAGTTTTTAGTTTGTTCTGGGAGAAAGTTTTTTGGTTTGTTTTTCAGATATATGTTGAATCGGACGCTATCGTTTGAGTTTTTTTGAAAATAGGTGAGTAGATTGAGCGTGTATACTGATACGCCGACATGTGAGTCTACGTTTGCTTCGTTTCCGTCAATTCCGATTATCATAATTTTATATATTTTTAGAAAATCTGGTAGATTCTGCCGGTCGCTCCATTTCAAAAGTGCTCGCAATTAGTCTAATGTATTGGTAGTGTCACCGGTTTAGGTTAACCATGGTTCCCTCTCGTTCAGAACACTTGCTGCGCGCTTTCGAAACTGTTCGCTCCCGCCACCTACCAGATTTTCTATGATAAAAAGTTTATATTTTTGCTTTCCACGTTAATTCAAATCTTGGTAAGTGTATTTATCATCGTATCAAAATATCGTTTCCAGGTAAATGAGGCGCTTTTTTCTAGGCCTTTTTGAATAAGCCGATTTCGTAAATCTACATCATTAAGCATGGTTTCGATGGCATGTTTTATTGAGTCTGTCTGCCATGGGTCAAATAAAAGTGCGGCATCCCGGCCAATTTCTCCCAGAGATGAGCTATTGGAAAGAGCACAGGGGCAGCCTAGCTGCATGGCTTCTACTGCCGGATAGCCAAATCCTTCCCAAATAGATGGAAAAATAAAGAATAGACTTGATTGGTACAAGGCATAGAGTTCTTCATCGGAAATATAGCCGAGCCAGTGGATTTTTTTATTGTCGCCATACATCTGTTTTGTCTCTGTGTCCCATCCGGATTGTCCGACAATAGCTAACTCAACATCAGTTTCTATGTGAGTATATGCTTCAATAAGTTTTTTAATATTTTTTCTTGGTTCAATCTTTCCAACTGTCAGAATAAATGGTTTTTTCAGATGGAATTTTTTTAATGTAGCTTCTATTTTTTCCGGCGGCTGTTTCTGGGTAGTAACACCGGGGTAATTTACAACAATTTTATTTTCATCGTAACCCATGATAGTTATCAGATCATCTTTTGTCGAATTTGAGTCTACAAAAATAATGGAAGATTCTTTTTCAATCCATGAAAGTCGTTTTTCTTGTACCAGTTGAATTGTTGGATCAACAGTTTCCGGATAGCGTTTAAAGGTTAGATCATGCACTATGGTAGCTTTTTTAGCCTTCGCCGGCGGTTCTGTCCAGTCCGAGGAAATAAACCAGTCCAGTTTTCCTGTCATATTTTCTACATTATATTGATGAAGATCGTTCCACAGTATCGCCAGAAAAAATGGGGGCAGATAACTGCGCGCAAACCGGTAACCGTTTGCTTTAATATCTTTAATGAGCCGAAGATCAGGCTGCCGGCGCAGAGCAGAGAGAAAGAAGACCCATTCATTTTGTGTCTCATGCGTTAGTATTGTATCGATGAGGCCTTTCGTAAAGCGTGAAACGCCTGTTCCTTCATAGACTACCTGCGATATATCAATTCCGATTCGCATGATTTTTCCGTATTGAACGGTAGACAACTTCTAATTGGTGGGAAATAGCGTTCCAGCTGTACTTTTTCTGAGCAAGTTCAAATGCATTTTTTCTAATCTGGTTATACAGTTTATCGTCGGTTAATATGGCAACAATTTTCTCAACGAATTCTTCTGGCTTATTGGCGGTGAGGGCATGAATTTTATCAGTCATCTTAAGTCTTTCGGCGCCGATTTTGGTAGATACAACTGGCAGCCCCGAAGCCATCGCGGCAAGAATCTTTAGATTTGTTCCTCCCGGGCCAAACACTGGAGCAATAAATAAAGTCGTTTCACGGTATAAATTGCGAACAGTGGTTATATCGTCGGGTGCTATATCTGTAATGGTAATATTCGGTGATTTATATTCGGAGAGCCGTTTGTTGGCGTTCTGTCCGGCGACAATAATTTCAACATTAGGCAGTTTTTTAATAAGAAGCGGATATATTTTTTCGAGCAGAAATACCGCCGCTTCGGTATTCTGCAGCCAGGAAAAGTTGCCGATAAAAAGAAGTTTTGGCTTTTCCAGTTTTTTTACTTTCAGCTCATCCACAAACATTTCATCACCAGCGCCATTGGGAATAACTGTGGGCTTTGGTTCGATATGCGGCACTAATTTTTCGATCATTTCCTGATCAAAATCAGAAACGGTAGCTACGGCTGTTGCTTTATTCCAATAAAACATTTCAGAAGATCTCAGTTTTAAGATATCCAAATAAAATGGTACTCTCATGAAAAAAGGCAGAGAAGAGATAAAATGTTGATAGACCTTAAATTCGATTGTCTGTTCTACCAGAAGGATTGGCACGGAAGTATGAGGAATGTGAGGCATGATGTAAAAAGTTTCTGCGTGAATAACATCAAAATGCTCGGTTTTCAGAAGTTTTTCTACCGTTTTCCGCGCTTCAACCGAATAATTTCTTACGATGAGAAATGGCAGAAACGAAAATATTGATTTGAAAATGTTGCCCGGCTGCCACGGTTTTTCAGCCCGTTTACACAGATAAATATCTTTACAATAAGATTCCAGATATGAGGCGTACTTTTTCTCCTTTTCATTTTTATAGAGTGCAATAAGTGTTATCTGATTGTTTTTGCTTAGATATTTAAGAAGGTTGAGTGTCCGAATCTGTCCACCAGATGCAGGCGGGTAGGGTAAGTACGGGGTCAGCATGAGAATTTTCATAAGAAGTCACCAAAGCATTTCAATCTTATAATTTAAACAGAGCAAATTTGTCGTTTTTGTATACGGCTTTGTACGTATCTTCTTCCTGAATTGATGCGATTTTCTCTGAATTCTGGGTAACATAATAAGAATACCCCATTTTTTTAAATTCGTCGAGGCTCATGTAGTCGGCGGGCGAACCTTTTCGGTCTGCAAGATATAATAGAGTTGTGTCGCCTAATCGATCGGTAATGATCTTATCGGTGGGGCTGGTGAATGTTTTTATAACACTGGCAATCTGAACCAAATCATCTGGATAATGATAAAATTCCTGCACTCGATAAAATGAAAAAGAAAAAGCTGCTACAAAAATTATTGTTAAAAATACATATGAAATTATAGAAGGAAGAAATTTTGATCTATTTTTATGAATGAAAGCTGCGCCCACACCGATGAAAATAGCTATCGGCGGAAGAATAAGTGTCTGATAATATTCATGCTGCAGATTTCCTCCTTGAAATGTGAATAAATATGCGGCTGCCGAGATCAGGATAATATGCAATAAATAGTGGCGTGGTTTTACAATTAAACCCAAAACAAAGAAGAAAGCAAGGTAGCCACCAAAAACGATATTAGCCATCCGTTCATAAAAGATCCATCGGAAAAAGGCAGGGCGGAAGAAAATATTCTTCATTCCCTCATAGGTGTTAACATGAGCAATAAGCCAGCTGCTTGCCGGTATTCCTTCGGGGTGAAAACTAATGTAATACCGCCATAATATCAGTGGAATAAAGGCTAGAATAAAATATATATAGAAAGGAAGTTTTCTAAGTATATTCCAGCGGTATTTTCGGATAAAGAGGAAAAAAATTGTCAGAGCATAAAAAATAGTTGTCGGCTTTACAAGAAGAGATAAAGCAAAGCATGTAATTGACAAAACAAAGTATACTATCCCAAACTCTTCATCTTTTTTTGAATAAAAATACATAAACAGAATTGCCATCATTGCAAATGAAAGGGCTGTTGTTTCGGGCAATATCACTCTGGAGAAAAATACGAAAAATGGTAAAACAGAATAGGCTAGCGAGCCAATAACGGCAGCCGCCCGGCTATCTTCAATGAGCGCAAGATAATAAATTACAGCAATGATAATTAGTGAAAAGAATGCAGTTACGAGCCGGCCATAAATCTCCAGGGAAACAAAAGGAGCGGTTTTATACATCCAGGCGAAGATGGCATTATAGAGTGGGAATTCTACCAGTCGTAATCCTTCCGGATTTTCATACCCAGTCTGTTCTTTCGATAAATCGTCGTATTGAGGTTTGAGAAGGTCAAAACCATTTCTCGTAAAGTTTCGTGCAACTGCGGCTGTATCTACCTGTCTCCATGAATGAAGATCTGCAAGCGGTGTGTTTATCTTATATAGACGAAACAAAAGCGCTATTACTAATATAAAACCGAGAATAATATAATCTATTTTTTTCATGCTTTTTCTTTTGATGCAGCCTTATGCTTAATCGATCCTACAAATAATCCTGCAATAAGCCAAAAGGTATAAGCAACTTTCGAAGCTTCAAATACATCGATATAAGAAGCATTCAGCATCAGTCCAAACATTCCAAATAAGAATCCCAAATACAAAAGTTTTTCATTCTCCGGCAGTTTCTGAATACTTTTCCAGATAAACCAGGCAATAGAGAATAGAATATATAAGAACGCACCAGTACCGAACGCACCAAATTCGCCAATCCACCGTAAATAGTCATTATCTGTGGATTCTGTAATAGAAGAAGGTCCGGTCCCCAGTATTGGATTCTTCAAAAATGCTTTTACAGCTCGCGGCCATTCAACCTGAAGCCGGGTAGCAAATGAAATATCGGCGACTATAGTATTGGTCGAAGTCAATCCGGCAGATCGTGTTGCAAGAAGTTGTGCTTCTTCGGAGCTTGTGAGTATTTTATTAGACTGGGAAGCTTCTTTCCGGATTTCTTCCAGCAGTTTGTCTTTTAAAAGTTTATCAACCTGTCCCTGGTTTTCATTGGGGGCAATTGATATCTGGATATATGCAGTTCCGGCGGGCAATTCTTTTGATGTAATTTTTTGCGGCACGATTACTTCTCCCGTTTTATCGTTTACAAATATCTGTTTAATCTGAACAGTCTTTAGAACCCGTTGTATTAAATCTTTTGAGATGAATGAACAGGAGATTGTTATCAGAACAATTATAATGAGGTGTTTAAATTTTTTAGTGAAAACAAGATATGAAAGCATGGAAATTGGGTACGAAACAAATGCAGAAATTCGAGATGCAGTGAGTGTCAGAACAAAAATTCCCATTGTGAGAATGGGATACATAAGCCATTTTTGATAATAAAAGAGAAGTCCGAGTGTCATCGGTAGAAGTAATACAAGATATGCAGCAAGGTCATAATGGCCTGCAAATGTAGAAGAGACACGTGCTTCTGGTGTGAGTCTCAACAGATGTCCTTTCGCAAACTCTGGATTCATCGTTTGTACGGCCGGCCAGCCAATAAATTTCTGTCCTAATGCATACAGAGCGACAAGAGTGAAAGCAGCAATTACTGCATTCAAATAAAATATGAGATCTTTTCTAGATTTGACTGTTGAAGATGCGATAAAGAACACAATCATGTACTCAACTCTCCGTGCGGCATGGAGAAATCCAAGATGCGGGTAAATAACCAATTTAGTGATGAAAGCATTAAATGCAAACGACAAAAACACCGCAACCCAGAAGATTATAAAAAGCTTCAGAAATCTCATGTTCAGCTCTATCTTTCGCCTCAAAATCTGAATTAAGAAGATAATAACCAGAAATCCAATGTAAAAATCTTCAGCGCGGATTGCAATGTATGTATAATCTATGATCCGGATGGGGAATTTCGGATATAAGGGAATTATAAAAATAAACCCTAATAGTAAGAATCTAATAAGATTTTCGTCAATCCATTGAAGCGATTTTATAAGCTTGTTCATAGGTGTTTATCAAATATTTGCTTCCGGTAATCTTCCCTAAAATTATGGCTATTAGCGCCTTGGTTTTCAGCATATATTGTAACATATTTACCTGCCAGAGCGGATAGTGCTTGCGGTAGAAGTACAGAAAGCCCTTAAATACCTGGATTACCGGATAACTCTTGCCGCCGCTAGAAGCCGAACCCAGATGAATAATTTTCGCATCAGGATAAAAAAATACGCGCCGTTTATTCTGTTTAGCCCGGTACAGCAAGTCAATTTCATCCATGTACATAAAGATCTTTTCATCAAATCCGTTAATTTCATCGAGATATTCTTTTTTCGTTAGAATACAGGCGCCGGAAATCCAGTCTACCTCTTTCACAGAATCTGGAGAATAGCGTGTCAGCCCCCAGTAGTCTCCTCTTAAAAAAAGAGCAGCAAATATCACAGGAAGCGTATAGAACGGTCCGCAGGAAGCCTGCGGAGTATTGTCGGCATTTAGGAGTTTTGCACCCAGAAAGTGAACTTTTTCTTCATTTTCTTTATAAAACTTTAAAAGTTTAGTTAGCGAATTGTCTAGCACTATAGTGTCAGAATTCAAAAGGAGAATATATTTACCGTGCGCTTGTTTAACTCCCTGGTTATTGGCGCGGGCAAATCCGGTATTCTCTTTATTTTCAATCAGAATAAAATTCTTGTGTTCTTTCTGGTAAGTGCGCAGCATCTCGATAGATCCATCCGTCGAGGTGTTATCTATCATAATAATTTCAAAGGTAAAGTCTGGATTAGATTTGTAGATGGAATCAAGGCAATCTTGAGTGACTTTTTTGGTGTTATAAGAGAGAATTACGATAGAAAGCTCTACATTGTCGGTAAATGTCTGTTTGCCGGGCACCATAGTCTATATTATAATATAAAGATTAACGGAATAGGATATGGCTGGGTAGCTCAGCGGTAGAGCACTCGTTTCATAAGCGAATGGTCGGGAGTCCGATTCTCCCCCCAGCCACTAAATAGCTTATGGCCAATAGCTAATGGCTAACAGATTGTTTTTTTGTAAAATTAACTATGAGTTCTCAAATGCCATCTACTTTTGTTCCAACAGAAGCATCACAAATTGCTCCGGGAATCTATAAAACATCAATCGATGGACTATTGTATATCAATAAATCACTTTTTCCAGATAATCGGGGATTCTTTAGTGAAATAGTTCGTCTTCCCGAAGTTGAGGCGGTAACTGGTGTAAAGTTTGATGTCCGCCAGGTTAACCACGCCCGATCCGAACAGAATGTTGTTCGGGGCGTGCATGCCGAAGGCTGGAACAAATGTACTTTTATTACCCGGGGAAAAGCATTCTGTGCGCTGGCCGATGTAAGGCCGAATTCCAAAACATTTCTTGCGAAAGAGTACTTCCTTCTAGGTGAAGGGGAAGACGCACTTTCCGGTGTTTTATTTCTTCCTTCTGGAATTGGTAATTCTTTATGTGTTATTGAAGGTCCTGTCGATTATATCTATTTAGTGGATCGTTTGTATAAAGACCGGGATACTTCCGGCGATGCTGCAATTTCATTATTTGATGCGGATCTGGCAATTGAGTGGCCGATTCCAAGGGAGCAAATGATTATTTCCCAACGCGATGCTAGCGCCATTACACTTCGTGAAAAAGCTCCTGAAAAGTTTAAGTAATATATGAAAAGCGATATTGCTATCATAACAATCTCCTGGATCAGAACTCCGGAAGAACGGTCTGTTGTATTGGAAACACTGCAGAGTTTATCGCGGCTTCATGTACCGCTTGTAATTGTCGATAAAGGATCAGCAGCTGGGGATTTGGAAGTCATTTCACGGATGCCGAATGTCATCCTTTTTTCCGGCGTAGCAAATCATACGGAACAACTCAAGAAAGCTCATGTCGAAGGAGCTAAAATTGCCGACTATCTGTTTTATCTTCATACTGACAAATTAGATTTTGCACAGAATACAGTTCAGAAAATGATTGATCGATATCGGTTGTTGCCGAAGAAAGGTGTTTTCATCCCGAGTCGAATGCATCAGACAATGTTGGCGTATCCAAAATTTCAGCGGATTTCGGAAGAATTTCTCAATTTTTTCATGAGTGAATACACCAAACAGGAAGAAGATTATTATGCCGGCCCCAAAATTATTCCTTCATCGCTTGTGAAATATCTTGATCAGCTTTCGGAAGATATTGGCTGGGGAATTGAAGCGTACGTGTATGTCATTGCCAAACGGCTGAATATGCCGTTTGATTTTATGTCCTTTGATATGGCGCCGCCTAAAGACGTCGATGATGAGGCGAAAACAAAGTCGTATCGTTTAAAAATAGTTGAATGGCAGATTAAAGGATATCTGAAAGGTCTCGAAGTTACACTGTAATTATTTCCAATCTTCTTTGTAATATTTCTTCCCGACAAGATTCTTCGGCATATATTCTTGTTTAACTTTCTGTCCCGTCTCTTTTTCTACCTGCCAAGGATATCGAGTATGGCCTTTTCCATATCCGATATTTTTCATAACTTTATTGGACGGATTTCTTAAATGAAGCGGAATTGCCTCAAGCGCATTCTCATCGATATCTGAAAGCGCAGCGCTGATTCCTTCGGTTGATGCAATAGATTTTTTTGCTGAAGCCAAATATGTTGCGGTTTGCGCCAGAATGAGTGAAGCCTCCGGCATTCCGATCATATGAACGGCCTGCATACAGGCGGTTGCCAGAACCAATGCTGTTGGCTGGGCATTGCCGATATCTTCGGAAGCAAAAATCACCATTCTCCGCGCGATAAATACCGGATCTTCGCCGGCTTTTATCATCCTGGCTAAATAATGAAGAGTGGCGTCTGGCTGGCTGCCGCGCATGCTTTTTATGAATGCCGAAATAGTGTCGTAGTGCCAGTCACCTTTTTTGTCGTAGTAAATTGCTTTCTGCTGAATTGCTTCTTCGGCCTTTTTAACGGTGACATTTTTGCTGAGTGAGGCGGCTAACTCAACCGCATTTATAGCGGTACGTCCGTCGCCGTTTGAGAATTTAATAAAATGTTTGATTGCATCAGGATTCCATGTATGAGTTGGATACATTGCCGTAGCCCGCTCGACAACTTTTTTGATATCTTTTTCTGTTAATGCCTGCAGAACATAAACCTGGCTTCTGGAAATGAGCGGTGCATTCACTTCAAATCCCGGATTTTCTGTCGTTGCACCGATAAGAGTAATCACTCCGCTTTCAACATACGGAAGAAATGCATCCTGCTGGGCTTTGTTGAAGCGGTGAATTTCGTCAATAAAAATTATCATCTGTTTTTTGTACAAGGTGTTCTGTTCTTCCGCCTGAGCCATTATTTTTTTAATTTCAGCGACTCCGCTTGTTACGGCAGAAAAAGGAATGAAGTCGGCATCTACGTACGAGGCAATGAGCCGGGCTAAAGAAGTTTTTCCGCAGCCGGGCGGCCCCCACAAAATCATGGAAGTTATTTTTCCGGATTCGAGCATGGTGCGAATTGGTTTGCCTTTTCCTACCAGGTGTTCTTGTCCGATGAATTCGTCGAGTGTTTTTGGCCGAAGCCGTTCAGCAAGGGGAGTGGTCATATAATTTCATTTTGAAAAAGATCACACCCTGACAATACTGAGTTCATTGCCTGCCATCGTGCGTCTTCCTCAGGATTCACTGAATTTGAAACTCGGATATTCGTTATTACTTGATTATGATGGGCGCAAAATCTATATGAGCAAGAGTAAGCAACAGCAAATATTTTACAACCATCCTGAAAGCCAGTCTGCTCTACTCCAGTACATGTTAGATTTGCTCCGCTACATCTATCAATTTTTTGTTCAGCCATATAAAGTAGTTTTATTCTAGCAGGGTGAACGAGTGTTTACAAGATTTATCTCTATTTGTTTGTTTGTTGAAATGAGTCATCCTCGCGTCTGCCCGCGGGGATCCAATAATTCATTTAATAGTGAAGAATGAACTATTTATGGATCCCCGTCCTAAAAGCGGACGAGGATGACATGAGATATCTAAACTATCCACTTGCGCTTGTGTAGTGGCGCAGAGCGAATTTCCAGAACCACCGGGAGAAAAAAAAGAAGATAATGGCAAAACCAATCAGATATCCAATTTCCAGCGGAACTCCTTTTAGAAGCAGAAATTTTGTCGGGGCCGAAATAATTAAGAGTATTGGCAGTAGAAATAAGATCATAAATTCGTTTAGCACATGGAAGATATCAGGTGGGTATCTCATAATTCCTGATATATGAAACAGCAGATCTACCAGATTGGATAGCCTCGCAAACCAGATAGTTAAGGTAAGAACCAAATACCAAATCGAATAAATGAGAATCAACCCAAATACCATAAGTAACATATATCCTATGACGCTAGCAATGGTAATTTTCAGATGATAAACGCTGACAATATATATCACGGCAACTATACCTAACACTACTCGAAACAGAGCGACAAAATTTATAACAAATACACTTATCAGAAATTGTGAATCGACCGGTTTCAAAAGTACGCTATCCAGCTGCCCGCGGTCGATCATATCCGACATTCGTTCAAAATTTCTGCTGAAAAATACATGAAAAATACCCCAGAAAATACTGAATCCCGCAGTCAGCAAAATAACATCTTCGCGCGGCCAGCTGAGAATTTGTTTTGTCCTGCTTGTTAGAAGCGCAACCGTTATAAAATGAAATGATCCCCAGACAGTACTTCCAATCAGACTGTTTACGAAATTAGCACGAAAGGCGGTCAGATTCGAAAAATTCAGCTTTATCAATGTTTTATATATGCGTAAGTAATTCTGTATCATTGTCCGATTCCGGTAAATTTTTTAATGCCGCTTATCCACATAAGTTTATATAATACTCCCAAAATAAAGATCCAGATACATTGTGCACCAATAACTTCGACAAGCTGAAATAGTTCAAGCTTTCCCTGAATTGCAATAATCGGAAAATAGATCATATACGAAAAGGGGAGTGTAAAGGCAATATTTTTCAGCCATATAGGATATAAATGAATAGGCATAATATTGCCTGCCAAAACAATAAGCGCGACATCGGATATTTCAAAGATTCCGCGAATTTCTTCTATCCAGAAAGCTAAAAGCGCCAATGTCATCTTAAATACGAATGAAAGAATGAATGCGAATACTGCAATAAGTAAACTCAGCAGAATTACAACCGGATCGTGAGAAATTTGAATAAAAATTCCGAATCCCCATGAAATAATTATTACGGCAATAAAGCTAAACGAACTTCTCATGAGCCGGTATGCAAGTTCCAGCATAAATTTCAAAGTAAAATAAGAAAAAGGTTTCAGCAGAAAGGGAGTAAGTCCGCCTTGTTTAATATCTTCAATTGCCACTTCAACTTCTATATGAGCAATCAGCAGTCCAGAGGCGATAATGAAAAGCAAGTAGTACGAATTAACATCATTTGCGGTTAGTCCCGCATTTATGCTTCTCCAGAAAATAATAAGAATGAGCGGGTTAATAAGCGACATCAAAAAATACACGAAAGCTCTCGCCCGGTATTCCAGAACATTATTGATATACAGAATAAACACGCGGAAGTATCTCATATTACGGATTGGCTTTCGTAAAATACTCACGAATAATTTCTTCGATATCCGGCTCTTCGATGTTTAAATCTTCCACCGGAAAATCTTCCAAAAGTCGTGCAGCAATCTGATTAGATTTCTCAAAGGGAACAGAAAGCTGTAAATTAGGAAAATCCTGCAATTTAATTTCTCCCAGCGCCGACAACTTTTTTTTGTCCACTTGTTTACGAAGAACGATCGAAATTATTTTATGTGTTGCGCGTTCTTTGACAATGTCATCAAGTTTGCCGTCATATAAAATTTTTCCGTGGTCGATAATAATAACCCGTTCACAAAGCTCCTGCACATCTTTCATATAATGGCTAGTGAGGATGATGGTTGTATCGGATTTTTTATTATATTCTTTTATAAATTCACGTAGGCGCTGCTGCATAACAACATCAAGGCCGATTGTCGGTTCATCCAAAAACAATACTTTCGGCCGATGAATAAGCGCCGCAATAAGCTCGCATTTCATCCGCTGGCCGAGAGAAAGTTTGCGGACTTGCACATTCACCACATCGGCAACACCCATCAGATCCACCAGTTCATCAAGCCTTTTTTTGAAATCATGGTCGGAAACCTGATAGATTTCTTTATTCAGATGAAATGATTCAATTGCCGGCAGGTCCCACCAGAGCTGATTTTTTTGGCCCATCACCAGAGAAATCTGTCGGAGAAATTCAGGTTTTCGATCGAATGGATTAAACCCCAGCACAGAAACTTCACCGCTTGAAGGAAATAAAAGTCCGGATAAACATTTGAGCGTTGTCGTCTTTCCCGCGCCATTTGGACCGATGAATCCAACCAATTCACCTTTTGAAATATCAAATGAGACATCGTTTACCGCATGAGAGTCGTAATACTCGCGGTGAATAAATGATTTCAGTGAGCCGAGTATACCGGCTACCTTTTTATATATTTTGAATGTTCTTCGGAGATTTTTTACATGTATTTGAGTCATATTCTGATTGTATCATGAAGTGAATATCCAGTATGTGATGTAAATAATTGTCAATCCGAGCCCCGACTCCATTGGGGTAAACTCCGAGAAGAATCTATATAAGCATACTAATTATTCTGGATCCCTGCCTGCGGCAGGCAGGCTTCGGCTATGCCTCAGGATGACAATAAAGTCACGAGATAGCTTCATCAGACAGTTTCCACGCAATGACGCGCGTTTCAGATAATGTTGTAGATGACTGTCGTTATATTATCTGATGCATTTACTGAAGGAATTGTTATTTTTCCAACTTCTGAAGTTGAATGAACCTGAGTACCGCCATCGGCGACTGCGCCTACGGTATCCAGCCGTAAAGTTCGAAGCGGTTTATTGGCAGGCAGGCCAGGCTGTAGATAAATGGCTTCTTTCTGCAATTCTTCGAGCGGCTGAAACAGCCATGAGAATTTTAAGTCTTTTTGAACTAGTTCGTTTGCTTTATCTTCGAGTTTTTGGCGGATATCTTCTGCAACTGTCCCCTGATATGCAATGTATGGTTTTTTGCCGTGATCGCCTTTAAACGGGAGAAGTGTTTTAGGTGAATATCCGAGGAGAAACATCGCAAAATCAACGATATGACCGGCTGAATGAACGCGCATATTTTTGTATCGTCTATCCCAGTTTATTGCGGCGTGAACGGTTGTGCCTGCTGCGGGTGCGGTCTGGGTGTTTATATAATGCCAGATTTCTCCATCTTTCATCATTACTTGGTAAACTTCTGCAGTCCAATTTTCGGCTGTTAATTTCCCTTGATCAGTAGGCTGTCCTCCGCCCATAGGGTAGAAAACAGTTTTATCAAGCAGTAGTCGAAAACGGTTGGCTCCTTCGGGAAGAACTTCAAGAATTATGGCATCAGTTTCTTTTAGATATGAGTCGTCGAGGTAGAGTTGCTGGGTTTTCATAATAATTATATACGCTCGATACGAATTTTTTTTGCCGCCTCACCCACTGCTGTGGGGCCCAGGCGATTGCAAAAAAAATTGTATCTTCGCTCTCAATATACCAGATATATCAGATATATCAGTTTATCAAAGTTATGTCAATGGCCTGGTGCTGGTGTTGGCGTATCATGGGCACAGTCGAGACAGTACGTGGACCATTGATCTTTGATTACAGTTTTTTCTTTCATCTCTATATTCTGATCAGTCGGTTTGGCTTGTTTATCGGAATCTTTAAAAACAGGAATCTGAGCTCTTTCTGTTGAAATCATCTGTTTGCTTTCGGTGCCTTTTATGTAATAGTCGTATCCCGAAACTCCGCAGCTTGGCTTGCCGTCGGCGCCCATTGTCATTACCGCGCCTGAATCGCTGCAGATGGCGCTGCTTACTACTGTATCGGGTTTTATCGGCCATAAGTCCGGCTGATTCTGAAGAACAACCTGCATAACTTTATTCCAGATTGGCGCGGCTCCGGTAACTCCCGATGAAAGATACGGATTCATCGGAGTATTATCGTTATTTCCCACCCAGACTGCTGTCAAAAAGTTTGGTGTATAGCCAATTGTCCAGTTGTCTTTTTTATCATCTGTCGTTCCTGTTTTTACCGATACTGTCTTTTTAGGGACAACTAAGTATGAAGAAGATCCAAAGGCAGGCGAGCGGGCTGCATTATCCAATAGTATATGAGAAATCAGGAATGCAGTCTCCCGTGAAACAACCTGTTTGCCATTTATTGTTAAGAATGTCGGCATCTTCAGTGGTTTTTTGACATCTTTCACGTAATTCGGATCCTTAAATTCGTACAGAGTCTTTCCATTTTTATCAACCACTTTCAAAATGCTATTAAGCGTTTTAACTTTTCCCTGATTGGCAAATGCCGAAAACGCCTGAGCCATCTCCGTCATTCTCACTTCGCCGCCGCCAAGTGTAAGCGAGAGTCCATATCTGTCCGGTTCTTGAAATGTTGAAATGGTAAATGCAGAAGCCGAAGCCACAAATTCTTTTACACCATTCATAGCGAGCATTTTAACTGCCGGAATATTGTACGAATTTGCCAAAGAAGATCGAAGTCGTACAAGCCCATGGAACTGTCCGTCGTAATTTACCGGACAATATTGTTTTGGCGCGCCGGCCGGACTAAAACATGTTGGAACGTCGAGAAAAACAGTTGCCGGAGTAACAAGTTTTCTATCTATCCCCACAGCATAATTAAGAGGTTTGATAGAACTTCCCGGCTGGCGTAATGCTGTCGTAACGTTAAAAGCTCCCGATGGTGTGGCGAAATAATCCACCGAACCAACCATACTTAAAACTTCACCAGTTGTCGGCCGTGTTACGAGTATCGCACCGTTTGAAACTCGCAGATTTTTAATTTCTTCCAGTTCATCTTTTAAAATTGCCTCTGCACTTGCCTGAATATCCAAATCCAGTGTTGTATAAACTCTTAATCCGCCTTCTTCCACCTCTTTCCGATCGTATTGGCTTTCGAGAATATTTTTGACATAAAACACAAAGTGGGGAGCTTTTATTGGAGTTTTTGGGGGAGTAATATTAATTTTTGCTTTTTTAGCTTTATCACGCTGATTTTTATTTATATAACCCTGCTCATACATTTTATCCAGCACCACATTTCTTCTCCAGAGAGCTTTATCGGGATTTAATAATGGTGAATATAAAGAAGGAGCCTGCGGCAGTCCGGCAAGAAGCGCTGCTTCATCGAGTGTCAGATCTTTGGCATGTTTATCAAAGAACTTTTTAGATGCTTCTTCAATACCATATGCCGAGCCTCCGTAAGGGATTTGATTCAGATATAATTCAAGTATTTGATCCTTTGTAAATGTTTTTTCAGTCTGTAGTGCCAGAACCATCTCTTTTAATTTCCGCTGTGGAGTTCGTTCTGGACTCAGCAACGTTCCTTTCACGAGCTGTTGGGTTAGTGTTGAGCCTCCTTGTACACTGCGGTTGACCAGTAATTCTCTAAAAGCTCTAAATATTCCCGAAATCGGTGCTATTCCGTTGTGTTTATAAAAATCTTTATCTTCTATTGCAACAGTTGCCTGATAAATATGTTTGGGAAGATCTTTAATTTTAATCGGCGTGCGGTTTTCATCGCGGTATATTTCGTACAGTAATTTTCCATTTCGATCGTAAATATGAGTCGAGAGAGGAATTATTTTGTAATCTTTCAAGCTTTGCGGCGAAGGGAGTTTATAAAAAATAAAGAAATAAATAAAAATAGAGAAACCAACAATTCCAAGCAATATAAGAGTAGAAACGATAATCTTTATACGTAAATTCTTATGAAAGTGTTTATGAATGTGTTTGTGAATATGACGCTTTAATCGATGGATGTGTCTTTTCATATTTGTATAGAGGATATTGTAGCAGAAAGATACGGTGTTTAAAAAGTATAATTGTCATCATCCCTTCTTCGGGAAGAGCGGCAAAATCTTTTTTATTTTCCCCTGTGTTGCGGCTATTATTTTTTCTGCTGTTTTTGGCATAAAAGGTACGAGCTGTCTTCCAACAAGATTTATCTGGTTATTTATTTTTGCCAGAAATTCTCCCCGTTCCGAAGCTTGTTTCTTCCAAGGCGCAAATTCATCAATCGATTTGTTTATAGCTTTAACATTTACAAATATATTCTCCAGAATTTTATTGAACTGATACTGATCAAACAGCAAATCGGTCATATCATCATACGGATAAATATCAGATTGGGCATCTATTGTCAGTCCATCTTTTTCAGATAAGGTTGATATCCGCATAACCAAGTTTCCGAGTTCATTTGCCAGATCTGAATTATATATTTCTTCCATTCGCGAGTATGAAAAATCTCCATCATCAAGCGATGGTACTTCGCGCAAAAAATAATAACGCACTGCGTCGGTTCCATATTTTTCAACCAAGTCAAACGGGCTCACTACATTGCCCAAACTCTTGCTCATCTTTTTGCCTTCGCTGTTTATAAATCCGTGAACATATATCTTTGTCGGCAGATTGAGTTTGGCCGAAAGAAGCATTCCAATCCAATAAATAGCATGAAACTTAATTACATTTTTCCCCACAACATGAATCCGGTTTGGATTATCCAACCAAAATTTTTTGTAGAGTTCGCCATCGTCGGCAAAGTCTAATGTCGTTATGTAGTTTATAAGCGCATCAAACCACACATATATTCTCTGAGAGTCGTCACCCGGAACCGGAATGCCCCAGCCTTTTGTACGTTCAGTAGGCCTAGAAATAGAGAAGTCGCCAAGATCGCTGTCGAGCATCTTAAGAACTTCTTGTTTTCTGAATTCCGGAAGAATTGCCAGTTCGCCTGCCAATATCTTCTCTTTGATCAAAGGAATATATCGCGAAAGTCTAAAAAAATAGTTTTCTTCGGTTACCAGATCTAATTTGCGATTATGTTCGGGGCAGATATTATCGGGGAATTCGCCGTCTTTATAAAATGTTTCACAGCCTACACAGTATAATCCCTGATATGTTTTTTTATAAATGTCTTCGGCACAAAGTTTCCATAATTTCTGAGATCCTTTTTTATGTTTTTCTTCGGTTGTACGGATGAATCGATCATATGAAAAATTTAGCAGTTCACGAAGTGCGAAGTAGCGCTCCGAGAGTTGATCGACAAGCTCCTGAGTAGTTACCTTCATCTTTTCGGCAGTCTCGACGTTTTTGATAGCATTTTCGTCGGTTCCTGCAGAAAGAAATGTGTCGTATCCTTTTAATTTGTACCAACGGTTCAGGGCGTCGGCCTGAATTGCTTCTAAAGCAAATCCAATATGCGGTGCCCCGTTGACATAAGGAATAGTTGTGCTGATGAAAGTTTTTTTATTCATTTTATATTTTAAATAATGAAAACAATTGTAAGGTACTCATTAAACAGTCCTTGTCGTTATATTGGTTACGCCACCGTTTTCGTCTAGTTGTACTGCAGCTGCATTACTTTTTAGTAGAGCAGGCATCATAGCCTGTAATTCTTTGACTATTGTTGTATTGTCGTCTATTACATCGATAGCTTTTTTGTCAGGTTCCATTGCAGTAAGTAGATTTGGACCACCTCTTAAAGCGTAATACTCTTTATCTCTTTCTCCAGCCATATATTTGTTGTTTTTAATAACAATTTTATTTTTAGAATTCCGATATACTAAACATCATTTCGTAAATCTCAGAGATAGTTGTATTTATATTAACTATTTTTTACTCAGTTGCTGAATTTGCATCTGGGGGATTTTGTTGTCCATTTGATTTATCTTTCGGCGGAAATACTACTACACTCCATTGTTCGCCTGCTGCAGGTCGATATCCAATAGTTGCTGCACCCCATTTTGTCTGATCCATTCCATATGCTTTTGCAGCGATTTCACCTGCTTTATCTTGTGCTGTTTGGTCTTTTGATAATTGTTGTTGTGGTGGAATTTTTTCTGTCATAAATTCACCTACTTTCTGAACGAATCAATTAATACGTACACGCCAATTATAATCGAAATAAGAAAAATTGTGTTGAGTATCTGGAAACCGGCCAGATAGTTCATGGTTAAAAACGTCGAAACGAATAGTACGGTCAAAACCTGATATCGTCGTCCTACTAATTGAGAAGCTATACTATATGCCAAGAGTGTGACAAGCAGTATAAATAGTATTACTATATATAGAGAAGACGGTTCTACAAAAAATAAGAGGTAGAATGCTCCAATAGCTAGGAGGAGTCCCGACACTATCGCTTGCAACTTATTCATGGATACATTATAATTTCAAATCAACACTTATTCTATTACAGATTATTATTCAACATAAATGGTAAAAAAGACAGAAGAAAAGCAGGCCCTTCCGGATGATAAGCAGGCTCTTATCGATATATTTGCGCAGAAAAAAGGCGACACTGGTTCTCCAGAAGTTCAGGTAGCTCTCCTTACTCAGAAAATCAACAGACTCACCGATCATCTCGGCGAAAATAAAAAAGACAATCATTCACGCCGCGGTCTTTTGAAGGTCATCGCAAAACGACGAAGGATATTAAACTACCTTAACAAGCTAGACGAAAAACGATACAAAGTCGTCATAGCCAAGCTCGGTCTTAAAAAATAATTAAAATTTGACCTGATTCCTAATTAATCTAAACAACTCTCAATAGGGTTTGGGACATGTTTAGGTCAATTAGGTGAATCCGGTCTTCCAAAATATTCACCTATGAAAATCATAGAGGAATCCATTGAAATCAATGGACAAAAACTTTCACTTCAGACTGGCAAATTAGCCAAGGCTGCCACAACATCTATCTTCGCCCGATTAGGCGACACATGCGTTCTCGTCACCGTTACGATGGGAAATGATCATGATGACATCGATTATCTTCCGCTCGGCGTTGAGTACGTCGAAAAATTATACGCAGGAGGCAGAATTAAAGGTTCACGATGGGTTAAACGCGAAGGCAAACCAACCGATGACGCTGTCTTAAAAGGCCGCCTTATCGATCGTTCTATCCGCCCGTTGTTCCCAAAAAATCTTCGAAAAGATATTCAGGTTATTATCACCTTAATGTCTGTCGATGGTGAAAATTCTCCCGAAATTCTGAGTGCTATTGCAGTCTCAGCAGCGCTTCATGCTTCTCCAATTCCATGGAACGGACCAATCGCAACTTCACGAGTTGGATATGTTAAAACCAATGGAGGAGAAGGAAGCTTTATAACCAATCCTACAGAGGACGAAGAAAAAATGTCGGTTCTGGATCTTATCGTTTCTTCGACAAAAGAAAAAGTACTCATGATCGAAACCAAAGCCGATCAGCTGCCGGAAGCAGTTGTACTTGAAGGAATAAAGCACGCAAAAGCGGAAAATAAAAAAATTATTGAATTCATCGAGGCATTCCGTGAAAAAGCCGGCAAACCAAAAGAAGAAGTAAAGGGCGTTATGTACGATGAAAAACTTCTGGAAACTCTGAAAAAAGATTTCAAAAAAGAATTGGAGAATCTGATTCAGCAGAAAGCCGCCAAAGAATTCGAAGATAAAAGCGCCGTCGCAGCCGTAGTTGACGCTGTCTACGAAGCTCACAAAGATACCTTCGATAAAAAAGCTATTGCCAAAGCAATTGATTATCTGACAAAACAGATGATCAAAGAAAATGTATTAAAGACTAAAAAGCGAATCGACGGCCGAAGCGCCGACCAGGTCCGCGAGATTACTGTCGAGACTGGAATTCTGCCACGAACTCATGGATCAGCATTATTCCAAAGAGGCGATACACAAGTCTTATCTATCGTTACTCTTGGATCGCCAAGTATGGGACAGCTTGTTGAAAGTCCGGACGGCATCGTCACTGAACAATACATTCATCATTATTACATGCCTCCATATTCTGTTGGAGAAACAGGCCGCATCGGGTTCCCAAGCCGCCGCGAAATTGGACACGGAGCTCTTGCCGAAAAAGCAATTGAACCGGTTCTGCCTTCGGACAAAGATTTCCCATACACCATTCGTGTTGTTTCAGAAGTCTTGTCATCAAACGGTTCTACATCGATGGCTTCAACATGCGGATCGGCACTTGCCCTTATGGACGCTGGTGTACCAATTAAAGCTCCCGTCTCTGGAATTGCGATGGGCTTAATGTCCAACTCCGATGATGACTACATGATCTTAACCGATATCATGGGCATCGAAGATTTCTCCGGTGAAATGGACTTTAAAGTTACCGGTTCAGAAACTGGTGTTACCGCAATGCAGCTTGATGTTAAGAATGCAGGATTAACAGATAAAATGCTTGGTGAAGTTCTTGAGAAAGCCAAAACAGCACGATTGTTTATTCTTGGAAAGATGACAGCTGTAATCAGTGCTCCTCGAAAACAGTTGTCCGAATTTGCACCAAAAGTGGTTGTGCTTACACCTCCACAGGAGAAGATCGGCGAGATCATAGGGCCGGGCGGCAAGAATATTCGAGCTCTTATTGCCAAGACAGAAACTGAAATCGATATTACCGATGATGGAAAAGTTACCATCACCGGTATTGATAAGGAAAAAGTCGATGCAGCTGCCAAACTTATTACCAACATGGTCCGCGAGGTGAAAGTTGGCGAAGTGTTTGAGGGACCGGTTAAACGGCTTATGGCATTCGGCGCATTCGTAGAAGTTCTTCCGGGTAAAGAAGGTCTTGTCCATGTTTCTAAGATGGGCAAGGGCTATGTGAAGGATCCGGCGGATGTTGTAAAAATCGGCCAGATAGTTAAGGTTGAGGTGTATCAGATTGATAATATGGGAAGAATCAATCTGCAAATGGTAGCTTAACTTAACCAACCGCTATCTCCAGATTCTGTCAGTCGAAGTTTTTTGTCAGTGCTCGGACAACGGTGGGTAATACTACTAAGTTGGTTCTATAAAATGGTAACGGTAGTTCCGTCTCTATAGTCCTGTTACGCACTGTCCTACGCGCTGCCAAAACAACTTCTCCTGCCACCTGTTCCGCTTACTGGAAAAATTCACATCTTGTCATGCGGGAGCGATGAGTGCAAGAAACGATAGCATCTAACTTGCTTGATTTTTGTTAGGTGCCGATCTACAATGTAGTATTATGCCCCGCAAAAAGAAACTTTTTTCTATCCCGTTTATATCGTTTAAAATAAACAGTAAAACGGTCATAAATATTATTGGTTTTTTAGTGCTGTTATCTGGAATAATAAGTCTGCTTTCATTCTTCACTTTTTTCCAGATAAGTGAATTAGACGGCAAACTTCTTCAGGAAATAAATCATAATCTACTTACCTGGTTTGGTCCACTTTCTATTTTTGTCCCTTTCATTATTATTATGTTCTCCGGACATTTTTTTAACGGCAAAAAGTTAAAATTGATTCAATTTAATGTGAGTTTCGGCACGCTGATGCTTTTTATCGCCGTATTAGGCGCCTTTCAAGCAGGCAAACTGGGAAAGTTAATTTTCGATAATTTAACGCAGGATTTTTCTGTATTAGGAATGGCCATCATTTTATTGCTTACGTTCATAATTGGTTTGGTGTTGTTTCTGGACACTTCCATCGATGTATTTCTTATTCTGGCTGCTAAATCGGCCAAAGGCGCAGTTTATTTTCTGAAGAACCATGTGCTACGGACGATGTTTTCTGAAAAGAAGAAAGAAGGCCCGGTTATAAAGGGAGCAAAGGGAAAAGATCAGGCGTTTATTCAGGATGAAGTAGTTGATAAAACAAAAGGCGATGCCAAGAAAGTTCCAATACCGGCAATAGTTCAGCCGGCAGCAATTCAAATTCCTCCCAAAAAAGAATTGGTTACTAATGTACCGATGGATCTGAATATTAAGCCGACTTTGCAGACAACGTCTTCGACATGGGTGTATCCGCCGCTTAATCTGCTGCAGGATGTAAGCCAGAAGGAAGCATTGCGTGGAGATGTGAAGAAAAATGCCGACACAATAGAAAAAACACTCGATAGTTTTGGAATACGAGCGCGTGTTTCAGAAGTCAATTTCGGCCCGGCTGTCACCCAATATGCACTTGAGATTACGATGGGTACAAAATTAACTAAGATTACCTCATTGAGCAATGATCTTGCTCTCGCATTAGCAACACCTACAGGTACAGTCAGAATTGAAGCGCCTATTCCTGGGCGGTCTTTAGTAGGCATCGAAATGCCAAACCTTCGACCAGAAATTGTTACATTAAAACAGATGCTTTCTTCAAATATATTTACCTCAACTCCCGATCCGCTGCTTGTTCCGATGGGTCTTGATGTGGCTGGTGCTCCGCAGGCTGCCAGCATAGGCAAAATGCCGCACGTACTTATTGCAGGTACAACCGGTTCCGGTAAATCGGTGCTTTTGAATGCGTGGATTACCACATTTTTATTCCGCACAAAACCAAGCGAACTGCAGATGATTCTTGTCGATCCGAAGCGGGTAGAATTGGCGGCATACAACGGCATTCCACACCTTTTAAGTGAAGTAATTGTTGAACCCGAGAAGATACTTTCAGCATTAAAATGGACGGTGAATGAAATGGAAACACGATATAAAATTTTTGCGAAAGTCGGCGTAAGAAATCTGGATGGCTACAATAAACTTCCTGGTGCAGAAAAGAAGCCGTACATTTTATTTGTTATTGATGAACTTGCCGATCTTATGATGTTTGCCTCAAACGATGCGGAAGATTTAATCACCCGCATTGCACAGATGGCGCGCGCCACGGGTATTCATCTTATTCTTGCTACCCAGCGGCCTTCTGTCGATGTCATCACCGGTCTTATGAAAGCAAATATCCCTTCCCGCGTTGCCTTCAGCGTTTCGTCCATGATTGATTCGCGGGTTATCATCGATTCACCGGGTGCAGAAAAATTATTAGGAAAAGGAGACATGCTGTATTTGCCGGCCGATCAGGCAAAACCACGCCGTATTCAGGGAGCATTTATTACCGAAAAAGAAGTTCATGAAGTTGTAAATTTCCTGCGGTCTCAAGTTCCGGAGGTTCATTACACCGAAGAAGTTACCGAAATGCAGACTGTAGTAACCGGGCGAGGCGGTACAACTGCCGGTAATGGTACCGGCGAGCAGGATGCATTCTTTAATCAGGCTGTTGAAATTATTTCACAATTTGATAAAGCGTCTGCGTCTTTGTTGCAGCGTCGTCTTAAGGTTGGGTATGCACGGGCGGCTCGTCTTCTGGATGAATTAGAAGCGGCCGGTTATGTTGGTCCCGCTGAAGGATCCAAGCCGCGTGAGGTTATTAAGCGCCCAACTTCTGAAGTGTCTGCCGAACCGATAACTGAGTAATAAATATTTTGGCAGGGACCGTCGCTTGCTATTGTTTAAGTGATCACAAGAACAAATAAACGTCATTGCGAGGAGCGAGTGTATTAAGCGACGTGTGCCTATAGTCCCGCGAAGCGGGAAATTTCATTACCAAAAATCCATAGGTTGTAAAGTAACGAGTGCTATAACCTTAGGCTTATATTAACGGGATTGCTTCGTCCTGTTGCGTCTGTCCTCGCAATGACGAATTTAACTTACAAATACTTCTCAATATTTGCATTATGCTCCTCGAGGGTTTTGGCGAAGTGAAGCTTGCCGTCTTTATCGGAAACATAATACCAGTATGGTGTAGATTCATCGGCATTGGCTACAGCAGATAACGAATCAAACCCCGGGCTGCAAATAGGTCCCGGTGGCAGTCCTTTATTTTTATATGTATTGTATGGTGAATCTATTTTTAAATCATCAAAGCTTAGATCTTTTTTCCACCAGCGTTTTTCAGCAGTCTGATATCCTACAATATATTGAACTGTTGCGTCGATATCTAGCGTCCAGTCCTCGCGGTATCGTTTCAACAAAATATTAGCTACTTCCTGTTTATCTTCTTTTGTTCTGCCTTCACGCTCTACAAGCGAGGCCAGTGTTACTACTTCTTTTTCTGACAAATTCCTTTTTTTGGCGCTTTCAGCGATTTCAGCATATTTTTTATCGAATGTATCTCTCAAAATCTTGATGATCTTTTCGCTGTCGGATCCGTTTGGAACTGAATAGGTATCAGGAAATAAGTATCCCTCTTCTGCCTCATTATTAAATTCAACTTCAGAGACAGAAAATTTTTGAGAAAGAATTTCGGCAATTTCTTCTTTTCGAAGTCCTTCAATTATGGTTACCCAGGTATCAACAGTTCCATGGGTGAGTGATTTGGCAATTGTCTCGGCGTCCATAGATGGGGCTAATTGAAATTCGCCGGCCTGAATACTTTTTTCTATACCAAGCCGTTTTACAATCAGATAAAAAACCACTTTATTGCGGATTAAGCCTTCTTTAGATAAATTATTCGTTATTGAATTAAGGCTTTCTCCCTTTTCGACTTTAAACATTTTAGGCGTGTTATCTGTTTTATCGACAGGAAGAGTGCCTTCACGATATATGAGGTAAATTACTGTCGCTACTATTACTATGAAAATAAATAGAAACTGCAATTTTTTCATGGTTTATTCTATTTCGTAAATAGGGAAATTCTGTAATGTTACTTTGGCTTCTTCGATAAGATGATCATCACAGGTATAAAACTCCATAATCGGTTCGTTTGCTTCTACTTTTTCATCGAGCTTTTTCAATAAATATATGCCGGCATATTTGTCTTTGGGCGCGCCGAGAAGCTTTGCGATAGAATTAAGATTGTAATTGTTGATGTTTTTAATTTTACCCGAAGCATCCGAAAAAATTTCTGTTTTGGTTGCCTTTGTTTTGAAGTTATCGGAATTTAAATTTCCATCGCCGTTTTGAGCTTTTACGATTTCAAGAAATTTTTTAAGGGCCAGGCCTTCCGATAATATTCTTCGCGCTTCGTCTTCGCCATTCTTCTTAATGCCTGCATCTTCAAAGCAGATATCTAATAATTTTCCTGCAAGCCGTAATGCTTTCGCTTCGAGGTTGAGAGGTCTATCAATTTTCTGCTCCAAAACATACAACACATCCCGTGCTTCAAGGTATGGGCCGATGCCGCGGCCTGCCGGTTCGAGCATTTCATTTACATCGACAATCACTTTAATGCCGAATTTGTCGCAGATTTTTCTGAATTTATTGGCTACTTTTTCTGCATCGGAGAAGTGAACGATCTTCATTGTCTTTCCCACAGGAATATCAAGAATCAGATGATTTGTAGAGACAGCAATCTTTTTCGCCATTATGGAAACGATAACTTTATCAAACGATTCAAATGAAAGCGGTTCTTCAACCCTAATAATCACATCATCTGCTGGAGCTACACCCAAATGTCCGTTCCATACAATACATCCATTTGTAGTATTAACAATATGTTCTACTTTGCTGGGGGTGAAGTTTACATCGGCAATTGTCTCCATAACATCGGCTGTTCCTGCCGGAGTTGTAATAGCGCGCGATGAAGTCTTCGGAATTTTAAAACCAGCTGCAGCAATTATCGGTACAAGGATCATGGTAGTTCGTGTTCCCGAAACTCCGCCGGTTGAATGTTTGTCGGCTACAATGCCGCCGAATTTAAGCTGTGTGCCGGTTTCAACCATTGCTTTGGTGAAATGGTACAGTTCTTCTTCGGAAAAGCCTTCTTTAAATGATGCGGCGACGAAGTATGTTGTCAGAATATCGCTTAGTTTATGGTGTCCGATTTCATCCATTAAGTTATAGATTTCTTTGTATGTTAGTTTTTTACCGACAAGTTTTTTTTGAATTGCTTTGACGGCTTGTAAGTGTGAGTTATCTGGATCTGTTGACATAGGGTATATAAAATATAATAATTACTCAATTCCTGTATACAGTTCGGTGATGCGTTTCTTGTATTCCTTAACCTTAAACATCATCTGAGTGAGAAGGTACATTTCGCGTACGCTGAAAAGCCATGATAGCAATAAATATAGCAGAAAATAGAAGACGAATATAGTGATAATTAGCAAAAGCACATTTATGGTGCGAGTAGTATCAAATATCAGCCCGTCTAGAAGATCTTTTAAACTATTTGCTGCATACGAAGCAAGAAAGGCCGCCGAGAGCATTTTTGCACTTTCCACGAGCAGCAAAACCAGATTGAGGCCGTTTAGTTTTATGTATAACAGTCCAAGTAACAACAAAACACTTAAAATCATGGACACCGAAAAAGAAACTCCCAAGGACCATACCGGCATTTTAAGCATCAAAATAAAGTACATACTCAAGACTGCGTTTGTAATTACTGAAAAAATGCTGATATAAAACGGCGTGCGGCTGTCGAATATGGCATAAAAACATCGAGTCAGAAGATAATAAATAGTATGGAAGGGAAGCGATATGGAGAAATAAGAAAGTGTTAGAGCTGTAAGATTTGTTCCCTGCCAGTCAAATTTCTCTGATCCGAAGAATAGTCGGACAATTGGTGTACGGGCAAACATGAAGAAGCTGGCGATTGGTATTGTAAGGAAAAAGAGATTTAATATAGAATCGATCACAATCTTCCTAAACTGTTCGGTATTTTTTTCCTGATACATTTCTGTTAAATAGGGCAGAGAAGCTTGTCCGAATGCTACTCCGATTACAGAAACGGGAAGAAGCTGCAAGTGCTGTGCTAAATAAAATATTGTGTACGAGCCGGAACCGAGCAGGGTAGTTAAGGTTAAATCAACTGTGGCATCAATCTGCGCAACCAATACGGTAAAAATTCTAGGTACTGCAAGTTTAAAAAACTCCCAGAGCGCTTTGGACATTCGAATAACGAATCGGTAATGAAAGTCGCATTTTGCAATTATGGGAAGTTGAATAACAAGAAAAATCAATGACCCCAAAATCACTCCTATAACGGGCGCCAGGAGCCCCCATTTTGGTGCTAACGTCGCCGTAGCTACGATTATTGCCAGATTATAAATAATTGGTGCAATGGCAGGCAGAACAAACATTTTTCTAGCTTGGCTTATTCCAGTAAGAAAATTTCCAAATACTAAAAACGGCAGCTGTCCTAAAAGTAATAGCTGCGAATAGTATGTGATCATGCTGATTTTATGATCATCAAATCCGGGTGTTATGAGAGGCATTAATTGTCTTAAAAAAAGCGTGAGAACAATAATAAACCCAAACAGTACTGCAAGAATAATATTCATTACTGAAGAAATTGTCTGGCTCTGAAGATCTTTATTTTTGTCATATTTTATGAAAAAGGGAATGAAGGAAGTGGTTAATGCTCCGGTTATCAGAATTTCAAAAATTAAATCAGGCATGCGGAAAGCTGCGAAGTAAATATCAAGCTGTTCTTTGGTGAAATAGGCGGTGAGGGTGCGGTACCTTAGAAATCCGAAAATGCGCGATACCATCACCATTGCTGCAATAAGGAGTGTGGATGAAATTATGCTTGTTTGTTTGGCAAAAAGCAGTTGTTTGGTGCGGTCAATGAGTTTATCCATTTAGATTAACAATTATAACTTATGATAAAACATTTTTTCTAACGAAGTCTACATGTTTTTCTTCTTATACATTCATCAATATTACGTCATTGCGAGCGTAGCGAAGCAATCCCGTTACCATTAAACAAAAGGTTGTAATGTCACGAGTGCTATAACCTCGGGTCTTAATTAGTAGGATTTCCCGCCTTGCGGGACTATAGGCTTCGTCAGGCACTCTCCTCGCAATGACGGTAAATAGATTTTCTTATCACAATCTTATCGATTTTGGAATTAATACATTCTGATATAGTTCTATTATAAAAATTATATTTGTACACCATTGACTTCCCGGCTAGTATGGAGAATAATGGTTACATATGGTGTTTTTTGGTGAATATTCAGTATCTTTCTCGGCGCCAGGAAGGATAGTGCTTCCCAAGAAACTTAGAGAACTTTTAAAAGGAAATACATTCGTCCTCAGCAAAGGATTTGATACGTGTTTAGCAGGATACGATAAAGAAGATTGGGAGCTAAGGGCAAAGGAGCTATTGAATGTATCACTTTTAGAACGAGAGAACCTTGATAAAAAACGATTTTTATTCTCATCAGCAGTGTATTTGGAGATAGACGAACAAGGAAGATTTGTTGTACCGAAGAATTTGCTTCAGTACGGCAACTTGAACACGAAAGTAACCATTGTTGGAGTCGGCGACCATTTCGAAATTTGGGAAAGCAGTAAATGGGAGGCTTATTCGCAACAAATAAAAGAATAAGAGAAAAATTGTCATCCCGACAAAGGTCGGCCTGCCTGCCGGTAGGCAGGGATCCCATCAGATTCAAGGGATGCCGAAATAAATTCGGCATGACAAAAACATACATATGCATACACCAGTACTTTTAGAACAAGCGATCGAAGCTCTGAATATAAAGCCAAACGGATTATATATTGATGCAACAGCCGGAGAAGGCGGACATATTCAAAAGATTTTAGAAAAAGGCGGAAAAGTATTGGGAATTGACTGGGATGAGGATCAAGTCCGAAGTCTAAAGTCGAAAGTCCGAAGTGAACATGTGAATTTTGAAACAGGGAGTTTCGCAGATATAGAATCGTTAGCTAAAAAAAAAGAGTTTGTTCCAGTAGATGGAGTGTTGTTTGATTTTGGGTTGTCTATGAAGCAAATTAGAGAGTCCGGACGAGGATTTTCTTACAACAACCCAAACGAGCCGCTCGATATGAGAATTAGTCTCAAAACAGAGGTGACGGCGAGTGAAATTATTAATAGTTATAGTACCCAAGAATTATATGAAACTTTTTCAAGATATGCTGAAGAATTCCATTCTTTATCAATTGCTCAGAGTATTGGCCGCGCCCGTGAGATAAAACCAATCGAGACGGTGGGCAGCCTGCTTGCTGCTATAGATTCAGCAATACAGAAATGTTCGATGAACCACCGCCACGGCCGCGACATTTACGCGACAGTATTTCAGGCATTACGAATAGCAGTAAACGATGAATTTACCCAGATTAAGAAAGGTTTGGAAGGAGCGAAGCACATTTTAAAACCAGATGGAAGAATAGTTACGATCACGTTTCATTCTTTGGAAGATAGAATTGTGAAGCGGTATGTAGAGTCGCAGGAAGACATTATGTTTTTGAAGAAGCACGTTATAAAGGGCGATTTTAGTAAGTCATTTGAACGGTCGGCAAAGTTACGAATAATTGTAAAAAAATAATTATGAAATTTGTAGTAAAACATTTAATTTGGGTTTTGTTTTTTGGCTTAATGATTGCCAATGCTTACGTATTTATCTCAGGAGTACAGTTGAGCGATGATTTGAGTAGATATGATGTTGAGATAAGTAAGTTAAAGCAGGAGAATCTGGAGCTTGAGAAGAAGTTGTATAGTTATGAGTCGTTGAATCATGCTGCTTCGCTTGCTGCTGAGCTGAATTTTACGAATTCGGCTCCTCCAGTATATCTTGATGAACAAAAGTTCGCATTGAATCGATAATCTTCTTTCTATGTCATTCTGATCGATTAGCGAAGAATCCAGATTTTCTGGATCCTTCGGTCGTTTCTCTCCCTCAGGATGACATTTAAGTTATACTAATACGTATGCTGAAACTTAAATTTCTGCTTCTTCTGATATTTATCTCGTTTATAGCAATCTTAGGCAAGCTTCTGTATATTCAGACACTATACGTAAAAACTCATCCGACAGATTATTTAACAATCCGATCACTGGAGCCCGAACGCGGCCGGATATTCGACCGCAACGGATCGCCAATGGTGGTGAATCAGTCTTCTTATAATTTATTTGTAGAACCGAAACATGTTGAAGATAGAGATAAGT
This sequence comes from uncultured Gammaproteobacteria bacterium, assembly GCA_964490875.1. Taxonomy (GTDB): domain Bacteria; phylum Patescibacteriota; class Microgenomatia; order UBA1406; family GWC2-37-13; genus CAYYYG01. The sequence goes on from CAZBEF010000004.1 coordinate 116,995, forward strand.
TGATAGATAAGCTTGATGAAGTGTTACATATGGGCGAAGCGACACTTGAGTCACGCATTGATCCGAAAAAGGATTGGGTAGCCGTAAAAAGCAATCTTACTTCGGAAATACGCGACAAAATTACGAAACTCAACTTAAAAGGCATAGGATTTGAGGAGCAACGGAAACGGTATTACCCGGAATCGTCATTATCAGCACAGCTTGTTGGTTTTGTGGGTAAGAATGAAGACAATGAGAATGTCGGATATTTCGGAATAGAAGGATTTTATGACAAAGAGCTGGCAGGTTTGTCTGGTCTTTTAAGATCAGAACGCGATTTAATCGGCCGACCTATCTTTGTCGGTACTCAAGAACGGGTAGAGCCCGAGGATGGACGCGATTTATATCTCACCATCGATAAAACTGTTCAACATATTATTAAAGAAAAATTAGAGGATGGTCTGGAAAAGTATAAAGCCAAAGAAGGCTGTGTGATTGTTGCAGATCCATTCACATTAGAAATTCTTGGGCTTTCATGTCTTCCCGATTTCGACCCAGACACCTATTATGAATTCTCCGAAAATTTCTTCAAGAATCCGGCAATCAGCAGTTTCTATGAGCCGGGTTCTATTTTTAAACCGCTTATCACTGCCGCCGGCATTGAAGAAAAAGCTATCAAACCGGACGAAATGTATCAGGAAGACGGGCCGGTTACTGTTGGTGGATATGATATTCGGACATGGGATAACAAATATGAAGGAAAGATTTCTATAACCAGGATTCTGGAAAAATCATCGAATGTCGGCATGGTTTTCATCGGTGACAAGATGGGCGACAAAAAAGTATATGAATATGTAAAAAAGCTTGGGTTTGATGAGGCGACAGGCATTGATTTGCAGGGAGAAAGCGTGCCAAGTCTGAAACCGGTTTCTTCGTGGTATCCGATCGATTATGCCACAGTAACCTTCGGCCAGGGTATTGCCGTAACGCCAATGCAGATGATAAGGGCGTTGGCAGCTGTGGTGAACGGCGGCAATTTAATGAAGCCGTATGTTGTTTCTTCGATAAAGAGTCTTGATGAAGAAAAGAAACGCGAGCCCGTTGTGTCGCGCCGGGTATTTTCCAAACGTACTTCGGATATCTTAAAGAAGATGCTTGTGGATGTAGTGGAGCATGGAGAGGTAAAGTGGGCGAAACCAGCCGGATATAAAATTGGAGGGAAAACGGGAACGGCGCAGATTCCGATTGGCGGAAAGTATGATCCGTCTAAAACTATCGCATCTTTTATAGGGTTTGCGCCGGCAGATAAGCCTAAGTTTATAGCGCTGGTAGTTTTACGCGAGCCGCAGACTTCTATCTGGGGTTCCGAAACAGCCGCACCGCTTTTTTTTAGCGTGGCAAAAGAGCTTCTACCGTACTACAACATTCTTCCTTCGGAGAAAGAATAAAATCTCGTCATTCCTGCGTAGGCAGGAATCTATACAATCCAAGTACATTTAGATTGTAATAATTTAAATTATATATCAATGGAGATTGCAGCTCATTTACAGATTGATATAGTAATATGTCCTATATAAATATTTATTATATTGCTATCCTGTAAATAGCACTTGACATCACAAAATTTTTGTACTACTTTTAAAATATGAAAGTTTTTAAACTTTCATATTTAATAAATAAAGAAACTACTATAACAAATTGACCATGATGCACATTGAAATTAAGATGAAATCTACTTTTAATCATGGTATAATCTTTTTCCTAGGTATGAAGTTTAGTCCTATAGCATACAGAAATTATAAATTCTGTAGTAGAGTCGTAGAGTATAGATAAGTAGCCTCGCAATGGGGGCTTAATAAAACCGTGAGAGTGGACCTGACCGGGATCGGACCGGCACTGGCGCTTTTGGAGAGAGCAGTGCTACCGTTACACTACAGGCCCAAACTCTCACGGTTTTTATTTGCAAAAAAAAACTCGATAAACCGCGCTCAAAAACAGGTATCTTTGAGAGTGGTCAACCGAGTTGTTAATAAATCTCAGCGTTACCTGTCGTATTCTGGCGGGTCCAAATACTTACTGGACAGTAATATATTAGACCGCTATTTGCAGGATTTCAAGTACTCAAAGTGTATCAATTTTTGCTTTTTAGACCTATAATTTTTTAAGTGTATTATTCGTTATAAAGTTCAGACTCAAATCACGGAGAGTATAAGAATAATTACGATAAGAAGCAGAATTATGTTGGCCCACCAGCCGAAGAAGAAAAAGATGCCGCTTATTGAAATAAGCCACAGGAAAAGGAAAATGGCGATAATCTCGCGGAACGGGCTTGGCAAATGCATTGCCAGCCAGGCCAAGCATCCAAATACCAGCAAGTGATACAAAGTAATCGGTGCTCTGAAAAGGTAGAAAAGTGGAGTATTAAAAAAAGGAAGCTGGATATTCAGAATAATTAGGATAACGATGACCGCAATTAGGACTTGGTTTATACGGATGTTCATATTTTTAAACTAAAGTCAACCCTCTGCTGGATCTCCCGCTTTTGCGGGACAGGCTTCGGTCGTTACACTCCCTCAGGATGACAAAGTCGGGTATAATAAGTATACATGAAACAGTCCGTAAAAAATATTTATCATCTTTTGCGCGCTTTAACAGCCAATACCTATTACAAATATCCGGCGAAACATCTCAAAATAATCGGCGTTACTGGCACGGATGGCAAAACTACCACCACTTCGCTCATTTATCATATCTTAAAATCTTCCGGCAAAAAAGTCTCGATGATCTCGAGCGTCTATGCAAAGATCGGCGTCGAAGAACATGATATCGGATTTCATGTGACATCACCCGATCCATTTTCAACACAAAAATATCTGAACATGAGTTATAAAGCCGGTGATGAATTTTTTGTTCTGGAAACAACATCCCACGCTCTTGATCAAAATAGAGTCTGGGGAATTCGGTTCGATGTCGGCGTCATCACAAACATTACACACGAACATCTGGATTATCACAAAACATATGAGAATTATGTGAAGACAAAGGCCCGGCTTTTAAAATATTCAAAAAAGATGCTCATAAATCTGGACGATCAGTCGTATCCGCTTCTTCGTAAATATGTTGAATCAAAGCTACCTTCGTCGGTGTCCAATCTTTACACATACGGTATGGATTCAAAAGCATCATTTCATGAAGATATGGAAGTGCGGACGGGCATGAAGCTTGCTGATTTCAATAAATATAATTTTCTGGCTGCGTATGGAGCATGTAAACTTTTGGGGCTGAATGATGAAGAAATTATTTCTGCATTAAAAACCTTCGTATTTCCTCCTGGTAGAATCGATGTCGTTACTAAACTGCCATTCACTGTCATTATCGATTTTGCACACACGCCCAATGCCATCGATGCCATTCTCAAACATGTTAAAGACGTATATTGCAAACCCGGATCGCGGCTGATTCATGTATTTAGCTCCGCTGCACTGCGTGATGAAAGCAAGCGGCCGTTTATGGGCGAAGCCAGTGCCAAGTACGCCGATCTTGTGGTTCTTACGGAAGAAGATTACCGCACCGAAGATCCGCGGAAGATTAATAGAGAAATTGCCGAAGGACTGAAGAAACATAATTTTAAGGAAGTAAATGCGGTTGAATTAGGAAATGAAACGAAGTCATATTCTGTGATTGTCGACCGGGCAGAAGCGATAGAAAAAGCAATCAGCATTGCCAAACCTGGCGATGTTGTTATTGCAACCGGAAAAGGGCATGAGAAGAGTTTGTGCCGGGGGAAAATAGAGTATCCATGGGATGAAAAAAAGGCGGTGCTGTCTTCTTTAGAAAAATTTAAGAAGTAAGAATGTTTCAATTTGATCCTCATACAAGATCGATCGTTTCGTCTGTTATCAGCGATGAACCATATTATGCCGGATTTGGAACACGGCTTATGGGCAATATGAAAGGCGCTTCGTCTGTTGTACAGTATTTTGAATCAATAGGCAGAAGTTATTCATCGTTATATGTCCCGACTCAGAAGCATTCAACGAATATCGAATCAAATATCGAAGTGAATCAAAACGGAAAACTCATCGTAGTAGAAAATATAGACGGCCTAACGTCAAAACAATCCGGCGCTATGCTGGTTGCCTGGACGGCCGATTGCGTTCCGATCATCTTCGTTGATAAGAAGAAGGGGATTGTTGGTATTTCTCATTCCGGCTGGAAAGGGACAGCAAATGGTATGGCGGCTAAAATGGTGCAAAGTCTGGTGCAGTCGGGTGCAGAAAAGGAGAGTTTGATGGTTGCTATTGGTCCATCGATCGGAGCGTGCTGTTATGTTGTTGATGATGAGAGAGTAGCTATTTTTAAGTCGGCATTTCCAAGCTTTGCCGATCGAATTATTCAGATGCGCGGAGGGAAGAATTTTCTTAACCTTTTATATACGAACGTTCTTTTGTTACAATCAGAGGGGATACCAGCCGGGAATATTGATTGGTTTCCGTTTTGTACAAAATGTGATGATAAGAGGTTTTTTTCGTATAGAAGAGAGGGAGAGAGTCATGGGAATATGATTAGTTATGTGATGAAGGTTAAGTAGTGTCAATAGATTTTATCGTTCGATGCAATTTTTTTAGCTCCGTGGGCGTGCTCGTCCGACTTCGCCAAGTCTGACTTGGCTTCGTCGAGACTGCGCACCTCCCAAGTCGCAAAAAAATTGCATCTTCACTTTAATGCATTCATATGTCATGCTGGAGCGATGAGTGCTTGGAGCGATAGCATCTCAAACGTTTAATTATATGAGTAACTTAAACAAGTGGAATACTATTTTTATAGTCGGCATAAAGGGCGCCGCGATGGCGAATATTGCGCTGATTCTGAAGAAAATGGGAAAGAATGTGATAGGCTCAGACACCGAAGAGGAGTTTATAACTGACAAGCAGCTTGTAGAAAATAATATTCCGGTAATTCATTCGTTTAAGCAATCGGATCTTCCGGCAGGTATTGATTTGGTGATTTATTCGGCGGCCCACGGCGGTATAAAGAATCCGCAGGTTGAAGAAGCGAAATGGCGGAATGTTGAGGTTATTCATCAGGCAGAGTTTTTGGGCGAGCTGTTGAAACAGTTTGAAAAGTCGCTTGCTGTCTGCGGCACACATGGAAAAACAACAACGTCGGCGATGCTGGCATATTGTCTGATCAAACTTTCTGCGAATCCAAGTTATCTGGTGGGTACTTCTTCATTTAACGAATTTTACGGCGGCGATTTCAACGGTGAAAAATTGTTTGTGATTGAAGCCGATGAATATGGTTTAAATCCACCGTCCGATGTTACGCCAAAGCTCCATTTTCTGCATCCGACTCATTGTATCGCAACCAATATAGATTTCGATCATCCTGATGTGTACGCCGACATTCAGGCTACTAAAGATATGTTTTATACCTTCTTTCAGAATATTGTAAATTCTTCAACATCAAATAAATTATTTGTTTGTATAGATGATACGGATTTGGCGACTGTAGCAGAAAAACTGCCGCGCCGTTCGTACGAAACATTCGGATTTGATCCAAAGGCAGATCTGCAGATAATCAATCAAAAAGTTACCGAAGATAAAACTTTGTTTGAGGTTGTTTATAAGTCGAATAATCTAGGTGAATTTTCACTGTCGCTTTTTGGAGGAAAGCATACCTCCAATGCGGCCGGTGTTATTCTGATGCTACTTAATTTAGGATTTAAAGCAGATGAAATTCGCGCTGCAATCTCTGGATTTTCTGGAGCCAAACGGAGATTTGAACTTGTCAAAAAAGTACATTCATTATATCTTTTCGATGATTATGCGCATCATCCGGAAGAAATCCGAGCCACATTAGAAACAGCGCGGGAACGGTTTAAAGACCGGCGAATTATCGTTATTTTTCAGCCTCATACATTTTCCCGGACTATTTCGCTGAAGGAACAATTTGTCGAATCCTTGTCGATTGCGGACAAGATATTTCTTGCACCTATTTTCGCTTCAGCACGGGAGAAAGCAGACACGCATTCGATTTCTTCCGCAGATCTCGTCATTTCTGCAAAAGCAAAGGCATATGAACATTTTTATGCATATGAGTCTAAAGAAGATCTTCTTGAACAATTAGCAGAATATATGGATAAGAATGATGTGATTTTCACCATGGGAGCGGGAGACGTGTATAAGCTTAGAGATGATATAATTAGATTGATAGAACGCTGAATATGAATAATACAAAATTTAATGATCTGGAAAATATTTTAGGGAAAGGTAGAGTTGTAGAAAATAAGGATATTTCTCCCTATATAACACTCCGGACAAAAACAACTGCTGAATATTATTTTGTCGCCGAAACGAGAGAAGATCTTATTAATGCGGTAAAAGCGGCGCATACGGCGTCGATTCCACTTGTAATCCTTGGCGGCGGTTCTAATCTTGCTGTTATGCATGATCTTATTCCCGGCTTGGTTGTCCGTAATTTGTATCAGAAGTTGGAATTTCAGAATGAAACAGAAAAAACTGAGGATATTTTAGTGGCTGCTGGGTACCCGATGGGCCGATTGGTGAATATGACGGTGAATAAAGGACTCGCGGGTTTCGAATATCAACTCGGACTTCCCGGAACAATCGGCGGTGCAATTTATATGAATTCTAAATGGACTCGGCCGGTTTCATATGTCGGCGATTCGCTTATTTCGGCTAGTCTTATCGATCGAACGGGAAATGTAAAGACTGTCGATCGATCATATTTTCAGTTTGCATATGATTTCAGCATTCTGCAGAAGACAAAAGAAATTGTTCTTGATGCAGTTTTCCGATTGGAGAAAACAGATCCGGCAGTTTTAAGTAAACGGTCGAAAGACGCATTGGAATATCGAAGAAAAACTCAACCATTTGGGGTAGCAACAAGCGGATGTTTTTTTAGAAATATTTCAAAGGAAGAACAGGAACGTCTGAAATTGAGTACGACATCAGCCGGCTATTTGATTGATCAGGCAGGACTTAAGAATACTCAAGTTGGCGAGTTTATTGTTTCCGATAAGCATGCGAATTTTGTGATTAATAAGGGGAATGGAAATGCTGCTGATCTTGTGAAACTTATTGGTATTATTAAAGAACGGGTAAAGGAGAAGTTTGGCGTGAATTTGGAAGAAGAGGTTATTGTAATATAATACTCGTTCGATATGATTTTTTATGCTCCGTGGGCGTGCTCGTCCTCGATCCCGATTCATCGAGGATCGGGACTGCGCACCTCCCAAGTCGCAAAAAAATCATATCTTCACTCGTTAATTATTAAGTGACAATTTTCAAATATCATGGAAAATGCGTATATTATTCAGGGGGGGAAGCCTCTGAAAGGAACTGTTCAGCTTTCTGGCGCCAAGAATGTGGCGCTAAAGGCTCTTATTGCTTCGCTTTTGTTTGAAGGCGATGTAACTTTGCAGAATGTTCCCCGAATCAATGATGTAACCGAGCTGATTCATCTGATCAATAAATTGGGTGCTAAAGCAGTTTTCACTGACAAAAATACCGTTGTTATCAATAGTTCTACATTAAACAGTAATCGAGTAGATCTTTTGCATGGTTCTAAAATTCGCACATCGTTTATGATGTTCGCGCCGCTTCTGTTTAAATTCAAAGAAGCATTTATTCCCAATCCCGGCGGCTGCCGGTTAGGAGCCAGGCCTATAGACAGAATAATCGATGGTATGCGAACTCTCGGAGTTGAGGTGAATTATGACTCAACTACCGGATATTACCATGCTCAGATGAAAACCCCTGTCAAAGGAACCTATACATTTGCAAAACCTTCTCATACCGGCACTGAACTATTGATTCTTATTGGCTTATTGTCCGAAAATCAGATCGTTATCCATGGTGCAGCCATGGAACCCGAAATAGATGACCTAATTAAATTCTTAAACGAAGGTGGAGCAAAGATTGTTCGTGATAAAACTACCATCACAGTCAATGGAATCAAAAGTTTGAATCAATCAAAACCGTACAGTATAATGCCAGACAGAATCGAAGCCATGACCTATGCCGTCCTCGGTGTTCTCACAAAGGGTGATATAACAATCTCTTCTATTTCAACAGATACAATTCAGGCATTCATAGATTTTCTAAAGAATTCCGGAGCTGGGGTAGAACAAACCGAAAATAATGGCTGGCGATTTTATAATAAAGGCCCTCTCAAGCATCAGAATATTATTACCGGTCCGTATCCAGAATTTCTAACCGATTGGCAGCCATTGGCCGCTATATTAATGACTCAGGCAGAAGGAGAATCGCTCATTCACGAACGTATTTTCGAAAATAGATTCGGTTATGTTTCTGAACTTCGGAAATTAGGAGCTGTTATTGAATATGTTGATGTTCCGGTAGAAAATCCCGCAGATTTTTATCATTTTAACTATGATGCTTCTCACAAAAATCCTCAGGCGATAAAAGTTACTGGACCGCAAACCTATCACAATGGAGTCGTAACAATATCCGATATCCGGGCCGGTGTAACACTTGTTATAGCCGCATTGCTTGCCCCCGGTGAATCTATTGTTCACGGCGCATCAATGACAGAACGAGGCTACGAAGATGTGGTGGGGAAAGTTCGCAAACTGGGAGGCAACATTAAAAAAATTTAACTCCTATGAAACTTCTGCTGGTGGATCTCGATGACACATTAATCGATACTTCTTCGTTTAAAAAGGATTTCTTTCAGAAAATTGCTGATCAGTTTGGTGTGTCGGCTTCTGAAATAGATCAGATTTATGAAATACAAAAAAAGGGACATATCGAAGGCTGGTTGAAAGAATTTGAAAAGTTGTTATCACGAAAATATAATAAACCGGTAGGATTTCTCGATCCGATTGTACGATCATCCCTTCAGCAACTTCTATTAAAGAAAGATGTACTAGAATATGTAAAAAAGTTTGAAGGGTATAAAGTACTTTTAACCTATGGCGACACCGGACTTCAGAAAGAAAAAATTAAGATACTTGGTCTTGAAAAATATCTAGACGATATCATCATCACTTCAGAGAAGAAAATCAACTATCTTTCCGCAATTATTTCTGAAACTCATGTTACTCTTAATAATAGAGACTTTTCTGATGTAATCGCTCTTGAAGATAAAGAAAGTATAATTGCAGATATTAGAGCAAAATTCCCTTGGATACGCACCATTCACCCGGACAATTTAGTATAATATAACAACCTAATTATGCAAAAACTATCGGCAGTTATTTTGGCCGCAGGCAATGGCACTCGTTTTAAACCGCTTACCCATACAGTGCCAAAACCGCTCATTAAAATCGCCAATAAGCCAGCCATGCTCTACAACATGGAGGCGATGGCTCCATATGTAGATGAATTCATTATTGTAACAGGCTATTTGAAGGAAAAGTTCGAGGAACAGTTTGGCGGAATTTTTAAGGGAATTCCAGTAACTTTAGTCGAACAGAAAGAACAGAAAGGAACTTCAGACGCCCTCATGGCAGCAAAAAATTTTATAAAAAATGATTCTTTTTTCCTTATTTACGGCGACGATTTATACCATCCCGATTTTTTCAAACTTCTGAATGAACGAGGCAATGGTGCAATCGGGCAGGCAGAAGAACAATGGCAGAATTATGGAATCTTTCAGCTGAAAGAAAACAAATATCTTGAAAAAATTGTTGAAAAGCCGCAGACATTTATCGGCCGGTTAGCCAATATTGGAGTCTACCGCCTGCAAAAGTCTATTTTTGATTTAGCTGCCGAAGTTAAGCCTTCTATCCGCGGCGAGTACGAAGTTACCGATTTAGTTACCTATTTCGCGCAGAAGAATCCTGTTGAGGTTATAGAAGTAAAAGAAGGCTGGATTCCGTTAAGTTATCCATGGCATATTCTTTCTGCCACCGAATATGTTCTGAAAAATATTGAAACAAAAATTGAAGGAACGGTAGAAGAAGGTGCTACCATTCATGGCAATGTTATTCTCGGAAAAAATTCGGTCATTAAAGCCGGTTCATATCTTGATGGAAATTTTATCATCGGAGAGAATACAGTCATCGGCCCAAATTGTCATCTACGTAAATTTGCGGCGATTGGTGATAACAGTATTGTAGGTTTTGCAGTTGAGGTTAACAGCTGTGTTATCGGTGATGGAGTACATGCAAAACATCATGCCAATCTTGACTGCAGTATTTTGGGCAATAACGTTAATATTGCAGCAGGCACGATGATTGCAAATCTCCGACATGATAATGCCAATATAAAAACCATGATAAACGGCAAACTTGTAGACACCGGCAGGCGAAAGTTCGGCGCCATAATCGGCGATAATGCAAAATTTGGAATTCATACTACTATTTATCCCGGCCGAAAAATATACAGCGGCGTCTGGACACTGCCTGGTGAAGTTATTAAAGAAGATAAGGAAAAGTAATTATGAAGAAAGTAACTGTCTTAGGAGGCGGAACCGGCACATTTGTGGTGCTTTCCGGACTTAAAAAGTACCAACTCGATCTTTCAGCAATCGTAACGATGATGGATTCGGGCGGCTCAACCGGGCGTTTGCGCGACCAGCTCGGCGTTCTGCCACCAGGGGATCTTCGTCAATGTCTTGTTGCCTTGTCCGAAGCTTCCGAATTATGGCGCAAACTTTTTCTATACCGGTTTGAAACAGGCGATTTAGAAGGGCACAACTTCGGCAATATTTTTTTGTCTGCTCTTGAAAAAGTAACCACAAACTATGATGAGGTAATGGATACTGTAAGTTATGTTTTAAAAACAAAAGGGCATGTTATTCCGGTAACGTATGAAAAAACACATGTCTGCGCAAAGTATGAAAGCGGGAAAGTAATTGTCGGCGAAACATACATCGATGAAGGAAATTCAGAAAAAACTAGGATAGTTGAAACTTATTTAGATCCTGTTGTTAATCCCAATAGTAAAGCGGTCGAGCGTTTGCAAAGTACTGATTATCTTATTGTGGGCCCCGGTGATCTGTATACAAGTATTATTCCAGTGCTCCTTGTGGACGATCTAAAAACTAAAATCAAAAACAGTAAAGCAAAAATAATTTATATGCTTAATTTGGTTACCAAGTCAGGCCAGACAACCAATTATACGGCCAGCGATCATGTTGCTGATCTAACTAAATATCTGGGCAGAACACCAGATTATATATTTGTTAATAATGGTGAAATTCTTCCCGAAGTTTTAGAATGGTATACATCGCATGGTGAAAAGCCGGTTGAAGATGATTTGAATACTGACAACTTTTCTGGAACAATAATACGTACAGACTTGGTGGACCGGAAACAGTTCACTAAAACAGATGCCGATAAATTAAGCAGAAGCATTTTACGCCATGATTCAGATAAGTTGGCAGAAGAAATATTGAAAATTATATAAAAGAATGGTTAAACGTCATGTTATGTCTTTTAAAAACGCATACGATGGCTTAGTATGGGTTATAAAAACAGAACAGAACTATCGCATTCATATAAGTCTTTCCATTATTGCTCTTCTTCTCGGCTACTTATTGCACATCAGCTATTTTGAATTTCTAATTGTTCTTATTCTTATATTCCTTGGGCTTGCTATCGAAATGGTTAATACTTCAATCGAAGAAGCCACCGACGCAATAGACACTAAATGGCGTCAGGATTTAAAAATCGCCAAAGACGTTGCTGCCGGCGCCATGCTGGTATTTGCTTTCGGCGCTTTAGTAATATCAGCAATCATTTTTATTCCCAGATTAATTATTTTTCTACGATAACCGTCGTATATATTAATTTTATCTATGGCTTTATATCTATTTGCAACTCTCATTTCAGCACTATTGCATTTTGTGCTTGTAGTTCCATTTATCAACTTTTTATATAAACTAAAGCTCCAGCGAAGTAAACAGCACACTTTGGACGCTTTCAATAAACCGACACCGATATTCGACAAGTTTCATCAGCATAAAACAGGCACACCAGTCGGAGGAGGCATTCTTATTGTCATGACAACTATTTTGCTGTTTGGCTACTTTTTATTCCTTTTTGTAATATTTAATCGACAAATAGTTTCTAATTACCCATCGATTATTTCAGAAATAAAAATTATTCTTTTTACCTTCATCAGTTTTGCGTTTTTGGGAATTTATGACGATCTCAATAAAATCTTCTTCTGGAAAGCAAAACAGTTTTTCGGCATTAAGCTCCGCCACAAGCTGATTATTGAGATAGTCCTGGCGCTTATTGTTTCTTATTGGTTATTTTCTGAACTTAAAATAAGTTTTATATATATTCCTTTTCTCCATGTATTTGATCTCCATTACTTTTATATTGCTTTTGCAGCCTTTGTTATTGTTGCGTTTGCCAACGCCGTAAATATTACCGATGGTCTGGATGGACTGGCGAGCGGAATTTTGGTTTTTGCTCTTACTGCATTCTGGGTAATCGCCCATGCCATTATCGATGTTCCGACTTCATTATTTATTGCAATCTGGCTTGGCGGCCTCATCGCATTTTTGTATTTCAACATTCATCCGGCGCGTATATTTTTAGGCGATACCGGTGCTCTGTCTTTCGGCGCTACATTTGCCGTAATCGGCCTGATTTTAGGTAAATCATTTGCACTTCCGATTGTCGGCGGCGTGTTTTTCATCGAAATTTTTACCTCACTTGCACAGCTTTTGTCGAAGCGATTCCTCAAAAAGAAACTGTTTCCGGTGGCGCCATTGCATCTGTGGCTTCAGCTTAAGGGCTGGACAGAACCCAAAATTGTGATGAGATTATGGATTATTTCCATATTGTTTGCAATTCTCGGGCTCATGATTGCTTTTATGAAGTGATACCATTATATATATGAGTTCAAAAGCCCAATCCTTTGAATTTACTTCTTACAATTTTGATCTGAATGAACGAAAAGCTTATTTCAGATATACGGTCCATATTTCCGAATTTGAGAAGCTAGAATTTAGCGAGTCTTTATTCTTCCCGGAAATGTTTCCCGATGAAGATTCTATAGATCATGATCTGGTTCATGCCTGTTTGTATAATCTGCATCTTATATTGGGCATAAGTTATTGGAAAGCTCACTGTGCTTCATCGATCATTATTCCTGAAAATCCTTTGTCTAAAAGCCAGGCTGATTTCTGGAACACTGTCTACAAAAAAGGTCTGGGCGAATTCTTCTATCGAAATTCAATAAATTTTAAAGATCTTATTCATTTTCCGTTTGAATCGTCACCTTCACATGAACCAGTGAAAGTGAATGTCGAAAACAGATCGTTAGTTGGTGTCGGCGGTGGAAAAGACTCAATAGTCGCCATCGAACAGATGAAAGAGAAGAATCTGCCATTTACCGGTTTTGTTTTAGAAGGCGCGAAGGAGTCTGCAGTCATAAAGGAAGTTATTGAATTAGCGGGCATTTCAACACTTAAAGTTCAACGCAATCTAGATCCAAAGTTATTTGAGTTGAACTCCTCAGGAACTGTCTTTAACGGTCATATTCCAATCTCTGCCATTTATGCGTTCGTCGGGTTACTTGCAGCCAGTTTATATGGATATAATTCAGTTATCGTTGCCAATGAACGAAGCGCCGATGTTGGGAATGTCAGGTATCTGGATGAAGAGATTAATCATCAGTGGAGTAAGTCGCAGGAGTTTGAGAAGTTATTTCAGAGTTATGTAAAAGATTTTATTACTCCGTCTATCGTATATAAATCGCTGCTCAGATCTGATTCCGAACTGAATATCATCAAGAAGTTTTCTGCATATGAAAAATATTTTCCGGTTTTTTCCAGTTGTAATCGGAATTTTGCCCTTACCAAGGTAGCAGATAAGCGCTGGTGCGGTGAATGCCCCAAGTGCGCGTTTGTGTTTGCCGGGATGGCCGCGTTTCTGCCGAAGGAAAAGGTTATAAGTATTTTTAATAAGGATCTGTTTGCCGACGCGAATCTGGTTCCATTATTTAAACAGTTGGCTGGTCTGCAGGATATGAAGCCGTTTGAGTGTGTTGGTACTTTTGATGAAACAAAGCTGGCGTTGTATTTGGCGTATGAGAAGAAGGAGTATGCCGGAGAGCCGGTTATGGAGATGTTTGTAAGTGAAATTCTGCCGAGTATTGGTAATGTTGAATCATTGAAGTCTGCTATATTGTCTGCTTGAAAATTCTAGCATCTGTCATGCCGAATTTATTTCGGCATCCCAAAATAATTTAGAAAATCTGGTAGATTCTGCTAGTCGAAGTTTTGAATAAATCCGGCAGGGACCGTCGCTCGTATTTTCCCATCAGTGCTCATTTTAGATGTGTTTCTATAGTTGGCAGCCTGAAATGATAATGACTCGTGTTCTACCAAAGTTGGATGGCAACCTTAAGGGTCATTGCGCGCTGATGGGATCCCTATACTCGCGCCACCTGCCTCATTCACATAAATTCGTATCGAGCGATAGTATATTTAAACCTGTATAATTATTAGCATGAAACTAGAAGAGCTAAAGGGCAAGAAAATATTGATTCTCGGCTATGGCACAGAAGGCAAAGCAACAGAACAATATCTGAAGGCCATGATTCCTGATGCTGAAATAGGTATTGCAGACCAATCAATAAATAAAGATTATCTTTCCATGCAGAAGGATTATGATCTTGTAATAAAAACACCAGGAATCAAAAAATCATTGATAACTATTCCATATACAACTGCGACAAATATATTCTTCGCGAATGTGAAAGGCACAACGATCGGCGTTACCGGATCAAAGGGCAAAAGCACCACGGCTTCGCTGATTCATCATATTCTCAAATCAGCCGGCAAGAATTCTCATCTCGCCGGCAACATAGGCCAGCCGCTTCTTGCAGAACTTCTGACTTCTAATAATCCTGAAGATATTTTTGTCTGCGAGCTATCAAGCTATCAAACCGAAGATCTGCAGTACTCGCCTCACAAATCTGTCATCACAAGCTTATTCCCCGAGCATATGGATTATCATGGCAGTGTGGAGCAGTATTATTCTTCCAAGAAAAATCTTCTTTCACATGCAAAGGCGGAAGATTATTTTATCTATAATCCAAAATACGAATTACTGCCACATTGGGCAAAAGAATTTCCGGGTAATTCTATTGAAGTCACTGGTTTGTATCCGTTGCAGAATTCCCAGCTTATCGGCGAACATAATGCCGAAAATGCCCAGCTTGCAGTAAGCGTAGCAAAACTTTTTTCTATTATTGATGAAGAAGTCCAATCGGCAGTTCAATCTTTTAAACCTCTTGCACACCGTCTGGAATATGTAGGAACATTCAAAAATATTAAATTTTATGATGACGCAATTTCTACAGCGCCTGAAGCAACTATAGCAGCTATTAAAACTCTTTCACCTGTTGGAACTCTTTTTATCGGCGGTGAAGATAGAGGATATGATTTCAATGAACTGGTCGATCTCATCTTAAAAAATGGTATTCGAAATCTGGTTTTGTTTCCAACAAGCGGAGAAAAGATCGAAGCACTTCTGAAGGAAAAATCACCGTCAATCAATATCCTTAAAACCTCTTCTATGAAAGAAGCAGTCGAATTTGCTTATAAAAATACTCCATCCGGATCCATTTGTCTTTTATCTACCGCTTCACCAAGTTACAGCCTCTGGAAAAATTTTGAAGAGAAGGGAAATGAATTTCAGAAATGGGTGAGGGAATTAAGCTGACAATTCGTTCTTTATACTTTATTCGCAATATTCTATACTCTGCTTATGCGTAGAAAACGTGAACGTCTGCCGAAATTGAAAACTACTTATTACAAATGGCTGTTTGTACTGCCTGTTTTATTATCTCTTATCGGTTTATTCTTTGTTTTTGAAGCCTCTGCCGTGCGAAGCTTCAGCGAATCGGGCGACAGCTTTCGATATCTGAAATTCCAGTTTATCTGGATTGTTGTCGGCACGTGTGTAATGGCATTTTTTTCTATGTTTGATTACAAAAAACTATATCCTCTTTCTCTGATTATGATGGTCGGGACAATATTCCTCCTTATGATTGTACTTTTGCCTAGTCTCGGCCATTCGGCTGGCGGTGCACGGCGCTGGATTGATCTGGGATTTTTTAAACTTCAGCCTACCGAACTGGCGAAAGCTTCAACGCTCATATATCTTGCGGCCTGGTTTATGAAGCCCGAAAAGAAACGATTTTTATCTTTTTTTATGTTATTGGGAGTTTTAATGGTCCTTATTATTCTTCAGCCAGATATGGGAACGGCTATCATCATCTTTTTATTAAGTATTGTTATGTATTATCTCGCCGGCGTGGATCTTCACTATCTTCTATTTTTTCTGCCGCTTTCTTTCGGCGGATTTTATTTTCTGACTAAAATATCGCCATACCGATTCCGTCGTATCATGGCATTTTTTAATCCGGCGCTTGATCCGCTCGGTATAACATATCACATCAATCAAATTCTAGTCTCCTTGTCTCAGGGCGGAATCTTCGGCCGTGGGTTTGGCGCATCACGTCAGAAATATCTCTTTTTACCCGAAGCTCACACCGATTCAATATTTGCAATTATCGGTGAAGAAGTAGGATTTATAGGCTCAAGTGCTCTTATTATTTGTTTTTTTATTTTTATTTATTATGCTTATCTTGTAAGCGCCCGGACGAATGACAGATTTGGTAAATTATTAGCAGGAGGAATTTTTGGATTTTTTAGTTTACAGATCGTCGTCAATCTTGCAGCTATGGTAAACTTGATACCTTTAACCGGCGTTCCGCTGCCATTTATATCGTATGGAGGATCTCATATGTTAACGTCATTTATGCTTGTTGGAATTTTAATTAATATTGCTAAGCGGAGCAATGTATAATCAGAAGTAATGGAAACAATTATTATCTTACTGCTTTTAATTCCGGTGGTTGGCTATGCTTTGCAGATGATGAATATCGGCAAGTGGAAAGAAACAGAAGTACTTTTGCCCGTAAATTCTGCAGAAATAATTCGATCATCGCTTGTTGATTACACCCGTTCACACAACTGGTCGCTGCTTTTAGAAGAGCCTACGTCGGAGCGTTTATTGTATGTTTTTAAAGCTGGGCAGTTTGGTTTTTCGCGCGAGGGTTCTCAAAAAATTACTGTAACATTCTTCCCTTCAGAAAAAGAAATGCGTTGTTTTATAAAGTCCGAATCATTACTGGGGCAATTTTATGACTTTAATGTGAATCAGAGGAATATAGAAAGTTTGTCGTTTTATTTAACAGAAACCTTGAAACACCCTGATACCCATCATACTAATGAATTTACCCCGACTTTTTTTACTCCGCATGCTACCGTTAACATGAAATATTGGTTGTTTTTGCTCTGCACACTGCTCCTTATTATTGGAATTAAAACACTCTATTCTTTATCAAGAACCTACGAACCCGGCAAAGTTGTCATTTCTTTTCAGCCGTATGTTACCGATGAAATAGCAGACAAGTTAATGCGGGATTTTGGCGCTATAAACTGCGTGAATACAACAAAAGTAAAGTTTAAAGTCTACGAGTGTGATACTCCAATTGGCGAAGAGAAAAAAATAGCTGCTTCTGCACGTACCAATGCTGTTGTTAAGTCGGCGGAACCAAAGTACACGAACTAGATTTTCATTTTGTGTTAATATATCTTCATGAAACTACTGATAACAGGCGGTCACATAACTCCGGCACTTGCCATTATCGACCAAGTCGCCGCAGATAAAAAATCAGATGTAGAAATAGTTTTCGTCGGCAGAAAACATACCAGTCATTCAAAGCGTGAAATATCTTTAGAATATCAGGAAATTCATAGTAGAAATATCCGTTTTATTGATTTAGAAGCCGGCCGGATGACGCGGGTTTTATCATTCAATATTCTGAAAAACATCTCTAAACTGCCGAAAAGTTATCTGCATGCATTTTCTATCATCCGAAAAGAGAAGCCGGACATGATCCTTACATTCGGCAGCTATATTGGTCTGCCTATTGCAATATGCGGGTGGCTGCTGGGTGTGCCGGTATATGTTCATGAGCAGACTATACATCCGGGTTTGTCTAATCAATTAATTGGCCAGTTTGCGACACAAATATTCATATCGTTCCCCGAATCGAGGGAATACTTTAATAAAAAAAAGACGTTGGTTACCGGCAATCCTGTGCGTAAACAAATTTTTGAAACTCTTAAGAAACCATTTACCATTAACAAAACTCATCCGGTAATTTATATAACTGGCGGATCGCTCGGATCGCACAGCATCAATGCTCTCATTAAACCCATCTTAACGTCGCTTCTGAAACGATATATTGTTATTCACCAGACAGGCAACGTTGCGCAGTATAAAGATTATGATACTTTTAAACAGTTAAAGCATTCACTGCCGGTCGAGCTTCGACACCGGTATTTTCTAAAGAGTCATTTTCTTTCGGATGAAATCGGCTATATATATTCTCAATCAGATCTTGTGATCGGCCGTTCGGGAGCGAATACTTTTTTTGAATTGGTAGCTTTGCATAAACCGGCGATTTTTATTCCGTTGCCGTGGTCGGCCAACCGCGAGCAGCAGAAACATGCAGAGATGTTTAGAGCTGCCGGAACGGGAGAGGTATTTGAGCAAGAGGGCGATAGTGAGAAGTTTCTGGGTATGATTGTTAATATTGTCGATAATATTGATTCATACAAGGAAAATTTTAAGAATCTGGATTCGTTGTATAAACAGAATGCGGTACAACTAATCTTAAAGAATAATATCAGCAAGTAAAAGATTATCACTTTATTTTGAAGGATTATACGCCGCTTGATACCGCATTTATCGCTCCCGTGGGCGTGCTCCCGCGTCAAACGCAGTGCACCTCCCAAGGTCGCTCTAAATGGATATCTGCGCGGCTACTTATTTGATTTTATTTATTCATGAAGTTTCGAAAAATAAGAAAAGTTTATCTGGCAATTTTGTTTTCTGCGCTGCTTATTTTCATTGGTCTTATTGTTTTTGATCAGGTATTTAGAGTACAGAATATTGTTATTTCTCCGCTCAATCGTTCAGACAGTAAAAAAATAAATTCCGTTACCGGTTTGACTTCGTTTTATCAAAGAAATCTATTTTTAGTTTCCGAGGAACAGTTAAAAACTGGTATAATGAGTACCAACCCACATGTTCAATCGGTGAGTGTCGAAAAACGATTTCCTCAGACATTGGCGTTAACAATAGGATTTTACAGCCCCGCAGCCTACCTAAAGGTGAACGGCGGCTATTTTCTTCTTGCAGAAAGCGGAAATGTTTTGGAGAAAACAAAGTCGGTAACATCGGGCAGTATTCCGACAATTAAGTATTACCAGCAGCTCGATTATTATGGATTTCAAAGCGGAGATGTAATCGGATACAAAGACATTAACACGTCGCTGCAGCTTCTAACAAAAGCGCTTGATTTAGGATTTACAATTAATAATATTGATATTAACGGTCTGAGTATGATAGTATTAAATTCGAAAGATAAGAGATTTTTATTTACGACGGAGAAGGATACATCTGAACAAGAATATCAATTTTCAGCGATTATACGGAAATTTCGTGCCGAAGGAAAAGATTTTAAGACTTTAGATTTGAGATTCGACAAACCAGTCATAAGTTTATGATGTCCGAAGTAGAAAGTCCGATGTCCGAAGTCGGCATTAAGTTTTTATAACTTCGGACTTATGACTTCGGACTTTAGACTAACAATATGTCAGATAAATTAATATGTGGAATTGATATCGGCAGTTCTAAGATTGCAACTGTCGTCGGAATAGAATCGGCTGAGAATGATGAAGTGCGGATTATTGGATTTAACTCTACTCATTCCCGCGGCGTAAAAAAAGGTCTGATAGTTGATATCGATCAGGTTACAGCAGCTGTTGAAGAAAGTGTTGAAAAAGCCGAGCGGATGGCCGGTCATAAAATCACCAGCGCCTTTGTCTCAGTCGGCGGACCTCATATATCTTCTTTTAATTCACATGGTGTTGTGGCGGTTTCCAATCCGCAAACCGAAATCATGGAAGAAGATGTAAACAGAGTTCTCGATGCAGCCAAAGCTATTTCGCTATCCACCACACGCCAGATTATAGAAGTCTCGCCCCGCGAGTACAGTGTCGACGGCCAAGCCGGAATCCGCAACCCAATTGGTATGAGCGGCGTCCGCTTGGAAATTGAAACGCATATCATCACTGCATCAACCACTAATCTTAAAAACATCGAACGATGCATTGCCGATTTAGGAATTGCCAATAATGGATTTATTTTTTCCGGACTTTCTGCAGCCGAAGCCGTGCTTACCGATACAGAAAAAGATCTAGGCGTCGCGATTGTAGATATCGGCGGTGGTAAAGTAGATTTCTGCATGTATGTTGAAGGTGCTTTATCGTATTCAGCATCGCTTCCTGTCGGAGCCAAGCATATCACCAATGATATCGCTGTCGGCTTGCGTGTTTCGTTAGCTTCTGCAGAAAAAATTAAATTATTTTTAAGCAGCAAGGCCGGAAATGCACAAGATATAAAAAAGCGAGGCCATGAAAATTTGGATCTATCCAGTCTGAATCTCCCCGAATCTGTCGCTGATATGTCTTTAAAAACTATTCTCGATGGAATTATTGGTCCTCGTCTTGAAGAAATTTATATGCTGATCGCCGATGCAATTGAAAAAAGCGGGTTCGCCAAACAAATTCCGTCCGGTTTAGTCATCACAGGCGGCGGCGCGCTTACTGTAGGCATGACAGAAATGGGTAGGAAAATTATAGGGTTGCCAATACGTCTTGGAGTGCCAGAAAAGGCTACAGGCCTTGTCGATGAGATATTAGATCCTCAGTATGCTGCTACGATCGGCTTGATTTTATACGGAAGAAGGAATATCATGGGAGATCAACACAATATAAAAAATTTCAATAAGATACTAAAAGATTTCTCGGTGAACAATTCAGTTTCAAAAGTAAAAGATTTCCTGAAGCAGTTTATTCCCTAGTTTTACCGTTTCTACACTATGTTAATAAAACCACACGCAGGTCAGGCTGCAAAAATCAAAGTTATCGGAGTTGGCGGCGGCGGAGGTAACGCCATATCATCCATGATAGCCGAAGGCGGCATCCCGGGTGTTGAATTTGTAGCTGTAAATACCGATGCGCAGGCGCTTCTTCATAATAAAGCAGAATATAAAATACAGATTGGTGAAAAACTTACCAAAGGTCTTGGCTCGGGCGGCGATCCCGAAATTGGCCGCCAGGCTGCCGAAGAAACTCGCGAAAAATTAAAAGAAGAACTTGGCGGAGCCGACATGGTATTTATAACTGCAGGTGAAGGCGGTGGAACAGGCACAGGCGCAGCTCCTATTATTGCTGAAGTTGCTAAAGAAACCGGCGCTCTCACAGTTGCAGTGGTTACCAAGCCATTTGATTTCGAAGGTGCAAAACGCCGCTTATCTGCCGAAGATGGTATTTCCCGTCTAAAAGAAAAAGTTGATACTCTCATCATTGTTCCAAATCAAAGAATTCTTCAAGTGATAGACAAAAAAACTCCGATTATCGAAGCATTTAAAAAAATTGACTCTGTGCTTCACCAAGGTGTAAAAGGAATTGCAGAACTGATTACACTTCCTGGTCTTATCAATGTAGATTTTGCAGACGTTCGAACTGTTATGAATAATGCCGGAACCGCTCTTATGGGTATAGGCACGGCAAGCGGCGATAAACGGGCCATCACGGCCATCAAGCAGGCGATATCGTCTCCGCTTCTTGATACAACTATCGAAGGCGCGCGTGGTATATTATTCAATGTTATTGGCGGCCCTGATCTTTCCATGGCCGAAATAGACGAAGCCGCTTCGCTTATTGCCAAAACAGTCGATCCAAACGCCGATATCATTTTCGGCGCAGCTATCGAAGAACAGATGGTAGACCAGCTCCGTATCACATTGATTGCAACACGGTTTGATGAAAGCCGCGTGCAGTTGTTTAAATTTAAAAAAGGAACTCCGTTAGATGAACCAGCCCAGCCGCCAGCACCACCTCAGGTTGAAGAAGATGAACCGGAAGCAGCTCAAGATTTGAATGATGCTGATTTAGTCGGCGACGATCCTCTCGAAATCCCTGCGTTTATGAGAAAGAAATAAAAACTCCTTCGTCATTTTGGCAGATTCTGTCATCGCTCCTCCCATCAGTGCTCGTTTTAGTAGTGCTCTAGAGTTGGCAGCCTGAAAGGAAAATGTCTCGTGTTCTTCCAAAGTCGGACTGCTACCTTAATGGTCACTGCGCTTCTGATGGGAGCCCTCCGCTCTGCCACCTGCCAAAATGTAGATGATCGCATACTTCCTTGAGATTTAAGGACGCTTCCTTTACAATATACCCATGGCTACAGAACCGAATACCGGATACAACTTTATCGAGATGGAGAAGAAGTGGTTAAAGCACTGGGCCGACACAGGCGTTTATC
>CAZBEF010000005.1:0-126805 GCA_964490875.1 uncultured Gammaproteobacteria bacterium
TAGGACAACTGGCTCTGAACCAGTTTATCGGGGTTCGAATCCCTGCTGGGCAGCCGATATAGAGTTATTTTTTCAAAAAAACACATTACCTTATCACAATCCATCTTTGAAAAAACTGTTATATTATATCTATGATTAAATTAGGTGGATTATTTGCTCTACTCGGCGGTATAAGCTTTGTTGGGGTCTTTACCTACTTGGCAATTAACTTTGACTATCCACACATTCTCGACGGGAATGCGTATCAAGTTTTGCCGAAGATAGTTTCAGGAGGAAACCAAATGAGGGCGGTTTGGGCAATATATGCTTTTCTCCCATTAGTCTTAATACCATCAGCATTGGGAACCTATACCTTTCTTAAAAATAGAAATAATTCTCTCGCACTAGCAGGTCTGATCTTTGCCACAATAGCTTCATTGGCAAATATGCTGGGATTGATGCGATGGCCAAGTATTCATTGGATACTAGCTCAATCATTTACAACTTCAACAGATGGACAAAAGGCTACGATTAACGCAATTTTTCAAGGATTAAATATTTACCTAGGAAATTATATCGGCGAATTTCTTGGAGAACTTACTATGAATGTTTGGTTCTTAACAATTGGGATGCTGCTCTTTACATCTAAAACGAAACTAAAATATTTTGGCTATTTCGCTCTCATAACAGCAATGCTAGGATTTATAGGAGGATTTAGAAATGTTACTACAACAGCAAGTATTGTTGCCGAAATAAATAACTATCTATTACCTTTGTTTCTAATGTCGCTCGGAATAACCCTCATCAAAATAAATAAAGAACTTCAAAAATAAACAATCGTTAATCAGATAAAATTTATCAAATACATATTTTCTCAATATCTGTTTTTTAGAAATCTGACCTCTAGTATATTCCTGTTGCACTGCACAAAAGAATCCTGCTATTATCAAGAAAATGTATAAATTAGTGACAAAGATCACAACGTTTCTTTTCTTACTTTTACTCATCGGAATTATCATTCCCCGCCCCGCATTCGCAACCACGAATATAACTAACTGCACCGATCTTCAGAATATGCAGAATAATCTTTCTGAATATTATATTCTAACAACCGATATAGACTGTAGCGGTTTCTCTGGATTTACCCGCATCGGTGAATTCACCGGCACACTCGACGGCGACGGCCACACCATCTCCAACCTTACTATTAATCAAAGCGGCTTCGTGAATCAGCAGGGATTATTCTCTGTGGCGACAGGCGCAACAATCAAAGATCTTATTATCACCAATGCTACGGTTTCCGGGAATTTTATAGTGGGAATTCTTGCAGGGAGCGCAAGCAATACAACAATCAAAAATGTGCAGGTCAGCGGCAGTATGTCTTCGTCGGCTTCATTGAGTTTGATGGGAGCGTTAGTAGGCTCGATGGGCGGAGGCGGAAGTATTTCTAACTCCTACACAAATGTGAATATTACCAGTGGTTATTCGTATGTCGGAGGGCTTGTCGGAACATTGGGAAGTACGACAATCAGTAAATCATATGCAGTCGGTAACATTAATATTTCCCGTGACTCCAGTAGTTCAGTAAGCGCTGTCGGAGGATTGGTTGGAGAGTCTAACGGCACAGTTTCGGACTCATATGCAATTGGAAATGTAACAGGAACCGGAAGCCAGGTTGGTGGAGCAGTGGGTGTAATGAGAAACACAGCAGCTGTAAAACGAATCTATGCCAAAGGATCTGTATCTGGCGGTTCATCGGTTGGCGGGCTTGTGGGGACTATCGATTCTGGTGGAACAGTTACAAACAGTTACTGGGATACGCAGACAACAGGGCAGTCTTCTTCGGCAGGCGGTACGGGAAAAACAACTGCGGAAATGAAAACACAAAGCACTTTCTCAAATTGGAATTTCACCAATGTCTGGCAGATTTCTTCGGGGCAGTATCCATCACTTATTACAATTCCGGTAATTCTTTCGCTTTCTCCATCAAACGGTTCAACTGGCGCAGTAACCGATGCTAAACTGGTTATGGCGTTTAATAAAGATGTTGATGCCGAAACAGGCAACATTGTTGTGTACCGTTCGGGCGACGGTTCTGTGTTTCAAACCATTGGAATAACTTCCGGGCAAATTGCGGGCAGCGGCACCGACACAATAACAATCGACCTGAATCCGGATCTGGATAAAAATTCAGAATATTATGTAAAAGTAGATGCGACCGCATTTGACGATCCTTATTCTAACAGTTATGCAGGAATATCCGACGCCAATACGTGGAAATTCATGACCGGCTCCTCACTCAGCACTTCTTCTGCAGCTGCATCGCCGCCGGCATGTAACGATCTTATCCCACATGCATTTCCCGATCTTTTCCAGATTGATACCACAAAAACTTCTGCGACATTGCACTTTACGCCACTCACACAAAATGTAACGGATCATATGATAACGTACGGCTTCACCCCCGGCGATGAACGGTTTGCGGTATTAACAAAACAAGATGTTGCAACCGGCGCACTTTCTTTTACCGTTAATATGCTATCACCGAATACAACGTATTATTTTAGAGTACGATATTTGAATGGCTGTTCTTCAGGTGCCTGGAGTAATGAAGTAAAAATAAAGACAACCGGAGCTTCTTTCTACCGATTAAAATAATGTCAAGCAATCAAATCTAATTTTATTAGCATGGAGTTTATAATGTACTCTATGGTTTATCTCTTACTCATACTTATTCTGCCTGTCCTTCTTGCCGGAATAACATTTATATTCTTCCTCAAATGGAATAGAAACAGATACTTAAATCAACCGTTGGATCTGGGGATAACTATAAATGGCTTAAGATTATTCGGCAACAATAAAACAATACAAGGCCCGTTGTTTATGAGTATCGGCACAAGCCTGTTTGGATTTCTTGTTTGCAGCATTCTCAAAAATTCACTGCCTTTTCAACTCTCTCCGGCACAGACACTTCTTAGTTACTTTTTGGTCGGAATTTCCTATTCAATCGGCGAGCTGCCAAACAGTTTCTTAAAACGCCGGCTTTCCATTCCCCCGGGCAAAGCATATCCAAAAGGGTTTCTTCGAATACTTTTTAAGATATTCGATACATTTGATTCACTGATTGCAATAACAGTCTGCTATATTCTATTATTTAAGATCGATTATTGGCCTGTTCTGATTGCGTTAGCAGCGGGGGGGTTCCTTCACCTGTTGACGGATACATTGATGATCAAGCTTCACTTAAAAAAACTTCATTAAGATGATAAATGCGAGGGGAACCATAAGGTTATCGAAGCCGTACGAAAATAAATATTCTACAAGTGTTAAAGAAGCCGAGACAAAGAGCGCGACAGGTAAAGGAAGATAAAATATACATAGTGCAATACTTATGATGAAATGTATCGCCGCGTGAATTATATCGAGATTTTTCTTTCTGCTGAAAAAGTTATAAAGTCCGGAAATGGAGTCGGGGAAAATAAGCAGCAATAACCCTAGATTCAGCAGATGTTTTTGATCATATAAAAATATTCCGAGTACGGCTACCCCCGCAATATACGTTAATTCGCCATATGTTTTTCTGGAAAATAAATAAATGGATTGGGGAATTTTATTTCGGTAGAAAAAAATAAAAACGATCAAAAAGAATCCCGCAATCGAAAGAAACTCCTGCAGGGAAAGCAATGGAATCCAGATCAAAATAAGCAATCCTATACCGATATGAGCCAATTTCCTTGTTATCTCTGAAGGAATTGTAAACTGCGACTTCACTACTTCAAGTAACGCCAGGATAAATGAACATGCAAGAATGAAGTTGAATGTCATTAGTTTGATTTAATAATCAGATAACTTTTTCGGACAAACAGGTGTTTGATAATCGATCTCCACTGGCGTGTCGAGAGATATTTAAAAAGAACAAGCGGCGGCAAATTAATTAAAGAAATCTTGCGGAATCCATACTGTTTTAATTTATCAACAATTTCCTTCTGAAAAGTGACACCAACATATATATGCTTCTTGTCTTGTATAGCTGCAAGAAAAATTTTTTCGGATAATCTTTTTTTTCGTTCTGAAGGAATTATGTACCAGCACTTTAATTCATAATAATTCCCTGCCAGCTTTTCTTTGGCGATAAATCCGACAATATGTTTTTTTGCGCCCATCATGACATAAAATGATTTCTTCCTAAGAAGATTTTCAATATAATGCAGACTCCTGTTTGTTAGTTCCGGTTCATTCTGGATATATGTAAAAATTTGCCCAGCTACATCCGAAACTTTATCCTGTGGAAAACTATTTAAAATATCCATATTGAATCAACATGCAAACAATAAAAATGAGTAATCCGAATGCGGCATAATACAGACTATTACCTTTGTAACTTCTGAAATCACTCAGCATCAAAGGACTAATACCAATAATAAGAAAATCGGTGATCCACGCCGTATATGTTGGAATAAATACCGAACAAAAATAACAAAGTAATATCAAAGCATTCATATGAACAACCGTGACGCCCCGATAATAATTACCTTTTTTGTCATTGAGAATTCCTTCGGTATTAAAACGGATCAGACGAAGAACTCCAAATATGATGATAAAAAAACCTCCGATTATTCCCCCAACCCAGTTTGCTGAAAGAAATTTAAAATAAAATAGTGCCGAAAAAACCACATAAATAAAAACATCAATCATAGAGTCTATATGACGTCCCACAATCGAAGATTGTTTCAACTTCCGTGCGGTATATCCGTCTAGGAGGTCGCAGATGAAGGCAAAAATATTAATCATGATGGCTGCATTCGCTTCCCCTTTCAAAATAAAGATAATACTGAACCAGGCAAAAAAAAGCCCTGTCAGACTAATATAATCTGCGGTTCGTAATTTTTTTATAAAATCCATATTAGGTAAGCACTGAAATAACTCCCTCGACTGCGTTCATGTGAATTTTCTGACCTGTCTTGAGAATCGAGGTTATGTTAGGCACCTGCACAATACAGGGAATTTGTAATTCACGGGCAATAATAGATGCGTGTGAAAGTACTCCACCCTGTTCAGTAACAACACCTTTCAGCAGCGGAAAAATTACCGTCCAGCCCGGATCGGTGGCGGTGGTTACTAATATTTTATCTCTAAAATCCGCCGACAGATCTAATCTGTCCATCACAATTACTTCAGCCGTAACTTGGCCTTTGGATGTGGTTTTTCCCTGTAAGGATTTTGCGAATTTAAAATCTTCAAATTTCCTTTGTGTATTTGGCATTCCCCGAGTGGTAATTTTTCTCGGCATTTTTATTTCAGCAAATTTCTCAAGTTGTTTTTTGCGATGAACTACAATCTCATCAAATTCCGCAGGCAGATTGTGAAACCCAATGTAGTCGAAGATTTCATTCTTATATAAATAAAAAACATCATTCCGGTCTTTCAAATCATTGCTTTCTTCCATCCGTTTTCCAATTTCAAGAAATATTTCACGCGCCATCCCGAATGCTTTTCCCCGCTTCATTCGAAAATATTCGCGCAAATGAATTCCGTCTACGGTATTCTTCTTCAACAATTTCAGTATAATCTGATCTATCCAAGATGCTGAGTGTGGGATATATGATGGCGCTTTATTACTGCCTACAATTAATAGTTCTTCTAATGTTTTCTCGGAAAGGTTAATGTAATTTTTTAAAAGAACAACAAACAATTCCGGGTTGTCTTTAAATTTCGGTTCTTCCAGTTTTAATTCATTCGAAGATCGTTCTCCATATTCTTTCAGATACTTATCAAATAGAAATTTGACGCGGTTATTTTTTATTTTTGATATGTGACTTAAAACTGATGAAGATTTATTTTTGAAAAGTTCAGTCAATGTTTTATCTTTTTTTATCTCTTGCACTAGCTGAATAATCTCGCTTAACGGCATCATGCTCCGCGGCTGATTTTTAAGACTATATACATCACGCAGAATCTTTTCAGATTCGTTGCCGAACTTTTGAGAATATTTTTTTAGAAGGCCATAAAATATCATCACTTTAAAATCATTGAATATGGTATTCGCCCATATTTTAAAAAACTGCCTTTCAATGCTGTTGAAATGAAATATCAACTCATATGGAGTCAATGATAAAAGATCCAGTGATTCAAACAGCGATTGCAATGAATTAAATGATTTGTCAAATTCCTTAAGAAGAGTACGTTTGAAAAAAAGTATTGAATAAATAAATCTTAATGCAACAGCAGATGTTTCGATGAAACTTTCTTTATTTTTATATTCTTCATCAACTTTTTTTTTAACTACCGGATCAAGCATGGCTTCAAAAAAAGACTTATTGTATTTATATGCCGGTAGAAGTTTCAGAAACCGGTACCAGTTTTCAATGTTATAAAAAATATGTCCTTCGACATATCCCAGCATGTTTTCAAAAATGTGAGTGTGGCCTTCAATTTTCTTTTCGGAAATTCCTAATTTTTTAAGAAATTTCTCATATACATTTGAGTAGGCGTCACGAATGAACATATAGGTAAGTGGTGAGGTTATACCGGGATAGTTCTCCCCTATATTTGTTCTGTCCCAGATAATTTCTTCGTAGGTCATATGAGTAAACACAATGGCAGTCCTAACGCAAAAAATGTAGTAATGGACATACTATGCTGTACGATAATTTTGGAATGACGGAAACTCATTAGGGATAGAAAAATGCCGGACGCAATAATAGCCATCGTTGCCAAAAAATTGAATCGCAGAATTACCATACTGAGAAGTCCGGAGACAATAATGATGGATGCGAATACACGAATGGTATTCGGTTCTCCCCATGTGAACGAATACGTATCATCTGTTTTTCTCCCTTTTTTATCATAGCGATGAGGAATTTTCCTGCCGATTTCGATAACTAAAACAGGCAAGATAAAATATACCAATAAAGCGGCGGACGATATAGAATCGATGCGCCAAAAGTGTCCTCTAATGGCTGAAAAAAAATACCAGAATAGAGGCAAAAAGACCAATTCATGACTAATTAAATAGAGCACTATCTGCTTTTTTAACCAACGGCCTTCAAAAAATTCTTTAAACATCAGCACTGTATACAGGTAAGCAATTACAAGCGGAAATGAGACAGAAAACGGACCGTTCAGGAAAGCTAAAATGAAAGTAATCAATAGATTAACAAGCCCTACCAACTTAAGCTCGGATAAAGATATTAAACCTTTTTGTACCGGCCGATCTGTATGAAACTTTGTATCATAAGCATAATCCTTAAACTCGTCGAGGACTCTGAGATGAAACAGAAAAAGAAGATAGATGACAGAAACCACGATAATTTTAAGAGTATAGACAGAAGATATTGCCGATGAAATTCCCAAAGCAGTAGCTGAGGTATACAAAAATAAGGGAATCACAGGAAATCGCACTTTTAGATAAACAAAAAATTTCCGGAGTTTCTTGCTAATAAATGTGATTTTCAATGGAATAGCAGTATTGTACTATTAAACACGCTTAAAAGCATCTTCTACCAATGCGCGCGGCCAGCCGGCCTTTAGAAGGTTATTGGTTATTTCTTCATCATTAAATTTAATTTCCTGTGCTTCTTTTATATAATTTATTAATACCCGAGTCTTATCTGAAATATATGATTCTGCCGAAGGTGCTACTTCAACAACTTCTCGTTTAATATTTACCAACCTCATAAGAAGTTTACCAATTCCGTATGCAAGCGGAATCCAGAAAACAAGACCAACTCCGGCCGTACAGACTATGGAAATTAAAATGACGGCAGACGCATCGCCAATATCACCCGTTATTGCAGACAGTCCTAAAAATACTGCTACAGCGCCGACTAAAAAAGTGATAAATGTTTCTATGAAGCTTTTTTTTTGTGTACTCATAACTTATTATCAAGAACCAGTTCCCAATATTTAATGAAACAGATCATGAGCGTTAAATAAAACGGTATTGCGAAAATAACTTCAACTGGCACATGAAATAATATCGACTTAAAACCAGAAAAATTCGCTGTGGCGCTTGGGCCGTATACTCTATATCCATTGTTAATAAGCCAGGCTTCAATCGGAGTAGCAAGACATGTCGCGATAATAAGATACGCTATAAATTTTTCTTTGATATTAAATCGGATAAAAAATGTATCCACTATATTAATAGCTGCTGCAAGAATAATTACCCAAATTCCGGAAAGAAGAATGCTTACATCGCGGTAAAAGAAAGACCAACCGGGGAGTTTAGTGTTAGTGACCATGGGTTCAACCATGACCTCAAATAATACGACACTCACTAACGCAATAATACCGTTACGGATAACCTTTCTTCTATTGACGGGAATCAAAAGTGTTTTATTCAGCATGAGATTCCAGTATTTATAAAAACTGATAACCAGCGTCATAAAAACCGGCATATAATATAAGGCTGCAACTGGAACATCGAGGATAGGAATGAATTTATTATTGATCACATTTAGAACTTCTGGCGCATAGCTTCGGATTCCGACTTTTATAACCGCTGATTCAAATACCAGCACCATGGGAGTAAGGACTATCAGATACCACATAAACCGGTAAAGCTGCGATCGTTTTTTAAAGTAATAATCGACCAAAAACATAACGTACATAATAAGCGAACTCCATCCCAACGATAAAATCCAGCTGATATCAAGATAAATGTATGCCCACTGCCCCATCCGGTTGTTATTCCACATCGGCGCCGTAAACAGTTCAAATAATGAAACTCCCACAAAGATTATTAAAAATTGCGGAATAGTTTTTTTCTGAATTTTAGAAAGAGTAGTAAGAAGAAAGATTGTACACCCAAGAATTAAAGCCTCAAAAAATAAGATATAAGGAGTCGGGGCTTTTTCAAATAAACACGCGAGCGTAGTGCAGAAATAGGGTGCCATATGATTTCATTCTCCAACAGATAATTCCAGATTGCAATACCATATTAACTACAGGCGCATCCCTGTGAATCACCGGAAACATTACCTTTTTCTAAATATTCTGAATCTTTTATTTTACAGCCGCCCCATTTAGCCTGTCTGAATTCGGGCAGCGATGTCATCTTATCCCAGATTTTATACATCGGTTCATTCAGCATATTGCCGAACTTCACATGATTAAAATCGCACGACATAATATCACCGTATGGAGAAACATATAAATAACTGGTACCGCATGCACATCCTACACTGCGATGGCTTGTTGCATAGGCATATACTAAAACTCCGGGATAATGTTTGTCTCCGTTGTATTTAACAGTCGACTGGATCATTTTTTCTACCCAATCATGATTATCAATCAGATCTTTTCGGTGTTTAAATCTGCCGGTGGGCATAGCGTCAAATACCAAAACTTCATGAATCCCAATAGACTTCCCCAACTCGATAATTTTATCGAGTTCCCCCTTCATAAATGTTTCCGGAGAAATGCAGCAGGATATTCCGGTAGATAATCCGAGTTTCTTCGCCTTTTTTATTCCTTTTACCGCCGCATCAAACAGTCCTTTTCTTCCTCTGAATTTGTCGTGTACATCCGCATCAGAAGAATCGATGCTTATATACACACTGTCGAGTCCCGACTTTTTCAGCTCTTCTATTTTTTCCTCAAGCAATAGCCCATTGGTAAACATAACGGTAGTCGACAAATCTTTATTGACCGATTTGAGTATGTCCGGAAAATCTTCCCGGAGCAGCGGTTCTCCGCCTACAAAATTGAAAACCGATACGCCCATTTCCTGTCCTTCTGTAATAACTTTTTTACACTGATCAAGATTCATGACTTTTTTTGATTTATCATCAACGCCGTTAAAAAAACTGCAGTGTTTGCAAACGGCATTGCAGACGTCATTTATCGCGAAACTCATCAGATTCGGTGTGTTTTTATTCTGAATTGTCCGAAACATACTGCGGGCGAAAAAATTTGCCGCCGGTTTGCTAAATAGCGCCGGTGTAGAAAGAGAATATACTGGATACCCGTTCCGGTAATGAATGACTTTATTATGATTCAAATAAATTTTATAAACCTGCTCAAGATAATCTGAAGTATACCCAAGTGTCCTTTTGGCGATAAAATATTGCAGTCTGAGATTGGAAAGTAGTTTCGCAAGCATATTATTTAAGATTATACATGGTAAATTCCGTAACTTGCTATAATTCAGGTATGGAATTAGTATTACCTTCTACACAATACAAAAATAGTTTCATAGAGGCAGTAAAGAATATCAACAAGAATGAGATAGTGGGTTACTATTTAATATATGTATGAATTATTCTGAATTTATTATTACCAACCTCAACCAAGCTGCAGAAATTGCACGCGAAAATTTCGGAAAAGTAACCGGCTCCACGAAACCGGAAGATAACAATCAGGTTCTCACGGAAACAGATTTGACAATTGGAAAATTCTTAGTTGAAGCTGTGAGAAAAAATTTTCCCGACCATAACATTATCGATGAAGAAGCCGGCGTGATTGACAGTAAATCAGAATTCACATGGGTAATCGACCCAATAGACGGCACTAGCAACTTTGCCAAAGGCCTGCCTCATTATGGCATTATGATAGGACTCTTGAAAGATAGTATGCCCATCGCAGGTGGCATTGCTCTGCCCTATTTTCAGGAAATTTATTCTGCTGAAAAAAATAATGGTTCATTCTGCAATTCAAAACCGATTCGGGTAACCACAAACACCAATCTTCTTTCTTCACTAGTTGCTTATGGAATTGACGGACACCAGGAAAATCCGGAAATTACGAAAAAAGAATGCCAAATTTTAGCTGAGATAATTTTGCACATCCGCAATCTCCGCACCTCAAACAGCGCCTTTGATATGGTCATGACAGCTGTTGGGAAATACGATGCGTACTTAAACAGAACTTCCAAAATCTGGGATAATGTGGCGATTCAAATAATTCTGGAAGAAGCCGGCGCGCTGTACACCGATTTTTTCGGTAAACCTATTGATTATTCCAATCCTCTCCAAAAATCTGGAGAAAATTTTACCGTATGTGCAGCTTCAGCAGAAATTCACGCGCAGTTACAGAAGATTATCCAGAAAAATAGATAAGCATGTGATACATATCATTGTTCCATATTTAAGTTTGTAGTAAGACTGGAGAATATGAAAGAAAATACAATTGTGAAGTATATAAAAATCCTTGCGTTTTTCGGCATTATTTTATCAGTGTATCTTTTATGGCAGCGTTATTTTCACCCGGCTATTAAGCCATGCAGCATCAACAGCACCATAAACTGTGATGCAATAATTTCAGGTCCTGTGGCAAATACTCTTAGTATCCCTACACCGCTGTACGGACTTACCGGCTATATAATCATTTTCATCAGCTCCTTCCTTGTTAAGAAAAAAACTATTCTCGGTATGGCGCTGTTCGGACTCGTATTTTGTTTATGGATCGCGTACCAGGAATTATTTCTATTGAGGGTTATCTGCCCGGTTTGTATTTTGTGCCAGGTAACTATGATCGGTGTGTTTGTTCTTTCAATTATGCTGTTGAAGAAAAAAACCCAAAAAGTCCGTGAAATTATATGAATTAATTCATGGCCATTCATAGACATTTAAAAAATAAAAAAGTTCAGGCGGGCACGAATGCCACGATATTTATATTGTTCTTCTGTATAGCATTAATAGAAGCGATTCAGGTACATAACTGGTTTCTTGCCGGACTGTTTATCTCCCTCGGTGTTCTTTCGTTATATGCTGATAATTTTAGAAAATAAGTGTTCTGCATATCTGATATAATTGCGGTATGAACGCCAAAATTAACCTTCAATATACTACAATTACCACCCCTCTTCCCGACTTTATTTATGAAGGCATCATACAGTATTCCCGAAATGCCAATGGATATAAACCACAGCCGGATGAGCTAATTGAAAAGTTGGCGAATAAGCATACCGTTGCAAAAGAAATGATTTACCTTACCGCAGGCGCCGATGAGGCAATTCAAATGTTCGCGCTTGCCTACGGAAAAAATACTTTTATTTTTACACCGACCTATACGGTATATAACGATACCACCGATTTTTTCGCCACAGTACACAAGTTAAATGCCCTGAAAAATAACGAATATGTTATTTCAACTGAAAAACTTCCGGAAGCAAGTTTGATATTTATTGCCAATCCCAATAATCCTTTTGGATTTACAAGCAAAGACAAAATACAGGAACTCGTTCAAAATAATCCGCACGCAATTGTCGTAGTCGATGAAGTTTATGCCGAATTCGGCGAATACTCGGTAATCGATAAAGTGAAAAACTTTCCAAACCTCGTGGTGATCCGGAGTTTTTCTAAAAGCTACTGTATGGCTGCAAACCGGATAGGGTTCATTGTCGCCAACCCCGAAATTATTGCAAAAGTCCGGTTTAAAGCTCAGTGGTCCAATGTTTCTTACCTTTCGGTTGGCGCAGCTATTACGGCGCTTGATCATGAAGAATATTTTCAACAATTAAGACAGGGAATCATGGAACACCGTGACAGATTCGGTGCATTTCTTCGGGAGCGTGGATTCACCGTTCTTCCTTCAATAATAAATGCGGTGTTGCTTAAATTTAACGATGAGACTCAAGGCACAAGATTTGCACAGCATTTAGTCGATAATAATTTTGTGATCAGCCACGGAAACGGAAGCAGTAATGTCGGGCTGGATAAATCGTTTGTCCGTATTTCAATCGGTACTGAGGAAGAAATGAATGCGCTTAAGGCTACGGTAGAAAAGTACCGATGAAATTTCTATGATTAAAATATGAACTTCATAAAAACAGAAACATTCGAACTGGCTGTATATAGTAAAGGGGATATAAATGCAGTAAAACTGGCGCTTGTTCTGCCCGGAAAATTGGATACCAAAGATTATGTTCACATGAAAAACCATGTAGAATATCTGGCGGACTTAGGATTTTTAGCCATATCATTTGATCCGCCCGGCACATGGGAAAGCCCGGGTGACATTTCACTCTACACCATGTCAAACTACGAAAAAGCAATTCACGAAGTTATTACCTACTATGGCAATAAACCGACATTTCTCATGGGCCACAGCCGCGGCGGAAGTTTGGCGATTATTGCCGGAGCAGCAAACCCTCATGTTTTTGCATATACATCGATAATGGGATCACTTTCAAAAGGAGCTTTTACTCAAGAAGAAAATCCGGAATGGGAAAAAAACGCTGTTGTTATTTCAAAACGTGATTTACCACCGGGCGGCGGACCGAAGGTTAAAGAATTTAAACTGCCATATAACTTCCTTCTGGATCAAAAAAAATACGATCTAACAGAAAATTTATTAGCATCACAGAAACCCAAATTATTCTTTGTGGGTAAATACGACACAATAGTAAATCCAGAAAAGATACGAGGAGCCTACCAACTCTATGCCGATCCAAAGGAACTCCATGAACTCAACTACGATCATGATTATCGCCAGGATAAAAAAATGATTGATGAAGTGAATTTAACTGTGGAAAACTTTTTAAGAAAGTATAACTTGGTAAGTTAGATACCAACCGGATACTGCTTAGACCTCCACGCCAGTAACCCTTGAGTCAGGCTGAAGACATTTGTGTAGCCAAGCTGAACCATCTGCTGCACGGCAATATCGCTTCGCGAACCGCTCAGACAATATACGTATACTTTTTGATTTTTATCGGCAATGACGCTTTCTACCTTCGACAAAACATCGCCCACAGGCAGATTAATACTTCCGGCAATTTTCCCGCGGCTGAATTCTCCGGGAGTACGGACATCAAGTAATACAACTTGTTCATTTAAATCGATGGACTTTTTTACATCTTCTGCTGAGACTTGCGGCGCTGAAGTAGACATAGGATAATTCTACCAGATTATTTTCCGGTTTTCTGAAGGAGTTCTGCACGTTTATTCACTATCGCATCATATTCTTCCGTATTAATACCTGCAATATTTTTATACGTTAAATACTCCGACACATTGAAAAAACGCCAGTCAAAATTTTTGGCCGAATACTTTCTTTGTAAATTACTAATCTGTCGAATCATATTGTACGCCGCATCGGTATCTTTGTACGTAATCTGATTTTTCTGCAAAACTCTTATGAGTTCTCCCAAATGTTGTTTATATCCAACCGCATCGGCTGATATGTTGTGTGACAGATAATAATGATCTACTCCCTCGCCGGTACGGCTGCGGCTTACATGAAAAATAAGATAATCAAAGTTGGCAATATTGACTCCTATTAGTACAAGACCGGTAAATATTATGACATTGCGGATGAACTGATCTCTGCGCAAAATATGCTTGTATGAATAAAGATACAATATAATTGCTCCGAAGAGCCATGCTACACCGGTGTATCCCCATAACCGCTTGTGAGTAAATCCAAACCGGGCGGTGTAATCGTAAACACTTTTTAAAGCGATGCAGTTTAGGAAAATAATTTCAGCAACAAGTATGTAGCTCGTGATCCGGTTCCATTTGCTGGTTCCCCGGTCGTTGGATAACAGAACAAAAATGATAAACGAGACAATCGACAATTGGCCGAATACTTCCCGCGCATATTCACGGTTCATCATACCCATTGCCTTTAGAGTTTCTGCGGAAGAAAAATACAATTGAATCTGGGTAATAAAAAAGACGAGCAGTAATAGCCCCGTCAGGATTTTGGGAATAAGCAGAGGCAGATTAAAATTAATGATTGTCTGCGGATGGCGGATGCTGTGCACGAGCGATGTAAACAAACGGGGAAGCCATAACAGAAAATATAAAAAAACAATGAACCGTAAAAAATAGGCAAAAAAAATCGGTCCAAAAAATGTGCTGAAGAAGGCAAAAATATTTAATGATTTGGCAATGTCCTCGACAAGCTTTTTAAAAATCGGATTCGCCGAGGCAAGAAGCGGAATGATAATCATAAAAATAACCGCAGTTATTCCCAGTGAAAGAACAGCGTCCTGCGCTTTTTTTGCGGACAGGGATTTGGAGTAATCTTTTATATCCAATTTAAATTCATTTGTTCCGCTTAGGAATTTAAAAAAGTACACCGCCGGCATAAATATAAGCTGATACAACGGTACAGATTCGCGATCTTTTGTTTCCATTATAAGAAGCGATCCAAAATAAAAAACGGCGAGAATGTTGATAAGGGTAAGAAATTCTTCTGAACGAAAAACTATACAGATAGATAAAAAAATGCAGATTGCAAGCAAAATTTTGTCATACCCAATTTTATTTTTCTTAAGAAGAAATACTACGCTTGATAACGTAATAAAAATTAAAGAGAGACCAGCCGATGGAAAATAGAAACTATGAGCACTAATAAGGCTATATGCGTAGAGCGCACTTACGAAGATGGTCACAATACTGATTGTCCGCTTCATAAATGGAGACATACAAGTATATTATACAATACAGTACGGTTTAACGCTTTAATCAGAATTTTAGAGTTACTTTTAGGGCATAAAATGTACGTAACCGTTCGGCTTCGCGGTGCAAGAGTTCTTCCTCATCAGAGTTATAAGAATAAAACGGTTTAATTTCTATTATCATCGATTTTTTCCGCAGAATTCTTTTCCACATACCGGCAACTTTTCCGCCTATGATAATGATATGTGGGTACGGCAGAGCACCACTTGCTCCGGTAGCCGGATTTAATTTCGGATCATAAAATGCAGATCTATCCCGGTAGGCAATTGCATATTCATCATAATTAGGAAGAAAAAATACAGTTTTTGATATGTCTGAAACAGATGGCAATGATTTGGAAAACCAATATATTTTTCCATCTACAACTGTATTGTCAAGATTTGAGCTGTTCATTTGAATACCATGTTTCGCATCGGCAAATGACAACCCCGACCACCAGATAAAATCCTGCATCTGTGCCGGACCATGACTGAAAAAATATTGCTTCGTAAGTTTTGCTAATGATTCATCGCGAGAAAGCGGCGGTGCTTTTGGCGCTCGTTCTTCAAGAAGCGCATACGTAAACTGTTTCCCTCGCATGGGCCCGCTGCAGATTAATCCATCAAGTTCTGCATTCATGACAATGTGTGCAAGCCTCTGCCCGCGAGCGGCAATTTTCTTACTTTCTAAATTCTCAGCTATTTCTGCCCTAGTTAAAAATTTATTTTTCTGAAATGCTTTTTCAATATTAGTATTACATTTATCAAATTTCTGATCGGTAAGTTCAAGTTGACGATTATAATACCCCATTAATTTTTTCACCCGGTCTTTTGTAAGTTGCAGCATACTCCGAATATTTGAAGGAAGAACAAAATGCCACGTTGGCCGCATGACATGAGTGCGGAGTATTGATCCATCATCATACGCTTTGTGAATATCTGATTGAGTAACATTACTCATCCGCATTCCCAATGCCCATTTGGCGCCAAAAAAATCTTGTGATTGAACCGCACCAAGCCAGCCCACTGCCTCAGAAGGGGATCTGAATTTTTTCTCCCCCAAGCCTTGATTATACAGTCGGTAGCTGAGAATATTTTTTATTGTCATGGATTATTAGTATACTATTTTTGTAGCCTATCAGGAAAATCTTCAGCTTCTTTTCAGCAACCTGTAATAAGCTACCTCTATGAAAATTACAAAAAAGCCGGCTGAACTATTGGGACAGACTAAAAGCTGGTTTCTCAAATTGCCACTTATTACTAAAATACTTTTAATAATAGTAATTGTTGGTGCAGGATGGTTGTTCTTCTCGAAAATCAGATCAACTTCTAATGGAGCGTCTACTTACCAAACAGCAAAGGTTGAAAGAGGTAATATCATTTCCACACTAACTGAAAGTGGAACTGTTACAGCCGTCAGCCAAACCGCGGTAAGTTCACCTACCGACGGTGTTATTTCAGAAGTCTATGTTAAAAATGGCGATGTAGTAGCAGCAGGACAGAACTTATTTAAAGTTACATCTACTGCAACGGCAAAGGAAAAAGCAACAGCATATGCGGCATATTTAAGTGCAGTCAACAACGCCCAAACGGCTCTACAAAACAAAGAATCTCTTCAAGCCCAGCTTGAAACTGCACGCAAAGCAGTGATCGATGCCCAATCGGCTGTTGATACATTAAATAATAATCTTAATAATAGTTATCCAAACCCGGCAACCAAACAATCATATACTCAAAATGAGATCGAAAGCATAAAGTCGTCGCTTACTACTGCTCAAAAAAATTTTTCTGTAACAGAAACGAAATATAAACAGGCAGGCACTTCCATAGGTGCGACTGCATCATCGCAAGAAGTTGCATGGTTAAACTATCAGGCAACTCAGGATTCTGTAGTAACTGCGCCCATTGCCGGAACCGTCGCCAATTTTTCCGCCGCAGTAGGCAATAATGTGAGTGCAAGCACGACAACAACCAGTTCTTCCAACTCATCTACCACCACAACGACAAATTTATCTACAGTTCTTATTATTGGCGATTTTTCACTCCTTACCATTAAAGCTCAGGCAAACGAGGTAGATGTTCCTTCACTTGCCGCCGGACAAAAAGCAACGGTGACACTTGATGCATTTCCGGATAAAACATTTGTTGGTGAAGTTTCAAGTGTCGATACAGTCGGAAGCAGCAATTCAGGAGTGGTTACCTATAATGTATATATTACATTGGTTTCCCCGCCTCCAACCATTCATTCCGGCATGACAGCTTCTGCCGTTATTCAAACCAACAAAAAAGATAATGTGTTGAAAGTTCCCACGGCTGCCGTATCGACCTCAAATGGAACGTCCACAGTGCGGGTTCTTAAAAACGGGCAGATAAGTGATGTTGAAGTTGAAACAGGTATCGCCGATGATACATATACTGAAATAACATCCGGACTTACCGAAGGACAGGAAGTTGTGACCAATACACCAACTGCTGCTTCATCGTCTTCAACAACATCTCCATTTGGCAGACAACTCGGCGGATTCGGGGGCGGGGGTAATGTTCGATTTAGAGCTCAATAATATGAAAACTACTCCGACCATTGAAGTTAATGGTATTTCAAAAATTTATAAAACGGGAGAGCTTGAAACCGTTGCGTTAGACTCTGTTTCATTTAAAATTTTTCCCGGAGAATTCGTTGCGATCATGGGTCCTTCTGGATCTGGCAAGTCGACGCTGATGCATATTCTGGGAGCACTAGATACACCGACTTCGGGAATATATATTCTCGATGGTGAAAATGTTGAAAAACTTTCCGAAGATGAGCTTGCTGATATACGGAATAGAAAAATCGGATTTATTTTTCAGGCGTTTAACCTTCTCCCCCGAATCTCAGTTTTACAAAATGTCATGCTTCCTATGCGTTACGGCGATATTCCAGAAGCAGAACGGTTAGCACGTGCACAAAAATATTTGGAGATGGTTGGTTTGGGAAACAGAATGCATCACCGTTCAAATCAAATATCCGGAGGACAACAACAAAGAGTTGCTATCGCCCGCGCACTTTCAATGAATCCTTCACTTCTTTTAGCCGATGAACCAACAGGAAACATCGCATCAACTCAGGCAGAAGAAATTATGGCCATATTTAAAAAAATTAATGATGAAGGGCACACCATTGTTATGATTACTCACGAACAGGATATCGCGGCACATGCAAAACGGATCATTACAATTCGCGACGGGAAATTAGTAAAAGATGTAAAAAATAAAAATCTATGAATCATGTACAAGAACTTATCATCGAAAGCCTTCAGACATTAACTCTGCATAAACTGCGGACAGGTTTGGCGATTCTTGGTATCGTGATAGGAATTGGAAGCGTGATCGCATTAGTATCACTCGGCCAGGCAAGCCAGCAAGCGATCCAATCTCAGATTCAATCATTGGGTGCAAATTTATTAACGGTTAGTCCAGGTTCACAGGTACAGGGCGGATTACGGGGCGCAGCCGGTGGAATTACTACACTGACTAATGCCGATGCCGAAGCAATAAAAACATCATCGAGAGTAACCACAGTGCAGACAGTTTCACCGGAAGTATCTGGTCGGTCACAAATATCAGCTGGCCGTAATAACTCTAATGTACAAGTATATGGCGCAACTTCGACATATCAGACCGTACATAAAATAAATATTGAAACAGGAGCATTTATAAGCGATCGAAATAATATTGGATCTCAAAAAGTTGCAGTAATAGGGCCGCAAGTTGCATCGGATTTATTTCCCAATGATTCAAATCCAATCGGGAAAAATATTCGGATTAAAGGAATCTCATTTCTTATTATTGGTGTAACAGCTTCAAAAGGAGGCAGCGGATTTTTCAACCAAGACAACATTGTGTTTATTCCGTTATCGGTTGCTCAAAAACAGATCTTCGGGCAAAATTATTTAAACGCAATTTCTCTTGAAGCAAAAAGTGCGGAAGTGATGACACAGGCGCAGAACGAAGTTGGGTATTTGCTTTTATCAAGACACAAATTGTCCGACCCGACACAAGCAGACTTCAGTATTTTTTCTCAGTCAGATATTTTATCGGCGGCAACTTCTACAACAGGCACATTTACCATTCTTCTTTCGGGAATCGCCGCGATTTCTTTGCTTGTCGGAGGAATCGGCATTATGAATATTATGCTCGTTACGGTAAACGAACGAACCCGTGAAATCGGTTTGAGAAAGGCGCTCGGCGCAAAGAAACAGATAATTATTACCCAATTCTTAATAGAAGCCATTATGCTCACTTTTATCGGCGGACTAATCGGCGTCTGTTTGGGAATTGGATTTTCATTCTTACTTTCCCTCATTATCAGCTTGCCGTTCGTTTTATCTATTCCTTCGATATTGATCGCATTTATTGTTTCGGCCGCAATCGGCATACTATTCGGCTGGTATCCGGCCTCGCGCGCCGCTAACCTTCAGCCGATCGAAGCATTACGATATGAATAATTTTCAGTTTATTTTAAGCATTGATGCATATACTACATCATCATTTAATGATAAAGGAGGTGAATCACACACATGAAAAATAATAATCTTATCACAGCAATTCTTCTTGCCATAGTTGTGGGAGCACTTAGTTTCTTCGGAGGAATGAAATATCAGCAGTCACAAACTGTAAACTTTCGAAACAACGGACAGTTTAATTTCCGCGGCCAAACCGGAATGATGGGCAATGCACAACGAACCGGCACACAAAGAATGAGAAACGGTTTCGGCGGCGGTACTATTGGTGAAATTTTGAGTATAGACGCCAACAGCATCTCAGTAAAACTGCCGGACGGAAGCAGCAAAATAGTCAATATGTCGACTACGACAACAATTGCGAAAACAGCAACAGCCACAAAATCCGAATTAAAAACCGGAGAGAATATTATGGCATTCGGTGAAGTAAATTCTGACGGGTCGATAACCGCAACACGAATACAACTCAATCCGCCACAGATGAACAGACCAAGTATTTCCCCGGCTCAATAAATATGCAGAAATACCGAATAAAATACTCCGGTTACAGCCGGAGTATTTTTTTGCTGATATAATTGCTACATAATATAGGCTCTTCTAAAGATATGAAAAAAAATATTGTTGTATTTTTTCTATTCATCTCCATTTTTTTGCTATATATATTTACCCTTCCCAACATCAACACCGGCTTTGCCGACTCGGATGAATTCATTTCTGTTTCCCGA
Organism: uncultured Gammaproteobacteria bacterium; assembly: GCA_964490875.1. Classification (GTDB taxonomy): domain Bacteria; phylum Patescibacteriota; class Microgenomatia; order UBA1406; family GWC2-37-13; genus CAYYYG01. The sequence continues at coordinate 20,592 of CAZBEF010000005.1, forward strand.
GTTTATGGCGTCGCTCACCCCTCCGGTTATCCGCTTTATACAATGCTTGGAATACTAACAGGCTACTTGCCTCTGCCCCTTTCATATGCGGGTAAAATAAACTCACTCAGTGCAATTCTTCATGCAACAACTGCAGTACTTGTATTTTTTATTACCGAAATCCTTTTGAAAAAATATTTCAAAAATACTAAAGATTCATTTTGGGCTGCGCTTATAGGAACTTTGACACTAACAATTTCTTTCTCATTTTGGTTTTTTGCTCTATTTGCAGAAGTTTTCTCCCTAAACAATCTATTGATCGCTGCTGTGATATTGACGCTTCTTCTGTGGAAAAAACTGAAAGATGACAGACTGCTCTATGTGGCCGGATTCCTTGGCGGACTCGGCCTTTCAAACCAGCAAACTATACTTCTCCTTTCACCTGCCTTTATATTCTTAGTATGGTTTTTAGACAACAAAATATTTCTTCAGTGGAAGAAAATTCTTGTTTCAATCTCCTGTTTCATCGTTGGATTTATACTTCCTTACTTCTATCTTCCATTCGCAGCTTCTCATTCGCCTGTTATAAACTGGGGAGATCCTCGATCATTTTCTGCAATTTTTGAAATAATACGAAGAAGCGTCTATGCTGATGCGCAAGGCTCGGGAGCGTATCTGAGTGTAAAAGGAATCACAATGCAACAGCGGTTGCTCGGACTGCAACTTTTTTTCATCTATCTTCAAACAAATCTTACGTGGTTTTTTTTCTTCATAAGCATTATTGGTGCCGCATACTTGGCAATAAAAAAGAAGTTCGGACTGCTTTTGTTTTTAAGTCTGGGAATATTGGGAAGCGGATTATTTTTTGCATTTTATTCTCCACCGTCTATATCAGTAAATACGTTATATCTATTGGGAATTCATTACCGCTTTTATCTTTCAACGCTGATCTTTTTTTCCATACTCATCGGATTTGGCGCTCATGCTTTGTATAGCAGCATCAATCATTTTTCAAAAAAATATTCTGTTCTTGTCTATCCAATTATTTTCATTATTACGATTCCGATCTTACTGCAGAATTTCCAAGAAATTAAAGCAAATGACTTTTCCATAGGTCATACATATGGAAAAACTTTACTCAAAAGTCTGGAGAAAAATGCGCTTCTTATCTGCTACTCCGAACCTTCCTGTTTTACAGCACAGTATATTCAGCTTGATGAAAAAATACGGCAGGATGTCATTATTATTCCAGCTGATTTTATTCAACAAACGCCGGAGCAACTGAAGAAAAAATATCCTTTTCTGTTGAAAAAAACTGTTTCAAGAATAAACGCCCGGCATGCGGTTCAGCTTGTTAGAGAGGTGATAAATTTAAATATCAATAAACGGCCGATATATGTTGCCGGCATTCTAAATGATCCCAATTATTTTGCACAGTATTCATTAAAAGGCAATCCATATTATCTTGTTCCGCAGGGATGTGCCATGAAAGTTTCCAAGACATTCACTCTATTGAAAAAAGATGATTACTGCCGAAAGGTCGAAGAACAGGCGATCAATTCTTTTTATACTCAAAAAGCTCCAATCTCGAGGATGATTCCATTGTATTTAGGGTACCAAACCTACTTCAATTTTCAGCAATATTATGCCGCCGGTTGTATTAAAAAAGCAGAGGCAGAATACAAAATAGCACTTAAATTAAATCCGCTTGTTCAATTTGCAACTTCTAAACCACCTGATTTTTCGAAAAAAGATAGGTGCACTTACTGAAAATCTGGCAGGTGGCAGAGCGGAGGGATCCCATCAGCAGCGCAATGACCGTTAAGGTTGCAATCCACCATTGGAAGAACACAAGACATTACCCTTTCAGGCTGCCAACTCTAGAGCAGCACTAAATGAGCACTGATGGGAGGAGCGATGACAGAATCTGCCAGATTTTCCATGTTAGCAAACAAAATATACTACTCACTTTTTCTCAACAAAATTATCCCCTCTTTCATTCCTCTCAAATATTCAAACACTGCCGCTAAATCCCGACTCCTCAACATATTCCAACCATGAAACGGCAGCCGGATAAAAAATTGTCCCAAAATGCCGCTTATCACTCTCATTCTCCTAAAATATTTCTTAATCAATAAAAACGGATTCCGACCATAATAAAACGCCTTAAATGAAGTTAATCTATTAGACCCCTCAACACCGGCCGATGAAGAAACTCTATGCAATACGAGCGGCTTCTCAATAACTTTACAGATAAACCCTGCTCTGCTTGCCCGTACACAAAAATCTGCATCCTCAAAATAAAAACCAAATGCCGGATCCAAAAAACCGATCTTCTCAAACACCCGCTTATGAATCAGCATACAGCAGCCCGTTATAAAATCAGTGTCATGTACTTTTCCATCTAACACATCAATCGACTTATTTAACTTCTTATGCCGGGTGTAACAAAAATACTCATGAAAAAAACCACCGCCAAACCAGACTGTTTTCTTATCTGAATACGTGATTGCGCTGCCTCCGATGCCGACAGATTTTTCTTGAAATAATTTCAGAAGATTTTCAAAAAGTTTTGGATGAATTTCCGCGTCCGGATTCAAAAGAAGAATATATTCGCATCCTTCTTTCAACAGTTTCCGGATACCCATATTATTTCCCTCGGCAAACCCCCCATTTTCTCTATTTTCTATAACAGCTATTCCACTAAATTGTTGATGAAGAATCTTTTTAGTTTTATCGGTTGAAGCATTATCGACAACCACAATGTTTTTGTGAAGGTATTCCGCATTTTGAATCGAATGAAGACATGCGGTGATTGTGTTTGCAGAATTATACGTAACGATCACAATACCGATAAGCGGATTCTTCATTGGCAGACAAAAATAAAATAACAATAATTGGTATCGGCAGATGTGGAAAGCGGATGAATATCAACATTTTCCCACGGACGAAAAGAAGAAATAACAGGAAAATTTTTCATAGCATTAAACACTGAGCGAAACACTTTTCGCTGGCCAAATACTTTGACTGATTTAAAATCTTTTAGCAGCTCCAAACATTCCGAAAACGTATATTCCCGCACATGGTACGGATTAGTCCCCACCGAGAATTCTATATTTGGAGTAGACATAATAAATAATCCATTTGGTTTCAAAAGTCTATGCACTTCTGAGATAAGTGCTTTGTCATCGGTAAGATGTTCTATAGTTTCAAAAGAAGTAACTACATCGAAGCTACTTTTTGGGATTGAAGTTTTGGTTACGTCAGATTTCAGATATTCGATATTTTTATGAAGATAATGCTTTTTTGCATACGCAATTGCCTCGGAACTGATGTCTACACCTATTACAGACTTGGCATTTTCTGACAAAATTTCACAGCCAAACCCAACGCCGCAGGCAAGATCAACTACTCTTTTTCCTTTCACATACGGCGCGGCAAATTGATAGCGGATTGCATGTTCATCAACCAGCCTTTTTTTATGCCAGGGCAGATTATGGGGAACTAATCGCTCCGTCTGCCAGCCGATACCAGTTGTTTTGCGCTTGGAATAATCTGCCATATGGTGTGGCTTTTAAGCTTCAACTTATAATCTAAATATCCAAGGATACGGCAGTACCCTTCAAGCAATATGATCGCCGGCGTCCATACAAAAAATCGAAGGGATGGTTTCATATTTTTCAGCAGCATCATGAGAATATTCAGACTATTTAATGTTGAAACTTCGTAACTATATTCTTTTTTCACACAGTAATGACCATATGCAATACGTCTTCGCTGCGAGATAAATTCTGATATTTTCTCCGGGCCTTTATTGTAAATAATTGCATGCGGCGCATATACAGCTTTATATCCTTGGCCGCGGATTAATGGCTCGATATTTGCTTCATCGACTGCAGAAAGCACCGGTATTTTTTCAAATATTTTTCTGAATGCAATCATCTCGCCCATTTTCGGCTTGGCAGAAGATATGACATGATGAAGATCCCACATAAGATGCGCGGCAAACCCCATAAATGTTTTCGGATCATTAACAGGAACCGGGTGGGAGCCAACGATGCCGACGGTTGAATCGGCAAGCGGAGTTACTAACTGTTCAATGGTATTATTTTTCAATATCAGATCTCCTGCCATAATAACCACTATCGGATTTTTCACTTCTTTCAGAAAAATATTTACCGCCGCTGCTTTCCCCTGCCGTTTTTTTTGAGTAATGAGTCTGACTTTTTTATTTCTTTTGGCGAAAGAATTCACCAGGATATTTGTTTTATCCACCGAACCGCTGGAAACGATAATTACTTCGGTAATCCGTACTGTTTTTAAGATCTGTTTATTAAGAGATTCAAGAAGATGAAGAATATTCTTTTCTTCATTAAAAACAATAATGCCGATGGAAACATTCATGTGTATAGTATATATGCTACAAACATTTTACGGTTACGTTGTGGACAATATACTACAAATATTACTTGCATTTTTCAAAAAGAGTATAATGATACTGAATTATGAAGACTACACTTTCCCTTGCTGCCATAATCATTATTCTTGGACTTGCAGTACTCTTTATTAAACCTCAAAATAAATCAAGGGTGGCCAATCCCAGTACACCAAATGAAGCCGCTTCTGCCTCGCTTGCTCCCAACGACATTCCTGCTTTCACCGAAGTCGCCATAAATCTGGATACGCCGTGGGCGCTTGTTTTTCTACCAGACAAAAGCTTGCTCATTACAGAACGCGAAGGACAGGTTTTGAAAATAGACAGCAATGGCAAACTGGATAAAACGTTTAACCAAAAAATTATAAATGCTGTCGAAGTTGGAGAAGGTGGCCTTCTGGGAATGACAATCCATCCTAAGTTTGAGACCAACCATTATGTTTATCTCTATTACACATACAATAGTTCAGGAGATGATGTATTAAACAGAGTTGTCCGAATGACTCTGATGGATAATAAACTGAAGGATGAAAAAATTATCCTGGATAAAATTCCGGGGGCAGCTAATCATGACGGCGGACGAATTAAGTTTGGCCCCGATAATTATTTGTATATTGGCACAGGAGATGCGCAGGAACCATCACAGGCTCAGAATACGAAGAGTTTAGCAGGAAAAATTCTCCGTGTAACCGATGATGGAAAACCAGCACCAGGCAATCCATTTGGCAATGAAGTGTATTCGTATGGCCATCGCAACGTGCAAGGACTTGCCTGGGATCCTACTGGTCGCTTATGGGCTACCGAACACGGCCGCTCCGGAATTCAGACAGGTTTTGATGAAGTCAATCTTATTGAAAAAGGTAAAAACTACGGATGGCCATTTGTGGAAGGCGATAAAACTCAACCCGGAATGCAGAATCCTATTCGGCATTCAGGGGCAACTATAGTATGGGCTCCATCCGGAATGGCCTACCTCAATGATTCTCTGTATTTTGGAGGGCTGCGCGGACAGGCTCTGTATAAAGTACCATTTAAAGATAACAATGTTATTGCCGTAATCGAGTATCTTTCAGGAAAATTCGGAAGGCTTCGCGACGTTGTCGTCGGACCGGACGGAATGCTGTATGTAACTACCAGCAACCTTGACGGCCGAGGTGCTCCCACCGCCACCGATGACAAAATCATTCGAATCAATCCTGCCAAACTGTAATTTCTGTTAGAATGAAAGTATGGCATTATCTTTACTTCTCTTTTCTCATATTACTGGTGCATTATTGCTTGGATATTTTATCGTCTCGGCACTCGTACAAATATATACCAATAAAGAAAACACATTTAAAAAATCGGCGATTACCATCGGTTTAGCGGCCGGATATCAACTTATAACGGGTTCTCTCCTTGCTCTGGACATTCAAACAAAAAGCGGCCTGTTTGGTTTCTGCAGTAAAATCGGACTCTATCTTGCAATTGTTATTTCCGTTGAATATCTATTGTTTTATCGAATGCAGAAAAATACTGCTGTGATTATGCCGGCGCGCCTTGTACTTTCTTCGTTGATAATTGGTATTGTCTTCACCGGTGCTACCATTCTTCATATTTCGGGAAATATATGATGTGTTTGCTATACTATAGCGTATGAAGATATTGCAATGGAATATTTTTTTTAAAGAGAATATAGATAATATTCTAAAAACTATTCGTGAATTAAATCCTGATGTATTGTGTCTTCAGGAGCTTAGTTTTGATTCTGACTTCAATAAGAGTATCCACACTGCTTATTATCTTGCTCATAAACTAAACATGAATCTTCATTATCAGTATGCCCACAGATGGATGAATAGCGTACAAAAAGAGCAAGGAAATGCGATACTTTCCTCTTATCCGTTTATCGACATGAATGCTGTTTATCTGCAAAATTCAACTTTTGATGCAAGGGGATACGGAAATGAAGGGCGTGTATATGTTGAAGCATCGGTAAATATTCATGGACAAATTTACACAATTGCCACGACCCACCTTTCATATAATCATAAATTTTCCATGACGCCGGCTAAAAAAATCGAAGTTGATAAGCTTATCCATATTTTAAAACAGAAGAAGGAAAGATATATCTTTACAGGCGATTTAAACACTCCTCCGGATTCCTATCCTATCGAGCAAATTTCTAATTACTTTAAAAATGCTGGGCCTGATTTTAATCAAAAAACCTGGACCACAAAATTATTTGAGAAAGACGGCTTTACAGAAAAAAATCTCAATTGGCGTCTTGACTACGTTTTTTGTACTCCTGATGTTACTATCCAGTCTGCTCAGATAATAAAGACAAATTTTTCTGATCATTTACCTATTCTTGTTGAATTTAATTGATAATCTAGTATGAAAATTGGAATTTTGGGCGGCAGTTTTGATCCTCCGCATATCGGACACATTTACATTTGCATACAGGCAAAAGAACAGCTTAATCTCGATGAAGTCTGGCTTATGCCCTGCGGAAAACACCCCTTTTTCAAAGATTTGTCCCCCGCCAAACACCGCCTTGCCATGCTTAAATCGATTGATAATGATGAGATAAAAATTTCTGAACTCGAAACACAGAAAGAAAATTTCAGCTATACAATCGAAACACTGACCGAATTATCGAAAGACAAAAAAAATGACTACCACTGGATAATCGGAAGCGATCAGCTTGTAAACTTTCATAAATGGAAAGACTGGAAAAGAATAATAGAAGAGTACAATATTATCATCGCTCCGCGCGGCAATGGTATTCAGTCGCTTCATGAAATGGTAAAAAAATATTTTGAAATAAAAAACATTCCTCCCAATATTACGGTGCTCGATTCAACACATTTATTTATCAATAATCTTTCCTCACAATTTATTAGAAATCGGGTACAATTACAAAAATCAATTCGCTATTTAGTTCCTCCGAATGTTGAAGGATATATTTTTAAAAATAATCTGTATGAAAAATAACACAATAAAAAGTATTACTGTAAATCCAGAAAAGGAAATTAAAAAGATTGTGGATTTTCTGCAGAAAACATTTGCTAAAACAGGAATTAAAAATGCCGTCTTAGGTGTTTCCGGAGGAATTGACTCTATGACAAGCCTGCATCTTCTCCGAAAAGCAATAGATCCGAATCATATCTTTGTAACCCATCTTTTTTATGAAAAAAACTACACTGATGAACTCAAAGATATATTTAAAAACCTTGGTATTCCAGAGAAAAACGTTAATTTTATCTCGATAAAAAAACAGGTTGATACTATAGCCGAGTCGATGAATGTAGATGACGATAAAACTTTAAAACACATTCGAATCGGCAACATTGCAGCGCGGGTACGGATGATAATGCTCTATGATTTATCAAAAAAATATAATGCCTTAGTCTGCGGAACCGAAAATAAATCGGAACATTTGCTCGGGTACTTTACCCGCTTCGGCGACGCCGCTTCCGACTTTGAACCAATTCAACATCTGTATAAAACTCAGGTCTATCAATTGGCAGAATATTTACATGTCCCTGATTCGGTTATAAAACGAACACCAAGCGCTGACTTATGGAAAGGCCAAACCGATGAAGGAGAATTCGGATTTAGCTATGAAGAAGCCGATGCGGTTTTGTATAACCATTTTGATTGTGGAATTTTTACAGCAGTATTAGAGAAAAACGGATTCCCCAAGGCAAAAGCAATCATCAAACGGAGCAAAGATAATCATTTTAAACATGTTGCTCCATACTTCATAAAAACCCAGGACCGACTGTAAAAACGCGATAGGATGCGATATAATTCGTTTTAAAGATCATGAATAAAACTCTAGTCGCCGCAATCGGAATCCTTGTGTTGGCTTCGGCACTGTTTTTGAATAGTACCCTCCAAAATGGTGAAAAAAAAGCCGCTGCACTCAACGATACTAAAAAAGTCTTTGGCATGATAAGCGATGATGCACCGCCTCCCTGTGTTTGGGATGTTCAACCTCCCGAAAAAGTAATGTCTGAAGATAAAACACAGTCTATTGTTGTTCGGGTTAAAAATCCGGAGAAAAAACCATGTGAGACATATTTATCACTCCGCGCCCCAAACTTCGACACAACGCCTTCAAAAGACGAACAGAAAATATCAGTGCCGCCTGGCAAAACTGGTTCAGTTTCATGGATTCTTATTCCCCGCAAAACAGGTACATACGAACTGGCAGTATCAGATATCTTAAACACCAGCATCTATGGAATTACCGTAACCAACATTTTCGGTTTGAATGCTACTCAGGCAAAAATATTGTCTACGCTCGGGACTCTTTTTGGTCCCATGCTTACTATTCCATGGTGGGTGGACAAATGGTTTCAACGAAAGAAAAAACAGGAACCAAAAAAAGAAGATAATGGAAATAAATCGGAGTGAAGATTCTACATATTTTTGATGCTTGTTTACAAATAATAATTCACTATAATTAGCATCAGGTAGACCATAAAAAGATCATTCGATAGTTTTAAGGTAAACCAGCAAAAATCCAATTTATGGATCTAGCTGGTTTTTTTTGTAAATCCGCATATGAAGACCAAAGGGCAGATAGAAGATACACTGGCAAAGGAAGCTACCAAATTTTACGTTACTACGTTAGGCGTCGGGCCTCGAGAAACGCGGGCATATATTCTTCAAGATCTTATTATTATACGTTTAAAAAGCAAGCTGCTTCCTATTGAAGAGAAACTTCTGGAGGGAAACCATGGAGTTGAATTGGTAAAAAATATTCGTAAATCATTGCACGAAATTACAACCAACGGAATGGAAGAAATTATAAAAAAATGCACTGGCCAAACAGTTATCAGTTCACATAGCGATGTAAGCACTAAAACAGGCGAGATAATGTATGTGTTTGTGATTGATATTAATTTCGAAAAAGAATTACAGAAAAGTTGACTGAGGAAATAATTCATTCAATATATTGAAGGAATTAGTTACTCCGTAAACCTTCGTACTATCTTCGACTGATCGTATGGATTCAAAGTTCTGGTCTTATTTTGCGTGGGGGTTTTTTATAGTAAATACCTGGTGTATTTTTATACTCCTTGAGCTTATTCTGTGGGGAAAAGCCTATATTAACCTCTTCCTTATCATTTTTGTCCTTGTCCTTTCGTTCCACTATCCACATCTGAGAAACAAACGCTAAAACCTCCCTATTTCTCTGTATTTTATATGTATTATTTCTGGTATACTATACCAGTTAGGATCAATCTTCGACAAAGTACTACTTACCATATACTTGCCGAGGCAGATACATCGATACTTTGCAATGAAAAAAAGACTTATAGGCGTTTTCCCCGCTTTTCAACAAAAGAATTACCGCCTCTATTTTACCGGTCAACTTGTATCCCTTATTGGTACATGGCTCCATGTAGTTGCAGAAGGATGGCTTGCGTACCAGCTCACCCATTCTGCTTTCTGGGTAGGTATTATTGCCGCACTCAATACTTTGCCCGTTCTGCTGTTTTCCTTATTCGGCGGCGCTATAATAGATCGGTTTCCTAAGAAAACAATACTCTATTACACCCAGACATTCGCCCTTATCATTGCATCTCTTTTAGGAATTCTAACCCTGACTCATACCATTGCAGTCTGGAATATGTCTATTTTAGTGTTCTGCATGGGGCTGACACAGGTGTTTGATATGCCGGCCAGACAGTCATTTATGACCGAGATGATCGAAAAACGGTATCTGGCATCGGCGCTTGCGATAAATTCGGGAATGTTTAATTCGGCGCGCGCAATTGGACCAGCTATTGCCGGTATTCTGCTTGCCTTTATCGGTCCGGGAGGCGTGTTTATTATAAACGGATTCAGCTTCCTTGCTGGAATTCTGGCGCTGTATTTAATAAAACAGGTCAAGATCTTGCCGATTGACCATACGTCGCCGCTTAAGGCTATCCGCCATGGGCTTTCGTACACATACAGACATCCGCATATTAAGTACCTTCTGATTATAGTCGGAGCAACATCCATCTTCGGCTGGTCGTACGGAACAATCTTCCCGATCATTGTTACGCGGATCTTTCACGAGGGCGCCGAAAATCTCGGCTATTTCCACTCAGCTGTTGGAATTGGAGCTATCTTGGGGGCTATTACCATATCTGCCTTTTCGGTTAATCTTCCCGTTACTTTGTTTGTCTTTGGTGCAACCGGTATGATTGCCACTATGCTTACCTTATTTACATTTGCCCAAACGCTCCCGGTGGCCTATATCATGCTATTTTTTCTCGGCTATTTCCTCGTTTTGCAATTTTCAACAATAAACTCTGTCCTTCATCATGAGATTGATGATTCGGTACGCGGACGGGTGATGAGCATATTTACCTTTATGTCTGTTGGTCTTTCACCGTTTGGAAGCTTTTTAATAGGCTCTGTTTCCGATCTGCTGAATCCGTTCTGGGCTTTGCGGATTAATGCTGCCATTTTTATAGCAATCGCGGCCATAGTATATTTTCTCTATTCGAAGCGACCAATTGTCCATAAAGCCGTGCATACCGATACAGAAACACCGCAGACACAGTGGAATCTGCCTCAAAATTAAGCTCCTTGACAGGCTTTCTATATGGTATAATAGATCTATTGAAAATACTCAGTAGACCAAACTGCTTACTTGAACTTCAGTTTCTACGGCAACCTAATACGTTGAACAATTCTTACTCAAGTAAGGGGGTGGTATTAAATGCAAAATAATAAATTATTTATAGGCAGTCTGCCTTGGTCAATAACAAATGAAAAGCTGCAAGAGCTTTTCTCTCAGTATGGCGAAATTACAGAAGCCATCGTTATTACAGATCGGGCAACTGGCAGATCAAAGGGATTCGGTTTCGTTACATTCGCACAAGAAGCTGATGCTAAAAAAGCTCTTGAAAAGGATGGAACTGAAGTTGAAGGAAGAACCATCGTTGTTAATGTCGCCAAACCACGCGAACCTAGACGCAACTAAAAAAAACCACACTATCCGTTAATACGTTTGTCAATTTAACGGATAGTGTTTTAAAAAACATATGATTCAATCACATAACCCATGTATACGATGTGGAAAAGAACGCAAGATCGTAAAAACATGGAAAGAAAAATTAGGCAACTCTATTATCATCAATACGGAGTCAATCTGTCCTGATCCTGAGTGCCAAAAAAAGGTTGATTCTGATAACAAAAAATACCGAGAGCGGCAGGCAGCTATGAAATTAAAAAGCGAACAGCGGGTCATAAGCCGAAAAGCCGTTGCCGATGCGTTACGGGCAGAAAAACATTCTCGAGCCGCACGATAAACCACTTTAGAAGGAATTATTCTTATGTATAACAATTCACACCGATCCAAGAATACTCGATTTTCTCATGGCAAGCATACATTTGCTCGGCATCGCCGGAGTACAAGACCGACAGGTATTCATGAATCACACTATATAAAAAAAGCACTGGCGCAGTCTTTACCATCTGAACCTTTTGTTCCCAAGATGAAGTTTGAGGAACTGCCGGTTCATGAGCCTCTGAAGGAAAATATCAGACGTCATGGTTTCACCAATCCAACACCTATACAGGATGGTGCTATTATGCCGATAATTTCAGGCCGCGATGTAATTGGTATCGCCGACACCGGCAGCGGTAAAACAGCTGCATTTCTGATTCCTCTTATTGAAAAAATTCTCAAAAATGACGCGGAAAATGTTCTGATCATAACCCCAACCCGCGAGCTTGCCCAGCAGATTCAGGCCGAGCTTCGGATCTTAACTCAGGGAATGCGTGTTTATTCTGCACTATGTATCGGCGGCGCCAATATTCGCAATCAGATTATGGAAGTAAAACGGAATCCTCATATTATTATCGGCACACCGGGAAGAATTAAAGACCTTATCGAACGGAAAATTCTTTTCTTGTCGCGGATCAATACGTTTGTTCTCGATGAAGTTGACCGGATGGTTGATATGGGATTTATTCAGGATGTGAAATATTTAGTTTCACTTCTGCCTGCTAAACGACAGTCGTTGTTCTTTTCGGCCACTGTCTCAAATCAAATTCGAGAAATCATTCAGGCTTTCCTAAACAATCCAGTTACCATATCGGTGAAAACAAGCCAGTCCTCCGACCATATTCATCAGGATGTGGTACGCTTAAACGGTGCATTCAAGATTGATGTTCTGACCGATCTTCTGAAGAAAGAAGAGTTTAAAAAAGTCCTTATTTTCGGCAGAACAAAAATGGGTGTCGAAAAACTTTCGCTTCTGCTGTTTCAAAGGGGATTTAAAGTGGCATCAATTCATGGTGATAAACCTCAATTCAAACGGCAGCATGCTTTGCGGCTTTTCAAAGAAAATGTAGTAAATATTCTGGTGGCAACCGATGTTGCCGCCCGCGGAATAGATGTCCCAAACATCACTCATGTGATCAATTACGACCAGCCGGCAACATACGAAGACTACATTCACCGCATCGGCCGGACCGGGCGGGCAAACCAGGCAGGAAGAGCGCTTACTTTTGTCTGATGCGATATAATTGGGTATGACTGTTCCTTCAACGGCCGAAATTGAATCTCATCTTCAACAGGCAATCTTTCCCGAACTGGAACAAGGCAGACCAGGCTGGGACAAACCCCACACTATTGCTGTCGTATATTATCTGAAAGAAATTATCAATAATTCTCCCGAGTATTCTATAGACTACCCTGTTCTTCTTATCGCCGCCTATGCTCATGACTGGGGATATGCCGGATTATTTGAGAAAGGAAAAGAAATTAAATTGAAAGATATTTTGGATGTTAAGGCGCTTCATATGGAGATCGGAGTGAAAAAAATTTCAGCACTGCTGAACGATGACTTTTTTAGATTTTTAACAGATGATCAAAAAGAACGTATCATTCATTTGGTGGGTGTCCATGACAAACTTTCGGAGATTAAAGACACCGATGAACGGATTCTGGTAGAAGCCGACACCTTGGGCGGCTTGGATACCGACCTGATCAAGCCGTTTGCCGATAAAGAATCGAGCGACCGCTATATCCGTGGCGTAGAAAAAAAACGCATTCCATTGTTTATAACCGACTATGGAAAGAAGATGGTTAAAAATCTTATTGAGAAGAGGAAACGATATTATTCTTCAATTCCTTAAATAATGTGGCCAAATCGGCAACACTATAATGGGCATTCAGGCCGCTCGGGCTTGGAAGCACCCATACATTGACTCCTGAGATCTTTTCTTCCTGCCTTCCGACCGTTGCTTTCGGCCTGCTGAATGCTTTTCGGTACGCTTCCACCCCTACAAATGCCACCCATTGCGGAGCATACTCCCGAAGTTTTTTGGTTAGCTGTTTGCCGCCTTCCACGTACTCGGCAACCGACAGTTCTGCGGCCGATGCGCTCGGCCTGTTAACCAGATTGGTTATGCCGTATCCATACGCCAAAATCTGCTTCTGTTCGGATGGATGCAACAGCCTATTCGTGAATCCGGCCATAAATAGCACTCTCCAGAACCGATTGCCAGGCCTCGCGAAGTGGTAGCCTGAGTACGCCGAGTACAGGCCGGGGTTGATACCGCAGAACAAAAGCTTCAAATTGGGAGCAATAAGATCAGCTACCTGCTTAGAAGCAGACTGTTTCAGCTCCGCCGCCGGAGGTAGTTTCTTCATAACGACAATACAACTCCCATGGCAAGCACTACCACCAACTGGTATCCGGTATTTATGAGAAACAATGGAAACGGCCTCTTTTCAAATAAGACGTCCATAAGCTGTACCGGCATCATGAATCCGAGCCAGGTAAAAAACCCGGTCATTAGCCCCAGCGGAACGCCGGAAAGTCCGGTATAGGCTCCGCCATAAACCACCGAATACCGCAGACAGTAGGCCATTATAAGAGCGGTTATGAAACTGGTTATCATGGTTTTTGGCATATCTTTTTTGCCCTTCTCCATCTTTTCTTTGGTCATTCCGGAAAGCTTCATCCATTGTTTTTCAAAAAGGAATGTGGAATACCATACAAAGCCAATTGCCATATATACCACTCCGGAAACTAGAATCATTACATAATTTATTGGTACTTCACGCATCATATATCTTCACCTCCTTCGCCCGCCGAAACTTTAGTAAAGGCGGGTTCTCTTTTAGATCTTTCTAAACTAATCATATAATTTAAGGTCAATAAAATTACGGCGTTGAATAATAAACCAAAAATGGCGCTGAACTGTTCGCGGTAGAATACAAAAAACTGGGTGACCAGAATGGAAATCAAAATCGAATACTTAAACAGCCGGTACGCCTGCAGCCGCGAAAATTTGAGAGTCGCCACTCCGGCAACTGTGAACATAGCCGCTAGAATTGTGGAGATTAATTCTCCATACGCCACGCCGATATAATGTTGTGGAATGTCCACGCGGTACGGCGCTTTTGTAACTGTGGCAATAAGAATTATAAGAACCGAAAGGACGGCAAAAAAAGCATTCATAATAAAAAAGAACAGAATGATACGGCGCATAAGGCGCGAACGGAGAAAGGCATTGAAATGCTCATACGAATTTTTCGCAAGCTGCACCGGAAAACTGGGGTGTGTAGCTTTTACTTCTTCGATATCTTTTGAAAGCGCCAACAGGTGTTTGGTAAACATGGAATGAGTTTTGGACACATTCGCATTGGCAAGAAAACTTAAGAAGGTCTTTTTTTCTTCCCCGTCCATATCGTTTTGCACGCCTTCGCCCAGTAGCTCAAGCGCATTCATTAGGTATTCTTTCTCGGACAATACATTATGCCGTTCTATGTACCGGAACAGGAAGAATAAAATAAGGAAAACAAAGTAGATTATTGCCACCGTAGGCTGAAAAAAGTAGTTGTTGTCGGAGGTGATAAACTTACCCAATTCATCTATGAATGTACCGAACCCAATCCCGCCAATAACTGCAGCAACTTGGCGGACGTATATTCCCAAAAACGAAAGGAGCATGACAATGGCTATAAGCATGAAGAATCCGCCCCAGAGCATGTGGGCAATATGAAACGCGCCGTTGCCAAGCTGCGGATAACTCGTGATCTTCAGGAAAAACCGGATCACCAGTATACTTCCGACCGATGATACCAGTAAGGTTTCGAGCAGATCACCGATGTTGGCATTGCGGATAACAACAATTTTTCTCACTATGAAATCATTATACCTTAGATTTTACGCGGGCTGTTTTTAAGGCATGAGTCCACCACATAAGCTGATCGAAAAATTTAACCGCCCGGTCATTGTAGTTTTGTTCATTGATGTCTCCGATATCGTTGAATACTCCCCAGACACCGGCAATATGGATAGCATCACGAATAGGCGCCATCTGTAGTTCAATTACAACCTGGCGTAGCTGTTCAACAGCGCGAACAGCTGCGGCCGGGCCTCCGGAGTAACTGATGAATCCAACCGGTTTATTGTTCCATTCTGCATAGACATAATCCAAAGCATTTTTCAGCACTGCCGGAAAACTATGATTATATTCCGGTGTAACAATAACATACCCGTCGGCTTCCCCTACTTTCTTTGCCCATTTTGTTGCTAGCTCATTGGTATACTTTCCCTTCGACATGGCCGGCGACATGGGTTCATCGAAAAACGGCAGTTTCCAGTCGCGAAGATCTATGAGCTCTGTTTTGAAATCTTTGCGCAGTAATGCTTGATCATGAATCCATTTGGCAACCTTCTCGCCTTCCCTGTTTTTGCGTGTACTTGCTAATATGATGTGAATTTTTGGTGTATCCATAGGTTAATTATTGAATTATTAAGTAAAAGTAGTGTATACTTACAGTGTTATTTTGGCAAGTACGCACTTAAAAGTACCATACTTACTATTTGTATACTATTGAAGCTACCCGCACTAATGCTCGGGGAAACTTTACATACGCTTCGTCGGGTAGCTGAAATCCGCCGAAGCACATTTTAAATTTGCGAAGGCGGAATAGATTATGACAAACGAAACCTGTGCTAATACCGGAGTTGGAGTAACACTGCGCGTGATCGGCGGCAAATGGAAGCTTCTAATTTTATGGCACGTGAAAGATAAGCCGATCCGGTTTGGAGAATTGATGAGGCAGATGTCTGGTATAACTCAAAAGATGCTTACTCAGCAGCTTCGCGAACTTGAAGCAGATGGTTTGGTGAAGCGCAATGTATATGCCGAAATCCCCCCGCATGTAGACTACGTTATTACCGATTACGGAAAAACCTTAGAGCCTGTTCTTGAGTCTTTATGCACCTGGGGCGAGAAGCACACAAAGAAGAATAAAATCTGAAGGGAATTGTGAAATGCTATTATTCTGAATTCTTTCGCAAATGGTTCTTGTAATTTACTACATCAAGCTTCGTAATAATCGATAACGGAGAAGGCAATGTATCCAAAGAAAACCAGCCGATCTCATCACACTTTTCCGGTTCCATTATTCTAGGTTTATTACCCGGTTTAAACTTAGCTAAAAATGTCGTGGCCACCCAATGCTGGTTTTCATTGGGAATAATATGGTCTTCCGCAGGAAATTGTTTTATAATCTCAATCTCCACACCATATTCTTCTTTCATTTCGCGTTTAATTGCATCTGCTAGTTTCTCGCCGAAATCAACTCCTCCTCCCGGTATTTCCCAGCATCCTTTTTCATTTTTGCATTTCTGACTTCTTTTTGAAAGAAATAGTTCATTATTTTCATTAAAAATCATCGCCCCCACCGATACACCAATAAAATCAATCCCTTGTTTCATACCAAAATTATATCAGGAGAAGAATTCAAAACTCTTGCAAAAAATGTTGAGATGATTGAATAAGTAATGATTGTTGACTCAACTGTAGAGCAATTATCTGTATCCGCGAGGGCATGCTAGCATTCTTCGATAGGTCCTTAATATTCGCGTTGTGTATAATTACAATTTTTTTACTATGAATTCATAGTACCAAAACTTTCAATCATAAAATTAAATTGACCAATGAATCTAAGATGGAGCTAAGTGCAGATGATGTTACTTTTTAGATATATCGTAATAAAAGTGGATATATAGTTTTCAATATATCTTTGTACAATTCGACTTTTCGTTTTTGCATACTTCAAGCAACATTTTATTTCTCTACAAACTTCTCAAGTTTAGTTAGATAATTTTTTTTGTCAAAATCATATATTGAAAAGAATCTATTACTATCATCATTTTCGATGATAAAAGATAATTTTATTGGAAATAAGTCTGTAGAGATGTCAGATCTATCTTTTGTTAATAAGTAGATTTCTGAATCATATAACATGAGCGTTCCCAATAACAAAGCGTCAATATAGCTTAAATGCTCCGCTCTTTTTAAGAGAACCTTATTCAAATTTGATACATTCTCATTTGTAAGCTTATTAGTAGGTAATGTTGAATGAATTAAAATTGAGTAGAAATCTACCTTTTTTTTGTACTCCTCTAATGAACGTGTACCTCGAGTAAATTCATAAAAAACCGCATCTATGGATACTAGCGTACATTCATTCTTCTTAAATTCATCAAAAATTTGTTTATATAAATCTCTATTTTTTATACTGTCAATCAAAAAATTTGTGTCTATAAGAAGATGAACTTTTTTTAATGAGGATAGATCTAAAGTTTGTTTAGCAATCAAGGTGGTTATGCTTCGTTCCATCTGAGTATTCATCTAGTTCTGTAGCTTTCTTTAAAAATTCATCTACGTTAATACTATTTTTAGAACTTTCAAGCTTTTTATTTAACTTATCTTCTCCTACTTCCTCCTTTAGCTTTTTTTCTAATTTTTTTATTTTTTGATCGATTGACATTCTGAGAATTAATTAGAATTAATATTTTCTACTGTTTTGAATAATTACAACATATTTTACATTAAATTACCAATTAATTCAATTTGGATTGCTAAGTCAATCTGATTTAATATTGCGTTCAATTGTTATAAAATAATAATAACAATCCATATTCAATATTAGTAAATAATGAAGCATCTTGTTATTCTATATCCTCTTCTATCCATACTCGACTTTTCAGACTTCTAGTAAAATACTTTCCTCTGAGTGAAGCTTCAAGCGCTTTTGGAATATCCTTAACACTACTTTCAAAATCTTCTTCCGTCGTTTCTGATGGAAATTCAAAATAACTTGTATCTTCTTTAGAGTAATAAAATAACCTAAACCTCTTTCGTCTATGTGACGACTTTAACCTCTTGAATAATATTTTTAGAACTCCTATCGTACCGTCTACAGTTAATTTAGTAATGAAGCCATTTATGATTATTGTTGGCAAATATAGATTACTAGAAGGGTTTGCTACTAAATCTGCAATTTTTTTAATAATCTCTTCCGAACCTCCTCCTCCTTTACCGCCAATAACTGAAACTAGTTTCGGAATTAAGCTTTTTGGTTTAATATATAAACCTTCAATTACAGATAAGCTAATACCTGACTCGTCATCAAAAATAACTATTGCATTTTTTTCAATCGTTTCATTAAGTACAATGTGGCTCTTGTCTCCAGGATCGTATGGCACCAATTCAATATTAGTGTTTGTAGTATATCCCATTCTGCCATTTTATCAAATTGACTAAAAATGAATATAGTACGATAAATTTTATTATCCTCTCTTGAACATCCTATGAAAATCTGAAAGAGGAAGCTCTACTTTTGTCGGTCTTCCGTGCGGGCAGGTGGCGTTGTTTGCAGTTTTATCTAGCTTTTTTAGAAGCTCACGGCATTCATCCTCGGTAAGAACATCGCCGGCTTTTATGGCGGCGCGGCAGGCTAAATATTTCAAAATCTTTTCACTAAACGAATCAACATTCCGCGCTCCGTGTTCTTCCGCCAAATTCTCCAGAATTTCAACAATCAAACTCTTATAATCCCTATCCTGAAACAAAAGCGGCACTTCGCGAAGCACAAATGTCGAATCCTTAAACACTTCTATAACAAATCCCATCTCCTCAAATAGCGGCATATGCTCGGCCAGAAGTTCGGCCTCGGGCAGCGTAAGATCGATGGCGATGGATTTTCTTAACGGATATTTTTTCTGCTCCTTCTGCTTCTGCCCGAATGCATTCTTAAACTGTTCATACAAAATCCGCTCGTGGGCGGCGTGCTGATCGACACACAAAATTCCCCGTTTGGTAGGCGCGATAATATACAAATTATGAATCTGCGTTACCGAATTGCCCACCACCGCGCCCGCATCGCGGACATTCCACGGTTCTACGACATCCTTCAAAAGCAGGCCAGTAAATGTTTGGGTGGAGCGTTTATCGGCATCATGCAGCATCTGCTGAAACAAAAGATTATTGTTCGACAACGTTTCCGAAACAGATTTCACAAGCGATTCATTGAGAAACGTTTTATCGGTGAAGCCCACTTTTTCTTTTCTTGGGTGAATATTAACATCGACAACTTCATGGGGAATAGAAATATAAAGAAGATATACCGGGTACGAATGCGGATCAAGCAGCGTGCCGTACGCCTCCTTCACTGCTTTGGAAACAGTATCGTCGACAATATGCCGGTTATTGACGACCAGAAAATGCTTCGCGCCGCTTTTGGTTGTTAACTGCGGTTTGGAAATAAATCCGGAAATTTTTACGTATGAATCTTCTGCATGAACAGGAATCAGGTGTTGAAAAAACGATGGACCAAATACCACTGATGCTCGTTCTGTATATGACTGATCTTTAGGAAAATCGAAAACCTGGCGGCCGTTATGCGAAAGAAAAAAATGGATATGCGGATGTGCCAAAGCCAGACGGGAAACAATTTCTACAATCAACCGAAACTCGGTGCGGGCGCTTTTTAAAAACTTCTTGCGCGCCGGAACCGGAGAAAACAAATGTTCGACAGTAACGCTCGTGCCGACCGGCATACCAACAGGATTCGAGTCGATAATTTCTCCGTGTTTCAGACTAATGCTGAAACCGGACGGATGATTTTCATCGCGGCTTTTTATGTTCATGGTAGAAATCGCCGCGATACTCGCCAACGCCTCGCCGCGGAAACCAAGCGTTTTTACACTCGAAAGATCATGCTCCGACTTTATTTTGCTTGTTGTATGCGGTTTAAAAGAAATTGAAAGATCTTCGGGATCCATGCCTTCGCCGTTATCGGTGACAACAATTTTCTGTAAGCCGCTTTCTTCGATTTCGATATGAATGGAATCTGCGCCGGCGTCGATAGCATTTTCAACCAGTTCTTTCACGGCATAGCACGGCCGCTCAATAACCTCGCCTGCGGCAATATGCGAAACCACCCGTTCCGGTAAAACATGAATTTTTTTCATAATTCCATTTGTCATCCTGAGCGATTAGCGAAGGATCCAGTTACAATCTAATAAGCGTAAATAAAATGAAGCCTGGATCCTTCGGTCGCGTTGCTCCCTCAGGATGACAGAAAAGTATCAATCCACTTCCATCACTGCCTTCTCCCGCCGGCTAACCAACTTCAACTTCTCCTTAATCTCAGCCAGCGTATTCAACGCATCAAGCGGTGTCATGGTATGAATATCCAAACTCTCAAACTCCTTAAAAATAATATGGTCGATAATCCGCGGTGCCGCCTCGGCCAGCTCATTCTCAAACGAAGGCGTATCCAACTTCCTCGATTCAAGCTCATGCAAAAGCTCATTCGCCCGTTTCACAACTGCCTCCGGAACTCCGGCAAGCTTGGCTACCGCCACACCAAAACTATGCGAAGCCGCGCCTTCCGCAACCACATACAAAAACGCCGGCGAACCGTTGTGTTCCTGAATCATAAGATGAAAATTTTTTATCTGCTTGGGAAAATCTTTCTCCAAAACCTGAAGTTCGTGATAATGGGTGGCAAACAACGTTTTCGGCGGATTCTTCAGATGAGTCGCCAAATATTCGGCAACCGCCCAGGCAATGCTTATGCCGTCGTACGTGCTCGTTCCCCGCCCGATTTCGTCCATAATAATTAAACTTTTTTCCGTCGCAAAATGGAGAATATGCGCGGTTTCCACCATCTCAACCATAAACGTTGATAAACCCGAGACGATGGCGTCGGAAGCGCCGCTTCGCACGAATATGCGATCTACCACACTGATTGCCGCTTCTTTCGCCGGAACAAAACAGCCAATCTGCGCCATAAGAACAATGAGGGCAATCTGCCGAATATACACAGATTTTCCGGCCATATTCGGTCCGGTGATAAGCATGAGGCGGGCGTCGCCTTCTGTAAAATTCAGATCGTTGGGAACAAACTGTCCATGGTGCAAAAGTTTTTCAACAACCGGATGGCGGCCGGCTTTTATACTCATCTCACTATGTTCTGTCATGACCGGCTTTACATAATTATTTTTTTCGGCAATGGTTGAAAAATTCAGAATGCAGTCTATAACCGCGATACTGTGTGCCGCATCCTGCAGAGCTTCGATATGACTAAGAATTTCGGCCAATATATTCTGAAAAATGCTGTACTCAAGTGCGAATATTTTTTCTTCGGCCGAAAGAATAATTTCTTCGTGGTGTTTTAACTCCGGCGTTATATACCGTTCGCCATTTACAAGCGTCTGTTTCCGCAGGTAATGTTTGGGGACAAGATGAAGATTTGACTTGCTGATTTCAATATAGAATCCGAACACTTTGTTAAACCGCACTTTCAACGACCCAATGCCGCTCTTCTGGCGTTCGTCAGCTTCTAACTTGAGAATCCAATCTTTGCTTTTGCCGACCGTTGAACGAAGCGTGTCGAGTTCCTTATGCACGCCGGGTTTGATCAGTCCACCTTCGCGCAGTTCAATCGGCGGTTCGTCGATAATATTTTTTTCGATAATTTTTATGATTTCATGAATGGTTGGAGAAATTTTCCTGGCCGTTTTCTGCATAAAAACGGATTTGCTCGCCATGACTATTCGTTTGATATTGAGAATTGTGGCAAGGGCAAGTTTCAGATTAATCAGATCACGGGCGTTGCCTAAATTTACCGATAATCGGGAAGTGATCCGTTCGATGTCCGGAATTTTCTGCAGCTCTTCTTGAATCATATTCCGTTTTTGTGAATCGGTGCAATATTCTTCAACCGCAGAAAGCCGATGATCAATTAAAGATTTATCCACCAATGGTTTGGTAATCCATTGTTTCAGAAGCCGTCCGCCCATAGCGGTGATTGTAGTGTCTAATACGGATAAAAGTGTTCCGCGCGTGTCGTGTTCGCGGATTGTTGAAAATAATTCTAGATTAATCATTGTGGAACGATCAATCTGCATATATTCAGAATGGACATAGGGAATAATTTTTTTTATGTGAGAAACAGTAGACTTTTGCGTCTGTTGCAGATACCCCAGAAGTGCGGCGGCAGTTTGAACTGCCTTCGATTTTTTATCAATGCCGAAGCCGGCCAGTGTTGCAACCCCGAAATGTTTTTTCAGAAATTTATGCGCATCGCCGGTAACATGTTCCCATTCATGAAAACAATACACATTTATGTTCTGATGCGACTTCAGAATTCCTAAAATTACTGGATCATTGTATAAATTCTCCGGAAGAATACATTCCACCGGTTTTATGCGCGACAATTCATCGGCAAGCTGCTGGGCAATATTTTCGCACTCAATTTCGAATGCCGAAAAATAACCGGTCGAAATGTCGGCGGCCGCGATGCTTGCCGTTGTTCCTTCAACAAGAAGGCTTATGATGTAATTATTTTCTTTCTTCTCCAGAGCTTTTTCATCGAGCATCGTGCCTGGTGTAACAATGCGGATTACTTCTCGGTCGATAATTCCATATTTATTGGGCAGTGTTACCTGTTCGCAGATTGCCACTTTATATCCGGCTTTGACGAGTTTTGCCAGATAAATATCCACCGCATGAAACGGAACGCCGGCCATTGGAATCCGTCCGTCTTTTCCTTTCGGCCTGCTTGTTAATGTAATGTTTAAAACCTTTGCGCCGATGTGCGCGTCTTCCAAAAATAGTTCATAAAAATCTCCCATCCGAAAAAAGAGCAGACAGTCCAAGTACTGTTTTTTTATGTCCATGTACTGCTTCATCATCGGAGTTGTGAATTCATGCATAAGACTGAAGAATAAAAAAATGTTTGTAGTATATTGTACACATTTTTCTTACGTGATTCATATTACTTTTTTACTTGAATTTCATTGTGGATATGATATCTTTAAGTTCATGAAATACACACTTCCCAAACTCCCTTATGAATACAATGCTCTGGAGCCGTTTATCGACGCCCAGACCATGGAAATTCATCATACAAAACACCATCAGGCATATATCGATAAATTGAATGGAGTTTTGGAAAAATATCCTCAGTATGCAGAACAATCATTAGATAGATTAATGCAGGATCTTTCGAAACTGGAAATGGAAAAAAAAGATATGACCGTTTTGCAGAATCACGGTGGCGGACATTTAAACCATTCTTTTTTTTGGACCATTATGGCGCCGGCAAAAGCACGCGATGAAGAACTTATTTCACGCATTGAAAAAAAATTCGGCACTGTCGATGAATTTAAGAATCTATTCACCGAAACCGCAATCAACTGTTTTGGCAGCGGCTGGGCATGGCTTATTGAAAATGATCAAAAAGAACTTGAGGTTTATTCAACCCCAAATCAGAACTCGCCGTATTTGAACAAACATACTCCACTTATCGGCCTTGATGTCTGGGAGCACGCGTATTATCTGAAATATCAGAACAAACGCGCCGAGTACGTAAAAAGCTGGTGGAATGTTCTTAAGCTGATATAACCAATCGCTTATCATAATCGAAACCTCTCCGGTCGGGCTATTTATTTTCCACTGAGAAAGTGATGTACAATTAAGATTATGAAAGACTCCCCTCAAACTATCTGGGTGATCGACGATGACACTGCTGTCCTTGAAGCTGTCTCAACTATATTGAAAGATGAAGGCTACGAAGTACTCCTTATTAACGATCCACTTACTGTGAAATCAACTATTGAAAATGAAAATCCTCCACAGTTAATTTTTCTTGATATTCTTATGGCTGGAATGGACGGCCAGGAAGTGGCTCAGCTGGTAAAAAATTCTGAGAAGACCAAACAGGTGCCGATTGTTATGCTTTCGGCGAATATTCAGGTTGAAGAAATTGCCAAAAAATCGCACGCCGATGGTTTTCTGAAGAAGCCGTTTAATATTGAAGAACTGATTCAGGTGACAAGGAAGTATATAGCGAGTAAATAATGAAATACCGTGAATTACTCCTTAATCGTATATCCAAAACCACGGATTGAATGGATGAGTTTCTTTTTGAATCCGCTGTCTATTTTTTTACGAAGGTAGCCCATGTACACATCTACCACGCGGCTTTCAACTTCCAGAGAATACGACCACACACGATTTAAGATCATTTCGCGAGTTAATACAACTCCCTTATTCTGCATTAAATATTCAAGAAGTTTGAATTCGTGAGGAGTAAGACTGATTATTTTTGTACCCCGTTTTACTTCTACTTTTTTTGTGTCCACCGTCAGATCTCCTATTTTTAGGGTTGAGTCTACACTAACACTTTGCCGCAAGCGGGCTTTCAGCCGGGCCATGAATTCATCGGGAATAAATGGTTTGGTGATATAGTCGTCGGCTCCTACATTGAGGCCTTGAACTTTTTCTGAAATGGCTGCTTTTGATGTGAGCATGACAATAGGAAGTTTGGGGTGGGCTTTGCGGATTTCGGCACACACGCCTTCACCCTGCATATCTGGCAAATTAAGATCAAGAATGACGAGGTCGGGTTCTTGTTCATCGATGGTGTTTACGGCATCAATTCCTTTGTTCACCGATTTCACTGTGTACCCGTTTTTTATAAGAAGATCTTTCAGATATTTTAAGAATTCTTTATCGTCTTCAACAATTAAAATAGAAGGTGTCATTAATCCATTATATCATACGATCGCGACAATTTTGCTTTGAAATTTCACCCATTTTTCCAGTTCCACCATTTGAGTAAATGCGGGTCATGAGATTTATGAGAGGCAAAATACACCGCACATCTGAAGGTATACAGCATACAGCGGTCGATGGGCGTTCCTTTCAGTTTGCAGAAATCGGCGTACATTTTTTCTGGATCTTTATTTTTTAGATCTCCAATTGATCGAAATCCCAAATCCCACAAGTCGCCGGCGATAGATATTCCTACGCCGGGAATTTTCTGGAATTCTTTAAGGATTGTTTGTTTTTCAGTGGATTGAATACGCATATAATTAAACGTCATAAGGCACGGCCTAACAATTTAATTGTATAATATCACACATATGAAAACAGTTTGGCAGAAGCTTCCAAGGCCGTTTTTTGTACTGGCTCCGATGGAAAATGTTACCGACACCGTTTTTCGCCGGATCGTTTTACAATGCGGCCGGCCCGATGTTTTTTTTACAGAATTCACCAATGTTGATGGACTCATTTCCAAAGGTCATGACCATGTGGTTCACCGGCTGCACTATACCGAAGCCGAACGGCCGATCATCGCCCAGATTTGGGGAAATAATCCGCAGCATTATTATGATGCAGTAAAAATTGTAAAGGATCTAAAATTTGATGGTGTTGATATTAATATGGGCTGTCCGGTGAATAAAGTTGTTACCAAAGGATTCTGCGCCGGGCTTATCCGCAATCCTTCTCTTGCAAAAGAAATTATTCTGGCTACTAAGGAAGCCGCCGGTGACATGCCGGTGAGTGTAAAAACCCGCATCGGCTACAGCAACATTCAGACAGAAGAATGGATTGGCTTTCTTCTTGAGTTACAACCGGCTGCGATTACCGTTCACGCGAGAACTGCCGCAGAAATGTCGAAGGTGCCCGCTCATTGGGAAGAAATCGGCAAGGCGGTGGCGCTTCGCAATAGTATGAAAAGCGAGACGGTTATTATCGGCAACGGAGATGTAAAAAGCAGGCAGGATGGTATGGAGAAGTATGAACAATATAAAATGGATGGAGTGATGATCGGCCGGGGAGTGTTTGATAATGTGTGGATTTTTAATAAAGACATTGATCCGCAGTCGATAAGTCATCAACAGAAGATACAAACGCTTATTGAACATATTGAGTTATTTGATAAAGTATGGGGAAAACAGAAAAATCCAGAGATTATGAAGAAGTTTTATAAAGTGTATGTCTCCGGAATGCCGGATGCAGCCGAGTTTAGGGCGGCGCTTATGCAGTGTAAAGGAGCCGAAGAAACAGTAACACTTTTGAAAGAAAAAATAAATAAAAAAATTATTTCCGTCTAGAAGCTCGTGCTTTTAAGGGTATACTAATTGTTACTTCAACGTCTGCACCATTCTGTTCATAGTTTACTCGCCCGCCATGAAGTTCAATTATCCGGTGAGCAACATACTGCTCTTGCTTCAACACGTTCTCCTCATCGCGGTCTCTTGGCAATTTTTCAACATCTTTAGGAAATTGATATCGAACTATAATATCAGCACTTTTTCCTGAGAAAATTACTGTGATGGGAATTATTCCCGGAATTGCTTTTAAATGAACTGTGGTAAAGATTATTTTCAATGCTGCGGCGATATGTTCTTCATCTGCCATTATTGGCTGGTCGGCTGATTTTTTGAAGGAAAATCTTTTGCCGTATTCTTTTTGCACCGCATCAATTGCTTTCTCTAAAACATCATTCAAATTAAAAAAAGAATACAAAAATTCTACTTTTCCTTCCTTAAAAACAATATAATTTAGA
The DNA here is from genome assembly GCA_964490875.1 of uncultured Gammaproteobacteria bacterium. Lineage (GTDB taxonomy): Bacteria > Patescibacteriota > Microgenomatia > UBA1406 > GWC2-37-13 > CAYYYG01. The sequence goes on from CAZBEF010000005.1 coordinate 47,681, forward strand.
AAAATTTCAGCCCGTTTATGAAGAACATTCAACTTTTCCTCTATCTGAAAGATTTTATCCTGAATAACCTTATTCCCTTCAATATTCTTGTTCTTTCCTAATACAAATAACATCGACTTCATCGATACAATGGGAGATTTGAGCGTATGATAGGCATCATTTAAAACCGCCTCATCTTGTGTTTTTTTCATAGTGTAATACTATCACACAACACAACCAGAGATATCCAACGATATCCCTGGTTGTAATTTTGTAATGATTCTTAGCGAGCTCTAGACATTGCTCTTCCCAGATAAATCACGACCACTGCTCCGAGAACAGCGACTAAAATACTATACAAATTAAATCCGGTTACTCCAGGCTGGCCAAAAATATTCATCGCAAAACCTCCGACTATTGCGCCTAGAATTCCCAAGATTATATCACCTAATGTTCCCTGGCTGTCATTAGTTTTCATAATAACTGATGCCAAGTACCCTGCGATTGCTCCGAGAACGATCCATAATAAAATATTCATACTATTCTCACCTCCTTTCATTTAAAACTAAGTTAATTCTATGATGCAATAGTATGCGGATGATAAAAAAAAAGTAAGAAAACATGAAGAAGATAGTCCGGTTGATAATTTACTTTAGCTCTATAAAATAGTCTAAATATAAAATACAATCCTGAGCTTATGTATCGAAGAGTAATAAAAAACGGAGATTTTGTTACAAATCTCCGTTTAATATTTAACGACGTTATACTTCTTTATTTCCCGGTAACCGTCTCTATTTGATCGGCATCATTATCTTCAAATATTTCCTGAACCTCGCGGAGCTCAAGCCGTTTATCTACCGGAACTGCTAAAATAATAGCACCTTCCTGAACACGGCGTTCATACACTCTCGCCGATTCTTCGGGCAAACCAAGACTTGTTAAAGCTCCAAGCAGACCTCCTGCCAAACCTCCTGTTGCCGCCCCAGTTACTGTTGTTGCTGCAGCTCCTGTTAAACCAAGTGCGGCTGCAATTGGTCCACCTATTAAAAATGCACCTATTCCCGGAACCGCTATTGCACCAATTCCAACTAACAGGCCAGCCAGTCCGCCGATTGCGGCGCCGGTTGTCATGCCGGTTACTGCGCCTTCTGCAACATTTGATCCTACCGTATTGCCGTCTCGGGTTATCGGCTCACTGCCTTCTTTCATAATTACTGATATGTCTTTGGCTGTGTAGCCGCTTTCTTGCAGTTCATCAATGGCATCCTCAGCACTGTTGCGATCAGAAAATATTCCCAGTACAGTTTTTGTTGTCATAATTATCACCTCCTTTTCGATATATTTAATGTAAGAAATAATAAAAAATTGTAAAAAAATTACATAAAAATTTTCTGTAAATCAGGTAAGAATTATGCAAGTTGCACTTTGCTATTGCTCCGTATGAAATTTACAAGTATACTGTAATAAATACGTAAGCAACTTCATATGATTCAATTAGACCAGCCATACACATCGTCGCTGTTTTCTTTATCGCTTACCCAGCAGGAAGAGCTCATGTATATGAAAATGCAGACGCATACTCATTTTGTTAATACCGCCGATCTCCCTCGCACGTTGCCGATACTTAAGAAGTTATGTCCGCGTGTATTAAAAACAAAATGTTTCAATGAAAATAATTTACCCTTTCGGGAAGAAGTAAAACAAACCGAGATCGGACACATGTTTGAACATGTAATACTCGCATATTTGAGTGAAATGTACGCCACAAAAGGTATTATGAACGTAGTGTTTAACGGACAGACAAACTGGAATTGGCAGATAGACAAACGAGGGACATTCCATATATATATTAGTCCGATTAATAGAATGCCTTCCATTCTTCAGCATGCTGTTTATAAAGCCGTAATAGTAACCGAAATCATAATGAAAAGTAATGGAGGGATAAAGGTTTCATAAAAAAAGCGAGTAGCCGTATAGCTACTCGCTCAAAGTACTGTTTCATAAGTCTTTACTTATCAAAATCTGATTCATCCACGTCTGAGTCATAAGTGTCAGACTGTCCGCCTTTCTCTCCCTGATCTTGATTCATATCATCAAAATCGGATTGATTGAACGTGTCTTGATCAGTTTGATCTGTTGAACGTTTAGCCATAGGTTGCACCTCCTTTCATACATCCATGTTACGGCTGCATTCTGAACGTTGATTTAAAATAATGTAAGAAAGGTTTAAGAGTTTAAGTGTGCCCGATAGACTCCAAAGTTTGTGCGATTTTTTGCGGATCTTTTTCTTTTATTTCAATAAGTTCACTTTCCTGCAGACGTAAACCGTCTACTAATTCCTTGGCGCGGATTGCGTCTTTTGGTTTCAACCACTGCATAACATAATTTAACGAGTTGCCCTCGCCTTTTATATATAAGGCTGAATAAAAAAACGCGTGATTTACTTCAAACGATACCAATTTTTTTATGGGAAGACTGAGTACATACCCGCCAAACGGAAATGTATTTCGTTTAATAATGATCCGTTTTTCTTCGATAATAAGCTCATCCTGCGCCATATCAAACGGCCATGTGCCGCGGATCCGTAATAATTCCCGGGAAATTTCAGATGCGGGCACTGCCTGGGCTTCTTTATTATTTCGCTTAATTACTACCGGAGCATTATTTTCTTGCTTCTGTATGGGTTGAGTTTTATTCTCTTGAGGTGTTTGGTTTGGAGAAGTATTTTGAAGCGACTTAGTATCAAGAGGCGTCCACTGAGATAACTGCTTTTGCACCATTTTCTTTTTATTTGATACAGCGTTTTTTTTCCTACGGAAGATTGCCGGATGTGCCCCCTTGTTTATTTTCATAATAAAGTTTTTTATATAATACCCGGGTGTTTTAATAACACCCGGGTATTCTTATGTTTATACGGATTTTGCACCACGAGGTGTGCGTGTCATTCGTTTTGTGTCATCTACTATATCTTCGGCTGATCCTGCCATTTCTTGTGTTTTACTTTTCATCTGCTGCATGCTATCTAAGGCATACTGTTTCGCTTTTTGCAAAGCATCGGTTGCTTTTGTTTTCATTTCGGGATCGGACATAATCTTTGTTACGGCTACTGCTGCTGCTGCACCGACTGCCGCACCAATCACACCCGCTCCTATAGAATTTGTTGCTGGTTTTTTGTTATCCATCATTGTACTCACCTCCTTCCTAAGAAAAATTGTAATAAGTTAGCGGCAACACCCATGACTCCATCACTCAATTTACGGGGCGCATTATGGACATCAGATGTGATGTGCCGCATATCTTTTAAAAATAATTCAAAAACTTCCAAAGTCTGCATGAGTCTGTTTCCCACATAAATAGCCAGAACTACAAAAATAATGAATGATCCTGTGCCTGTTAAATAGAAAACATCCGCTGGTTTCATAATATGTATTATCGCTGTATGAATTAATAAAGGGAGTAAAAGCCGGTAAGAATGAAGTAAGATCTCTACGTCGTTGTTGGCGATTCAGGGAGAATAGATTTGGAAGTTTTCACTACAATTGGACGAAGAAGATTAGTCCCGATAGTTGAAAATTTAGAGCCCACACTCAACAAAAATCCCATAAACATAAGATGAGCGAAAATATTGGCCGAGCGGTTTAAGTCTTCGGCCGGAAATATTTCAAGCGGTTTTGCAAGCTTTATTTGTTCGGGCATTTTAAAACCTGGGAGACTACTTGTATCAATTTGAGGAGTCAATGCACTTGAATCTATGGAAATTCCTTTCAGATGGAATAATTGAATGGGTTCAGAACGGCCGGTGAATACAAATACAAGACTTAATAAAGAGAAGAGCATTATTGCGATTCCACCGTAAAGTAAAACATACCCATGTACTTTTTCACTCATAGAATCCACTATACCGTATGAATTTATTCTAGTAAAGAGATATCTTAGGGGATTTGCCGAAAAAGTTCGGCGGCAAATGTATTATTGGGATTAATTTCAAGCGCCTTATTCAACGCGGCTTTTGCTTTTTCATTCTGCTGCTGCATCATGTAGATTCTTCCTAGATTAATATAAATCAACTCATTGTTGGGTGATAGTTCAAGTGCTTTCATAAAATATTGTTCCGCTGTTTTTAAGTCCTGTTTTCCAATATATGCTGCGGCCAGATCGTTATAAAACTGCCAATTCCGCGGATTAAGCTCGAGCGCTTTTAGGTAATATTTTAAAGCGGTGTCTGCATCGTTGTGTTTAAGATATACAAATCCCATATTTTTGTAGGCGTCGGCGTAACCAGGATTTATGGCAATGGCAGCATTAAATTCTTTTATCGCTTCTTCATCGCGGTTTATCTTAGCGAGCGATGCACCCAGATTATTTCGTACGCTGAATGCATTCGGCGAAGTTTTTGCCGTATTTGTCCAGAATGTCAGCTCGTCCGCCCAGTCGAAGTTGCGGACAAATGTTCGAACCATCAAAGCACAGATTATAAAACCTGCGATGCACGCGAGAATAATATTAATTTTAAAACGGGCGGTTGCCTTCTGCGTCACATACACAACAGGAAAAATAATTCCAAAACTGGCGTAGTACATATAGCGCTCGGCGAGAGTTGACGCAACCTTGAGGGGAGTGAGCACCAAAAGCAGATTGAGAATAAAAAACATCAGCCAGAAAAAAACCTGTTTGTTTTTTATGAAGCTGAAGATGAGGGCTGCCAAAAAAGTAATGAACCCTGCAAGACGAACGATGTATTCCGCCTGACCCATATTTTCTGAATGATACAAAGTAAGCCGGCTGGGGAAGAATAACAACTGGATGTACGAGGTGATAGCAAACGGGATCTTAAGAAGCGGATTCTCAAACTTTCCACCACCAATGTAATACTCTGTCTCAAGACTATCGATGCGGGCGCCGATTTTAAAATAATAGAAAATACTGTAAATAATACTTACTCCAATAAACGGCAGAATATCTTTCCAGTTTTTTTTAACCGATCCAAAACAGTATTCATAGACTAAAAAGATTGCCGGAATAACAACCGCTTTCTGCGAAGATAGAAGAGTAACTATAAATAATACTATAGATATAATCGTAAACCCGCGGTATTTCTTTCGAAGAATGTAGGCCAGAATAGTAAGAGTCATAAAAAATCCATACTGAGGATAGTTGCCACCCGAAATCCACGCAACACCCTCGGAGATCGCCGGATGCACGACAAAAATACTAGCTGCAATAAGTGCAATAAATCGTTTTTTTGTTAAAAAATACGCCAGCGCAAATAGAGATAGTGCTGTTCCAATATGAAACACGATATTCAGCAGATGAAATGGCGCCGGATTCAAACCCCATAGATTGGCAATTATGTAGTAAAAAAATGGCCGCACACTGGCCGCGGGGGACGACAAAACATATGAAAAAGAGGATAATTGCTTATTTTCAACAATAATAACAATATCATCAGATATAAAACCATTTTCGAGAGTGTTAGCATAGGTGATACATCCTAAAGCAGAGATACTGATCAGGCTCCAGATATGTGATTGTAGGAAACGCAGAATATCTTTTCTCATCTATAGTAAGATTATACGGGAAATGTATAATATGCTATGAGAATTTGGGATATCGATCCGGCGCTTCTGTGCCGTATCCATTTATTAGGCGAACATAGAGAACTCCATGCAATATGGACTATTCTTACCACAAATAAGAAGGGGTACAAAAACCATCCGGAAACAAAACGGTGGAAAGGTAAACTGAAAGCGTTATACCGCCGGCATGAACTATTGGTTGCGGAAATGGAGAAACGGACATATAAACATTCCTCGCCGTTAGATGAATCGCTTGCGACTGGTGTGGAGATTCAGGAACTATTTGTTCATACACCGGAAGAACAAATCATGATTTTAAAAGCAAAAAAATGCTTGTGTAAAATCTAAATTTATAAGGAGTGTAGTCACGTTTTTTTGAGCAATGTCGTGGGCCCCACAGCAGTGGGTGACGACGCGAAAAAAAATGTGACGAGAGAATAATAAAAATCAACATTGTAATATGAATAATTTTTTACTTCTGGATGTGGTAATTCCACACCTGACCATAAAAGACCAGAATAAACGCCTGCAGGAGCTAATTGACTTAACCGCGACATACGGAAAAGGCGACGTCGTAAAAATAGTCCAGCAGAAAATCCACCCCGACCCTGCCACCTACATTGGCAGCGGAAAACTGCACGAAGTCCTTACCACCATTATTCCTGAATTTAAAATAACCACAATAGTTGCCAACGAAATTCTTAAACCAAAACAACTGTTTAACATTAAACAAGCATTGTGGGATACATACCCCGATATCGATGTGTGGGACCGGGTGGATTTGATTCTTCATATTTTTAAAAACCACGCCCGTACTGCCGAAAGCCAGCTGCAAATAGAGCTGGCATCGATGAGGCACATGGGCCCGCGGATTTATAATCTTTCAGGAATGCTCGGCCGCCAGCGCGGCGGTCGCGGATCGATAAGCGGTTCAGGTGAAACAAACACCCGCGAAATGCAGACTCATTGGAAGAAATCTATTGCCATTGTTGAAAAAAAACTGGAAAAACTTGAACAACACCAGATGCGCCAGATGCAGCGCCGCCGCGAACTTGGCTTCCAAACCGTTTCTATAGTTGGTTACACAAATGCCGGCAAAAGCACCCTTTTTAAGCGACTTTCGGGCAAGCAAGCCTACATAAAAGATGAATTATTCGCGACGTTGGACAGTACGACAGCCAAGCTATATTTAACGACGTCTCAGAGAAGCGTGCTGATTTCAGATACAATTGGTTTTATCCGCGATCTTCCACCCGAGCTAATTGCTGCTTTTAAATCCACCTTGCTCGAAACAATTCACGCCGATATTCTGGTTCATGTTGTGGATGCTTCCGACCCCGATCTCGAAAGTAAAATTCACACGGTAAATGATACGCTTGCCGAAATCAACGCTTCAGATACGCCGACAATAATTGTATTTAATAAGATAGATAAAGCTACCGAAATGACCAAAGGCAAACTTCAGCACCTTATTGAAATGTATACGCCGATATTTATTTCTGCAATGAGCGGTGAAGGTATTGCCAACTTAATTAAACGCATCGAAGAAGTACTTCTACAAATTCATACGTAACACTCTCCCCTTTCCCCCACTCCCTCCTCATTCTGACGACTGGAGAAGTTGTATCCAAACAGTTTCAAAATCCAGCAGCCATTTCTTTATTTGAAGTAATGGTTTGGTATTAATACTCAAAATGTATGATCTCCCCTGCTTTCTACGGATAATAAGATTTGAGTCTTCAAGAATATGCAGATGTTTTGTTATTGCCGGAAATGAAATATTAAATGGTTTCGCCAATTCGGTAACATTTCGAGGTTCTTTAAGCAAAGATGCGATTATCTTTCTTCGCACCGGATGAGAGAGTGTCTGAAAGATACTGTCCAATTGGTTTGACGAATATTTAACCATATGGTTAAATATAATTTATTTTATCTGAAAATCAAGAACGATAGTATACTTATACATATTCATCATGAAAAAATACCACCATATAACCATAGCCGGAACGTTTGACAGACTCCATGCGGGGCATAAAGCCTTCATCGATTATGCGTTCAAAATATCTGAAAAAATCAGTGTGGCTATAACCGCGGCCGACTTTCCTTATAACAAAAAACTTCAAGACTATATTGAATCATTTGATCTCAGAAAAAAATCACTGCATGAATATCTTAAGCAAAAAGAATATATTCAAAGAGCTGCAATAATCCCCATTCATGACTTTTATGGATTTTCACTGGAGGATAAGACGCTTGATGGCATTTTAGTTACAAAAGACACGTATCCAAACGCCGTTAAAATAAACAAAAAACGCAAAAGTTTGGGGATAAAAAAACTTCAAATAATAGCGATGCCATTTGTGAAAGGAGAAGATAACCGCATCATAAAATCCTCAAGGATACGCTCCGGAGAGATTGATAGGACGGGGCGTTTGTATGTTTCCCGATTTATCCGTAAAAAAACATTGTCTTTGCCGGCTGAAATTCGCCACATTATGCGGAAACCTTTAGGCAGTGTGTTTGAGAATGAAGTAAAAGTCATTCGTCATATTGAAAAAGTAAAGCCGTCGATGGTCATCTCAGTTGGCGATGTTGTAACCGAATCTCTACAAGAAAAAGGATTTACCCCAGATATTACGATTATAGATTTTAAAACGCGCCGGAAGAAAATTAGCCGTCAAAGAAACCAGGAAACTAAAACGCACCGCAACAAAGCAGGCACTATTCAACGGAAAGCGGTCCTGACATTCAAAAAAGATATCCACGAATTTATTCACAAAAATAAGAAGGATTCATTATATATAAAAGGAGAAGAAGATCTGCTGGCGCTTCCTGCAATTTTACTTGCTCCGCTTAACTCGCTTGTGTTATACGGTCAGTTTGATCTGGGAATTATTGCCACCGAAGTTACTGAAGAGAAAAAACAGATCGTTGAAAAACTTTTGGAGCAGTTTACGTAGTTTTTTTAGTTTCTTCTTTTTTTACCAAATGTTCTTTCTCTTTAGATGAGACTGACTCGCCTGCCATATTGAAACTTTCGACAATCTGTTTATATATAAAGTCTATAAACTTAACCATAGCATAACCGACAACAATATACACCAGCATGGCAAATATGGTATTTAATTCAAATACAAAGTTCGGCGCGATAGACGGGGTCGGGAACATACCAACAAAGGGCTGAAGAATTGAATCGCTTATTGAATAGATCCAGCGGACAAAAAGAGCTTGCTGACTTGCTCCTAAAATCTTAAGAAGAAATCGGACACCCAAAAATGCCTCCATTGTACCGATTATTGTTTTGGTAATAAAAATCGCGATCTTATCGATATCCATATACGTACTTCATTCTAACTAAATACGGGATCCAATGTAAAGAACATTATCTATTACTTCTTTTCTACATTGAATAACGGTCCCACTATCTGGATATTTGCTGGCGCGCGGAGGTTGAAAAAGTTTTTGAATTCACTGCCATCGAAGCTGTACGAACTGCCGTCTCCCGAGATGCTAATAGAAGTGGTTCGCCCGCCGCCGGTGTCCCAGCTTATGGAAACATCACTGACATTGTTAATAGGATTACGGCCACGCGAGCGCAGTTCGCTCTTCACTTTATCTGGGCTCCATGTGTCTACACCATCAGGATTCGGTTTATCGGGTTGGGCAAGATGGGTTTGAGTTGACGGATCAGACTTAGCAAGTAGCAGTGCGTTGGCGATGTCGGCCACTTCATCAGGTTTTAACCACGCTGTTTTGTTGTACTGTGCTCTTGCTCCCCAGTCGCAATAAAACCATGGCGACTCTTTATCGTAAGCCCGTTCGTTGAGATCAGAAAAACTATTTACATCTCCGGAGGCATCTCGTATGTGTTTCGTCCACGGCCTATCTCCTCCCCATTTTTCTGCCGCTGTAAGCGAGTAGCCGCCAAATGTAGAAGAATACCAGCCGGTTACAACATTATTGGTGTCGTTAGATACCATTACTTCAACACCGTCGCCGCATTTGTTATTTACATCATCAACCGACTCATCCCACTTGCCGCCTTTATTATGACCAATGTATACCTGGCAGCTCTGTGTTGTGCAGATCTCGTTTTCTCCCCCATTGGTCTGAGAAAATGCATAAGACGCAGCGGCAACAACCTGAGCTTTAAATGCTTCATACCCGCCGGTATCTCCCCATGAACTAAACATCTCCCCTAGTCCCTTCAAATAATCACGCAGTCCCATTTCTCCATATCCTTGTACTTTTATTTTGTTATTGGAAAAATTTTTACATTCTAACCGTACGTTGTTGTAATATGCATTTAGAATTGTTTTATAGTCCTGCCCGGCTTTGGAACGGCCGTATGCTCCCCACTGACTCATTCCAACCCGGTCGGGAACGCCGTAGGTATAAAATGCAAATCGCGGGCTAAAACCCGGATCAACGCCTCGGTCGTCTACACACCCTCCAACGGCCGAACCGGCGGAGCGTGAGATATTCAAACTTGCAAGCTTCTGCGCCAAAAGTTGTTGTTGTTTTGCAGAAAGAGCCGCAATCTGCTGTTGAAGACTGCTTTCATACTCTTTTGATTTAGACACTTCCGAAGCTAAAAATTTAGACTGCTTATCTACCTCTTCTTTAATGGTTGTGAGTTTTTCTTTCTCAATCTGGAGTTGAGCTTTCTTCTTCTCCAGATCCTTAATGTAAGTAACAATGCCGACGATGGTTTTTCTATCTTCATTAAGAAGTGTTTGCTGATAAAAAAAATTCTGCAGACTTAAGGATAAATTTTTCGCAACGAGAAAATCAATAACCGTAAATGTATCTTTATCAAGATTTTTATAATACGAGACCGTTCGCTCCTCAAGTGTTTGTTTTTGGTAAGCAAGCGCACTCTCCCCTTCACGCACCTCCTTCTCTTTTTTAACTATTTCCTGGCCGAATAAATACACTTTATTTTTTATACTTTCCAGCTGCATGTTAAGACTCTGTAAATTTTTTTCATTGGTTTGAGTGGCTTTTTGCGAAGACTCTAAAGATTTTTTAAGATCACCTAATTGTTTTGTTATATCGTCATACTCATCGGCTCGAATAGAAAGAGCATACAAAGCAAAGACCAAAAATAGACTCAGCACTAAATACAATTTGCGCATACTATCATTATAGTTGATAACCAAAATATCTTCCTGTTATACTCACTATATGAAACGATTCCTCTTAAGTTTAATCTTCGTATTTGCTGTAACGACTATTGTACTCCCTACAGCCTCTCAAGCCGCCCTCACCAATCGATATGCAACGTGTGATCAATGCGGTTTATGCGCAGACATAACCGATGATTCACCAGGTAGTATGGTATATACAATAAAAGGAAGTTTCCCGTCGCAGTCGTGGCCTGTTTGTGTGAAATGTCTCTACGACCTCGATCCCGATCCGGCAACCTTCAATAATTTTGAAACTCTAAAGATGATTCCTGATCCCGATAATAACGCCAACACTATTCCCAATCCACCAAAAAAAGGCCGTTTTTATACCGGCATCGGCTGTTTTTCAACTGATCTTACCGAAGGATTTCGATCCGAAGGAGCCGCCTCTGCTCTCACTCGTCCATTATTGAATGTATTATTGTCGCTTTCCGGAGGCATTGCCTTTTTATACTTACTCTACGGAGCATTTTTGGTTGTTACCTCGCATGGAGATCCGGAACAGCTGAGACGCGGTAGAAGAACCCTTGTAGGAGCAATTGTGGGAGTGATATTTGCTATGAGCGCCGTATTCCTTATAAACCTTATCGCCAATGGAATTCTTAAAATCCCCGGCTTCGGTTAAGAAGATATTTTTACTTTTCTTAAGAACATCCCTCCAACTAATCCAAATATCATAAGAGCTAGTATATCTGAAGATGCTCCTGTACTTGGAATTGTTTTTATGGGCTCTTGGTCTTTCTGCTGACTCGACTGATTGTTATTCTGCACAACAGGCGTCGCTGTCGCAACAACGTTAACTGCCATCCGTTTGGGAGTAGGAGTTGCTCCCTTCCCCTCAGCTGTCTTTTTTAGTGTTGCCGATGGTGTTGCGCTATTACCTCGGGAGACAGGCAATATATTCATGCCTTTAAACAAACCGAGTCTTCCCGTAATAAGAAGCAACACAACAATAACAACTATAAGCCCAAGCACAAAAGAAATGATTTTATTTGCGTTATCCATAAGTATGACGACATTATAATACTATAGGTATTGAAAAGCAATAACGAAGTTATCTAATCCCGACCTAAAGAAAAAACAAATATTTTATGTGCTCCTACTCTTTTTAATATAGTAGCCGCTTCTTTAACGGTGCTTCCTGTGGTGACCACATCATCAACCAGAATAATGTTTTTTTTGTCTATTGATACATTTCTTCTCAACGAAAAAGCATCCTTAATATTTAAGACGCGCGACACTCTGTCTTTTGTCTGTGCCTGCGCAGAAGTATTTTTGCTTCGTACCAAAACATCTATCACTTTATATGTGGTGATATGCCGAAAGAAATTAGCAATATATACTGACTGATTGAATCCTCTTTTTAATAGTTTTTCTTTATGAAGCGGTATGGGCTGAAGAAATGCTGCTGGATTCTTGCGTCTGAGTTTATAGAACTTAATAATTGCCGGCTCCCGAATACTAAAAAATAATTCGTGAAACGCGTCATAAACTCCTCTGTATTTCAAATTTCTTATTATCGCCTTTAACGTCGGATTGTACACAAACACACTTAACAGACCATCAACACCATTTTTCTGCTTGCAGAATTCATGGGTTAGTCCAAGATACGAAGTATTGCCGCAATATAAACAACTATCGTTTTTTACGGGAACTAATTTTTTTTCGCATTTCAAACAAATATACGTTCCCGCATGATTGCAGACAAGACACATTTTGGGAAATAACAAATCCTTCAACATTCCTTCATTGTAATATCTTTTTTTTGTTGAATTTCAAAAGCAACACTAAGTACGATTTTGATCTCTTGATTTGTTTTGTGAAAATGTTTATTATGTGTGGATAAGTTATCCACATGATATACACAGGTCTATGCAACCACCTTTTTGGAATACGTTTGTAGAAGAACTTTCAAAAGATGATAAAAATAAATTTGTCGTCTCGCTTCTTAATCAAAGTACGCCAATTAACTTCACCGAAAAAACCATCGCGCTTGAAGCGCATAATCATGGAGTAGAAATGTATCTTCATAAACGCCAGTCAATAATAGAACAGCTGTTGTTTATGCATACCCATAAAAAATACACCATTGAAATAAGTCTCAGGGAGGTTAAGGTTAAAGAAGAAGAAGCACCCCTTCTGCAATATACACCTTCAATAGACGATGTATACAGACGCGCGGGATTAAATCCTAAATATACATTCGATAATTTTGCTGTTTTTTCCACCAATCAGGTTGCATTTGCTGCAGCACAAGCCGTTGCCGACAACCCCGGAACTTCTTATAATCCGCTCTTTTTCTATGGGGGTGTTGGGGTGGGGAAAACGCATCTTGCACAGTCTGTCGCCCGCACAATTCTTCAGAAAAATCCTGAGAAAAAAGTCTTTTTTTGTCCGGGAGATCAGTTTATGAATGAGCTTGTTGAAGGTATCCGGGAAAAAACAATGGCAAAATTCAGAAGAAAATACCGCAACCTTGATTTTTTTATCGTAGATGATGTTCAGTTTATCGCCGGTAAACCAAGTGTACAGGAAGAACTCTTTCACACATTTAATACGATTGTTTCCAACTATGGACAGATTATATTAACCTCCGACCGGCCGCCGGCAGAAATAAAAAGTATTGAAGACCGGTTGCGGTCGCGGTTTTCTGGAGGATTGATTGTAGACATTCAACCGCCTGATTTTGAACTCCGCACCGCGATACTCACAATTAAAGCGCGTGAAAAAAATATTGGCATAGATATTGAAGCTGCAAAAATCATCGCCGAAAATATTTCAGATACTCGTGCGCTTGAAGGAGCTTTGCTTTCTATCGGCGCTAAAATCTGGGGGAAGAAAGAAGTTATAGATCTTGAAGTTGTTGAAGCATACTTTGGCGACCAGAAAGTTTCAGCAAAACCAATAAAAAAAGTTTCGCCGCAGGATGTTATTAAAGTTGTCTGCTCGTACTACGATATTAAGTCGGCGCAGATAAAAAGCCCAACCCGCATCGAAGATGTTGCCAAGGCCCGGCAGATAATAATGTATATTCTTCGGGAAGAGTTTAAACTAAAGTTGGAAGAAGTCGCCTTCATACTAAAACGAAAAGACCACACAACTATTATTCACGGCGTAGATAAGATACAGACACTGTGCATGAAAGACGCTGTTTTTAAAAGCGAGGTTGATACCATAATCCAGACCATACGCTCATCAACATAATATCCACGTGTTATAAACATGGGTTTTGTTGAGTTTTGTTTGTCTTGAAAATCCGATCTAAATTTTATACACTTATACCCATCCCCTACTACGACTATTTTAAATATGAAAATAAACATTGAGAAAGACACATTTACCGATAAATTAACACTGGCTTCACGATTTGTATCATCTAAGCTAGTTACATCGACAATTCTTCAGGGAGTTCTTATTGAAGGACGTGATGAATTGATTCATATTTATTCGACAAATTTGACAGCATACTTTCATACCACTCTTCCCAATAAAGAAAAACTCGAGTTTAAAATAATTATCGAGCCAAAGAAAATAATCGAGTTTCTCCATTTTTTGAAACCGTCGATGTTAACACTTGAGATAAAAGAAAAACAGCTTACTATTTCACAGGAGAAGACCAAAGGAAGCTTCCCGCTCATGGTCGCCGACGACTATCCCCTGCCGCCTGCGATTGAAGAAAAGGAACACCGTATACAGTCCGAGTTTTTTCAGAAACATCTGTCCTTGGTCACGTTTGCGGCCTCGACAGACGATTCAAGACCTGTCTTAACCGGAGTTAACTTTCTGCAAAGTGATGAAGAAATGCTGATTGTAGCAACAGACGGATTCAGACTCTCTCTGGTTAAGGAAAAAAGAAAAATGGATATTCCTTCTGTTATTATTCCGGTAGATGTTCTCATGGAGGTAGTTCGCAATATTAAAACGACAAAAGACGTTCTCTTCTCCTATTCTCCGAGTGAAAAATTAGTGCGGTTTAGACTGGGTGAAGACGAGTTTTATTCCAGACTCATAGATGGTGAATTTCCTCCATTTGAGAAAGTTATTCAGAATGAATCGGCAACAACAGCAACGTTAGATCGGGAAGAATTCTTAAGAAATATTAAATTAATCTCGGTTTTTGCGCGCGATTTTTCGCATGTAGTTGTCTGTGAATTTAAAAAAGAAGGATTGTTCATGCGCCCCAAAAAGGAGGCCAGCGAAGGAAACAGCACATTTCAGGAGGCTGAAGTAAAAGGTCCGGATCAGCAAGTTGCTTTCAACTATCGATTTCTTCTGGATTTTTTAAGCCATATTCATAGTAAATCAATCATTGTAGAAATGCTCCGCTCGGATGCTCCGATTATGTTTAAACTGCCGGATGATAGTTCGTTTCTTCATGTTGTTATGCCGGTACGACTTCAGGAGTAATAAAATTCAGACCTACAATTTTCATTAGAACCACCGGGCCGTCTGTAATATTAGAATGTAGAGACAAAGAATTCGGCTGGGATTTGTGGAAGAGACTGGAAGAGCTGGACTTTTTTAATAACGCCCGTTGTCGATTTGGCTTCGGAAACAATGTACTTTCCTTGTTCGGGCAATGATGGTGCGACAGCGTTTCCTCTAATAGCCAGTTTTGTTCTATTCCCCAACGACCTGACAATGACAAGAATTGTATTGGGAATAGAAGGTATGTTGTTTGTTTTACAGTTAAAGGCAACATTATTAATAGTTGATCCGCTTCCCCCGGCAATATTATTAGCTCCGCTTCCCGCCGGATTGGTAATTATGCCTCCCGAGTCAGAAATATATCGGGTAACCGCGTGCGGCGCAATTGTATTGGAAATGACGGTAATTTCCAAGGCAACTGAGGCACAATTGGTTTCACTGCCGTAATGTATGGCAATGCGGTTAGGATAAAGCGCAGAAAACTGAGGTGAAACGGCAGAATCGTATTTTGCTAAATAAAATGTATACTGCTGATCTTTCTGAATAAGAGGGGTAACAAATTCCCGTCCGGTGTTGCTGGTAACATTTACACTACTGTTGGCGAGGTCTATGCCGGAAAGATTACCTAGATCGATGTTTGGATCATTAAATTGTTGAGTATTCCCGGACGCAACTTTTGCAGCAATAGCCTTTTCGATTCCAGCTTCTGCAGCAGAAAGTGTTTTTTGCGATTCTTCTTCCAGTTTATTAATCTGTGTCTCTGTTGTTGAACGAAACGACACCGTTGTTACAACAGTGATTATTGTCGCAAACAACATGATAATAATAAGAAGAACTTGTCCTTGTTGTGATTTTTTCTTATAGCTTCTCATATAATTCACAATTTACTGTAACTGTCTCCATTCATAGATAGCAACAGACAAATATGGCAACAAATCAACATATGGGTCTACATCAAAAACAACAAACACGGAAGGTTTTCGGTTATCGAGTCGAATTCGTGACAGAGGTATGGAATTTTGAGTACTGGCAACATTTCCGACAATTTTAATAGGTTGAGTATTAGATCCAAAATTAATAGTATTGGCAACAAAAATACCGTTTGCTTCTTGAGTGAAGACCGAGGTTGGTTGATTGAAGAAGTTAATTTGATTGGCAATTATGGCGGTTGAAGCACTACCGGATGGAGTGAATGAGTCGGTGTTGAATGAGACTGTTCCGGTAACAACAAGAACAATGTTTTTAGCATTGAAGTTGTTTCTACCGGTTTGGTCTGAGTTGTTTTTATCAATTCTCAAGTCACCATTCCAGACATTGATTACATTTTCTTGAAGATCTTTCAGTTGAGTGATTGTTTGGTATTGTTTTCGAGTTCGTACATATTCTAAGTATCGTTGAGCATTGAATGCAGTGATGGGGAGATAACCTTCGCTGAGCCAGTTTTTGCCTGGCGGATATGGAGGAATAGATTTTTGAGAGACGAGTGCATTTCCCATATCAACCGGGGTATTAAACAAAGCAGTGCCAACACCGGCAAAAGAACCAGAGCTGTTTCCAATAATAAGGTAGTTACCTCCTGTAACATAATCATCGGTATCGAAGATAATAGTAGATACGGGGAAGTACGTAGACCATAAAGAAGAATTTTGAGTTTGAATACTGCCGTTTTTAATTTTAAAGAATGTGAGATTGGAGTTAATCACAAAGTACACATTTTGCGTGATATTGGTCGGAGTACCTGAGTTGGCATCAAAGTTGATGACAAGACTTACCGGCTGTACACAATTGGCACCACTTTGTGAACATATTCCTGTGTAAACTCCAGCATTATATCCAGTCCCCGTCATGGTGACTGTTTGATTAGGTATAGGATCAGCATTTATGTTGTCTAGAGTTATATTACAACTATATGATTGAGTGGTTGGTGGCGTACCGGCAGCTGTTTTTGAACAGGTAGAAACAACACCTGTTGGCGAGGAAACATTGGCGTTAACATTAATTGTATCTCCTGCGGCTCCATTATTGGTAAATGGCACCGCACTTTGTCCATCATATTCGCCGACAACACCCACTATTATCCCTACAGGATATGCTTGTTTGGTGAAGTTCACAATGGTACATGTTTCTTTGTAGTTTACAGCACATACTTTGACGTAATATTTTTTATTATCCTTTATCAAGCCATCAGTGACAGTTGTAGTATAAGAACGGGTGGTGTTTGGCAGGCCAGCTTTTGTAATAAGAGGACTAGTAAAATATTGGTCGTCATCAATTACTATTTTAAAACTTCTATTAGTGTCGCCTGCGCAGTTAAATCCCCACGCGCCACCACATCCTAATGTGTCCGCAAAACTCCAATTAATTTTTACAAATCGTGTTTGGATAATAGCGCCTCCATTTGGTTGGGTTATTGTTACTCCAGTTGGAAATACCGGAGATTTGCTATTGCAGCACGCTGCTGTTTTTGTCTCACCGCAAGATAAACCATTAAAACATGTTCCCGGACAGCATGGACCATTACAAATGCATGTTTGTGTAACCACATCAAAATTTCCGCAGGTAGAAGGACAACCATCAGTTGTTTGCTGACAACTATCTCCTTCCGGCAAACACGTATCGGCTCCTGCTCCCGGAACCGCCACACAGGAAATTCCTGAACAACTTAAGTGAGACGTCTGTACATCTGTTGGTACCGGTGTAGATGTGGCTGCAGTTGTAGGTACGCTTGTAGGTGGGATTGTGGGAGTGATACCTAAAGGTACATTTTTACAGATACTGTCGGCAAATTTGGTTAAAGTAGTCGGCCATTGGGGAACCTGGTTTTCATACGCATAATATCCGGCGCCCGATGACATGCTTTGAAGGTTTAAGCCTGAGGTTATTAAATCATATTGGAATACATAATACTTTATTCCGGAATTTTTACCTTGTGTTGCTTGACTATTCATTTCACTAGTTGATACTGTCTGATCGTTTGAGCCATCATATAAATGATCGGTGACTCCATCCGTCATAACAACAACATATTTTTTACTTGTTGGCAGGTCTTTTTTTAATTGTTGATTGGCTAAATATAATCCGCACGCAACGCAGGTGCCCTCGTCTGGACTGGAAAGTGCATCAACTGCAGCATGAAGTTGTGTGTAATTTGAGGATAAGGGAATGTCTATAACAGTAGGTTTTAAACTCGATTGTGAATATGAAGTGCCATACGGGAATGGAAAGCCGTATGTGGAAGGCCATACACTTGCTCCAAATGAAACAATACCTATACGTACGGATGGTGAATTGTAGGATTGTACTTTATTTATGAAATCATGAACGGCGGTTTTCTGAATTGCCGATTCAGCCGACATACTTCCTGATCTGTCAAGAACAAGCGTTATATCAGTCGCACTACATGCTGCTGGCGTTGGTGTCGGCGTTCGGGTTGGTGTAGGTGTTGGTGTACGAGTGGGAGTTGGTGTTGGTGTACGTGTCGGTGCAGCAGCATTTGCTTTCCAATAAATATTGGTAACTTGATCTGCTGGTGCGTTGTTGCTGATACAATATCCTTTTGAACAATCATTATTCAAAGATAATTGACCAGTTGATGTAAAAGATCCACTCCAGTTGTAGGGCTTTATGGCGGTTAATAAATATGGATCGCGTCCGCATCCAAACAGCCAAATTAATTGATCGGTGGTGTTTATAGCTGGGGGATCATAGTAACAATCATCATATGTGGGAAATTGAACATCATCGTTTACTCCATCAAAATCAGTATCAATAGGTTTACCCATTTGAACAGCTACCTGACTTTCATCTAGTGCTTCAAAAAGATAATGTCCATTAGAATCTGTTTTAACATATCGAGATTGGGGAAGAAGTTGTGAGCGAGGTGTACCTCCCCATGGACATCCGGACATTGTCATCTTTACCCACACATTACCAACAGGCGCATTTGTTCCGTTTGTTAACACATATCCTTCAATATCAGGAATATTTGCAAATACCGGACGGGTAAATAAAATGGTAGTTAAAAACAGAATTCCGATTAGTAATGATTTAATATTTTTGTACCCCATAGGTGTTTTTTTTATTTTGCAGCCAGCTGTCGTAATTTGTTACGCCAGGTGTATTATTTTTTTCTGTTACCTGTGCAACCAAATACAGGGCTTCATATAATTTTTTACCATCCGGCCCCACATCATCGGCCAGATACACTTCACTCACTTCGTTTACGGCAAGGTTTCTGATAATTTCATCAAACTCTTTAACAAACGTTATTTTTTGATCAGCAGTAGCGGAAAAGTCCAGTATCGCATTACTTGTCCACGCTCTATCAATTTGATACAGGCTTGTGTCTTTTTTTATATCTTCTCCAGCTTCCTGAATAGTTATTTTTTTATCAACAATTTGGTTTCTTAAGTTTGATAATTTTTCATATGCTATCTCTTTACCCTTTTCCAGTCCAAGCGGTCCAATATATCCGTTATTATGAAACCATATAGAAATAACAGACCCCTTTATGTTTACAGACATACTTTCAATTTTATTTTTTACTTTCTCAACATTATTTATTCGTTCAGCGTAGTTTTTTTCAGGAGAATTAAAAAAGGAAGAATCTAGAGAGATAATCCCGTCTGCAGCACCTCCCTGTAATATTATTGAATCGGTAATAATTTTATCTAAAAGTTTATTTCGGATTCCGGGTAAATCTTTCTGCGGATGATTTTCCAGTTCATGATCAACATCTTGTAAATAAATGTTTTCTTCGCCGACTTTTGCTAATAAACCGGAAGGATTTTGTGAAGAAGTGGGCAGTTTTTTAGTAGAAGAATTTTTGATTAAATAAAATCCAATTATAAGTATGTTTAATAATACAAATCCAGCAAAAAATATAAGAAGCAAACGCGATTTGTTCATATCGTATTATTATGGTACTGAACCTCTTAATAATAGTCAAGAACAATGGATTGATACTGCTTACTGTTCCCTTTCAAAATAACTTTTCAAAATTTCTTTGGCAATCGGTCCACCAATGTCGGAACCCTGTCCAGATTCTTCAACAAGAACCGTAACAACAATTTCCGGATTTTCGGCGGGAGCAAATATAGTAAACCACGCATGAGGATGTTTTGAATCGGCATGGGCTTCTGCAGTTCCTGTTTTACATTCCACCGCTATTGGCTCCGATTTGTTGTCTGCACGTTGTACTTTAAAATCAAAAAAAGGCCAGCCTGTTCCCCCCGGCGCACAGGCCTCCTTCATTCCTTCTTTTATAAGGCGCAGTGTTTTTTCTGAAATATGAAGATTAATACAGTGTTTTGTGTCTGTTGTTTTAAGCAGTTGAGGAGCGCATAAATATCCGTTGTTGGCAAATACTGATGTCATTCGGGCTACTTGCAACGGTGTTGAAAGCATATACCCTTGACCTATCGATAAATTATACGTGTCGCCAAGATACCACTTTTCTTTCAGAACATCTTCTTTCCAAAAAGAAGATGGAATCAGTCCTTCTGCTTCATCAATGCCGATATCTGTTTTTTTTCCAAAGCCGAATCGATCAGCCCATATTTTAAGATCGACTGGGCCCAGTTTTTCTCCCACTTTATAAAAGTAAATATCATTTGATCGTTTTATAGCTTTTACAAGATCCACAGATCCCTCAGTTTTTCCATACTCAAGAAAATACCAGTTTCCAAACTGAAGAGGACCGGCTTTAATCATTCCCGTATCTTCAACAATAGTATTTTCATCGATGGCTTTTTCTTCGAGGGCGCCTGCAGAAACTACAAGTTTAAAAGTTGATCCGGGAGGATATACTCCTTCGGTTGAGCGGTTAAACAATGGCTTATCGGTATTTTTGAAATATTTTTCCAACTCGATTCCGACCCCTTCTTCAAAATACTGCGGATTAAATGAAGGCGAAGAAGTTAATGTTAAAATTTCACCTGTCTGAGGCCGCAGTGCAACTACAGCGGCCCGTTTATCTTTTATAAGCTCGTAGGCTTTTTTTTGCAAATCACCATCCACAGCAAGCTGGATTGTTTCTCCATTTATCGGTGGAACAACAGAAAGTGTTTTTATCCGGTTTCCCTGAGCATTGACCTCGATTAGTTTTTTCCCAGCCGTTCCACGGAGTTGGCATTCAAAGGCTTGTTCCACTCCTTTCCTCCCTACTTTATCGCCAGGACCGAGTTTGTTCAAACATGCATCATTGGCAATATCTTTATCGTCGGCTATTTGCCGGTATCCTATCAGATGTGCAAAAGGTTCAGGATATAAGTATCGTCTTCTGGATACGATTCGATCCTCCTGATCTATATCACCGGGGGAACTTTGAACAAGAGCGAATCCTTTCCTGTCTATAATTTCGCCTCGTTTTGGTTCAATAACAATTTCGCGAATTCTGTTTTGCTCAGATAAAGAACGGTAGTAAGAGCCTTTAACAATAGTAAGTTGGAAAAGTCTTAAAAACAATATAATAAAAAACAACAGCACGCCGGCTGAATATACAAAGAGCAAAGCCGATGACGAGCTTTTATGCGTTCGCTGAAAGTTTATTCCCCCATCGCCTTTTTGGATGTATGAGATCTTTTTCATATTAATAAGGCTTATTATATAGAGAGAAGAGAGAAGAAATAAGATAGAAGATGATGGAAATTATGA
The DNA here is from genome assembly GCA_964490875.1 of uncultured Gammaproteobacteria bacterium. Lineage (GTDB taxonomy): Bacteria > Patescibacteriota > Microgenomatia > UBA1406 > GWC2-37-13 > CAYYYG01. The sequence continues at coordinate 69,507 of CAZBEF010000005.1, forward strand.
ACATCTTCTTTCTTCTCTCTTATTTCTTATTTAACTAATCCCGATTCTTTTCATTTATTCAATGATAGTCCGTTCTTCGTCGGAGGCGATAACCCGGAAGCCTACATGTGATTGGCCGGCAAAGAATAATCCTTCTCCGACAGAAGCCGATAGCAGAAAGTGTTTCTCTCCGCCAGTAAGATAGAAAGTGTCAGTTATGCGGTCAACAGCCGCCGTTGACTGCTTTAATATGATCTGCAAACTTGAGTTGGTGATGATTGCCTTTCCCTCTTCGGTTGCCAAAAAGTCTTCTACGTCCTGGGTTATTGTAGTCATCCCGAGTAAATATTTTCGCGCACGTTTGGCAAAGTTGTGAAGGTACGCTCCCGAATCTTTATTTTTTATAAGATACCAGGCTTCGTCGACAATCAGAACGCGTTTCCTCCGGTCACGTCTTACTCTGTTCCAAATATAGTCCAAGGTGATATACATAGCCACCGGCCGAAGATTTTCTTCCAGATCCCGAATTCCAAAAACAGTAAACGGATTTTTTATATCGAAGTTTGACTGATGGTTGAAAATACCTGCCGCTGAACCTTTTACAAATTTTTCCAAGCGGTCGGAAAGTTCGCGCGCCTCGGCGCTTTCCATCCCCTGGAGAATTTTATAAAGATCTTCCAAAAGTGGCGGAGGTGTTTTAAATGTTTCCGGATCGTTGGTAATGCCTTTTTCACGGTATGTTAAAACAAGCGATCGGTCGAGCAATGCATCCTGCGCTGGTGTAAGATCGCCCATGATAACCCGCATCAGTGAATGAAGGTTTAAGATCTTATTTGTTAATTCATCGGGTTCGGGGCTGTCGGTTGCCAGATCAAAGGGATTAATTTTATATTGAGAGTTCAATGAAAATTCCACAAACTCTCCTCCCACTGACTCGCTCAGTTTTTTGTATTCGTTTTCCGGATCGAGAATAATAACATGCACATCCATCATAAGCAGCCGGAGCGTTTCGAGTTTAACCAGGAAACTTTTTCCTCCTCCTGATTTACCTAAGATAACGGAGTTGGCATTTTCTAAGGTAAAACGATCGAAAATGATAAGACTTCCATCGTGCTGATTTATACCGTACAAAATTCCTTCATTTCGGGTAAGCGATGCGGTTGAAAATGGAAAGGTCATCGCAAGTGAAGTTGTGTCCATGTTCCGCCATAAGGATAGTTTGTCGTAAAACATTGGCAGTGTTGATTTAAATCCTTCTTCCATTTCAAGTGTTGCTTTGCGGGCGATAATAAGAAGCGATGAAAGCGTTGAATCAATTTGTTTTCCCAGCTGGTTTAGTTCGTCTTCACTGTCTGCCGGAATAGTAATGTAGAGTCCGAATTGGAAAAACCGCTCCGAACCGCGTGCCAGTTCGGCCTGCAAGGCAAGTGCGTCATCAAGGGCAACCTGTACGGTAGGGTCAACAACTTTTCCTGCTTTCACATCGCCTTCAAGTGTGGCCTCCATTTCTGCAATCTTGCGGCGCAGTTCTTCCAGAACAACTTTTGCTTCTGTCGGATAAATGTACATGGAGATATACAGTGGATGATCAAATGTAATTAACGAATACAACCAGTTTGGTCCAATGTAGCGCGGATAGCCAACCACATACAGCGTCCGGTAATATTTGTCGTCAATTTTGATATGGTTGAAGTCTACCTCCACAAAAGAAGGCGCGATGATATCTTTTACACTCAGTGTTCCTTTGGCAAGAACGTCCCCTACATTTTGTGAAGTTGATGGAATTTTTGCTGATCCACCGCCTTTATTTCCAAACATATAATGTATTATCCAGATGTCATAATCACATCGGTGTAGCTTTCAATAGGTGCAAGCTGCCGGCCAGTTCCCGATGGATTGTATAAGTTGTAATATAAATCTACTAATTCTTGTTTCTGCATGACTGTAGATCTTAGACCTACTTTTGCAAGAAGTCTTAAAAGATGATCTCGTTTTGGATACAGCGATGTCTTGGCCCGGCTGATAACATATTCACGGTTCATTCCTTTTGCATTTACCCCCGAAACACCAAGCTCCATCGGTGAAAACGGTATAGAAAAAAAGAATCGTTTCTCCAAAACGGAGTTGCGTTTCACGATATTCTGAATGAATTCTTTGTATGATAACAATCTGTTTTTGACTATGGCGTTCTGCTGAGTCTTTATCTTTCCATCAAGATATTCAAGGTAAGAAGAAATATCCATTCTTTTGGAGAGAATTAAAATTTGGACAGGAAACGACAATGAATTCAACAGACTTGCATATGCATAAATTATCGAAGCCTGTTCTTCCTGCGATAAAAGCCAGAAGTTTACCGCGCCCACTTCAATTACAATAGAGGCGGAAAAATCCTTTAAAAGCAGGACATCGTCCTTTACATCTTCTATCTCAATAAATTTTTGTGTTGATGATTTTACCGGCGCGACAGGTTTTTTGGGAGGCATAGTTATAATAACTCCTTTGAAAAAATTTCAAGTTGTTTCGGATGTTCTTTTGTTATGGTTAATTTCATTGTATCAAAAAAATATCCTCCTTTTGGATCCTTAGTTTCAATGGTATATTCTCCTTCCGGAATTGGATGAAAACTAGCAAAAATGCCATGTGGATTGGTTTTAAGAAGACGAACAGGTTTGCCGGTTTTATCTTTTACATAAATAAGAATACCGGGAAGCGGAATTTTCTTATTATTTTTTATTACTCCGATTAAGAATGGTTTTGTCGGCGATTCAACCATCCGGGGTGCAGCAACCGGTGACTGTGGAGTAGTTTTTCCGGGTGCTCCTGTCGTTGGACGTGTTGTTTGAATCGGCGCCATTTTATTTGGTGTTGCCGCAGGTTTTGCGCCTGCCGGAGTCTTCTGTTGCGCCAGTTGTTGAGTGGGCTTCTGAAGAAGCGACTGTATATTCTTTTTGTTTTGATTCTGAGGAATAACCGGTTTTGTTTTGGCAAGATAAGCGGCCAGCTTTTCTTTTGATTCAATGTGGGCCAGTACTCGGTGCGGGTCTGATACGAAATACAAATTTTGAAGAACCATAATCGGCGGATTTTCTTTATGGTATGTATATTGTGTCGGAGATTGTAACCGTTTCCATAAGTTTTTTATGAAAACATCAAGCGGCCGATCATTCACCGGAAGAAAAGCAAACGCGGCGCCAATACCAACAACACCAAGTGCAAGAAGAATATTAATCAGCGGAATCGGTATAAGACTGTAAACAATATAGCCAACAGGGATAAAGACAACCAGGTATAAAAACTGATGCAGCGTCATGAATCCGATCAGTTTAAATTCGAAACTGGTTATCTGTCGTGGTATAGGATGCTGCTCCATTTATTCAGTATAACCAAAAAAATACGCAGAGTGCTACATGCTTATGCTGAAGAATATATTATCGATACAGAATTGGTTTTTCGGTTTGAGGAAGAAGCAAACTCATCTTGCGGCTTTTGACATTGATGCGTTCAATAAATACATGAACTTTCTGTCCGATTTTCATTTGTTCATCACCAGATAGTTTACTAACATGAATAAGTCCTTCAACTCCAGGCTCCAAGCGTACGAAATATCCATATTGTTCTTTTCGAACAACTTCGCCTTCAATGTCTTTATCTTTTGGATACTTGGTCTCAATCTCTGCCCATGGATCTTTGGTAAAGCGTTTTAATGATAGATTCAATTTAAGATCGGCTTCGTTCTTTTCAACGACTTTAACTTTGATTGTTTCTCCAGCTTGTACATAGGAAGAAGCATCAGTAACTTTTTCCCATGAAATTTCAGAGATATGAACCAGTCCTTCGACTCCCATCACTTCACAGAAAATACCAAATTCAGAAACGCCTAATACTTTTGCATCATATATTTCGTTCAGTTTGATTTCATCAAATCTGCTCTTGAGTTCTTTGTGTGAAATCTTGAGAGCGGCCGCTTTTTGTGAAACAACGAGTCGATTTTTAGCTTGATCAACTTCGAGAACTTTTACTTTGACTTTTTGTTTTTCAAGTTTGCCTGGATCATCTAAAAAGTCTGCTGTAAGCTGAATTTTTGGTATGACGCCGCGGATACCCATGAAATCTACAAATACTCCGCCTTTTCCGTATTCACCGCAGACAACATCTATATCTTCTTCTTTTTCTTTCTTTTCCTTCAGAATTTCCCATTTGCCTTTATCGAAGAATTTTCGCATAGAAACAACTGGAAATCCTTCTTTAGATTCTTCGGAAATAACGCGGGCGCGGACATTATCGCCAACCTTAAGGTATGGCAGATATGTTGAGATTTCTTTTACTTCCCGATCGCCTAATACTGCGTTGGCTTTGCCGCCGACATTGAATAAAACGCCTTTTTTAGAAAGCGACACAATAGTAGCATCTATTTCTTGTCCCTTTTTTATGGTCTGAAGTTTTTCTGAACGCAGCAAACTATCCATTATGTGAGTTGTTTTTGTTTCCTCTGTTGTTACCTTTTTTTTTGCCATCGATAAAATTCCTCCTCTAGCTTCTTAAAAGCTAAGATTCTATAGTTTATCAAACGAATCCTAAAAAAACAAATGAAGTTATCTTAAAGGCTTTTAACCTGCTTTTCAATTTGTTTGTTTAAGTCTAGCACCTGCTGCAATGAGTCTAGTTCTCCCTGGGGCAGCTCGCGGAGCAATGTGTCTAAAACTTCACGGTGTTTCTGATTGCTGAGTTTGAGCTGCAATGTAAAATCACTGGGAGGTGCAGCCCCCTGTTTCTTGGCGGTCTTAACAAGATCTGGAATTTGGAGAAAGTATTTTTCGCCTTTTGAAAGTGTTGAGACGGCCGGTTTAATTTTTCCTTTTTGTATAAGTGATAATGCCATAGCAACACGTTTGTCTGACAATAATAAATAGAGTTGGGCTTTTTTTGCTGAATCACGGGTGGTGTATTCAAGCACCCGATCCCGTGCGATCTTTATGATATATAACGGATGGTCCGGCAGGATTCCTGGATATGGCAGCTCATATGCAACTTTTTCGGTTGCTTTAGCCATTTGGGTTGAGAAGTTAAAGACGCTGAAAAACGAAACCGTTAAAAAGATAATAAGCAAGATGAACAGGAAGGCTTTTCTCATTACTCGAGTATAGCAAAAGTGGTATAAAAAAACAATCAGGACCCGTTTGGATCCTGATTGTTTAATTTTCTTTTTTTAAGATAAATGAAATCATATCCATTTACTTAATAATTCTCTTCAAACTTTTTCCTGCTGTGAATCCAGGAGTCTTTGTCGAAGGAATTTGAATTTCTGCGCCTGTTTGAGGATTGCGTCCTTTTCGAGCTGCTCGTTTGCGGACCATGAATGTACCGAATCCGGTAACGACTACTTTTTCACCTCGTTTCATAGCGTCGGTGATTGCGCCAAATACTGAGTTAACAGAATCTTTGGCTGCTTTTGATGTCAGTCCTGCTTTTTTAGCAACTTGAGCGACTAAATCTGCTTTTGTCATGTGGTATTCACCTCCTTTCCGTGTGCATTGAAAATACTAATGTCACACAACATAGTAAGTTGTTTTTTGATTGTTGCATTTATATTGTTATGGAGTGCTAAATATAAATGAGAGTTTTTTTTATAAGATGTGAACATATTTTTTTCAGATAAAACATAAAAAGCTTAGTCGGTTTTGGGCGTCTTGTCAATCTATATTAAGAACATCTTTTTGTAACAATCCATATCAATTTTATGGCGCTGTGAAAGCGTAAAGTATTTGTTGTAGGAGAATATTTTTAGAGAATCAGATATGAAGTAATAAAAATGTTACTAATCCTATTAGTGTTTATTATTCTTCGCTTGATACGAATTTTTTTGCTCCGTGGGAGCCCTCCTCTGGCCAGAAAACCGTCCAGAAGGAGTCCCAAGTCGCAAAAAAATTGCATCTTCGCTCTGTATTAATTCTTCATAATGAGAAAATCTGGTAGGTGGCAGGAGCGAACAGTTTCGAAAGCGCGGAGCAGGAATTCTGAACGTGAGGGAACCATGGTTAACCTATATCGATGACATTACCAATACCCTAGACTGACTGCGAGCACTTTTGAAATGGAGCGACTGGCAGAATCTACCAGATTTTTTAACATAATTAATGTATAAAGATGCTATCGCTCCGGGCACTCATCGCTCCAGCATGACATTCAATTCTTCTTGAACAATATATAGCAGCAATAAAAAAGGGCGCGGAGGCCGCGCCCTTTTTGGTAATGTCTTAATTCTCAATTAGATTTTTTAAATCTTTGTTGTTGCTTCGGTTCTAAATTCTCGAATGATAGTCACCTTAATCTGTCCTGGGAATACTTCAAACTTCTGCTCAAGTTCTTCCTTTATCTTGGTGGCAAGAACAGTTGATTCATCGTCGTTAATTTCTTCCGGTTTAACAATGACTCGAAGTTCCCGGCCGGCTTGTAAAGCATATACTTCACGAACGCCTTTTTTGGTCCGGGCGATATCTTCGATTGTTTTAATCCGTTTTAAGTATTCCTGCAAATCTTCATGACGCGCTCCCGGCCGTCCGCCGGAAACTGCATCGGCAATATACACGATGATTGCTTCCAGTGAAGGAAATGGAATGTCTTCATGATGTGCGGCAACGCAGTCGATAACTTTTTGAGGAAATTTGTGTTTCTTTAAAAGATCGACGCCTAAATCAACATGAGATCCTTCTTTGTCGGTTACCACTTTTCCAATGTCATGCAGAATGCAGCCGAGTTTTACCGTGTTTACGTCTGCCTTTAATTCATGTGCAAGCGCAATACCGATCCGTGTTTCTTCAAGAGTATGAAGAATCATGTTCTGGCCGTAGGAATAGCGGTATTTAAACTTTCCGAGCATTGTGGTAACTTCTGTTGGAAGGTTAAAAATTCCCACTTTATGAGCCAGTTCTTCTCCGGCTTTATAAATGATGGTCTGAATTTCTTCCTTTACTTTATGAACGATTTCTTCAATCCGCTGCGGCTGAATACGGCCGTCGCGGATAAGACGTTCCAATGAAATGCGGGCAATCTCACGGCGTACTGCATCGAATGAGGAAAGGCGCATAACGCCTTCTTCTTCCAGATCTACATCTACTCCAGTCGCCAGTTCGAACGCTCGGATATTGCGTCCGTCTTTTCCAATGATTCTTCCTTTGAAATCATCATTCGGAAGTTGAACTATGGAGAGTGTGTATTCGGCAGTATAGTCGGTTGCACCGTATCGCATTGAGTCGATAAGAATCTCTTTTGCTTTTTCATCGGCGGCTCGTTTGACTTCTTCCTCAGCCTGTTTGATTCGGCGGGCTACATCGGCCTTGAGTTTATCTTCCCATCCTTGCAGCATAAGGTCCCGAGCCTGATCTTTGGTGAGCTGAGCAATCTTCTCAAGTTTTTGTAATATGAGGTCGCGTTTTTCCTCGAGTTCTTTTTTGAGAGCATCTATCTGCTGTCTGTCGCGTTCGACGCTTGTGCGATCCCGGTTTATATTGGCGCGCTGGTCTTCTAGCTGCTGTTCGCGCCGCGCGAGGTTTTTCTCGATCTCAATAGCCTCGGACATTATTTTACGTGCTTCCCGCTCAGCTTCCTGTTTTCGGGCAAGCGCTTCTTCGTCGGCCTTGAGAACAATTTCTTTCGCTTTCTGTTTTAAGAGCATCTGTTCTTCTTCGTATTCCTTGTTGCTCTGGAACAAGCGTTTAAAAAATGATCCAAACATATGGTGTTTGTTTTAAGGAAGAGAAAAGTTGAAGTAGTATAAATATCCCTGATGCGTTAGTTTCAATAATAATTAGATCAGATAAGCAGGTTATATAAACCTGGAGTGATCTTAATTACTATTAAGGTTCATAGCACGATGTCTGTGTAGATTACTATGTCTAACTGTTTTTTGTATGTAAATCAGGGAAATCATATACTTTTAATTCAATATTTCTCTTTACAATTAATAATCCCCCTTATTTTACTCAGTTTTTGTTTATTCTGCAATTGGAAATACTATATTAGTTTCTTACCAACCGCTATCTCCAGATTCTCCCAGCCCAAGGTTTCTGTCAGTGCTCGGGTTGCATCCCGTTCTCTTCAAGCTTTTGAAGAGCTTTTTTTATTACATCAAACGAAAATCCGCGGTTCATGAGGAAGGCGGCAGATTTTTTGAATCGGGTTTCTTTATCGTAATATTGAAATCTGTTCCATCGTTTTTTTAACGCTTCATAGCAAAGTTCTTCTTCGTTCTGTTCATGTTCGGAGAAATATTCATCCAGAAGTTCTTTCGGAATTCCCAATTTTAGAAGTTCGTTTCGAAGTGCAAATTGGCTTTTTTGTTTGCTTTTATTGCGCTGGGTTACAAACCAATCAACAAAGTCACGGTCGTTTATCATATTCACTTCTTCAAGATGCAAAAGTGTTTTTTGAATAACCATCTCCGACCATTTATAGGTGGCCGCTTTCTTTTTAAGGTTTCGTTCAACTTCAGCTTTTGTGCGAGGGCGGAATTTTAAAAAGTAATAAGCGGAGTTTAATGCACTCTGAACTGCATGTTCATCTGACATATATATAATACATTAATGTATAGGAAGAATTAGTCTTCAACCGCATCAAGAATTATTTTTTGGGAAAACCCACCGTTTTTCTGTGCTTTTACTGTTCGTATCTTTTCCAATTCACCAGTTTCAAGATTTTTAGACTCAGCTATTGCATTGATTACATCAAGAATATCGGCCAGTTCTTCGATATTGTCACTTGCAATAAATTCTTGTACTTCTTCTTCAAGTTTTTGCTTGAGTTTGGCATCATACTCGGTTTGATCTGCAATGTGAGTTTGAGGTCTACGACCAGATCGGCGAATAATATTAGGAATATTATCACGCACCAGTTTACTGCTCATGTGATCATTGTACATGATCAGCTTTTTTCTTTTGGTGTTTTTCCGGCGGCTTGAGCTGTCTGCTGATTGGCTCGTTCCATTACTTCTTTCGTAATCTGCTTCTTCAGTTTTTCATCGGCGGCAACCATTTCTTTAACGGTTTCTTTCCCCTGCCCCAATGTCTGGTCTTTGTATTTTATGAATGCTCCGCTTTTGGCAAGAATTCCGGCATTGATGGCCGCATCGATTAATCCTTCTTCGCGGTCAACACCATCGGCAGTAATAACAATCTCGGCTTCCTTAAATGGAGGTGCAACTTTATTTTTGACAATTTTTACCCGCACCCGAGCTCCATAGACAACGGTATTTTTTTTCAGTGTTTCAATTTTTCGGACATCCATCCGTACTGAAGCATAGAACTTCATTGCCAGTCCACCTGGAGTTGTTTCCGGATTGCCGAACATAATACCGATTTTAAGACGCAGCTGATTGGTGAAAACAATGGTCACTTTTGATTTAGAAACAACACCGGTTAATTTTCTCAATGCCTGCGACATAAGCCGTGCCTGGACACCCATCGAAGAATCTCCCATCTCGCCTTCTATCTCGGAACGTGGCACAAGTGCTGCAACTGAGTCCACCACAATTAAGTCAACTCCGCCGGAGCGAACAAGTGTTTCAACGATTTCCAACGCCTGTTCTCCGGTGTCTGGTTGTGATACCAAAAGGTCTTCCAATTTAACTCCAAGTATTTTCGCCCATGCCGGGTCCATGGCATGTTCGGCATCGATAAAAGCGGCTGTTCCGCCTTGTTTCTGAATTTCAGAAATGAGAGAAAGACAGAGGGTTGTTTTTCCGGAAGCTTCAGGTCCGAAAATTTCGATTATTCTTCCTTTTGGTACACCGCCGACACCGAGTGCTAAATCAAGCGGTAAAATTCCGGTTGGAATTACTTCGACCGGAACAGTTGGTCCTTCGCCCAATCGCATAATAGAACCTTTTCCGAACTGTTTTTGAATCTGTTCAATTGCCATGCTGACGGCCTGTCGTTTTGGAGAGTTGTCTGCTTTTGCATCTGCTGTTTTCATAATGGTTTGTGAATTAATAAGTTTGTGTGAATCATTGTATCAGAAATAAAAACGATGTCTATCGCTTAAATGCTACAAATCGTATTTTTAAAATAATAATCTGGCAGACATTATTAATTTATTCGCTCGATATGAATTTTTTATGCTCAATCGGCTTCTTGCTTCCCGCGTCAAACGCGGTTCGCAAGACACTCCGAAGTCGCAAAAAAATTCATATCTTCGCTCATATTTATAAGTCGGTGAATTACAATTTAGATCCAAAAATTATATAGACTTTTTATAAGAACTGACGCAAATATATGTAAGAATTACTTGGATATCAAAACACGTAGATTAATCCAATCACAATAAGCCCCCACAAAGCCATGGTAGTTATAAGCGGCTTATCGGTTGTGATAATTTTCTCCGGCCGCTCCCCTTCTGATTTTTCATACAAAAGCTGTGCATAGCGGGCAATTCCATACACAACAAATGGAATAGTGACCATCATCCATTTTCTCGAATCAAAATCTGGATAATAATCATGAATGAACCATGAGAATAAACCAGTGATCGATGCCGGCCGTTCTACATAGGTGTATGTTGCGTAGCTAATAAGGGTTGCAGTGGCAAACACATATGTCAAGAAATCAAGCAAAGGCCCTTTATAGCGATACAATGATTCGCGGGTTCCCTGGCCTTGTACAGTAAGTTCAGCATGCCGTTTTATGGTGGCCATAAAAAGTGAGATAAAGAAAATTGTCAGAAGTAGCCAGCTTGGAATATGATAGCCGGTCACTACTTCGCCGGCGAATGTCCGAAGCATAAATGAAAATGAAATAGTGAATATATCAATGACCGGAAATTTTTTAAGATACAGAGAATAAAAGAAATGTATCAGAATAAATACAAGAGCCAGGAAGAAAAACTGTACGGACAAAAATAGTGCAAAAATTAGCGACACCAATGTGAGAATAAAGACAAAAAAGGTCGCTTGAGCTATCGTAATTTTCCCTGAGGCGAGAGGTCTGTTTTTTTTGACGGGATGTTTAATATCATACTGATAATCAATGATGTCATTGAGAATGTACGAAGTCGAAGACAGAATACAGAAGTTTAAGAATGCATACAGGCTCATTGCCAATAGATTTATATCGAATAATTTTCCCGAGAATACAATTGCCGTTAGAACAACTAAATTTTTAATCCACTGATTGACGCGGAGACTTTTGGAGATGATTTGCAGCTTGTCTTTATATGCCATCGGATACTATTATACTATAGAATATATTAAAAGTGAAAAATCATACAGACTTGTAATAGATAATCTTTTATTTCTAAGTCTGTTTTGATATGATACTCTCATATGATATCTACTAAACGGCCGTATTTGATTGTCCCGAAGCTTATTGAACAGCCTACGTGGGGCGGCGATTATATTCTAAAGATGAAATGCTGGAATGATCTTGCTGAATTGAAAGATAAAAAAATCGGCCAGAGTTTTGAGTTATTCGGCCGGTCTAAATTACTTCTTGATATCACCGACACCGATTACAATCGTTTTCTTCCTGAATTTGGCAGCGCCGACGGGTTGGGTGAATCTTCTGAATTTCATCTTGTCGAAGGAAAAGATTTTATAACCCTTTCTCATTTGGTGAAAAATATGCCGCTACTTATTAAGATGAATCAGGCGTTTGGAAATTCATTCCAGCTTCATATAAAGCCAGGCACAGCACATCCGCATTGGAAACCGAAACCTGAGTCGTGGTATTACTTTGAGCCGGGATATGTAACATTCGGTATTAAAAAAGGTATAGATATTGAAGAATATAAACGGGTTTGTCATGAAATAAATAATAAGATGACCGAGTTAAGTAATCAGATAAAAGCCGGCGAGAAAAGTTTTGAAGATGTCAAGAAAGAATCGGCAGAATTTATTGCTGCCCGCGATCCCCACCAGTATGTGAATTTGCACGAAACGCAAAAAGATTCGATTGTCGATTTAAGCGGCGGCGCTATTCATCATTCATGGGAAGAAGACAGGGTGCGGTGTCCGCAGGGAAATATTGTGTATGAAGTGCAACTTGATGTAATGGATCCACTCTGCACCATCCGTTCGTTTGATCAGGGAAAGTTTAAGTCCGACGGTAGTATCCGCAAGATTCATATTGATGATTATTTTCAGTATATCGATACCGATCCGGAACATAACGATATTGCCAATGGAACAAGGGTGCGTCAGGGCGACAGCATTTTGAAAACGCCGTTTTACAGTATGGATATTGTTGAAACCGATCATGAAGCAAGCGGAACAACCGGAAAGTCGTTTGTGCATTTGTTTGTCCGCGAGGGTATGGTTGAGGTGAGTTGCGATGGCGGAATGGTTCGAGTAGGCACCGGGCATTCGTGTTTTCTGCCTGCCGAGGTTGGGTTTTATAAGATTAAGTCTATGGGCGGTAAGGCGGTAGTGCTGAAGACGTACATATAATTATTATTCGCTCGTGATCAAAATTTGTTCAGGACTTAACTCCTCGCAATTGACGGCTCGTCAAACAGAAAGTCCTTCACAAATTTTAATCACCTCGCTCATTTAAAATTTTTTTGTTTAGTTTTTAAGTCATCCTGAATTTATTTCAGGATCCACTGAATCCTACCATTATTAATTAAATCACTAATATGAAATTCGACTATAAAAATAGTTTATTAACAAGCACCCAAATTTCTTCCGAAGCAAAAAAAATAGAATCGTATGTCAACCATTTGCAGGAAGTGGTTGCAAAAAATGATTACAGTTTTCCCGAAAGTTCTATAAATTTATCTGCAGACGAAGAATTGTTAAAGACAGTGATGGATCTGAAGAATTCTCTTTCCACAAAAAATCTTAAATATATTATTGATATCGGAATCGGCGGTTCGAATCTTGGTACTAAAGCTGTCTATGATGCTCTGTATGGTTTCTACGATGTATTGGAGCCGAACCGGTTTCCGAAAATGATTTTTGCGGACACAACTAATCCACAGTTTCTTGCGAAGCTGAAACAGTTTATTGATACAGAAGTGAAATCGGCCGATGAACTGATCATTAATGCCATCAGTAAATCCGGCGGAACAACCGAAACGACGGCAAATATGGAGCTTATTGCGGATATGATTGTTTCTAAATTCGGCCGCGAAGCATTGAAACGGTTGGTTATTACAACTGATGAGAATTCAAAGTTGTGGAACGCCGCAAAAAAGTTAGAACTCCCCGTTCTTATTCTTCCGAAATCAGTCGGTGGCCGCTATTCGGTTCTTTCTGCAGTCGGACTTTTCCCATTGGCTGCCGCCGGATTTAATATCGAACTGCTTCGCAAAGGTGCGATGAAGGCGCGCGAGATGGGTGTATCGTCATCGTATGAAAATAATCCCTCACTGTTGTCGGCTGTCTTGTTATTTCTTCATGCGAAAGAAGGAAAAACAATTAACGATAATTTTATTTTTAATCAGGAGCTTGAGTCAGTCGGCAAATGGTACCGGCAGCTTATGGGAGAAAGTATTGGCAAGGAACATGATCTTCAGAATAATGTTGTCCACGCCGGAATCACGCCGACAGTTTCTATCGGATCCACAGATCTTCATTCTGTGGGTCAGTTATATTTAGGCGGACCGCGCGATAAATTCACCACCTTTATTTCTGCAGAAAAAACAAGCGGCGATGTAACAATCTCCGAGAATCCTCTTATGCCGGGTCTGGTTGAAGGGATTTACGGCAAAAAAGCTTCAGAAATTATGGCGGCAATCCTGGGCGGTGTAAAGGCTGCGTATTCGAATCAGAAACTGCCGTTTATGGAAGTTACCTTAGAAAATATTTCCGAAGAATCAATCGGAGAATTTTTACAGTTTAAGATGATCGAAATGATGTATCTTGGCAAACTGTTAAACGTCAACACATTCGATCAGCCGCATGTTGAACTGTATAAGGTAGAGACAAAAAAACTTTTGAGTAAATGAAGAACCGCAATGGTTAATCAATCTCAAGAAAGTAATCGTTTAGTGTATTACAGGTTATAATTTGATTATTCCCAATATCATTTCCGATAAGATTTATTTTATCACCCGGTTTTAAGCTTCTCCCTTTTTTTGAATCAATTACACAGTCATCAAAAGGTCCTTTGATATAGTAAATAATTTTATATTGTTCTCCTGAGTTTGTATTAATAGTTAAATATTCTAAAACTCGGTTATCTCTTTCTTCTTTTTTATTTTCTAAAACTGTGCCTGCCAGTTTCACTTCTCCGTTTAAGTTAGCCGAGTTCGTCGGAACTGTCCCTGATAGAAATTGGAATGTCGCAACGATATGTCGAAAAGCATCTTTAGTTTCCGGCGTCACTTCTTCGAGAGTCATGGATATTCCTTTTGAAGATTCTGAAAGCATTGCTGTAGCTTGGTTTCCGGTTCCCCAATCTATGGCGCCTTCGCAGCGGGGATCGCTGGCATTTGCACCGCAGTATGTAATACCTACCAATGCTGGATTAAAAGAACTGATAGTTACTATAGTTTTACCCGAGTTATCCTGCAAGGTTATTATGTCGTTTATTATTTTTGAAGTCCAGCCGGATGGATATTGAAACTGAAATCGATAATTTTCCTCGATGAAGTTGTGCCATCCACCATTCGCTGGCGGTTGATTCAGAATTGGGTTTTGTGTTGGAGAAATACCAGTATGAGCGCGATATATTACCGGGGTTTTATATTCCAAAAAATTTATCTGTTGCTGGTATTGCATACCAAATAAAAATCCAAGTAATGGAAGAGTAATAAATAATAGCACAGCGAGAAATGTAGATAACGGCGTAACTGTAGTTAAGCTTTGAGGCAGTTTCATATCTGTATTTCAGTATACAGATTATTTGAGAATTTGTTGCAGCCGTTTTTTAATATTAGGATGAAATTCATATGCGTCGATCTCTTCTTTTGTAATCCAGTGATATTCTGCTAAATTTTTTTCGAGAACAACTTTTGTTGTGTCTTGCACTGCGCAAATAAAGTGTTCTCCATGAAACCACTGTCCTCCACGTTCAAATACATCTTCGCCAATCCATTTGCAGTACGTTACATTCAGTCCAACTTCTTCCGCTACTTCACGCACCAGGCCGTCGACAATATTTTCTTTTGGATGAATTTTTCCGCCAGGAACTGCCCACAATCCACCATCGACTTTTTCTTCCGGAGATTTTTTTACAATGAGTGTTCGTCCTTTTTCATCACGTATGAATGCGGCAACGGCAAGGATTATTTGATAATTATCTAACATGATTGTGTGTGAAAATATCCTGAAAAGGAGTATTTCTTAATTGTTTATCTATTAAGTATTCATCTACTCCGAACCAGGAATTCTTTTGAATACCTACCAAACGAAATCCACGTTTCTTGTAATATTCTACATTTTTCGAGTTCTCGGTATAAAAGAAGATATAATGGCATTTGTTTTCCAGACACCATTTTTCAGCAGCTCTAAGTAGCGATGATCCAATTCCTTGTTTCCGGTAATTTTTATCAACAGCGAACCAGTGAAACTTAACAACTCCCCCGTCATCTTTTTGGACAACAATAAATCCTATAAGTTTGTCGAGGAATGCTCCCAATATTACTCCCTTGTTTTTTTGAAACAATTGAGTAAAGAAATTTTTATCGAATATTTTTTTGTATTGATTGGCAACACGAGTTGGATATTCCGGATAATCATTCTGGAGTGAAGACGTAAATAATTGAAAAAATTGTGGGATTTCTGTTTCAGAAAGCGGCCGAATGGAATACATAATACCATATTATATCAGGGGCGACCGCCTAATTGGCGAGCCGCCCCTATAATCATCACCTCTTATATATCCGCGTAAAACCAGTAGTCGGCTGGAGTTGGATACATAAGGTTTGTCCGCGCTTCGGCAGTCTTAACCCCAATGTAGCTGTCGATTATCGACTGGTCAAACACGCCCGATTCAACAAACGTTTTATCAAACTTAAGTGCCGCGAGAGTCTCAAACAGGCTGGTCGGCGTCTGTCTCACGTCTGTTTTCTCCCAGATATTTTCATCAAACGGACCGAATCCTAGTTTCTTCGGATCAAGCTTTTCTTTCATTCCGGTAATCCCGGCAACCAGTTGTGCTGCAAACGATAGGTATGGATTGCATGTCGGGTCCGGGCAGCGGAACTCGATGCGTTTTGATTTTTCTTCATTCGTAAAATACATTGGTGTTCGTATAGCAGCACTTCTATTTCTTTTTGAAAATGCGATAGAAGTCGGTGCTTCAAAATGCGGCACTAAGCGTCGGTACGAATTCACCGTTGGATTCGTTATGCCGAGAATTGCTTCAACATGAGAAAGCAGTCCTGCCGTATATGAAAGCGCTTCTTTGGAAAGTTCGCCGTATCCTTTTGGATCGAAGAAAATATTTTTGCCGTTTTTGAAAATACTTTGGTGGGTATGCATTCCCGATCCGTTGTCGCCGTAAATCGGTTTCGGCAGAAAGCACACGGTCATGCCATATTTTTTAGCAAGGTTGCGTGCGACATATTTATAGATCATTACTTTATCAGCCATTTTAAGCAGTGTGTCGTATCGTAAATCTATCTCCACCTGTCCGCCGGCGGCTACTTCGTGATGATGGACTTCTACTTGAATGCCTATCGCATCGAGTATCTGGACCATTTCGGAACGGAACGTTTGTAATTTATCAAACGGCGGCACCGGAAAGTATCCGCTTTTGGGAAGAATTTTGTAGCCGTCGCCCTCTTCTTCATCGATCTCCTGCTGTCCGATTATGATTCCCGATGAATACGGACTGATATGATAATCAAGATAATCAAACACAAAAAATTCAAGCTCCGGCCCCCAGTACGATGCGTCCCCCATCTTGGATTTTTTCAGATATTCTTCAGCTTTCTGGGCTACAAAGCGCGGATCTTTTTCAAAATTTTTTCCGGTGTCGGGGTTATAAACGTCGCAGATTACCGAAAGAGTTTTGGGGAAGAATGGATCGATAAACAGTGTTGTCAGATCCGGCTTAAGGAGCATATCGCTTTCATGAATTTCAGAAAATCCTTTGATGCTAGAGCCGTCGAAGCCGATGCCTTTTTTGACAGCGTCCATGGTGAATTCATGAGTGGTAAGCGTCATGTGCTGCCATGTGCCCCGAAGGTCGGTGAATTTTAAGTCGATGTCGGTAATCTCTCCAGTTTTCATAAGGGCAAATGCTTTTTTCGCGTCGATCATATTGAGTTGTGAATTAATAAAATGAGAGATGGCGAATTTAATCTATAATAATCCGCTCTGTGAAGACGTCGGTGTCTTTAAGAAGACTGCAGTGTCTTGGAAAGATATACCTCAGCGCTGAGATTTCTGTAGTGTAATATAAACGATCTTGAAAAACAAGAATATTTACTGGTTCTTTCGAAATCAAAATATATATTGTCCATGATCGAAAATGATTCGCTCGATACGAAAATTTTTTGCCGCCTCACCCACTGCTGTGGGGCCCAGGCGATTGCAAAAAATTTTGTATCTTCGCTCATAATAAATTTTAATCACTTCGCTTCTAATTGAGATGAATATTGTAAGTAATATAGAATCACTGCTACAATGAAGTAACTATTATGAACTTCGGTAAAAAAGGCTTTACGCTTGTTGAAATCAGCGTTGTTTTAGGAATTATTGCCGTTATGGTGACATATTCGGTAATCAATCTGTCAACTGTTCAGCATACTGCATATCTTTCAACTACTATCGATACGTTTGTTTCCGATTTAAAACAACAGCAGTTAAAAGCCATGGTTGGCGATACCGAAGGGCGCGGTGCGAATGATTACTACGGCGTATATTTTGGAACAACTGATTATGCGTTGTTTCATGGTTCAACATATGTTGCAGGTTCTTCGAATCCTGTTATACCGCTCACGACCAGTGTTCAGTTTACCAATGTTACGTTTCCACAGTCTCAGATTGTATTCAATAAGGGAAGTGGTGAGATAGTTGGGTTTGCTGTTGGTTCTAATACTATTACATTGAGAAATATTATTACGAATGAGCAAAAAACGATCACTATAAATAGATATGGAGTAATTACCCAAATAAATTAGTAATAAATTTTATGAAATTTCGGTCGGGACAGTCATTGGTTGAATTATTACTCGCTGTTGCGTTGGCGTCGGTTATGCTGCCGGCTTTACTTACGGGGTTGGTTGCATCGCGGCAAGGACGCGTACAGCAGGAGCAGCGGGTGAAAGCGGTACAGCTTTTGCAGGAAACTCAGGAGGCCATGCGGAGTATTCGTGAAAAAGGCTGGTCCAACTTAACGACCAATGGGACATATCATCCAATCATAACCGGCAGTACATGGTCTCTTGCCAGCGGTTCAGATGTATCGGGTGATTATACACGTCAGATAGTTATTACTGATGTATACCGTGATACTACTACCAAACAGATTGTTACTTCCGGCGGTTTTCTTGATCCGTCAACCAAACGCGCCGACATAACCATTTCGTGGAGTATTCCTTATGCATCAAGTATCGCATCGACGGTATATCTTACACGATACCTTGATAATCTTGTATATTTGCAAACAACCAAAGCCGACTTCGATTCTGATACATTGGTTCAACTTTCAACAACCAATACCAGCGGCGGTGAAGTTCAGATTAGTAATAACACAAAGGCAAAATGGTGCCTGCCTTCTTTCGCAAGTTCAAGTATCGATCTGCCCGACGGCCCGCCGGTTGCTGTTTCGGCAACGGCAAGTGCATCGATAACAACGCCGAATGATGTCTTGGTAGCAACCGCACCATACACAACTAGTTCCGCTAAACTGGCATATATTCATGTCTCTGCTAACACCGATCCTCCTGTCTCTACTTTGCAGGGAACATTCACTCTTGATGCAAGCAAATACAGCGATGCCGGGTTAGTTCCAACAGGTATTGGATTAGATAATAATTTTAAAACCAATGACATAAAATATTACAAATCCCCATCTGGAAAAGTTTACGCGCTTCTTGCGACCAATTTACCCGATAAGGAGATTGTTGTTGTCCAAATTAAAGACGCAAACGGGGACGCATTTCAGGATCCGACTAATAAAATTTATAAATATTGGACATTTTTCAATACGGCTATATATGGAACCGGCGGTGATGCATATATTACCCCAACCTCAACACCCACGCCAACCAATACTCCGACACCCACCAGCGTGCCAACTGACACAGGATTTTTGAACCCAACAGCCAATGCGGCTGAATCAGGAGGAGATAATAATGGATTTGATTCCAATGCGACGCGGGCATACAGTGACAATGCTTCATTTGCTGTAGACACTAATAGCGGCACTACAACAAGCACTTCCTGTGCTGATGCAGGAAAAGATAAACATCGATATTACAATTACAACGTTTCTATTCCTGCGTGGGCGACTACTATCACTGGTATTGAAGTACGATTAGATGCACGAGCCGACAGTACTACCGGCTCCCCTCAAATGTGCGTACAGCTTTCATGGGATGGCGGCACTACATGGACGACAGCTAAATCTACATCAACTCTTACTACCAGTGAAGCAACATACACCCTAGGAGGTACAGGAGACACCTGGGGTAGAACATGGGATGGATCGACAAACTTTACCAATGTAAATTTCAGGCTTCGTGTTGTAAATGTTGCAAGCAATACATCTCGCGACTTTTCACTTGACTGGGCTGCAGTCAAAGTTTATTTCAGCGGCCTTGTTCCGACAAATACTCCCACACCTTCTCCGACAAATACTCCCACACCTTCTCCAATTCCAACCACTGTTCCCGGAGCTAACGATCAAGCGCCCTTCGATTATGGAGCTACAACAGTTACAGTACATGGAAATAAAGGATATGTCGCTTCAGGAGGATATTTATATGTGTTTGAGTTAAGCAATATAGACAGCAAATCTCCAAGCAGCGGTCTTGATCAGATAGGGTGTCGTATTGAACTTGATGGTTTTGATTGTCAGCCCGGAAATGGTACTGATAAAAAATATAGCGCCGGCCAATCGGGCACAACCTGGAGTACAACAACTGGTGCGGTACATCTGGATTGTTCAGACGGAGGTAATATTGAATTGTATGCGACCAATGATATTTATCCTGTTCAAGTAGGTTCGAACACATATATTTTTGCAGCTGTAGGAGCAGGAACGAATCCAGAATTTAATATAGCCAGTGTAAATAGCATCCCAACCAGCGGGAGTTCTCCAAGTCTTATTAATAGTAGTTGCGGAAGAATTACAGGAGGAGGAAGCGGTTGGAAAAGAATTAGTTCATTAGATTTTAATTCTCAATCGAATACAGAAGAAGCGGCAAACTCTGTATATGGTAAATCAGACGGTTCACGCGCGTATATTTCTTCAAATGGAGGGATAGATGGAAATGGCGATGGCCAGCCCGACAGTAAACAATTTTATGTAATCAATACTTCAAATATAAACAGTCCGGCATTTTTATCGGGAACTTCAGGCACCGGTGCAACTAGTGGATATTATTCTGGTGATGCAACTAATATTCAGATGTTCCCTCGAAGATCGTTAACAGTCTTAAATGGACAAAGGGCGGTGCTTGTCGGTAAAGACGGCTATCCGATAGATGCTACCAATCCTCAGGAGTATCAGGTGATAGATATAACTTCGGAATCGAGCCCGGTTTATTGCCAGGGCCTCGATTATGATGCAGGCTTTAACGATTTAACATCGGTAACCGAAGCCGATTCTGATAATTTTGTATATATGGTGGTGAATGCAAATGTAAATGAACTGAAAATTATTCAGGGAGGGCCTGATGGAAATTATCTGGATTCCGGAAGTTTGGAATCGCCGATTTATGATGTGGGATACAGCACGGCCTTTAATAAATATGCTGCAACTATGAATAAACCAGCAAATACATCTATTACCTTTCAATTTGCTGGTGCCGATCCTGTTTCAGGAAGCTGTACGGGAGCAAACTATGTATATACCGGCCCGGATGGAACAAGCAGCACATACTATACCGCAACAACTGCCGCTATCTTGCTGAATAGTTCCGGCAATGGATATAAAAATCCGGCACAATGTTTCCGATATAAATCATTTTTCTCAACAACAGATTACAACACAACTCCGGTTCTATACGATATGTCAGTTAATTATTCGCCTTAAGTATGAAACAATCAAGACGAGGGTTTACTATCGTAGAGCTCATTATTTATATGGGCATTTTATCGCTCTTTTTATTGGTCATGACCGATACATTTTCATCAATCGTCGATGTCCGTCGTGATTCAGAAGCAGTGACCGTTGTAGAACAGGATGGTAATTATTTGCTTGCCAAATTATTTTATGATATTTCGCATGCCTCCAGCATTATCTCCCCTGCCAGTTTAGGCTCTTCATCAAGTGCATTGCAACTGGTAATAAATGGCGTAACAAACACATATAGTATTAGCGGTGGAAATCTGCAAGTAGTTAATAATAATGGCACGAATGTATTAAATAGTGTAAATAGCAGCATCTCAAATCTTTCTTTTCTCCGTGTAGGTAATACCGATGGAAAGAATACGATACAACTATCGTTTACAGTAACCAGTAATATAACCCGCGCCTCTGGTCCGGAAGTGCAAACATATCAAACGAGTGTCGGTTTGCGCTGAAAATATTTATATTTCTATGAAATTTTTTAAGAAAGGACAAACATTAGTGACGCTTCTGATTTTTATGGTAATTGGAATAACCATCACAACAGCTGCCGTAATGATGGCAATTACTAATTCTCAAAATGTCACTAAATTCCAGGAAGGAATGATTGCATTTCAGGTTGCCGAATCGGGAGCAGAAAATGCCATAATACGGTTACTCCGTGATCCAAATTATACGGGAGAAACATTGACAGTAGGTACGGGTACTGCTGTAATTACCGTTACGGGGACTACGACAAAAACCATCATTTCATCCGGCACAAATGGATCATATTTGAGAAAAGTACAGATTGTTGTAGGATATGTTAACAATGTTCTTACTATCAGTTCCTGGGAGGAAGTATACTGATATAATAAAACGATAATTGGTAGAATAAATAAAGTTATACGAATATTTCATCATGGCAGCTAAACAAAAGGGTCTGTTATATATTAAACGAACTGGTCTCGATTATTTTTCTCCGGAAAGAACTGATATCTTGCATCTGGTTTTTCCGCCAACCACTATCCAAGATATGGAAGTGGTAAATAAAGAAGAACTGCTTCAACTTCTGCAAAATTTTGTTACCACCAATAAGATTATACCGAGCCGATCCATTATTGTATTGTCCGATACAATTTTTTTTCAAAAAGATATTGCCGTCGCTAAACCAGAAGAATTAGAACCTCAGGTGAAATCATTTCTCAATAACGTGCCTTTTGAACATGTGATATTCAAAACATTTGATATCGACAAAGCAAAACGGGTGCTGGCTGCCAATAAGGATCTCTATCAATATGTGAAAGAATATCTGGAAAAAAATGGATTTACTCTCCCGCTTGTGATCGCTTCTCTGTCATTAGGAAAAGACTTTACTCTGGGAGAAAATATTACAGTTGAACAGGCAAAGGCAATAATCCAGAAAATGGATGCTATAAAACCGACTGAAAATTTTCTCGAACCTCCCAAGCCAACCGTTGAATCAGAAAAAAACCAGCAATACACACCCATTGCGAAAAAGAAAAAAACTGCCAAATCTACACTGCCGATTTTATTGCCGGTATTTGGCCTTTTAATTGCTACGTTGGTCGGCGTTTTTTATATGCAGTCGAAACAAAATAGCGCAGCCCTTGCAGCCAGAGCAGCTCTGCGGCTAACTCCCTCTCCCATTATTGTTCCATCCGACACTCCCACACCCGAACCTACAGTACCAATAAGCAGTGAATCAGCAGCGCTTCAGAAAAAAGCTACCAAGATACAAATATTAAACGGTTCACGGATAGCCGGGCAGGCAGAAAAGGAACGAAGAGCACTTACCGCCATCGGATACGCCGACGTAAAAACAAGCAATGCAGTGGGCGCAACAGCAGATCATACGCTTATTATTTTTGCAAAAAAAGTACCAGATTATATTCGGGATGATATTATTTCACATCTAAAAAAAACATATGAAGAAATTACCTCTCAAGAGATTGATCAGGCAGAATTTGATGTTATTGTAACACTCGGCGAACTGCTTGGTACAACACCCACAGTTACCCCTTGACAAACCTCCAAATCTTATATAGGCTTAAAATTAATTACTAAATTTTATACCTATCCTATGAAAAAACGCATGGCTCGAGGTTTCACCCTTATCGAGCTTCTTGTTGTGATCGGCATACTGGCCGTCCTCTTAGCAATTACATTGGTCGCTATCAATCCTGCACGCCAATTCGCAATGTCAAATGATACAAAACGAAACAGTGATATTAACGCTATCTTGAATGCTGTTAATCAATATCAAGCCGACAATAAAGGCTCATTGCCAACTGGTATTCCAGTAGGTACAGCTGCAGTGATAGGATCTGGTGCAGGTCAAGTAGATATATGCGCAGATTTGGTTACCCGATATCTTGCCGCCCTTCCAGTTGATCCATTAACCAACAGTGGCGCAGCAGTAACTGATTGTACAGCAGCGTACAACACCAACTATGAAATCGTACGCAGTGCTACAGACAACAGAATAACCGTCTCAGCACCAGCTGCCGAAGTTCAAGCATCAATTTCCGTTACTCGATAAGACATTTCCGTTATCAATCATCCGACAGGTACCGCCTGGTACCTGTCGGGTTTTTTTTCAATCTTTATGAACTCCCAAAAAATCCTTGTTGTAGAAGACGATTTATTTCTGCGCGAACTATATACCGATATTTTATCTTCGGAACCATGGACAGTTGAAACCGCCGCGGACGGCCAAGAAGGGCTTGAGAAAATACTAACCGGTGGATGGAACTTAATACTTCTGGACATGAATCTGCCTAAATTAAAAGGAATAGAGATTGTAAAAAAATTAAGTAATCCATCAGATACCACACTCAGCCGAATAATTGTTTTTCTAACCAACATGGAAGAAGGGCCTGAGCTTCAGGAGATAGAATCGCTTGGCTACAAATATCTTATTAAGAGTCAATTTTCTCCTGATCAATTTCTTCAGAAAATTAAAGAGCTTCTTGCACAGGAGAAGTAAGTTTTTTTATGTTCTGATACATCTTGTATAACGTGTGCGTCATTAGTATAAATAAAGTATAATTTTCATATGAATCTTTTTGATACTGCACAGATTATAGATGCTGCATTGCGGCTTTTTCTTGTGCTTTTTGCAGTAGCTGTTTCTGCAGCCCTCACCAGCGTGTTAGTGTATTTCCTCATTATTTATAATCGTCTCAAAAAACGCGAACAGCTTTCGCTTGAAATGATTACACTTGAGGTCAAACTGCCAAAAGATAATGAAATCAAAGTCGATGCTGCCGAGCAGATGTTTGCAGCATTCGGATCGTTGAAAAAATCCGGCTGGCTTACCTCTATTACCGATTTAGAAGATGTTTTGTCTTTTGAAATAGTCGGCAAACGTGCTGATATCCGTTTTTATGTTTCAGCTCCCGCCCGCCTTATCGATCTGGTGGAAAAAACAATTTATGGTTATTATCCTTCTGCTGATATCAAAAAAGTAGATGAACCTAATATTTTCACGGAAGATGGAAAGGTTGCGTATGGCTTTTTAGTGCAAAAAAATTCTCCCTATATGCCGATCAGAGTGTATAAAGATCTGCCGACCGATACCTTAGCCTCGCTTACTTCGGCTTTATCGAAAATGAACGAAGGAGAAGGCGCGGTTATTCAACTCCTTATCCGGCCGGCGGCTTCTAAATGGAAAAGCATGGGAAAGTCGTATGTTGCCTCTGTGAAAAAGACCGAAGCCAATCCCGATAAAGCAACCTTTAAAACAGATCCGAAAGTTTTGGAGCGCATCGATGAAAAAAATTCTAAACCTAATTTTGAAGCTGTTGTGCGGCTTGTCGTTTCGGCCCGAACTCAGGAAATGGCCAACATTCATCTTCGCAATATGAAAGCTGCATTCGCCCAGTTGAATGCCGACTCAAATGGATTAAGCGGTGGGAAAATGCTTGTCAAAGGCGGATTTATGACGAACTTCATCTATAAATTCTTCCCTATTTTTCAACCGCCGTTTTATAAAACTATCTCAGTTCTTTCAACCGAGGAACTGGCGACTATTTTTCATTTCCCCAATAAAACTGTTGAAACACCCCACATTCAATGGCTGAAAGCAAAAACCGGACCGGTGCCTGCCGAGGTTCCGCAGACGGGTGGAACATTTATTGGCTACGGTTATCACCGCGGCATAAAACGTGGAGTGAGCATCGGATTCGAAGACAGGCGCCGCCATGTATATATCATCGGAAAAACCGGTACCGGAAAATCGCAGCTTCTTATTGAACTGATTAAACAAGACATACAAGCTGGACATGGCGTCTGTGTGATCGACCCGCACGGCGATTTGATTGATGAAACATTGCGCTACATTCCCCCGGCGCGTGCCGAGGATGTTATTTATTTTGATCCGTCTGATACAGAACGGCCTATGGGTCTGAATCTTCTGGAAGCGTATACCGAAGAACAGAAACATTTCATGACAACAGCTATCATCAACCTCATGTATAAACTGTATGATCCGCAGCGAACCGGTATTATCGGCCCTCGATTTGAACACGCAGTCCGAAACGCGATGCTTTCTGTCATGTCCGAACCTGGCAGCACCTTCATCGAAATCGTGCGCATTTTAACGGATCAGAAATACGTGCAGGAGCTTCTGCCAAAAATTCAGGATCCTATCGTTCGGCGCTATTGGACAGACCAAATTGCCCAAACTTCAGACTTTCATAAATCAGAAGTCCTCGATTACATCGTTTCCAAATTCGGCCGGTTCGTCACCAACAAAACCATGCGTAACATTATCGGCCAGTCTAAATCGGCATTCGACTTTAGAAATGTCATGGATGAAGGAAAAATTCTGCTTATCAATTTATCAAAAGGTAAACTGGGTGAAGAAAATTCTAGCTTCTTGGGCTTGGTGCTTATTCCCAAAATTCTTGTCGCAGCCATGAGCCGCCAGGAAATTCCCGAACCGCAGCGCCGTGACTTCTTCCTCTATGTAGACGAGTTCCAGAACTTTGCCACACCAGATTTTGCGACCATTCTTTCTGAGGCGCGGAAATATCGTCTCAATCTTACCGTGGCAAACCAATTTATCGGCCAGATGGATGAAGAGGTTAAAAATGCAATTTTTGGAAACGTTGGTACCATGATGTCGTTCAGAGTCGGCGTAACCGATGCTTCATATCTGCAGCGTGAATTCCAGCCGGTATTCACCGAGTCGGATCTTATCAATGTTGAAAAATATCACGTATACATGAAAACAATTGTTGAAGGCGAGCCGGTTGCACCATTCTCTGTTGATGTTACGAAAGATATTGTTAAAATAAAGGCTCAGGCAAACGAGAAAATTGCCCAGGCAGTGATACAACTTTCACGGCTTAAGTTTGGGCGACCTCGCGATTTGGTTGAGGCAGAGATTAACCAGAGAGCAAAGTTGTGAGTTTATTCTCTCCCCGACTTCTTAATCATGATTCAAACATACACCACACAACTCGTTCTTAAAAAAGAACT
Organism: uncultured Gammaproteobacteria bacterium; assembly: GCA_964490875.1. Taxonomy (GTDB): domain Bacteria; phylum Patescibacteriota; class Microgenomatia; order UBA1406; family GWC2-37-13; genus CAYYYG01. The sequence continues at coordinate 96,149 of CAZBEF010000005.1, forward strand.
GGCACCAGATATTTATTTATTCAGGTTCCGGACAGAAAATGGGCAGAAGATCCAGTATCTGGCGGGCCAGTATCTTATTCTTATGGTTCCGCAGGCTGACAACCAGATGGCGCGGCGTCTCTACTCCCTTCTTACACCGCCTGGTGTATACGACTATTTTGAAATGGTGATAGAAATTTTTCCCAACGGGTTAGCTTCTCAATATCTTATGAAGCTGAATGAACATGATGAAGTTATTTTCCAAGGACCGGCCGGATTATTCACCTTTAAGGAGAATGACCATCTGAAAGTTTATCTTGCAACTGGGACAGGAATTGTGCCTATCATGTGTATGTTAGATAGAAGTCCGAAGTCTATTTTATTATGGGGAGTACAAACGTATAAAGATGTGTATCTATTTGAAGAATTGAAGAAGCTTGCCGAAGCGGATGTCAATTTTTCTTTCAAGATCTGCCTTTCCCGCGAAGCGAATTTAGACATGATACCAGAAACGGATCGAAAGTATTTTACCTTAGGTCGAGTAACAAAATCTTTTGATGAATTGGCTATAAGCCATGAGCTATCAGCCATCGACTATTATGTCTGCGGCGGCCGTGCAGTAGTAGAGTCTCTTCGTCAGTTTTTGTATGAAAAAGGAATTGCGAAGGAGAGTGTTCATTTTGAGAAGTTTTAAGACTTTATGGCTCGTAATCGAAAAAGGCTCGCTCGATACGAATTTTTTTGTCTCCCGCCTACGTTCCCAATAAGATAGGAACTTCGGACGGGCAGGCCGTGGGCGTCTGATATGTCGAAACCTCCCGAGCCTGCCCCGGACTAGATCCAGGGTCGCAAAAAAATTGTATCTTCGCTCGCTCACAAATGTTCATTACTGCTTTTTTATCTTCCTAATGCTTTTTTGACGAGTGAATCGGCGACGGTATTTTTTTCACGAAGAACATGAGTGTATGTTATGGGAGTTCCAATTTCCTGTTCCAGCCCGCGGACGGTGAATACCTTGCTCTGCAGTTCGCCATTTTTTACTTTATACAGTCCGTTCAACTGTTTGACCATGAGTTCTGAATCTGCGTAAACAAAAATTTTATCTATTTGATGATTTTTTTTTAACTCTTTTACTTTCTCAAGAGCTTTAATGAGGCCGGTGTATTCAGCTATATTGTTGGTGGCAATGCCAATCGCCTCGCCTTTTTTTTCCTGGAGTGTGTTGTCAAAATAAATTACATATGCATAAGCAGCCTGTCCGGGGTTATTGAGCGATCCTCCGTCGGTGTAGATTGTAGCATTCATATGACAAGTATATCATTAATCAATAATGCAGCATTCTCCAGTAAGATTCGATTGGAGTGACATTCTATAATTTTCTTGTACTCGGGTTAAGAGTGCGATTTCAGTTGTTCCGGCCTTTACACCATTTTGATTAAAGTTATGGGAAGTAAACATCGCCCATGTATTATCGATGAGGAGTCCTTTTCCATGAATTAATCTTCCTTTTTCTCGTCTGATTATTTCTTGTTCATACTTTCCTTTTCCCTTTCCCTTCATACTTTTCCGCATATTACGATATTCTTCCATAGCGCGGTAAGCATACCCTAATTGTCTGGGATCATTCGTATGGAAATTTACCATTATACCTCTTTCAGCGGCTCGAAAAAGGGCTTCTAAAACAGGGCCTTCCGGTGTAAATTGACTCGATCCGTAAATACTATCTGTTGCAGCATCAATAGCTTGAACTGCGGCGTCTAAAATCACTGAACTGCCGGGTTTTCCTGCATCAACAAGAATGGTTGAATTGCCTGCAGCAATTATTTTGTCCTCACCGTTTTTTCTTAATTCACCACTGACAATATCGGAAAACACATCAGCCATTGGTGCAACAACGGCAGGATCATTCACGCGGAGCACCCAATCGTGATTCTTGCTAAACCCCGGATCAATAGTGTTTGGTCCCTGAATCCATGCTGTCCCGTCAATAATTGCCATTTTTGCATGATTCCTTCCACTAAATGGTACAACTCTCTCTATCCCTTTTGGATCATTCAGCCACCTAACATCTACTCCGCTTCTTCGCATGAATTCCGTTTCAGCTTCTAATTCTTCCTTCCAACGTCTATATCGAACGGGATGAAACACTTTGGGTAACGGCAATTCGCGAAAGATGAGGTCGGAATAACGATCGCTTGCCCAAATTGCTTGAATTCCAATTTTAGAAGCTCTGTCGCTGAGAGTACGGGTGATACGGTTCACGATCTCAGGATCGGGGCTATAAGCCATTGTCAAAAAGTAAGCTCTTTCTTCAGCAGTCGGTAATCGGTTCAAAACATCTTGAACATATTCTTTAGGAGTTTGCAGGTCAAAAAGATATTCTTGAGGAGGTGCTTTTTCATGAGGCTGTGGTATAGCTCTGACCTGTGGCGGTAAAGTGAGTTCGGCTACCATACGGCATTATTATCCCAGGCGATACTAGTAAATTAAAGCTGACCGAGTTTTTCTTTTCTTTCGGTTTCTTCCTTAACAAGGTTCAAGAAGCGTTCGGTTGAAGATAAACGTCTGTGGCCTACAACACGGGCAATGTATTCAAGCGAAGCACCGCGCATAAGCTGGTGTGCAATAAATGTATTTCTCAAGTCGTTAACAGTTGCATTTTCTATCTCAACTTCGCGGAAACAGCGGTCAATGATCTGTCTGATGTTGCGGATAAGCAGCGGATGACCGTTGCGGGTAATAAATACATGATCGTCATTTAAAGCCGGGCGGATCTTAAGATAATCTTCAAGAGCTTTTTTAGCGGCCTTATTCAACGGCACATCGCGTTCGATATTTTTTCCATATGGCCTAATGTGAAGTGTTTCTTCTTTAATATCAGGAAGTCTCAGTTCGGCAAGTTCGCCTATTTTAATTCCTGTCTGAAGCAGTAATTCAACAAGAGCATAGGTGCGGGCGTCTTCTTTGGCAAGGTCCCTGAGCGCTCGATATTCGAGTTTACTTAAGATTCTTGCTGGTGTCTGTGCATATTTAGGATGTGAGATATCTAGGGAAGGATTGGTTTCAATAAGCCCTTGATTTTTAAGATCACGGAAAAATGTCCGGATTGAGTTCAATTTGCGTGAAGCAGATTTTTTTGTATAGTTGTCGGTAATAAGTTTGTTTATGAACGCTTCGATATCTTCCCGTTTAATCTCACGAATGTCGTTTTTTTCACGAGTTGTAAGAAACCCGATAAATTGCTCTAAGTCTTTCTTATAAGCAACTATGGTGTGCTGCGATTTATCCTGGCTCTTGAGGTGGCTAATAAAGGCCTCAAGAAGCGAAGGAAGAAAGTATTGATCCATAATAATCCTATAATATAGCATATGAAGTTACCATATGCAAGGGCAATATACATTATATATAAGATATGATTATAGCCTATTTAGAGCTTAAAGTAAGCGTAATGACATATTTTGAGCTGGAGTGTGCTAAATAGACCTATATTACAGGTTTTTTTAACCTAATACTCTGTCCTCAGGCTCAATTTGAGGCTGCGGAGTATGCTGGTATCTGGGGAGCAACAGAGAAGTATTTCTCGATTACGCTTAATATTCCGTCTTCTTTTTGAGGAGGAGCAATAAAGTCTGCTATATCTTTAAGCTGTTGAGGTGCGTCTCCCATTGCTATTTTTACACCGCAGGCGGTAAGCAGTGGATAATCATTATATCCATCACCCGCTCCCACCGTTTCTTCGCTCTTTAGATGCAAAAGTTTTAATAATTCTAATGTTGTGATATGTTTGCTGGCCCGGCTTGAGGTAATATCAAATCCAAAATAACCTCCATAATGTATTTTAATAGCGTGAATATCTTTAAACATCGAATATATTTCTTTTAATAGTTGATCAACGTAAGGTTCCGGGAATTTATTTTTCTTAGCAGAAATAAGAATTTTAGGGATATTAGTAATATCATCGGATGAAATTTTTTTTACCGGCGTGTCAGGTGCATACAATGGAAGTCTATTACCGTCGGTTGTGTAAACACAGCTTTCGCTTTCCATTGATATATAAATATCTTTTTGCTGAAAGTACTGAATGATTTTTTTAGCTTCTTCATCGACAATATTTTCTTTCCACAAGATTTTTCCGGAAACGGGATTAATTATATGCGCTCCGCCATACGTTATGACAGGTGTTTGCAGTTTTAATATTCTGCACGCATCGTCGATGGCATCGTAGTACGGCCGGCCGGTTGCAATTGAGAATATGTTTCCTGTTGCGATGAATTTTTTAATTGCAGCAATAACGGGCGGATTTATGATTCCGTCCTGTGCAATTGTGTTATCAAAGTCGACAATGAGAGCTTTATAGCGCATGAGAAGTAATGTATCGTTCGATATGAATTTATAAATCTTCGCAATCGAAATTCGTTTTATTTTTTAAAATAATTTACGGCATTTTTAAAAATCTGCAGGCCGGGACCTGTTTTCGGGAGTTGTTTTTTCTGCCGCTTATACTGTTCTTTAAGAAGCGGCCAGTTGGGCAGCTGGGTGAAAAACATGGCGCGTTCGGGATGCGGCATGAGACCCAGAATTCTCCCCGATTCGTCAGTAATCCCTGCGATATCTTCTATAGATCCGTTCGGATTGGCTGGCAGATTTTGGTAGGCGCATATTTCTCCTTTTATATATTGGAGTGCAATACATTTTTTCTTTTTCATTTCATCTAATGTTTTTTTCGAGGCATACAGCCGTCCTTCGCCGTGAGCAATGGGAACAGTATAGCGGGTTTTTTTGGTAAGCCATGGAGAGTTGTTGACCGCTTGAATGTCCACCCATCGATCCATATATCGGGCCGAGATGTTATGCAGAAGTCCGACCTGTCTGCTTCCATACTGCCATTGTAGTGCCGGCAGAAGTCCAAGATTTACCAGAATTTGAAATCCGTTGCAGATACCGACTATGAGATGATCTTTTTTGGCAAATGTTTCGAGTTCTGCCCACAGATGTCCGCGAAGGCGGTTTGCATAGGCGTTGCCGGAGCCGGTGTCGTCGCCATATGCGAATCCGCCAGGGAAGGCCATAATTTGGTACTTTTTGAGAAGCGATTTGTTTTCTATGAGATCATTAATATGAATGATGTCGGCTGTTGCGCCGGCAGTTTCGAAAGCGAATTTGGTTTCTTCTTCGCAGTTTAGTCCGTATCCGGAAAAGACAAGAGCATGGGGTTTCATAATTTTTGTCGCTCGTAACCGAAAATTTATTCGCGAGTTAACTCCTCGCTAAAGTCGGCTCGTCAGACAGCAACTCGCTCACAAATTTTGGTTACTCGCTCTCATTATTAATAATCCTTAAATCTTTTTTTATATGAATTCAATAATTTTTGAATACTAGTTTTTATAATCGGTTTATTGTTTAAACCTTTGACAATAAAGTCCGTTTTTTTTGTGACTTTTCCGATCTGTGCAAATGCAGTTCCTTTGAGTTGTCTTTCAAATGCGGTTTTATTTTTTGGATTAATAGTTACAAGAATTCTTCCCTGACTTTCGGAAAATAATGCATAGTCATCACGATTTGTTGTTGTCGGAATTTTCTGCAGAGAAATATCAATTCCCAACATTCCGGCAATGGCGGTTTTGGCAAGCGCCGTTCCCAATCCTCCCAATCCAACGCTGATTGCTGATGCAATTAATTCCTGTTTTGCGCATTTGTAAAATGCTTCGTAAAGTTTTCTGTTCTTTTTTGCGTCAACATTCGGCGAGGTATTTCCGATGAAATTATTTTTTGATTTTTCACCCATCATGGCATAATATTCTGAGCCGCCCAGTTCTTCGTGAGTTTCGCCGAGTATATATACTAAATCTCCTGGTAATTTTGTGTCGATCGAAATTGCTTTAGTTGTGTCGGTCATAACGCCAAACGAAGAAACCAGAAGCGTCGGCGGAATGGAAATTTTTATTGGATTCCCATTTTCATCAAATCCTTTAAAGTCGTTGAACATACTGTCTTTTCCAGATATAAATGGTGTTTCGAATTGGGTTGAATAATCATAACAGGCTTGTGCGGTACGCTTAAGTTGCCCAAGACGTTCCGGTTCGGTTGAGCTGCACCAGCAGAAGTTGTCAAGTAAAGTGAGAGTATTTGGATCTGCACCTGCGGCAACTGCATTGCGGATTGCAGTGTCTATTGCAGCAGCAGCCATATTATAGGTATCAATATCTCCATAGCGTGGATACAAGCTCTGCGAAATAACGACGCCTTTTTTTGAAGAAAGAACGGGCCGGGTTACTGTCGCGTCTGCATTTACGCGCCCTCTCCCTTGCAATGGTTTCAGCACCGATCCAGCCTGAACTTCATGATCGTACTGCATCGATACAAATTCATAGCTTGCTAAGTTTAACCGCATCAGCATTTCAGAAAGTGTTGCCTCAAGATTGGCTGGTTGTTTAAAATTAGGTTCTTCATGAACAGGTTTTGTGTAGGTTGTTTTCATCGGCCGAACCGGAAGTCCGTAATGTAAAAAGTCCATTGTTACATCCATTATCTTTTTTCCTTTATATTCAACAACACATCTTCCTGAATCGGTGAATTCACCAATTACTGTTGCTTCAACGCCGCGACGTTTCATAAGTGCGGCGAATTCTTTCCATTTATTTTTAGAAACAGCCAGTGTCATTCTCTCCTGTGATTCAGAAATCCAGATCTGCCATGGAGCAAGACCGAGATATTTTAATGGTACTGTATCAAGTTTTACTAAAAATCCATTACATTCTTTGGCCATTTCAGCAACCGAACAGGAAATTCCGCCGGCGCCATTATCTGTTATGCTGTTGAAAAGGCCGGCTCCGCGAGCTTCTTTGACAACGGCATCGCTCAATTTTTTCTGCGTAATCGGATCGCCGATCTGCACTGCGGTTGCCGGACTACCGGTATCCATCGCCTCCGACGAAAATGTCGCGCCATGAATACCGTCTAAGCCCACCCGGCCGCCGATGACCACAATATAATCGTCCGGCTGTGCTTTTTTAACATATGATTTTTTCCCGTTAATTTTTTTAGGAATCAAACCGACAGTTCCCACAAACACCAATGGCTTTCCTTTATAGCGCGAATCAAAATACATGAATCCCTGCGGCGACGGAATCCCCGACTGGTTGCCGCCGGCATTCACTCCATCAATCACACCGTCCATGATTCTACGAGGAGAAAGCATTTTTTGCGTTTTATTTGGTCCTTTATAAAGCGGTGAAGTATCGTTCGGATCGGCGAAGCAGTATCCGTACCGGTTGATGACCGGTTTTGCCGCAAGACCGAAACCGATCGCATCGCGGTTAACTCCAACAATACCGGTAATCGCACCGCCGAACGGATCTAATGCAGACGGGCTGTTATGCGTTTCAACTTTATCGGTTACCAGATAGTTTTCATCGAATTCGATTGCGCCGGAATTGTCTGTAAATACAGAAACACAGACATCATGTTTTCCTTTCTTTGCGCGGATTTTATTGGTCGCTGCTTTGATATACGTTTTATAGAGTCCGTCTTTTACTTCATCAATCGGATCGGCGAAGATGGTGTGTTTGCAATGTTCAGACCACGTTTGAGCAATCGACTCGAGTTCGACATCGGTGGGCATGCGGCCTTCTTTTTTGAAATAGTCGCGGATTGCTTTCATGTATGCAAGATCCAGAGCAAGCGGGCCGCGGCGGGTTCCATCGGTGTTCTCAATTCCTTTTTTTCCAATGGCTATAAGATCTTCGTCGCTTCCATTTAAATTAACTGTGTCAACTTTTGATTGTGTATGAAGAGTTACTTTCGGAATATGAACTCCCATTCCTTTGTCTTTTTTATACTGTGCATATGTCTTGATGGTCGCCCGTTGAATAAGAGGATTATGGAGTGAGGCAGCAATAGTTGCGGCGTCTTGAGCGGTTATTTTTCCATCAATAAATGTAGTTTGTGAAGTATAAACATTTTCTCCTTCCGAAAATGTAAGACCGAGAGCATCTTCGATCATTTCGCGAGCCGTGGCAGCAACATTGTCGGTTACTCCCGGATGAAAACCGATTTCAATTGCATATGTAAATTGCGAAGGGTTGGCCGGTTGAAACTGTGCGTTTTGTGTAACGGGATTTGAAAGTATGGAGGCGATTGTTCCCAGATTTTTTGGGGAAAAGTGTTTGTCGATCGTGTAAACATCTACGATAGAAACGGTTATTATGGTGCCTGAGATTTCAAGGTTATTGAATTTTTTTTTGCGAATTTGTGCGCGTGTGTCCGGGACGGTTGAGGTTATCTCAAGTCTATGCGGCATATGGTATTGTAACAAATATTATGAGAGGTATTTGATGGTGGTGAATTTATTATATTTAGAAAATCTGATAGATTCTACAAGATTCTTTAAGGTTCGCTCGATACGAAAATTTTTTACCGCCTCACCCACTGCTGTGGGGCCCAGGCGATTGTAAAAAATTTTGTATCTTCGCTCACTAATATTAGAAATATTCTTTTTTTAAGACTAAAATTTTTTAAACACAGGTGGCTTTCTTTTGCCGATGTCGCGGCGGTACTGCATTCCGTTAAACTTTATTTTTTCAACAGCTGCATATGCTTTTTTTAGAGAATCATTCAGGTTTTTTCCAATTGCAGTAACACCCAACACTCGCCCTCCGTTTGTCACGAAAGCATCATCTACCTTTTTTGTTCCGGCATGAAAGACGACAATATCTTTATCTTTTTGTGCAGTATCTATTCCCTGAATCTCAATTCCTTTTTGTGAAGTGGCCGGGTAGCCTTTTGAAGCAATTACAATACAACAGGCAGATTGTTTAGACCATTGAATCCGTAAATCTTTTAGTGTTCCATCTATGCATGCTTCAAAAATATCCAACAAATCTGTTTCAAGAAGCCTCATGTACGACTGAGTTTCCGGGTCGCCGAAGCGGGCGTTGAATTCAAGCACTTTCGGACCATGTTTCGTAACGATAATTCCCGGGTATAACACGCCGGCAAATGGAATCTTTTGTTTTTGCAGAGTATTTATGAGAGGTTTTACCACTAATGTTTCAACTTCTTTGAAAAGTTTTTCATCTACCCACTGTACCGGCGCGATTGTTCCCATGCCTCCGGTGTTTGGCCCGCGGTCTTTGTCGAAAATCTGTTTGTGATCCTGCGATGTCGGGAAAAGCACCGCAGTTTTTCCATCACAAAATGCATGAAAGGAAACCTCCTGTCCTTCTAAAAATTCTTCGATAACAACGGTTGAGCCGGCTTCTCCATGAATTTTATCGATCATTATTTCTTTAAGGGCTTGGTCTGCTTCTTGTTTTGTTTGTGCAATGACAACTCCTTTTCCCAATGCCAGTCCGCTTGCTTTGATGACAATAGGCATCTGTTGTTTCGCCAGATATTGTTGAGCTTTGGTGTAATCGGTGAAGCTTTCGTATCGGGCGGTCGGGATACGAGCGTCTTTCATCAGTTTTTTCGCGAATGCTTTTGACCATTCGATTTGAGAAGCAGCTTTTGTTGGTCCGAATGCTTTAATTCCTGCCGCAGAAAGATCGTCTACAAGTCCAGCTGCCAGCTGGTCGTCTGGCGCAACCACAACAAGATCTATAGAATTTTTTTTCGCCAATTCCACTATCTCTGTATTATTTTTAATATTCAGTGCTACATTTTCTCCGATAGTTTCCGTCCCGCCGTTTCCGGGGGCGATGAATATTTTTTTGACACGATTTGATTGTTTTAATTTCCAAGCTATAGCATGTTCACGGCCGCCGGAGCCGATTATGAGAACCGTTTTTTTATCCATTTGGAAAGAGTTGAATAGCTAACTGTTTTGCTTCAGAAAGAATGTTGTAATATTTTTCAGGTATAAGCGGCGCCGGCCTGACATGTCCGTACGCTTCTCCATTTTCAAAATCAATAAGAGTTTGAATTACATTTTCGTGTTCAACCGGAAGAAGCGCTGCCTGGACTTGCGCGGTTGCTTCGATAAGCGGCTGCGGTTTCGCGGTCATTTCTGCAATCGAAATAATTCTGCTTAAAGCAGGCAGATTCATCCGTACGGCACGGATTATTTCGCCACGGTCAAATTCTTCGGTTACAAAATGGGTTGTCGCTTCGGTAAATCTATCGTCTCCGGTTGCCCATAGATAGGCAAGCCGTGCGGCGGTAACCCGCGATCCGTACATTCCCCGTCCGCCGAAGTCAATATCACGGCCCGGATCAAGCGGCCCCGGATGCTGATTAATAATTCGTTTTCGATATGTTTCAACAACATTAGCCGGAGTCAAAGGCAGCCACCCATTTTGAGAAACCAGTTTTATATGGCGGTCTAAAAGTGCTTTTAACAATAGTTCGTTGAATCGCTGCGGTGATGAAAAGTCGGCCGGATTAATGACTTGAGTTTCTACGCCAAGATTTTGCGCCTTTTTAATTCCTCCGGCGTCTGGCCGGCTTGCTATAACAAGGATGGGTTCTATTTTTTTAAAGCGTTTATCACGGGCGGCTTTTATTACCGCTTCGGCCGTTGTTCCGCCGCCGGATATAAGGAGAGCTGTTTTCATAGGGTAGTTTGTGTTGGTACTTGCTCAAATTCGTCGAGAACAATGGGACGTTTTTTTATAAACGGTTTATGCAAAAAACTATTCGATGATTTTTGCATATGGGTATACTCTGAGAAATGTTTTCCATCATACTCGACCGGATATATCCCGGTTATACATCCGCCGCAGCCGCCGTTTCTGAGGAAAATTTCTTTTTCATTCTCAGGAACGGTAATCTTCCCGGAAAGCAGCCGCGCCCGGATAAAACCAACATGGCTGATGTAGTTTACACTTTTTGCTCCCAATTCGCGAGCTATTTTTTTTGGATCGCCATGTTGTCTGGCGGCTATGAGCTCTTCATGAGTCCGCAGACTTACCCCTAAATGGCATTTATGCTGCACCGGCGGAAACCCCACAATCCAATGAACCTCTTTCGCTCCCAAATCGAGAATTGCCTGGGTAATCTGCTGTGAAACATTGCCACGGACAATTGAGTCATCACCTAAAACTACAATTGCATTCTTCCACGCATCTTTATCGGGAACTAACGAAAGCTTCCCTAATACTTTTTTGCCGATTTTATTTTTTTCTTCATCGCCCATGAATAACCGTTTTTTGGCATTCGGATCATAGTGATCGCGAATTACCAACTGCCGGTATGGAAGCCGGAGTGCAGCCGCATAGCCAATGGCAACTGCAATTCCGGAATCGGGCAGTCCGATTACAAACGTGGCATTTTTAATGGGAGATTCTTTTGCAATAGTCGTTCCGCATTTTTCTCGGAATGCATTTACCGAAAGCCAGGCGTCATCTTGTTTCTTTTCATGAACGGGAAGCAAAGAATCGGGACGGCTGAAATATGACCATTCAAAATCACAAAAATGGTGCATGCCGATCGATTCGCTGTTTAATATTGTCAGTCCCTGTTTGCTGAATTTGATTACTTCTCCTTTTCGAACAGTGCGCTTAACAGGAAAATCAACCTTATCAAATGCGTGAGTTTCAGAAGCAATCATCCATGTATCTTCTTTTTTCCCTATTGAAAGCGGCCGGATGCCGAATGGATCGCGGGCGATGTACAGCACGTCATCAATGCCAATCACCAGATTATATGATCCTTTTGTTCTGGAAAGGATATTCAAAACTTTTTCATCCCAGTTTTTTCCTTCGGCATGATTCAATAGTTCGGTAAAGAGGTAGGTGTCGCTTATGCCTTCGGCAAGCGGTTTGCGGAGATTCTTTTTCATCTCATCAACTCCCGCAAATTCACCATTATGCGCAACCACAATCCGCTCGCCTGTTTTGGCGCGCACAGTGCAGGGCTGAAGATTTTTCTTTAAGTAATTCCCGAATGTTCCGTAACGGGTATGAATAAGAATCCAGCGCGATGGTTTGATAAACTTTTTGACAACCTTTGCCGTAAATATATCATGAAGTAAACCGTTTCCTTTGTAGAGTTCTATTGCCTGTTTCGTCCGGAGCGCCATTCCGGCGCCATTTTGTCCGCGATGCTGTACTCCGTCGGCTGCCATGAGCGCAACCGACACATTTTCTTTCATTCTCTCGTTATATAGCGCGACGATTCCACATTCTTCCTGCAATGATTTCATATATGAATGTACGTATATGTTACACACATTAAAAAAGCCCGCTCATCGGCGGGCTGGTTTTTACAATTTATATACAATTGTAGCTGCATATATAAGTCATACATTCTTAAGATGTATGTGAAATATTCACAACTATACTAAAATTTTTACCTTCATGCAATGTGAAAGTTTGTTTGTGATCTTTGAACTTTACTTTTTGAAAATCAAAAGCTACAATTAGTGGTACATTATTTTATTCATACATTATTATGGCAACAACAGATATCATGCAGGCAGATTTTCAGAAGGAAGTACTCGATTATAAGGGGGTTGTATTTGTCGACTTTCATGCTGAATGGTGCGGCCCTTGCAAAATGACCGAGCCTATCATCGAAGAAATTTCTAATGAAATGAAGGATGTCAAGTTTGTAAAAATTGATGTCGATGCCAATCAGGAGCTTTCTGCTCAATATTCAGTCTTTTCCATCCCGACATTTATGATCTTCAAAAATGGTGTAGTTGCCAATCAGTTTGTCGGTGCCATGGGAAAAGAAAAGTTTGTAGAGGAAATAAAGAAAGTTACTACTTCTTAAATTTTATTTTCCGAGATCTTTCCCTATCATACGGAAGAAATTTGCGACGATATTTTTATGTGTTGATTGAATCGAACCTTTTGACTGATAAATCAGATATTGTGTAAATTCTCCAAGCCAGCGGATAGATTCAGATAATGGTGAATTTAATGCTGCCGGCAGTTTACTTTCATCAAGAGGAAGCTTTAATTTCTGATAAGTAGAAAACGAAGAAGTAGCGTTGGTGGTGACTCCCATTTTTTGCAAATCAGGTGGAATCTGCGGTACATCTTTTTTTACTTCAACATGAGGCTGTACCTGTTTATCGGTTATTTCATGTTCAACCACTTCGTGAATTTCTACATGATCTTTTGATGGTGAAAATGGTTCGGACTCCGGAGGGCGTGAATGCTGTGGCGCTGCCGGTTTTGTGTTCTGAGAAGGCACCATGTGGCTCACCGATGTGTGGTTTTTAGGATCCATAGATTGATTGTATCAAATTTAGCATTTTATACCTGTCATTTCAGCGTATTTTTCTTTTGAGAGTTTGCAATGCGGGCAGGTATCAAATCCTTTTCCCGAAGGAATTGGCTTTCCACAGCCGCCTTGTTTTTTATCAGGGCAATGAAAATGTTTTTCCCTATGATTGCAGCCCATTTTTTCACATGAAGAAGAAGTCATTATTCCGACCGATGTTAAAACATCCTGCTGCCATAGTCTTCCCTGTGAAGTAAATGGATTTAACACCGTGCCAGGATTCATAAGCGAGGTGACTGAACTTATATCTCCCAATAGCGCATCTAATTCGTTTACTGTAATAGTACTGCCTCCGCACGAACCCGCCAGTTCTATTTTCCCTATATTATGTGCCAGTGCATAATATTTCATTGTTAAAAAATAAGCGCGATCCACAATGTCTTTTGACCAGGTATTGCCGTATTGTGTTTGAAGTTCTGCAATGACTTTTTCAACAATCTTCTCTGATGGTTTTCTTCCCTGATACGCATCGTCTACTTTGGCGTATAAATCGTGCATAATATCATGTACTGTATAAGATTTTTTTGACTTATTAGTATGTAAAACTTCTCCGCCGAATCTAGATGTAAGGGTGTTTACATATTGATCTATACTCAAACCCGTAACAACCGGACTTCGTAGGTAATACAACACTCGCGAAGCCTGAAGTAAGTCGGCATGAGTAAATGTGTTGTTTAGTTGTCCGGAATCTTTTAATTGCTGAAGATATGGATCGAAATATCCTGTTTTAGGTGGTTTAAGCCCGAACTCTTCCATCATGTGTACAGCAAGATCCTCATTGGATGCAGTAATCGCTGAAGCAAAAATTTTATCCTGATTTCTATCGTAAACCATATGATAAAACTGTATGGTATCGTAACTAATTTTGTTGAAGCTGTTTTCCGGATTATTATCGAAACCTGCCTTACCAGCAAGGCTTAAGGAAAGAACCATTTTCCCCGGATATAGTCGGGCAAGCAGAGTACTGTTCTGAAATGCTTCGAGCGGTGCGTTCCCCCGTTCTCCCGGATCAAACTGTTTTTCCATAGAAAATTCTTCTGTTCTTTTTTTATCGCTATACACTTTATCCGATCCATTCTTTCCGAAATATAATTCATACGGAGAAGAAACAGGGTCGTCTTTAAGGACTTCATGAGTAAGTGATGCAAGATTGTTTGTTAGTTCTTGAATAGCTGTTTCCGGAGATTTTTGTTGAATAGCTTGTAGTCGTTCTGCTTCTTTTGCTCCGTCAAAGCCAAATCTGGCAAGTTCTGTCATACTATTCCCTGCTCGGGGTACATGGCTAGTTGGTCTTCGGACTCTCCACCATACGTGGATTACCGCTGCGGCACAGTCGCCGATTTGCACGGCGTTCCCAAACTTTCGCTACTCTAGCCAAAACTTAACAATTGTTTCTATTATATTCTAGATTTTGCTGAACTTCGTAAGAAATGAGGGACAACAGAATTGATGAATCGATATCCATAAAAGAAAATAAAACTATACAGTACATCACTCAGAACTGTGTTTCGGAAGAATGGAATACCCATGGCATATGACTGCATGAGTCCTGAGAAATTTTTTGCGTACATGGTGCTTAAGGCCCAGACGCCGAAGTTAGTTACAATAAAAAATAAGAGAGAAGAAAGAAGAGAGACCATGATTAATCGTCCAGTATTGGTTTTATGTTTTAATATTAATCCCATCATAATTATCAGAATGAAGCTGATGTATACCACTGGGGTTGTTGCGTCGAATCCGAGAAAAATATCAGATATAACCATGGCTGAAATCGGGAGAATGAAGCGGGATTTTTTGTCTAAGTGTGCGCCGGCAAAAAGGGCAAGCGCGCCGATTGGGGCAAAGTTCGGCGGATGAGGTAACAGCCGCATAATGGCTGCGGTGATAATGATTAAAGCGGGAATATAGAATTGTTGAATATGTTTCATAGTCTTATTTTTCGCTCGTAATCGAAAATTTATTCGTGAGTTAACTCGTCGCTAGTGTCGGCTCCTCAAACAGCAACTCACTCATAAATTTTGATTACTTCGCTCATTAAAAATAATCGAGAGGATAGAATCTCTCTTTAATAATTTTCGATTTTCCATTCAATAGCATCATTGTTTTTGATTATGTACGAGCCGGCGCCGAGTTCGGCTTGTTTGCCGTTTACATAAAACGCCCAGAATTCGCGTTTTTGTTGGTCGGCTTTTCTCCCGTTTATCTCGACAACAAATGCGTTCTTCCCTTCACCCTCTGTTTGTATGGTGGTTGTTTTGTGTAAAAGATCTAAGGCGGTTTTGCCGTTTTCGATTGTTAGTTTTTGATTTTTTAAAATGGCACCTTCGGGAGCAGTTGCTTTTTGCTGAATAGTAATTTTCTGCATTACCTTTTCTGTTGTTGCTCCTTTAACTTTTGGTTGAGATGCATTATTAACGTTGAAAGCAATAATTCCGAAAAAGATGAGTATGAACATGGCGATAGTTGGCGCGATAGCTTTTTTCATGGTTTTAGGTAATTAGTTCGTGTTCCCTATTATACCAGCGTGCATAGGTAAACAAGAGATCTGATAATCGGTTTAAATACTGAATAATGAGCAATAAGGTTTTTTCTTCAATTTTTTTTGTTTGCTGAAGCGCCACCACATTTCGTTCGGCGCGGCGACAGATAGTGCGGACAATATGAAACCAAACCGAAAGCTCTGTTCCTCCGGGTAATATGAATCGGTTGAGTTTGGGGAGTTTTTTTTCGAGTGTGTCGATTGTTTGTTCAAATAATGTGATTCTTGGGGAAAGTGATTCTATAGGACTTTTGTATCCGGCTAAATCTCCCATTATTTGGTAGAGGTCTTTTTGAATAGTGGTGAAGAATGTCTGTTCTTTTTTGGATTGTATTTTTACACAGATCATGCCGAGGAAGCTCGTTAGTTCGTCTATCGTTCCGTATGCTTCGATTTGGATATTGGCTTTTGAGAGGCGTTTGCCGCCAAAGAGTGATGTGGTTCCTTTGTCTCCGGTTTTTGTATAAATTGGCATAGGTATTGTCATCCTCGTCCTCGGTCCGATTTCATCGAGACCGTGACGGGGATCCATAAATTTACTAATTATTTTACACCGATGCTGAGAACTAATAGTTGAACAATTAAGGATGCTATTTGAGCGAATTCAGCTCCTCTGGTAAGCAGAATTCCTCCTAACCTCTTAAATTTGTTTTCATTTCCTTCAATTGCTGAAATTTTTAACTCTTGGATTATCGTTTCTACTTCTTTCTTATCAGACGCATTATAATTTTGTTCAACTTCGGATTCTAGTTGGGAAACTAAATTCTGTATTTTAACTATATTTTGAATGATAGGGCTATTATTTCCATGAGTCGAATAGCTTCTACCACCATCAGCACTTATTCGCGCAGAATCAGTAATATTTACAACTTGACCATTTATGTATACAGTCCCTCCTCCACCAGGTTGCCCGGGTCTTCCGGCTTCTCCAAACATTAGCTTTGGGCTATTGTCTATAACGTCTAGACTACTGAAATCATACCTACTCCATTCAGCAGTTTTCCGAGCTAAAAATTGATTTATTTCTTGAGCTGCCTTTTTCCTCTCCTCACGAGATCCAGATAGGCCAACGGTTTTGCTTAATCTAACAAACTCATGATAATCATTTTCATCGAGATTTTTTAGAACAGAAGCCACATCTGCAAGCCAATGTTGATTATCTTTTTGGTTTGGGAAGCCGTAGAGTCGATTTACATCTATTTTTTTATAAAGATGAGACAGTTCATTTACTAATTTTTCCTTTTTCTCAGAATTTTTCATAAATTAATTTTTTCTACTCATTTTCTTCGTTAATAATTTTGTCAATAAATTTCCCCACCCACTTCGGAGACTGATTACTTATGCTTGATGGGAGTGATGATGACCAATGATTTGGGATTTTTAATTTTTCAGTCTCTTTTACTCTTACCAAATTTGCTGTTCCCGTAGACCATAGAACCCATTGATCTCGATTAAGAGGTAAAGGGTCAATTGGATCAAGTCTCCATCTATCGATGGTTCCAAAAGCAATACTTGGCAGAGAAGTGTAAGAGACACTACCTGCCCAAGAATAAAGTTGTGAGGTATTAGGTCCAGAAATAATATTTACAGGTGAAATTGTGCCAAAACTTCTTTGTAAATTGGGTTGAAAGATACTTACGCAACTAGTAAAACTTATTAATTTATCTTTCATATTCTTGCCTGGTTAAAATTAGATAATTTAGCTGTCGAGTCAGACTGTGGTCATGCCGTTCAAATCGCAAAAGAATTGTATCTTCGCTTTTTAATTTTTGATAAATATTTACGAAATGAGGAATCTTTTGCAGTGTGTTTACTGCAAAAGATTCCTCTCAATAATAACAAAAATTACTTATTTAACATGCTGCATAGCCGCAGCTGTAGCATTTTGAACAGCCTTCTTCGTTGGCAAGAGTTGTGTTGCCGCAGTCGGGGCAGATGTCAAAATGCGCTGGTGCTGTTGCGGTTGCCGGCATAAGCGACGGCTGGGTAACCTGGCTTACGAGTGCTCCTTTTGCCGAGCCGTTTCCTTCTGCTTTAGCAAGGAGAATTTTTGCATCTCCGTTGCCATTGCCGTTTCCATTGGATGCAGCAAGTTTTTGTGCCGCTTTATGCTTCACAAAATGCATTGTCAAAACTTTTGCAATGGCATCAGGAAGGCTAAGAATTCTATCCTTCCCAAATCCCATCGGCCGTGTGCCGCCAATGCCTTGTAACTGTCCAATAATCTCTTTTACTCGTTCCTCGGGTGTAAGATGCGCGGTAAAGCGAAGAGCAACAGAGATTACGCGCCCGATTCCCTCGGCCATGGCGTTTACATCGGTGCCTGCTTTTCCGACGGTTATAAACACTTCTGAAGGTTCATCATCTTCATTCGTATTTATTGTGATGAACGCGGTGCCTACCGGGGTGCCGATTTTGTATGTTGAACCATGTACAACCATCGGCCGCGGTTTCACCGAGTATGCAGGAACAGGCGGTGTGGGTTTGGCTTCTTCCTTTTTCGGTTCGATTTTAGAAAGTACGCCGGCTCTTGACCCGTCGCGCATATAGGCAACACCTTTCAAACCAAGTTTGTACGCCAAACTATACAGTCGTTTCACATCTTCAACAGTGTGGCTGTTTGGTGCATTTACGGTTTTTGAAATAGAAGCGTCAACATATTTTTGAATGACGCCCTGAACTTTCACATGATCTTCGGGTGTTAAATCATTAGCACTGACAAACCATGCTGGTTTTTTGACTTTTCCTTCTTTAATTTCCTGTTCATGTTTTTTGTACCACTGTTCATATAAATGGTGGCGGATGATGTGTTCGCCAATCCGGTCGCGGCGGATGAATTCAAATTCATACACTGGTTCAATGCCCGAAGTTGTACCGGACATAAGCGAAGTTGATCCAGTCGGCGCCTGCATAAGAAGCAATGAATTTCTGATTCCGCGCTTTTTTATATCAGTTCGGATCTCTTCCGGAAGTTGTTTTATGAAAAGTCCTTCCGGATATTTTTTGGCATCAAATTTTCCGAACGATCCTTTTTCGGCGGCAATTTCTACCGATGCGCTGTATGCTTCATCGCGAATCAGCTTGTACACTTTTTCGATGAAAGCAAGAGATTCATCGGAGCCGTAGCGAAGATGCAGTTTGATGAGAGTATCACCAATTCCCATTGTTCCGAGCCCGATTCTCCGTTCTCCTTCGAGCTGGGTTTTGCGGATGCCTTCAAAAATATATGGATCCATGTCGATCACATTATCCTGAAACCGTACTGCAGCGCGGACAATTTTTTTCAGCTCTTTAAAGTCGAAGGTTCCTTTTCGGTCAATATCGCTGAATTTTACAAGAGCCGATAAATTAATTGATCCGAGATTGCAAACGCCCCATGGAGGCAGTGGTTCCTCGCCGCACGGGTTGGTGGCATTAATTTTATTCCAGTACCAGTTGTTGTACATTTTGTTGCAGCGCTCCATAAACACAACTCCCGGTTCGGCTGATTTCCATGCAGCTTCGGCAACTAAGTCCCAAATTTTGCGGGCCTTAACAATTTTATGGACATTGATTTTTTTGCCCATCTTTTTCCATTCTTCGATATCACCGTTCCATTTGGCATCATATTCCGGATCATGAGTATCGGGGAAAACAAGCGGCCAGTCCGCATCATCTTCGACTGCTTTCATGAACGAATCAGAAACGCAGACCGAAAGATTGGCTCCTAGAATTCGTGATAAATCCTGTTTAACAGTAATAAATTCTTCCAGGTCCGGATGCCAGTCCCAGATCATAAGCATGAGTGCTCCGCGGCGTGTTCCACCCTGTTGAATAATATCGCGTGTTGCGACAGAAAACAGTTCCGCCCAGTTCATGGGGCCTGAGGAATATCCATTTACTTTTTCGACACGCATTCCTCGAGGTCTGAGTGATGATAAATTAAATCCCACACCGCCGCCGTGGGCCATAATTTCAACCATTTGTTTTAATGTATCTAAAATTCCACCCCGTGAATCTTTTGGAGAAGGAATGACAAAACAGTTGTAGTAGGTTACGCTATACCCAGTTCCAGCGCCAGCCAAGATCCGTCCGCCTGGAACGTATTTGAAGTTTTTCATTGCCTGATAAAATTCTTTTTCCCATTTCTTCCGCACCTCTTTTTTTTCCATAACTGCAACTGCTTTTGCAACCCGTTTCCACATTTCATCAGGAGTTTTTTCCTGCGGTTCACCTTTTTTATTTTTTAATGAGTATCGGTCGAGAAATACTTTCTCCGAAATGCCTGTCAATTTCATACGAATAATAAAACTTATAAAGAATTTAAAGTTAGAGAAATTACCTTACAATAATTTTTTTAACTCCTTTTCAAACTCTTCAACGTCGACAAATCGTCGAAATACTGAAGAGAATCGAATATAGGCGACTTTGTCTATATTTTTAAGCCGTACGGCGATCATGTCGCCGATTGCCTGGCTTTCAATTTCAGCATTTTCCCGCTGAGTGACGCTTGATTCAATCTCGTTTACGATATGCTCTACCTGTTCTGCAGTAACGGTTGTTTTTTCTGCAGACTTAAGCATACCGCCCCTTAATTTATCGCGATTGAATCGTTCGCGCCGTCCGTCGCGTTTGATCACCAACACCGGAAGCTCTTCTATCCGTTCATACGTGGTGAATCGTTTTTTACATACCGGGCACAATCGCCTTCTTCGGATGGTTCGTCCGTCGTCGGAAGGCCTGGTTTCGATGACTTCCGTGTCGGTATGTTTGCAAAAGATACAGTGCATAATTTATATGTTGTGCCACTAATTAGAATAGACCGCTATTGGTAGGATTTCAAGTAGTCAAAGTGTATCAATTTCATTTTTTTAGACCTATATATTTTTCGGGTGCGGTTTGCAAAAAAAAGTTGAACGATGAGGCAAGTGTCACATGAATTGAATAAAATGTCTGCGGAATCTGGTAATAATTGTGTAAAGTTACAAAATGTAAGTCGCTAGATTCTGCCAGTCGCTCCATTTCGAAAGTGCTCGCAATCAGTCTCGTATATTGGTAGTGTCATCGGTTTATGTTAACCATGGTTCCCTCTCGTTCAGAACACTTGCTCCGCGCTTTCGAAACTGTTCGCTCCTGCCACCTAGCGACTTACATTAGAAGTCAGTTCCTTTATAATATATGTGGTAACATATCAGTATGAACAGCTATATTCTCGACACCAATTTGTTTTTCAACATGGAAGCCGGCTTGGGCTTGGGAAATAAAACGGAAGATGTGGTAATCACTATCACCAAAGGGATCCGAAGTTTGACCAATGCCAAAAAAGCACAGTTTTTTGTGCCGCCTAAGATTGTTGAAGAATTCCTGACTTTTTTCGACGATAAAGAACAGCCATTTATTCAGGATTTTTTGAAAGTTATTTCTGTGAAATCGCCGCATATTCATGATATCAATCTACCAGCGGCTGTGTTCTATCAGATTGTCGATGACATCCGCACCCGCAGTTACCGCGGTTTAACGATTGGCGATGAATCAATTCAGCAGGCAGGAAAAACAATGGCAGGCCGCGAATTTCCGCAGAAAAAAGATTTTGAAATGGCTATTGGTCCTGTCACGAAAAATTTTCGCGACCGGTACCGCCAGGCAACCCGGTTTGGATTTTTAGATAGTGTTGCAGATTTGGATTTAATTATGCTTGCCAAGGAACAAGATGCCATGCTCGTTTCGGCCGATGAAGGAGTGATACGGTGGGGCCGGGTATTTGGAATTAAAGAAATTTCACTGCCGGTTTTTGGAACCATCATAAAAGAATCTCTCTGATATATTTCTTTCTTAACTCTTCTTTCTTCTTTAAAATCTCAGGAAGAATTACATCGCCACGATGGCCACTGTTATAAGAAGGACTACGATAAATGCTGCGCCCGCGATTAACCACGCTGGTGTACCATTGGAATAGACTATTGTTGGAGCAACATTAACTCCTACCGATGCATTTGCAGCTAAATATTGACTGGCTAAGTCGCTGGTCGAGCCACACTGTGTGTTTGTGCTCGTCATTTGAACGATAATATCTTTAGTCGAGATACCTATAATAGTTTTTTGGACACTGTTTGATGCGGGACTGGTGCCGTCGAAAATAACCTGGCATGTTCCGCCGCCGTTGACGCAAACTTCGACTTTAGATTTTAGCCCATCCATCTGATTATTCCATGCCACCGTTATTGTATCACCGCTTCGTGTTACGCCCGGGCTCCATACAGGAGGTGTAGGATTGAAACAAGTTGGAGTTGCCGGCAAGGTTGGAGCTGCCGTGTTTGTAGGGGTTGGCGTACCGGTAGCACAAATATTTTGTGGCTGTATGCATACATATCCATAACTACAGGTTCCTGCTGTACATGCCGCTGGTGTTGCAGTAGGTGGTACGGTAGTTGCTGTCGCAGTGGGTGGAACAGTAGTCGCTGTTGCGGTTGGACCAGTGGTAGCCGTTGGTGCAGGAGAAATATACACACAACAACACGCTTGCCGATTAGCCATGCAACTGAATGTCGTATTTAATGTCCCTCCATTTGGACAGGTATTGGCCGTATTGGAACAATACCCATCATCTCCTGCGCCGCTTTGATAACAATTTTGTCCGCAGGCAGTTGCTGGGGTAGCAATTGGAGCAGTTGTAGGTGTTGCAGTTGGAATAGTTGCGCAGTCACGGCAATTCCATCCACCAGGTCCCGTTGGCGGATATGTAGTGGATTGATCTGGAGAACAGAGGGCTGTCGCAGAATTTTTTTGTTGACATTGAAAATGATTAACTCCGGTACACGTGCACGTAGCAGGAAATG
This sequence comes from uncultured Gammaproteobacteria bacterium, assembly GCA_964490875.1. GTDB lineage: Bacteria > Patescibacteriota > Microgenomatia > UBA1406 > GWC2-37-13 > CAYYYG01. Next base: position 118,712 of record CAZBEF010000005.1, read on the forward strand.
GATATGATGTAGGTGTCGGTATTGCTGTTGGTGTAATTCTACAATCACGGCAGTTCCATCCACTTGCGGGAGGCGTGTTTAAACAATTTATGGTAGTTGTTCCAATTTGAGCACATTGAAAAGGAGCATTTGCCGGGCATCCGCATGTTGCAGGGAATCCGGTTGTGGGAGTAGGTGTCGCGGTTGCTCCTGTGAAAATACAACAGCACGCTTCGGTAGCGTTACAGCCTGCAGAATAAACGGATGTTCCTCCGGTGCTACAGATTGCCCCTCCCTGAACGACTGATCCGGGCTGACAACTACCAGAAGTATAGCCAGCTGTTACACAATCCGAGTTACATGTAGCAGCAGGTAAGTAACAGCAGCAAGCAGATGCTCCTTGGCAGGTGAACTGAGTATTGGTAAATTCAGATCGAGGATCCATACAAAGTCCCAGACATTCGCCGCCTATGAAATTTACTCCATTTAAAGATTGTGATTGACATGATGCTGCACATGCCGCCGTATCCGGATTATTTAATTGTGCTTTAGATACCGTTTGTATTTTTTTTTGGGAAAGTTCAGTGCCGATAATTGCACCTACAAGTAATACTGCAAGAACTACTGCCGCTAAAAATGTGGAAGCCAACCCATGAGTCTGCTTGTCAATTGTATGCAATTTTCGAGCAACTTTCATAATCCATCTTCTGAAGCGTCTGATCATTATAAATATACTAATAGTAACACATTGGAAAATTATTCATCTTCGGGTATGAGCATTGAAAGCCACCCAATCATTTTTTCTGTAAAGGTCCGGTTCGGTTTTTCTTGATAAATCAGATGCTCCGAAAGCGTTGCGGTAATTTTCTTTTTAATTTCTTCATTTGGAACAACAAAATACGCATGCATGGAAAACGGCGGATGGGACACAACAGTAAGAAGCGTAAATCCGAGCCGCTGGGTATAGTAGAAATGTGAAAGCAATTCCCATCGCATGGTAGTGTCGGCGCTTTCTATGCCGAACTTCGTAATCTTATGTTCCACTTCCATTGGCGGCGTTACTGTCAGAACATAAAAGAGAAATATCACAGACCATATAGGAATCAGAAGGATGGTATCTGTTAAGAAAATAACGAGTATAGAAAGTAAAAAAGCAAGAGCCAAAAAAAATCTGATTATATTCTTCCCCCGTTTTTTATAAGGCCGGATTGGTGCTTTCCAACTAAGTATGATTTGCGGATTTTCGGTACGATGTTGCTGTACAGCTTCAGACATATCTATTATTGTTCTATGTTTAGGAGAAAATGTCAACTCAAGTATATAAATTATCAAGCACTAGAAGGGGTGAGAAGCCGCTGGATTTTTGACATCAAATCATTCAAATCTATATTGCTTTTGACAATATAATCCGAAGCTCCGAGCTTCATGGCTCTTTCGATATCTTCTTTTTGGCTTAAATTAGAAGTAACAATTACGGGTGTTTTTTGAAAGGTGGGATTTTTTTTGAGTTCTGTAAGAACATAAAAGCCATCTTTATTCGGCATGATTAAATCAAGAATAATTATGTCGGGATTAAATGTAGCGCATACTTGCAGTGCCTCTTCTCCATCGTAGGCGATCATTGTTTCATAGCCTGATTTAGAAAGTTTTACCCGATGAGCATTCGCCAGGTATTTATCGTCTTCAACAATAAGAATTTTTTTCATACTTTCCGCAGATAGATATTAATTTTTTCAACAACCTGGTTCATGTCGATGTTAGATTTTATCAGGTAATCCACGGCTCCCATCTCAAGGGCAGGACGGCTCTGATTATCGATATTGGTTATGACAATGACAGGAATATTTTTTGTAGTGTTATTATTCTTTAATTTGCTCAAAAGATGGAGGCCATTTTCTAAACCGGGAAGAATAAGATCTAAAATAATAAGTTCCGGCTTCTCGCCAATTGCCTGATTCAGTCCGGTCTCACCATCGATAGCACTAATAATTTCAAACTTTCCTTCCAGTTTTTGCTTATAAGCAGTATTTAAAACGGGATCATCTTCGATAATAAGTATTTTTTTCATAGAAGAAGTAATTTATAACTTTCAGATTAATTATACCAGTAAAAAAAATTTATGAATCAAGAGATACCTCTCCTTTTTTTGGATTAACACCTTCGATAGGTAAAGCGAACCAAAACGTTGTGCCATTGCCTTCACCCGTTGGTGTTTGAATTGTCGGGCTTTTAAACCATATTTTCCCGCCCGATGAATCTATGATTGCCTTTACCAGATATAATCCAAGACCAGTTCCATCGGTTTCATATTTCACCGCATTTTCAGCGCGGAAGAATTTCTGAAATACTTTATTCTGCTGCCCTTTGGGAATTCCATAACCGGTATCCTGTATTTCTGAGATAATTTCGTCGCCTCTTCTGTAGATTTTCAAAGCAATGGTTCCCCGAAGCGGAGTGTATTTAATAGCATTTGATAATAAATTCATATAGACGTGTCGAATAAGCTGAACATCAATATTTACAAGCGGCATATCCGGCTGAATGTTTACGGTGAATACTAATTCTTTTTCGTGCATTTTCATACTGAGTTCATTAATACTGTCTTGTACAAGAGTCGAAATATCGGTGGGATGAGGCTCAATGATGATTCTTCCAGATTCTATCCGTGAAATATTGAGCAGATCATTCACGAGTGAAATCATCCTCTCATTTGATTCATCAACAATCCGAACAAAATCTTCCTGCTCTTTGGAAAGTTTTCCGGCATCACCATCCAGCAACATTCGCAGATACCATTTGATTGCAGAAAGCGGTGTGCGCAGCTGATGCGAAGCGAGTGAAATAAATTCGGTTTTCATGCGGTCTATTTCCTTTTCCCGTGTAACGTCGCGGAACACTACAATTGCACCTGTTACCTGGCCGTTGGTGATAATCGGCGCCGACATATTGGCGACCGGAAAGCGTGTCCCATCCTTTCTTATATACGAATAAAAAGATACAAACGTGCTGGCGCGTTTTGTCATGGCCTGGTGAATAGAACGTTTTTCACGCGGAATAGAATTCCCCTGATCATCCACCACTCCCGGCATATCTACCCCCCACACTTTGCCGACAACTTCTTCGCGTTTCCAGCCGATCATTTTTGCTGCTACTTCGTTAATAAAAATTACTTTTCTATCGCAGTCCACCGCAACAACCGCGTCGCCGATATTATTCAGCAGTACTTCGTCTTGTGCTTTTTCCTGCTGTACTTTTGCATTGGCAAGTTCCAGCTCCTGCAATGCATTGCTAACCGCTGTCTGTGTTTGTTTATAGCTTGGATCAATAACGATTTCTGCGGTGAGTAATGAAAAAATCACTGAAAAAAACACTGCAAAGATGCCGACTGTTATGAGCACTTGGTTGAGCCAGTCTTGTGAAGTTACTTTAAAAAACATTGTTGAATATATAAGAAGAACGAGCGGGATGAGCGAGCAGATGAGAAAGGTGGTGAATAATTTGAATCGTACATTCATGAATATCATCTTATACTAATTATCCCTCGTGCATCAAGAGATTGTAAGTTTTTATCTTGAAGAATTTTTTTTTGATGAAGATTTTGGCGAAGGAGTTGTATCAAGCCAGTTTTTTAGTTCCATATATAAGTCATACGCCAGTTCGATTCCATTTTTGAGTGTGTCTTCGGCAAGTTCATTTTCGCGTCCTTGAATAAGCATATTCTTCAGCCATCGAATTGATTCGATCTGTTCTTGGCCTGCAGAAGTCAGAACGCCATTACTTTTCAATATTTCAATTGTTTTTGCGGCATTGATTGTTGAAGGATCTGCTTCGCCGGCAAGCACAGCTGCGCCGATCCGCAGGAGGCGTTCAATATCGAAGGCAAGCGCCAGAAAATTTCCTTTCTCATTATCCATTAAGACAACTGTTTCCTGCCGCATCACCTGTTGAACTTTGTTTTCGGTAACTTTTGGCTGTTTCGTCTGGCTTATCCCCTCTTCACCCTTCAGATCTTTTAGCTTCTTTTCTTCTTTGGCTGTTCCCTTCAACCCCCAAAAGTTAAAGTCTTTTAAATCAGAAAAGAGAGAGATCAGAAGTACCATGAGGGCAACGGCGGTTACGTTGTTTGTTAAATCCGCCCCGGCAACTTTAAAGAGGGATGCAAATAAAACGGCGATTAGAGCAATGAGTCCAATTGTTCTCATAGTGGAGGATATTGTACCACGGAATTCATTTGTATGGTATAAAATAACTTTATGAAAATTGGAGTTGATCTTGATTCAGTGCTGGCTGATTTTTGTGTTTCATTGCACCAATTCCACAATGAAGCATACGGAACTTCCTATCCGCTCAAAGCATATAACACCCATGATCTCAGGGAAGTCTGGAATGTTGATGAAGAAGAAGTGGTAAAACGACTGTTTGGATTCTACGATACTCAATATCTAGAAAATATGCCGCTCATGCCAGGAGCGCAGAAAGCAATCAAATCCATTTCCCGATCGCATACATTGTATCTCATTACTTCCCGGCCAGATGAGTTTCATCATAAAACGCAGAAATGGATTAAAAAAAATTTCCCGGGAATGTTTACCGATGTTTTATGCACAAACCAGGTTTCGGCAAAAGGCAGCAAAAGCAAAACAAAGTCCCAAATATGCCGGATAGTTGGAGCGGAGCTTATGATCGACGATCATTTGGTGTTTGCCCGCGACTGTGCCGAGGCCAACATAGATGTATTATTATATGACCAGCCGTGGAACCGCGGCGCCAGGTTGTCGAAGAAGATTAAGCGTATGCATTCATGGAAGGAAATAGAGAATTATATTACAGAAGTATAAAAAAGATCCCTGCCTGCGGCAGGCAGGCTATTGTCCCGATCCTCGATGAATCGGGATCGTGGACTTCAGGATGACATGTAATTATCCCAGACTTCTGCGTAATATTGCGGCTTGAGTTATATATTCTTGAGCAGATTTTTTGTTTGCAACTTTGTCGAATAAGCCTTCGACAGTTTTTGTATGTTGAATCTCTTCGTTGGTTACCGGAGCAAGTTCTTGATGCAAATATTTTTCAATGAATTCAACATCTTTCTGAACCTCGGTCCAGACTTTTGAATTGGAGCTCAATTTTTTCAGATTTTTTTTATTGAGAAATCTTCCGGCGCGAATGAGATCTGCTTTTAGATTCAAATAATATTTTTCAAGAATCGGCAGTAATCCTTTTTTTTCAATTTCGGCCAGTCCTCTTCCTGTTCCGATAAGCTCCGGCGGAACGCCGATACTGTAGAGTGCGCCGGTAAAACCGATTGCGCGCGGCAATTTTACTTTTCCGACTCCCCGTGAATAACCAAACAGCCCAACATGTTGAACTCTTTCTCTTCTTTTTGGTAATTGTGATGCAACATCATTTACAATCCCAGCAATTTCTTCAACCGTATTTTGATACTGTTTTTCAAAAATCTTTATAATCTTGCGCAGTTTTTTTTCGTCATCTTTGGGAATCTCAACCGGCGACTGCTGAGGAAGAATTTCTTCGAGCTGTTTGATGGCTTTTATGACATCTTTTTTTTCATAGTCATATCTGAATCCGCTTTGAATAAGTGTTGTTCGTATTCCTTTATATTCATTACTGAACTCTTTGACTGAGTGAGGAGTCAGCCCGCCCCGAAACGGCAATGATGCCGAACCAATGACAGGATACAGTTGAATCTTAAATTTTTTCTCAAATTGCGCATAATGAGAGAGCGCAATCTTTATCGCTAAAACAGTCGGGACAATTCCTGCGTTAAGCGCCGGATCTGAACGGGCTACATACGGCCGCATATATGCTGGGGTGAATCCGAAAATCCATTTATGGCCTTCCAGATATTCTTCAAGAATCTTATCGGAGTTCATAATGGTATGAACCGATTCAAACAGCGGAATAAGTTCGATATGTTTTAAAGTACCTTTGTCGACACGGAGAAGTTTATGTTTTAATGAAGCAAGTTCGTGAAAGGCTTGCTGGACATCAATCATTTCTGTCGCGGTTTCTGTCATGGGCAGAATCACTTCAAAAAGAGGCGGACTGTGTAAACCAACCTGCTCGGCCAAACCTCCTGCCGATAAAATTCCCATGAATGCCCGGCCGAGCCGGAACTCTGTTTCCACTTTCGGATTCGGAAGCCGGAATGTTAAAAATTTATCGCGGCCGATCTGTTCTTTAGTAAAGTATTCGTAATGCTGCCCCCACATGCGCTCGAGTACCGATTCATCTACCAGTTTTCCTTCCCAGTCCCATTTATATTCGTGGATTCCGAGTTCTGAAAAGTTTATGTGAGTTTCGGTAATTTCATCATGTGTATTGATGAATTCACGCGTATGCCAGAAGGGTTTGGAAGCATGGTCCGGATGCTGGGAGGCCATGGTGGCCGGAATTTTCCTCATGCGGTTATTGTAACACAGATATCTGTAATGTAGAGTTACATAATTTTTGTTACAACTATTCGCTCCATCAAAACGTCGTCCGGTCTCGTCAGAGCAAATACAATAATATCTGCAACATCTTCGCGTTTCATCATCCATGGTTGATTATTGTCATAGGTCTCGCCCGCGTTGCTGAAGATATTGGTATTCATTCCACCAGGGAAAAAAGAAGTTACTTTTATCTTCGTATTTTTGAGGGAATTTCTTAATGCATTGGTGAAACCGCGCATTGCCCATTTAGTTGCTCCATATGCCTGCCAATCTTTACTGCCTCCGTCATCTAAATCCGAAGCGCCGCTTGTTGATATGATATTAAAAATATAGCCTGAATTTTTCTTTTTAAATATAGGGAGCAAGGTATTAATAAAAGTAATATGAGCTAATACGTTAGTTTCAAAAGCTTGTCTGATTTTTTCCGGGTGTTTTTTTTCAAGTCTATTGGTTGTCCAAATTCCGGCATTGTTTATTAATAAATCTGCTGTTCCGAATTTTTTCATAATTGAAGAAATTGTGTCTTTTATGGCATCTTCATTACGAATATCGCAGACAAAATATTCTGCATTACCGCCTTTTTTAATTATGTTTGTCTTTACTTTCTGAAGAAGTTTTTCAGTTCGGGCAACAAGTGCCACCGTTCCGCCTTCTTCGGCAATTTTGTATGCGAGCGCTTCACCCAATCCCTGGCTTGCCCCGGTTATTATTGCTATTTTGTTTTTGAGTTTCATAGTTTATGAAGTATAAGAAATTATGTCATCTGGTAGAAGTTCTATGCCAAGATTCTGTGTCGATCAGAACAAAATTTGTTTCATCAGGATTTGCTGTCTGTATACACAATGCTTGCAGGTCGCCTATAACATATCCTAGACCAGTAATTCTAGTACTAATGGTATTAATCCAGTTGTGGTAGCACTTAAGAAGTGCATTGTCATGATGAAGAGTTTGCGAATCTGCTATAGCGCCTGGAACTTCTTTATATAAGGTAAATCTTTTTTGATCTCTTGAAATAAAAGCTCCAACAGCTTCTTCTATTGGTAATAACTCTCCATATGCTTCTATATATTTTGTTTTTATTTCCTCCAATAGTAATATTTCATGAAGCGCAGATATAGAGGCATTTCGTATTCGTATATCTTGAGTAAGGAGTTTATACCAGTTACTTGTTGTTAAATTTTCTGGAAAGGTATGAAGCTGTTTTACTACAGATTGTAAGTCGCTAATTAAAGTTGTTTTTTTATTTGATCTTTTCGGCTTAACAAATATTCTTTGATCGTCCACTTGTATGGTATAACATTTCCTAAATCCAGAAGATGTAGGAGCTCTCATGTGTTTCTCAGGAGACCAAAATTCAGTTGAAAGGATTCCATTTCTAAGATGAAGACTGTCTTCAAAAAGTGCTAAAGTTCCGTGAGCTGTTTGTTGTAAAAAAAGTTCTCTTGGACGGGTCCATGGTTTGCTTTCAGGTAATACTGTTTTTTGATAGGTTTCCATAGTATTCATTTTAAGTATGCATTATATCAATATCTTTTCGTGTTTCTACGAAGCGAAATATTTATTAGTCCATTTAATGAAGAGACATACGAATCGCTAAACTCACTGCGTTCGTTAAGCGATTCTAATGTCGGGACGGCGGGACTTGAACCCGCGACCTCAG
>CAZBEF010000006.1:0-116595 GCA_964490875.1 uncultured Gammaproteobacteria bacterium
TAGAATATGGCATTCGCATTGCCAAGATCCGGGTTCAATTCCCGGTAGGTCCACCCCGCATATTCGAAGGAAAAATGAACCATGCAGAATATGCCACGAGCACAACTGCAGCTGCTGAAATCAGCGCGTACATATCATTCTTTAATATATGCGACATCACCACATATACATCAACCGCAATCCCTAACGCAAGAGTAAATAATGCCGCAACAATACAATAACTGCTTATAGTATGAAACCGTTCAGTGTCATCTCCATGATCAGCAATCCGGTGAAACGATGGAGGAATCATAATAACCACTATTGCAAGCAGAATGAATCCAAGACTTACCAGATGGAGATTCTGCAACTGTGAACTTAAATTATTAAATCCATTAGAAAATATTGCTGTGAATTGAAATCCTAATAGCACTTGAGTGCCAGGTAGAACAATACGAACTTCTTCTAACAAATGTTCAACCTTTTCTTTTAATTCCAATCCCACTTTTTGGGAGCTCAATTTATCTTTTGCCATAGGTTAATAATATCTTTTCTCATTCATAACAGATTCAGAATTCTGTCAGAAATAAATAATATGTATAATAGTTGCATGAAATTGAAAATTACAAAAGAGGAATCTTTTTGGCTCTTTCTCACTGTTCTAGTATCTCTACTTTATGGAATCGCAGGAAGTCTCATAAACATCAACAGGCTGTGGCAGTATGAACTGGGCTTTTATGATTTTGGAATTTTCACGCGTCCAATTTTGCTTGTTTCAAAATTTAAGCCTCCTATAATCGACCATTTTATATTCAGCAACCGGTTGAATTTTGCCGACCATTTCAACCCAAGTATTTTTATGTTTAGTCCGCTGTTCTGGCTTACTGATCGCATCGAGATTCTTCTGATTGCTCAGTCTATGCTGGTTGGGTTAAGTGGAATTGTTTTGTTTTTTATAGCAAAAAAAATACTAAAAAGCTCGTTTATTTCTTTCGCAGTTGTCATCTCTTACTTCCTATTTCAAGGACTGCAGAATGCCGTCTATTCAGACTTTCATGATGTAACTGCTGCAGTGTTTTTCATGATGATGACATACTGGGCAATTGTGTATGGAAAGAAGAAAACTTTCTTTATCTTTTTAATTATTACGCTTGGATTTAAAGAGAGTTTGTTTTTTTTCGGCATCGGATTGGCGGTATTTATTTTTCTGACAAAAAAAGAATGGCGGCGGATCGCCATCGCAACTGGAATATTGTCAATCGTCTGGGGGGTAGTCGCGATTAAATTCATTATTCCCCGTTTTTCACCCAATGGTTTTTTCTATTACCCTGATTTAAAAAATATTGGATCATTAATTAGTTTGATGTTTACTCCCGTAATTAAAGTAAAAACAATTGCCTGGACAATGGTGAGCTTTCTCTTTTTACCGCTTTTGGCTCCCTCTACATGGCTGATTATGATTTTCCATTATGCTCATCGCTTTCTATCGGACGGTTCATCCCGATGGGATTTGGGTCTTCACTATAATGCTGAAATCGCACCGACACTTGCCATAGCAACCATTTTAGGAGTTGTATTTCTGCAGAAGAAATTGCCGAAGAAAATTGTGTATGTCATTGGATTCGCGTTATTATCCGTCAGTATTTTTCTACACAGATTCATTCTTCATGGTCCAATAGGTTTAGCGTACAATCCGATTTTCTACAAACATACTCAAGATTTCAAGTTTCTTGACACACTTGTCAGCAAAGTTCCCAAGAATGTCAGAGTCTCTGCACAGAATAATCTTACTCCATCATTTTTTCATCAGGATGTTTGGATTCTTCGTGATAATTATCAATACATGAATCCAGAATATATCGTCATTGATGCTCATGACGGTCAGAATCCGGCCAATTATTTAGGAATCAAGGACTTAAAAATATTAAAAGATCAGATACTAAAAGACAAAAAATATGTAGTTTATTATCATGAAGGCGATCAGTACATATTCAAAAAGAAGTAATGTAATTGGTGTATAATGAAAGTTCCTATGACTGACACACATCCTCCATTAGCAATCGACGTAGAACATTTATCGAAAAAATTTCATGATTTTACTGCGGTAAACGAAATCAGTTTTCAGGTAAAAAAAGGAGAAATCTTTGCGTTTCTTGGCCCAAACGGAGCAGGAAAATCTACCACAATAAAAATGCTGACAACACTGTTGAGGCCTACATCTGGACAAATTATGATTAATGGATTTAATCCGGTAACAGATCAAGACAAAGTACGTAGTTCATTTGGAATTGTTTTTCAGGATCCAAGTCTTGACGAAGAATTAACAGCCTTTGAAAATATGGAGTTTCATGGAGTTTTGTATAAAGTTTCATCTGCGTTACGGAAAAAAAGAATTAGAGAACTTTTAGAATTAGTTGAATTATCAGATAGAAAAAATGATTTAGTCAAAACATTTTCCGGTGGAATGCGAAGGCGTTTAGAAATAGCACGCGGTCTGCTTCATCACCCATCAATATTTTTCCTCGATGAACCGACATTAGGATTAGATCCGCAAACCCGCAACCAGATGTGGAATTATATCCAAGAATTGAATAAGTCGGAACAAATAACTATTTTTTTTACTACTCATTATATGGAAGAAGCCGAACGTGTCGCACAAAGAATTGCAGTTATAGATCACGGAAAAATAATAACACAAGGAACTTCAACAGAATTAAAAAATCAAACGAACACCAATTCACTCGAAGATGCATTCTTAAAATTAACAGGTAAAGCAATCCGCGATGAGGAAATGTCTGGTGTAGACCATCTGAGAATGCGCAGCCGGATGTGGCGGGGCGGAAATAAAAGATAAATACAACATACTATGAATACCATATATATTCTTTGGATTCGACAACTTAAACGCTATGTGAGATCGCGATCACGGATTATTGGTTCTTTAGGACAACCTGCATTATTTTTAGTAGCTCTGGGTTTCGGATTTGGTTCTATATATAGAAAAGCCGGCGGTGGAAACTATATTGATTTTCTTGCGCCCGGAGTTATTGCTCAGGGAATTTTATTTACTGCAATATTTTCAGGAATAGAACTTATTTGGGATAGACAGTTTGGTTTTTTAAAAGAAACACTTGTTGCGCCAGTTTCACGATTTGAAATTATGCTCGGCAGAACGTTAGGAGGAGCTACAATAGCGACAATTCAAGGGATTATAGTTTTTGTACTCACACTACTTGTTGGTTTTCGGCCGTATTCACTTGCAATGCTTCCGTTATTTTTAATTATTATGTTTCTTATTGCATTAATGTTTACGGCGCTTGGCACCGCGATTGCTTCGACATTAGAAGACTTTCAAGGATTTCAGCTTATTATGAATTTTCTGGTTATGCCGTTATTTTTTCTTTCAGGAGCTTTATTTCCCTTAAATGATCTTCCTCCTATTTTGAAAATTATAACTAGTATCGATCCTTTAACATATGGAGTAGATGCGCTGCGTGGAGTGCTTATTAATTCTTCCCATTTTGGATTAGCTACGGACATAGGAATTCTATCTATTCTTACGTTAATTATTTTAAGTATAGGAAGTTATCTGTTTTCTAAAATTCAGATTTAAATTCTTGAATCTCTAAAGTAGTTCGGCAACTTTCTGCCAGAATGTATGAACACCATCGGAGCCTATCTCCTGCATATTCAATGTATGATGCTGCGGATTTTTTTTGTTGTACTCTTTCATAATTTCGAATATTCCGTTTACATGACACCAGAAAATAAAGTCGGCTGCTTTTGTCGGATCCTTAGGCAGTATCAAACCTCGCCAATTTACAGCATGTTTTTCGACATGCCGTTTTAGATCATTTTTAAGAATCTGATTGTCTTCTGCGGCCATATATAGCCGATGATGAGTAAGCGCTGAAGGGGTAAAATGATTCCTCTGCAAAAAACTTAAGTTATCATATTCCTGTCTTCCAATGGGCGAGGCAAATAGCAAAATTACTCCGCCCCGCTGCCTAGGTTCAAACAATACTTTAAATGTTTGTTCACTTGGTTTAGTAATCTCAAAAGAAATAACATTCCGTTCGTACATCTGAATATAATAATCCACAAGCATGCGGTCATGAACAGAAGTCAGAATATTTACGTAGGTGTGTTTGGAGATATCCGAAAGAAACATACTGGTGAATGGAGCATATTTAGTAATCACATGAAAAATAAAACGACTAGAACGGACATGCAGCTTTTCCATAAGAGTCGACATAAATTCTGTTCCCACAGCAGCTCCTGAAATGGGAACAGAAACATGGATATTAGCCGAACCAAGCGGATCATATTGATGTTTTCGATGTTCAAAAAATGTCGGGGAAAGGTGCTCGCCTAAAACTGGACTCACCGGATATGGATTTACTTCAATCGGCACTGTATCCATTTCTTCGTCCCGTCGGTATTTCTCCAGTTCGCGCTTAGTTTTTTCACTGGGAACAAAGATCATATCAGCTCCCGGAACAAACCAAATAAGCTGCGGCGAATCATCTGTCACTTGCACAATAAGTAAAATCCTCACATCAAGATCTTTCATCAATTTCTTTTTTATCGCCCCAAGCTGATGAGCCATCGCAAAATGGGTGGCGATCACAACTACCGTCTCAGGAATAACAAGCCGCTGCGACATAATAGTTTTCATCTGTTTAAAGAGAGTTCGATTCTGATTATGCAGAAACGATCCATATACTTTGGTAAAGATATACTCCAACGGACCATCCTGAAGTGATTCGAAGACAAACCGCGCCATAGGGTGAATACTGGTAAAGCGGTGAGCAAAGCGGATAAACGAATCCTGTGATCCGAGTATTACGGGGGTAATACCGGCCGGTAAGCCAGCATACAGCGCGTCTGTTACCCGCAGATGTCCCAATCCGGCAGGAGAGTATGTAAAAATAACCATTACCGATTTTTGCTGAAGAGCCTTTACCGACATGATTATCAGTCTAATAAAGTACCAAGAAGTAATCAATGGTTATGGATATTTAAGTATGAAATATTGAGGTGAAATTTGCAATCGTCTTCAATAAATCTATCTTTTATAAGTTCTTCTTTTGTTAGAGGTCCATTACCAAATTTATAGAAGTAATTCCGGAGCATTTATAGATTTTATCAGAAGCTGGTCCAGAGGGGAGGATTCCCCGCTATGCGGGACTAACTCGCAGTAATCCTCACTTCGTCGCGTCAAACGCGACATCCTATCGGAAACTGCGAGTTGAGCGAACCTTATCGGTTCTCATCCTTTGTAATCCATAAAAAAAATCGAGGATGAACCTCGATTTTTTTATGTGTCCAGAGGGGAGGATTCGAACCTCCGTAGGCGTAAAGCCGGCAGATTTACAGTCTGCTACGATTGACCGCTCCGTCACCTCTGGTAAAACTCTTGATACATTGCAATCTACAAACTAAAATTATATCATAAAATCACTATGACGCTTACCGAACTCTCATATTATTCCCGCAAGTTTACCCCTTTTGGCATCATTGCGATTCTTGTTGTACTTATATTCTATTACATGATTAAAATTATAATCAGCATTCCTCAACCAGATCAAAACCAGGGAACTCAGATTAATCCAGTGTTCGGCAAAATCAAAAAGCCAGTTATAAAGGATTCTGCCGACTCATCGGGAATTACGTTCACCCTGGATACTATAGAAGGTAAGCCTATTGATGCTCCCGAAACTGCTAATGTATATTTTCTGCCTCCTTCAAATACAAAAGTCGGTTACCGGATAGGCAGCGAAAATATGGCAAAGATACTGGGATTTGATATTGAGACAGCTAAACGGACTGTAGAAGCACCCTTTTACACATTTACCGATGACAGACAGAAATTAGCTGTTAACATCGCTACATTCAATTTTAATTATCAGTATGAAATACGTCCGGACGATCCGTTTTTAAAAACTGCTAAAATCCCTTCTTCGACAGAAATAATCAACAAATCTACAGATTTCCTCAAAAGTATGGGCAGATATCCCGAAGAATTATCAAAGGGAAAAACAAATATTATATATCTTGCTTATAATGTTGAAACCAAAGAATTAAGCGTTACCAATACACCCGAATCAGCCAATATGGTCGAGGTAGATTTTTATAGACCCGATATTGAAGAACACCCGATTGTTTCTCCTAAATACTTTAATAGCCAGAATTATGTTCTTATGATGTTTTATGAAAACACGTATAAAGTAATCAGAGCTCAGGTGCAATTTTATGAAAAGTCCACAGAACAGGTTGGCAAATATCCATTAAAAACAGGACAAGAGGCCTTTGAAGAACTTAAAAAAGGCAAAGCTATTGTCTCACAACGACCTGAGGGCGTAAAAAATCTAACCATTAAAGAAATGATACTTGGTTATTTCGATCCCGATGAATATCAGGAATATTTGCAGCCAGTGTACGTGTTTTTAGGAGACAAAGATCATCCATTTGTAGGATTTGTGCCTGCAGTTGCAAACAGCCAGATGCAGTAAAGTTAATTTACATCGGTGAAGCTTACGTTTTCATCAATCCACTTTACAACACTTCGAGTATCTTCAAATCTGTCTTTGCTTTTCAACACTACAATAATATATTGATGGCCGTTCTTTTTATAGAAGCTCACCAAATTTTCTCCGGCAAATTCTGTATATCCTGTTTTCAGACCACCGATACCCTGAATTTCGCCGAGCAAAACATTGACATTCGATAGTTTATGAAAGATCTGATAATCTACGTCTGAAATAGTTATTTCTTTTGTCGCGACGACTTTCCGAAGGAAATTATTCATCAGAAGAGCGCGCGAAGCTAAGGCAAGATCGAATGCCGTGATATGCTGAGGCGCATCGTCAAGACCAGCCGGATTTGTAAAATGAGAATCACGCATTCCTAAGGCTTGGGCTTTTTTATTCATCAGCACAATAAATTTATCAAAGCCGTACGCATCAGCGAGCGCATATGCAGCATCATTTCCAGAATGGACCAGGATTCCATATAGTAAATTTTCTACGGTTATCCGTTCGCCTTGCTGCAACCCCATTACCTGTCCTTCGTCCAATGCTCGTTTGACGGTAATAACATCATCCGTCTTATATATATCCATCGCAACCAAGGCAGTAATTACCTTAACCGTCGAGGCGGGGAAGAGTTTTGTCTTGGAGTTAAAGTCTATAAGCGGGGTGAATGAAGGTAAATCAACAACATAGGCGGCATAACTAGTTAAAGTTGGGTACGATTGAAATCGGACCTGTGGAATGGGATTTATAGTTATATCTTTGAGTTGTTCTTCGGAAATTGTTGCAAAAAGTTTACGGTTGTAGGCATACAGGCGAAAGTACTCTGAATCGCCAGGATAGAATAGAAACAGCATGGTGAAGAAGAAGAAAAGAAAATAGGTCCGCGATTTCATAACAAATTATCTCACTTTGAGAATTCGCCTACAATTGCTTTTGATACTTTTTCGAAATCTTTGTAAGACATTGAAATTGAATCGGTATGGGTGCCGGCATTAAAAACAATTGTTTCGTTTTCTCCTAAACTTTTATCTACATATAATGGAATATCGAATAAGTTTCCGAATGGCGGCACAGCTCCAATCTCGGTGTTAGTTACTTCTTTTACTTCTTCCGGTTTTGCCATCCGCAAATCTTTCATTTTGTATGTTGTTTTAAATTTGGCATTATCTATCTTCCGGTCCGCGGCAAGAACAATCATCATTGGTTTATCATCTCCATACATAATGAGTGCTTTTGCGCCTTGTTTTAATTCTGTGCCGCGTACTTTAGCCGCTTCCTCGGATGTTTTTACCGGGGCATGAGTAGTTGGTTCAAACTTAATTTTATATTCGTTCAATAAATCTTTAATTTGCTGCAAAACGGGTATCTTTCGTCTATTTACGACATTAATACCAAGCTCCCGCAGCTGTTCATCTGTTACGTCCGATGGAGCGTCCATAACTGCTGTTTTTCCTCCCGCTGTCATCGGAAAAGCTACAACTTCCCTCAAATATTTTTCGTTTAAAAGAGTCATCAGAACGCGTTCTATTCCATGTGCAAGTCCGCCGTGAGGAGGTGTCCCAAGTTGGAAAGCCTGCAGCATGTGCCCAAATTCTTTCTCAATTTTTTCTTTTGGATATCCCATTATTTCAAACACAGTTCGCAGAACATCGGCTTCATGTCCGCGGATACTTCCCCCTCCAACTTCGTAGCCGTTACACACAAGATCATACTGAGAAGTAAGAATTTCTCCGATATTCTCCTTTTTTAATAATGCTTCTTTATACTGTGGTAATGGTGCTGAAAACGGATTGTGAGTAAATGTCCACCCGCCAGTTTCTGTCTTTTCAAAAAAAGGAAAATCAACAACCCACGCAAATGCCAGGATTCCATTTTTTTTATCTTCTTCAGTCCGTAAATCAAATTTATCGGCGCCGAATTTTTTCATCGCTTCAGCATACGAAATGACAGGGAATGGTTTCTGCTTTATTTTATATCCCATCTTTTCCACAACGGTTGTCATCATTTCTTCGTCCATTTTCATAACGTCTTCACGTTCTACAAAACTCATTTCAATATCTATCTGTGTATGTTCAAATCCTCGGTCGGCACGTAAATCTTCGTCGCGCATGCATCGGGCAATCTGAAAATATCGCTCAAATCCGGCAGTCATCAGTAATTGTTTATACTGCTGCGGTGATTGTGGGAGAGCATAAAATTTACCTTTCTGCATTCGAGAAGGAACCAGGAAATCTCTTGAACCTTCCGGAGTTGTCATCGAAAGCAGCGGCGTTTCGATCTCTATAAACTGTTTGCTGAATAAAAACTCGCGGATTAACTGAACAAATTTAGATCTAAGCATTATGTTGTCATGCAATCTCTTTCTGCGAAGATCAAGATAGCGGTATTTCAACCGTACTTCTTCTTCAATTTCCTGCCCATCTGTATCTATCGGCAGGGGAAGCGCCTGTGATTTATTGAGAACTTTAAATTCCTTAGCTTCTACTTCAATTGTTCCCGTTTTCAATTTTGGATTTACCAGATTCTCCGGCCTTTTTTTTACCATTCCTTTTATGAAAATAACGTCTTCAGAAGATAAATGCTTCAGTTCTTCGCCGCCGACAACCTGAACAATGCCAGAGCGGTCGCGCAGATCAATAAAAATTACTTTTCTGTGGTCGCGTTTGGTATCAACCCAGCCGTACAATTCAACCTCTTCACCTATTTTGTTAACGGTTTCTTCGATAAATAAGTTTTTCATAAGAATTGATCTCTATTATATCAGAATTATACAATTCCATTAGATACAATCCTTCCTCTTAATTTCTCGGTTCCAGTCCATCTATCAACTTCAAGATTATACGCAATATTCAACTTCAATCCTTTCGACAGTTGAGAAAATTTTTCAGCAGCAGAAAAGGCAATCAGCTCAAGCGGAAAACTAGCATTTTGAGTATCTTTCACAAAAATCTTTAAATGAGTCTGCGTTTTGCCGAAAAGTTTCGCATCAAGCAGTTCTACTTCGCTGTTAAATATCGGATTAGGATTACCAATTCCAAATGGATTCATCTGTTCAAGCGAGCGGGCGAGCGGAACATTTAGTTTTCCAACCGGTACTTTTATATCCGCTTCAATCATTTTTTCCAGTTTATCTTCGGTCAGTGTAACATTTGCATGTTCAACTGCTGCAGTCATAAATTTATCTATCTGGGATTTTTCTATCGTAAAACCGGCAGCCTGTGCATGTCCGCCCATATCAACCAAGTATTGTTTATGCTCGCGCAGAAAATTCGTCATATGAAAGGCGGGAATAGAACGGGCCGAGCCTTTATAAAATCCGTCGCTTTTTGTCATCACAATTGTCGGGCGGAAATACTTTTCAACAATTTTTGAAGCAATAAGCCCTATCACCCCTTCATGCCAATGATCAGACATTAGAAACAGAATCTTATCAGATGAATTAGAACGTTCTACCATTTTAATGGCTTCGGCAACTGCCTCCTTTACCATTTCCTGTCGATCGATATTCGTTTTTCCAATCTGGCTCGCCAACTCAAACGCTCTTTGGTCATTTGTAGTACACAACAGCCGCAATGCATCAATCGCATGCTCTAATCTTCCGATCGCATTAATTCTCGGAGCAATTATGAAGCCGACTTCGTATGGTGTAATAGGCCTGCCTTCAATCATTGCTTGTTTCAGAATATGTTTTATTCCAGCTCTTTTTACATATCGAAAAGCGTCCAATCCATATTTCACAACACTACGCGAATAATCAACCAGCGGAACCAAATCGGCAATAGTTCCGATCGAAGCCAGTGCCAAATAGTCATACATAAAATTGTTATTCAGCTGTTGTCCGTTTTCTGAATCATTAGGATCAAAATTTTCAAACAGCATTTTTGAAAAAAAATAGGAAACACCTGAGCCTGAAAGCTGCGGAATATGAAAAATTGCCTCTGCATCATCTGGCAAAAGATCCGGCTTCAAATGATGATCGGTAATAATGATCGGAATCCCGAGCGACTTTGCATATGCAACTTTCTCACGCGCAGTTATTCCATGATCAACACTGATAATAAGTCCCGGATCAAACTGTTTTTTTACTGCATCGATGCCTTTCATCGAGAAACCATATCCTTCAAGCTTGCGATGGGGAACATAGGGCATTACTTTAAATCCTAAAAGATGCAATGTCTCCCATAAAATAGCGCCTCCTGTTATTCCATCAGCGTCATAATCGGTGTACACAACAACTGTCTTTTCTTTTTCTTTAATATCTTTCAGAAGCGATAATGTCCGTTTAATTTCCTTCTTATATCCGAAATCGCTGATTCCAATTTGAGAAGGCGGCGCTGGATTGAGAAATTTTTCGGTATCTCTAATTTTTCTGTTTTTCAAAATCATCTTAACAAGACCATCTTTTTCAATTTTTTCATCATGCTTGATGTGCGCTTTGTATGTTATTTTCATACTATTAAGAATTATCTAATAATGGAGGATTTTCAATAAGCTTTTCTTCTGCAGTTTCTTTTGAAAGTACATGAGTTGAATTCAGTTTTTGTCCCAATATCGCAAGCAAATTGGTCACCTGTGAAGTCTGATTGTACGCATTTGAAATATGCTTATTAAGTACAGAAAACTGAGTTTCCACTTTTTCATAATCTTTCCGCATTGCCTGAAGACTCATAAGAATTTCTTTAGCCTGCGATTGTATACGCTGTCCTTCAAAAGACATAAGAATAGCGCGTAGGTACGCATAAAAACAGAGCGGTGAGACAGGCAGAACTCTTTGCTGTCCAACAAAATCGAACAGATCATTATCATTTATAATCTCGTAATAAATTGCTTCCGAGGGAACATACATAAGCGCATAATCTACCGTTCCTTCAGTCGTCAAAATATATTTTTTTGAAATATCCATTACGTGCTTTTTAACATTCCGGATGAATTCTTTTTTTGCCAAATCACGTTCTGCTGCAGTTGCGGCTTCTGTCATCTTGCGAAAATTTTCTAAAGGAAATTTTGAATCGATAGGAATTATTCCTTGAGTCGTCTTAATGATCGCATCAACTGTATCACCAGTTTTGAATCCATACTGGAGGCTGAATGAATCGATCGGCAAATACTGGCTTAACAGCTCTTTGAGAATATGTTCGCCGATATTTCCACGAAGCTTTGGCGATTGAAGCAGATCCTGTAGATCTTTCATAGAACGGCCTATTTCGGAAACTTCGCCGATGTTTTTTTGAACTTCGGTCATAATCAGCGCAGTTTTGTCGAGCCTACTGTTGAATATTTTCATATTCTCTATAAGCCTTTGTTCGGAAGATGCGGAACTTGTCTCCATTTGCCGGCTTAATTGTTTCAGCCATTCGATAAGCTCTCCTGAAACCTTAGACTTCTCTTCGAGTTTGTTCAGCCAGGAGCGAATTATAAGAAGAATCGCCGCAACACTAATTATTATGATTCCTATAATTAGGATAGGGGAAAGTGACACGCATTCATTATAGCAGAATTGAAATCACAATTTGAAGTTATACCAGCCCGCCGCCGCCGCGGAAGATTTTTGGCTTAAGCCAATCCTGCGGAGCCTGCTGCTGATTTGAGTTATTGTTATTATTATTCTGAGGTGCTGGTTTATCCATAGGCCGGTCCATAGGAACATCACCTTCATCATCATCATAAGAATTCATAGAATATGATCTATTATGCTGCGGAGGTTGCTGCTGTTGCTGCATAGGTCTTGGCTGAAACTGTTGCTGAGGTTTAGGCTGCTGCTGCATAGGCTGTACCGGCTGTTGAGGTGCAGGTCGTCTCATTGGTTGCTGAGGCTGAGGCATACTTGCTGCCGACTGGCTTTGTCCCATTCCAGGAAAAGCCGAAGCTCCAGGAGCTCTCATCGGCGGTCTTTTTACAGCACCAAGCTTCAGAAGCGCTGAAGCAGCTTCAAAAGTATCAGCATTTACCGAATATGAGGAGAAAAAGTTTGTGGCGCCCGTTATTCCAGAGTACAGATTAGTTGCCATATCTTTATCAATTTCACATTGAAGTTCGCGTAATACTTTCAAAACGAGTTCCGAGGTAGAAGAACTGGTCTTATTTATGTAATTTACGGTTCCGAACATGTTGTTGATCAGATGACGGTCGATATTGATTATTGATTTCCCCTGAAATTCTTTCTGATTTTCGGTGTAGATTGTTCCAAGGCTATTCAAATTAGGTGCATCAACAGTAATAATGAAGTCTACTGCACCGCCTGCATATGAGAAACCGACTTTTTGAGGGTCAAGTTTCGGCTGACCCGGGCGAGGTGTGATTATGAGGTTAAACGTTTCTCCTTGAATATTATAGTCGACTTTATCTATGGATCCGTCGGTATAAGGAAATGTTATAACCAGATTATCTCCTTTAGTTGTAAAAGTATTCTGAATTTTGTCTGCAGCTGAAAGTTGTGTATCAGGTGTTACAGAACATAATAGAGCTACATTTTTACCAAGTTTGGTAAGACCTAAATATAAAGAAGTACCTGCTGCGACTGCGTCATTTGTCGGATTTGAGGGAAGAACTATGACACCGCTATTGCCTTTGGCGATCGCTTCACCGATTTGTGATAGGGAATTGTCTGTAGGATTCATAATACTATGAGATAAATTTTACCACATCCCCTACCCGTACGTCAAGTGCAGGTCCAAACACCATTCCCGCCTCCTGGCCTTTCCGTACTTCCTCTACAGATTTTGCCCTATTTTTAAGAGAAACAAGCTCGGTTTTGCCTATTACATGATTATTTCGATACAGTTCTACCTGATCACCCAGGTTGATTTTACCCTTAGTTATGCTTACTCCAAATATTTTTTCGCCTTCTATGATAAATGTCGCCAATACCTTTGCTTCGCCTTTTATGCTCTTTTCTTCTTCCTCTTTTTCGCGGAGTAAATCGGATGCTTCGGTGAGCTCATCAATAAGCTCATAAATAATATTATAAGTCTTTATGATTACCTTCTCTTGTTTAGCCAGTTCTCGTACTTCATTATTAACATTTACCGAAAAACCGATAACAATAGCTTTCGTTGTTTTTGCCAAAAACACATCTGATCTATGAATGTCTCCGACTCCGGTAAGTATCAGTTCAACATTGGGATTTTTCGATAAAGAACCTTTGATAGCTTCCATCGAGCCGTGTGAGTCTGCTTTAATCACAAGTGATAGTTTTTTTTCTTCTTTTTTTTCTTCAAAAAAAGCATGGGCATCGGTTGGCTTTTGCGCTACATTTGCCTGGTTTTCTTGAATCTCCGCCTCCTGCGGTTTGGTTCGGATTTCGGTACCAACTTCCGGCATTTCTTCGAATCCTAAAAGTTCAAAAGGCATAGAAGGAATAGCTTCTTTTACATTTTTCCCCAGATCATTTATTAATGCTTTTACTTTGGTTTTTTTTAAACCAATATATACATCATCAGATACATGGAGAATACCATCTTTTATTATTGCGCTCGCGACTATTCCCCGGCGGTCTTTTTTTGTTTCGATAATGTAGGCTATTGGATCACGTTTTTCATCGTAAGTAAAGTTTTTGTCTGCTGCAATAAGAAGAATCGATTCTAAAAGTTCATGAACGCCTTTTCCTGTCTTAGCTGATATTTCAACAGCCGGAACAGTTCCGCCTTTATCTTCTGTCATAATTTCATGCTTCAGAAGATCATTCTTTACTTTGTTCGGATTTGCTTCTGGAAGATCGGTTTTATTTAAAGCAACAATAAAGGGGATATGAGCATTTTTTATATGGAAAATTGATTCTTCAGTCTGGGGCATCAGCGAATCTTTTGCGTCAATTATGAGAATCGCAATGTCCGCAACTTGAGCTCCTCGTGATCGTATCTGGGAAAATGCTTCATGACCTGGTGTATCGATAAAGGTGATCTTGCTAGTTGGATAGCCTTTTATACCAGTATCTACTTCATATGCTCCAATCCGTTGAGTAATTCCGCCATGTTCTCCAGATGCAATGCGGCTTTTTCGAATATAATCGAGCAGAGAAGTTTTCCCATGATCTACATGGCCTAAAATGGCAACTACCGGCGGTCTCGAACTCATAAAAAAATTAAAAAATTATTAAATATGCTGTCTTACAATACTTTCTCAAGAATGGACTGCTCCACGTATTGTTAGCTGGCTGGTTTATCTGTTTCAGCAGGAGGAGTAGTTTCTGGCGTGGTTTCGGTCGCCACAGATGCTGCGGTCTGTACGATATCTATTTCGTATTCAGTTAAACGGGAAGCAAGGTTGACATTAATTCCATTCTTACCTATGGCAAGAGGAGCCTGAGATTCATCTACATGTACTTTTGCTGTCTTCGTTTTCTCATCAATTTCAACACTCTTTATTTTTGCTGGCGATAATGCAGCCATCAGAAAGACATTTGAATCTTTATTCCACTGAATAATATCAATCTTTTCATTGCCCCCAAGTTCTTCAGTAACTGTTTCAACACGAGTTCCTTTTTGTCCGACACATGCACCAACTGGGTCAACACTGCGTTGTCCGCTGTCTACGGCAATCTTGGCCCGTTCGCCGGGTTCTCGAACTATCTTTTTAATCACAACAGTTCCATTAGCTATCTCGGGCACTTCACGCTTAAACAATTCGGCAATCAGACCTGGATCAGATCGTGACAAAAGGATGCGTGAATGTTTGAATTTATCATCAGCAATATCTTTCAAAAAGAATATAAGGGATGTGTTGACGAGATATTTCTCGTTTTTAATCTGTTCTTCTTTCGGAAGAATGGCTTCGGTCTTGCCAATATCAACATAAGCATTATAGCCGTCATATCGAATCACTCGGCCTTTTATAAGGCTGTGGAGTTGTGATTTGTAGTGGGAAATAACTGTTTTCTTCTCGGATTCACGGATCTTCTGAAGCATCACTTGTCGTGCAGTCTGAGCTGCAATTCTTCCAAATCCAGGAGGTGTGATATCTGTGCCATCTTTGAGAATTTTAGCTTCTCCATCATTGCGATTGATTTTTACAATGACAGTTTCTTCGAATTTATCAGGATATTCCTTCTTGAATGCAGCAAGCAGGGCCGCCTCAATAGACTGGATTACGTCTTCGGCTGAAATGCCTTTTTCTGTCGCAACCTGATTCAAAGCTAATGTAAATTCACTTTTTATGATAGCCATATCTCACCATTCTAACACAAACGTAAATAAAATCAATGTGAGCTCATGACCAGTGATTTACTTTTTCTCGGCTGGAGCTTTTTTATCATCTCCACCTTCAGCGGCTGGAGCAGCTTCAGCACCTTCTTCAGGAGCTTTCTCTGTAATGACTTCAGGTGCTTTGGTTGCTGTCTCGGCTACAAGGCTTTCTTCCTTGTGAGCAGTTGTGGAGACAACCACCTTGTCTGCGTCATCTTTAATAGTATACGTAGCAACTTTTGGAAGGTCGGAGACTTTGATTTCCTGACCAATTTCTTTTAAGCCACTGATATCCACTTCGATGAATTGTGGAATGTCTTGTGGAAGAACTTCGATAGTAAGTTCTGGTGACTGAGTAAGCAGAATTGCACCTTTTTGTGCGACAGCTTCGGAAGTTCCGACTGTCTGGACAGGTACCTGAGTTTCAATTTTCTGCTTCAAGTCGATTTTTCTAAAATCTACATGAAGAATATCGTGAGTTACGGGATGTCTCTGAACAAGTTTAATAAGAGTTGGAATACTGTCTTTTTCGAGATTAAGATAGACGATTCCTGTTTCTTTAGCAACTTTGAAAGCTTTTATGAAGTCTACAGAAGGTACCGTTATAGACTTTGATTCATAATCAACACCGAAAATGTTTGCAGGAATTTTGCCTTCGCGGCGCATTGCACGGACTTTTTTGCCCAAAACAGTTCTTAACTCAACAGAAAGTTCTACTTTGTTAGAAGAAGTAGATTGATTTTTTGCTTTTGCCATAAATAAAAAAAATTATTAATTAAGTTGGTGACGGCTTATTAGGAATATCTTGTTTATTCTTTCAGAAGTTCAAGAAAGAATATTTTATCAGCTTTGATGGTAGTATTATAGAGTATCCGGTTATCTTTGACAAGAGGAGAAAAATTTTGATTTACCAGATAAATATTTTTCGGTAGAGCCAGAGAAAGCTTAAAATCATAATTTGAAGAACCGGTTTGTTTCTGTACTATAAGCTGATATGCATTGGAGCCGTTTTCAAGTTTGGCATTGAAGGTATATTCTACTTTTACATCTGCGGTAGCATGCGGCGGAATTTCGATATAAAAGCCTACCGTTTTCTGAACATCATCGCGTTCGTCATAACTTTCAATAAGCGTATTGTTTTTCGTTATCCGTACTATCTTGGTATCCAAAGGAAGCAGAAGCTGCATGTAATTTTTGTACGTTCCGCCGGGGAAAATATCATTCGGCGAACTGTTTTTGAAAACCATGTCGAAGCTGCTGTGAATAGACCCATCATCGTCTACATTTATATTCAGCGAGGTGGATCGGTTTATGAAAAAATTAGCTTTATTCACCCCTAAATTTGCATCAACAGGATATAAATAGTCAACAATACAGTGTTTATCGGGAACGGTACAGGTTGGATGAATGTTGCGGCCGGACCAATATAGTCCATCAATCAATTTCTGCATGTCGGGATCTTCAAAATATGCGGCCGCCTGTTTTTCATTAAAAACCTGTATTAAATTAGGAATTAGTTTAGGCGGTGTTGATTCTTCCAGACGAACCATGAGCGAATCAGCTACTTCTGAAAGAAACGATTTTTTTTGCTTAGAACCGGGGAAGAAGTCTTTTTCAGCATATAACTGTGCTTTCAGATAGAAATTATCGCGGGTGACTGTTTCATTAATATTGGGAAGGTATAAGGAATCTACTGCATCAAGAATTTCCTGAATCGCAGAAGTAGTTATCAGAATACCTCCATCGAATCCGGTGAAGTTCATTTCTTTTTCAAGAAATTTAGTTGCGGTTTGAAAATTATCATAAAAATCCGGTGAAAATGCTGAATCACGCAAAAACCAATGCGGCTGGTGTAAATAGTCGCGAATTGCGTCGGGAGGCGGGATATGGGCAGTGAGCTGGCCGTCGGCGTCATATACGTCGTATACGGTGATAGTTGGGATATTGTAGTTTTTAATTGTCACAATACCAAATGAGCCGATGAATCCGCCGCCCGGCCGAAGTTCCATGTTATTTGCAAACAGAAGCAGATATTTTTTTTCGGCATTATGCGCGAAAATTGTATTGAAATGAGGAAGAAATTTTTTGGCAACTCCTAATGTGCTGAGAAGTTCCTTTAGTTTTTCTTTTTTCTGCCGCATTTCACCATTCCATTCAGGCATTTTCTGATAAAAAAATGAGATATTTTCTTCGAGATCATTTATCTGGGGAAGTAATTTTTTTTGAAGTTCGTCTATTTTTTGAACTTCCTGGTCTGATTTATCTTTTTTTATAAGAAGCGCTGTAAGTTCTTTTGCTTGTTTATACAAAGGAATAGCTTTTTTGGCGATTGTATTGCCGCTATCGTTGAGCTGAAACATATTTTCCGGCATGGAAGCTACCGATAGAATCTGAAATGTCGGCCGTGCGAATTCGTAGAGTTTTTTGCTGATTGTCAGAGATTGATCCATTTTTGTCAGTAGATTCTGGGCTTCATCAAACTGTTCACTCATCATCGGCTGCTGGACTTTATATAAAAAGTATGAAGATAAAAGAAGAGGCGGAATAAATAATACATGAGAGATAAGAAATAAGAAGAGAAGAAAGAAGATAAGTCGTTTTGGTCTGAATACTTTCTTTTTGATTTTTTTGCGCAGTGATTCTGTCACCTGGATTTCTTCGTCCGGGCTAATATAGTGAAGATTAAGAAATTGTTCTGTATTTTCAGTTAGGGTGAACCAGAGAATTTTTTCGATGTCTTCGGTTGTGGCCTTAGATGTTCTTAATCTGATAATTTTTATATTTTTGTCTGCTTTCTGAATGAGTTGTATTGCTTTGTGAACTGTTGAATCGGGAGTATTGATGAAAATGAATGCAATTTTTTTGTCTTTATATTCGGCCATTTTTTCAAGAAGTCGTATTGAGCCGTCGATAATAATGCAGATGTTGAATGGGTCGACGTTGCGCGGGGCAAGAGTGGAAACGTAGATATCGTTGTCGTATTTTTTGAGGTGTTGTTTGAGGATGGATGTGAATGGATTGGTGTGTCGGTCGACAATGAGGATTTTTTGATGTGAGTTGTTTTGGTGTGAAGCTGAGGTCATACTGGTTAATATTGTATAATGTTTACTGGGAAAAAAAGTATGGTTGTGTATGATATTTAATATTTGTCGCTCGTGATCGAAAATTTATTCGTGAGTTAACTCGTAGCTAGTGTTTGCTCCTCAAACAGAAACTCACTCATAAATTTTGATCACTTCGCTTCGTAAGTCATATCAATATTAATAGGATTATGCAGAGCAAAATTTTTGAATTTTTACAATTAGATCGACTGGTAGATCAGATTAATGACAAAAAAGCTGTTCTTGTGGGCGGGAGTTTTGATCTGATGCATTATGGGCATGTGACTTTTTTGAAGAATGCGAAAAAGGAAGGGGATATTCTTATTATCGCATTGGAGTCGGACGATTTTAGTAAAAAGAAAAAGAAGAAGGTGCCGGTTCATAATCAGCAGCAGCGTGCAGAGATATTGGGGTCTTTATATATGGTCGATTATGTTTTAAAACTGCCGCTTTTTGAAAATCATTCAGATTATTTTAATTTAGTTAAAACAATTAATCCTTCTGTCATCGCCGTTACCGAAGGAGATTCTATGATAGAGAAAAAGCAGGAGCAGGCAAAAGCAATTGGCGCAACGGTGAAAGCAGTTTGCCCGCGATTAGAAAAATTTTCAAGTTCAAACATAGCATCCTATGAAAAAATTTTTAGCGATTGATATTCCTGATGAAACGAAACAGGAAATAGAAAATCAAATTATGTCTTTTAAAGAAGATTATATGTATATAGTGTGGAATGATCCGTCCCAGTATCATATTCCCCTCTATATTTTCGAAGATTACGAAATAACGGAATCATTACATAAAAAAATTGAAGAAGCAATCTTTGAAATACGGCCATTTATGTTATATGCATCTGGCGTTGATCTGTATCAGACAAATAAAATAGAACTCTTTAT
The DNA here is from genome assembly GCA_964490875.1 of uncultured Gammaproteobacteria bacterium. GTDB lineage: Bacteria > Patescibacteriota > Microgenomatia > UBA1406 > GWC2-37-13 > CAYYYG01. The sequence continues at coordinate 19,689 of CAZBEF010000006.1, forward strand.
GGATTTTCATAAAGAAAGAATGTTGAGTGCTCTCGTCAAAAGTATCCATACGGCAATGCAGAATTTCAAAACGCGTGAAATGCAGGCAAATATTATTTTAGGTCAATATAAACTTCCGTCCAAACAACAATATCTTTTAATCCGAAAGAAGCTGCAAAATCTGGAGATTGATATAAGTTTTCCAGTCAATAAAATATTCCTTAAAGAAACTGTTACAGGGGGTAAAAAGCCAGTATATAAAAACCTGGCTGAATTTACCCTCCATGAGTAATAATAAATTGTTGATTACTCTTTCTTTGCAATTTGGAAAACTCCGGTATTGCAAACAGGACATGTACCTTTCCAGGCCATTTTTTCACCGTTTTTACCAAAAGGTCCTTTTGTTGCATTTGGAACATCTCTTTTTGTTCGACACTTAACGCAGTACATCATCATAATTCGAAGCACCTCCTTTCACTTTTAAAATTTCAGATAACGTGCGAGATAATTATTCATCGTAGCAAAATAGAAAAAAAATTCAAGCGCAAAAATACCAGCGATGATAAGAAGGCTCTTTCTCAAATCGGTTTTAAAGTATTGAGAAATGCTTTTTTCTTCGTCTGTAAGTTGAAACGCAGGAGCTGGTATCGATTCACTTTCGAGTGATTTTTTCTCTACAACTGTATGTGTAGATTCTGATTCAACAGATGTAGTTTTAAAAACATGTCTATGGTGCTTAGCTCGTATTTTTTCTTTTCGAGTTTTTTTAGGCATGCGCATATTGTAACCATATTGACACTCTTTTGTAAAGAGGCTAGAATAAAACACATGCTTCGAATGGCGTTGTTATATTAATTACATTATTTAATCATGAATAAAAGAACTACCACAATAATTGCAATTATCTTATATATAGTTTCTGCAGCAGGTTCATATGCTTTTTTTTCTACAAATTCTTCCAGTCTTATAGCTGGGAAAGGTCCTGATACAGAATATAAAACTCCTGTAGCCAATACGACCGGAACTCCAGAAGAGGTAGAAGTAACCGGCCCAGAAGAATGTCCAATTAACGGAAGGAAGCTTCCAAAAGAGTATCGTGAGAAATGGGAGAAGCGCCGTCCGCTTGGAATCATGGTTGAAAATTCAAAGGCCGCCCGTCCGCAATCGGGTATCAACTCCGCAGATGTTACTTACGAAGCAGTTGCGGAAGGTGGTATTACCAGATTCTTAAATATATTTTATTGTCAGGATGCTAAGTATGTAGGGCCTGTCCGTTCTGCACGCATTTATTTCATCCGGCTTCTTCAGGAATATGGAGAATATCCACTCTATGCTCATGTTGGTGGAGCTAACAAAGAAGGTATTGCCGATGCATTAGGTGAAATTAAAAAACTTGATTGGTTTGCCTACAATGACATGGATCCTTTATACGGCATGTCGTTCCCATATTTCTGGCGCGACTATGAACGGCTTCCAAATCGTGATACCGAGCATACTGTTTATACCAATACAGAAAAACTTTGGGATTTCGCCGCAACCAAGAGACAGCTTACGAATGTTGATGAAGAGGGAACAGCGTGGGATAAAGACTTTACCAAATGGACGTTTAAAGATGACGCGGCTGTAGCAGACCGCGGCGATGTGGCAAAAATCAGTTTTGGTTTCTGGGATCAGTTTGCCAATGATTATTCGGTAACGTGGAATTATGACGCCAAGAAAAATAAATATTTCCGAGAGAACGGTGGTGAAAAGCATATCGATAAAAACACCGGAAAGCCTCTCGAGGCAAAAAATGTTGTTATAATACTGGCAGAAGAAACCGCAGTGAACGATGGATATGAAGCCGGACAACATCTTTTCTATGATATCATCGGAGAAGGTAACGGGTACCTATTTCAGGATGGAAAAGTAACCAAAATAAGCTGGGAGAAGAAAGATGGTTACACCCGATTGAAATTTACCGATGCAGCAGGAAAAGAAATTTCGCTTGTCCGTGGTAAGATATTTGTTGAAATATTGCCGCTTGAAAATAAAGTAACGTATTAAAACACTATGCTGGAAAATATTATTCCTTCAAAAACAAGACGGAAGATTCTTGAGTTATTCTTTCATCAGCCAGATGGTCAGTATTATCTGCGGAAAATAGTTCGTGATGTGAATGAAGAAGTGAATGCCGTAAAACGGGAGCTTGATATTCTATCGGGTGCGAAACTTCTGCATAAGGAACGCAGGCTGAACAAAATCTTCTATACCTTGAATAAGTCGTATATTTTTTACGATGAATTTGTACGGTTGTTTACAAAGACTTCATTATTTGTGAATTTAATTTATAAAAATATTTCGAAGATCGGCAAAGTAAAACATCTGGCCGTTTCAACAAAATTTTCGCGAAAGATTCCTATTAAAGAGGATGAAATTTATGTTTTGTTTGTGGGAATAATTGTTGTTCCGGAGGTTGTAAGTATTATGGGAGAAGCTGAAAAAGAATTCGGCCGCGAGATTAATTATACGGTTATGACAGAAGAAGAGTTTGCATTCAGAAAAAAGAATAATGATCCGTTTATTTGGCGGTTTTTGAAGCAACCAAAAGTGATGATATTAGGGAATGAAGAGGAACTGGTGAAGTAACAAATTGATATAAATTTAATCGCTCGATACGAAAATTTTTTACAACCTCACCTGCCTGCGGCAGGCAGGCCCACTGCTGTGGGGCCCTGGCGATTGAAAAAATTTTGTATCTTCGCTCTTTGATGTGTTGACATGTTCTTTAAATGAAATATAATAAATAACCATGAAATATTTTCAGTATTTTCTGATATTCGTAATTTTTGCTCTCATAATCTGGGTAGATCTGCCTGAACAATATCCCCTTAACTTCACGCTTGGAGGAAAAAAAGTTGATTTTGTTTTAAGACCGCCTTCTTTTAGTTGGACACAGAATGGCCAAACAATACAAAAAGAGGTTAAGACTAGTTTAGGTTTGGATTTAAAAGGCGGAAGCCATTTGGTTTTTGAAGCGGACACATCAAAACTTAATTCTACTGATCTTCAGGACGCATTGAATTCTGCCCGCGATATTATTGAACGCCGTGTGAATCTGTTTGGAGTTTCGGAACCGGTTGTGCAGACAATAAAGTCGGGAAATATTTATAGAATCAGTGTAGATCTACCAGGAATTGATGATGTCTCACAAGCAGTGGGATTAATAGGGCAGACAGCTCAGCTTTCGTTTAAGGAGGAAGGAAATTTTGATGAAAAAATCGCAACAGCCGCACCGGCAATTTATAAATTGAATAAAGAAACTGGTTTGACCGGTAAGCATGTGGAAAAAGCAACAGTCACATTTAATACGCAGAATGGTACACCGCAGGTTGCTCTGCAGTTTAGTGCAGAAGGGGCGAAGATTTTTGGACAAGTTACTCAGCGAAATATCGGCAAACAGGTGGCAATTTATATTGATCAGTTTCCAATTTCCGCGCCGGTTGTTCAGCAGGCAATCTTAGATGGAAATGCAGTTATTTCAGGCAATTTCACCGTCGATGAAGCAAAACAGCTTGCTATCGCTATAAATTCTGGAGCACTGCCAATCCCCATCAAATTGGTTGAGCAGCGTAATATAGGCCCAACACTTGGTGCTGCAGAAGTGCAAAAGAGCATTATTGCCGGTGCAGTTGGTCTGGCTATGGTTCTGCTTTTTATGATCGTTTACTACGGCCGACTCGGAATCATCGCAGCAATGGGACTTATAATTTATGGACTGATATCTTTCGCTATTTTCCGTCTCATTCCAATCGTCCTTACTTTGCCAGGCATCGCCGGTTTTATTCTATCCATTGGTATGGCGGTAGACTCTAATATTTTAATTTTCGAAAGAATTAAAGAAGAAAAACGAAAAGGCAAGAATACCGATATTGCAATCCGGCTTGGCTTTGGTCGCGCCATCGATGCAATTAAAGACGCAAATGTCACAACACTCATTGTTGCGTTTATTTTATTCAATCCGTTGAACTGGGAGTTTCTGCCTCTTTTCGGATTGGTGCGCGGATTCGCCCTTACGCTTGCTATTGGTGTTGCAACAAGTCTATTTACCGGCGTCGTTATCACAAAACGCTTAATCAATTGGTTTTATAAATATTAATATGGTTAATTTTCTAAAATACCGCTGGTTATATTTCGCAATTTCCGCAATTGTAATCTTGAGCGGAATATTTTCCATTGTCCGTTATGGATACATTTACTCCATCGACTTTGTCGGTGGATCTAACATTGAATATCAGCTCAATAAAAATGTTAACGCCGCTGATGTGAGGACTATTCTCAAAAATAACGGCGTGGATGCAATCACTGTCTCTGTCACGAAAAATGTAATTACTGCCCGTGCAAAAGCAATCGATGAAAAAAAAGAAGCTGCTCTAAAAGCTGCCATTTCAAAAAAATTCAATAGCCCGGTCACCGTGCTTCGTTCAGAAACTGTAGGACCTTCTTTAGGGCGTGAAACCATGATTAAAACTGCCTTGGCATCGCTTCTTGCTGTTGTAGGAATTCTTATTTATATGAGCTTTGCATTTAAAGGCATAAACTTCGCCATAGCGGCAATTCTTGCTTTATTTCATGATCTTTTTGTTGTTATCGGAGTGTATTCGATATTGTCGTATTTTTATAAGGCCGAAGTAGATACGATGTTTGTTACTGCTGTTTTGACAACCATGTCTTTTTCGGTGCATGATACGATTGTTATTTTCGATAAAATCCGCGAATATATGAAAACAGAAGGCCGCGGCGATATCGACCACTATGTAAATAGAGCGCTCACCGAAACCCTTGTCCGTTCGCTGAATAATTCCATGACAATTATTTTTATGCTTCTTGCTTTAACTCTGTTAGGAGGATCGACTATCAGGTTTTTTGTACTAACTTTGCTGATAGGTACCATTACCGGAACATATTCTTCGCCGTTTGTGGCTGCGCCGCTTTTGGTGTGGCTTGAAAAAATGCGCAAACGGAAGTAATCTTTCTACATGAATATTCTTCGATTTCCATTAGGACAATTGCAGGCGAACTGTTATTTACTTATTCAAGATAAAGACTGTATCATCATTGACCCAGCCGATGAAGCTTCGTTTATTCTGGAAGAAATTCAGCGCAGAAATCTTAATCTTGTCGGTATGATCGCTACACACGGGCATTTTGATCATGTAATGGCTGCTGGTGAAATCCAGCTGTCTTTTCCTTCTGCCCCTTTATATATCCATAAAGAAGATATTTTTCTGATTAATCGTCTTGGTGAAACTGCTAAGTATTTTCTGGGGTTTGATCCACAGGTACTTGGGCCTCAGAAAATGTTGGATCTAAAACCGGGTGTAATGTCGGCAGGTTTTTTTACTTTTAAAGTTTTGCATACACCGGGACACACTCCTGGCAGCTGCTGTTTATATTTCAAAAAAGAGAAGGTTGTGTTTACCGGTGATACGATTTTTAAAGATAGTATAGGGCGTTATGATTTTTCGTATAGCGATAAAAGTTTACTTAAGAAGTCTATTGAGAATGTGTTGAGTCTGCCAGAATCGACAATAATTTATTCAGGTCATGGAGAAGAAACGGCAGTTGAAGAAGAGAAAAAGAATTTTAATTTGTATTTTTAATGCCGATCGTATCTAGATCTCTTGAATACGTCGCGTGATCGCAGTCTCAAGTCCCGTAGGAGACGCGGGACAATGAGCCTGCTCCCCGCGAGTATTCTTCGAGATCCAATTACATTTCTTTTATTCTATCTAGCTGGACTTCTCTCTCATTTTTAATTTTGCCTTCGACAACTTCATCAAAAATAGCATTTAAGACTTCTCCAATTTTTCGCCCCGGCTTTATCTTCAAAATTTCCATCACATCATTTCCATCCACTTTCAAATCGGTGACTTTAAACGGTTCATGCTGCACTTCTTCGATTCGTTTTTTGAACAGTTCATACCGCCATGAAGTTGCTTTGGACCCAGATCCCAATCTGTCGGCTGTCCTTAAATCTAGCATGTCCTGCAAATATTCTTTGCCAACTTCGCGAATGAATCTCCGAACCGCATTGTCAGACAATTCTTCCGTAACAGTAAATTGATGCTTGGCAACAAGCCGAACTAATTTTTCTTTTTGTTTATTAGACAATCTGAATCTATCTGCGATTTCCTTCGCCTGCTTTTCGCCGACAACTTCGTGATTGTAAAAAGTTATAAGTCCGGTTTCTTCATCCTTCCGAAATGTTTTAAATTTGCCAATATCGTGAATAAGAATCGCAAACCGTGTAATCGGATCTGCAGACGGAGAGTGTTTGAGCGCCATGACAAGATGTGTGCCGACATCGTAAATATGATGCCGCTTCGGACTTTTCTGCGGAACATCAAAGCAAATGTCTACCTCGGGAAGAATATATTTCAGCAATCCGGTATTGCGAAGAAGCAGAACTCCGTCGGCTGGATGGTCTGAAACTAATATTTTTAGAAACTCGTCGCGAATCCGTTCCCAGGAAATTTTGGTAATCAATTCTGCATTTTTTTGAATTGACTCTCTGGTTTTATCTTCTATAAAAAAACCAAGTTGAGATGCGAACCTCACCGCACGCAGTAAACGAAGAGCATCTTCGGTGAATCTGCGGTCCGGGTCTTCTACAGCTACAATCAATTTTACTTTTAGATGTTTCCGGCCTTCATACGGATCGATAATAATTTTTCCGTCGAATGCCATAGCATTTATGGTAAAGTCACGACGTTTTAAGTCTTCTTCAACCGTATCGGCCCATTCTATTTTGTCCGGATGTCTTGTATCTGTATAATCCGATTCTTTGCGGAAGGGTGTGATTTCAAATAAGATGGCGGCAGCATCGTCACCATTTTGTTTGAAAGGTACAGTAACGGTGCCGTACGTATTGTGATAAAAGGCATCAGGGAACATTTTTAGCATGTCTTCGGGTTTGGCGTTTGTCGTAAAATCCCAATTGGTGATTTCTTTTCCCAATAAAAGATCGCGTACGGCGCCGCCGACTATATAGATCTGAAATTTCTGTTCACGGAATTTGTCCATGAACTGGGTGATATATAAGGGAAGAGTAACCATACCCATATTATACTGAGGAATGTCTCATTGAGGGATGAAATCTTACGATATTAATGCTTGGTTGTAGATTTAGGTTCAGCTTTTTCCCCTGGATGGCCAAAAGCTTGTTGACCATTATCTAGAAGACCCACGGCAATGGTTTCTGCTCCTTTACCAAAGAATTGTAGTCCGACAACAGGGCCTTCGTTTTTAATAACAAGATCATTATGTGCAGCTATTTCATCTGCTGTATGTTTTGTAGCTTCAGCGGGTAGTGCCATATTTTCAATTTTATATTAGTACTTTTTTTTCAAATATCAAGCGGAGTGTAAATTGTCAGATTAGATTACTGCGTCAACATTTCCCAAGAATCAAGAATTTTCTTAAAAACTGGTTTGTAAACAGGATTTGTAACCTTTTTGAAAGCATCTTCTATAGAGAACCATTCGGCATTGTAAAATTCTTTTTTGTCGAATAAAAAGTTTTTTTTATCGGTAAATACTGCATACCAAAAGTCGTAATGTGTTTTGCACAAACGATTATCATTAATATGAATTACAGAAAGATTAAACAGGTTAATGACTTCATTTGTCAGCTGCATACTTAATTCTTCGCCAATCTCTCTTTTTACAGCATCAAGAGGAGATTCTGCAGGGTCAATGTGCCCGCCGGGTGGAATCCAGGAACCGGCTTTTATATGATGCCCGAGAAATACGGATTTAGATTCTTTATGCACCGGAAGAAAAAAACTGCAGAGATGATGAGCTGAATTATCTTTTTTGATCAACCCATTTTCCGAACGAATGAATGCCAGGAATTCATCAATGGTTTTCTGATCCACATAAGGGGAATTTTTTAGCGAAAGGACTTCCTGTTCGAATGTTGTTTTCATGGTTGGGTCTATAGTAACGGGATTGCTTCGTCGTTCCTCCTCGCAATGACGTTGATATCATTAAATTAATCCCTTCAAGATATCGAGATTCTGTTTGTCGGGGCCTTTGTCGTCGAAGCCGGGAGTTTCGATGATAAAAGATAAGTCTTTTAACTTCGGATGATTCAAAAGACCGCGGAATGTATCGACACCAACCATTCCTTTGCCGATATTTTCATGTCTGTCGCGTAACGATCCGAATGGATCTTTACTATCATTTACATGCCATAGTTCAAGTTTTTGCAAACCAATCAGTGAATCAAACTTTTCCAAAAAAGAATCAAGTTTGTCTTGTGTCGTAATATCGTATCCGGCTGCATGCAAGTGGCAGGTGTCCAGACAAACTCGAAGCCGGGGATTATTGACATCTTTAATTATTCGGGCTATTTCTTCGATAGTTCTACCAATCTTGCGAGTGCCTGCATTCTCAATCATAAAAAAAGTATCTTCGGGCGTATCCTTCAATACTTCGGAAATGTTATTGATTAAAGCCGAATATTTAATCTCTTTGGAAACATCATAACCATTCATATCTAAATCTTTATCGTATTTAAACGAACCTAAATGAACAATGCTGCCGCGAATGCCCATTTTGGAAGCGAGTTTAAGTTCGTGTTTTAACGAAGATCGTGAAATAACGCCTAACTTTTCATCAGTTCCCAGATTCAGAAGATAGGAAGCATGAAAATAAACAGGAGTTATTTGGAATTGTTTTTTCAGAGAAGTAAACACATCAATATCAGCATCTGTCGGCTTTGCAAAGTTCCAGCCACGCGGTGATCCGGAAAAGATTTGTAATGTGCTGCCTCCGATTTCGTTTATTTTATTAACAGCGTTATGGTAACCACCGGCAATAGAAAGATGAGCTCCCAGTTTATGATTCATAGGTTATTGTGTAAAATTATTACATAATTGTTACCATTATATATTACTGCTAAACATTCACCGCTGTAAGCTGTGAACTATACCTATTGACAACCATTAGCAGTGTTGTTATATTATTGCTAATTAACTATGGACAACCTAACACAGAGACAGGTAGATATTTTGAAAGCAATTATAAAGGAATATACCGATGTTGGAGAAGCCGTGGGCTCGGAAATACTGGAAAAAAAGTATAAACTGGGAGTTTCACCAGCAACTATCCGCAACGAAATGGTTGAGCTGGCGCAGAAAGGTTACTTAAAAAAGAATCATTTTTCATCTGGCCGTGTTCCTTCTGCAAAAGGATTCAGATTTTATATCAAACATCTGATGAAGGAGAAGGAGCTTTCAACTATTGAAGAAGTAGCATATAAAAACAGTATCTGGGACGATAGAACCGAAGTTCACAAGCTTTTATATCACGCAACGAAGGTTTTGGCAGAACGAACCGGATTATTATCGATCACGGTAAATGATTCTGGAGATATTTATTATGCAGGCGTCGCGAATTTATTCAACAATGTTGAATTTTTGCAGCCGGATTTATCGAAAACATTATTCCGACTGCTCGACGAAGCCAATTTCTGGGATGGAATTCTCCGGCAGTTTTACAAGGATGAAGAAGATGTTATGTACTTATTAGGCGCCGAAGATTTTCATGATCCGATATTTGAAGCCTGCGCTTCGGTTATCGGAGAATTCAATACTGAGAAGGTAAAAGGAATTATCGGAGTAGTCGGACCGAAGCGGATGAATTACGACGTGGTTATTCCGCAAGTACGGTATTTTTCAAACTTGATCGAAGAAATCATCAAAACGCATACCGTAGCATAATCATAAATTGTCGAAATCATATGGATCAGAAACAGGATAAAAAACAAAAGGCTGATGAAGTAGTAAAGCAAGAAGAAGTAGTAGAAAATCCTCAGCAGAAAGTAATTGAAGAATTGAAAAAATCTGTTGAAGAAATGAAAAACAAATATCTGCGTGCGCTGGCGGATTATCAGAATTTTGAAAATCGGGCAAGAGAAGAAAAGCAACAGGTTAGGGAAGAAGCAACTGTATCGCTTCTGCATCGGCTGGTTCCATTTTTAGATAATCTTGAACAAGCAGAAATTTTCATTAAAGACAAAGGTTTAGAGATGATTAGGAAACAATATATGCAGGCTTTAGAAAGTATCGGTATAAAAGAGATCGATGTGATGGGAAAAGAGTTTGATCCGTATACGGCCGAAGCAATCGATATTGTTGAAGGCGAAAAAGAAAATTTTGTTGTTGAAGTTTTACGGAAAGGATATCAGTATAAAGACCGGATTCTGCGGCCGGCGCAGGTGAAGGTGAGTAAGAAGAAAGCTAATTGATGTCATCCTGGAGGGAACGAAGTGACCGATAGGATCTATGATTTTAAAGATGCTATCGCTCCGTAAATCATCGCTCCAGCATGACATATACATTGCAATTATTCTGGGATCACTCGAATATATCGCGTGATACTATGAAAACATTTATTAATTAATTTTTTAAATATGGCAAAAATAATTGGAATCGATTTAGGAACAACTAACTCGTGTGTCGCGGTTATGGAAGGCGGAAAGCCAAAGGTTATTCATTCACAGGAAGGACGAAATGTCATCCCATCCGTCGTCGATCCGATCAAACGGATTGTAGGCGATGTTGCAAAGCGCCAGATTGTGATTAATCCAAAAAGAACTATCTTTTCTGTGAAACGTCTTATGGGTCGAAGATTTGAAGATGAATCAGTGCAGCGCGATATGAAACTTCTTCCGTACACAATCAAACCAGGCCGTGATGGAATGGCCGTTGTTGAAGTTGAAGGAAAAACATTTACACCACAGGAAATTTCGGCGATGATTTTGCAGAAAATAAAAGCCGATGCTGAAGCATATTTGGGCGAAAAAGTAGAGAAAGCAGTGATCACCGTTCCTGCATATTTCGACGACTCACAGCGCCAGGCCACAAAACAGGCTGGCGAAATTGCCGGACTCGAAGTTGTCCGCATCATAAATGAACCAACTGCAGCAGCACTCGCATATGGTCTTGATAAAAAACATTCTCACAATATCGCCGTTTATGATTTAGGAGGAGGAACATTCGATATTACCATTCTTGAACTCGGCGAAGGTGTGTTTCAAGTAAAAGCTACCAACGGAGATACTCATTTAGGAGGCGACGATTTTGATAAAGTTATCTTAGATTATCTTGCTGATGAATTTAAGAAAGAAAACGGTGTTGATCTTCGCAAAGATCCACAGGCATTGCAGCGGTTGCGCGATGCGGCCGAAAAGGCAAAGATCGAGCTTTCATCTTCTATGGAAGCCGAAATCAATCTGCCGTTCATCACCGTTAAAGACAATACACCACAGCATTTGGTCATGAAGTTAACTCGGGCAAAACTTGAGTCATTAGTATCCGGCCTCATTGATAATTCATTCAAACCGGTTGAAGCAGCAATTCGTGATGCAAAAATCGAGAAATCGAAAATTGATGAAGTTGTCTTGGTAGGAGGAATGACTCGTATGCCGAAAATCATCGAACGTGTGAAAGAATTCTTCGGAAAAGAACCTAACAGATCGGTTAATCCCGACGAAGTTGTGGCAATCGGTGCCTCAATTCAGGCAGGAGTTCTGACAGGTGAAACGAAAGATGTCGTCCTTTTGGATGTCACTCCGCTTACGCTTGGCGTCGAAACATTGGGCGGCGTATTAACTCCTCTCATTACGCGCAATACAACTATCCCGACTTCAAAGTCTGAAGTATTTTCAACGGCTCAGGATAATCAGACTCAAGTGGAGATTCATATTCTGCAGGGTGAACGGCCAATGGCAAAAGATAATAAATCACTCGGCCGGTTTATTCTGGAAGGAATTCCACCGGCGCCGCGAGGCGTTCCTCAGGTCGAAGTCATGTTTGACATTGACGCCAACGGAATTCTCACTGTAACTGCAAAAGATAAAGCAACCGGCAAAACACAAAGTATCAAAATCACCGGTTCAACCGGTTTAACTAAGGAAGAAATTGCCAAGATGAAAGAAGACGCCGAGAAAAATGCCGACCATGACCGTGAAGAAAAAGATAAGATTGAAGCACGCAATAAAGCCGAACATATGATCTATGTTTCTGAAAAATCTTTGAAAGATGTCGGTGATAAGGCACCACAAGCCGATAAAGAAGCAGTCGAAAGTAAAATTAAAGAATTAAAAGAATCTTTGGAAAAAGGCACTCGTGAAGATATAGAACAAAAAACGAGTGCGCTTTCCGAAGTATTGCAGAAAATCGGCCAGCATATGTATGGCGGACAAGGACAGCCTGGACCTCAAGGAGCTCCGGCGGGCGAAGCAGGGTCTGAAAATGGTGATAAATCCGCCTCCGACAAGTCTTCGGCAGATAAAAAAGATGTTGAAGAAGGCGAAGTGGTTAGTTAATGCAACTATTCATTAAAATTTGTAGAGACATCGTTTAAGGCGATGTCTCTACATTTTTGTATATAATACCGTATGGCAGATTATTATCAGCTTTTGGGAGTTTCCAAAACATCCACACCCGATGAAATTAAGGCGGCATACCGTAAAAAAGCGCTTGAGTGGCATCCAGACCGCAATAAATCTGCAGGAGCTGCCGATAAATTTAAAGAAGTCAATAAAGCCTACGAAGTATTGTCTGATCCAAAGAAAAAAGAAATGTACGACCAATTCGGTCATGATGCATTTGAACGAAATGGAGGAGGAAGCGCCAGTAATGCAGGATACGGACAAGGTCCATTTACATACACATATTCGAGTAATGGCGGAAATCCGTTTGAAGGTTTTGAAGGATTTTCAGATCCGTTTGAAATATTCGAACAGTTTTTCGGATTCAGATCTCCATATTCAGGCGGGGGTCGGAGAGCCCCACGGAGGCAGGTTTATCAGATAGAAATCTCATTTGAAGAAGCAGTTGCTGGTGTAGAAAAAGAAGCATCGGTTGATGGAAAAAATAAAAAGTTGAAAATTCCTGCTGGTGTCAATGACGGCACCCAAATTCGTTTCAGTGATTTTGATCTTATTGTTAGAGTCCGCCCGCATCATATTTTCAAACGAGATGGACAAGATATTTATCTGGAAAAAAACATTTCCTATCCGACAGCTGTTTTAGGGGGAACGGTAGAAGTATTAACACTAAATGGCTCACTAAAATTGAAAGTCCGGCCAGGCACACAATCGGGCACTACTGTGCGCCTTCGCGGGGAAGGAATTGTGTACCCAAATACTTCACGAAAAGGCGATCAATATGTAGTGTACAGAGTCCACGTTCCTGAAAAAGTATCTGGTAAGGCTAAGAAAATATTGGAGGAGTTATCTAAAGAAATGTGATTGCTCTCCTTGACAAACTGCCACATCAGGCCTTACAATAGGAAGTCATAACAATCTGTATAAATCTATTATCAATCAATATCACATATGAAAACACAGGCAGGCAGTATTAAAAAAGGAGAATTTTTATTTCATCAGAATGACATTTGGCAGGTTCAGAAAGCCGAATTTTATTCTCCCGGTAAAGGTTCTGCCCTTATGAAAGCCCGCATTAAGAATCTGATCAACGGTAAAAATGTCGATATTGCTTTTAAATCTGCCGAGACTGTTGAGACAGTAGATGTCGCCAGTGTCGAGATGCAGTATTTATATAAAGATGTTGAAAACATGTACTTTATGGATGAACGAAGTTACGAACAATACACCGTTCCGCTTTCTATAGTCGGCGATGTTGCAAACTACTTTAAGGAAAATAATAAATATTATGTATATGTTTATAATGAAAAACCGATTAGCGTTAGACCTCCATTGAGTGTTAAACTGAAAGTCATCGAAACCGAAGACGCAGCCAAAGGTGATACAGTAACCGGCGCACGAAAACCAGCAACGGTTGAAACAGGTGTGACAGTTATGGTTCCTTTATTTGTGAAAAAAGGCGATACTATTACAGTCAATCCAGAAACAGGAGCATACGGCGAGCGGGTGAATGAATAAGTTGTAAAGAATCTTACATTGTCGCTTATGTTAACAGTAGGACAAATTCTTCGTACGACACGAGAGAAAAAAAATTTATCGCTCCAACAGGTAGAAAAACATAGCAGAATTCGGGCAAAGTTTCTTCAGGCTTTGGAGGAGAATAATTGGAGTTCTTTTTCTTCCAAGATATATATCACCGGCCTTATCAAAAATTATTCTAAATTTTTAGGTCTCGATGAGAATAAAATGCTGGCTTTCTTCCGTCGTGACTATGAGCGTTCCGAAGAGACACGATTTCGGCAGCGAATTTCTACCCGTTCTTTAATGCCGGAAACCCGGACAGTGATTTATGTGGGGCTTTTTATTGTTTTTCTTTTGTTTTCGGTTTATTTCGGTTATCAGATAAAAATTTATCTTACTCCGCCAAAAGTTACGGTTGTTTCTCCGCAAAAATCTACGTTTCGATCTACTAGCAGAATCCAGGTCATTGGCAGAACCGAGAAGGAAGCGACTATAAGTATTTTTGGTGATCGGGTGTATCAGAATAAGGATGGGGTGTTTGAGTATTCGTTTCCGCTGAAGAAGGGGAAGAATGAGCTGGTTATCGAAGTGACTGGTGCTAATGGGAAGAAGACTGTGTACAAGAAAACCTTCGTACTGGAGTAAAAATGCTATAGGGTAAAATATCCAGATTAAATATGATATAATACTCTTCTATAATCATTCATATAGTATGGCAGAAAATCTAAAAAATATAAGTTCGTTTGAAGGCGCTACTCTTGGAAGAGGATCTAATGCTTCGGTTGAATTTGGTATGTATAAAGGAGTAAAGGTATGCAGAAAGAAATATACTTTACAAGATCCTGAATTTCCTGTACCGGGTATTATGTCTGCATATTCAGAATATAGAAAACAGGTAGGCGAAGTATACCCAATCCCTCCATTCTATGAACTGATAGAAACCGTTACTGGTTTTGAAGCAGTAGAACAAGTCGTCAAAGGGCCAGGGGCGCACCAGATAATTGCTAGAGGAAACATAGATGAAATTGCTAGTGTAGCCGAGGCTGCTTTTTTGCCACTTTCACAAGCACTAGTAGATCCGATTTACTTTCCTAAAGGATCAGGGAATTATTATATAGGTTATTCTCCATTTCCAGTAAAGACACCTATAGATACAAAACCTGATAATTATATTGTAGATACTGAAACAGGGCTATTGTATTATATTGATTTTATGCCGCCTAGATTAAGAGATGGAAACGGAATGGTATATCCGAAAGTATCTGATAGTAGAGAACTTAGTAGGATTACTCATTTATATGGAGACTTAACAGTGCAGATTCCAAGATTTTTTACAAGATGCGCAGTAGATTATGGCGAGAGAAGTGAAGAATTTAAACAATCGCTTTTCACTACATGTAGAGAAGTAATATTAAAATGTGATCCTTCGGGTAAACTGCTCGAAGCTATACTAGACAATCTACAACATGATTTCGTAAAAAGACATTCTTATTATAGACATGGCCCATTACATACTGAGGTGCATACACTATTAGATAAACATTTAAGAATATGAGTGAAACAATACCACAAAATTGGCACGGCGAAGTAATATTTCGAAGTATTGATAAAGAGCGTCTATTGAATGAAAAAGTATGGGATGTTATCGAACATGAAGTTAAAATGGCTCCCAAGGGTAATGCGTCAGGAGATTTAAGGCCAATCATGAGGGAGATCGATTTATCGAGTGATGGAATTGTGAATGAACAATCAGTAAAAGAAAAGACTGTTTTCACACGGACTGTTACATGTCAAATGCCAAATACTACTAGATCAGGAGTTTATATAATAGGATCAGCCGAGAAACCAAAAAAAATGCAAGTTAAAACAAAAATTCGACTACCTGTAGATCCATTATTACGTGATATACCTGGTGCAGTTTCAAGAAAAGAACAGATTCAAGGTTTAGATGAGGTCACATTGCAGGAAGCTTTTAATCGAGTGGGTATTGTGGAAGATATCACTTCAGAACTTGTAGTTGCACTTAAGGAAGGCAAAGAAAATATACAAGTGGGACCATTTCGAATTTCCCCTTACTATCAAAGACAGCGTGTAAAGAAACAATACTTAAATCTTGTTTCCGGTGGGGTGGTTTCAGTAATAGCAGACCATTGTGTAGCCTCAGATAGCAGACCTACCTTGGATCAAATTGAATTTGAATTTGATGGAAGCTTAAGTAATCCGTTATTTGACAGAGAAAGATTGATGAAGTTGCATGCCCTGGATTATAAATTTTTAGTGGATTTCGTCGGTTCGAAATTTGCAAATAGAGGAGTCAAATTGAATCCAGATCTACGAACAAAAATGGCATGGATAACAGCAGAACTCAATCACTGATTAAATATATTGCGTATCGTTTTTATTGATTTAGTATTCTGGGAAGAAAAGATTTTGGTGAATTGCAGGCGTTTGGCTTCGGAGGCGATTTTTTCTTCGCCGAATACTTTCCGGACTTCACCAAGCAAACCAACTTCACCGATGAATAAATTATTCGTCGGAATCGGCATATTTTTCAGCGAAGAAACTAATGAAGCAATTATTCCCAAATCTGCTGCCGTCGATTTTATATCAACTCCGCCGATGACATTGACATAAATATCAAACTTATCTAGCGGCATATTTAAGTGTTTACGAATTACGGCAAGTAGCAGTTGTACTTTATTGTAATCAACTCCTTTTACAACACGTCGAGGCATGGCAAGCATGGTGGGCGAGGCAAGAGTCTGGATTTCAAAAAACAAAGGACGTCTTCCTTCAATAATTCCAACTATCGCTTTACCGGGAATTGTTTCGCTTTGATCTTCCAGAAATGCCAGTGGGTTATTTACTTCGGCAAGTCCTTCTTGTTTCATCTCAAATATTCCAATTTCATCGGTGGATCCAAATCGGTTTTTATTGGCTCTTAAAATTCGGAATTGGGAAATTCGTTCGCCTTCAAAAGCAAGCACGACATCTACCATATGTTCCAAACTTTTTGGTCCGGCGATATCGCCATCTTTGGTGACATGGCCGATTATTATCACGGGAACTTTAATTGATTTAGCCATGTTTATAAGCTGCGCTGTTGTCTCTCTCAGTTGTGTTATGTTTCCCGGAGTGGCTTCTATATCTTTTGAATATATTGTCTGGATCGAATCGATCACCAACACATCAATCTTGTCTTTCCATTCTTCAGCAGCTTCGACGATTCCTTCGACCTGCAAATCGCTTGAGAAAAAGAAATCACTGAGATTTATTTTTAATCGATCAGCGCGGTCTTTTACTTGCTCGGGAGCTTCTTCTCCGGAAACATACAATGCTTTCATGTTGTGCAATGCCTGTAAAAGCAGAGTGGATTTTCCAACGCCTGGTTCACCTGTTAACAAAATTACAGCGCCTGGGATAATGCCGCCGCCTAATACTCGGTCGAATTCGAATATGCCTGTTTTTTTGCGGTCTTTTTTAATTGATTGAACTTTGGAAAGGGGAGTGATGGTTATTTTTTTGAGCGATTCTTTTGTTTTTCCGGCACCGCCGCCTTTTTCAAAACGATTCTCTTTTAGGGTGTTGAATTCACCACAGGCAGGGCAGCGGCCTAACCAGGTCGCTGATCCGTTTCCGCAGTTTGTGCAAATAAAGAATGCCATAGTTGTTATTTTTCAATTGATATACGTCATGCTGAATTTATTTCAGCATCCATAAATTAACAATAAGTCGCTCGATACGAATTTTTTTTGTCGCCTTACCTGCCTGCGGCAGGCAGGCCCCCTGCGGTGGGGCCTAGGTCCGCCGAAGGCGGATGCAAAAAAAATTGTATCTTCGCTCCTTTATAAAAAATTACATCTTTTCTACAGTTTGAATGCCCAGAAGGTTTAGGCCATTATCGATGACTTGTGAAACCGAATGAGTCAGCAAAATTCTGAATTTTTTTGTCGTATCATCGGCATTTAAGATTGAATGTTTTTGATAGAACAAGTTGAATTTTTGGGCAATATCGTATAAATAATTAGAGATTAAATTAGGCGCGTTGTGCATGGCGGCGTCCGTCACTATCTCGGGATATGTAATAAGTGCTCTCATAATACTTAATTCTTCCACATTAGCCGCCATATCTGGTAATGTCATCGTTTCTTTCAGATGTATATGTGATTTCTCAAGAACTGATCTGCATCGGACATAGGTGTACTGCAAGTACGGACCGGAGTTGCCTTCGAAACTTACCGATTCGTTGAAGTTAAATTCTACATCACGGCCGATACCGTTTTTAAGTAGTGCGTATTTGACTGCTGCTTTTCCAATTATTTCGGCAGTGTCAGCGATCCATCCAAGTTCGCGATCAATATTTTCATTCGGATCTTTTTTCTTTTCCTGAGTCTGTTTAATTATTTCCAGCGCTTTTTTAGCGGCTTCGTCTAACAGCCATTCACCGGCAAGTATCTTTCCAGTCCGGCTGGACATTTTGCCTTCCGGCAGCCGCACCATTCCATGCGAAATGTGTTTTGTTTTTTTTCGTAAATCCGGATAAATTTTTTCAAGAGCGGCAAGCAACACTTTGAAATATTCAATTATTTCATTTCCGGTCACAATTACCGATTCATCATACGGAAACCATTCGTATTTTGTCGGCGCAAGTCCTAACTCTTTCGCTTCGTAAGTCGGTAATCCCAAGGAGTTGATAAAGACTCTTGTATGCAGTCCGTACTCTTCTCCCGGAAACACAATCGCCCCTTCGCTTTCTTTGAAAATGCCGTCGCCGATATGTTGTTTTACAATCTCAACGCCGCGGCTGCCAACTTGGCTCTCAAAAAAGTTATTGTCAAATGCTGTCCCAAGCCGTTCATAAATACTGTCAAAATATTCAAGACTCCAGTTTCTTCCGATTAAATATATTTTTTCAATATCGGGGTCTTTTGCGTATACTTGTTTGTTTATCTCAATCATCTCTGCTTTCGCTTTTTCATCTTCTTCGTACGCGGTGGCGCCCGTTGCATACGATCGGCCGAGAAATTTTACCCGATCCTGCACCGGCTGCTTATGCAATTCATCCAAAGTAATTGTTTCATCATTCATCAACTTCTGCATTCCCCAGATAGATTTGGCAACATGCATTCCTACATCGCCCTGATATGTTACTCGTCTCACATCGGCACCCAATGTCTCATACAATCTCGCCAACGATTCACCGACGATGTTGCTGTATAAATGGCCTATGTGGAATTCCTTAAATGGATTCGGATCGGTGAATTCAACAATTATTTTTTTCTGTTTCAACAAATCTGATCTTCCGAAATTTTCACCATGAGTTGTAATTTCGGTAAGATTTTTCAGAAGCGCTATTTTAGTTATCCAGAAGTTAACGAAGCCGGGTTTAGCAACTTCAACTTTTTCTATAACATCATCTGCTTTTATTTGCGCGGCGATTTCTTCGGCGATGGCTATCGGACTTTTTTTCAGTATCCGTGCAAGCTTCATGGCCACGTTTGTACTATAGTCTCCAAATGTAGAAACCGCAGGATATTCTACATCGGCATGCTCTTCTATTTTCATGCCCTGCAGAACTGTTGCAAGAACCGATTTAATATGATCTTTTATCATGGTTACAATGATATCATATTATATCGTTTACGTTTGCTTTTGACAAAAAAAGGCTCTACAATGTAATAAATTCATAAAAAAATAGTAAGAAGCATTCTTTATTTTTTATTAGTTCCATAATTCACTATGACAGTCGCCGCAATCGCTCTCTTTCTTGTTACCGGTGGAGATAAAATTATAGGTAGTATATTATTTGGCAGTGCCTTCTTTGTAGCATTAAGAATAGGAAGAATGATCAATAAGCGCTGAATCTGAATTTATCGTTGAGTTTGCAGAAAAAGTGATATAAAATATTCTCAAAATGAAAAAGAAACTCTTCTTGTTAGCTATTCTTGTTGTTTTATTTGCCGGATTTCTCGCATTCCGCTACTTTTTATGGGATACGCAGAATACATTCGGGAGGCTTAAAATCGTCTCCGCGCCTTCGGCTGGCGTGTTTATAGATAACGCGGCGGTCGGTAAAACTCCCTTTGAAGAAAAATATAAAGTCGGCGAATATCTTCTGAAGCTTATTCCCGAAGGTGATGCCACAACTACCGCTTCCTGGCAGGGAAAAATCCGGATTTACAAAAATGCTCTAACTTATGTTAATCGAGAGCTTGGTCCAACCGATGTCAGTTCGGCGGGAGAAGTATTTACGGTAATCCCCATGGAAACAAAACCAAAAGACGGCAATTATGGTGAAATTTATGTTGAAACCGATCCAACTGGAGCCATCGTATCGCTGGATAACGATGAAAAAGGCGTGGCTCCGCTTGTTTTACAAGATGTTCTAAAAGGCGATCATGAATTATCTGTTTTAATGCCGGGCTTTTACCGAAGAACTCAAAAAATAAATGTCGACGGAGGATATAGGGTAAACACTCAATTTAAACTAGCCATCGACCCGGGTCAGCAGAAACCATCGCCAACGCCGGCTACATCTTCTGCAGGTCTAAAAGACGGCAAAACATCCACGCCAAGCGCTTCGCCTAGTAAATCTGTCACCAAATCAGCAAACGGCAAAACAACCATTACTATAGATGAAACTCCTGTTGGATTTTTAAGAGTCCGCGCAGAACCAACGGTGAATGCCAGCGAGTCTGCCAGAGTTAAACCAGGTGATACATTTGATGTGCTCGATGAAAAGGATGGCTGGTATCAGATTAATTATGAAGCAGATAAAGCAGGCTGGGTCTCCGGTCAGTATGTTACCAAATCTGAATAAAACTACTTACTTTTTATCCTTCCAGATCACTTTATTATAAAGAATGTAGGAATAGGGGATTATGATAAAGGCGATTATCAACACCTTAAAAACGAACAGATATTTTTCTCCATACATATTGGTCAACAGCTGAATTCCTATAGTTTGTATTGCAATAGATCCAGAAGAAACAACATTAAATTTCAGGAAGTTCCAAACATGAACCATGTAATGATTGTCAAATCTCTTATGGGAAAAAGCCCAGAAATTATTTAACAAATAATTAACAATTATGGCGGACTCTGTACTGATCAGGGTAATTCTCCATATGGGCAGAGCGGTACTATGCTTCAAAAAGTATGTTATACCGAAATCCACTACGAATCCGGTTAAACCTACGATCACAAACTTTACAAACGAAGAATGAGTAAAAACATACATTAAGATATGAGTAATGTATTGGAACGCATTTATTTTCGAAATACCATACTCTCTTTCTTTAAAATTAATGGGGATTTCGCTGATGTTAGCTTTTTTCTTAATTGCATAATCAAGAAGAGCAATCTGGAAAACGTAGCCGGAATAATGCTTGGTATGACTCATCGAGTCTTTTATAATCCATGCTTTTATTGCTCTGAAGCCTCCGGTCCAATCAGATATTTTTAAGTTCATGAATCCATAGCGGATAATCATGTTCCCTAACGTAGAAAAAATTTTCCGATGAATTCCCCAGTTTTTTGGAATCGAACCGCCTTTAATATATCGGGAGCCGATAACAAAGTCGGAGCCGCTTTCAATCTGCTTGATGAATTTTGGCAGTTCCTTCGGTTCATGCGAAAGATCGGCGTCCATTTCAAAGATCAAATATGCTTTCAACGTATCGAGCGCATATTGAAATCCATCTAAATAAGCCTTACCTAATCCTTCTTTCTGTGTGGAAAGCAAATGCACTTTAGAATTTTTCTTCTGTATTTCTTTTATTGTCTCACCTGTATTATCCGTTGAATTGCTGTCCACGAAAAGTATCTCAACATTCCAGTTGGTCAGAGTTTTCGTAGATGCTGTAACTTCATCAACAATTTTTTTTATATTTCCTTCTTCGTTATAAGTTGGAATAACAACTACTGCTTTTCTCATATTATTGTTTTAAAAATTCAATGATATTTTTCAAACCTGCTTCTAATGAAACTTCGGGCTGCCAATCCAGCAGCTGTTTTGCTTTCGATAAATCCGGTTTCCTTTTTTTAGGATCATCGGTAGGCAGAGCTTCACTAAAATCAATTCGACTATCTGATTTTACCAAATTTTTGATTAAATTAGCATACTCAAGTACGGTATGTTCTTCGTCGGAGCCGATATTCACGATTTCACCAGCGGTATTGGGAGAAAACATAAGCCGCATTATTCCTTCGACAGTATCAGTCACATAACATAACGATCGGGTCTGTTTTCCATCACCGAAAATTGTAATAGGTTCATTCTTGATTGCTTGCTGAATAAAAATCACTACCATCCGCATATCTGCTTTCATCATTCTTGGTCCGTAGGTATTAAAGATCCGGACAATCCGCGCATCTAATTTTTTCTCGCGCCAATAGTATGCTGTCAGTGTTTCTCCAAACCGTTTTGCTTCATCGTACACCGATCTCGGGCCGGTTGTCGAAACATTTCCCCGATATTCTTCTTTTTGCGGGTGTTCCAGCGGATCGCCATATACTTCCGAAGTCGAGGCGAATAAGAACTTGGCATTATTTTTTTTGGCAAATTCAAGTAATTCTTTTGTACCGGTGGTATTCACCATCATTGTCTCCATTGCAAGTGCGTGGTAGCTTATTGGACTATGATGATTCGGCGATGCAGGCGAAGCAAGGTGGAACACAGCATCTGCCTTAATATTTGCAGGAAGCGGTTTACACACGTCGTGTTTTAAAAGTTTAAAATTTTTGTTTTCACGCAGATGTGCAATATTATTCTGGGAACTGGTGATGAATGTGTCAACACAGATTACTGTATGGCCTTTTTTAAGAAGTTCTTCGCAGAGATGAGAGCCTATGAAGCCAGCACCACCACTAACTAATATGTTCATAATTGCGAATTTGATGTTTTAAAGCACCGGTCTTCTGCCTGTCGAAACATAAGTAAATCCGAGTGCTTTCATTTGAGATGGTTGGTAAATATTTCGGCCGTCTATTATTACCGGTTTTTTCAACAATGATTTTACTTTCTTTAAATCGGCCTGCATAAATTCATTCCATTCGGTAAGAATTGCCAGCAGGTCTCCGTTTTTGACAGCTGCGTATGGATCGCTGTGAAAGGTAATTTTGTCGTTATACAGTCTTTTTACATTATCCATCGCAACAGGATCATACACATGAATATCATATTTTTTTGCTAAGAGTTTATCAATAACATAGGTTGAAGGCGCTTCGCGAATGTCGTCGGTATTTGGTTTGAAACTTAATCCCCAGAAAACAATCCGTTTTCCTTTGGCGTACTTCACAATTTTATTGAAGAAATTATCTTTAGCCTGGGCGTTCACTTTTTCTACCGATTGCAATAGCAGGGGATCAGTACTGAGGCTTTGTCCGATTTTAATAAGCGCTTTTACATCTTTTGGAAAACACGAACCACCATAGCCTACGCCGGGATTGAAGAATATTCTTCCAATCCGTTTATCTAATCCAACACCATCGAGTACTGTTTCCACATCGGCGCCCGCTTGTTCACAGTAAAAAGAAATCAGGTTTGCAAAAGAAATTTTTGTGGCCAGCATTGCATTGGCTGTGTATTTTATAAGTTCTGCCGACGCTAAGTCTGTTATCACGCGCTTTCCAGGCAATGGTTTATGTAGTTCTACTAATTTATCAATTGCTTCCTGAGATTCTGAACCAATTACAATTCTGTCCGGATTCAATGTGTCAAAAATTCCTGTTCCTTCACGTAAAAATTCTGGGCATGAAGCAACGGCTACTTTCGCGGTTTTAGGTTTATTCTCGTTCAGAATGTCCATTACTTTCTTATTTGTCCCAACAGGAACGGTGCTTTTGCATGAAACTACGGTAAATCCTTTTTTCAGATGTTTGGCAACATTTTTAGCAACGGAAAAAACGGTAGAGAGATCGGCTTCACCATTTTCTTTTGGCGGGGTACCGACTGCAATAAAAACAATATCAGAAGAAGCAACGGCGTCTTCATATTCGGTGGTAAAGTGCAGTCTGCCTGCCTGATTATTTTTTTCAAGAAGTTCTTTCAGCCCTGGTTCGTAGATAATGGGGTCTCCGGATTTCAGTCTTTGTATCTTCTGCGGAGTATGTCCGACAACCCAAACAGTATTACCAAAATCCGCAAAAACACAGGCTGTCACAAGGCCGACATATCCGTGTCCTATGAAGGTTATTGTCATAAAGTCATATGATATACGAAAAAACCCACAAAAACAAGTTAACATTCTGTACAATGAAACTATCGACAATTTTTATTAATAGATAAACATAAATACCCGCGGTGATATTTCTACACATATTTCAATTTATACTTTCCTTTATTGTTTTGAGTCTGGCCGCACAAGCCGTTGTAGATGGAGTTGACCATTTCGCCCGAAAACTAAAGATATCATCATTCTCGGCTTCATTTTTTATACTTGGCATCCTGACATCGCTTCCCGAAATCGGTGTAGGATTCAGCGCGGTGTTAGATAAACAGCCGGAGATTTTTGTGGGAAATTTAGTCGGTGCTTCATTTGTCCTTTTCCTACTTGCTGTTCCGCTGCTTGCTATTTTTGGAAATGGAATAAAACTATCATATCAGCTCACGAACACGAATTTACTCTTCGCAATTTTTGTAATTTTAGTTCCAGCCGTGTTCGTCTCCGATGGTTCGGTAAGCATGGGCGAATCTTTTGCGATGATATTTTTGTATTTTATTCTGTTTTATTTTATTGAATCTAAGAAGAAGGTGCTTTCTGAACTGAAAGAAGAAGTCAAAGAAGATATCGCCACTCCGCGAAAACATTGGCTTATTTTGTTGATCCAGATTGTAGTAGGGTGTTTTATGATTTTTGTCGCCAGCCGGCAGTTGGTAAACACAATCGAATATTTTGCAATCTTATGGCATGCGCCTAAATATGTCATTAGTCTTCTTATTCTTGGAATTGGTACCAATCTTCCGGAATTCACCATCGCAGCAACTTCTATCATCAGAAATGAAAAGGAAGTGGCGTTCGGCGATTATGTAGGATCTGCTGCCGCCAATACATTATTATTTGGAGTTCTTATTTTATTTACCGGACCGTTTACTATTCACAATGGAAATTTTTTCATGACGTTTGTGATCTTTACCATCGGCATGCTGGCGTTCTATCATTTCGCCAGATCAAAACGTGATATTTCACGGAAAGAAGGATTTTTATTACTGATAGTATATTTGGTGTTTATCCTCTTAGAACTCCTGTAGAAATATTATCTTGCTGGAGCTGTAAACCCTTGAATCATTATCCGATGGTTGAAGTCTTTTTCTAGTTGTTTAAGTTCAGCCATTAGTGACTTGGTTGAAAACTGATCATCACCTGCTTTGCCGACTGCAATAAGAACAAAGGGATTCTCGGTAGTAATGAGATTGCCGAATCCATGAGCGCCTATTGCAATACTAATCGCGATTGCGGTATCTGCTAATGCTTCTTTTGTATTAAGAATTCCTCTGCTGATAATAAAACCAGGTGGAAGTCCTAATTTTTCAACACTATTTACTTCGGCTGCATCGTACAAAGCGTACCGTGCTATATGAAATTCCGGCGGGCGAACCATCTGGTCTTTATTTATGACTGAATAAGGTACCCCAAGTCTCTCGGCCAAAGATTTTGAGAAGTTCGCTGCGTTTTCCGGTGCTTTATCGGCAGGCTGTTTATTGTTAGCTGTATAAAGTGCTGCAGCGCCGCAGAGTTCGTGGGCGGTTACTTCATCCACTCCGGCATTTTTTGCAATTTCAAATGTTCTGTCTTCTCCCAATAATATTCCCGATCCGGCAATATGAAGTCCTTCTTCGGCAACTCCTTCATCGATACAAACTATCCGCCGATGTACTACACCGAATGCTTCTTTCCAGTGTGGTTGGGATTGAATATGTTTTTCTAATTCTCCGTTGTAGATTTTCTGTAAGGTGTCTGATTGTTGTTCGAAGTATTGTTGAACTTTCTGAATATCTGACATAATGAAATTATATCATGTGTTTTAAACACATAAATGATGTGTTGTTAACATCCTATAGTTATTATATAATTCAAAAATGACACGAGTAGAAGCTAGTAGTATTATAGATAATTCAAGAAATTTAGAAAATCCTATAACTGTAATTGCTGGATCGCTCCGAAAAGAAAGAGTTGGAAATGCTGTGGGTGAATATAGCCAGGGATTGAGAGAATTTTTGCAAATAAATAATACATTAGCAGAATATCTAGGTTTATCTGCTGAGCAAGTTGAATTATTAGCACAATCTACCTCACGTGAAATAGAAATCGCATCAGAGTATACTTCTGAAACTATTCTTGAACTTAATAAAAGGTATAAAGAAAAGCGCTCTAAAAGATTTTCTGAACTAAAAAGACGTGATAATGCATTGTGGAATAAAAATGGACACAACATTCGAGAAGGAGTAATGCTCTGTGTAGATCTCGGGATTCCAAGAGAAATTTATGCGCCTGATACAACTATTGGAAGGTCGCTTGCAGGAAATACTCCAAAAACTTATGTTCCTTCATTGAATAGATTTGTTTTAACGCAATCATATTTAAAAAAGTTATTTTTACATGAACAGAGACAAAATCCGCCAGATGCGCGTGTAGAATGGATTGATGTTCATACGCAATGCGGTAGAGTTGGACAAATGCTTAGCAATACAGGAAGCACGGGCAACATAATACCTACATTTAGTACCTATTTTGAACATGCTGATGCTTTATATGATGAATTTAATGGTGATCCTGATGCAGTTGAATCAGGGTTGGAAATTCTGAAACAATACTGGACTGATCACCGACCAGATACAGGCACGATGCCAATTACGGATGAAGGAAGGCTAGCAGCTGTTTTACAAAAAGTTGCAAAAAGACAAGCTATTAAACGTGAAGTCACTGTAGTCCCGACTGAAATGCCAATTAAACTTGTAGATAAGAGAGATCTAAATATTTACACAGGTCTTGATAATATAGAAGTAATGACCCGGCAGGATGTCATTCAAGCTGGAGGTTATACAGATGAGATTCTCGAACAGCTTGTAAGTGAAGGTAAAATTTTTTCTTTAAAACATAAGGCTCAAGAAATTTTTCAACTGCTTGACCAGAATGGATTAAATAGAGGAAGTAGAACGTACGAAGAATTACAAACAGAATGGATTCCCGTTCAAGAGGAGTTAATGACAATTACAGAAAATCTATGGCAACTTTATACTTCTGATAATCCAGAATCACAACCTTTAAAGAATGCAGTAAGTCACTTTCTCCATTCAATTGGCCATACGAGTACCATTGATCCTTCACCCGAAGTAGAAGAATCAGTTCAAAGAAGATTAATTCATGATTTCTTTCATATAACCTCTTACACCTATCTACTTAATACTTTTGAGAAAGGAAATGCACCAGGTCAACATTTGGAAGGACATTTAGAAATAGGCGCACCAGCAGATGAAGGAGCGAGAAAACATGCAGCATTAGGCTCGGGAGTACTTGATAAGGCAGATGCGTCCACAATCTTAACAGAACACGCTGTATTGCTTCACTCAACTCCAGGGAAAAAAGGCTATCCAGATCCGGCGCTAATACGAATTGATACGGAACAACCAAGTACTAACAATATGACATATGAAGAAACCGAAAAAGCAATGGATGTATTAAGAGAATCACTAAAACTATGGCCTTATATGGTAGTAGGCGACATCGTGCCATTTATTGTAATCAGAGGAAAGAGAGAAGGTGGAATCTCAAGACTTCCATTATCTATATTAAAATCTTTTGACAATATGGGAATTTGTTTTGAGCGCGGTGATTTGCCAATGTTTGTTCCGGCAGTAAATTCTACCGGGAAAGTAGTACTTATTCCGGCACGGGATATCATTCAAACCCGCTTATCTGTATTAGATCAAAATGGTGGATTGAAAGAGTTTAGAAATGCTTTAGCTCATGTAGCAGATAATTATTCTCATGATGAAGTACAGAGAAGTTTCGAGCTAGGCAATAAAAATCCTAGATCTTAGATGCTACTTAGATGAATATTGTTTTTGATAGTAGTTTTGGTATTCTCCACTTTTTATTTTCTTCCACCAATCCGTATTATTCGTATACCACTCAACTGTCTTCTTCAGATTTTCTTCGAAATCGAAAGCAGGAGACCAGCCGAGTTCGTTATGAATTTTACTCCAATCTATTGCATATCTTCTATCGTGTCCCGGTCTATCCTTTACATATTCAATCATGCTTTCATCTTTCCCCATGATTTTTAAAATCTTTTTTATCACTTCAATATTGGGAATATCTTCGTGCATGGAACCAACGTAATACGTTTCGCCGATTTTTCCTTTGGTAAGAATTGCATCAATTGCGGTGCAGTGATCTTCTACATATAACCAGTCCCGAACGTATAATCCGTCGCCGTACACTGGCACTTTTTTACCCTCCATAAGATTCGTTATCGCAAGAGGAATTAGTTTTTCGGGAAACATATAGGGGCCGAAGTTGTTGGCACAGTTTGAAATAGTTACCGGAAGTCCATAAGTTATGTAATACGCGCGGACAAGATGATCGGATCCGGCTTTAGAAGCAGCGTAGGGGCTGCGCGGGTTATAGTTTGTTTTCTCGTTGAATTTTTCTGTCGAATTTAATTCGAGTGCGCCGAAGATTTCGTCGGTGCTTATGTGGTGAAATCGTTTAATTTTATTTTTTAAAGCTGCATCGAGGAGAACTGCGGTTCCGATTACATTTGTTTTAACAAAAGTGAGCGGATCCATAATCGATCTGTCGACATGGGATTCAGCAGCGAAATGGACTACAGTGTCAATTCCAACCATTGCATCGTTTACTGTTTTTGCATCGCATATGTCGCCTTTTATGAATGTGTAGTTGGGGTTATTGGCAACATCTTTTAGGCTTTCAAGGTTTCCGGCATAGGTGAGTTTGTCGAAGTTTACAATACTATCGCCTGGATGATTTTTCAGCCAGTATCTAATAAAGTTTGATCCGATGAATCCTGCTCCACCTGTTACTAAAAGTTTCATATGGTAATTTTAACATATTTGTTCAAGTCATTCTAAGCGAAGCCAAGTCTGACTTGGCAAAGCGAAGAATCCAGCATTATTAAGAATTGTTCGCTCGATACGAGTTTTTTTTGCCGCCTCACCCACTGCTGTGGGGCCCAGGCGATTGCAAAAAAAATTGTATCTTCGCTCACTTTTCTTTACCTTCCTGTTATGTTATCATCGTAGAATGAAAAATCAGTACACCACCTTTTATATTGTCCGGCATGGGCAGACTGATTGGAATGTAAAAGGCATTATGCAGGGGCAGAAGGATTCAATATTAACCATAGTCGGCGAAGAACAGGCCAAGAATGTTGCTGAAGAATTAAAGTCGGTTGAATTCGATGCCGCATTTTCTTCGGATTTGGTCCGTGCGAAAAGGACTGCAGAAATTATCGCGTTAGACGATAAGCTGGCAGTTCAAACAACAAAGCTTTTACGAGAGCGGGCATTTGGAAAATTGGAAGGTCAGCCGTATGAAGCAATTAGGTCATATGAACAATTGTATTTAGCATTGAATGATAGAGAAAAAATATCTTATCGTGTTGATGAAAATTCTGAAAACGACGAAGAAGTAGTAACCCGTATGATCCGGTTTATCCGTGAAACAGCCGTTATTTATCCTGCAAAAACAGTTTTAGTTGTTTCACACGGCGACATAATGCATAAGTTTTTAATTCATCTTGGTTTCGCGAAGCATTCTAATTTACCTGTATGGGGATTAGGAAATACCTGTTATATTAAACTGGAAACAGATGGAGTAGATTTTTTTATAAAAGAAACTAAACGTATCACGTTCCACGAAAATTGGATGAATGCAAGTTCGGCTGATTAATTATATCTTCCAAAATCTGCCAGCGCTTCTTTTTTACATCATGCGGAATATCATCGGTCATTACTTTTGTAGCTGCTGTCATTGGTCTCGGCGTGTACATGGCAACATATGCTTTTTCAAAACCTACCTGTTTAGCAAGCTCAACGGTGCCTTGAAATTCTTCATCGGTCTCACCGCAAAAGCCAACTATAATATCTGTAGAAAATTTAATATCAGGAATTTTTTTCCGCATTTTGTTGATTATATCCATATATTCTTCGCGGGTATACCATCGGTTCATCCGCCGCAAAACAGTATTATCTCCAGATTGCACCGGCAGGTGAATGAGCCGGGTAATATTTTTGTTTAGGGCAATAACGTCTATCAGTTCATCAGAAAAATCCCACGGGTTTGAAGACATAAAATCTACTTTTTTAAATCCCATTAACGCAACTGCTTCAAGAAGATAGGGGAAGAGTGTTGGAATTCTGTGCCGGCCAAGGTGTTTGACGTAAACGGGTTTAATTTCTTTACCACTTAAAGTAAGTTTTGTTGGTAACGGGATTGCCGCGTCGCGCTTATTGTCTGCGCTCCTCGCAATGACGTTTGAGGTAAAGTAAGTCTTATCAATGTCTCTCATAACCTGTATGTTTTTTTCACCAAGAATCAAATCGGCGCCGTAGGAGTTTACATTCTGTCCAAGAAGCATCACTTGTTCATATCCTTTTGCCTTAAGATGAAGACATTCAGTTATAATATCTTCATACGGCCTGCTGATCTCTCTTCCCCGGGTAAACGGCACTACACAAAAGGTGCAGAAATTATTGCAGCCGTTTGAAATCGGCACCCATCCGATCAAATTATTTTGTCTTACCGGCTGATTATCAAAGCCGATTTCTTCAATTGGAAGAAATTCATCGACTTCCGGCATAATGGTGCGGATCCTATCAAGATATTTGCCTGTTTTATCGCGAAATGCCAATCCTACCATACAGCCTGTAACGATAATTTTGAAATGTTTGCCTTCATTCGTCTTTTTTTCTTTAATCTTTGCAAGGTTATTAACTAATCCATACACTCTATTTTCAGCCTGCTGGCGGACCATACATGTATTTATGATGACATAATTTGCAGTAGTATAGCTTGTAGCCTCTGTCATTCCGCGCGCTTTAAATGCCGCAGCAACACGCTCCGAGTCTGCGACATTCTGCTGACATCCAAATGTTTTAATGTAATATTTCATAAGTCTTTTTTGTCATCCCGACGAAGTTCGGTATCCCATCAACATTAGATATCCTTAATGGGATGCCGAAACGAGCTATAGCACTCAGCGATGAGCTGGGTGTTCGGCATGACTGTGGGTTTTATATTTTATCAACACGTTGCTCTTTCATGCGTTCAATAATAAACATGAAAACAAGAAGCAGTATGCCGACAGTCGCAAATGCAAGCAGTTTCTTCATCCCATCCAAGAATAAGCTGGAAATTCCCAAAATAAAAGAAATGATCCAGTAAAAAACTGCTACTCTCCGTTTCCCCCAGCCGATATCCATAAGTCTATGATGAAAGTGCCCCCAGTCGGCTTTAAATGGAGATTTTTTCAGTTTAATTCTCCGGATAATAGTATAAATCGCATCTATCATCGGCACGGAAAGTATCAGCACTGCAGTCCCTAGTTTTCCAAACGATAAAATTGATAGAACACCCAATAAAAATCCGGCCAGAGCGCCGCCACCGTATCCCGGCATGATTTTCTGAGGGAAAAAGTTATACGGAAGAAAACCTAAATAAGCTCCTGAAACTGCAAATGAAATTAATACCACCGACTGGACTCCAATATCATGCCCGGTAAATCGTGTAGACAAAAGCCCCAGAAAAAATGCCGTAATTCCCACAAAGCCAGGCAGTTGTCCATCTACACCTTTACTCCAGTTCACCATGTTCATTGTCCACGTAAGCCACAGAACAGCCAGAAGATCTGCAAGTATAAGAATCCTATGTCTGCCGAATAAATCAAACGCTAATTTCCATTGATCCAGATGAATTACCCCGCCAAAAGGATTGGAAATATATGGAATTCCAAGGCCAAACGAAACAACCAGGGCAGAAATAAGGACATTCAGAAAAAATCGAATATACGGTGAAGTGTCGGAATGATCATCTATCAATCCTACAATCAGCAGTAGAAAACTAGAAATCAGAATTCCTGTTGTAATTTTGCTCAGAGGAATAAATAAAACAACTCCAAGAAGAATTGCAAAGAATATCGGAACGCCACCGCCGCGGGGTATTATGCCGGTATGAGTATGCGCCGGATGATTCCGTTTCCTTTTATCTGTTACCAGTTTCAGCTTTTTGGCATATTTAATAGTCGGCGGCGTCAGTAGGTACGAAACGATTGCAGTAAAGATAAAAATAAGTATTTCCATTTACGTAATCAAAAAAATAATTTTCAAAAAAACTCCGGTGCTAATAATTATGAAAAACCAGTTGGCAGTATCAACTATTTTCTTTACTAATTGATTCGGCAGAAAGTACCGGTTATACATATAAATATTAAAGAAAATAAACAGATGCAGAAGAAACGGCAGGATGAAAATAAACCAGTAATCCACGAGCTGATCCTCGCCCCATGGCTGTGAATAGAATAAGGGTATCTGCGGCGGAAGGTGTGAAAAGCGCCAGGCAAAGCTTCCGGCCATCAATAGATCCGCTACTAAAAGAGCATAAATCATAGCTATATTATACCCGAAGAAGAGCCCTTAGGTATTAGTACGTATTTTTGATAGGAAAGCGTTTACAGAGTTGTTTTACGGCAGTTTGAATCTGTTTCAATGATTTTGTTTTCGCAATGATTTCATCACGGGTGCTTTTCTTTTTTTCCTGATCAAATGTTACACCCATTTTCTTTTTTGTCGCGGCAACATCGGCAACTACTGTATTAATCCAGCCGGCGATAAGCCGCATCTCTTTTTCCTTCATTCCACGACTCGTGATTCCGGGTGTACCCATACGAATTCCCGAAGGATAAAACGGCGGATTGGTGTCAAACGGCACACCATTTCTATTGAGGACTATTCCAACCAGCTCCAGAGCTTCGGCAGCTGTATTTCCCAAAAGGTCTTTATTGCGAAGATCAACAAGAAGCAAATGAGAATCTGTCCCGCCGGTTACTAAATCGAAATCATATTTCAGAAGTTCTTTCTCAAGTTCTTTGGCATTTTTGAGAATCTGCTCACAGTATTTTACATAACTTTTTTTGCCTGCTTCCTGTAATGCAACACCGATGCCTGCAATGGTATTCAAATGAGGCCCTCCTTGAATTCCGGGAATTATTGATTTGTCAATTTTTTGTGCGAGCTCGGGATCTTTTTTTAATCCTTTGGCTGTTGTCATGATCATCGCACCTCGTGGCCCTCTTAGTGTCTTATGTGTTGTCGTTGTCACCACATGCACATGGGGCACTGGAGATGGATATACTCCGGCTAAAATAAGACCGGCGATATGTGCAACATCGGCCATCAGATATGCATCAACACTTTCAGCAATGGCAGCAAATTTTTTCCAGTCAAGAATTCTCGCGTATGCTGTAGTTCCGGCAATTATTACTTTTGGTTTCTCTTTTTTGGCGAGTTTGGCGATTTCATCATAATCTAGAAGGCCCTGTTTGGTAACACCATATGAAACAGAACGGAAGTATTTACTTGTTGAGCTGAAAGCTGCACCATGGGTAAGATGGCCTCCTGCATTTAATGCCAAGCCCATCAAGGTATCACCAGGCTGAAGAATTGCATTTAGTGCGGCAAAATTTGCCGGAGATCCAGAAAGAGGTTGTACATTTACTGCTTCGACTTTAAATAATTTTTTTGCCCGTTCGCGAACTAAATCTTCTACCTGATCCACAACTTGTTGTCCTTGGTAATACCGTTTATGAGGATATCCTTCTGCATATTTATTGCCAAGCATGGATCCAACGGCTTCCTCAACGGCTTTTGAGGTGATATTTTCGGAAGGAATCATCATTAGAGTTTCTTGAAGCCTCTTTTCTTCTAGTTTGATAAGTTTGTATATCGCAGGATCTGTCTTTTTCAGAAATTGCATGAGTACAAGATAACAAGTCATTTTAGAAAAAGCAATACTATATAATGTATCAAATTGTTCGTTTGTCATTTCATTATGCAATTCATACCTATTAAAACTAGAGAACTTAAGCCGCCGAAAGATAATCTATTTGAAGTTTTTGATGAATCTCTTCCCAAACTTCAGGAAAAAGATATTATTGTTATTACATCCAAAGTTGTTAGTATTCATCAAGGCCGGTGTGTAAAAAAAGAAGGTGCAGATAAACACGATCTCGTTTTGTCAGAAGCCGATCGGTATATTGCGGATAAATCTCGCCCCGGTCGAATATTCACCGTTGCGCATAATTCTTTTTCCATCAATGCCGGCGTAGATGATTTCCGCGATTATTATGTTCTGCTTCCCGAAAATCCCATGAATATTGCGCAGGAAATTCAACAGCATCTTGTTAAAAAATTTTCTCTGAAAGAATTAGGAATTATCATAACAGACAGTCACTCGGCGCCGCTTAGACGAGGAGTTATGTGTTATGCTGTAGGATATTATGGCATAAGTCCGCTTATCGAACATGGAGAGAAAAATCAATACTCCAAATGGACATCAAATGCCGTAGACTCGATTTCAGCCATGGTTGGAATGTATTTAGGAGAATCAGCACAGATTCACCATTGGACACCTATTGTTATCGCACGGGGAATCGAACATGTTGTCTTTTCTACCAATACCTTTGAATCCAGCTTTTTTGTAAACGAGGAAGATGATATGTATGGAATGTTGTATAAAAATTTTAATAAGAAAAATGAGAATACTATTGATTGATAACGACACAAAACACATCGACTCATTTAAAGAACTGCTTCCATCTGTCGACATTATTTCCAAACACGAATTAGATAGACAGAAAGTGAGAGAATATAATGCCATAATTCTCACTGGAAGCCAGACTCATGCTGTCGCTATTCATAGAAGAGCATATTGGGAAGAAACAGAACTAATTAAAGAAACATCCATTCCGATATTCGGAATCTGTGCTGGGCTGGAACTGATGGTATATGCATTTGGCGGAACATTAAAAAAAATGCCGCAAAAAATTCAGGAAATTCATTTATTGGATATGAAGCAGGATCCTATTTTTGGAGGCATTACAGATCTTACTGTTTACAAAGGACACCGTTGGATCGTCGAGACGTTGCCCGATATTTTTGCCCCGTTGGCATATTCGGAAACAGGCATCGAAGTCATCAAACACCGCGACAGACTAATGTACGGCGTCCAATTTCATCCCGAAGCTCATATGGAAACTACAAACGGCTATATTCTTCTGCAGAATTTTTTAAAGATGGTAGACAAACAACTCACAGTGCAGCGCTAATTTCATACTCGCGATTTTCTTTTAGAATAAATGCTTTTTGAGGGTACGAAGGGAGTGTATATTTTAATTTATCTTCACCAATTAAAGTCTTTCCTACATATTGAGGAATATTATCATAGATTTCATTAAAAATATAAACTCTGTCAGGATAGAAATAATACTGTGCGGTAAAGAAATCGAGAGTATCTGTCACATAAAGTACATCGTCTTGTTTTGTGAGGCTTTTAATTTCATGCATGACCTTTGCAATATTTTCTTTTTCACGGTATTTAAGCTGCAGTTTTATATGATGCAGCGTCAAAATAAACAGTAAAACAGCCAATAGAATACGCGCGTTTTTCTGCATTTTTTCTAACGAATAAATAACCAGAAGCAGGATTCCTACCGATGAAAAAATTAAATACCGAGGCAGATAATACGGCCGGAATAATGAAATCAAAAATACTATCACTGGGGCTAGAAACGCCCATAAAGCGAGCGACAAAAATATATGCTGCTGTTCTTTGGTTGAATGATTCTTTATTTTGATGAACCCAATAGCAATTATTGTCATCAACACCACAGTTAGCGATCCAAGTGAAAAATTAACTAAGCCTTTATGGATTCGATAATATTCAAGAAATGTTTCCATTCCCGTGTACATGACTCCCGGAATCAAAAAGAATTCCTGAATTTTTGTATTATAAATCCAGAAAGAGGTATCTTCGCCGCGTTTTTGTAGCACTACATATACGAGCCACGGAATAAAAGCGGCAGCAGCAATCATATACGGCCGCAGAACAGTTATTATTGAAGATGTTTTCTTTCGAATTATCACTGTATAGAGAAATTGGGCGAAAACAACAAACATCATAAAGTAATGAGTATATAATCCCAGAATGATCGAGGCTATATATATTTTTTTTCTGTTAGTATGCAGGGCAAAATAAGAAAGTGCAGCAAAAAATGAAAGCATCGTATACATCCGAGCCTCAAACGCATAAAATAGAAGTATCGGGTTAATAATGATCAAAAAAATATAAAAACTGGCTTTTTTATAGCTTATTTTCAACACATAATGCATGAAGTCGAACGCAATATAAACCGTTCCCCAGAAGAATAAAAACGATAATGTCCTCAGTGATATTTCTGATGTTCCAAATAACTTCATCCAGATATGCAGAAGAATGTAATACAGCGGTGGATTAAAATCTTTTGCAGTGTAATAAATAATGTCGAAGATATTTTTACTGGCAAGGACGTAAGAAAATGCTTCATCACGCCAGAAACTCTGGTTGAAAAATTTAAGAGGAGTTTGTGAAAATAAAAAATTCATAAATGTCGAATCTATTATACCTTCTCAGTTACTTTATATGTAATCTTTTTTCTTAATAATAATCGGGTATGAGCTTCAAGTGCCGGGAGTGAAGAAAGGAAAAACGAAACAATCGGCAGCAGAAACCATTGTACGAAAAGTAACGGCAGATATAACATTTTTGTCTCAATTTTCAGCCGTTCCCGCAGTTTAATATCCAGATATATATAAAGTACAAGAAGGACCGAGGCCAATGTCAGAATAAGACCGGAAAGCTGAGGCAGCAAAAATCCTAATACTGTTCTTTTGAATACCGGGTTAACAAGCGGAGGAATAGAGGCGCTTACGGTAAGTATGAAAAATGATGTCGGCCAGAATAGATGGTTTTCAGCAAGGTAAAATAGTCTTTTGAGTTTAGACCATAGTGGAATATGCGGAGTATTATGAAGTTTAGTCCACGCATAGGCGACATCGGTTACACCCCAGGCCCATCGTTTTTCCTGTTCGTATCTGTTTAAAAATGTTTTCAATATATTTCCAGAGTACACGGCGTCGCTGTTTATGATGGTGTATAGCGGCAACGTTTTTACTTTTTCTCCAAACGTAAAAAATGCCTGATAATATATATGCCAGTCTTCGGGAATAATATCAACATCCCAATAATCCACTTTTTTCAACAGTCCCATATTGGTTGAATAGGTAGAAATATGAATTAGTTGATCTTTTTGTGAAAGGAACGCTAGCCTTAGAATGGAAGAAAGCGTCGCCTGAATACGAACAAAAAACGGCAGCTGCCAAAAGTTATTGTACAGAAATACCGCTGCCCAATAAAAATGAAAGTCCCGATCCGGATCGTGTAAATATTCGTAGGTTACATAAGAAAGGTAATTTTTTGAAAGCATGCTGTCTGCATCGCAGATTGTTATAATGGATCGTTCTAATTTCCAGTTATGTTCTGTAATATATTTTTCAACTAATCGGGCGGCATATGTCTGGTTGCTTGCTTTCCCCGGAATTTCTTTCCCTGTTAATTCATGATAAGCAACAAGAATATTTTTAAAATAATCTCCATATTTTTCCTTTAATGCGCGAGCTTTATCTACAGCCTCTATCTCTCTTTTTTCAAACGCAAGAACCAGTATCACTTCTTTGTATGGATAATCGGATTCTGTAATTGCTTTAACAGTGGACTCAAGTTTATGGAGCGGCTCTTTATAGTTGGGGATCACTATGAAGTGTTTGATATCTTTAATATCTGGTCCATGCGATTTTACATCTTTTTTATTATTGTGTTCTTCATATTCGAGAAGCTTTTTATCAAATGAAATTTTGGAATGTAAGAGAATATTTTTGTAAGAAAGGGTTGCGTAATATGCGGTAGTTAAAGATTTATAGAAGAAATACATGTCGAACGCAATAATAAAGTATGCCACAACAGCCGGGTGAAACGGAGAAAACCATATTGGGAATGTTATGATAAGCCACGTAAGAACAGGCACGCCAATTTCTCCGAGGTTTAAATACCAAGCGGGGTGTGTGCGATTTGACATGTGAATATTATACTAGGTAAAGCTACAATAAATTTGTTTAGCGGTAAAGAATGGAATGCCAGTTTGATTTATGCCGGGAATTGGTTCAGCTGCAAGTTCATCAGGAGATAAGTTTCTGAAATTGTTATCCGTCTCTTCTATTTGTCGGGAATAGGCAGCAAGAAAAAAACGAGCAAAGTCCGGATTTACGTTTTTAATTCCACTATAAATTTTGAGCATGGCATCATAAATATCACTTCCACTTGCATCTGCTACATTGAGCGTATTTAACGCGTTCCTCACCTGAGGATCATTTGAAATTCCGAAACGTTCACATTGACGTTGTGCGCCATTAACCGCAAAGGAAGCGAAAGTGCCGCAAGTAGCTATTTTAGCTTTTCCATGTTGAAATAACGCAGAAATTGCTTCTGTATTCATATTTGTGTGAGGAAGTATTTGTATACTTGATAATTCCAATAATTCTTCTGCTGTGCCCACACGTGCCTGAAATTTATTCTTTTTTTGCATTATCTGTCTGATTCGATAATCACTTTGTACTTGTCCTACAAACTTCGCTACATATTCATTTCGTGTTTTATCAAAGACATAATTTCCTTCAATGATTTCACGAAGGCCTTCACAGGGTAGTTTTTCTCCTTGATAATTT
Organism: uncultured Gammaproteobacteria bacterium; assembly: GCA_964490875.1. Taxonomy (GTDB): domain Bacteria; phylum Patescibacteriota; class Microgenomatia; order UBA1406; family GWC2-37-13; genus CAYYYG01. The sequence continues at coordinate 58,462 of CAZBEF010000006.1, forward strand.
CCTGAATGCCCCCAAAAAATTACGGGAGTATCGGGTTTTACAAGGGATTGTATAGTATCGAGTATGAAATATTCTGTGGGAGAAGGAATTTTGGCTATGTCAGGGTATTGTTGCAACGCATTAATCGTTAAAGGTTTATCTGGAAAAGAAACCGATGAAGAATATATTTTAAATTCAGCTTTTTGCTGAGAGGCTGCAGTCAAATCGATATTTCCTAATGTAATATTTCCTTTTGAAATTAGATCGTCAATAGTGTTTTTTCGTTCGGGATGCAGTTGAGTAGTAAGTAATAAACCCGCTAAAAATTGAGAACCGTCCAATAAAAATTTTCTTCTAGATAACTGGCGACTATGTAATTCAGCTGGCATTTTGAGTAATAATTATTGGCCGACACCCATATGAGGTGCAATTTGTGTAGGTATATCTATTTTGCATCCTGACGCAACTTGTGCTGCAGGATCCATATCTGAACATGCATCTACTGTTGGCGGAAGCGGTGTATTTGTAGCCGTAGCAGTTGCTGTCCATGTTGCTGTAGCAGTGTCTGTTGGTTGTGGAGTTTCTGTTGGTGTTATGGTAATAGTTGCAGTTGGCGGCCGGGTTTGTGTAGGCGTGGGATCCCAATATATTGTGGCAGTTTCTGTCGGTGCTGGAGTATGTGTTGGTGTAGGAGTTAAAGTATTTGTCGGTATTGCTTCTGCTGTCAAAGTTGCTTGAATAGATGCAGCCTGTTCTGCCAGCGCAGTCGCAGTTGCTGGAGCAAAAAGTAAAGGACTTAATGGAGAGTCAGGTGAGGGTATAGGAGAGGTATTCGGCGATTCAATTGGTAATGTTGGTAATCTACTACATAAAGCAGCCATAAATAAAGATCCTAAGGTAATAGATCCAGTAATTAGACCACCTTTAAAAAAAGCGCCTTCTCTTTTGTGTCTTCTATGTTGTAATTCGTATTTTAACATTCAATGAGTATATTAGTAATAAGTGAGTCTTATTATAAGCCATATATGACCCCGAGTCAACCACTATAGGATATTACCAGGCTTCGCAGATCATTCGGAAGGAGCAGAATTCGCACCATTTTCCCACTTTCGGGACAAATTTATGCTGATTAATCTTCTCCGCGGATTCAGCAATTTGCTGTTTAACGAGTATCAATTCTTCCTTTGTCCGTTTCATAGACACTTTTTTCATATCCTGAAGGTAGTAGAAGGTCAAATTTACCTTATCAACTGGCGTATTTAATAATGAAGGATCTGCTGCGGCCATGGCATAAATAGAAAGCTGCAGGCTCTTTTTGAGTTTTTTTTCATCGGGCATAGAGCCCGTCTTATAGTCAATAATTTCAATTTCACCTTCTGCTTTACTATCAATCCGGTCAATTTTTCCGGTTATAAACAGGTCATCATCAACTTTAATTTTAAAAAGCTTCTCTAATCCAATAACCGAGACATGCTCTGTGTGGAATGTTTGAAAATATTTCTTCAGCATCGCTTCGCCTTCTTTTTTCATTTTATTCTGATGAGCCGGCGAGGCATAACCGATTGGAATCCAGACTTTTTTATAAATCTCAAGCAAATGGTCAATTCCCACTGTCGGATCATTCATATAATCCATATAAAATCGTTGCAGGGAACGGTGAATGCTGTCTCCAAACGAAGCTGCAGAAGACTGGCTGGTGGGAATCTTTAAAATGTACTGATATTTATATTGCAAAGAACACAATTCAAATGATTCAAGCTGAGAGAAGGAAAAGTTTTTAATTATCGCTTTATTTTTTGCTGGATCCTTCGTTTCACTCAGGATGACAGCGGGGGCGTCTACTGGTTTAAAATCAAATATGGAAAGCTGTTCTTTTTCTTCCTGCTTAATCGTCATCTGCTTTTCAACTTCTGCCTGGCCAACTGTCTCAATTACAAAAGGTGAGACTTTTCTGTCTCGTTTACCATCACCATATCTTCGTGCCGCAGATAAATACAGTTTGTTTTTAGCGCGTGTCAGCGCCACATAAAACAAACGCCGTTCTTCAAGAGTATGATAGTTTCCTTCCGGAAGAATTTCTTTTATAAGCTTCTGCGGAATCGGAAGAGTTTCTTTTTTATCTGTCGTTGGGAATCGTCCCTGGCTAAGATTCACCAAAAACACAACCGGAAATTCTAATCCTTTTGCACCGTGTGCTGTCAGAATATTTACCCCATCGTATTCCGGCATTTCGTTGTCTGCTGTTACCGGCGATTCGCCAAGCTCCATACTCATTTGGATATAATCGACAACCGCAAACACCGAAGAATCTTCATATTCCGATTCAAACGCTTTTAACTTCTCAAAAAACTTTGAAATATTATTGGCAAACTTTTCATCGGCTGCAGAATTTATATTTGTCATCCGTTTCAAAATGCCGCTGTCTTCAAGAAAATAGTACAAAATCTGTCCTGCGGTATTTTTTTTCATCAGCGGGATGTGCCGTTGAATCATCGAAACAATGGTAAACAATTTATCCCGTGTTTCTTCATCAAAAATAGGCAAGTAGCGTCGATAATTTTCATAGTCATCCCTAAATAATTCATTATGAAAGAAAGAGCTGCATACTTCCACAGCCTGAAGAAGAGGTAAGGCAGTTTTTTTGGCAAAGGAAAGCAAAAGTCCAATTTCATGCTGATCAATCCCAAATGTATCCATGCATAAGATTCGATAAAACGATGGCGAATCTTCGATATCACTCAAAACTTTTAGATAAGCAATAAGATCTTTAATCTCCGGTTGCTTAAACAACATTCCCGGACCCCAAAACCGGTAGGGGACTCCGTTCCGCGCTAAAGCTGTAATAAAAGGATCAGATTGTTTATTAGCTCTAACGAGAATGGCGAAATCTTTATATGTAAGAGGCGTTTCATCATCTGCAGAATCTTTTATCAACTTCTGAATTTCTGAAACTATATAATCGGCTTCTACCTGTCCGGAATCGTGATATCTGAACTGCACCGCATTCTTCGCATCGCCTGCTTCGGCAGAAAGTTTTTTAGAAATGCCAAGCTGAGCTTCTAATGTATCCGGATCATTATGTTTAATCAAAGTGTAAGCAGCATCAAGGATCGGCTGGTTTGAACGGTAATTCCTATTAAGCGAAATAGATTTTGCTGTAGGATAATCCTTCATAAACTGGAGAATGTTAGAGACCGAAGCACCGCGGAATTTATAGATGGCCTGAGAATCGTCGCCTACAACCGTGAGAAAGTTTTGAGAGGGCGGACACAGCATTTTAATCAGATTGTATTGGGCAATGTTTGTATCCTGAAATTCGTCAACCAACACATGAGTAAACTGTTTTTTATATTTCAGCAGAATATTCTTCCGTTTTCGAAACACTTCAAGAAGGTAGAAAATAAGGTCTGCGAAGTCAAAATATCCCTGTTTAATCTTTAAATTCTGATATGTTTCATATGCATTGGCGAGTTCTGTGTATTTATCAATGTCTTCTTGAGTCAGCGCGTCTTCTTTATCAGTATCAATCGTCTCTGTAATCTGCAATGATTGTACCCATTTCTTATATTCTTCAGGAGAAATATCTTCGTCCCTCAGTCTGCTGAAATGCTGAATAAGAGCCTGAAGGAACTTATTAGGGTTGCCGAGCGGCCGGAAATACTTCAGATTAAAGGCAAAGAGGTTTTTTTTCAGAAAGGTGATAGTCTCCGCTTCTGTCAGCAATTTGTAGCCTGGATCAAGCCCAATATGGCTAATCTCTGTTCGTAGCAGTTGATCAGCAAACGAGTGAAAGGTAGAAATCCATTCATGAAAATAGCCGTATGGCAAGGCAATATCAACCCGCTCCACCATCTCTTTGGCAGCTTTTTCAGTGAATGTAAGCGCCAAGATATGTTCTGGATCTACTTTTTTTTCAAGAATAAGGTGTTTAATTTTCTCGACTATAGTTGTAGTTTTACCGGTTCCCGCACCAGCTATGATAAGCAGCGGTCCATTATCGTACGATACAGCTTGTTTCTGTTGTTCATTGAGTGTTGCCATGAGAGTTTTGTGTATCCATTGTATCACGCGAACAACAATTCAGTTTGAAAAAAGAATCAAGGCCTGGTATGATACATCGTCCTACTATATATATGTTTTATTATAGTGTGGACAAAAAATCTCCGAATATTGTTCTTGACTTTTAATATCTTTGCGTTTAATATAAGGAGATAAACAAATTTTATTTGTTCGTTATTTTAATTATTAATAAATTTTAAAACACTACTATGGCAACAGGTGCATTTCAGCGAAACAAACCACATTTAAACATTGGTACCATCGGCCACGTCGATCATGGTAAAACCACAACAACTTCTGCAATTCATTACGTTCTTTCAAAAAAAGGACAAGCACAATTCTTGAAATACGAAGAAATTGACAAAGCTCCAGAAGAAAGAGCACGCGGAGTCACCATTAACATTCATCATTCAGAATACGAAACAGATAAACGACACTATGCACACATTGATGCTCCAGGACATGCAGATTACATCAAGAACATGATCACCGGTGCAGCTCAAATGGACGGCGCAATCTTAGTCGTCTCTGCTCCAGACGGCCCAATGCCTCAGACACGAGAACACATTCTTTTGGCTCGACAGGTTAATGTTCCTGCCATAGTTGTCTACTTAAATAAAGTCGACATGGTTCAGGATAAAGAAATCATCGACCTCGTCGAAATGGAAGTTCGTGATCTTCTCACAAAATATAAATACCCAGGCGACAAAGTTCCAGTCATCAAAGGTTCTTCATTGAAAGCCCTTTCCGATGATCCAGAATCAGTCAAAGCCATCGAAGATCTGATGAAAGCAGTTGACGAATACGTTCCAGATCCAGTTAGACCATTAGATCAGCCATTCCTTATGCCGGTCGAAGACGTCTTCACCATTCAAGGCCGAGGAACAGTCGTTACTGGTAGAGTTGAACGAGGTATTCTTAAAGTAAACGAAGAAATCGAAATCGTTGGTGTTAAAGATAGTAGAAAAACAACCGTCACAGGTATTGAAATGTTCCGAAAGACTCTTGACGAAGCTCGAGCCGGAGACAACACAGGTCTTTTGCTCCGAGGTGTAGAAAAAACCGACGTTGAACGTGGTCAGGTCATTGCCAAACCAGGCAGTGTTAAACCACACACCGATTTCGAAGCAGAAATTTACGTCCTTACAAAAGAAGAAGGTGGACGACACACTCCATTCTTTACAGGATACCGACCACAGTTTTACATCAGAACAACCGATGTTACCGGTGAATTGAACCTCCCAGCAGGTGTTGAGATGGTTATGCCTGGCGATAATATCAAAATTACCGCTAAGCTTATTTACCCAATCGCACTTGAAGAAGGACTTAAATTCGCTATCCGAGAAGGTGGACACACCGTCGGAGCAGGAGTTGTTACCAAAGTTACAAAATAAGTAATTAGTTTTTCGCAAGTAGCTTGTAGGATAAACACCTACAAGCTACTTTTGCACTTTTAAATTTTTATGCCAAAAGGTAGAATTCGAATCCGGTTAAAAGCATACGATCATAGGCTTGTTGATGAAACATGCCAAAAAATCGTAGACACGGCAATTAAAACAGGCGCTTCTATAAAAGGACCTGTTCCACTGCCAAGCCGAAGAGAAATTTATGTTGTAAATAAATCAACATTCATTGATAAAGATTCTCGAGAACATTTTGGACTAAAGATTCATAAAAGACTTCTTGACATAATGAATCCTACTAACCAGACTATTGATTCTTTAATGCACCTTGAACTTCCTGCAGGTGTTGAGGTTGAAGTGAAAATGTAAAGTATTCAGACTTCGAAAAAGACTTCTAGAACAGCATGTATAGAATAAGAGATATGTTGCTGAAAAAGAACTGAATTAATTCTTGCCGAAGCAGGAAATATGTTTGAAAAGAAAGAAGTTATAGTAATTTGAAATATTCAAAAAAAATTAATTAGAATAGGAAATAAAGGAAATGCTATTTATTTTTAAGTAGCTCATAAACATTTCTTACCATTCTCTTATTCTTTACTAGATAAAAATACAGAAAAGCGTGAAATTTCTTATTGAATAATCAAATTGATTGTTATATAATTTCCTTCAATGCATATTTTCCAGATTGAGGAAAAATGTAAGCTTTAGAAAGGAACCAGATTGTTAGGCACAGGCCCTAATCTGGGCCTGTTTTTTTTGTTCGATATTTATTTATATTTATGGCAGGTTTTATACTCGGCGAAAAATCGGAACAATCTCAACTTTTTGATGATGCTGGAAAACGCATTCCAGTAACTCACTTAAAAACATCTCCATGTTACCTTATTGATATTACCGTGCCACAGAATTCTCGTGGCCACTACAGTGTCAAACTTGGATTCGGCACTGCAAAAACCATCAACAAACCAACCAGAGGACATTTAGAAAAAGCGGGAATAAAAACCCCGCTTCGCTTTTTAAAAGAGATTCGATTCGATAATGCTATAGATTCCATCAAATCCATCGAAGAAAGTGGAAAGCGCGGTATTCAAATTGGTGAACAGAAAATTTTTATTGGCGAAGAAGTAAAACCATCAATGGTATTTAAAAAAGGCGATGTTGTCGATGTTTCAGGCACTTCAAAGGGAAAAGGATTCCAGGGTGTTGTTAAACGACATGGTTTTAAAGGTGGATCAAAAACTCATGGACAGTCAGACCGCCAACGAGCTCCTGGTTCCGCAGGACAAGGTACAACTCCTGGCCATGTATATCGAGGAAAACGAATGGCTGGAAGAATGGGAACCGATCGAGTTACTATTCAAAGATTGCCAGTAATCGCAGCCGATGAACAGACAATTACCGTTAAAGGACTTATTCCTGGTTTTAAAACAGGATTAGTCGAAGTTCGAAGTCATGGTCTCTAAAAATTAATATACCTATGGCAGAAGAAAAGAAAACAAAATCAGTTAAGGCAGCCAAACCAGCAGTAAAAAAAGCTGCTCCGGTAGAAAAAAAGTCTGCTTTGGATATCGCTTTGTATGGAATGGATGGTAAAGAATCAAAAACAGTTAGCCTGCCAAAAGAAATTTTTGCTGTTGAAGCAAGCCCTCGGTTGCTCGCTCAATATGTCCGGGTATATTTAGCAAACCAGCGACAGGGCAATGCATCAACCAAAACAAGAGGAGAAGTTAATGCTTCTACAAAAAAGATTTACCGACAGAAAGGCACCGGTCGAGCTCGCCACGGTAGTAAAAAAGCTCCAATATTTGTCGGTGGAGGTATTGTTGGAGGCCCACAGCCAAAAGATCATACATTGAAGATGAATAAAAAACAGAAACAGAAAGCTCTTTTATATTCACTTTCAATGAAAGCTAAAGAAGGAGCAATTGTTGGTATCGATGATGAATTCATGAAAATGAAGCCTAAAACAAAGACAGTTGCTGAATTCATGAAAACTATTGGCACAGACAATGTCAAAACTCTTGTTGTTGTTCCAAAAATGGAATCGAATGGTTTTATGTTAAGTGTCCGCAATTTAGAAAAAGTAGATGCTGTTTCTGCTTTAAGCATCAATGCATACGAAGTTCTGAATCATCAGAAAATAATTTTCACCGAAGAAGCAGTTGAGTTGTTAAAAAGTCATTATACAAAAAAAGACTAATATGACAGATCGAGTAATCTTGAAACCGGTACTGACAGAAAAAGCAACCAACTTAGCAAAAGATAATACCTATACTTTCGAAGTTCATACAAATGCAAATAAGTATCAAATTGCAGATATACTTGAACAGCTCTATAAAGTAAAAGTAGGCGAAATTCGGATTATGAATCGAAAAGGAAAGACACGCCGGGCAGGCCGCAAAATGCAGACTCGTGTACTGCCAGATATTAAATTAGCATATATTACCCTGAAAGAGGGAACAATTGATATATTTCCAAAAGCGTAACTATGGCACGAATTCAGATTCCAGCAACACAAGAACCGGAAAAAAGCTTAATTGAAATCCTGAAAAAACATTCAGGCCGGGATCATTCTGGAAAAGTTTCGGTCCGGCATCAGCGCGGCCGACAAAAAAGATACTATCGTATTATCGATTTTAGACGTGATAAAAAAGATATTGAAGGCAAGGTTTTGCGCATTGAATACGATCCAAACAGAAATGCTCATATCGCACTCATCGAATATACAGATGGAGAAAAACGCTATATTCTTCATCCGGTAAATTTAAATATCGGCGATACAATCATCTCAAGTGAAAATGCTGAAATAAAAGTTGGAAACGCGTTACCGCTCAAGAATATTCCAATCGGTATTGAAGTTCATAATGTAGAACTTCTTCCAGGCCAGGGTGGAAAAATCATCCGAGGCGCCGGAACAGCTTCAGCAGTGTTGGCAAAAGAAGATATTTACGTTCATTTGAAGCTTCCATCGGGAGAAGTTCGCAAGTTTTTCAAGGATTGTTATGCAACAATAGGAAGAATCGGCAATATAGAACATAAAGATGAAATTATTGGTAAAGCAGGTAGAAAAATCCTTATGGGTATTTCACCTACTGTTCGAGGCACAGCACAGAATCCTCGCAGTCATCCTCATGGTGGTGGAGAAGGACGCTCTGGAGAAGGTATGCATCCTAAGACTCCTTGGGGTAAGCCAGCTCGTGGTTTCCGAACACGCAAAAAGAAAAATTCAAGCAGCAAGTTTATTATTAAAAGACGAAAGTAAGTTAATTATTAGCTAAACAGACATGGAATCAGTAACATATTTAAAAAATATACGAATTGCACCAAAAAAGTTGCGCTTTTTTACTCAATCAATAAAAAAGTTAAGCCCAGCAAAAGCAACCGATATGTTATTGTACAGTCCGGAAAAGCCGGCTCAGGTATTTTATAAATCAATAAAATCAGCTATAAATAATGCAAAGCAGACTTTAAAAGTGAGTGATGATCTGTTACAATTTAAAACTTTGCTCGTAGAAGAAGGACAGAAAATGCGCCGATATAGACCAGGTGGTCGAGGTACCGCACGCATGATAAAGAAAAAATATTCACATATTAAGATTGTATTGACAGCCAAAGAGCAGACAGAACCGGTTAAAAAGGAAGTAAAAGCAGAAGCACCAAAAAAAGAAGCAGTAGACAAGCCAGCAACTGAAAAACCGAAAGTAAAACGCACGGTTACTAGAAAAAAGAAAAGCGAATAAATTATAAATAGTATATAAGCTAAGAATATGGGTCAAAAAGTACATCCTAAAGGTTTGCGCTTAGGAGTAATATACAACTGGGAGTCACGATGGTTTTTTTCGGACAAAAAAGCTTACAAAGAAGCCTTGATCTCTGATATAAAACTGAGACAGCTTTTGATGAAAAAGTTCAGTTTTGCATCGGTTACTCAAATCGAAATTGAACGCGCCATCAATAAAATTACCGTCATCATCTATTCTGTAAAACCGGGAATGATCATTGGCCGCGGTGGCAAAGGTTTGGAAGAGGTCAAAAAGCTCGTATTGAAATACACCAAATCAGCATTGATTTCTCAGAAAAATAAAGATATTAAGATTGATCTTAAAATTGAACCAGTAAAAAAGCCATTTTTGAATGCCTATTACACAGCTCAAACGGTTGCCGATAAATTGGTCCGCGGCTTCCCGCACCGGTCTGTAGTCCACAATACAATGACACGGTCTCGTGAAGCAGGAGCAAAAGGAATAAAGATTCAGCTCGGCGGACGTATTGGAGGAGCAGAAATTTCACGCCGTGAAAAATATTTTGAAGGAACGATTCCAACTTCAACAATCCGAGAAGATGTTGCATATGCAATCTATCCAGCATTAACACGATCAGGATATATTGGAGTTAAAGTTTGGATTTGTAAATAATTTAAACAATGTTAGCACCAAAACGACAAAAATACCGAAAACAGTTTAGAGGCATATGGCGACGGATGGCTATGAAAGGATCCGATATCGCTTTTGGTACCTATGGTTTGAAAGCGCTTGAAAAAGCATGGATTAAAGATCGAGAAATCGAAGCTGTTCGGTTGGTTTTAGCCCGGGCAACTCGAAAATCAGGTAAATTCTGGATACGAATTTTTCCAGACAAACCATTTACTAAAAAGCCACCAGAAGTTACCATGGGAGCAGGTAAAGGAGATGTTTCGCATTTTGTAGCAGCGGTAACGCCAGGTAGAATATTATTTGAATTAGAAGGATTGCCAGAAGACATCACCAAAACTGTTATGCATGATGTTGCAGCAAAACTTTCAGTTTTAACAAAGTTAGTTTCCAAATTTGAATGAAAAATTCAATAAAAGAATTACATAGTAAAACAGCAAAACAGCTTGAAAAAGATGTGCAGTCTCTGCGCAGTGAAATCGCAAAGACGACTCTTGAAATAAGTGTTCAGCCGGTTAAAGATACGAATGTTATTAAAAAGAAACGCCACCAGTTGGCACAGGTTTTAACAGCCCTGAACCAAAAAAAACACGAAGTTAATTCGAAAAAGAAATAAGGTTTAGAATTTATATAAATATATGGCACAGCCACTCATTGGAACAGTAGTCTCAACAAAAATGCAGAAGACAATCGTCGTTAGCATTGAGAGAAAATTTAGACATCCTGTTTATAGAAAAGTCATCACCAGACACAAGAAACTGAAAGTACATTCAGAAGATAAAAATGTACATGAAGGAGACACTGTCATGATAAAAGAAACCAGACCAATTTCAAAAGATAAGCATTACATATTTATGCAGAAAGTAGAAAAGAAAGTTAAGTAAACACCTATGTTGCAATTACGTACCATGATCAATGTTGCCGATAACACCGGGGCTAAAATAGTCTCCATGATCGGAATGCCAAAAAAGGGCAACAAGAAATTAGCTTATGTCGGCGATGTTATAACAGGCGTCGTAAAAGAAGCGGCACCATTCGGCCAGGTAAAAAAAGGTGAAATTGTATACGCAGTTATCGTTCGGACACGCAAAGAATATCGACGATCCGATGGAAGTTATATACGATTTGACGATAATGCCTGTGCAATTTTACAGTCTAATGAAGTGAAAGATCCAAAAGGCACCCGCATATTCGGACCGATTGCAAAAGAAGTAAAAGACAATGGATTCAACAAGATTGCAAGTTTAGCAGAAGAAATTTATTAACATGAAAATTAAAAAAGGAGATAAAGTTAAAGTCATTGCCGGACGCGACGAAGGACGCGAAGGTGTAGTAGAACGCATCATCGAAAATAAAAATAGTGTAGTAATTCCACAGATTAATATTTATAAAAAGCATATTAAGAAGAACGAACAGATGCCGCAAGGCGGAGTTGTAGAAGTTCCACGCCCGCTGAATATAAGCAAAGTAATGCTCATCTGTCCAAAATGCGGAAAAGCAGCGCGAATAGGGTACGAAATAAAAGGAAATAAAAAATCCCGAATATGCAAACGATGCAAAAGTCAAATATAAGTACTATTGAAATATCGATTTATAATCAATTAAGTTTTTCTTATGTCATTTCAAGAATTTTACAACAAGGAAGTTACGAAGAAGCTCATGGAAGAGCTCAAGATCACCAATCCAATGGCTTTGCCAAAGGCTCTTAAAGTTGTTGTAAACGTTGGTGCAGGTGAAGCGGTTGTAAATAAAAATGTCATAGATAAAATCGTGGAACAGTTAACACTTATTACCGGGCAGAAGCCAGTAATAACAAAAGCACGCAAATCTATTTCGGCATTTAAAGTTCGAAAAGGAATGCCGCTTGGTGTCAAAGTCACATTGCGAGGAAAACGAATGTATGAATTTTTGGAAAAAATGATTAGAATAGTTATTCCCCGTATTCGAGATTTCCGAGGTATTCCCGAAACATGTGTCGATCAGCACGGCAATTTTAATATTGGATTTTCTGAACAGACATTATTCCCAGAAATAGAATACGATAAGATAGATAAAGTACGAGGATTGGAAGTCACCGTGGTTACCAACGCTCGCACAAACGAAAAAGGTAGAAAATTATTTGAAGTATTAGGAATTCCGTTTAAAAAAAGTTAAAAGAACTCTATGGCAAAATTATCAGATGAAGTTAAGTTTCAGAGAAAACAGAAGTTCCAGGTTCGTCACCGTAATCGATGTCCTATTTGCGGCCGATCACGAGGATATATGAGACGATTTGGAATTTGCCGGATTTGCTTTAGACAAAAAGCACTTCAGGGTGAAATTCCAGGAGTTAGAAAAATGTCTTGGTAACATTTAATTATAAATATGAGCAGATCACAAAAAAAAGGACCGTATATAGATGAAAACCTGATGAAAAAGGTTATGAAACAGAAAGCAGATAAAGATTATTCTGTTATCAAGACCTGGGCACGGCCATCACAGATTGCACCGCAGTTTGTGGGTCATAAAATAGGTGTATATAATGGAAAAAAATTCGTTGAAGTAAGTATTACCGAAGGAATGATAGGGCATCGATTAGGTGAATTTTCACCAACTCGAACATTCCGAGGTCATGGAAAGATTACAAAACGGGTAACTGAAAAGACCTAATTTGAATTAATTTATGTCAAACTCAATTATTGATCTTGTTATTAGAATAAAAAATGGATATGCGGCACGCCGGGATCAGATTGATTCACCGCATTCCAATTTCCGAGAAGAAGTTTTAAAAAAACTAGAATCTCTTGGATATATCAAAAAATATACTGTTTCAGGCGATGTAGTCAAGTCAATAGATATTACATTATCTTATGAAAACAATATGCCTGCAGTCGTCGATGTTAAACTGTTCAGCAAACCAGGAAGAAGATGGTATACAGGAGCTAAAAAATTGAAACCAGTATTAGGTGGAATGGGAGTAGGTATTCTCTCTACTCCAAAAGGCATCATGACAAATAAAGAGGCAAGACAGAAAAAAATTGGCGGAGAATTATTATTTGAAATTTGGTGATATGTCTAAAATAGGCCAGAAAGCAATCCCAGTACCAAAAACAGTTCAGGTTTCCATTCAAGGAAATTTAGTAATGGTAAAAGGTCCTAAAGGTGAACTGAAAGTTGAAATACCAAAGCATATCACTGCTGTTCAAGAGCAGGAGTCGCTTATCATAAAACGCGCTAACGATAATACCAAATCTAAAGCAGATCACGGATTATATCGAAGTATAATTGCTAATGCAGTCACTGGTGTAGAACAGCCATGGACCCGCCGATTGGAAGTAGTCGGCACGGGTTTCAATGTAAAATTACAAGGGCAGGATCTGCTCTTCAAAATCGGCTATTCTCATCCAGTTGTTTTCAAAAAAATTGATGGAATAACATATCAAGTTGATGGAAACACAAAATGTATCGTATCAGGAATTGATAAACAGTTAGTAGGCCAGACAGCATATCAAATTAAAATGATAAAAAAGCCTGATGTGTATAAAGGAAAAGGTATCCGCTATGAAGGCGAAGTGGTACGCATTAAGCCAGGCAAAAAAGCTAAGACAACAGCCTAACAGTTAAATTAGTAATATGAATATTACAAAAGATAGAATTACAAGAAGAAAAAAACGAGTTTCGAGTGATATCTGGGGAACAAACCAGAGACCACGAATAAACATCTATCGATCCAGCATGTACATTTATGCTCAAGCTATCGACGATGAAGCACGAAAGACTGTCGCATCCTCTTCTACATTGCAGAGTAAAAAAGATGGATCTGCAAAAATGAAGAAGTCTGAGGCAGCTAAAGAAGCAGGCAAATTGTTAGCAAAAATGTTAATGGAAAAGAACATTACTGCAGGAGTTTTTGATAGAAGCAGTTATGCATATAATGGAAGAGTTAAAATGTTCGCAGAAGGTTTACGCGAAGGTGGATTAAAGATATAATTTTCAAAAATAATATGTCCGAAATACAAGCAGATCATAGAGATGCAGAAAAAAAATTAGAAGAGCGAGTTCTCTTGATCAGACGTGTCTCTAAAAAGACAACCGGTGGAAATTACGTTACATTTTCTGCACTCGTGGCAGTTGGTGATGGAAAAGGAAAAGTTGGAATTGGTGTCGGCCGTGGTCTTGAGGTTCCTCCAGCAATTCAAAAAGCAATGACCAAAGCACGAAAACATATGATCGAGGTTCCAATTTATAAGACGACACTGCCACATCATATTGAATTAAAATATAAATCTGCACGATTATTATTAAAACCGGCGCCAGAAGGTACCGGATTGAAAGTAGGAAGTGTTGTCCGCACTATTTTAGATCTTGCCGGAATATATAATGCATCAGGCAAAATCATCGGAACACGAAATCAAATTGTTAACACATATGCAGTAATGGAAGCATTAAAACGATTAAAGAAACGAGGTTAATTTTTTTTTACTATGTTTTTATCTAACTTACCAAAAATCACATTAAAAGCAAAGAAACGTCTTGGCCGTGGTCATGGAAGCGGAAAAGGAGAAAAATCCGGACGCGGAATTACACGCCATCAGCGAGCACGAGAAGATATCCCATTGGGATTTGAAGGAGGACAAGGCCGCTTAGTAAAACGATTCCCATTACTTCGAGGTAAAGGAAAAAATAAATCGTTAAATACAAAACCACTTGTCATTAGTGTTGAAGATCTTGCTGTTTTTGAAGATGGAGCAGTTGTTTCAAAAAAAACTCTTATCGAAAAACATATAATCCGAGAATCAGATTCTCACCAGGATCTTAAAATTCTGGGAAATGGAACAATTAAAAAGAAACTCGTCATAGAGTTACCAGTTTCCGTCTCGGTAAAAAAAATGATTGAAGCGGCCGGAGGACAAGTCAAATAAGTATGTCAGAAATAGTTAAGCAACTTCAGTCGCTTTTTAAAGACCGAGAACTTCGAAGAAAGACATTATTTACACTCTTTATCTTTTTTGCATTCAGAGTGTTTGCATTTCTTCCTGTACCGGCAATCCATCTAGACAAACTCCGAACATTATTTGCTCAAAGTGAATTTTTATCACTTCTTGATATTTTTTCCGGAGGAACACTGATTAATTTCTCCGTTATGGCACTTGGTTTGAATCCATACATCAACGCTTCGATCATCATCCAGCTTTTAACGGTAGTTTTTCCACAGCTCGAAGCTTTGGCAAAAGAAGGAGAATACGGCAGATACAAAATTAATCAGTACACTCGTATTCTTACCATTCCTCTTACCATCGTTCAATCAATCGGCATTTATATTTTGTTGAAAAATCAGCAGATTATCGGTAATTTGACAGGTCTTGAGTTTTTCTCATTTATCTTTACGCTTGTTGCAGGCACCTTTATTCTTGTCTGGTTTGGCGAACTCATTTCAGAAATGGGTTTGGGAAATGGTATATCGCTACTTATCTTTGCCGGTATCGTAGGCAGAATTCCTGTTATATTGCACAGAACTTTCACCGTTGCTAATCAGGAATCAATCATAAGTATTATTATATTCCTGGCTGTTTCTGTCGCGGTGGTTGCCGCAGTTGTTTTCATAAATCAGGCTGTCCGCAAAATACCTGTTTATTATGCAAAACGCATCAAAGGTAATAAAATGTATCAGGCAGCTTCTAACTTTTTGCCATTAAAATTGAATCAGGCAGGCGTTATCCCAATTATCTTTGCTGTATCATTTGTATTATTTCCTCAATTGCTCGGTAACTTTTTACAATACTCAAAAAATGGCACCTTGTCATCTGTCGCGCGGTTTTTAGCAACAACATTTAACCCATCAGGTTTTTTCTATAATTTCTTTTATTTTATATTGGTTATTGGTTTTACTTTTTTCTATACAATTATTGTTTTTAATCCACAGAAAGTCGCCGAAGAAATTCAGAAGCATGGAGGATTTATTCCAGGAATTCGTCCGGGAAGCGCCACAAAACAATACTTGGAGAAAATATTATATAGAATTACAACAGTTGGTGCGTTATTTTTAGGAATCATCGCCGTACTTCCATCAATCGTTTCTAAGATTACAGGAATTACACAATTGGTTATCGGCGGAACAGGAATACTGATCGTCGTCTCTGTCATTCTTGAAACATTCAAGATGGTCGAAGCACAGTTGATGATGAAGAATTATGATAGATTTGTTAAGTAATTAGGAGTTTATAAAATATTATGGCAAAAAAAAGTTCACGAGTACTAATAGGACTTGTTTGCGAAGTATGCAGCAAGCAGAATTATGTAACTCAAAAAAACAAACTGAATACAACTGCAGCACTGAAATTAAATAAGTACTGCAATCATTGTAAAAAATCGACGCCACACAAAGAAAAGAAAAAGTTAGGTTAACAGATTTTCATATTTATATGAAGCTTGTTTTAATAGGTATCCAAGGAGCAGGGAAATCCACACAAGGAAATCTCTTGTCCCGACAACTAAAAATACCCTACTTATCAACAGGCCATATATTTAGAGAGATAGCTAAAGAAAAGACGAATCTTGGGCATTACCTGAAAGTTATTTTACATTCAGGTTCACTGGTTCCTGATGAAAAGACAATTGAAATTGTAAATAGTTACTTATCTCGGCCGGAATATAAAAGAGGTTATATTCTCGATGGTTTTCCACGAACGGTTAACCAGGCGAAACAGTTTGAAGATGGTGTCGATAAAGTTATACAGCTCGATATTCCAGATAAAGAAGCAATTTACCGGTTGGCGTATCGCAATGATACAGCTGTCCGTGATGATAACACCTTAGAAGCTATCAGAAAAAGAATTGAATTGTTTCACAAATTTACCGATCCAGTTATTCAGCATTACGAAAAAGAAGGCAAACTGGTAGTCATAGATGGAACACAAGATATTAAACAAGTGAATGAAGAAATTTTAAAAAGTCTTGGTAGGCAGCTCATTAAAAATCAGGTTCAGGCTTGGAAACAAAAGCATAAGACAATTATTGCCATTACCGGAATGCCCGGTTCTGGCAAGTCTGAAGCAGCCGATTTCTTTCGAGAAAAGAAATTGCCAGTTGTGTCATTTGGAAAAGTAATAAATGACATGGTTGCCAAAGAATTTAAGGACCACAGTGAAGATGCTCATAAAAAGGTCCGCGAGGGAATTCGAAAGAAATATGGAAACGAAGCTCTTGCCGTTGTATCCGAAAAAGCAATTCGAGAGGCGTTGGAGAAAAACATGACAATAGTTGTCGACGGCATGAGGTCTTGGGAAGAATATTTATATTTAAAAAAGAAATTTCCAGAAGTAAAAGTGTATGTTATTGCATTGTATGCCGACAAGCATATTCGCTATAAGAGAATTTCCAAACGAAAAGATCGTTCCCGATTATACGGTGAAGATCGAGATATAAACGAACTTATCGGGACAAACATGGGTCCAACAATTGCATTTGCAGATTTTTTGGTTAAAAATAATTTTTCAGTTGAGGAATTTCGCGATAAGTTAGAAAATATTTACCGAACGATTTATTTCTCATAATTTCCAAGGTATGATCCATTTGAAGACGAAGGAAGAAATAGAGTTGATGAAAGAGTGTGGCAAGAGATTGCATGCATCTGTGCAAGAACTGCTTCCCACTATTAAGGCAGGGATGACAACTCTTGAAATCGATACCGAGGCCACACGTCTTATAAAAAAGAATGGAGCAGATGTTTCGTTTAATAAGGTTCATGGATATAAATGGGCAACGTGTCTGCCGATCAATGAGCAGGTTGTCCACACCATACCTTCAGACAGAATTGTAAAAAATGGCGATGTCTTGACTGTAGATATTGGCGCATACTATAAAGGGTTTCACACTGATTATGCGACGACATTTGTAGTCGGAGGCAGTAAAGATAAGAAAATCGACAAATTTTTGGAAGTTGGAAAGAAAGCTCTGGAGCTTGCTATTGCGCAGGCTCGTAAGGGTAAACGAATCGGCCATATATCTTCTGCCATTGAGAAAGAGATATATAAAAACAGCTATTTCATATTACGGGAATTGACAGGCCATGGAATTGGCCACGAATTACATGAAGACCCGTATGTGCCCGGGTTTTTAAACGCCCCGATTGAGAAGACTCTGGTTCTGAAGCCGGGTCTTGTCATCGCCATCGAGGTAATATACTCAATGGGGACCGAGGAAATAGCGTATGAAGAAGGGCTAGAATGGTCGATAACAAGCGCCGATAAAAGTATGACGGCATGTTACGAAGAGACAGTCGCAATAACAGATGAAAATACATATATTTTAACCTAAGTTTGTGTTACAATATATAGTTTACTTATGAAAAGCGACTCAATGGTTTTTGAAGGAGAAGTGATCGAGAATTTGCCAAATACTCTTTTTCGCGTTCAGCTAAAAGAGGTGGATAAAGTGGTGTTGTGTTATTTATCTGGTAAAATGAGGAAGAATTATATTAAAATATTACCTGGAGATAAAGTACGAATCGAAATGACACCGTACGACAAAGATCGAGGCAGAATTACGTATAGAATTTAATTTTTTTTTATGAAGATTCATTCAGCATTAAAAAAAATGTGTCCGCAGTGCAAAATAGTAAAGCGCCGCGGTATGTTATATGTTATTTGCAAAAACCCAAAGCATAAACAGCGACAGGGTTAATTAATTATTAACTTTTTAGAATATGGCACGGTTAATGGGAGTAGTATTACCAGACGATAAACGGATTGAGTACGCGTTAACCCTTTTTTACGGAATTGGTTGGGCGCAATCTAAAGTTATTCTTGAACAGACTGGTATTAATACTCACAAGCGGGTAAAAGAAATCACAGAAGATGAAATGAAAAAGATTTCTAATTACATTGACAAAAATTTTAAAGTAGAAGGAGATTTACGAGAAGAAATTAATGATAATATTAAACGCCTTCGTGAACTTGGTACATACAAAGGATCACGCCATGCACATGGACTGCCAGTTCACGGACAGAGAACAAAGTCTAATGCACGCACCAAAAGAGGAAAGAGAAAGACAGTCGGAGCATTGAAGAAAGAAGTCTGGGCAAAGATGGAGCAAGCAGCCAATAAAGCACCAGAAGCATCTGCAGCAAAAAAGTAAATTAATTTTTAAATTATGAAAAAAGTAAAAGCAAAAAAAACAGTAGAAAAAGGAAGAATATACATTACCGCTACCTTTAATAATACTATCGTCACCATAACTGACGAAAAAGGATCACCAGTTGTAATCAGTTCGTGCGGAATGTATGGATTTGCCGGAACTCGTAAATCCACCCCATATGCTGCAACTGTCACAACTGAATCTGCAGTCAAAAAAGCAACAACCGAACATGGATTCCGAAAAGCAGATGTTTTTGTAAAAGGTATCGGTCCTGGCCGTGAAGCATCATTGAGAGTTATAAAAAGTTCATCGATTGATATCGATAAAATTGTTGATACTACTCCAATCCCTCACAACGGTGTTAGACCGCCAAAGGTACGGAGAGTATAATTGAAATTTTTAAATCTGTATGAGATATACTGGTCCACGAAATAGAATTGCCCGACGCGAAGGTCTTGATTTAGGTTTAAAAACACCAGGTTCTAAATCACAGGCAACTCTTTTAAAGAAACTGAACGTATTACCTGGTCAGCATGGCACTCGAGGCCGAAGAAAAGTATCGGAGCATGGCCGACAGTTGCGTGAAAAACAGAAAATGCGATTTATGTATGGAGTTACCGAAACACAGCTCAAAAATTATTTTGGACGCTCCATCAAGAAAACTGGAAATACCGCTTTATATATGACACAATTTCTTGAAAAACGGCTCGATACAATCGTGAACAGACTGGGATTTGTTCCAACACGCGCAGCAGCACGACAGCTTATTGTTCACAAGCATATTAAAGTTAACAATAAAATTGTTAATACGCCATCATATCAGGTAAGAATTGGTGATGTAATAACATTGGCAAATGATAAAATATTGAAACTGCCAGTTGTTGATGCATCTTTGAATAAAACAGATATCATCATGCCGACATGGCTTGAGCGCCAGGGACCGGTTGGTAAAATGATCACCGAACCAAATGCAGAATCACTTGAAAAGCAAATTAATTTGCGATTAGTAATTGAATTTTATTCTCGTTAATATTTAAAAGTTTATCATATTATGATAGAACCAATTTTTTATACTAAGATTGAAGATCAAAGCGAGACCTTTGCTCGATTTATTTTTGCCCCATTACATCCAAGTTTTGGACACAGTATGGGAAATGCATTTAGAAGAACATTGTTATCGTCTCTCCGAGGCGCAGCAATAGGCCAGATTCGTGTTGAAGGCGTGCCACATTTATTTTCAACAATCAAAGGTGTAAAAGAATCGGTTCTTGATATGGTTCTGAACATGAAACAGCTTCGATTTGATACAGATCGTGAGAATTCTTTCACTATTAAAATATCCGCAAAAGGCCAGAAGAAAATTTACGGACGCGATGTTGAAGGTGAAGTTGCTGTCATCAATAAGGATTTGTATCTTGGAGAACTTACCGATGATAAAGCAAAGCTAGAAGTTGAAGCAGTCGTTGAAACCGGTTATGGATATGTTCCAGCCGAAGAAAAGACAAACACACAGTCCGGATTTATTGCTGTAGATTCTTCATACTCACCAGTCAAACAGGTTAATTTCAAAGTAGAAGAAGAACGCGTCGGACGAAAATCAAATTATGACAGATTGACTCTTGAAGTTACAACTGACGGTTCTGTGAGCCCAAAAGATGCAGTTGCAGAAGCAGCAAAAATCATTGCAGCTTCTTTTGAACATGTTTTCTCCGGAAAAGATGTTCCAGCAGAAAAGACTACACAGTCCACTGATCAGGCAAAACAAGACGAAGCTAAATCAAAGTTGGAAGATATTATCATCGATGAATTGAATCTTCCATCACGAGTTATT
This sequence comes from uncultured Gammaproteobacteria bacterium, assembly GCA_964490875.1. Taxonomy (GTDB): domain Bacteria; phylum Patescibacteriota; class Microgenomatia; order UBA1406; family GWC2-37-13; genus CAYYYG01. The sequence goes on from CAZBEF010000006.1 coordinate 79,279, forward strand.
AATGCACTGCTTCGAGAAAATATCGAAACAGTTGCAGACTTGTTGAAGAGAGGCCGTGATGAGCTTGCAGGCTTAAAAGGCGTCGGACGAAAATCAATCGATCTTATCGATGAAGAATTCAAAAAAATGGGTATTGAGTTAAAGTAACATCTATGAGACATGGAATTTTAAAAACAAAATTTGGAGCCGGAAAAGATGCCAACGATATGCTTCTTCGGAAGATGGCATATAACTTTTTCACACATGGTTCAATAAAAACAACTGAGACAAAAGCAAAAGTTCTCAAAAAGCATATTGATAGACTGGTGGAAAAGTTTAAATCTAAAACCGAAAGCAATAGAAATGTGTTGTTAAAGTTTGTCGTACACGAAGATCTTATCGATCGTTTATACGAACAAATTCCATCAGTCTTAGGTGATATAAAAGGCGGATACACCCGCATTCAGAAATTGCAGACTCGGTATTCAGACGGAGCCCCAATGGCACGGCTTGTCTGGTCTAAACCGATAGTTGTCGAAACAAAACCAATCGTCAAGGAAGCCAAACCAAAAAAAGAAGCGAAACCAGTTACTAAAGCTAAAAAAGAAAAAAAATAATCTAAATTTAAGTGAAACCGGTTATAACTGATTTAACCGATTTCAACCGATTCAACTAATATGGTAAACATGCAAACATCAACAAAACCTGTCTCAGCCAAAAATATCAAAAGAAATTGGCATATGGTAGACTTAAAAGGAAAAGTACTGGGAAGATCGGCAAATGAAATTGCCAAGTTGCTTCAGGGAAAACACAAACCAGATTATGTCTCGTACCTTGATATGGGAGACTTTGTGGTTGTCATTAATGCCAAATCTGTTGAAGTTACCGGCAAAAAAGCAGAACAAAAGACATATACATACTATTCAGGTTTTCCAGGCGGCCTTCGCGAAGTGAAGTTTGAAACACTTTTGCAGAACAAGCCTCAGGAAATCATCACAAAAGCAGTGATTGGAAAACTTCCAAAAAATAAACTGCGCGACCGAAGAATGACACGATTATTTGTATACCCAGATGAAGTTCATCCGTATGCAGATAAATTTAAAAATAATAAGTAATTTAATCGTTCATTGATACACTATGGCTAAAAAGAAAGGTGATTTACAATATTACGAAGGAGTTGGACGCAGAAAACAGGCAGTTGCCCGAGTTCGTTTATTTATCATTACTAAAAATACTCCTGTTACCGTCAATGGTCTCAAAATTAATAAAGGCGAAACTATTATTAACGGTAAAAATGTCTCAGACGTTTTCAGCAGTGAAGCAGAAAAAAAACGATTTACACAGCCATACGAACTAACCAATAGTCTCGATCGTTTTGCTACGTCTATTTTGGTTACAGGCGGCGGTCCAAACGGCCAGCTTGAAGCAGTCATCCATGGTATTGCCCGCGCAATGGTCATGGTTGATCCGGAAACAAACAAACCTCTTTTAAAACAGTACGGTCTCCTTACCCGGGATCCTCGCAAACGCGAACGAAGAAAAGTGGGAACCGGTGGAAAGGCACGCCGACAAAAGCAGTCTCCGAAGCGTTAATGTACATGTATTGTGGATCGGGTATTAGATGTATAATAATTGCATGGTAGATTTATCCGTTATTATTCTTTCCTACAATACACAGGAAATTACTAAGCAGTGTTTACAGTCGCTTGTCGAATCACTTTCTAAATCTTCAATACAGTCAGAGATAATTGTTATCGACAATGCTTCTTCCGATGGATCGGTTGAAATGATTAAGGCTTTTGAAAAAGAACATCAGTCTTCTCATATCATCTGGAAATGTCAGTACAATACTGAAAATGTCGGCTATCCAAAAGGGAATAATCAGGGATTCGCATTATCTTCGGGAAAATTTATTCTGTTGCTGAATTCAGACGTTATTGTTGAACAGGTCGATTTTTCTTCATTATTGAAATATATGAGTGAGAATCCAAATGCCGGTGTATTAACTGTTAAGGTCAACCTTCCATCCGGCGGGATTGATCCTGCTTCGCACCGTGGATTTCCTACCATTTGGAATTCATTCTGCTATTTCACAAAACTGGAAAAAATTTTCGGCAAGTTGCCATTTATCGGTAAATTTTTTGGCGGATATCATCTCACTCATCTTAATCTCTCAACAATTCACGAAATCGATGCTCCGGCCGGTGCATTCTTTTTAACCCGAAAATCTGTCATCGAAAAAACACAAGGATTCGACGAACAGTTTTTTATGTATGGCGAAGATTTAGATCTTGCCTATCGAATTAAAAAAGAGGGATTTAAAGTTATCTACTATCCATTATTTCATGTTCTTCATTTAAAACGGAGCAGCGGCTTGGAAAAGAAAGATCCGGAAATCCGTAAACGTACGCGAAAATGCTTTTATGATGCTATGAAAATATTTTTCAAAAAACATTATGCTTCAAATTATCCCAATTTTGTTAATCAGTTTATCTATTGGTCGATTGATTTAAAAAGTAAATTATCATAACAAACAATCATTTCATACATGAAAAGAATAGGCATTGATGCCCGGCTATATTTTAAAACAGGCGTCGGGGTGTATATACGCAACTTATTGTATTATCTTCAAAAAAAATCTGCGGATATAGAATATTATGTGTATGTTTTACAAAGCGATGCAGAACAGATTCAATTTACCTCTAAAAATTTTGTGAAACGTCCGGTCAACTTCATGTGGCATAGTTTGTCTGAACAAACAGGTTTTCTAAAAACTCTCAACAATGACAATCTCGATTTAATGCATTTTACGTACTACAGTTACCCCGTAATGTATCGGAAGAAATTCATCGCCACTTTACATGACACAATTTTGCTTGAACATAAAACCGGCAAGGCTTCAACAAAGAATGCTTTTATTTATGAACTAAAACATTTCTTTTTCCGCTATGTAATAGAATCGCAACTTCGTAACTCAGAAGTAATTATTACGCCGACACAAACAGTCAAAAAAAGCATTATCAAATTATTCGGCAATGAATTTGAAAAAAAGATTATGCCGATATATGAAGGAGTGAATATTGATCTTTTAAATGTTCAGGAAAATACTAATCTGTCTAGCCGATTTGCCAATCCATTTTTTATTTATGTTGGCAATTTTTATCCTCATAAAAATGTAGAATCTCTGATTCAAGCATTTGCAAAGGTTCAGACAGATGCAAAACTTATTCTTATCGGTCCGAACGACTACTTTGCACAGCGAATTTCGTCTTTGATATCTGAACTTCATCAGTCCGAGCGTATTATTTTATTCGACGAATTTTCCATAGAAAGTCTGGTGTATTTTTATAAACACGCATTGGCGCTTATTCATCCGTCTTTTTCTGAAGGGTTTGGGCTTCCCCTCGTCGAATCTGCATATTTTAATCTCCCCATAATAGCATCCGATATTGAAGTTTTTAGAGAAATATTAGGCGATTCATATCTGAAATTTAATCCGAAAGATACTGAAAATATCAAAAATAAGATTGAAGAATTTCTTAAAAATAAAACTTCACCTGATTATTCAAAGATTTTGGAAAAATATTCTTTCGAGACGATGTCCGATAAAATATATGATTTATATCTAAAATTATCATGAGAATTGCAATTGTGTACGATTGGATGGATTCATGGGGAGGAGTGGAACGGCTGCTCTTAACTCTTCACGAAATGTTTCCTGAAGCCGAATATTTTACGTCTTACTATAATCCACAAAAAGCAGAATGGGCAAAAGATATAAAAGTAAAGACTTCATTTATTCAAAACCTGCCGGGATTTATTAAAAACAACCGTATTCTCTCGTTGCCATTATATCCATATGCATTTGAATCGTTCGATTTCCGAGGCTATGATGCGGTGATATCGGTAACTTCATCGTTTGCAAAAGGTATTATTACAAGACCGGAAACGTTTCATCTATGTTATTTACTCACCCCCACACGATATCTATGGTCGCACACCGATCAGTATGTTCAGAAAAACCCGTTGTCTTCTATCATTTTAGAAAAACTGCGGGCTTGGGACCTTATTGCTGCTCAGCGGCCAGATAAGATATTGTGTCTTTCAAAAGTGGTACAAGACAGAAGCAGAAAGTATTATCGCCGGGATTCAGAACTACTATATCCGCCATTTGATATACAGCATTGGCAGAAGGTTAAAGAGGCCTCACAAACGATAAATAAAACCGAACATCCGGTCTTTACATCATTACCCAATCAATATTATCTTATAGTTTCTCGTTTAGAGCCATATAAAAAAGTGGATCAGGCTGTCGAGGTTTTTAAGCAAACACCAGATAAGCAATTAGTAATTGTCGGCACTGGTACCGAAGAAGGTAAATTAAGGCATAAATCTGGCCCAAATATCCGTTTTATAAGCAAGTTAGACGATGCAGAGCTGGTATACCTCTATTCAAACGCAGAGGCTCTTATAATGCCCCAGGAAGAGGATTTTGGCTATGTCGCCCTTGAGGCACAGTTTTTTGGCTGTCCGGTAATTGCATACAAGGCTGGAGGAGCTCTGGAGACTGTTATAGAAGGCCAATCAGGCATGCTTTACCAAGCACAGACAGTAGAGGCGCTCAAAACTGCACTTGAAAAATATCATACGATATCATACAATATAAAATTGTCATTACGGTCCAGTAATATTAGTCCTATAGAAAAGTTCTCTGTTGAATTATTTAAGTCAGGAATATTTAAACAATTAAATAAATTAAATAACTAAAATAGCCTATGAAAGCAGTTATTTTTGCAGGCGGAGTTGGCACACGACTTTGGCCATTATCAAGAAAAAAATCTCCTAAACAATTTGAACCTATAGTAGGCAGCAAATCAACTCTTCAGCTTGCAGTAGATCGTCTTCTTCCTGAATTCAAACCAGAAGATATTTACATCTCAACCGGCGCTGCATATGTAGATTTAGTTGCTGCACAACTTCCAATTCTTCCTAAAGCAAACATTATTGGTGAGCCAAAAAAGAAAGATGTCGGCCCGGCAGTTGCGTATGTAATGGGACATTTAGCAAAAGATTTTCCAAACGAGCCGGTCATCATTCTCTGGAGTGATCACTTGGTAAAAGAAGAAAAGAAATTCAAAAAGATTATTGAAGAATCAGGAAAGCTGGTTGAAAAGGATTCAAATAAAATTATTTTTATCGGCCAGAAACCACGATTTGCTTCAGAAAATCTTGGCTGGATTGAATGTAGTAACGAAGTCGTAAACAAAGAAGGCATTTCATTTAGAGGATTTGCTGGTTTTAAATATAAGCCCGACAGAGAACTCGCTCAAAAGTATTTCAGCGAAGATAGATATTGCTGGAATTTAGGATATTTTGTAAGCTGCCCGGCCTTTATTTATTCTTTGTTTCAAAAATTTGCACCAGAGATTTACAATGCTTGCGAACAAATTTTAGCCGCACGCGGCACACCAGAATATCAAGAAAAATTTGCCGAGTACTATTCGAAAATGCCGGAAATAAATTTTGATAATGCAGTACTTGAACAGTTAAATAAAGAATGTGCATTAGTTGTTACCGAAGACATTGGTTGGTCCGATGTAGGCGCCTGGGAAGCTCTAAAAGAAGCTCTTGAGCAAAATAGGCAAGACAACATTACAAAAGGCCGTGTCCTTTTGGAAGATTCTGAGGACAGTTTGGTTTATAACTACGAAGATAAAAAAATGATTGTTGGTATTGATTTAGAAGACGTATTAGTCATCAACACCGGTGATGTTTTGTTGGTCGCGAAAAAAACATCCGTATCTAAAATCAAAAAACTTGTCGAAAGCTTCCAGGGGACAGAGAATGAGAACCTAACGTAAAAGTTGAATCTCTCCCTTTTATAAGATAGAATAACATTCATGTTGAATTCGTTTTCAATATTTCACGGGAAACTATATGGATCTTTTTTAAAGAGACTATTAGATATCTCCCTGTCTATCTTCCTCATACTCTTATTTTTCCCGATTTGTTTTGTAACCGCGATTCTCATTAAATTCGATTCCAAGGGGCCGGTATTCGCCGATGTACCGGAAAGGGTTGGGCAAAATGGCAAAAAATTCAGAATGTATAAATTCCGTTCAATGATTATTAATGCCCATAATCTGCTGCGCACCGATCCTCAATTTAAGAATTTATTTGAAGAATATAAACGGGAAAGTTATAAACTCAAAAAAGATCCCCGAATTACTAAGATGGGGAAATATATCAGAAAACATTCCATTGATGAATTACCTCAGCTTATAAACGTTCTGAGGGGTGAAATGAGCATTGTCGGGCCTCGTGCATATTATCCCGATGAGTTGGAAAACCAGCAAAAAAAATATGTTCAGACAAAAAAACTGGTAAGCAAGGTGCTATCTGTCCGGCCTGGAATTACCGGGTTATGGCAGGTTTCCGGCCGTTCAGAAGTAAACTTTGATAAACGTATCGCTATTGACGCAAAATATGTAGATACTATGTCGTTATGGAATGACCTTGTGATTATAGCTAAAACTCCATTAATTATGCTTACAGGAAAAGGTGCTGTATAATAATAGAGCATTGTAATTTTTTAAACACTTATGATTCATCCAATAGATAGATCATCAAAACGCAAAAAGAAAGCAAAATTTGGAAAGTTCCCGAAGTTTCTTTTAGTATTACTTTTAATTGTAGGCATCCTCGGATATTTTTTGGCTTATCTTCCATATACTCGAATTAAAGCCAAAGGGATGGTTCTTGTGGCTTCTGCAAAAGAGATGAAAGCAATTCTGGCCCAAAATGACATTGATCTTCTGAAGAATAAAATGGACACAATCTCAACTCAATATAAAGATTTTGAAAAGGAAGCTAAAACTGTGTATTGGGCTTCTTTTATTCCGTATGTAGGAGATTTCAAAAAAGGCGTCGAAGCAGGCGACTACATGATGAAAGCAGGCCAGGAAACAATCGAGGCCATGTATCCATATGCAGATTTAATTGGTTTTAAAAAAGGCGAGACATCATTTGTGGAGCGCTCCGCCGAAGAACGACTCCAGACTGCTGTCGCAACTCTGGATAAAATGCTTTCCAAAATAGATAGCATTTCGTCCAATATAGACCAGGCTGAAAAAAGAATTAGCGCTATCGATGCCAATCGATATCCTACTAAAATAGGCAAAACCGAAGTTCGGGCCAAAATTGCCAATGCCAAAGAACAGTTTGAAGGATTGGCTTCATTATTCGTCGATGCCAAGCCTCTTCTCAAAAAACTTCCCACCATTCTGGGTAAAGATAAAGAGCAGACCTATCTTATTTTATTTCAGAATGATAAAGAACAGCGCGCCACGGGAGGATTCCTTACAGCATACGCAGTTTTCAAAATTAATCAGGGGAAAATTAGCATCGTAAAATCGGAAAATATTTACGATCTTGATGCTTCGATAAGCCATCCGCGCGCTCCGGAAAAAATTCTTATGTATCACATAGATGTTCCGGAATTTTATGTGCGTGATAGTAACCTGTCGCCAGACTATGTTGAATCTCTTAAATTATTTAATTCTCTCTATCAAACCAGCCCGAAGAAAGTAGATTATGACGGCATCATCGCAATTGATACCCACATTCTTGTTGATATGCTGCGGATTTTCGGCGATACCGAAGCAGGCGGAATCCGTTTCTCGGCGAACGAAGATACCCGCTGCGACTGCCCGCAGGCAATCTACGAACTGTCTTACGAAGTGGGACGCCGCGTAGGCTATGTCCGCGAGAACAGAAAGGGTGTTATTGGAGATCTGATGTATGCTCTTTTCTATAAGGCAATTGGATTCTCTCCTTCTAAGTATTGGGGAACTTTAGCTCAGACAATGTTTAAGAACCTCGACGAAAAACATATTCTTTTGAATTTCGAAGATCCGGAAATCCAAAAGGCGGTGGAAAAGCTGAATTATGCGGGACGGATTCGTGAATACGATGGTGATTTTCTGGCTGTTAATAACGTTAATTTTGCCGGAGCGAAATCTAATATCTACGTCGATAAGGCGATTACATCGAAAACCAAGTTGAATGATGGGGGAAAAATCAGCCGTGAAGTTACGATAGATTTTAATAATCCATATCCAGCTTCAAACTGTAGTTTGGAAACTGAGAATGGTTTATGTCTGAATGCTCCGCTTCGGAACTGGATCCGTGTATATGTGCCAAAAGGTTCTAAGTTGGTTGAGTTTAAAGGTTCTACGAAAAAAGTTTTGACGTATGACGAACTGGGGAAGACTGTTTTTGAAGGTTTCCTAGTTGTGAACCCACTTGGTAAGTCAAAAGCTATCGTTACCTATACTCTTCCGGATTCTGTTAAGGCTAATAATTATAGTGTTATGGTTCAGAAGCAGGGTGGAGAGGAAAATCTTAAGCTTAAGGTTGAGGTGGATGGAGCATCTAAGTTTGACGGGGAGTTTTTGAAAGACGTGGTTTTGAAATAATAGGTAATGAGGCAGGAACCGTCATATTTTTATATTCGCTCGATACGAATTTTTTTGCTCCGTGGGAGCCCTCCTCTGGCCAGGCAACCGTCCAGAAGGAATCATAAGCGGGACGTCCCGGATTTGATCCGGGATCGCAAAAAAATTGTATCTCCGCTCATTTATAAACTTGCATTTACCAGATTTAAACTTCTATTTTCTACTCATTATCTGTAAAATTACGATATGAAACGTCTTATAAAAACTGATGCGCTGGTTCTTCGAAAAAGAAATCTGATGGATAAGGATAGTATGCTTACGTTTTTTACCAGAGATTTTGGGAAAGTTACTGTTATTGCAAAAGGGGTAAAAAAGCTTACGAGTAAGCGGTCGGCACATACTCAGACAGGGAATCTGGTGAATATCGAACTTTATACAAAAGGAGAACGGTATTATTTGCAGGGCACGAATATTATTTCAGCGTTTTCTCAGATTAAAAACAATCCAGAGAAGGTAAATTATCTATACCAAATGCTGTTTATTATCGATCGTCTTCTGCCGGAGCAGCAGTCTGAGCCGGAAATATATACTATTGCCGTGAAATTTCTGATTTACACATCAAAATCAGATAAGATTTCAACCGATAGATTTGCAGGCTTTCTTCATGATATCATCAGAGTATTGGGGTATGGAACCAATGATTCGAGCCTATCTGATCTGCTCAGAGCTATAGAAGAGATCATCAACGAGAAAATACCCGAGCATGTTATAATATAAACCAGGTTATTAACGGTTACTATCAATCTGAACTAATACCTTTTTATGGATGAAATTATAGCTCTATGTAAACGACGCGGGTTCTTTTTTCCTTCGTCGGAAATATACGGCGGCCTTGCCAATACCTGGGACTTCGGTCATTATGGTACATTACTGAAGAATAACCTTCGCGATTTATGGTGGAGGCGGTTTGTGCTGGATCGGAGCAATATGGTGGCTGTGGATGCAAGTATTTTCTTAAATCCAAAAGTCTGGGAAGCCTCAGGTCATGTCAGCGGTTTTACCGATGCATTGGTAGATTGTCGGAGTTGTCATTATCGTACTCGAGCTGATCATCTTATAGAAGAAAAACTTAAGAATATCAAAGTAGAAGGACTACCAGTAGAAGAACTTACAAAAATTATTAAGGACAATAAACTAAAATGCCCTCGTTGTGGAAAAGCTGATTTTACGGATGTAAGAAGATTTAATCTATTATTTGAAACACAACTTGGCATTATCGAAGGGGAAAAATCCAAAGTCTATCTTCGTGGTGAAATTGCACAGGGTATCTTTCTTAATTTCAAGAATATTTTAAATACTATGCGAGTTCGTGTTCCATTCGGTATTGCACAGCAGGGGAAAGCGTTCCGTAATGAAATCACCATGGGACAGGCAATTCATAGAACACTTGAGTTTGATCTTATGGAGTTTGAATATTTTATCCATGAATCTCAATGGAAAGAAGCATATGAAGAATGGAGAACAGAAATGTGGAAGTTTGCCAAAGAAATCGGCCTTCAGGAAGAAAATATCCGCTGGAGAGAACATGAAGATTTTGAACGTTCTCATTATTCCACAAAAACAATGGATATTGAATACAAATATCCATTCGGCTGGAAAGAGATGTGGGGGCTTGCTTACCGAACTAATTTCGATCTAACCAATCATCAGAAACATTCAGGTAAAGATCTTACCTACACCGATCCAAAAACAAATGAGAAATACATTCCGCATGTAATCGAGCCTACATTTGGTCTGTCTCGAATGGTCGGAATTGTAATCTCTGATGCATTCCGAAAAGAGACAGTCAATGGCAAAGAACGCATCTATCTCAAATTAAGTCCAAGCATCGCGCCGGTGAAAGCTGCCATATTTCCATTGCAGCGAGACGAAAAGCTGCGCGGCAAGGCGCTTGAAATTTATAACGAATTGAAAAAAAACATGGTGGTAGAATTTGACGATGCCGGCAATATCGGAAAAATGTACCGTCGCCAGGATGAAATTGGTACGCCCTATTGTTTAACTGTCGACTATCAAACAATTGAAGATAATACTGTTACGATCCGTGAACGCGATACAATGAAGCAGGAACGAATATCTTCGTCTGGACTTCTTGATTACTTCATGAGTAAAATAACAATATAGGTACAATATTGTACTCATCTATTATTATTATTTTAAATAATATGGAAACAGAACAAAAGAAATCAGAAAAAGTTGCAATGAATAAAAATATGTATATTATTGGTGCGGTGGCAGTTCTCGTCATAATCGCATTGATTGCATTCTTTATGCTTCGGGGCGGAAATAAAACACAGCAGGGAAATTCTTCCCAAGTGCCTACTACAACAGAAGTAATCCCAACGGTAGATTCTTCCGTTAAAGTAGATGTTAAGGCTGAATCAGATCCTAAGAAATTCGATATGAGCGTCAAAGGCATTCCCGCCAAAACCACTTCTATTGAATATGAAATTACATACGAAACTCAGGATGACGGTATTCAAGGATTCAACAGTCCGGTCGAGCTTAAACCCGGCCAGGATACATATGAAAAGAAAGGATTTTTGCTCGGTACGTGTTCTACAGGCGGAAAATGCACCTATCATAAGGTAACCAGTCCGCTAAAAGTAAACATTAAGTTTGTCGGTTCCTATGGTGAAAAGTTATATGAAGGTGAGTTTACATTATAATGTCAGTCTCATTACAAATTAATAAGGGAGAAGGGAGGTGCTTAGATGCCAAATATCAGATCAGCTAGAAAAAAATTAAGAAAAGACACTAAACGGGAGGCAGCAAATGTATCCTATAAAAATACAGTGAAAAAAACTGTTAAAAATATGAGTAAAATCAATGGTAAGGAGAAGTCGGCCGAAGATATCAGTAAAGCTTTTTCCATCATTGATAAAGCAGCCAAGAAAAAATTGATACATCCTAATAAGGCCGCCCGCCTCAAGTCACAAATTAGTCGAGTTAATAAGAGCGCATGAGATATCAAATAAACTTATTACCTCCTCGGGATAATAATTTCACGGACAGGATAATCTATTTTTCATTTCACTACCTGCGGTATATTCTTGTAGTAACGCAGCTTGTGGTGATTGGTGTGTTTTTTTACCGCTTTCAAATCGATCAGCAAGTTGTTGACTTAAAAGATAGCATTAAGCAGAAGAGCGAGATTATTACTGTATCAAACGCCCTATTGAAAGACATGAAGACAATAGATACCAAGATACAGAGTATATCTAATGCGCTCGAGGCACAAAAAAAACTAGAATCAATGTATTCCTACTTTCTTGTTACATTTCCAGCAGATTTATATCTTACAAAAATGGAATTAACAGGTGAAGGAATAACACTCGAGGGATACACTCAGAACATTAAAACGGTAAAACAGTATCATGCTCGTCTTGAAAAAGATAAAAAGTTTGGAGAAGTAAAACTTGATACCATAAAAAGAGAAGAGTCAAACTATGTCTTTACATTTAGTCTGAAAAAATTTGTAAGCATAAAATCATGAACAAAAATGATTTACTGGAAAATCTAAGAAATCAGAAGGTAAAAGAGTATGGATTTACTATTTCCTTTTTTCTAATTTTTTCTTTTTTTGTAGTATTTGCCATACGTCCGAATTTGACTTCAGTCATATCTCTGAATGAGCAGTTAACACAACTTCGAGGCCTGGATGTACAGTATGAAAATTCAATAACCAAGATAATTACCCTTCAGTCGCTAATCGAACAAAATAGAGAAAATTTTTATCTGCTCGATGAGTCGCTGCCTTCAACACCTCAGGTAAATAAAGTAATCGATGATATCAAGAAAAATGCATCAGAGTCGGGTTTGGTGATAGATAAAATTGTTGTCGATGAAGTAAGTCTGAAAGGAGATACAGGCAAAAAAAAGATGAGATCTTTTTCTGTAGATTTAGAAACAACTTCAGAATTTGAAAATATAAAGAAATTTGTTAGTAACTTGTTTTTACAAAGAAGGCTAAAGTCCATCCAAGATCTAACACTAGAACGTGATGTTGCCGTTTCGTCGGGGAGTGCTCCCTTAAAAATTAAGCTTGAAATAGGCGGATACTATCTATGAACAAAAAAGAGATATTAGTAATATCCATCGGTATTTTTATGACAATAGTAGCCTGGATGATAGCAGACTTATATCATACGAAACAAACTACAGTTGTCGAAGAAGTTGCCAATCAGGTATTTATTCCAACGTATAAAATCGATCCAGCGCTCTTTACTATTTTAAAAGAAAAATCTCCTTAATATGTCCTACAGCGATATTTATTTCAGAAAAAAACAGAGCAGTTTTTTAATTGTGACTGCAGCTATAGTATTAACCTTATTTGGCATTTTTGTTTACTTTTCCCGAATAAATTCGATTCCTCTGAAAGCTGTTGGAAAAAATCTCAAACGACATGAAATCGTAAATGCTACATCACATCAATTTGGAATATTCTGGGTTTCCGATGTTAAAGAGCCGGGGTGGGTGATGTATGGTTCTACTAAAGACAATGTATCGCTTCTTGCAATAGACGAGCGTGATGTGGGGGAAAAGAAAGGCTCATTCTCGCTTCATTATGTACTATTGAAAGGTCTTGATGAAAATAAAACGTATTATTATAAAATCGTATCTGGTAAGAATGTTATAGTATCGCCATCGCAGCAGCCATTCTCTTTTAAAACCCCGGGGACCACAAACAGCACATCAACTATTAAGCCGGCATATGGCAAAATTACATTAGAAAATGGTCAGCCTGCAGAAAGTGCGTTTGTTTTCTACAATTATAAAAATGCTATTCCATTTCTCGCGCTTACTAAATTGACAGGTGAATGGCTTATACCGCTTCAGTATGCGGTAAACAAGAATTCGGGCGTTATCATGCAGATAAAAGAAGATGAAAAAATAAAGATCGAGGTCATTAGTGAAAAAGAAACTACTGCCACAATAGACGCTCTTGTCAGTAAAACAAATCCTTTGCCACAGACTATTATGATCGGGAAAAACTATAAATTTCTTCAGGCAGACAATGTATTACCGGCCGCAACAAAACGAGTCATAGAAGATAAAGATTATCCCGTTTCTATAATATTTCCTAAGGAAAAAGCATTTATTCCGGGATCACGCCCACTGCTAAAAGGGTTAGGTGTGCCGGGGAAACAAGTGAAAATACAGATAAATTCTCAGCCCGGATATATTTCACGAATAGGTGTTAATGAAAAAGGCGAATGGAAAGTGGAGGTGCCCGTATCATTGGCTCCGGCGAACTATGTTATGACTGTAACCACCGAGGACAAAAGCGGCGACAATGTTACCTTGACTCGGAAATTTACGATTGCTAAAAGCGGAGAACAGGTATTGGGCGAAGCCAGTCCTTCGGCGACAATTATTCCAACAGCATCACCTTCGGCATTACCGACATCATCACCAAGCGCTACACTCGCCGTTTCGCTTTCACCGACAATTACATTTCCTTTATTTACGGCCACACCAATAAGCAGCATTACCGGTCGATTGGTTGTATCGGGAACTCCTCCTGGTTTTAATGGCAGTCCTTTTGTATTCGGAAGTATCGGATTGATAATTGTAGGAGTAGGTATGATGCTTGTATTTTAATTTTGAATAAGAATATGGATATAGCTGGATTTTTGTCATCAGTTAATATAATCACACTAGTGGCATTTATTGTCACTCTAGGGGTATTGATTTATGAGGTGCGGTTTCTCGTAAAAGGCCGAAAACCAAAAAGTACTGCTCCTGTTATTCCTTCATTTGATCCAAACGAAACGCCTCAGCCAATGGTTGCTGCAACTCCGATAGTTGAAAAGGAAAAAGATATAAAGAAGAATCCATATCTGCATAGAATCATTTTTATAATACTTGTTATTATGTTGTTTGTTTTCGGATTCTTATCTTTCTCCAGTTTCATGACACCTAAGCAGACTGCACAAAAACCGCAGGATTCACAAGTTTCGGTTCAGGAAGTTCAATCATCGGGAATAAAAATTTATAATGCGAACTGGGAAGAAATCAGCGGCGACACAACAGATACCCTCAATGTTGGAGATAGAATTTATGTTGGGATCGCCATGGTTGTAGGCTCCGATATAGATAAGGCCCGAATCAAAGTTAATTCAGCAGAATGGACTATAAACGACATAACTGCAGACTATAACAGCCAATATAATGTTTTTTATAAACCCTATATAATAAAAGAAAACGAAACGAAATTAGAAATCGAAGCTCAGTTATATTCAAAAACGAAAGGATGGCTGAGTGAATAATATGAAAAAAGCACTTCAATTAAAAAGTACCGTAGTCCTAGGAATCATTGGCGTGCTTGCACTTTTGTTGCTTGCCGTAGCAATCATGGTAAAAGGGGGAACAGAGCAGAGTCCTGAGCTTACCTCAAACGTCCGAGCAGCACCGCTAACTTATAAACGAACTTTAAACATTACTCTTACCTCACCAACTCCGTTTGATATGTTTACAACTCCCGAAAATGCCAGCGACGATGCTTCGCTTACGCCAACGTTGAGTGCAACTGTATCGGCTACACTTACCATTTCTCCGACAGAAATATCTAGTCCGACAGCAACTCTTGCCGCATCGGCAAGTGCAACACCGACTGCTGTTTCTTCTTTACCAAAGACTGGATGGACGCAGAATGTATCTATTATGTTTATCGCAGCCTCAGTTTTGATGTTCCTTTCATTCCTCTTCTGATCTGAAGTATTCTGCATTACATTTCTTTTCATTGCCGGTGTCAAACACACACGCAATATATGAATGAATAGAATCAAATGAATCGTTTGGAGGAACTAAAACATATTTTCCATAGTACCCATCTGCATTCGGCACTTCAAACATATCCAAAGCCAGGGGAACATTTTGTTGTTCGATCTTCTTATTTAGTACCCCATTTTTAGCTAGTATAGAAACTTCCTGGTTGCTAATATCACGTTCTACTAGCGAGTTAGTTTCGGTGTACAGTTTGCTAATTCGGTTTATGTTTAGGGATTTTATTTCAGCGATAATTTTATTTTTTACGGTACTCATCACAAGTTGCTGTCTATGGTTACGGGCAAAGTCGCTGCCTTCAATACCTTCAGCATGGCGGGAACGTACAAATTTTAATGCCGTTGTTCCATCCATATGGTGAAGTCCTTTTTGAAATGAGACCGTTTCATACCGGCATCGATAATCCGGGTCGCCGCCGCATGTATCATCCTCTTTCCCTGTTATAGGAAAATCATGATCCGTAAATGCGCGTTCCACTGTTACATCGATACCGCCGAGATAATCGATAAGTTCCCGAAATTTATCAAAGCTGATAACAATACCATAAGGGATTGGCTGTCCAATAATTCCTGCCACTTCTGCTTTAGCAAGTTTAAGACCGCCGCCTTTCTGTTTTTCTTCACCATATGAATATGCAGAATTTATTTTATCCTGAAGAGTATCACTCCAAATATCACGCGGTATGCCGATCACCGTTATTTTATTTGTTTTCATATCGTAATGAACCACATTAATAGAATCGGAAAGATTGGGTCCATCATGATTGCCGCCTGGTATTCCCAGAATTAAAATATTTACTGTATTGTTAATGGTTTTTAATTCGGTGCTGTTGGTAAGCGTTTTAAATGGAGAAATTTTTAGCGTCTTTGTCAGGAAAAGGTAGTAAGGCCGAACAAGAAAAAAAGCAATAAGTATAAAAATAGCTAGAGAACTCATTACGATCCATTTTATTTTTTTCATACCGCGCTACTTATATTAAAAGGTCGAAATAATTGGGAAGAAATGAGTCGGATCGATTGAGGCAGTACCCACAAGAAACCCATCTATGCCATCGGTATTAATATATTTTCTGCTGTTTTCAGCATCAACACTCCCACCGTAAATAAAAGTTGTCCCTTCTTCAAGTGAAAGTTTTTTTTTCATTTCCAGCACTTCCTCAATTGTTGCATTTTTTCCAGTTCCGATAGCTTCGACTGGTTCATACGCGACAAGTTTTACATGTGCTGGTATCTGATCGTGTTCTGATCTAATGCAGATTATTGGTGTAATTCCTTCATTAAGTGCGACTTCTGTCTTTAGACCAATCATTGCATCATTCTCATGAAAATATTTTCTGCGTTCACTGTGCCCAATAATCGCATACTTTACCATATCTTTTATTAAGCGTGCCGCTACTTCACCAGTGTAACTCCCTTCGGGAAAAGGAGAAATATTTTGTGCACCCAGACTGTAGTTCGGAAAGTCGGCAAGCATCTCTTTTAATGGATTTAACAAATGAAACGGCGGGCAAATGATTATTGAAATTTTATTATCATGAAGTTTTGATATTATTGTAGTGTCATTTTTTAAAAGGTTCTGAAACGTAGTCAGCCATTCTTTGCCTTCGACGATTGTTTTGCGTGATTTTAAGTTAGCAATAAAATATTTCATAGTCTATGCTGTATCATTATAATCTATGAAACCGGATTTATTCAAACATTTAAATACTCAACAGAAAGCAGCAGTGATGCAGGCCGAAGGTTCTTCTGTAATTCTAGCGGGCGCTGGATCGGGCAAGACACGCGTCCTTGTAAATAAAGTGCTTAATCTTGTCCTCAATCACAATGTCAATCCGGACGAAATTGTCATGATCACCTTCACCAATAAGGCCGCCAATGAAATGAAACAGCGTATCCTCAAAGCTGTTCCAAAAACTACCGGCGCCACTCACATGGGGTATGTCGGCACCTTTCATTCTTTCTGCTGCAAGATTCTGCGAAGACAAGCATATCATCTAGGTCTGGGCATATCATTCACCATTTACGATGATGACGATCAGCAGGCTGTTTTAAAAGCAATAATCAAAAAGCTTGAAGTAAAAAAATATACCGCTTCGTATTTTGCGAATCGAATCAGTGCAGCAAAGAATCAGCTTATTCCACCTGAGCGGTACTTGGAAGTCTTCTCTGATTGGGGTGCCGCACAAGTGGCGCAGGTGTATACCGAATATCAAAGCCAGCTTAAAAAAAATATGGCTTTAGATTTCGACGATCTTATCATGAAGACAGTAGAAGTTTTCCTGAAACATCCCCAGGTTCTTGAGACATACCAGGAAAAATATAAATATATTTTGGTGGATGAATTTCAGGACACAAATTATGCCCAGTATGTTCTTACCCGCATCCTCGCCAGAAAATATACGAATGTTACCGTAGTCGGCGATTTTTCACAAAGTATTTATTCATGGCGCGGCGCCGATATCCGCAATCTGGAAAAATTTCAGGAAGATTTTCCAGAGACAAAAGTGTATTATCTGGAACGGAACTATCGATCCACCCAAAACATTCTCGATTTTGCCTACAGTATTATTTCTCAAAATCAGCTACATCCGATACTTAAACTGCATACTGAAAATTTAAAGGGCGAAGACATAACCTATTTTGAAGCCGAGAATGAAGAAGATGAAGCGATTTATATATCAAATAAAATTCAACACTTAAAAACAGATGATGAATATTCCTCGTTCGCAGTGCTATATCGTACGAATGCACAGTCGCGCGCTATTGAAGAAGCATTTCTACATTACGGAATTCCGTATACCCTGTATGGCGGAACGCGGTTTTATGAACGAAAAGAAATTAAAGATGTCATGTCGTATCTCCGCCTGCTGGTAAATCCTCAGGATGAAATTGCAACCGAGAGAATTAAAAAGTTGGGGAAGAAGTACTGGACAAAATTTAAGGCTGTCTTTGACGAACTTCATGGTCAAGTGGAAGAATTGAGCACAGTAGATATGTTGGATCGTATTTTTCAGGATACAGCATATCTTGATCTCTATAATCCAGAGGACGAAGAAGATTATTCACGCCTTGAAAACATTAAAGAGTTAAAATCTGTTGCAACCAATTTTCCTAAAATTGTCGAATTTCTTGAGCAAGTTTCTCTCGTCGAGTCCGAATATTTCGAAGGTGAAAAGCGCCGCAGGAATCAGAATGGAGTACGGCTTATGACACTGCACCAGGCAAAAGGACTGGAATTTCCATATGTTTTTATTGCCGGGGTAGAAGAAGGAATTCTGCCGCATTCACGTTCCATGGATGATATGTTTCAACTGGAAGAAGAACGACGATTATTTTATGTAGGTATAACGCGAGCACAAGAAAAATTATTTATAACATATACAAGAAGACGTTTTATTTTTGGCCGAAGAAATGAAACAATGAAGTCGCGCTTTATTGGAGGAGGCGAAGAACAGCGCTGGGACTATTAGTAAAATACCATTTAATTGTGATAATAATCACACATTAATGTATGATTAGAGAATGGTCTATCGGTTATTTAATGTATTATTTTCAACAGTATTATTTTTAAGTTTCTTCAATTTAAGTCATCATATTAAATCTCCGGTATTTGCACAGACCTGTTCGTTGAAAACTCAAGGTGATGCGAACTGTGATAACCGCATAGAAATAGCAGACTTTGAAATTTTTCGCAGGGAATTATTTGGTGAACTTTCTACAAAAAATGCAGACTTCAACACCAGCGGAACTATTGACATGATAGATTTTGAAATCTGGAGGAAAGGATATTTTAACAAAATTTCACCAACCGTTTCTATAACTACTGCTCCTACGCCAACTCCGACACGATCGGCAACTGTTACTCCAATGCCGACAATGCCGCAAACCGGCGGAGCTTTTCCTAATTTTAAAGGAAAATATATATCTTCACCCAATAATGGAACACCGAATCCACCGAACTCATCAGGAATTCCATTGTGTCCATCTGATCTTCATGATCCGATTAACTGGCATCCGTTATATATGCCGGCCGAGTTGCTTACGCAGGAGTTGAAAAATAAACTTAGCTCTACAGGTATTAATAGTACGGTTATCAACACAATTGCTCAGATAGGATGTCATTACAATCATACGCATAATGCAAACCCTTCAATAGCCGATTCTGTTTTTGGCACGACGGGTTCACTGTGGGGTGGACAAACTCTTTCATATCCTTGGGAAACGTTTACTTCCTCAGGTCATGAAAATCATTTAAAACACGAAGGTTATAAATATATCGTCGAAACAAATTTACCAATAGGGGCAAACAACTTGAATTGGTCTCCCAGTCCAAATCATCATATAACTGATGTACGAATACAATATCATGCATTAGGCGGGCCGCTGGATGCTGTAGTCCGTAATCATTCATATTATGTTGAATATCGAGTCTGTTCAAAAAACAATACATCTCAGTGCGGAATAATGAAGTTCGGCGGGTGGGCTGATTACGGAATTTTACAGGCACCATACAAACAGGCGCATATACCATTGCCGGTTGATCCGCCCGGCGGATCATTTGATTTGAATTTAGATCCTTATAGAGCGCACAAACGTATGGAAGATGCAATTGCAATAGCTCAATCGAGCAGCAGTCGATGTAAGACATGCGGTAGAGTATCATCTAATCCAAATGATATCTGGTGGCTGTGGACTACTTCTTCCCGATATGGATTTAATCAGTTTGGCGGGCCATTTATTTTAGTAAGTGATGACTGGCAAGGAATCAATACCAACAATCCTACAGAAGTCAAACTTGTATGTGATCCGCTAACCAATCCGTGCCGATTTAATAATTCAGAACATCAACCGTTCACACTATGGTCATATATTCCAAATTCAATGGATAATTCAGGCACCGATACAGACAGCAGAACGGGATTTGTAAGTTATCAGGGATATACGGACAGACAGGGAAGAATTGTTTCAGGATGTTCTGCACCGGCTCTCGATTGTGTACCTCTTTATATTCAGGGAGTTCCAGTAGGGTATGGTGCTTGGGATAATCCAACTGATAACGGCAAATACCTGGAACGCTTTCGTGATTATGATATTTCTCCGGGAAATGAGTGGTGGATACAATATCCAAATTAAATTCACATCAGTTGCAAATTAAACATAAAAGATATAGTATATTACTACCATCATATGAAAAATTTAAAAAACATCAGCATAATATTAGCCGCTACGGTATATGGGTTATTTCTTTCTGTCATTCCTTCTTACGCAATAGTTATTCGCAGTGGTGATACTATAACAATTCCTAAAGACGCAACCATAAATGAAAGTCTGTTTGCAGGAGGAGAATCGATTACAATCGATGGCACCGTTGACGGTGATGTGTTCTGCGGCGGGCAGGATATTGAAATTGCCGGTACTGTAAATGGGGATGTTATCTGCGGCGGACAGTCGGTAACTGTTTCTGGCCGCGTTCTGGGCAATGTACGGGTTGGCGGTCAAAACGTTCGAATCAACGGTACTGTTGAACGGAATGCAAATCTATTCGGTCAGAAAATAGAATTAAGCAGCGGATCGGCAATCTTAGGAGAAACACTTATTGGTGCACAAAAAGCAGATATTAGCGGCTCACTTGCAAAAAAACTCTCAGGCGGAGTACAGTCAATGAAGATTAATGGAACTGTTGCTCAAACTGATGTACATGTTAATTCACTAGCACTGGGTTCTTCGGCGGTAATACAAAAAGATTTAATGTATACAAGTAATAAAGAAGCAGAAATCGCCCGAGCAGATTCTGTTGGAGGCAAAACTATCCGTAATACCCCTCCGCCACGTGCACGCCAAGCCGAAAGACGCAACGAGAGAGTAATTGGTTCATTGCTGAGCGGCGCCCGAATTGCCGGTCTTATTTCAGAAATTTTATTAGCATTTCTTGTCGTATATTTTCTTTCTAAACGGATTCAGAATGCTTCCATGGCTATGCAGGAGCGGCCGTTGCCGGCATTTGGATGGGGAGCTTTAATGCTTATATTATTCCCAATTATCATGATTCTATTTGTTGTTACCATTGTTGGTATACCGCTTGCGATGGCATTATTGTTTGTGTTTATTTTTGCTTTCTTCCTGAGCCGGGTTTTGGCTGCATATGTTGTTGGTAGAATGCTACTTCAACAGTTCTGGACAGCTAAAAAAGAAAGCAGATACTGGATAGTGGCAATCGGATTTATTGTACTCTGGCTAGTATATTCCGCACCATATGTGGGCGGTTTAATTGGATTCCTTTCATTTATCTGGGGATTAGGCGGAGTGTACTATATGCTCAGACCAGTAGCCCAAGTTCATGAAACAAAGAAAACTACTAAGAAATAAGGGTCCGTATTCCTTTCAGCGAAAGAATAATTACTACGTGAAGCGCTATTGTAATGCTCATCATACCATTTAATGTTCCTACAATTTCATTTGCTACCAAAGCCGATTTGGTTTTGGCAAAAGGAAGAAGATAGGAAAAAACATTTATTTTGAAGAAGAAGAGTATTGCGCCTACTGCGATTATTACAGGAATCATGTAGCCAATATCAACCAAATCTTGTTTCGATGAAAACATTGTGGATGAGATCACAAATATAATATAGATAAGCAGTATGTTGAGATATGCATTAGCATTCGGGAATTGATGGGTTACTGCCACGGCGAAAAGGAGCGCAATTCCTCCAAAAATTGGTGCTACTCCGATAATGATGCTGCGTATGAAATCTCCTTTTACATAGGTTACTCTTCCGAGCTGAATGCTGTTGTTCTTCCATTCAGGAATGAGTTTTATTTCGGTTACTTTCAATAAAAGAAGCCGGGCCATAATTGCATGTGAGAGTTCATGGAGAAGAGTGCCGGGGAAGAAGAGGATTGAGATAACAAGGTAAATAATTGAGTTTTTTTTGAGAATTTTTTTTAATATGAAGTAGAGTTCGTTGAGTGTTTTGCGGGAAAGGAAGAAGAGTATGAGTATTGATCCGATGAAATAGAGTGCTGACATATGTTCAGTATGACATATTTTTTTAATTTTCATCGCTCGATATGAATTTTTTATGCTCCGTGGGCGTGCTCGTCCTTGATCCTCACATCGTCGAGGATAGGGACTGCGCACCTCCCAAGTCGCAAAAAAATTCATATCTTCGCTATTTAGAAAATCTGGTAGGTGACGGGAGCGAACAGTTTCGAAAGCGCGGAGCAAGTGTTCTGAACGGAATGGAACTGCGGTTAACCTAAACCGATGACACTACCAATACACGAGACTGATTGTGAGCACTTTCGAAATGGAGCGACCGGCAGAATCTACCAGATTTTCTATTAAACGTAAAATGTAAGTGCTATAATCAAATTATATGAAGAATAGAATGTTATCTGGTTTTTTGATAATGCTGGGACTTGTAATATCTGCTAGCCTATTTCCTCGAACCGCTTCAGCAAAAAGTTTTTATTTTCCCAATGTATCTATAGACGTTAATATCAATGTAGATGGCAGTTTTAATGTTACCGAGAAACGTACTTTTGATTTTAAAGGATCTTTCACTAAAGTATATTGGGACATCCCGCTTCGCACCGGCGAAACAATGGAGAAGATATTTGTTGGTGAAAGCGATAACGGAGTCATCTATCCCTACAGCGAAATATCCTCGCCCGATGAATCGCGCCCTCTATATAAATATGCTGTAGACAATAGCGGTATTAATTCTCATATTGAGGCATATCACAGCTCAAATAATCAGTCAAAGACCTTTGTATTATCGTATAAAATCAAAGGGGGTATAAAAAAATATGCCGATGTTTCAGAATTTTACTGGAAATTGATTGGAGATGGCTGGGATGCCCGTTCTGATAATGTGGTAATTACAGTGCATCTCCCGGCTTCTGTTAATAAAAACCAAATATATGTCTGGGGTCATGGTCCATTAAATGGTCAGGCGCAGATTCTTGATGGCCAGACAGCTCAGTTTATTGTTCGCAATGTTCCTTCAAAAACATTTGTAGAAGTCCGGATGGCATTTCCTTCGGCTATTCTTTCCGGTCTATTTGAATCTTCAGCAGGCGAACAGCTTCCAACAATTAAAAATGAAGAAATAGGATTTCAGCGGATGACTACAACTCTGCAGTATCTGCGTCTTTTCCTACTTATTGGCGTACTTGTTGCAATTGTCGCGTGGATCGTATTTTGGTATCGTATCTGGCTGCGTGAAGGAAAAGAATATAATGTTGGTCCTGCACCAGAATTTGTCCAGTTTCCGCCGACTACCGATTTATCGCCTGGTCTTGTTGAAGCTATGATCAGCCAGGATCAGACAGTTACTACCAATTCATTTTCTGCAACGTTATTATATCTTGCGCGGAAACGGTTTCTCAAAATAGAAGCACAGCCGTATTATACGAAGGGAATTTTAGGTTTCGGCAGCCATCGAGGTTATCATTACATTCTCCATTTTGATGTGGGTGAAATTGGAAAAGGGAAATTGCTTCAGTCAGAGAGAATGCTTCTTATGCATCTTATGGCCATGTCGGACGATGGTAAAAAGTTACCTATCGACGATATGAAACATAAAATGCAGGCAGACAGAACCGGTTCGTATACGTTTTTCAAATCGTGGATTGAACAGGTAAAAAAAGAAGCCGATGATATGAATTTTGTGGAAGATACAAGTAAAAAATGGTACTGGAAGTTCTGGATTAGCAGCTCAATTTTCACAACTGCAATTATTTTTATCATCGCTTTTATATTTCTCAGTGTGCCTGTCGGAGCAATTATCCATGTGCTCGTTTTTGGTATTATAGGTGCGATTTTTGTAAACGGCATTATCGCCAATTCATTTTTACGATGGCAGAAAAATTACGCGGTAGAAGTTCAGAAATGGAAAGGTTTCAAAAAATATATTGAGAATTTTTCACGGTTTAAAGACGAATTACCTCAGGCAGTCATCATCTGGGAATATATTCTTATTTATGGTACAGCTCTTGGGGTTGCTAAAAAAGTACTAGAATACCTACCGGTTATTTTAAGCAATCCTAAAGTCGCCTCAAGCACCGGCTGGTATTATGTTTCAGGCGGCGGCACCATGAACGCCGATATGGTCTCGGGAATGAATGTAAGTATGGCGACCGGCATTTCGGAAAGTTTGAATTCTATGGTCTCGACATTTAATTCTTCATTCAGCAGCGGTTCGGGCGGTGGATTCTCGGGTGGTGGTGGCGGCGGGGGAGGCGGAGGCGGTGGAGGAGCCAGTTAAAACATATTTTTTTGTACTCTGCATGATTTCGGCACAATCGGCTTATATACAACATCTTTTAAATCGCAGGTAACTTCAAAAGAATTGCTAAAAACTCTAGATTGAAATGCAAAATATGTACGCAGTTCATATCCGGCTGAAATAATGAAAAGAGCTATTAATATCGGGTAAATAATATTCTGTGTTTTAGTCTTCTGTCCGTATTTATAAATCCAGAAAATCGCCGCGCCTATAAAATAAACAATTGATGGAATAAGCGTAAATGTGCGGAGCATGTTAGGGTTATCGCTCGGAGAAGAAAGAATTGTCGGGATTATTGAAATAATCATCCATAAGAAAAAAAAGAGGCTCTGTCGTGACGGGTAAGATATGATTATTCCAAACAGAAATAAAAGACCGAGAATCGGATTGAGTGCAGCCTTGCCTGGAAAGTTGTGGCGGCCATTCATGTCGCCATTTATAAAAGGCATGAGTATGGTCTTTGTTATGTTGGTCAATACTCCAGTAATTTTAAAGTCTAATGGTATCTTAGGATCCGACAAAAATGATATCTGCGATACCCGCACATCAGGTTGCATCGCGTTATGCCAAAGGAGCGGCATCATAATTATTCCGGAAACAGAAATAAAAAGTAAAAAGTATTTTTTTGGCGCGCTTATAAGAATCCAAATCGCTGGAACAAGAAAGAAAATTCGGCCCGGGTAATATGAATGAAAAGCAAGTCCGGCAAATACGGCAGACAATATCAGCTGTAACATTGATCTGTGTTTATTTCTGTCTAAAAATTCTTGAAGAAAATATACAGAAATCAATTCCAGAAACAGGAGAAATGTAGCTTCAAAAGAAAACCGTGCAAAATTAAAGTACCATCGCAGAGATAAGAAAACCATTGCAGTCGCAAAAGCAATCAAGTTATTTTTGAAGAACTTTCTCATAATCAGAAATATCATCAAAACATTTAATACTCCAAATACTGCCGAAGAAAACCGTAAAGCAAAACTGTTTATTCCAAAAAGTTTCATTGAACCAAGCAGAATATAGAAATAAAGTGTTGAATGCCCGGTAGCAAGAGGACTATAAACTGCATAATTCGTATTTTGCAACGAAAGAGCAAGTTTGGCAAAATCCACTTCGTCAAATGAAAGATTTTTGGGAATATTGGTGAATTGATAAAAAACAAGGATTGTGCTCAGTAAGAAGAGAATCAGCAAGAAAATAACTGTCTGTTTTCTATACGACATGGGTTGATTATACTTGATTTTACTCTCCGGCGCTGATAAGATAATTCTTATTATAATCTTAAATTAATATATGAAAAAATACGTGATCGAATTCATCGGTACATTCTTTTTAGTTACTACAGTTGCTTTCACCGGAAATCCATTTGCTATCGCGGCTATCTTAATCGCCATGATTTATATGGGAGGTTATATCTCGGGAGGGCATTTTAACCCTGCCGTTACAACTGCTGTATTAGTACGCGGAAAAATCAGCTGGATTGATGCCATTATCTATATGTTGGTTCAATTACTTGCCGGAGTGGCTGCCGCTTTATTGTACATGTCAATTACCGGCCAAAAGTTTATTCCCCAGCCAGATATTCAGGCGACATTAGCGACTGCTATTGTTATGGAAGCTTTGTATACCTTTGCATTGGCTTCTGTTGTTTTACATGTAGCCACCTCTGAAGAAACGGAAGGCAATAATTATTATGGAGCAGCTATTGGATTAGTCGTTTTAGCAGGGGCATTTGCCGGTGGATTGTCGGGAGGCGCTTATAATCCGGCAGTTGGAGTCGGGCCTCTTCTTGCAGATATCGGGAATATTGGCGCCCGTATGCAAAATGTATTGATTTATATTATCGGGCCAATGTCAGGCGGATTATTAGCCGGCCTTATATACAGACTTCTTAATCTTAAACCAGCAACCGGTGAGAAAAAAGAAAAGAAGTGAGGCGTGAAAATATACTATACTATTTCTTATGAAGGATAAAACCGGCCGCGAACTATCTAGTGAAGAGTTTAACAAAAAACTTCTAAATCGGATTTATACTGTTCTTTTAGAATTTCAGATATTGTTTCTTCATCGTATTGGGTGTGTACCAATTCATCATGTCCGTCGTGCTTTTTATAGGATGGCGGGTATGGAAATCGGGAAAGGTTCTACCATTCACATGAACACGCGGTTTTACAATCCAGCAAACATATCAGTCGGCGAAGATACAATCATTGGCGAAGATTGTGTTCTGGACGGTCGTGATCGTTTACAGATTGGCAATCATGTAGATATTGCTTCAGAAGTTATGATCTACAACTCCGAACATAACATTGAAAGCGAACATTTTGCAGCAGCCGAAACAGTGGTAAAAGAACCAGTTCATATAGAAGATTATGTATTCATCGGACCGCGGGCGATTATTCTTCCCGGCGTAACCATCGGTAAAGGCGCTGTTGTTGGCGCAGGAGCTGTTGTCACCAAAAATGTAGAACCGTTTGCGATAGTTGGCGGAGTTCCTGCAAAAGTAATCGGTGAGCGTAAAAATAAAAATCTTCATTATCGTCTGGGACGAGCAGCCTGGTTTCGTTAAACTTGACTTTTGAACGTAGTTCTTATAATGTAATACTATGCTATCAAAAAAATATATTTTCATGTTTTTAGCTTTGCTACTTACTATACTTACAACAACAGCTGAAATTTCTCATGCTCATGAAGAAAACGCCGCAACTCCAGAAGTGATTATAAGCAAAACTGAGGAATTAAAAAATTTAAGAGAGCTCCGGCCTTCTATAGAAAAACAACAAGAAGAAATGAAGAAAAAAATAGAAGAACAAAGATTGAAATTTCAGGAAGAAATGCAAAAAAAGCGGGAAGAAATAAAAAAAGAAGTTGAGGATAAAATAAAAGAAAAAAAAGAAATGTTTGAAGCAAGCCGCGAAGCATTTCTACAAAAAAAGAAACTCATTAGAGATGAAAATAAACAAAAAATACTTGAAAAGATAGATTCTATGATGAATGAAGTAAATACCAAGCATACCGTTTCTATGACCGAAGCCTTAAATAAATTTTCCGGCATCCTTGATACTATGGCTAGCAAGGCGGGCGAATTAAAAACCAAAGGTGCAGACACAACAGCATTTGATGCAGCCATGACAAAAGCAAGGTCGGCCATAGAGGCAGCAAAAGCTAAAATTGCCGAACAGGCTGCAAAAGATTACACTATTTCAATTTCTACAGAAGATGCCTTGCGCTCTGCAGTAGGCGAGACGAGAAGTCAATTGGAAGCAGATTTGCATTCTGTCCGCGACTCAGTCAAACTTGCAAAAGAGGCAGTTCGTGATGTCGCCAAAGAATTAGTAAAACTGAGAAAAGAAGTAAAACTTAGCATTACACCAAAACCAAGTACGGTTGAAGATTAGTTTATATACATATGGATACCAACATATTGAATTCAGAAGTACCCGAAGTAATTAATAATGACTCTCATCAAAACAGCAGCCATCCTGCTTCGCCAGTATTTTTGATAGCAGGGTCATTACTTATTTTCGTAAGCACAGCAGCTATTCTTTTTTTTAATTACAAACAAACATCGAACGCCAGCTCCAAAAATAACAATATATATCTACAGAAGTATCAGAACTCTTTGCGGTTATCTGCTGCACCTACAGCCATGCCGCAGCTTTCACCTACTCCTGAAAGCGCCGAAGAAGCTTCTGTTGAGTATGTAGTTATAGATGAAGGCACCTCCGACTTTACGACCATCGATCAAGCGGCTAACGGCTTGTAACTAGCCTTCTGCTTGTCCAACTAAAAATACTGCCTGCCATGGACGATAATTAGATACAAATGTCTTATCCTCAATTATCTCGGTTCCTTTTGTTACTTTATACATGAAACTCGCGGTAGCTCCCGATGCCGGAAAATCTACCTGCTTTACAATTCCTTTTTTTAATGTCTGATCATCCTGATATACAGGCGGCAGTGCGGGCTGAATATTTGTTACGGTAACCGGAGAAAGTTCCACTTTCCGGCTATCCTTTTTTCCATAAAATTTAAAGTACAAAAGATTATTTTCTTCATCAACTTCTGTTTGGATCAGAATTGCGCCCGGAGTATCATTTTTAATTTTTAAATCAACATCTGGTGTGTAAATCGTTGCATCTAGGCCGGGCTTTGAATCATTTTCATAATATCCCACCCGGTACGCATGAGCATGCCGTTCTGTAATCGGCAGACCGGTATTTAATGCCGCCCGGAAGAAGGTTGTAGAAACTTGGCACACTCCGCCGCCGTCGCCGAGCACTGTCTTTCCCGCTTTAATTACATACGCAGGTTTGTAACCCGACTGTGCAGAAATATCACCAATGGTATCATTAAAAGAAAACTCCGCACCCTGAGGTATCAACACGCCGTTGAATTTAGATGCCGCAAGAATTACATTATGAACCCGTTCTGGAATTGAATGAGTATAGTCTGATTTTCCTTCCCCTATGAGTTCTTCGATATTGAATTTATTTGCTTTGGCAAGAGTAATCTCGGGTTCTACCACCAGTTCAGTCAAAACGATGGTGTCTTTATTCACTTTTTTCATCAAATTATTCAATCTCTTATCCAGTTCACTGTAGAACTTCTTCGAGTCGATCTTTTTGCCATTTTCTTCTTTTCTAAATTCTGTTACACGGCTATCTTCAAAGGTAAACAACGCATTCTTGGCGGGAATATTATATTGATCTTCCAATGATTTAATAAATTCAAACACTCCGCTTTTATCGTATGTCACCGAAGTTTTAAAGTCATACGTGTCCAGATTAAACAGTGTATTTACTTTTTGTAGAATCCGCGATGCCAGATGAGAGCTTCTCCCCACTAAATAGGCTTTTTCAACCACATCATAACTATCTGAATGAAGTCCCAGCATGGCAGCATCGAATGTGGCGACAGGCGCGTCTTGGTAGATAATAGTTAACGAATAGTTTTTAAGGGGCGCATATCTTTTTTCTAAAATTGTTTTCATCTCCTGTTTGCTTTTACGTCCTGCAGACAGCGCATCTATATATACATTCGGATATATCGTATTGCTGAGATTATTTTCCTGTGATATGACATAATTAATTAAGAAGATCATTAAAATAAAAGTACCGAGTAAAAATCCGATACCAATCTGAAGAAACAGTATACCTTTTCTTTGGTTATTTGCTATCATAACATGTATGGACAATAATAGTGGAAATTCCGGCGAAAATCAAACTCCAGACCCACAAGAACAGCCTAATCCGATTTATGAAAGTGTTCCGGTGGACGAAACAATAAGCCCCGAAGAAGTTTCGGCCGATGTCTCCTCAACCGATGATGCATTTTCTTCGGCGCCACCTTCGGAAATTCCTCCTGATCAGCCCATGTACCCTTCATCTGGCGGCGGAAATAGATCACGGTTTCTAATAGTTGGGCTCGTAGTTTTATTCTTCATCGGTATTCTATTTATTGTTTTACGAATTTTATTTGGGGGATCTAAACCTCAACAAGCACCAAAGGATGTAAAGTTAACGTACTGGGGGTTATGGGAAGATTCGGCAATATACGATGATGTTATCAAAGAATATCAGAAGAACAATCCGCATGTAACGATCACCTATAAAAAAATGACTCCAGAAGACTATTTAATCAAATTATTAACACAAAGCAAAAATAAAGTCGGTCCGGATATCTTTCGTTTTCACAATACATGGCTTCCTCAGCTTCGCGAAGTCGTATCACCTTTACCAGAATCAATCATGAGCAATCAGGAATTTGAAAAAACATTTTATCCTACTCATGCACGCGATCTGAAAATAGATAAATATTACTATGGTATCCCTTTGGAAATCGATGGTCTGGTACTTATTTATAATGACTCTTTATTTAAATTGGCAGGTATTGATAAACCGCCTGTCTTATGGGATGATCTTATCGGCTCGTCAGATAGTTATGTCAATCGGCTTACTATAAAAGATCCAGACGGCAAGATAACTCAATCCGGTATTGCTCTGGGAACCTCATCTAACATCGAACATTTCTCTGATATTTTTGGTTTCATGCTGCTTCAAAATGTGTTGAGTCAGAAAGATGCCAGTAAGCTAAGCCGGGAAGAAATATGGGCGATATTGAAAAATCTAAATACTCCCGAAGCACGTAGCATATTTCAGGAATATGTCAGTCTTTCAGAAGCACCAGATAATGTATGGGATGTCGATATGCCGAATTCGATCAATGCGTTCATTCAGCAGAAAGTTGCAATGATCATCGCACCTTCATGGGAAGTTATAAACATTAAAAGTGCGAACTTTGATATTCCGGTTAAAGTAGCACCGCTGCCTCAGGTGCCTCAGGATCCATCGGTTAAGCCGGTTAATATCGCGTTTGGTTCATATTGGGCTGAAGGTGTTTCCAAATTCAGCGAAAATCAATTAGAGGCATGGAAATTTCTGAAATATCTATCCCAAAAAGAAACGCTGATTAAATTATATGAAAAACAGAAAGCACAGCGATTATTTGGCGAGCCGTACCCACGTGTTGATATGGCTGATTTGCTTATTAAGGATGAATATCTTGGCCCGGTAATTCAACAAGCTAATTATTATTATTCCCTGCCTATTGCATCACGTACTTTTGATGGAGGTGCAAATCATACTGGCGGAATGAACGACGATATTATAAACTACCTCAATGACGCGATAAATAAGGCAGTCGCAGGCGCAGGCTATACGGAGCCGTTAAAAACAGCCCAAAGTGGCATAGAACAAATCTACACGAAATATAAGATTCAGTAGCCTGGGCTCTAATCAGTTGAAAGTGTGCTACAATGAATACCTATGTTTTTCTTTAAGAAAAATAAAGACAAAAAAGAATATTATTTTGGATTATTTTTAAAAGGAGACGAAGCGACCGGATTTGTATTTGAAATAACCGATGAACATTTTTCCGTCCTTCATCATCATACTGCACCATATTCAAACGGCTGGGAGAACATAATTCAAGACATCGATGAAATATTGTCAAAACTCGAAACGACAACGAGACTGCATTTAAAAAAGGTAATCTTTTTCTTATACTCTTATTTTATCGATGACACTTCGGCAGAAATTCGGGAGCCGTACAAAAATATCATCAAGTCAATCAGCAAGGAGTTAGATCTTCAACCGTTAGGCTATATCGAATGCAACGAAGCGGTAGCACAATATCTGGAAAGGCGTGATAAGTCGCCATTAAACGTCATATTAATCGAAATAGACAAAACGAATGTAGATGTGTGCGTTTATAAAGGCAGCAGAAAGATTACTTCTAAAACCAGCTCCCGCACGTTAAATCTTGTCGACGATCTAACAGCCATATTTACCGAAATGAAAGCTCAGACCCTTCTTCCATCACGCTTGGTTCTGTATGATTCTTCGGATCTTGACGATGAATCGGTAAAGATTCTCGGCCATAAGTGGGATAAAGACATATTCATTCAGCACCCAAGAGTCGAAGTAATAAAACGGCAGGATTTATATACCGAACTGGGAGCCATTTTTTCGGCACAGCTTCGTGATTCTAAAGAAAAAGGAAATGGAGTTGTAGAAAAACCACAGATTGAGAAAGAAGAATCACCGCCGCCACAAGTCGAATCCAATCCTATTCAAAATGTTGAACCGGTGTCTGCCATACCTGTTGCTGCGGCACCAGCAGCTCCGCAGGAAATAATGGGATTTACTATCAGTTCAGATGAAAATCCAGTACAGCAGCCATATCAGACAGCAGCATATCAGGGAAAAACAGTGTCAGCTCCATTTAAGAAACCCGCTCAACCATTTAAACTCGGCATACCAAAGCTTAATCTCCGACTGCCGAAAGCAAATATGACACGGTACTTAATTATTATCGGGCTTGTACTTATCATTTTCAGCCTGGCTCTTATTGAAACGCAGTTTCATAAAGCAACCCTTACTATTACACTTCCATCAAAAACAGTCTCAAAGGAGATAGAGATTGATAATTTGGATGTTTCAGTAGCTACTACATCCAGCACAGTCGACGGAAGTACAGCAACTACTGGTAAACGCGATGTCGGCGAAAAAGCTCGCGGAGAAGTAACCATTCATAATTTTGAGGACTCAGTAAAGTTATTTCAAAAAGGCACCCCGCTTTCGGTTGACGGCTTTTCCTTTACTCTTGATCAAGATGTCTCGGTCGCTTCGGCAAGCGAAACTCTTTCCGGCGACGAAATAGTAAAACAGGCAGGCAAAACAAAAACCAGCATCACGGCATCCGCGCTTGGTCCAGAAAGTAATTTGGAAAAAGGAAAACGATTCAAAATTGCCGATGAATCAACTAGCAAATATTTTGCAGTAAACGAATCGGCACTCAGCGGCGGCTCAAAAAAAACATTACGAACGGTAGCTAAAAAAGATATAGATGACTTAAAAAAAACACTGTTAGATAAAGGCAAGAAACAGGCCGTTGAAAATATAAAGAAAAATTTGCAGAGCGGTGTAAAGGTATTGGATACTTTAACAGAAGCTGCATTAGATAACTCAAAAGCATCGAAGGAAATAGGCGAGGAGTCTGACAAAGTCAACCTTACGGTTACCGTATCTGCAACATATTATTCATTTAATGAATCATCATTGAAAGAGCGGTTAGCAGAAGAATTAAAAAAAGATATCCCTTCTGATTTTGAGATGGATTCTGCCAATCTTTCGTACATGCTGAAGAATGTTGAAAAAGCCGGAGATACTGTTCAGCTTAGGGTCGATGCAAAAGAAACTGCAAGCAAGAAGGTGTCTGCCGAAGAAATAGCCGCTGCAGTAAAAGGCAAAAGTAAAAACGCTGTTTCTTCGATCGTTCAGGCAAAGACAAATGCCAATGGATATAATCTGGACATCTCTGCACCATTGCCTTTGTTGAATTCTTTTATGCCTTTTTTGCAGAAAAATATTACTGTCAAAACAGCTACACAATAATTCCTTTCTCGGGACGACAACCCATTGTACTGAACCTATAAAAATGCTACTATAAAATGTTAAGTTCTAATTAGTTCCGATATTTTTATGGCCTTATATTCATACGTTAAGGAAAGACCATCCCGCAAAAAGAAAACGGCTCATGCGGTGTCATATATCTCCCTTACTATCGGTGCGGTACTTTTATTCTGGTCGTTCTATCCAATTATTTCTTTTGAAATATACTCCCGACTTTTTATTCAGAACAACGTTCAAACCCCTGTTCCCAGAAGCCAGATTGCTTCTTCATTAACAAGCGCCAGTTCTGTACTTGGCAGCACAGATGTCTTTTCTTCAAATTTAAAGGATTTCGTCGATGCCAATCAGTGGTTTACTACAAAGCCGCAGACTAAAGTAGAAAAAAAGGTAAATGTGAAAGAGTACACTATCTCTATTCCTAAAATCAATATTATGAACGCTAAAGTGAATGTGGGTGGTGAGGATTTATCCAAAAGTTTAGTTCATTATCTACCAGAATCATTACCGGGGGAGTTTGGCAATGTTACAATATTCGGTCATTCAACTTTGCCGCAGTTATATGATAAAAACAACTACAAATCAATCTTCACCTTTTTGCCGTCTCTTGAAAATGGTGATACCATCCTAGTAAAAATTAATGACATTGAATATCAATACGTAGTTTATGATAGAT
Source organism: uncultured Gammaproteobacteria bacterium (assembly GCA_964490875.1). Taxonomy (GTDB): domain Bacteria; phylum Patescibacteriota; class Microgenomatia; order UBA1406; family GWC2-37-13; genus CAYYYG01. The sequence goes on from CAZBEF010000006.1 coordinate 113,497, forward strand.
TTGTCGTAAAACCAGATCATGTATCGGTGCTTGATCAGCGCTATGATGCGTCTTATCTAACTCTAATTACATGTGTCCCTCCTGGTACTTACTGGCTGCGTTTAGTTATACGCGCAAAACTAAAAACACTGCCCGAAACTTCGTAAAACTTAAGAAGAACTAGTATGATGCAGTCTATATTCTTTACGCTTGTGTTATTTCCGTGTTAGAATACGGCCATGAGGTCCAGAATTTATCGCGTGCTGCTGTTTATTGTCTACATCCTTATTGGCATAGGCGATATTGTCACAGAGCTCCTTCTCGATGTGTCTCATCTAATAATTGGTATAATAAAACTAGGATTTAGCATTATCGTATTTATTCTGCGATTAACATGGTTGTGCGTTTTGTTTATTAGTTTTTTTCTAAGAAAATTTCTTAAATCTCTCTTTAGAGGAATAATTGTATTCTTCAAGCCTATAAATCCATTCAAAATTAAAATGAGGATTGGATATGTAGCTTTCATTACAGGATTTTTAACATGCTTAATTATCTTCTCATCGTTTCAGTTTTACCAGTTTTATAAAGCGCTTCCTTCACCCTCAGATATTGGTAAAGTAAATTATCCGATCTCAAGTCATCTGTACGATACAAATGGAAAACTTTTATATGAGGTATATAAAGACCAAAGCCGAACTCCAGTAAAAATTAAGGATCTTCCAAAATATATAGTTCAGGCAACAATAGCATTTGAAGATAAAGATTTTTATCACCATAATGGAATCGCTCCCATTTCGGGAATTCTTCGCGCGGTACGCGACACTCTCATTAAAAAAAATCTGCAGGGAGGCTCAACCATTACACAGCAACTGGTAAAATCATCACTTTTATCACCCGAACGCACCTGGGAGAGGAAAATAAAAGAAATGGTTCTGGCAATACAAACTGAAAGAATGTATAACAAAAATCAGATATTAGAAATGTATCTCAATCAGGTTCCATATGGCGGTGCAGCGTACGGCATAGAAGAAGCTGCCCAAGTATATTTCAACAAACATGCGAAAGAATTATCATTGAACGAGGCAGCTCTCTTGGCGGGCCTTCCCCAGTCTCCATCGGTTTATTCTCCGTTTGTAAACCCAGATTTGGCAATAAGGCGAAGGAATGAAGTGCTTGAGCGTATGTATGAACAAAAATATATTAGTGAGAAACAGAAGAGTGACGCCCAAAAAACAAAACTACATGCCACGTCACCAAAAACACATATCAACGCGCCACATTTTGTTTTCTATGTCAAAAATGAACTTGAGAAAGAGTTCGGCACCAATCAAATAGAAACAGGTGGACTGTCTGTTTCTACAACGTTAGATCTTAATATTCAGACCGAAGCCGAAACAATTTTAAAAGAAGAATTAGAAAAAATTCAATATCTAAACGTTACCAATGGAGCAATTTTGGTTACGCGTCCTAAGACCGGCGAAATCCTTGCGATGGTGGGCTCGGTAGATTATTTTGCCAGCCCTTCGGGTGCTTTCAACGTTACAACTGCACTGCGGCAGCCGGGGAGTTCTATAAAACCGATAATGTATTCTCTTGCACTTGAAAAAAATTACACAGCAGCTTCTATAATAGACGATTCTCCAGTAGTTTTTGTGGCTCAAGGAGCCGAACCGTACCGGCCTGTCAACTACGACGGCCGTTTTCATGGAAAGGTTCCGCTTCGGTATGCATTAGCCAATTCATATAATGTCCCGGCTGTCCGAGTTTTGCAGTCTCTTGGAGTTCCACAGTTTATCAACCATGGAAAACGAATGGGAATAACTTCTTGGGGTGATCCTTCACAATACGGATTAGCTCTAACTTTAGGCGGCGGAGAAGTTACTATGCTCGATATGGCTACTGCAATGGGTGTTTTTGCGAACGGGGGAGAGCGGGTAAGCCTTACTCCCATAAAAAGATTGCAAGATTCACAGGGGAGAGCAGTGGATTTTAGTAAACAACCTTCTATTAAGGTTTTGAATGAAGGGGTTGCTTACATCATTTCGGATATACTTTCTGATAATGTTGCTCGGCTGCCCGCGTTTGGTGCTGGTTCGGCGCTGGAAATTCCCGGATATAAAGTATCTGTTAAAACCGGAACAACGGATCAGAAAAAGGATAACTGGACAATCGGCTATACACCAGATTTTTTGGTCGCTGTTTGGGTGGGAAACAACGACAACACGCCGATGAATCCATATCTTTCATCCGGCATTACGGGTGCCGCACCTATATGGAATCGAGTAATGCGATTTTTACTTGAGAATTACACGAAGGAAAAGAGATGGTTTACAAAGCCAGATGTAGTAATAGAACGAGCCTGCCTTGGAAGACTAGAGTATTTTATACGAGGGACGGAGAATTCCGTAAGTTGTCAGATTGCTCCAACGGCAACTCCGACTATAAAGATGGAGATACAGCAAGTGCTAAGGGAGAATGCAAAACCTAGGAATCAAAATAGTAAAAAGAGAAATTAATATTTCATATTAAATTTTTTCATCGCTCGATATGAATTTTTTATGCTCCCGCCTTCGTTCCGCTTTGTAGGGAACTTCTGACGGGCAGGCCGTGGGCGCAGACCTCCCGAGCCTGCCCCGGACTTGATCCGGGGTCGCAAAAAAATTCATATCTTAGCTCATAATTATTTATATTCAGAAAATCTGGCAGATTCTGTCATCGCTCCTCCCATCAGTGCTCGTTTAGTAGTGCTCTAGAGTTGGCAGCCTGAAAGGGTAAAGTCTCGAGTTCTTCCAATGGTGGACTGCAACCTTAACGGTCACTGCGCGCTGACGGGAGCCCTATACTCAGCCACCTGCCAAATTTAAAAATACAGAGCGCAGATACCCGTTTTGAGTGAGTCACCGAGGGTGCCCCTCATCAGAGGGTGTCGGTGCCACGAAAAACGCGGTATCAAGCGAAATAAAATATTTAGAGAATTTACCGGATTTTCTAGAATAAAAATTAAATCACCAGTTCTTTTTTTTCATGAAGATCCCGCTTGCATAAACCGAAGGCTTCCATTTTTTTAATATACTTTACAACAGTCAAAACAAACTCCGAATGACTCCAGGTAAGAGGCGC
>CAZBEF010000007.1:0-81298 GCA_964490875.1 uncultured Gammaproteobacteria bacterium
TTCCGCTGTTATGAAAATGGAAACTGGGCGAACTGTATTGCTTCGGCAGGTATTAGCGGAAGCGGCGCTGCAGGACAAGTAACTTTCTGGACAGGATCTGCAGCACAAAGCGGTGATAATTCGTTCTACTGGAACAATACAGCCAAAATGCTCGGACTTGGTACTACTGGTCCATTAGCTCGTTTGCACGTTGTTGGAGACAATACAACGGCTGCAATCTTTACGTCCGGTAATGTTGGAATAGGAACAACAACACCAGGATATCCACTGCATGTTGTAGGGAATGGTTATATAAGTGGACAGTTATCGGCTGGTTCAAGCTCTGTCACTCTTACTACTACCGGCGGTTATATAGATGCAGATGCAATTCAGTTATTTAATTCAGTTGGAACAGGCAGTACGAGTTCATCATCTGGTTTGGAAGTCATAAGTGACAAGCTTGGATTATTGCAGGGATGCGGCAATGGACAAATATTAAAATGGAATGATTCAACCAGCATGTGGGAATGCGCCAGCGACAGCGGTGCAACCAGCGCCATTATTAATGTTGAATCAAATGGAACTGCGGTAGGGGCCAGTGTTGACACACTCAATTTTGGATCTGACTTTAATGTAACCGCTTCACCAGCTACGAAAGCAAACATTTCAGTGGCTGATGATGTTCTCAATTTCACTGAATTTAATGACAATTTGATAGTCGATGCTAACACGTCCGTCAATTTATATAATGGTTCAACAAGCACAAATTTCCGTTTCTTCAATTCAAATACAAGCGGTGAACTTCTCCATCTTGATGGAGCGAACGGAAGAATTGGAGTAGGGAATACATCGCCGGCAGCATTATTTTCGGTTGGTTCAACTTCACAGTTCCAAGTCAATAGCTCCGGAGCAATTGCAGCCGCGACCGGAATTACTTCAAGTGGAACATACAATCTTTCTAGCTTAGGAACAGGTCTTGTAAAATCAACGTCCGGAATTCTTTCAGTTGGAGTAGCAGGGACAGATTACCAGGCACCATTGTCATTCAGTAATGGACTCACCATATCATCCAATACGGTGACACTCGGCGGAGCATTAACAGCAAATACTACGATTTCAGATGCAGGATTTAATTTATATATAGCAGGTTCAACTGGTAAGGTAGGCATCGGTACTACAGCACCGGGAGCAAAACTGCATGTAGAAGGAAACGGAACGTATTCTGCCTTATTTACGTCTGGAAATGTGGGAATTGGAACAACGGCACCGTCATCTCTCTTTGCAGTGGGATCATCGTCTGGATTTAAAGTGAATGATTCCGGAGCAATAACTGCTGCAACTGGCATAACTTCGTCCGGAACAGTTACATTCAGCGGTTTATTCACGGGCAGTGGAAGCGCCGTATGTTTGGATGCATCAAACAACTTAGTAACATGCACTGTTGGAGCTGGAGGAGTTTCAGGTTCCGGAACAGCCAATTATATTCCAATATTTAGTACTTCAACTTCATTAGGTAATTCGGGAATATATCAAACAAACAGTAATGTGGGCATTGGCACAACAGTACCAGGAGCACGATTCCATGTTGTTGGAAATGGAACATATTCTGGCGTATTTATGAGTGGAAATGTCGGTGTCGGAACAACTGCACCATCATCATTATTTGCTGTAGGATCTTCTTCGCAATTCCAAGTAAACTCAAGCGGAGCAATCGCAGCCGCAACGGGTGTTACTTCTTCCGGAACAATTACCTTTAGTGACTTAGCGAGCGGACTGGTGAAGTCAACAAGCGGTGTTTTATCTGCAGCAATCGCAGGAACAGATTATCAAGCGCCATTATCATTCAGCAATGGCCTAACCCTTTCATCAAATACCGTAACACTTGGTGGTGCATTAACGGGAAATACAACATTATCAGATGGAGGATTTAATCTGTATTTTGCTGGATCAACGGGAAAATTCGGAGTGGGAACCACTGCACCGGGAGCCAAACTGCATGTAGAAGGGAATGGAACATACTCTGCATTATTCACGTCTGGAAATGTAGGAATTGGTTTGACTAATCCTCAGGGAAAGTTAGAAATATTAAGTGCTGGCAATTCTACAACACCTTTTAGAATCTATGCAAACGATGGATCAGAGCTTGCTAAGATTTATGAAACTTCTAATGGAGGATCACAATTATTTTTACAAGATGCTGCAGGAACAAGTACGGGAGTATTATTGAGTGGCGGTACGAATGCCAATAGTTATATTGCAAATACTGGTGGTAATTTTGCAGTTGGTGCAAATGAGCCAGGCACAGCTAAACTATATGTAAATGGTAATACAGGCATTGGTACAACCGCGCCTGGAGCGGCATTGCATGTTGTAGGCAATAATACCAACTCAGCTGTATTCATGTCAGGAAATGTAGGTGTCGGAACAACTGCTCCATCATCTCTTTTTGCGGTTGGTTCCACCTCACAGTTTCAAGTGAATAGCTCCGGAGCAATCGCAGCGGCAACAGGCATTACGTCATCGGGAACATATAACTTGTCAAGCTTAGGAACAGGTCTTGTAAAATCTACGTCCGGAATATTATCTGTGGGTGCAGCAGGAACAGATTATCAAGCACCATTATCATTCAGCAATGGCCTTACCCTTTCATCAAATACCGTAACACTTGGTGGAGCGTTAACGGGAAATACAACATTATCAGATGGAGGATTTAATTTGTACTTTGCAGGAAGTACTGGAAAGCTTGGAGTAGGAACGACAGCACCGGGAGCAAAGTTACATGTTGAAGGGAATGGAACCTATTCAGCATTATTCACGTCTGGAAATGTTGGTGTTGGTACTACAAATCCTCAAACCCAAATTGATATTTCTGCATTGACAGGTGCTACTTTACGATTGAGCTCTACAAAAGATGCTGCAGACTGGGCTGGTCAAAGTTATGGTGCAATAGAATTTTACTCTGCTGACGGATCATATAATGGTGCAGGTGTTCATTCTTCAATTAAAGCAATTACCGAAGAAGCAGGTGGTGGTTTAAATGCATTGACGTTTTCTACATCAGGGACAACTGGTGGAAATGATTATGAAAAAATGAGAATCACAAGTGTTGGGAATATTGGTATTGGAATTAGTGTACCAAGTGCTAAGTTACACGTAGTTGGGAATGGAACATATTCGGGGGTATTTATGAGCGGAAATGTTGGAGTTGGCACAACGGCTCCATCATCTCTTTTTGCGGTTGGTTCCACCTCACAGTTTCAAGTGAATAGCTCCGGAGCAATCGCAGCGGCAACAGGCATTACGTCATCGGGAACATATAACTTGTCAAGCTTAGGAACAGGTCTTGTAAAATCTACGTCCGGAATATTATCTGTGGGTGCAGCAGGAACAGATTATCAAGCACCATTATCATTCAGCAATGGCCTTACCCTTTCATCAAATACCGTAACACTTGGTGGAGCGTTAACGGGAAATACAACATTATCAGATGGAGGATTTAATTTGTACTTTGCGGGATCGACCGGAAAACTTGGAGTAGGAACCACTGCACCGGGAGCCAAACTCCATGTTGAAGGGAATGGAACATACTCTGCATTATTCACGTCTGGAAATGTTGGCATAGGAACGACTGCTCCATCAATAAAGCTGACTGTTGTTGATACCTCAGATGTAATGGCTAATTTTCAAGCCACTTCTGGAGTATCAGCTATAAGACTGTCACCTTCAAGCGGATCATTCTGGGATGTTAATGGAAGTCCAACGAAGTTTTCAATAGAAGCTTCAGATAGCATATTATTTACTTTGAATAATAGCGGAAATCTCGGTATAGGTACTACAAATCCATTGAATAAATTTCATGTAGTTGGTGATGGAACATATGCAGCAACATTTATGAATGGTAATGTAGGGATTGGAACTACTTCAGCATCATCTTTATTTGCAGTTGGAGCGAATGCATTTACAGTTAATAGTACTGGTGCGATTACAGCCGCAACTGGAATTACATCAAGTGGAACATATAATCTATCCAGTCTTGCTTCAGGATTGGTGAAGTCAACTTCGGGAATATTATCAGCAGCCGTGGCAGGAACAGATTATCAATCAGCATTATCATTCTCAAATGGTCTCACCTTATCGTCAAACACTGTTACACTCGGCGGTGCATTAACGGGAAACACCACATTATCAGATGGAGGATTTAATTTGTACTTTGCGGGATCGACCGGAAAACTTGGAGTAGGAACCACTGCACCGGGGGCAAAGTTGCATGTTGCGGGAGATGGTACACGTTCGGCTATATTTACTTCTGGTAATGTTGGTATTGGAACCACAACACCTTCATCATTGTTTGCAGTGGGAAGTACATCACAGTTTCAGGTAAATTCATCGGGTGCAGTTGCAGCCGCGACCGGTATAACATCGAGTGGAACAATTTCATTTACACAACTTACAACAGGAACAGGTAATGCAATCTGTTTAGATGCATCAAATAATTTAGTAACTTGTACAGTGGGAACAGGAGGAGTTTCTGGAACAGGAACGACTAACTATATACCAATATTCACAAGCGGAAGCGCGCTAGGCAACTCAGGAATTTATCAGACAAACGGATTCGTTGGTATCGGAACAACTGTTCCAACCGTACGACTGCAGGTAAGTGGAGACAACACAAATTCTGCAGTATTTACAAATGGGAATGTCGGTATCGGGACAACTGCTCCTTCATCTCTTTTTGCGGTTGGTTCCACAGCACAGTTCCAAGTCAATTCAAGCGGAGCAATCGCAGCGGCAACAGGTATTACGTCATCTGGGACATACAACTTATCAAGCTTAGGAACTGGTCTTGTAAAATCTACGTCCGGAATATTATCGGTGGGTGCAGCAGGAACAGACTATCAGGTTCCATTATCATTCAGCAATGGCCTAACCCTTTCATCTAATACGGTAACACTGGGTGGAGCGTTAACGGGAAACACAACATTAACAATTGGGACCAATACCTTTGCAATCGCAGGGGGAGCAGGGAAGGTTGGGATTGGCACTTCTGCTCCGGGATCGAAGTTGTCAGTTTCGGGTGGAGTTGCTATCGGTACCACATCAGTGAGTTCAACATATCATTCATCGATAGCTCCAGATGGTGGATTAATTGTTGAAGGGAATGTAGGGATTGGGACTACCTCTCCAACGTCAGCACTAGCTGTTGGTAACAATGCATTCACCGTCAATTCATCGGGTGCAATTACAGCCGCAACGGGAATTACATCAAGTGGAACATACAATTTATCCAGTCTTGCTTCAGGATTGGTGAAATCAACTTCGGGAATATTATCAGCAGCCGTGGCAGGAACAGATTATCAATCAGCACTATCATTCTCAAATGGTCTCACCTTATCGTCAAACACTGTTACACTCGGCGGTGCATTAACAGCCAACACCACATTGTCAGATGGAGGATTTAATTTGTACTTTGCCGGATCGACCGGAAAACTCGGAGTAGGAACAACTGCACCGGGAGCAAAACTGCATGTAGAAGGAAACGGAACGTATTCTGCATTATTCACGTCTGGAAATGTGGGAATTGGGACAACGGCACCATCATCATTATTTGCCGTAGGCAGCACTTCACAATTCCAAGTCAATAGTTCTGGAGCGATTGCCGCCGCGACAGGAATAACCTCAAGTGGAACATATAATCTATCCAGTCTTGCTTCAGGACTCGTGAAGTCGACTTCGGGAATATTATCAGCAGCATCAGCAGGAACCGATTACATGGCAGCAACGTCGTTCTCCAATGGGTTAACATTATCGTCAAACACAGTAACGTTAGGTGGAGCATTAACAGGAAATACAACATTAACAATTGGGACCAATACCTTTGCAATCGCAGGGGGAGCAGGGAAGGTTGGGATTGGCACTTCTGCTCCGGGATCGAAGTTGTCAGTTTCGGGTGGAGTTGCTATCGGTACCACATCAGTGAGTTCAACATATCATTCATCGATAGCTCCAGATGGTGGATTAATTGTTGAAGGGAATGTCGGGATCGGAATCTCATCACCTGCAGCCAAGTTACATGTTACCGGCAACGGAACGAATGCTGCAATATTTGCTTCCGGAAATGTGGGTATAGGAACTACAGCTCCATCATCATTGTTAGCTGTAGGTTCCACATCACAGTTTCAAGTGAATTCTACAGGTGCAATCGCAGCCGCAACAGGCATTACGTCATCGGGAACATATAACTTATCAAGCTTAGGAACAGGTCTGGTAAAATCAACGTCCGGAATTCTTTCTGTAGCATCGGCGGGGACAGATTATCAGGCAGCATTATCATTCAGTAATGGATTAACAGCATCAGGAAATACGGTTACACTCGGTGGAGCATTAACAGCCAACACTACATTGTCCGATGGAGGATTTAACTTAAATTTTGCCGGATCAACGGGGAAGATGGGAGTTGGAACCACTGCACCGGGCGCCAAGCTCCATGTAGCGGGAAATAATACAACCTCCGCAGTATTTATGGCGGGTAATGTTGGAATTGGCACCACCGCGCCCGGATCATTATTAGAACTGGTAGATACCGGGACAACCACGAATTCATTCAACTTAACATCAAATAGTATCACGACCGGTATAGCGTTGAATATGAATTTGAACAGCTTAACTTCAGGGAAAGGATTGTACATTGGATCAACATCAACAGCACTCACCACCGGGAACTTAATTAATGTAGATTGGAGTCCGACTGCAACAACCAATGCAACAGGAGACTTGATGGTGATTGGAATTGGATCATCAGGAAATATTGGGAATATATTCAACATTAAAGACTCAGGGAGTTCATTGTTCTCCGTATCCGAGAGCCAGGTAACATCCAACCTTCCGGCATCATTTAATGCACCAGGGGACACTTCATTTGCCTATGATATAAACTTAACAAATAGTACATCGTCAAATATTAAATCAAACGGTCCATTATATATTAAAGCAGGCGATACATTTGAGAGTAATGACTTAACACTGCGGACCTACAATGCAGGAAACCTGGCAATAGATCTAACAGGAACCGGGAGTGCGGTACAGATAACGGGGACCGACACATCATTGGTATTTGATACCCGGACAGCCGGAGATACCGATTACTGGATGGGGATACAAGACAATGCGAATAGTACTGATGATGATTTGTTTGTCATTGGTAAAACAACTACACCTGGTTCAAATGCTTTCATAAGCTTAAACACAAATGGGAATGTCGGTATTGGAACTACAGCTGCAGGTGCAAAGTTGCAAGTTACTGGTAATGGAACCAATTCAGCAGTATTTATGAGCGGGAATGTCGGGATCAATACCACCTCACCGTCGTACATGCTGGCTGTTGGATCAGCATCACAGTTTGGGGTTAATTCGTCGGGAGCAATCGCAGCAGCAACAGGAATCACATCCAGTGGAACGATAACATTCTCAGGACTGGGGAGCGGACTGGTGAAGTCAACAGCCGGAGTATTGAGTAATGCAGTAGCCGGGACAGATTATCTTGCTGCTATGTCGTTTACGAATGGACTGACGCTTTCATCCAATACGGTAACGTTAGGTGGAGCATTAACAGCAAATACTACGATTTCAGACGGAGGATTTAATTTGTACTTTGCGGGATCAACCGGAAAACTCGGAGTAGGAACAACTGCACCGGGAGCAAAACTGCATGTAGAAGGAAACGGAACGTATTCTGCATTATTCACGTCTGGAAATGTGGGAATTGGGACAACGGCACCATCATCATTATTTGCCGTAGGCAGCACTTCACAATTCCAAGTCAATAGTTCTGGAGCGATTGCCGCCGCGACAGGAATAACCTCAAGTGGAACATATAATCTATCCAGTCTTGCTTCAGGACTCGTGAAGTCGACTTCGGGAATATTATCAGCAGCATCAGCAGGAACCGATTACATGGCAGCAACGTCGTTCTCCAATGGGTTAACATTATCGTCAAACACAGTAACGTTAGGTGGAGCATTAACAGGAAATACAACATTAACAATTGGGACCAATACCTTTGCAATCGCAGGGGGAGCAGGGAAGGTTGGGATTGGCACTTCTGCTCCGGGATCGAAGTTGTCAGTTTCGGGTGGAGTTGCTATCGGTACCACATCAGTGAGTTCAACATATCATTCATCGATAGCTCCAGATGGTGGATTAATTGTTGAAGGGAATGTCGGGATCGGAATCTCATCACCTGCAGCCAAGTTACATGTTACCGGCAACGGAACGAATGCTGCAATATTTGCTTCCGGAAATGTTGGAATTGGCACAACGGCACCAGGGGCGGCACTAGATGTTGTAGGTGATCAGTTGATAAGCGGAGGACTTGCAGTAGGATTTGCCGGCGATGGCCAGGATGATCGGTTATATGTAGGAGATGCTGCTTTCTATATGGACTTAGGAAATGCAGTTGCAGGGAGTGCATTAATAGGATTTGACACAACCGATTATTTGGAATATAACAGAGCAGGAAATAGATATTCCTTCTTTGTTGGTGGAACTGAAATGACACGAATTGATGGTACTGCATTAAATGCAAATGTTATTCATGATATTTCTGGAGGAAATATTGCATTACAGGATGATGCAGGAAATGTTGGTATTGGAACCACTGCACCTGGGGCGAAATTACATGTATTAGGCGATGGTACAAAATCTGCTGTATTTATGAGCGGCAATGTTGGAATAAATACCACCTCACCGTCGTACATGTTAGCCGTTGGATCAGCATCACAATTTGGTGTTAATTCATCAGGAGCAGTGGCAGCGGCAACGGGTATTACTTCTTCCGGAACAATCACCTTTTCAAGTTTGGGATCAGGTCTGGTGAAGTCAACAGGTGGAGTACTGGGAGTTGCTTCAGCCGGTACCGATTATCAGGCAGCATTATCGTTCAGTAATGGATTAACAGCATCAGGAAATACGGTTACACTCGGTGGAGCGTTAACAGGAAACACTACATTGTCAGATGGAGGATTTAACTTAAATTTTGCTGGATCAACGGGGAAGATGGGAATAGGTACAACATCACCGGCAGCGAAACTGCATGTACTGGGAAATGGAACAACAGCAGCAGTATTTACATCAGGGAATGTCGGGATCGGTACGACACTTCCTGGATCGTTGTTTGAGCTGGTAGATACCGGGACGACAACGAATTCATTTAACTTAACTTCAAATAGTATCACGACCGGTATTGCCTTAAACATGAATCTCAATAGTTTGACGAGTGGGAAAGGATTGTACATTGGATCAACTTCAACCGCACTCACCACCGGGAACTTAATCAATGTAGACTGGAGTCCGACTGCAACAACCAATGCAACAGGAGACCTGATGGTGATTGGAATTGGATCATCAGGAAATATTGGGAACATCTTCAACATTAAAGATTCAGGAAGTTCATTGTTCTCGGTATCCGAGAGCCAGGTAACGTCAAACTTACCGGCATCATTTAATGCCGCAGGGGACACATCGTTTGCCTATGACATCAGCCTCACCAATGAAGTAGCAAGCTACATAAAGTCGAATGGGCCGATGTATATACAGGCAGGGGACAGTTATGAGAGTAATGACTTAACACTGCGGACCTACAATGCAGGAAACCTGGCAATAGATCTAACAGGAACCGGGAGTGCGGTACAGATAACGGGGACCGACACATCATTGGTATTTGATACCCGGACAGCCGGAGATACCGATTACTGGATGGGGATACAAGACAATGCGAATAGTACTGATGATGATTTGTTTATGATCGGGAAGTCTCTCACCAGTGGATCGAGTCCATTTGTGGTGATTAATACCAATGGGAATGTAGGGATAGGCACAACTGCTCCTGGTGCGAAGTTCCATGTTTTGGGAAATGGAACCAATTCAGCAGTATTTATGAGCGGGAATGTCGGGATCAATACCACTTCACCGTCGTACATGCTGGCCGTTGGATCCGCATCACAGTTTGGGGTTAATTCATCGGGAGCAATCGCAGCGGCAACAGGAATCACATCCAGTGGAACGATAACATTCTCAGGACTCGGGAGCGGACTGGTGAAATCAACAGCCGGAGTTTTATCAGTCGGTGCTGCAGGAACAGATTATCAAGCGCCATTATCATTCTCCAATGGTCTTACCCTTTCATCAAATACGGTAACACTGGGTGGAGCATTAACAGCGAACACGACATTATCAGACGGAGGATTTAATCTGTTATTTGCCGGATCAACCGGAAGAATGGGAATTGGAACGACATCGCCGGGAGCAAAACTTCACGTATTGGGTAATGGTACGTATGCAGCATTATTCACGTCTGGAAATGTTGGAATTGGCACCACCGCACCAGCTGCAGCTTTGAATATTCTTTCAACCGGTGATCAGCTGCGACTTGATTACGATTCAACAATTGGAACCACACTTGGGACAGGGAGTGATTCGGTTTTTGATATTAAAGGTGTTGCACATGCAGCTTTCCGAGTAAGTTCAGCTACCGGCAATACAGAAAAGAATTTCTATTTCCAGGATTATGCAGGAGTCAACGGAAATAATTATTTCTTCCGAGTAGCGAATAATGATTCATTTGGAATGAATATGAATAGAAACAATGCCGGCGATGATCCAGATTTAGGGGTCAGTTCGTATGGTGCTGTGAAATTAAGTTATGATGCGAACAATGATGGTAACGAAGGTTTGGGTATTTACAACAATGGTGGATTGACTCCTGTACTCTATGCCGATCAGAATGGAAATATCGGATTAGGAACAAACGCTCCTTCCCAGGCATTGGATTTTGCGGGAGCGTCGGCTAACCTTACATTCTCAAGTGCTACGGGACCTCATAGAATAATGACGGGCGGCTCAACACACTTAGCATTAATGCCAGGCGGCAATGTCGGAATTAATACCACGGCGCCTTCATATTTACTCTCAGTTGGATCAACATCACAGTTTGGAGTTAATTCATCGGGAGCAGTGGCAGCGGCAACAGGAATTACTTCTTCAGGAACTATCACCTTCTCCGGACTTGGGACTGGACTGGTGAAATCAACATCTGGAGTATTGAGTAATGCAGTAGCAGGTACCGATTATCAAGCAGCATTATCATTCAGTAATGGATTAACAGCATCAGGAAATACTGTCACACTCGGTGGAGCATTAACAGCCAACACTACATTGTCCGATGGAGGATTTAACTTAAATTTTGCCGGCTCAACGGGGAAGATGGGAATAGGTACAACATCACCGGCAGCGAAACTGCATGTACTGGGAAATGGAACAACAGCAGCAGTATTTACATCAGGGAATGTCGGGATCGGTACGACACTTCCTGGATCGTTGTTTGAGCTGGTAGATACCGGAACAACCACCAACTCATTTAACTTAACATCAAACTCAATAACCACCGGTATAGCGTTGAATATGAATTTGAACAGCTTGACGAGTGGGAAAGGATTGTACATTGGCTCAACTTCAACCGCATTAACAACGGGGAACTTAATCAATGTAGACTGGAGTCCGACAGCTACAACAACAGCAACGGGAGACTTAGTAGTTATCGGTATTGGATCATCCGGAAACTTGGGTAATATCTTCAATATCAAAGATTCAGGAAATTCACTCTTTAGTGTCTCAGAAACACAGATTACTTCGGCATTGCCGCATGCATTTACTGCAGCAGGCGATGTTTCGGTTGCATATGACATGCTCTTTACCAACCAGACATCAAGTTATATCAAGTCGAATGGTCCGTTATATATAGAATCGGGTGAAGCATTTGAAAACAATAATTTAACGTTGAAAACATATGGCAGTGGAAATCTGCTGGTTGACTTAACAGGAACGGGCAGTTCAGTACAGATTACCGGGACAGATACCACCCTAAAGTTTGATACCCGGACAGCGGGAGATACCGATTTCTGGATGGGAGTACAGGATGACGCCGGAGCAGATGATGACGACAAACTACAGATTGGCAAAAGCTTAACCGGCGGATCAATACCTTTTATGACATTTAATGTCAATGGAAATGTAGGTATAGCAACAACATCACCTGCTTCAAAACTCACCGTCTCTGGAGGTCTTTCTGTAGGAACATCATCTGTATCCTCTGCATATCTTACGAAGTTAGCTCCAGACGGCGGCGCGTTATTTGAAGGAAACGTTGGAGTAGGTACCACTAATCCAAACTTTAAAGTCTCGTTTGTCGGAACAGCAGCTTCACCAATTCTTGCAGTAACCAATCTTGCCAGTACAAATGCAAGTACCACAACATTAGTACGCTTAAATATTGGTACTGCAACTGGTGCAGCAAGTACCAATGCTCGCTTTATCCAATTCTATGCAGGAGCTACGGCAGATAATAATGGTACAGGAGTAGGTTATATAAACCTCAACAACACTGGTGTGCAATATCAGACGGGCGGCGCAGATTTTGCTGAATACTTTAATGTTGAAGGCACAACACAAGACGGTGATATTATAGCCAACATCGTAGATGTAAATAAGAAAGCCGTGGAATCCCAGCCTATATTAGGTGTAGTCTCTGATACTTCTGGATTTGTCGGAAATTCAAGAAATGATAATAAGACTGAAACAATTGTCGGCTTGCTTGGACAAATCAGTGTGAAAGTTTCGACAATTAACGGTATTATCAAGAAAGGTGATCATATAACTTCAAGTACAATTGCCGGAGTTGGACGGAAAATGACATCTGCAGGATTCACTGTAGGTAAAGCTTTGGAAGACTTTGATCCGGCCAATGGAAAAGGCACGCAGATTGCCTGCCCAGATGGTTCTCCAAATGGTGTTATCTGTGGAAAAATAAATGTCTTGGTAAGTCCGTCTTGGTATGATCCGGGAGTATTCTTAACATCAAGCGGTACAATATCCACGGGCTCAACTTCGCCGGCTCCAACTGTCCAGAGTCTTTCAGCAGAAATTTCAGCATTGGATGAAAAAGTATCGAGTATGGCCGCCAAACTTGACGAAGTTATAAACAGCACATCGGTTACCAATGTTGCTTCATTATCCGGCCGAATCGACAATTTGGAACAGCGCGCCAACCAGACAGATTCTGCCGTAGCTTCTATGTCGGCCCGTTTATCATTCCTGGAACAGCAATTGTTAGGAAGTAATTCCGCAGTCCTTGGTACGGCTACGGGCAGTGCATTATTTACCGAAGATCAGGTGGCAACCATTGCAGCTCTCACAGTCAGCGGCAAAACAAACCTGTATGATCTGGGTGTAACCGGAACAATCAACAATGGTCTTCTTAATATCAACGGATTCGACGATACCTTAGCAACACCGGCTGCGACAATAAACACGTTTGGCGGCGCGCTTAAGATTCAGTCTTCGGCGCTTGCGAATGTTGATTTCATGGACGGCAAAGTAATCATCGATACCGATGGCAATATCAAAACAACCGGTACTATTACCGCTAAGAAAGTCCAGACAGAGAAGCTTGAGATTCTTGATCCAGACGCCAACAACGTGGCAACCACGAGTGCCGTAGTTACCAAGAGTATTGGTGAAGGAGTTCTGAAGGCGGGAACAACCAAAATTGTAATCGATACAACTGCAATCACGGCTAACTCCATAGTATTTGTGACAGCCAAGACCAAAACCAATGTGCCTCTGGCGGTAACCAGTCAGATAATCGGCGATTCATTCACCGTAGAAGTACCCACAGCACCAGCAACGGATGTGAAGTTTAACTGGTGGGTAGTGAATTAAAAGGATCACGAAATGGTATTGGAATAACCTCGAAGACTATTATCGTTAAAATAATTTCTGCGTTTAGGAAGAATATACACCGCAATAAATAATGCGAATAGATATATTAAGTGATTACTTTGATATATATATTTTTACTGTTTTGCGCATGGCCATGAAGGCTTGACCGAAGAATTGGTGCAGTATTCGTCGGGCGAGCAGTAGCGTGAATCGCCGTCGGTGCAGGTGAACCCATTATTAGGCATCTGTCCTCCCGGTGTTGTGCAGGTGCATGTTACTTGTGAACCTGTCGGCCCTGGAGTGCTTGTTGGTTGAATACCGCCGGTCGTTGTCGGTGAAGGAACTTGTGCCGTAGTTGTTGGTGTGGGGGAAGGGAGTACCGAAGTTGGCGTCGGCGAAGGAAGCGGAACAAACGGATCACGGTTTTCTTTTAAAGTAGCTTTCGATAAATTACTTTCTTTTGTGAAAAATATCAGAGGACCGCCTTCTCCTGGCGCCGCTCCTTCTGAAAAAATATAATAGCTGACAAATAATCCGTTTGTACCATCTGGAAGACTGATGTTGGAAACGCTTGGATTTGCAAACGCAATGCTCCGGTTGTGAGTATAGGGATCGAGTTGAACAATCTTGCCGTTTTTAACATCGTACAAGAAGCTTCTCCATGATTCCCACGCATCTTTGGTAATTTGAGCTTCGTACACATTGTAATCTAATGTTCCATACTTACTGTTGGTGAACTTAAATTTAAAATCATCACGATCGCCGTAATTTCCGGTATAACCAATGCTTTTAAAGTAGTTGTTAATCATGGTATTGGTGGCAGATTTCCAGGTTTTCCAGCTTGTAAGCGAGCCTGTGGCATTTTTATCTGAAACAGAGTCGTAATAATGAAAACCTAGTTTGATTGTTGAGTTGGTCCAGTCCTGAGTATTATGAATTTTGTCGAAGGCCTTTTTATTTACCGAAAGAAAGTTTGGAGTACCTTCGTTGGTTCGGGATAATGTGCGGGGAAGATCTTTTTCAGAAAGATACTGGCCGAGAAGAAGGCTTTCATAATTTTTATAATGGCGGATACGAATACCGCTTGATGTGGACGTGAATTTTTCATATGTTACGAGGTAGTCGCCTTCGGGAAATACCATTATGTCGGCGTGTGTTGCATTGGTGTCTATATCGCCTTTATATGTCCAGTTCAGTAAGTCGGTAGATTCAGCGATTTTCACCGTAAACACACCATTCACGTTTGTATGATAAATGCCGACATACTTTCGGAAAGCGAAAGGCTGAATAACTTTGATAGCGTCCAGTGAATTACCGTTTGAATCTTTTGCCGTATATTTAAAGCCGCTTGAAGCGCGAACATCTTCTATAAGCAAAGCAAGTTTCTGAAATTCTGTCATGGTAGCCAAAATTGTCTGCAATGTTCGGATAGGTGTGGGTGAAGGCGACATGGTGGCAGCTCGTGAGAATGAGACGGCACGGTAAATAAGGATGGACATGGTAAGGAGGGAAACCAAGAAAAGAGCAACGCCTATGATGATAATTTTTTTATGCATAGGTAAAGAAATTACCTCATTGTACCACATGAAAAAGTGTGTGGTATATGTCAAATTTATGAAAGATACCCATTTGTAATTTCCAGTAGCTATAATGAATAGTGTTTAATATAATATAGGACATAAATTGAGGGTAATTTAAATATATTTTACGTTCGTTTAGATTCTATATATGAGAGCGGAAAGAATACGTAATTGGATAAATTCTACGGTGTCAGGTGCAGCGGTTTTTGGAATGCTGGGTGTACCAGGTATGGCCGAAGCTACACAACAGAGAAGATTCGACATTAATTCGGTTAATACTCCTGCTCCCATTTATCAGAAAGTTGAATATGGTCCTAAAACGCCTCCGATTTTTGTTGATGCAGCTAAAACTAAAAAGACGCCGGCTCAACAGGAACCAAATGTAAGTGAGCCTGAAGAATTTTTTAAAACAGATCCAACTCCATTACGAATAAAATTAATTGCTGAAAAAACTAATATACCAGTAGAAGTGTTAAATGGCTATACTGATGCTCAAATTGCAGATATCTTTAAGGATCCAAAAAGCAATTTAGGAGCAATGTTAGTTGAAGAAAATCCTAAATGGGATGTCCCAACAATAACAACTCAGGAAGAAGGAATTATCGCGGATGCAAAGGAAAAGATAGACCAAACTTTTGCTCCCTATCAAGTAACTAAAGGCGGATTACCTGTTGCATCCAACTATTTATATTTGCCAAAAGTAACTTCAGCAGAAGTAAATAAACCATGGGAACCTCCGCAATTGCCTTTTACACGAGCCGAACTCTCAGGATTAATTGCAAAAGTTCAAACAGCTGAAAACAACCTTATTCCTAAACAACTGCCTGTAGAAGGGGAAAGCGGATGCCCGGGAGAAGGAATTGGTACTCCGGGTTATATACAACTTCCTGATGGGACTTTAAATATTATCGGTGAAAGTGCAGAGGCTGGTGAATTTATAAATAGTATTGTAGGTCCTGATTATTATTTATCATCTTATAAATATAAATTTCCGAACGGGAAATATGCTACTGTATGGATGGATAAATTAGACCAAAAAGATGGATCTACTTCTTATAGTCTGAGCATACGGGAGTCAAACTTAGCTCCCGGAGCTGCATTTGGATTTGGAGAATTTACGATTGCGTCGGATATTAGTAAACTCAATTTACCGTATAGTGTGCTCGGTACACTTGCCAAGGGAAAATTTTTTCCAACAGCCCGGTTTGCTTTACGACATGCATGCCCAATTCTTGTGGATTATGCTCCAGAACAGCCGCTCAATAGCTCGGAGGTTAATTATTACCAATCTTATAATGCAGGTTTAATTGCAAAAGAAGGAGGATACCAACAAAGCAGCGATGTCTGGGGGCCAATGTTTGGAAGGGTATACTCAGATCCAAATTTCCCGTTTACAACTGCAGCTGCTCCTGAATGTTTCGAAGATCTGGGTCCACTTAAAAAAAAGAATAAAGCCGGTGTGCCGAGAATTCCATATGAAAGTAAAGTATGTAAATTAGGGGTTGATGCTTTTCTGGATGCTGCAGCGCTTGATCCACACTATCCAACACTTTATGCAATCAATGCATTATTACAAAAAGGCAATCCTGATGCAGTAATTGAAGCACCTGGCATACTACCTGGAGATACTACACCACGTAAATTATTTACCTACGTTATTGATAAATTTTCAGTAAAGGATGAGAATAAAAATGTAATTGGAATTAACAAGTTAGGAAGCGATCCTGAAATAGCAAGTCAGATTAGAGGAGCTGCTGCAGTTAGATTAGCTGCAGATTTGTGCTATAAATATCATGATCCTTTAGCATGTGCTGTTCTTCCTTCTTTATTAAATGGTATACAAGGTGCTATTGTTGGAGACGATGGTAAATTTGAAACAGAAGAATTGGGAACAATTCAGAGAAATGATAGCGTTGGAGCAGTACTGCCGGGATGGAGAAAAGTATCCCCTGCTAGTGGAGTGGTGTCAGCTGCACAAGACAAAGTAGTTCTTGAATTAGCAAGAAAATCTATGTTGCAAGAGTTAATCGATTCTACCGGTATGACTCCTGAATCTTTAGATGTTTCTCGTATTACGGGAGAATCACAGATTGGTACAATAAAAGCTCTTGAGGCGGTACAGCAGTATGTTGATCCTTTATCTGCGACTAATGTATGTGATGTGCCTTCAACCTACAGAGTTATCCAACTTGATAAATCTTCGTCTTTAATAGCTGTTCCTACTCATAATAGTGATACTCTTGACAGTCTCAGAATTGCTACCGGGGCGAGTAAGGTATGTGAGATGGAAAAAGGCATTGAAAACTGCAGAAATGGTCAGGGTATTGGTGAAAATAAACCATTATCACCAAATAAAGGATATAGGATATATGATGCTACGTACGATTTTGTAATGGCAGGCGATAGAGTAGCACATAATGAACAATCGGCATGTAACCTTGGGCCGAGCGGACCTAGTGATTGTGCTTTTCCTTCTCGTCCTTATCCGTTTGGATTGTGTAGTGTGAAGGCTTCAACTTTAGTAGACATGGGGACTAGAAATAATGGGTGTGAAAACGTTACCGTTTCTAAGTCTTTAGATGATGGTACAACTATAACGTTTCCGGGAGAAGATTTTATAATTTCACCTAATACAGAGGCGTATCGGCTGACAAGTACAAAAGATTGTACACTTACAATTGGCACTACTCCTTAAAAATTACTTGCTAAACGAAATAAAACTGGCAGGGGAGTAAGAAGAAGAACTCAGATGCAGTGGCTTACTCACAAAAACAACGAATAACACAATAAGTGCTAGTATAATCCAGTCATTATTCTCCTTGTTTGATGTTAACGATAAACTCATATTTCAAATAAACTAATATATTCAGCAACGAAAAGTGTCTTATATTCCCGCTGCAAAAACAGTCCAGAAGTCGCTCATCAGTGATCCTTCAAAAAACCGTTTAGTTTTTGCGGAAATCATTTCAACAAATCCGCTTATATCCACTGACGGCAGTGTAATATCCTGAGTCCACGGATACGACACGCGAGTTGTGTTAATTAGTAAATGTGACATATAAATTTAGAATAAACAGAGCGGATAAAAAATAATGTAAGATACCGTAAGAAAAAGGGAAGAATGCTACGGCGATCCGGTTATAGGAGTGAAGTTTACCGAAGATCCGTTGTTCATGATAGTTTTTATTTGAAGTGGGGTTAATGCATAATTAAATATCCTAACATCATCTATCTGACCATTAAAATTATATTCTGTATTAGGAGTAGCATCATCTCCTGCACCGATAATAGTATGAGTTGAAGTATCAGAAATGGCACAAGAATCGGT
Source organism: uncultured Gammaproteobacteria bacterium (assembly GCA_964490875.1). GTDB lineage: Bacteria > Patescibacteriota > Microgenomatia > UBA1406 > GWC2-37-13 > CAYYYG01. Next base: position 18,658 of record CAZBEF010000007.1, read on the forward strand.
TTTTGTTTTATCGAGAATTCCATTTTTATAAATTAAAAGGTCGCTGCCATTATATACTCCTACAACATGCGTCCATGAATTCAAAGGAACAGAGCTAACGCTAGTTGTCCCATATGAACCGCATTCACGAAGAAAATCAATTTGTGAAAGACCATTGATATCTAGATACCATTGTCCTGAAGTACCAAAATTATATTTGGAAACGATGCGGCCTGCAGCAGACGGTACACTGGCTGGTTTTATCCATGCAGAGATACTGAACGGAACATTCCCTGTGAAATCATAATTATCGCCCAGATCGACAGAGTCATTAGTACCATCAAAGCTTAATGAAGAATTAAATTTTCCATTCGCGCCGTTTTTCCATGCTGCGGTTGCTGCACCGGTACATGTTCCGGCTGAAGTATTCGAACCAGTGGCGCCGATTGTAATTGTTCCATTATTTCCCGTTGTATTTTCGGTAAGATTAGGGGAGCTGTCATATGCTGTAGTACCCTGGCATTCATCAAATTGGTACCATGCCACCGGCCCGCCATTGTTATAATCCCAGGCAATTTGCGCAGGAGTCCGTACATAATTATATATTTTTACATCATCTATAGTCCCGTTAAAGTTACTAGTGTTTGTTTTATGAGCACCGATTATAAAATCATTATTACCATCATAAGTAGTATCAGTTCCGTATACACCTGAAAATGCGCTTTGAGTTGTATACGTAACTTCTGCTCCGTTAATATACATATGTATTTTCCTATCAGTAGAATTATTATAAGTAATATAAAAGTGATACCAGACACCTGTTGTTACACCCGTGGCTCTGGATATTGCATTATTTTTCAAAGATGAATCAAAATAAACAGTTCCGCTGATATTCACTACACCAAAATGCCAAATATGATCATCATTTCTACTTTTACCGGCAATAATTTCACCATTATTAACACCAGGTAGAGATTTCAATTTTATCCAGGCTGAAGCGCTAAAATTATTCGGCGGTAAATTACTTAGTGAAGAAGGGTTTGTTACTAATATATAATCATTGGTTCCATCAAAATCAAGTCCTTTACCAATTTTGCCTGCTACCCAATCCGCCTGAGTCATACTTCCATTCATTGAACCAATATTGTTATTTCCGGAGGAATCAATAACGGTGGTTGTACCGTTGCCTTCATCCATTTTGAACCATCCGACTGGAGCATTACATGTTGAAGTATCTCCTGGGACACAAAATGCACGGGCGGAAGAATTATCGGCTGTTATACCATTTGAAGCAGTTGAAACCACACCCATGACAGTAGACTGCCCTTGGTTATAATCTAATTTAATCTGATCATCGGTAAGCGCTCCTCTATATATTTTTACTTCATCTATATCGCCGTTGAATTCATCACCATTATCGGTGCCATCACGATCACCGATGTACAGTGAAACAGCATTGGAGAGGGAACTGGTAGCACCGAGTGATGTATTAGATCCCTCGAGTCTGCCATCAACAAAAATATCAATTTTTGAAGTACCCGTCTTTCGTGCTGCGATATAATGCCATGCCTGGTCAAACACATTGGTGGTAGACTGCGCCTGATCATCTGGTGTCCAGCTGGTATCATCATCTATCGCAAATACTACTTTACCACTTGATGATCCATAGATTCCATATCCTTGAGATGTTGCTGAAGATTTATTGAGAATGTACTGTGTTCCTGATGCGGTACCATCAGATTTGATCCATGCAGTAAGGGTAAAATCATCTGCTGCTGCGAAATCAAAGTCATCATCATCGGCACGTGATGCCCATTGGGCAGCATTGCCATCAAATGCTGCTCCATATTTTCCAGATAATGTAATTCCTCCTGAAGTACCCGAAAATACTAAATCATTGGCATTGATTGAAACATCACAGAAATCATTTGTTCCACCGGAGCAAGTATTTAAAGCTCCTTCATCAAACTGCCAGTAGCCAACTTGGGAGCCAATAGGGGAACCACCGATGGGGTGTCCGCCGTTCATATCTTCAATTACTTGTGCAGGAGAGCGAGTGTAGTTGTAGATACTAACGTCATCGATTTTTCCGGTGAAATCAAAACCACCTAAACCATCTTCACCGATTGTTACATCATAACTAGAGTTAGATATGGTGGTAGATAAAGCAATTGTTTTTACTAGAATGCCATCTATATAAAATCGAATATTCGAACTGTCGTAGGTACAAGCAATGTAATGCCAATTCTTATCCAGAGTAAGCGCATTAGCTGAGTTAGTATTGTTACCGTTTACGTCGCAATAGAATGCTACTCGAGATAATCTGATCGAGTATTCTCCTGTGCCATGACTCCCTTTCGCAATAATTTCTCCAGAATCACTATCTCCTGCAGCTAGAAGTTGAACCCATGCGCCTAATGTAAAGTTTTGTGAAGTTAGTTTATCATTATCTGCAATATATGCACTATTATTACTGCCATTAAAGGATAAACCTTTACCAAATTTTCCACTATCCCAACTTGGTGCAACTGTAAAAGCCCCATTGTTTTGATTACCACTACTATCAATAATACTTGACCCAGTACCCTCATCCATATTCCATTTCGCCACAGGTCCAGGAGCATAATTGTATAAAGCAGAAATTTCAGAAGGAGAAAGGGCACGATTATACAGTCTTGCTTCATCCAAGTCACCTTGAAATTCATATTGGTTTAGATAAGCTGTTGACCACTGACCAAAAAGAACTTTATCAGAGGTGAATTTAACTGCTTTTGTAAGATCCCAGCCTTTATCAAAAGTACCGTTTATATAAAATTCAACTCTATTTCCTTTGCTTTTATATACTAAAACTACATGCACCCATTCACCAACTGTTGCATTAAAATTAGTAGCTTTATCTGCGTATTCTCTTGTTTCATCTTGGTAACCTATAGAAACCCTAAAATTGTTATATAAGTTGATTCCTAGATTCGCATTAACGCTATGGTTATGCTTTGCGAATACCCCTTTCAAATTACCAGTTACTAAACTAGGTTTCACCCAAATACTATAAGTTTGATCACCACTTAAGTCAAAAGTGTCGCTACTTAAAGTATAATCATCATTACCGTCAAAATGAGCACCGTTACCGAATTTTCCCACGCCATATGTTGTATCTCCTGACCAAGAGGCAGAGTGAGAATTACCAGAAAAGTCATTATTTGGAGTAGAAGTTTCATCCATTTTCCAATATCCAACCAGACCCGTAGAGAGATTTTTATTCATGTCGGAATTACCCATCGAAACACCAGCACCTTTCACACTTCCGCGAGAATTAAAATCTATTTTTACTTGGTCTGCAGAACGGGCATATGGGTATACTTTCACTGAATCAATAAATCCATCCCACGGATTAGCAAATCCATTCTCAATTCCTAGCCGGAAAGCGGGGGAAGAGCCAGACAAAGATCCGGCTGTATAGGCTGTTTCCGTTATCTGTTTTCCATCAATATACAAATATATTTTAGTAGTCGCTGTGTCCTTCACACCACTCACATAATGCCATTGCGAATCGGCGTAACTGGTGGTGGTACAAGCAGAATTGGCAGGAAACGATCCTGCAGATTGATCTATACCAAAGCATATATATCCGGAAGAATCCATATAGATTTTGTATCCAACTCCATTGGCATCGGCTCCATCAACACGGGAAATAATAACATCAGTCCCAGCTTGAATCGATGTGTGTTTAAACCAGGCGCTGACAGAAAAGCCTGCCGTTCCCGGATCAAGTTCTGTGTCTGAAGAGTAGGATTTTGAAACATAATCATTTGAGCCGTCAAACTTCAGACACGATCCATTAACACACAAATCAGAAGCAGTCCAAGTTGGCGCACTGGTTGTAGTTCCAAGAGTTCCTGAATTTGCATTTAACGTATCATCATTTAAAGTAGAACCATTATTTTCATTCATGCTCCAGGAAAGAACAGGACCAACTGTTTGTTCTTCTGAAGCGGCAGTTGGACCGGAGTTAGGACTGAAGGTAGATTGAGAAAATTGAGCAGCTTCGGTACCATTTGCTGCAGTTGAGTTTCCATAATAATGATAAATAATACTTCCACCCGCCGGAATTGACGGCATCAAAACATAATAATCGGTTGAATTCGTATTACACGCACCTCCTGCAGTATCAATATAATATTTCAGCAATTTACCGGCTGCATCGGTGAATCGAGAGTCTCCGCAGTCACTTTGCATTTTATTGGCAGTAATGAGAGTTGATGTGTCAATATCCAGTTTTACTTTTTTATTACCATCTGCAGAACCGGTGTTGCCAATTGAAATGGCAACTCTATAGATCCAGTTGTCATCGAACCATCCGGCGTCCGGTTTTGCATGAGGCCATAACAGCCATGCACCTAAAATCGTTATGATAAGAGGGAAAACAAGGAGCCGGTTCCATTTCAATCTCATGGATTCATTATAGTAGTAATATATATAGAAAAAAAGGAAGTATTTATGGATCCCACATCAGGTACGGGTTGACGCTTAATTTTATGGTGATCCGGTAATCGGGGCAAAATTTACTGCAGAGTTATTATTCATAACCGTTTTAATTTGAGCATCGGTAAGTGCATATCGATATATTCGAACATCATCTATCTGTCCAATAAAAAATTCGCCTGTTGTATCGGTTGCACCGATATAAACAGTAGCGTTATCTGCATCCGGAACTATACTGCCATTATCTACCCAGTTTCCCGTATATCGCTTACCATTGTAATACATCTTTATGGTACTTGAATCTCCTACGGTCATTGAATATACAACATGCTGCCACGTTCCAGTTGTTACCGGTGTTTGGGTTGTGGTATAGCAACCACCATCGACTGTACTGAAAATACAAAATTCTAATTGTCCAGCGTAACTTATTTGTGCATAATAACCATTCCCGGAAGCTCCTGGTTTGGCTAATATTGAGGAATATGTATTACCACCGATCGGCAAACTAGAAGGTTTTATCCATGCAGAAATAGTCATTGTTTCTCCGCTGGCAAAATCGAAAGCGCTTTTAGTTGAATCGGTGATACTCACATAGTCATTGGTTCCATCCAAACTCAATGAGGATTTTATTTTTCCATTCACACCATTTTTCCATGCTTCGGTTGCTGCTCCGGTACACGTTCCTGCAGAAGTATTAGAACCGGTTGCTCCAATCGTAATAGCTCCGTTCATCCCTGTGGCACTAAAATTATTATTCGGCGAACTGTCATAGGAAGTGGTTCCCTGGCATTCATCGAACCGGTACCAGGCCGCCGGTCCGCCATTGTTGTAATCCCAGGCAATCTGAGCGGGAGTACGGGCATAGTCATAATAACGAACATCGTCGATGATGCCATTGAATACTCCTGAACCATTTACACCGCCGATAAAAATCGCAAGCCGTGACTGATATGATAAAGTGCCTGTAGTGGCTTCTTGCGCAGCTACTTTTCCATCAATGTATATGTATTTATTAGTGCCATCGTAAACAATACTTACATGTGTCCATTTGTTTGCCGTAAGAACATTACCGGTATCTAATGAATTATCAGATAAACCATAGCCTTGATGGCGTATTGCGCCACCATCGAGCATTGACATCCGCCAGAAATTGTTAGCTGTTCTTGCGATAATGTACGGGTTAGATGGCTGGTTTAGTGTTGCAGGATTAATCCAAGCTGACACGGTATAACTGCCGGTTCCATCTAACACTGCAGAATACGTATTGGTAAAACTATTATCGTCGGATCCGTCAAATTTTAATCCAGATCCGTGTCTCCCGCGGGTCCACTCTGGATCAGAACTTTCAACACCGCTGCCACTTCCTAGGTATAAAAATAAACCATTGTTCATTATATCAGCGACTGTCTGACCGGCATGCTCCTCAAAGCGGAAATCAAGTATTGGCGGATTGCATGTTGCCGTATCTCCGGGTACACAATATTCTCTTGATGCGGAATTATCGGCGGTGCCATTTGAAGCAGTTGACTTAGCGCCCATCACCGTAGACTGCCCCTGGTTATAGTCCATTTTAATCTGTTCATCAGTTAAAGCGCCGCGGTATATTTTCACTTCATCAACATCGCCGTTGAATTCATCGCCATTGTCTGTACCGTCACGGTCACCGACATAGAAGGAGACAGCATTGGAGAGAGAACCGGTTGCACCTAAGGATGTGTCTGATCCTTCGAGTCTACCATCAACAAAGATATCAATCTTTGAAGTACCTGTTTTTCTTGCTGCGATGTGATGCCATGCCTGGTCAAAGATATTGGTTGTCGACTGCGCCTGATCATCGGGAGTCCAGGAAGTATCATCATCTATCGCAAACACTACTTTACCCGAAGAAGATCCATAGATACCATATCCTTGTGAAGTTGCTGAGGATTTATTGAGGATATATTGAGTCCCCGACGCAGTGCCGTCTGTTTTTATCCATGTTGTTAGGGTGAAATCTTCTGCTGCTGCAAAATCAAAGTCGGCATCATCGGCACGGGACACATACCGGCTGGCGTTCCCATCCCACGCCCGTCCATGCATTCCTGAAAGAGTCCATGCGGAGGTAGCCGTTGATAACGTGAGATCGTTGGCATTTGGTGATGTGTCGTATGCAGTGGTACTATTTCCTTCATCAAACTTCCAGTATCCGACCTGAGAGCCAATGGGGGAACCGCCAACCGGATGCCCGCCATTCATATCTTCTATAATTTGCGCCGTAGTACGTGCATAGTTGTAGATTTTAATATCGTCAAAGGTTGCGGGAGTATCGGTATCCGTACCGTTGTCAGCTCCGATATAAAAATTATTAATCTGAGTATCTATGAGAGAATAACTGGAAGTGGTCCCAACACTTACTCCATTAACAAATAATTCCGTAGTACCATCACTGCGCCATACCGCTGCAACATGATACCAAGTACCCACCGTGGGAGCAGAAGTAGTTATTCTATTGATACTTCCACTATTGCTATACTCAAATCTTAAATTTGATGTTGAAGACTGAAGATAGAGTTCCATCGCATCATTGTCATCGCTTCTTCGAAGTTGTAGTAATTCTCTATATACGCCGCCTAAACCGCCATTCATCTTGTACCAAAACGAAATAGTCCCCTGATATTCATTTATATTGGCATTTGTAGCAGAATTGCTTAAATTTAAATAATCGTTTGCACCATCTAATTCTATGGCAGAGCCAAATTTACCGGGCACCCAGGCGCTTGCTATAATTCCGCCACTCATAGAACCTGAAAGTCCATTTCCAGATTTGTCATAGACAGTAGAAGTCCCTGCTTTTTCATTGAGATCATAATAAACTGAAGTACCTGGTGTCCAATTATACAGAGACTTCAGTTCAGCAGTAGAAAGCGCGCGGTTATAAGCGCGTACTTCATCTATTGTTCCTTTAAACGTATCACTATTTCCATCCCACGAACCGATATAGGCAGCAGCAGCGCCATTGGATGCGAGGGTGTAATTACATGGGGAGCTCACTGCAACTCCATTCACATAAAATGTTGCAACATTGCTGCTTACTACAACTGCAACGTACTGCCATTGATTCAATGAAACAGCGGCGGTATTTGCTGAACAGCTTTGAAATCCGTTATACATTGTTAATGTTTGTTCTCCGGCATTATTTGAAATTTCAAACTGATACCCAACAGTACTTCCGCTTTGTCGGGAGAGAATTGTGCCGTAGTTTGCTTCACCCCAGCCAGTAGGATAAATCCAAGCAGCGAGTGTCATATTCTGAGTGAAATCTAAATTCGTACTTGTTCCTAAACTTATATCGTCATCCGTTCCATCAAACTGAAGTCCTGATCCGTATTTGCCGGTAGCCCATGCGGTACCAGAGTTCAGGGTTCCACTCGCATATGAACCAATAGTATTTGTAGTTGAAGATCCGGAGCTTTCATCATGTTTCCAGTAGCTGACAAGACCGTTAGATAACGATTTATTCACGTCTGAATTACCCATTTGTACACCTACGCCTTTCACACTTCCACGTGAATTAAAATCAGTTTTTACCTGGTCTGCGGAACGGGCATAGGGGTATACTTTCACCGAATCGATAATCCCGTCCCATGGATTGGCCGCTCCGTTATCAATTCCTACACGGAAAGCAGGGGATGATCCGCTGATAGAAGAGGCAGTTATTGAAGTATCTGCAGCAATCTGCTGACCATCGATATACAGAATTACAGAGGTAGTTCCATTCTTCACTCCTGTTACCTGATGCCATTTTGAGTCGGCATAACTACCTTGTGTCGAAGTCGAGCAGGCAGAATCTACAGGGAATGAACCGGCAGTCTGGTCTATTCCAAAACAGATATATCCGGAGGAGTCCATATAGATTTTGTATCCGACTCCATTGGCATCCGCGCCATCTACTCGTGAAATAATCACGTCCGTACCTGCTTGGATAGAAGTATGTTTAACCCACGCACTTACCGAGAAACTACCTGTTCCCGGATTCAGTTCGGTGTCGGAAGAATAGGTCCGCGACACATAATCGTTTGTACCATCAAACTTAAGACAGGAGCCGTTTACACATAAGTCAGAGGATATCCACGTAGGAGCGCTCGATGTAGTGCCTAATGTTCCGGTGTTGGCATTTAATGTATCATCATTCAATGTTGAACCACTTGCTTCATTCATACTCCAGGAAAGAACTGGTCCGGTGCCAGTTTCCTGATTGGTGACATCAGTTATTGCCGGGTCACCACCGCTTGGGGTAAGTGCGGTAACCGCGGATACATCTTGGCTCGCAGAAGTTGCGGAAGGATTTCCATAGTACACATATCCAATATTCGATCCATTGATAACACTGGGAAAAACAACTTCAAATGTTGTTGCTGCGTTGTTGCATGTACCAGTTAATTGGTATTTCAAAAGTTTTCCATTAATATCGGTGAATCGTACATCGTCACAATCGGTCTGCATAGCACCATTGCCGATAATTTCTGCGGTATCAAGACTGAAGGTTACTGCCCGTTCTGTAGAAATAGCTGCATTATGAGAAAATGAGATTTTCTGCCGATAGCCGTACCCATCATCGAACCAGCCTGCTTCGGGTTTTCCATGCGGCCATAAGAGCCATACACCAATAATTGCGATTAACAGGGGAATAACCAGGAGCCGATTCCATTTCAATCTCATGATTTCATTATAGTAGGATTCAGACAGGAAATGAATATTAATAGATGATTTTTTACGGAGAACCGGTAATAGGAGCGAAGTTTACTGATGAAGAGTTGTTCATAATAGTTTTAACTTGAGCAGGTGAAAGCGCATAACTGAATATGCGGACATCATCTATTTGACCATTAAAGTAATAACCATACACATCCCGCTCGCGGCCAATTCTTAATTCGCCATTATTGACTGCAGAAGAAAAATCGGATGTTGCATCCGTTTTTGAAGACATAAGTTTTCCATCGAGAAATAAATTTATAGTATTATTTGGATCGTCATACGTACATGCAATGTGATACCACCGGCCTAAGGTAGGAGTAAACAGATAAGTTAATTCATCGCCAGATACACCATTGTATACTCCGCAAATTAGTGAATTCGGCGTGCCGCAGCTTGCAGTAGTACATAATGCAGAGTAATAATTGTTTTTAGAGGCATCTCCTTTAGTAACAAAGAAAGCTTCATCAATTGGCAAACTATTAAACTTAACCCAAAATGAATGTGAACCAACTGAGGATAAGTCAAGAATACTATTTGTACCTGGATCGGCGACAGAAATATAATCATCTGTTCCATCAAAACTTAAGGATGAATTAATTTTCCCGTTGGCGCCGTTTTTCCATGCTTCGGTTGCCGCGCCCGTGCAGGTACCGGGAGCTGTATTCGAACCGGTTGCACCGATTGATATGGTGCCATTTAAACCAGCAGCCAGGCCGTTTCCATTCAATACACTGTTGTATGCTGTGGTGCCCGAACATTCATCTAATTTATAATGGGCTATAGGTCCGCCATGATTATAATCCCAGGCTATTTGTGCCGCAGAACGGGCATAGTCATATATCATTACATTATCAATATCTCCTAAAAGAGCAGATCCGCCCGTACAATCCGAAGAAGCAGACTCAGCACCAAAACACAGTGGTTGAGTACCTTGTTGAATAGTTCCCGTCATCGGTACTGTAGAAACGAGGACCCCATTAACATACAGTTTCATATTCGCCCCGTCATACGTTCCTGCTGCGTGATACCAAGTATTATTTGAAAGATTTGTACGGCTATATACAACAGACTGATCAACTCCAGCTATGCGAAGCAGAAAACATAAGGCGCTGCTTGATGTGCAGGTTGAAGTACTTAAAGCGAGCCGAAATCCGGTGGTATTTTTTTTAGAAATTATCCGCTGGCTGGTGGTTATGTCGGTACTGCGGAACCATGTTTCGACTGTGATGGCGCTTGTTGGTTTTATCAAACTATTATCTGATACAGTGACATATTTTCCAGTTCCTACCGCCAACGCATTGCCTTTTACACCAGGAATCCATCCGGCTGAAGTGATGGTTCCATTTAATAAATTCGAAGAATTATCATAGGTGGTGCTACCGGTTCCTTCGTCTAACCTCCACCAGCCAACCGGCGGATTACATGTTGCAGTATCGCCAGGCACACAGAATTCTCGCGATTGTGAATTGTCGACAGTAACACCATCACTTGCAGTGGATGTTGATCCCAGTATTATCGAAGAACCTCGATTATAATCTAGTTTAATTTGATCATCGGTGAGTGCTCCGCGATAGATTTTTACTTCATCCACGTCGCCGTTGAATTCATCACCATTGTCTGTTCCGTCACGATCTCCAACATAGAATGCCACTGCATTGGATAAAGATCCGGTGGCACCGAGTGAAGTATCAGATCCTTCCAGTCTTCCATCAATAAATAAATCTATCTTGGATGTTCCCGTTTTTCGAGCTGCAATATAGTGCCATGTCTGGTCAAACACATTGGTTGTCGATTGCGCCTGATCGTCTGGAGTCCAGCTGGTATCATCATCTATCGCAAATACTACTTTTCCACTTGATGATCCATAGATTCCATATCCTTGAGATGTCGCACTTGATTTATTGAGAATGTACTGTGTTCCTGATGCGGTACCATCAGATTTGATCCATGCAGTAAGGGTAAAATCATCTGCTGCTGCAAAATCAAAATCATCATCATCGGCACGTGATGCCCAGCGGGCAGCATTGCCGTCGAATGCTTTATTAAACTTTCCCGACAATGTTATTCCTCCAGCAGTTCCTGAAAATGCCAAATCATTGGCATTAATCGAACTATCACAGAAATCATCAGTTCCATTCGCACAGGTATTTAATGCTCCTTCATCAAACTTCCAATACCCAACTTGTGAACCAACCGGAGAGCCGCCGATTGGGTGACTGGCGTTCATGTCCTCGATTATTTGTGCTTGAGTACGGGCATAATTGTATATTCGTACATCATCGATTGCACCATCTACTCTGCTTGCAGAACTGGAATGAGCCCCAAGTAGCAGAGCACTTGTGTCGACTTGAATGGCGCCGGACGCAGCGCCACTTTGAAAAGCAGTTTGATCAACACCATTTATGTAAATTTTTATATTACTGGTTGCAGAGTCATATACAGCAGTTAGATAGTACCAAGTATTGGGAACTATTGAATTATCAGCAGTTTTGACATAAATTAAACTGCCCCCAAGGTGGACAGAAAAACGAATATTATTGGTGGTGTTATGATATTCTAAAATATAACTAGAATTATTAGCACAGACTGCTCCCGCACAAACTTTCCGTACAATACGTTGGGATTCTCCTTTTGTCGAAGAAAGCTGATTGAATTTAACCCATGTAGAAATTGAAAGTGCGGATGTTGGAGAAAGTTTTCCATTATCGGTTATATCAATATAATCATCACTTCCGTCAAACATTAGTGCGCTGCCAAATTTTCCTTGTGTCCAGCTGCTTTGACTCATATTTCCATTTATTGTTCCGGTTAGATTATTCCCTGATGCATCATAAATTGTTGTGGCTCCTGTATTTTCATCCAATTTCCAATAGCCTACCGGACCAGGCGCCCATTTGTATAATGCAGTAACCTCGGATGGGGATAGAGCGCGGTTATAAAAGCGGGTATCATCCATCTGACCATCCAATCGACTTCCACCATTTTGAGATCCAAATCGTAATGGACCAGCACCGCTGCCGTCATACATGGTGCCTGTAAGATTGGTTATCCCTTCAGCAATTCCATTACAGTAGACTCGCAAAATTGATCCCTCTTTTACACCCACCACATGATACCAGGTGCCGGTAGTCAAAGCTGAATTGCATGAAGCAAAAAAGTGAGTCTGGTCTGTATTTGTCCAACGCATAATCGGTTTATTTGACGAAGAACTAACATACAGAAGATATGATAAATTGCTTAGGCCTGGTTTACTAATTAAGCTTCCATCTTGTGCCATAACCGTTGGCAGAGTATCAAGCTTAACCCATGTGGCAACCGAAAAGTCACCGGAAGAATAAAAATCTGCTGAATTTGTTACAGTAACCTCATCATCGGTTCCATCGAAGTTTCCAGCATAGCTGAATTTACTGGTAGAAGTTGTAGTAGCACCATTCACAGATATACCGTGATGGGAATTACCGCTTGAGTCTACAACTTCATTTGTTGTACCATTCCAGCTAGCTTCATCCATTTTCCAATAGCCGACAAGGCCTTCGGTAAGGAAATCATTCGAACCTTGCCCAAGTATTGCAGCATTGCCTTTTGGCGCCGCCAGGGGAGGGCGTGCAGAATCTGCCAGAATCTGTGCATCGCTTCTGGCGTAGCGGTATACTTTTACGGTATCGAGGAATCCGCCGTATGGATTGCTGCTTCTGTCGCTGTCTATGCCAAGGTAAAAGTCATTACTGTTTGACAGTGTACCGGTTGCGGCGATGGAGGTATCTGAGGCAACCTGTTTTCCGTCAATATACAGTTTAAGACTGGTAGTTCCATTTTTGACTGCGTCAAAATGATGCCATTCATTATCATCATATGTTGCCTCAGTTGTTGTTGCAGAGTCGGAGTTTGAGCCGTCACTTACAGAAAAGGTGAGATCGCCATCAGATTCCATTTGGAGTTTGTATCCGGTATTTGCAGAAGTAGTACAGCTTCCGGTGTTTATGATTTTGGTATCTACATTTACCGTGCCGAAGCTTCCAATCCATGCATGCATCAAGTCGCAGTTTTGATAATTGAACGCAGACGAGAAATATTTAACTTCGTTCGCATCGAAGCTGTTTACCCATAATGTAGCTGATCCGTTCCATGTGGTGCCGCCGTCGGAGGAGTAATTGTAGTAGATATCAGTATTGTCAGAGTTATTCATACCGAACACATACACCTTATCTGCGCCTGCATCGACGGTATCAACTGCGGCAGAAACATATCCATCATACTGTGCTGCTTGTGCTGCAACATTGACTATTGTATCAACCTGTGTAGATAGTGATCCGTTCAATGTATTCACCACATATGCATCTAGATCATTGGTTCCTTCGTCAGCCGCAAAAGAAATGTTTCGTGTATTGAAAACCACTGAATTGTATCCTTCGTTATTTGCTGCATATTCTACAGCAGTTTCCAGCTCTTGCTCGGTTCCCAAGCGGTTAGTTTCGCCATAAAAAAAATTTGTTTCCAAATCAGAGCTTGCCGTACCGCCGTCGGTATCTATCCAGAAGAGTTGGAAGTCTAGGTTGCCAAACGATTTTATGCCGACACCCATATCGGCATTAAAACCGCCGGCTGTTGCGATATCTTCCATGGGGAAACCAGTCTGTGAAGTCCAGGTACCGTCACCGCATGGCGCAGCTTCTTTCCACAGCCATACTTCGTGCTGATCTCCGGCTGCTTCGGTTGAATCCTGATAATCTGCAATTATCATCGAGCAGCCGTACATATCGGTTGCGATGCGCGGAAACTGGATGTCATCGTTGTTGCTTTTTCCGACATCCGAGCTTTCGTATACTTCCTGTTGGGCGTCACAGGTAATATATGGAGCAGAACCGGTTAAGCTGCACCGTGTATAGAACAGTTGATCGGTCGAGACGGTAGAATATGTACAGTGGAGATACGTTGAGGGTCCATCGGTATCGACAGAACAGCCATAATCTTCATACTCATATGTTCCGGCCGCAATTGCGCCGGAGCCATCAAATGTTACTCCAGAAGTTGCAGCGGTTGATCTGTCAAAAATATCGGCGTTCGAATCTATGTATATCACATGCCAGCGTTTGTTATTGGGGTCATAGACAACACGGTTGAGCCACGAAGCATCATATCCACCGATACCTTCGACTGTTGAAGTGGTGATAGTTGTTGTTGCCGTTGAACCGGTTCCTAAGGTTGTTTGTTGTTTACTCAGCAGCACATCGGTTCCCGAAGTTTTAGGAGCATGGCGGAACCAGCCGGAAACGGTAAACGAATCAGAAGCGGCGAAGTTAAGATCAGATTTAGTGTTTACCATTGCAAAATCGTTGGTACCATCAAATGAGAGACAATTTCCGTCCAGACATTGATCAGCAGATTGTCTGGTTACACCCGAGGCAGCAAGATCTGTTCGCTCCTGCATTGTATCGCAGAGGTCATTTCTTCCGCCAAAGCAGGTATTGTCTGATCCCTCATCAAATTTCCAGTAAGCGATCGGTGCGGTAGAGCCTTCTTCTGTAGCGGGTGTACCAACAGAGACATTGGTAGCAGCAGAAGAGAAATCTACAGTTTGGAAACCGTTTGAAGCCCAGGCGTTGCCATAATAAATGTATATATCTTGAGCGCCGGCGGCTAAGGTATCAAAGTTAATATGAAAAGATGTTGAAGCAGATCCACATCCCGAAACAATATAGTAGGGGAGAATTTCACCGTTAGCTTTTACAAAGCGAATATCACCGCAGTCAGTTTGGAAACGGGAAAGATTAGAGGTGTCAAAACTGGAAAGGGTGACATACTTGTTGGTTTCCGTAGAAGTATTATTGGTTACAGTAATTTTCTTCCGGTACTGAAAATTATCATCATACCATCCTGCGGTTGGTTTACCATGCGGCCATAACAACCAAAACCCAATTAGAACAATTAGAAGTGGTAATGCAAGAATAGGCTTCCACCGAAATTTCATTTAAGTACTGTAGTTTCCATGCTGATTTTATTGTAGCGAAATTTTTCTCTGATGTACAGATCATAATCATGGAGAACCAGTTATGGGTGCATATAAAACAGAAGCATTATTGTTATACAGAGTTTTTACTTGTGCAGAAGTTAGAGGAAAGTTGTAATAACGAAGTTCGTCAATTTGTCCATCAAAGAATGCATCGGCAGCACTATTTCTCGTTCCAATATAATCACCTTGAACTGCTGTAGAAAATGCAGTCAACGAATCATTTTGCTCCGTTGAAGTATTGAGCTGGCCGTTTATATATATCAGCAAAGGATCGGCAGCCACACCCGACCACGTTACTACAATATGTGTCCATGTGTTGTCGGTAAGGGTAGTTGAAGAGTTGGAGATTTTAGTACCTCCTGTTCCAACTAAGATAGCCCGCGCTTTATTTTGATATATTCCGAGAAAATATTCTCCATTTAATCCTGATGTGTATTTTGCCAGAAGCATTTGAAGTGCCGAAGGCCAAGCGGTTGCTTTTGCCCAGGTCGAAATAGAAAAGCCGTTCGTTGTCGGGTTTAGTGCTGTTACTGCGCCGATATTTACATAGTCATTTGATCCGTCAAAATCAAGACTTGATCCAAATTTTCCGTTGGCGCCATTTTTCCACGCTTCAGTAGCTGCTCCGGTACAGGTTCCTGCTGAAGTATTCGATCCTGTCGCACCTATTGTAATTGTTCCATTATTTCCGGCTGCTTGGCCATCACCCGTGAGCATACTATTGTAAATAGTAGTACCGGAACATTCATCAAATTTGTACTGTACAACCGGATTACTCCGATTATATTCCCAAGCAATTTGTGAAGGAGTTCGGATGTAGTCATATAATCGGATAGAATCGATAAGTCCGTTGAAGAAAGAACTGTTACCTCCAATGCGGATTCCTGATTCATCAAGATTCACGTTCGTATTTATTCCACTGCTTACTACAGTGGTCGATTCTTTTAGTCCATCAATGTAGATTACAATATCGCTTGTCGTACAGGAAGCATTCCGGTTGAATTGCGCCGCAAAGTAATGCCATTTCCCATCATCTACTGTTGCAGATGTGTTGCGTAAGGTGCAGAAGTTCGAGCTTCCAGTGTCAACAAGCTGAGCTCTGAGAAAACCGCCATTTAACTGGATACGATAGAAGTTGCTAGTGTTATTTATCGCCATAAATATATTTTGAGTAGTACCAGCAGAATTCGATTTAAACCAGCCGGAAATAGTGAAAGCGGTGGAGGTTCCCATATCATAGAGAGTTGTATTATCTGCCTGAACATAATCATTATTACCATCAAACGAAATGGCATTGCCGGATTTACCGGGGCTCCACTGGCTTGCGGTTATGGAACCATTCATTGCAGCGTTATTATTATTTCCCGATGTATCGGCCGTAGAGGTTGTACCGGTATTTTCATCCATTTTCCATTCGCCGATTGGGGGATTACATGTTGCAGTATCACCCGGAATACAATATTCTCGGGAGGCAGAATTGTCGGCAGTAATACCATCAGAAGTTGTGGAGGTATATCCGAGTACGGTAGAAGACCCGCGAACGTAGTCCATTTTAATCTGATCATCGGTGAGTGCTCCGCGATAGATTTTTACTTCATCCACGTCGCCGTTGAATTCATCACCATTGTCAGTACCATCCCGGTCACCGACATAGAATGCCACTGCATTGGATAAAGATCCGGTAGCACCGAGTGATGTGTTAGATCCCTCAAGTCTTCCATCAACAAAGATATCAATTTTTGATGTTCCAGTTTTCCGTGCTGCTATGTAATGCCATGCCTGGTCAAATATATTGGTAGTAGATTGTACCTGGTCATCCGGAGTCCAGCTGGTATCGTCATCTATGGCAAATACTACTTTTCCACTTGATGATCCATAGATTCCATATCCTTGTGATGTGGCGCTTGATTTGTTGAGAATATATTGTGTACCCGATGCGGTTCCGTCTGTCTTAATCCATGCCGATACAGTAAAATCATCGGCTGCTGCAAAATCAAAATCATTATCATCGGCACGTGAAGCCCAGCGTGCAGCATTGCCGTCGAATGCTTTATTAAACTTTCCCGACAATGTTATTCCTCCAGCAGTTCCCGAGAAGGCAAGGTCATTGGCATTAATGGAAGAATCACAGAAGTCATTTGTTCCACCGGAGCAGGTGTTTAGCGCACCTTCATCAAATTTCCAGTACCCAACCTGTGACCCGACAGGGGAGCCTCCCATCGGATGCCCGCCATTCATGTCCTCTATAATCTGGGCAGGAGTGCGTACATAATTGTAGATTTTTACGTCATCGATATTACCTAGGAAGTCCCATTGATTATATGAATTTCCTCCATTCCCGATGGCTATATCATAATCGTTTTTCATGCTCCCGGTAGTCGAATCTGTCGCTGAACCCTGTAGAATTCCATCAACATAAATATAGATTTTGTCAGTAGCTACATCCCGTACTCCGGTTAAATAATGCCAAACATTTGCACTGAGTGAATTGTTTGGAGTGCAAGCAGCTGGATTGCTACCACTATCTATGTTAAAACAAACAAAATTAGTGTTATCTATAATAAGGTAAAAAGGTGCTAACGATGAATCGTTGTAGTCCATTTTGCCTACAACAACACGGTCTCCTGTTGTTCCAATTGTTTTTACCCAAGCAGAAACGGTATAAGATTCTGAAGCAGCACCTAAATCGGTAGAGGTTGTTTCAGGTATTCTGATAACGCTATTATTGCCAGTAAAGTAAACTGAAGAATTGAATTTTCCTGGTTGCCAACTGGTAGTGCCAGAAAAGGCGCTGCTGGTATTATTATTTCCACTGGAATCTTTTGTAGTAGTTCCAGTATTTTCATCTAATTTCCAGTAAGCCACCGGTCCGGGAGCCCAGTTAAATAGCGCGGCAATTTCACGAGGTTCAAGTCCACGGTTATACAATCGGACATCGTCAATTTGTCCATAGAAATTAGTAGTTCCATTATCGCTTCCTATACGCAATGGTCCGGATGAATTGTAGGTCAGGGTATCAAAATCATTCGCAGAAGCATCTTCAACACCGTTAATAAACATTTTTGCCGAAAGTAAATTCTTGGAAAATGCGACATGATACCATGTACCGGCAGTAAGGGCAGTTGATCCAGTTAATACATCATTTCCGCCGGATGAATTGTACCATTCGAATCGGAGCTTGTTATCGGACGATTGTACATACCACTGATAAGCATTAAACGGACTAACGCTATGACTTTTTCGAATAATAAATGCGTTTTGTCCGGTAGATGAAGGAAGTGCAGTCATTTTAATCCAGGCGCTTGCGGTAATATCAGACGGAGACAGGTTATCGCTGTCTGCGATTTGAATATAATCGTTGGTTCCATCAAACGCAGCCGCATTGCCGAATTTAGCAACTGTTGTAGAAGTGGCACCATTTGTCCAAGCACCGTCATTCAGATTTCCCGCTGAATCACACGAATCGTTGCTGCCTCCTGCACAGGTGTTGGCTGCTGATTCATCAAGTTTCCAATATCCAATCAATCCTTTATTTAAATAATCGTTAGAACCCGCGCCTAACATAACACTGTTTCCTTTTCCTGTCTGTCCGTTTGGACGGATTGCATCATTTTTTATTTGTGCGGCTGTCCTGGCATAGCCATAGTATTTTACTTCATCGATAAATCCGTCCCATGGGTTGCTGGAACCATCTGCATCTATACCGATTTTCATGGGAGACGCAGTCCCAGTAATTGAAGAAGAGGTAATAGATACATCCTGTGCAACCTGTTGTCCATCGATGTATAATGTTATGCTCGAAGTTCCTGATTTAACTCCTGCAATATGGTGCCATTGATTATCGGCATACGAGGTAGTTGTGCACGCAGAATCTGATGGGAATGAACCTGCGGCATCATCAATACCAAAACATACGCCATTAGTTGCATCATAATAGAGTTTATATCCAATACCATTAACCCCGTCAGCACGGGAAATTATTGTATCCGTTCCTGTTATTGTTGTGGGATGTTTAAACCAGCCAGAAATGGTAAAACTTCCAGTTCCCGGATCAAGCTCCGGATCACCTCCTGAGCCCGAGTTGGCTTTAAAAGTAGCAAGTGCAGAAGTCCAACGCTGATTGGTACCTGCAGTACCGCCGATTTCCATAGATTGTGAAGAAGTCAAGATCTGATAACCCGATTTAATTGAAGTCGCGGAACCTGTTTGTGTGGCATTATATGTCCATCCTGGAATTAAACCACTCAGGGTAGTAGAGGCGGTAATTCCCATATATCCGACAGCGACTTCATTGGCATAGGTTGTAACGTCCTGTGTGGTTCCTGAATCCGGATTATTAGTGTTATTATTGTCGTTATAATCCATAGCCCATTGATCGAATGGGCTGGCTGAAATACCGGATAATTCTACAACGGATACACTCAACGAAGAAGATGCACTTCCGCTTACTCCTATCGAAGTCGCTCCGCTTGAAGTTAGTGAATACCACAGTTCACCGGTGTTTTGTATAGCCGTTGTTTGATGCCGGCAGTTGGTACATTCTGTATAAGTATTTCCACCATTATCTTGGACACTGTATGTCCGGGTGGGGCCCTGGTTTGTCTGTAACATAACAACAACCAGATTTCCTGCAGTTGTACTACATGAAACGTTTAAATTAACACCTCCGCTGATATTTGTACCAGAATTACTACATTCCTTGACAAACTGTGCAAGGTTGCCACTTGTCCCTCCAGCTTTACTTATTGAATCGTTTGTTCCATCAAATTGAAGGCATTTACCCGAGACACAATTGTCTTCTGATTTCCAGCTGGCGCCAGAAAGTACCAGATCGTTTTGTTGAGGAGTGGAATCACATGCGTCATTCGTACCGTCTGAACAAGTATTATCTATTCCTTCATCAAATTTCCAGTATGAGACAGGACCTGGTGAATTTTCTTCAGATCCAGGAGTACCGACCGAAGCATTGGTAGCTGCAGAGGAGAAATCAGAAGAAACGCCACCATTGGAAACAGTGGAATTTCCATAATAAATATAAATATCCTGAGCACCGGCGACTAAGGTATCGAAATTAATGTGGAATGAAGTAGAGGCAGTGCCACAGCCGGAGACAATATAATAAGGGAGGATTTCACCATTTTGTTTTACAAAGCGTACATCACCGCAGTCAGATTGAAAACGGTTTGTATCTGATGTGTCAAAACTGGAGAGCGTTACATATTTATTCGATTCGGTTGAAGTATTATTAGTAACTGTAATTTTTTTCCGGTAGAGCCATCCCTCGTTGTACCATTCTGCAGAAGGATTACTGTGCGGCCATAAGAGCCATAATCCGATGAGTCCTATTAGTAAGGGAATAATAAGCAGTCGATTCCATCTCAGCTTCATTATTTCATTATATGTGATTATTGTTACAATGTGAGCGTAATTTTACCAGATATCACAAGTGATGGGGCTCTAATTTCATCTGAAAATGAGGATCGTCAAGAAAAATTTTTATTGTGGCGCATACTTCTTCCGGATCAAATCGGACTTTGAGTATATATCCTTGGGCGCCTAATTGGAATGTATGTTCAATGATTTCTTTGTCTGCAAGATTGGTAATCATCACAACCGGAATATCTTTGGTTTTTTTGTCGGATTTTAGTTTTTTCAGAACATCTATACCATGAATTTTAGGAAGCATTATGTCCAGCAGAATAAGATCCGGTTTCGTTTGTGCCTGTTCAAGAGCTTGTGTTCCATCTAGCGCAGTTACTACGGTGTACTGTTTTTTTTTAAGAACGTATTCGTACATTTCCCGGATAAAAATATCATCTTCAATAAGCAGAATTTTTTTAGACATGCTGTAAGTATACATAGTATTCTGTCGTCATTCCCGCGGACGCGGAAATCAATAAAATTAGATCATCTGATTTTTATTGATTGTATTGTATGGATTCCTGCTTTCGCAGGAATGACGTATACACTCCTGTATAATCATGGTGTGAAAATTTCAAATAGAGTGATATTTATTTCGATTATTATTTTTGTCTCTCTTCTTCATAGTGTATATCTACCCAATGGTTTTAACTGGCTTGATCATGGCGATATCGAACGGGGCAGAACAATTTTGCCGACTGCCTCATGGCCGATTCTTTTTGTCAGCCGCTTTGGACAAACCGGATTCTTTCGTCCAATAGTCGCACTACTAAATAACATCGACTTTATTTCTTACGGACGTGTGGCAATGGGATATCATCTTACTAATGTTTTACTGCACATGGCAGTAGTACTGATGACGCCGGTATTCCTTTCTGTTTTTTTCAAACTTACATACACAGAACAATTTTTAAGTATGGTAATCGTCGGTGTTGCTCCTATTCAGTGGCTGCCTGTTGGGGCCGTGGCATACCGCCCTGAGATTTTGTATACCTTTTTTGCTATGATTTCTATCTGGTGGTATCACAAGGGGAAGAATCTGACAGCGCTTTTCTTCTTTATTATGTATGCGCTTTTTTCTAAAGAAACTGCAGTGTATATGATTCCTGTTTTATTGCTTATGGTTGAATTGATGAAGAAGCATCACATAATTCCTGAAAAAAATATATCTAAACAGAAAATAACGCCCGTCATTCAAAGACTAAGTATTATCGTAGTATCGTTTGTTATTTATTGTGTGCTTCGTGCAATTGCGGTGCCTCAGATATGGACAGTTCGAAATATACCGCTTAGTTTTTCCGAAGCCTTAGGGACTCGGCTTGTCGCAATAGGAAAACTTGCTGCTCAAATTTTTTCACCATTTCTTCCTGGTCTTTCGGACTCGACATACATCTACCAGATAAGTAGTATATTTGCCTTAATGAGCGCCATTGCTATATTAGGAAGTATTTACTACATAGTTAGATGCGGTTTAAAATCTAATCTAGCTCGAGTTTTACTATTATTTTGGATTAGTCTTCTGCCGGCATTTAATATTCTTCCCGTCCCACGATTCAGCTCGCCCCATTATGGATATTTTGCCATGGTTATACTGCCGATGTTTTTTATTTTGTTGATGAGAACTGTCATCCCGATGAAGATCGGGATTCCATTAAAAAAAAGAAGTGTTTATCTACCGCTATCTGGTGCTAATGGGATTCCGGCCTATGCTGGAATGACATTGATTGGAGCATGGATCATAATCGCGGCCTATTCCACATTTATCGGCGGTTTTAGATTCAAAAATGACTACACACTCTTTCAGCCGGCAGTGAAACAGGATGATAATTTTTTGGAAGGCCATCAATATCTGGGTGATTACTATTTTTACCGTAACGAATTAAAGCCGGCCTCTGCACATTACGAACGGGCGCTAAAAAAAGAAAAAAACATAATCGCCTTTGTCGATACACCTTCGGTGCTAAATAATTTGGCCGGAGTCCGAATGATGCAGAATCGTTTTACAGAAGCGGACGCGATTCTCGTTTCACTTCAGAAATTACAAGGTGGAAAAGGAAATCTTTCCGTCCGATATAACAGAGCTCTTATTGCATATAAACAGAAAAAATATCAGAAGGTAGTCGATCTTCTGTATGATTCATATAAAAAGTGGAACAGGCCGGAGCCAATTATTTTGCTCGGCGATAGTCTCAAGAAATTAGGAAAAGAAAAAGAAGCTAAAGTAGTATTAAAACTACTTCAGTAATAGTATTACAGCTTAAATCTCCGTTTTGCAAGCTGTACTATGGTCGCTGCGGCGTCCTCGAGCTTAATCCGTTCGCTGGTGCGGAGGATGATATCGTAATGATGAGGAATTTTTGGATCGTTGCCGAATAAACCCTGAATAAAATTTTCGCGCTGGCTATCTGAATTTTGTATCAGCTGATTCGCTTCATTGTACGAAACATGTTCATACTTCATCAACCATTCAATCCGTTGTTCTATCTGGCAGATAAGCCGAACTTTCAAAGCTTCGGGGAATAAATACTGCGCTCCGCGGCCTACAATAATTGCATGTCCTTTGGCGCCTATTGCAGTGAGTAAAAGCAGCAAATCTTTGTGATATTTACTAAGACTCTGATACACTTCACCAACACGGCTTTCAATCTGTGCTTCTACCATCGACTGGGTAATAGTATCAATCTGAGATTTAAACCAGTTGCTTAATTCTTCCTGATGGGCAACAATCTGTTCGAGAGTATCTTGATGGTAGACTTTCCATGGGTGGCCTAATCGTTCAGCCGCAAGGTACGCAATGGGTTTTCCGCCAGACCCTTTTTCACGCGAGATAGTAATAAGCGGTTTTTCTAACGAAGATTTATTCTTAATTACTTTATTGTGGAATATATGCAAAAGTTTTTTCATAAGTATTCCTTGATCTTTAGTATAATCATTTTATGGACAAAAATGTCAAGATAGTAGATGATGAATATGGAAAGTTCTGGGAATATCTTTCTCAGAACCAGAAAGATCTGATTTTAGAAGGTAATTTCCTGATGAATGACATCATCCGGCACACGGAATATTCATTTAAAGATTATTCGTTTATTATTTTCCCGTACGCAAAGGCATACGAAGGATTCTTAAAAAAATTATTTCTTGATTTGGATTATATTTCACACTTAGATTATATATCAGATCATTTACGACTGGGAAAACTGATGGCGCCGCAGCTTATTGACCATTTAGGCGAAAAGTCCCTCTACAAAAAAATTAAAGAACATTCAACAAAAGAGACTGCCGATATGATCTGGGAAACATGGAAAGTAGGGCGCAACCAGGTTTTTCATTATTTTCCGCATAATACTCGCTATGTAACATTTGGTGAAGCGCAGCTTACCGTGAATCGAATTATCTTGACAATGAAAGAGGCGTTTGAAAAATTATACAGTCCCGCCTCCGTTCCGACTTAACCGAGAACTACGGCGGGCAAGCCGAAGTCTTACTCAACATTATATGAAAGGCTTAACAACTCAGGAAGCAGAAAATCTGCTGAAACAATTTGGCCATAATCTGTTGGAACCGCCGAAAAAACCCGGTTTTATCGCGGTATTTTTTGGTCAGTTCAATAATTTTTTGTCGATTCTGCTTCTTATTGCGGCAGTGCTGGCAATCGGCATCGGCGAAGCAGTTGATGGCAGCCTTATTCTGGCGATCGTTTTTTTAAATGCGTTATTTGGCGTATATCAGGAAAAAAAGGCCGAAGCGGCGATCGAAGCACTTTCTCAAATGAGTGTCACCAAAGTACGGGTACTTCGGGATGGTGAAGAACACGAAATTGACAGCCGTGATATTGTACCCGGCGATATTATTTATCTAGAAGAGGGGAGCAAAGTGGCGGCCGATGCGAAACTGATCCATGCCGTGCAGCTTGAAATGAACGAATCCGCTTTAACCGGAGAATCGTTGCCGGTTAGTAAAAAAAACGGCGATGAGATTTACATGGGAACGGTGGTTACACGAGGCCGCACCCACGCACAGGTTATCAATACCGGCGCCAATACCAAGTTTGGAGAAATCGCTAAAAATTTATCGACAATCAAAGAACCCAAAACCCCGCTTCAGAAAAAATTGGAGTCTCTTACGAAAGCGATCGGATTAATCGGTATTGCCGCATCAGTGATTGTTTTCTTTTTGTCACGCGGCGACGGCACCAACCTTTTTGAAGCCTTTCTTCTGGCAGTCTCACTTGCGGTGGCTGTTGTTCCCGAAGGTTTGCCGGCTGTCCTTACTCTCACTCTCGCGATTGGGGTAAAGGAAATGGCCAAACGAAAAGCAATCGTCCGTAAATTATCGGCCGTAGAAACATTCGGAAGCGTTACCTTAATCTGTACCGACAAAACCGGAACGCTTACTACAAATAAAATGCAGGTCAAGGAATTATTTGTGAATAATCAGTTAAAATCGGTTGAAATCGGTCAAAGTCAGTTGGATTCAGCAACTAAAGAATTATTACACTGCAGCATTCTCTGTTCGACAGCTTCATTGGTTCCGGTGCAGGCTTCTTCAAAAAATATAGAGAAATCATTTGATGTACTAGGCGATCCCACCGAAGGTGCGCCGCTTATTCTCGCTGAAAAAATGGATATGCATGTAGAAGCCGTACGATCACAGTGGGAAACTACCGATGAAATGCCCTTTGATTCGGTAACGAAACGGATGTGGGTAGCGGTTAGTCCGAAGTCCGAAGTCGAAAGTCCCAAGCAGATGGTCTATGCAAAGGGGGCGCCGGAAAGTATTCTTTCAATATCAAGTCAAATCATGATTCATAACAAAGTTGAACCATTAACGGACGAGCGAAAAAAAGAAATTGAAAAAACTTTAGAAGAGTGGGGAAGAAAAGGGCTCCGTGTTTTGGCATTTGCATATAAACCAGAAAATAGTCCGAAGTCCCGCCTTCGTCAAGACTTCGGCGGGCAAGCCGAAGTCCGAAGTCGGAAGTCTATAGATGATTTAATTTTTCTAGGAATGGTTGCGATTCATGATGCGCCCCGCCCCGAGGTAAACGAGGCTATTCGCAAAGCTCATATGGCTGGTATTAGTGTAGTAATGATTACCGGAGATAATGAGATAACCGCTCAGGCAATCGGTTCCTATGTAGGATTGTTAAAAGAAGGCGATGAAATTCTCAATGGTTCACAAGTTGAAAAATATACGGACGAAGAACTTATGGAAAAACTTCCTAAAGTCCGGATATTCGCCAGAACTACACCGTTTCATAAACAACGGATTGTAGCGCTGTATCAAAAACTCGGAGAAGTTGTCGCAGTAACAGGTGACGGCGTGAATGACTCGATTGCGCTTAAACAGGCGGATGTCGGACTCGCGATGGGCGTTATTGGTACCGATGTTGCCCGTGAAGCGGCAGACATCGTAATCGCCGACGATAATTTTGCGACAATCGTAAATGCCATAGAAGAAGGCCGCAATATTATTAAAAATGTCAAGAATTCTATTATCTATCTCTTATCATGTAATATTGCCGAAGCGATGTCTTTAATCGGCGGCCTTATGCTTGGCCTGCCGCCATTATTTCTGCCCATTCAGCTTTTATATATCAATCTGGTAACCGATGGTGTACCGGCGCTTGCTTTAGCTTACAGCCCTCATGAAGAACGCCTCATGAAACAAGGACCTAAAAAATCCATGACTCTTCTTGAAAAGCCCGATTTTATCCGCATATTTCTCCAGGGTTTTTTTGCAACGGTGTTTGTGTTTATAGCTTATTATTTCTACCGATATCAGATGCATCTAGCCGATCAACCGCCGGACACATGGCATAATGTGGGGGCGACAGCCGCGTTTACCGTTCTTGCACTAATACAGTCATTTATTTTTCTTGATACCTGGCTTGAACACCGCTGGTTTTTTAAACATATACCAAGGTTGAAGTCTAAAATTTTCTGGATTGCGTTTGTTATTCCATTTATCGCCCAAGCGGCTATTTTGTATATTCCATCGGCCGAATTGTTGTTTAAAGTTGTTCACCTGAATCCATTTGATTTTGTTATGCTTACCGGTTTTTCATCCTTCATTTTGGTATTTTTATCGTTCGTTCGGCTGAAACATTCCCATTTATCTTCAAAAGAATAATTTTTTCAGTCCGGTAGATTCTGTCAATCGCTCTATTATATATTACATCGCTTGATACCCGTTTTTCGGGGCACCGACACCCTAGTCAGGAGGGGCACCCTCGGTGACACCCTCAAAACGGATATCTGCGCTCCTGTTTGCCCCGCGAAGTTTCAACGAAGTGGGGCCACCTGCCAGACTAGAATTAAAAGATGCTTATAGATCTGATATAATCATAAAATGAAACAGAAGGAATCGATTTTTTTAAGGCAGTATCTTCCCCTTATTCTTACGTTCGTGATTTTTATACTCTTGTCAATAGTTTTATACCTAGAAATTATCGCGCTGAATAAATTCTCCCGCGAAGACATTCTCACACAAATACACTGGGGCGATATTATTGTGGGAACTACCATCTATTTAAAAACATCAGTAGATTTTGCAATTTTCATCGGCAATCTCATGTCTGTCTACCCAGGATGGAAGAACAGGGTTGCAATTGAGATCGGCACCGCGGTGGGGAATGCGGTCGGCACCATGGCTGTTTTGGCAATCTGGAGCTTTTTTAAAGAGGTAGAATGGCTTTTGGCAATCATGATCTTTATTGCCGCGCTGGTTCTTCTCCGTTTAGCGCAGGACGGTGTAGAACATGCCAAAGAAGATCTGCATCATGCTGGCGGAATACTGGGTAAAGCCGTCGATATTCTTGAGAGAATATTGGTTGCTATAAATAAACTAGTAAATCCGATCTTAAAGTACATTATTCCGCATACTTCGATGAAAGCTTCCGGCAAAAAAACTTTGTTTGGAGTGTTTTTAATGTCATTTACGATACCTTTTATTCTCGGTCTCGATGATTTCGCCGGATATGTGCCGCTGTTTAACATAGTTAATGTGTTCGGTTTCTCCATCGGAGTTTTGGCCGGGCATATGATTTTAAATGCATTTTTGTTTGTTTCTCCAAACAAAACTATTGCGATCGTTAAGAATTCGATAGTTTCATTTTTGGGAAGTCTGGCGTTTATTGCGCTTGCGATCTGGGGATTCTGGGAAGTTTATAAGCTGCTTTTTCTTCATTAATAATCGACCTTAGTCATAAAATATCAGATGGTGTATAATAACTATAGGATTTTAATGGTTATCTTCTACTATGGAAAGGGAACAGCCAAATAAAAAAATTGAAAGTGGCAATGAAGAAGGATATCAATTATTAGGTGTCATAAATCAGACTGCTCATGAATTTCAAGAAATTCTTTATAACAGGGGGATTTTTAGCAGACGCGAGGCATTATTAGCATTACATAATCAAACTATTGGTGGCCGGCGATCTTTACAATTTCTGACTCCACATCCTGAACAGTTATTTCCTTTTGATGAAGCCGTACATGTTACTGCTGGAAGAGCAGTTGTGCGACTGTTTGGTTGCGGTTCTCTTATTCCTGGCCAATACCTTCAATCCTATGATACTGAATTAAGTGTGCGGTATGAACTACGGCGACAGTTCTGGGAAATGATTCCGGATCCTGGATATAGATCTACTCTTCAGGCAGTGTGGTTCAACTCTACAGATACCAATTATAATGCCGATGTAGTGCGAGTTCTTGGTGCGCTGCATACTCCTGAAAGAGTTAAAAAAGCAAGATTTGAATGTATGGATTGTGTAAATTATATCGCAGAACTAGCTCAACAAGGAGGAGTAACAGAAGCAAATTTAGACTTACTAAAGCAAAAAATATTTGATGCTACCGGTTTTATGTTTTCGTTTCTTTCGACAACCATTGATACATTAGGTTCGATGGAGCCGAAACAACTTCAACGTATAGCCGGGATACTTAAGACACGTTTGGAACAGGCAAAGGATCCGATATATGCGCCGTGGATGGAGTACTCTCCAGATCAGGATTTCGGTATTGCAAAAGTGTCGGTGAACTTACAAAAATTATTTAAGTCATATCAGCAGCAGTCAGCTGGAAATATAAAGAGAGGGCAGGGTAAGGGTACACATCATCCGGGATTCTTTCCGACTATTCCTTCAGACCGGCCGCCCTTTATCATTCCTGTTCCAGGGGTTCCCCTTGATTGTATCAACAGTATTGTCTGTAATGAAGCATTGTATAGATTTTTTCATACGAGCAAAACGTTCAAAGATAATCCACTTATTGACATCATACAAGAAGGAATTACTGGTAGTGAAAACCCGGAAGATCTCACCGGACTTAATAAAGAGCATCCAAGCTGTGCTAAATACTACGATGATCCGGCAGCAATACAATTATTTTGGAGAGAACAGATGTTAGCCGGTAATCTGGCGCCTTTAGTCTATCAGGATCCAGAACGTGATCTACGGTTATTGAAGTATTATTCTGATATTTTTGGATTAACACTTCCTGCTGGTCTGATGAATGGAGTGCTGTTTCCAAAGGGAAACAATAAAATTCGTAATGAACTCCGAAGAGCTCTTGATGTCAGACCAGTTCCTATACCAGGTTACAACCAGTGATAATTGAATTAATATAACTCCAAGGTTGATGAATGAAACCATTACAAACGTGACTTTACTGCTTTTACGATTGCGGCAGAATCAATTCCTTCATACTCCATAAGCTCTGCTGGTGAACCGGAATGCGGAATAGCCTGGGCACATAAATGGCTGACAGCAACCGGCTTTGATATTTCTTTCGCGAAGGTAGACAAAACATTCTTTACTGCTTCACCAATTCCGCCGGCCGGATAATGATCTTCGACAATAATCACGTGTCCGGATTTTTTAGCCTGAGCAATAATAGTTTTTTCATCAATTGGTTTTACGGAGTACAGATCTACAACCGCAACCTTAATATTTTTCTGTGATAGTTCGTTATATGCTTTTAAGGCTTCATGAACTGTTATTCCAGCTGCAAAAATCACTGCGGAGTCTGTCGAACTTTCATACAGAACTTTGGATCCGCCAATCTGAAATGTATATTCCGGTTTATATAATGACTGTGTTTTTTCACGCGTAAGGCGAAGATAGACAATTCCTTCATGATTAAATGCTTGTTCTGTTAATTTTAATGTTGAAATTGGATCGGACGGATATAATACAACTGATTCCAGAATACTCCGCATCATTGAAATATCTTCCAATGCCATCTGCGAAGATCCATCATAGCCGATCGAAACTCCGGCATGAGAACCGACAACTTTAATATTTGATTCGCTGTACTGTGCCATGCGGATTTGGTCAAACGCTCGTGTCAAAAATGCCGCAAAGCTTGACAAATAGGGAATGAAGCCTACCCGGGCCAGGCCGCAAGCAACACCAACCATATTCTGTTCGGCGATAAACATTTCAAAATAACGGTCGTGAAATTTCTTCGCGAATTTATCAGCATATGTAGAGTTAGAAGTCTCAGCATCGAGCACAACCAGGTTCGGATATTTTTCGCCCATCATAACTAATGCATCGCCATACGCTTCGCGAGTAGCCGCTGGTTTGTCATAACTTATAGCTGATGGCTGATCGCTCATAGCTTGCAGATTTCGGACTTCGGACTTGCGACTTTCAACTAATTTCTCTGGTTTTTGAATTTCTGGTTTAATAGTTTTATTGACCTCGCCTAGTTCCCGAAGAGCCTGGTCCAGCATGTCTTTTGGCACCGGCTTGCCATGCCAGTCATCTTTGTTTTCAAGAAATGAAATTCCTTTTCCTTTCATGGTTTTGGCAATAATCATGGTCGGCTTTGTTCTATCAAGAGCCATATCATTTGCTGCGCCGTAGATATTGGCATATGCCTGGCGGATTTTTTCTATCTCATGGCCGTCCCACAGAGTAATAACATTCCATCCAAAAGCTTTCACACGGTTTTCGTACGTCTGTAAATCCCAGGCGAGCATGGTTTCACCGCGCTGGCCCAAACGGTTCACATCCAAAATTCCCACCAGATTACTTGCTTTGTAATGTCCTGCAATCTCAAGCGCCTCATAAATTTGGCCTTCGGCAAATTCAGAATCACCAAGAAGAACAAATGTTTTTGGTAGGGATTGCTTCGTCGTTCCTCCTCGCAATGACGTATCGTTTAATTTTAAATTCACCCCTAATGCAATTCCCAATCCGATAGAAAGCCCCTGGCCAAGCGAGCCGGTGGCTGCTTCGGTATATTTGAATTTTGGCGTTGGATGGCCTTCTAAATTGGAATCAAATTTGCGAAGAGTCATCAGTTCATCATAAGAAATTGCTCCTGCAACTTGATAGAGCGAATAGAAGAGGGGAGACGCATGGCCTTTTGAGAAAATAATACGGTCGTTGAGAATATTGTCTGGATTCTCAAAATCATATCGGTAATATCCGCCATACATAAGTGTCGCCATCAGTTCTACTGCAGAAAGGGAAGAAGTCGGGTGCCCCGATCCTGCCGCTGTGGAAGATGTGAGAATGTCATAGCGGAGAAGTTTACTAAATTCCTGAAGTTCTTTGGTAGTTATCATACCCTCTATGGTACACCGTTTGATATGAAACGTCAACCACCTCCAGCTTACATTATATTAACAGATTTTTTATAGTATTTAAAAAATTAAATAATATAGTTGGGTATGACAGAAATTGAACAAAAAAAATTACAGTTTGAGCCTCCCCCTGCAGATATATGGACGGGAATGCAAGAGATTGCAGTTGCCAAACTTCTTATGGCATTCTATACAGCCGATCAACTTCCTCATCATACGTTGCTCTATACAGACTATAATTCAACAATGCTGAATTATTCTCCCCGAGAATTAGAAGCTGGTACACTCTGTGTACGATCTAAAAAACCAACAGACGTTGAATTATGGGAAGTAACAGATGCCGATGGAGTTCCTGCGTGGATTGAGCGGGGGAAAGCATAAAGAATATTCATATTTAAGCTGCTCCAAAGGGATATTTGATATAATTTCGGATGGAAAGAAAAACGGAAGTGGTGATGCCAGATAAGGCAGGTGCAGCAAAAGATAGTTGGCTTAATGCAGAAATAGTAGGAAATGGCTTATGGCCTCAGCATTTCGAAGCGATAGCTTTTGAAATGGCCCATGCGCTTCTTCAAGATAAACCTCCTGAAATACGCAGGTTTAATAACAGTGTCTTATCTCCTAAACAAATGGCAAAATTACTTAAGTCATCGTCGGGAATGCATTCTTCACATCATATTGAAGTTTCAAATGAAAACCCTTTAATTTCTTTTGAAGATAGATTGAGATATTTATGGTCTCAAACTACAACACATACGTTAATAGTGCTGGCAAATTATGCACTTTTTATTGCGGAAGGAAGGAATCGTTCATTAATCCGTGTTGATATTCCGGATTTTTTAACTGCTTTGTTTGCTGATATGGATAGATCTGTAGGCGCATTAGGGGCAAAACCTTTTTTTAATGAAGTTCACCAAGTTTATCATTCGCCTCATGCATTGGAATTATCCGGAAAGTATAAAGATAATTATAAGAATTTTTCAGAATGTCCTCCTGCAGAAAAAAATAGAATTAGAGAAGAAAATAGAGTGTTGCGCCACCAGATGGCTTTAGTTCTGACAGATCATTTTGTTCAACGAGGATATAAAGAACATCTGATGCAGAACTTTGTTAGGGCTTCATTTATGGATTTGGATCCTAAACTACTGCAAGAATTAAAACCTAAATTATAAACCCGTCTATACCTGTGTTTATATTGTTAGCACAGGCTATTTGGTATAATTTTGGATGGAAATAAAAAAGGGAGTTGTGATACCAGATAATGGAGGTCTAGTAAAAAATAACTGGCTTAATGCAGAAATAGTAGGAAATGGCTTATGGCCACAAAGTGAAGAAGCAATTGGAATTGAAGTAGCACACAGTGTGGTAAGCGGAGGTCTTGATGATATTAGAGCATTCCAAGATTCTGTTTTAAACAGCGCGCAACTTGCCCGCTGGAAACAAGCATTAAATACCATGCATAAGAGTTATGGAGTAGATATTCAAACAGACTTTGTATACCCTCATTTCACAATTAATGATGACCATTTCCGTGAAATGTGGGCACAACTTCGCAAAGATACTTTAAATACGATTGCAATGTATATTCGGCTTTCTGCTCCGCACCTGGTTGAATTTCCTCCTTACAATAAAGATGATATGAAAGTAATTACAAGTTATTTAGATCCACAAGCAGGTTCTGATAATTTGATTCAGTTACAAAATTTTTTTAAAACTTTACAAAGTGGACTTCATACAGCAGAAGCAAAAAAACTCGCCCGCAAATTTAAAGAAAATTTCAGAAATTATTCTGGATTAAATGGGATAGAAAAGTATCAACGTGAAGTGCAAAATTCTCGGCTTCGGCATAGCATGGCAAATAGGTTAATCTACCATGGGGTTGCCGCAGGGTATAGGCAAGAATTTGTAGAAAATTATTTGTTTCAAACTTTCGAGGGAATTGATCCAGATGTAATAAAATTGGTTGCGACTTTACCGGAAGATGCTATTTTATCTCCTTAATTATTTCGCCACCTGACGCCTTTTTACAGATTCCAGAAATAATTATAGAATATTAAGCCACTACTCAGAGAAGATAGGCTATCTCATATAGAGACGTTTTAGGTAATTAAATCAGCTTACGTTGCAGTTCCAGATGCACCGCTATTATTACCTTGATTATTTTGATTTTGAGATTCTCTAGCTCTTCTTTCAGCTTCTGCTGCTCTTAGTTGTTCCAAGAATTTTCTATCTTCTTCTAATTGTCGAGCTTGTTGAGCTGCATAATCATCATCAGCACTAGGTGCCGGTGTTCCAGTTTTAGAAAACATACGATGATTCGCGAATCCTTCTAATTGTTTGGCTGGTCCAGTAAAAGATTTTAAGTTTTCAGGTTGATTTTGTTCAACTTGAGGAATTATATTTTTTTGTGGAGGTCTCAATGCTTCAATATTTCTCATAGAGTTAAAATAAATATTTTTAAATGTATATCTGTATTATACACTATATATGCTTTTTTTCACTTTCGTCGAAAATGAAGAATCATCTTGTCACCTGGTAGCTTTTTACGGTTTCCAGAAGTTTTTTGGCTTCGGCATTCTCTTCGAAATGCTTGCGCACCGGCTGAAGAAGTTCATCAAGCAGTTTAATAACAGTCTGTTTCAAATCCATCGGATGAAGCGATTTGTCGGCGTACAATTTTTCCAGTTCTTCATACGACTTAATTTCCAGATTTCCACCAAATTTCTCCGGACGTTCGACTTTAAAGTCCGAAGTCGAAAGTCCGAAGTCCGAAGCGTCTTCAAGTGCAGGGAAGATGATGTATTTACAGTATTCCAGAACCGGATTTTCTTTAATTTCTCCCTCCGGAGCCCAGGCTTTGGATATTTTCCGTTTAATATCTTCTCTCGTATCCGTCATAAATATTGCCGAATCCGGGTGGGACTTCGACATTTTAAGAGCAATTGTTCGGGAAATTTTGTCATTTCTGGTTGAACTGTTTTCTGGATCCTTCGCTCCGCTCAGGATGACATCTTGTCCAGATGGTTTCTGCAAACCCATAAGCATATGATGGCTCACTACAACCGGTTTCCAGTATCCAAGCATTGGCCCAATTTCGCGGGCGAGCATATTCACTTTCCGCTGATCCATCCCAAGCTGGGTAATTTTAGCTCCAAGGAGAAATATATCAGCACACTGCATGCATGGGTAAATAATCTGCGCGGCGGTTAAGTCCATGCTTTCTTCGCGGCCCATAATTTCTGCCGTCCGAATAAACCGTTTCAGCGAATTTGTTTTCGCAATCTGGAGAACCAGTTTCCAGTAGCTGTCTTTTTTTACGTAATCCGAGGCCCAGTGGAATTCTACATTCGTAAGATCCATTCCGCATGCTTTCCAGACTTCAATAAAATATTTTCCGACAGTCTGAATTTTTTCCAAGTCGCCGCCCATTTTATTGTTGGCCCAGGCATGCCAGTCGGCAACCCACATCTTAAAAGTCACGCCTGCCTTTGTCATTTTATTGACATTAATTGCTTTGAGAAGTCCTTGCGCAATATGAATCTGCCCCGAAGGTTCGAAGCCGTCGTAGGCAATAATTTTTTCGTTGGAAGAAAGAAGGGCGGTAAGGTCTTCTGTTGTAATTATTTCTTCACCGACTTGCTGAATAAGTTTTATTTTTTCCTGCAGATCCATACAGAGATTATAACAAACCCGACAATATTCTACTTGTATTTATTTTTTATTGATGATATCGTAAGTACTAACAGGCATTTTGCTCTAAATGTATCAAATGGATAATTCACAAAATCAACCGGAACCACCTGCATCCAGCAGTCCATCTTTATCAGATATTTCTGCAGGGAATCCTGTATCTTCGCCTGTCGACACAACTATAGAATCCAAACCGTTAAGCCAGTCCGATATTTTTCCTTCGTCCGAACCTCAAGCGCCAGTACAATCTTCTCCTCCTCCTGTTTCTTCTGAACCTGCTGGGCCAGCTCCAGAACAACCAAGTATACCGCCCGTTGAATCAACACCGCCTTCCGTTGGTGAACCGCCAGTACCGCCTCCGCCTCCTCCAACACCTCCAGCTATACCTTCGAAAGGCCAGAATAACAAACGGATTGCAATAATTGCCATGATGCTCATTTTCATGTCAGCAATTTTTGCACTCACATTGGTCTTCCGTTCGACAAAGTTCACAACACAAAATGAAGCAACAACTCCTTCAACCTGTACGTTATATAACACGAATATCGTTTTAGTTATTGACCGTTCCAGTACAATGACTCAAAAAGAGTCGGACGGCAGGTCGAAACTAGAATGGGCTAAACAGTCGGCAAAAACACTGGTGTCACGAATCGCTTCTATGACCGGCGCTACCGCAAAAATCAGCGTTATTTCGTTCGGAGCGCAGGGGAATGACGGAACAGGTACTCTTTCATCTGATAATAATTCTACTGTTCATATTAGTTTGAGTTCAGACTTAAATGCGGTTCAAACTGCAATTGATGGAGTCAAATATATTAAGTCGGGTACTTGTATTGAATGCGGAATCCGTCTTGCTAATCAACAGCTAGCTGCAACAGCATTGAATAGAGTAGTTATTTTACTTTCCGATGGAAAGGCCAATCATGATTGGTTGGGAAAAAGCGCCAATAGTACGGGTGCAATCAATTTTGCAAATACCGGAAGAAGTTCGGGTATTGTGTACTATGTTCTGGGGTACGGAGTAGGTTCGCAGATAGATGAAACAACATTAAAAGCCATAGCAGGCAAAGCAGAAAATTATAAATATAAACCAGATGCCACCTCATGGCCGGAAGCGTTCTTAAGCATTGTCGACTTAATCTGTGCATTACCAACTGCTACTCCTACGAAAACACCCACGCCTACTCCAACAAAAACGCCTACACCGACACCTACAAAAACACCAACACCATTGCCAACCAAGACGCCTACTCCAACACTAACTAAGACACCAACGCCAACGCCTACCAAAACACCGACACCATCACCTACAAAAACGCCGACTCCATCTCCAACAAAAACGCCTACACCGACACCTACAAAAACACCAACACCATTGCCAACCAAGACGCCAACACCTTTACCCACAAAAACACCAACACCTACAACGACATCCACACCAGTGCCAACAAAAACACCCACGCCGTCACCCACCAAGACACCAACACCAACTCAAACCTTAACCCCATCGCCAACATCAACCATCACACCGACGCCAACCATGTGTACCGTTCCTAAGGCTGTAACGAATGTTAAAGTAAGTTGTCCGTTATGTAAGTAATCGTATGAAAAAGAAACAGAGAATATTAATACTATCCATATTCACAGTAGTCATACTTATTGGCTTAGTCGTGGCTCTGTATTTACTGCGGGCTCCGCAAACGACGGTAAATCGAGCTACAACAGAACCAATGTGTCCTGCCAACGGCGCCTCATGTTCTTGGGACAGTGACGGTAGTGCAACCTCATTCAAAGTAGAAGTTGTTGACGAAAATACCGGCAATACCATCTTAACCACGACAACATCAAATAAAGCTGTACAATTTACGCCGATTCCGAATCATAAATATACGTGTAATGTTACGCCGATAAATTCATGCGGAGAAGGACCTGCGGCAACCGCTTCGAATATATGTATTCCAGAAGCTACACCGACAAATACACCGTCGCCTTCACCAACCTTAACCCCGACGCCAACCGTTATTGCGTGCCAGCAGCCGAGCACCTGCATGACAGAAGAAGCATGTACATCATCCGGAGGAAAAACAAATGGGGAGCGCTGCGAAACCGAAGGTACAATTTGTTGTGTGCCTGCAGAAAGTACACCGACACCAACTCCAACCGAGACGCCTGTACCTACGGCAACCTACACCCCAACACCAACTGCTACCCCAACACCGATCCCAACCTATACTCCTGTGCCAACATACACGCCGATTCCAACCTATACGCCATATCCTACCTACACGCCGTTCCCGTCTGCAACACCGACAGTGCTGCCAACCGCAACCCCATACCCAACCTATACACCGCAGCCAACATTTACATCAGCGCCAACACCCACACCAACAGAAATTGTGATTGCGGTAAATAATACAAACACGCCAACACCAACTCGTGAAGGTACAGCAGTGCCTACAATTCCATCAGCAGGTATTCCGGTGGCATGGTACGTAATCTTTATTCCTCTGGCGCTTCTTGCTCTAGGGATGGTATTTTAGAAGAATTTTTACCAATCAGGCCTTTTTTCATCCATTTTTGCAAGTCTTTTTCCATTCTTCTTCGTAGATGATAAGTCTGACCGATATATAATTGAAGCATCGTGAAAGCGGATGCTATAGCATGTTCTTCCACTCCTTCAATGAGTGCTTTTGCCATGGGGTTATTCATCTGTCCACCAAAACCAAGCACACCAACAGCAGTAGGGAATGTGAGAGTCGCACCGGTATCTATTCCAAGGTGAACTGGATTATTGGCAAACATCATCCTTGCAGTTTGTAAATATGATTTACCTGTCTGTTTCTGTAAAGCCCGTATAGTATCATGAGTTGTAATAGCAGCAACCAAAAATGGTACACCTCCATAAACTATTGATCCAGGAACCGAACCGTATGTATCATTTACCATTTCTGCTCCAGCACTTCCGAGAGCAGTAGTAAGAACACTTGTACTAAATGATCTTCGATGCGATCCAGTTAGTAGACGTTTTCCAAACTCGATTGCTTTCTTAGAAAGTGTTTCATCTTCGAGCCATGGAGCCAGTTGCCCCCAGAATGTTACCAAATCGGCTACAAAAGGAGGAATAAAATTGATTAGCGACTGAACAACTGGATTATCTCGGTTATGTTCATTTAGCACATGTAAAAGCGGCATACAGGCCACAATGCTTGTCATACCATATAATGCTCCTTTCATTTCCTTCGTTAACATTGTTTTCATCAGTATTGCTTCGGCATAATCGCCTTCAAAATTTTCATCAACTCGTGTGTTTAAAAGCTTTGTTTGTTGGTGAAGTTTGTTTGAATGATCTTTTCCATTATGTATGGGAATTAGCGCTACATTGACAAATTCGTGGCTTACCTGTTTGATTTTTTCATCTCTGTTTTCTAAAGCAATCGTAACTTTTTCAACAGTACTTTCACCTTCTGTATCTTCTATGGCTTTTAAATAATGAGGGCTTGGTTTTTTGAATCGTGAAATAACAATCACGGTTTTATCTTCTAGTTCTTCTTTTGCGTTATCAAAAAAATCCTGTTTCATCTGACTGATTACAAAACGAGTGTGTAAGGATAGTTGTTCAAAAGAAGCGATATCTGAAAGATGTGCTGCAGTAACAACTTCGACATCAATAAATTTGCGAATTTTTTTCAATACTTTTTTCAATTCAGGATCTTCAGTATTGGCCATAAGATCCTTCAGAATATCGGCACTGAAGGTATGAGTTGAGTCTACTTTGCGTAGGGATGAAAAAGCAGCTCTTAGTTGGCCTATTTCGGTAATAGTTAAGATTCCACCCAAGCCAGCATAGGCAATAGTTCTTTTATCTTTAGTAGAATATCCAGGAAATTCCATAATTGAAGATAGTTGATAATCCGAAAGAATGATGGTTTTTCTTTCTACGTTTTGTGGAGTTTCTGGTGGGGGAGTATGAGCTTCTAATGACATATATAATATGTATATTATATAATATTATAGGTCAAAATTCAATCTGGTTAAGATCGGTTATATTGAAAAAATTAATGAAGATTAATTCTGAATGGAATCCTGATTTACCGGCAGTTTAGATGTGGGGAGCGAGAAGCTAAATGTAGAGCCTTTTCCCAGCTCAGACTCCACCCATATCTTGCCTCCATGCATTTCTACAATAGCTTTGGAAATATACAATCCAAGCCCGGTTCCTTTCGAGCCTTGGGCCAGCCTTCCCGCCACACGGAAGAACTTGGTAAACAGCTTCGACAAGGCTTCCTTTGGAATCCCTTCACCGGTATCTTTAATGTGGGTAATAACTTCTTTATCAGTGTAATCAACAAACACTTCAACAGTTCCACCAGGATATGTGTAGGACAAAGCATTGGAGAGAAGATTGTTTATAACTTCTGTTATACGAAGCTTGTCGGCCAGAACAGTAAGCGAAGGTAAGCTCGGCGGAGTATATACAAGATTTATTTTTTTGTCTTTTGCCCGGCCGTTGAATTCATCTACCGTCTGAGCTACAATCGGCAGCCAGTCGGTGGGCTGCAGAGCAGTTGAAAAGACGCCGCGTTCTATCTTGGTCACACTGAGAAGATTTTCAACAAGAGCCAGCAGCTGCTGGCTTGCTATCTGAATCCGATCCAGGAACGTTTTTTGTTCCTCACTATATCGTCCTGTTGTTTCCTGAATAAATATTGAAAGATATCCGCGGATTGCGGTAAGCGGTGTGCGCAGTTCGTGGGCCGCCATGGAAACAAAGTCAAGCTTCATATCCTCAAGTTCCTGTTGTTTGGTAACATCGTATGTTGTAAGCAGGTACTTAATAGACGACGATTCA
Organism: uncultured Gammaproteobacteria bacterium; assembly: GCA_964490875.1. Classification (GTDB taxonomy): domain Bacteria; phylum Patescibacteriota; class Microgenomatia; order UBA1406; family GWC2-37-13; genus CAYYYG01. Next base: position 58,419 of record CAZBEF010000007.1, read on the forward strand.
GAATTCTGAAGAGGCGAAAGAACTGCCCGGACGTATTTTTTTTCATCATTAACCATCACTTTATAGAGTAAAACTTCGGCAGAATCGGCTCCTTGAAGCAACAGTTTTATAGAAATTTTTTCGTCATCACGGTAGAGCTGGATTGCATCATCGAATGTTTCATTGAGAAGTTTGTTGAAAGATAACGGCGATAATCGGGACAGTGCATTGTTGGCGAAGATTATTTTAAAGTCTGCGTTAAGGCCGGCAATTCCATTATCGGTATTTTTAAGTACCGTTGATAATGTATTCTTTTCCTCGACCAGAGAAGTGCGGTCATGTTTAATATTTTCTGCCATTCTTTTGTATGCATCGGCGAGTGCGTCAAGTTCATCTCCGGTATGAATGTTGATGGGATAATCAAAATCTCCCTTGCCAATCCGATCGGCGGCATCGGCAAGAAGTTGAACAGGATGAGTAATCTGTCGGGAAATAAATATGCTGAATAAAATAACAATGATAACGGGAACCAGAAATAACGGCATTGCCTGCGTTTGGATCCGGCCCACATCGGATGTAATATCGGCAAGCGGTTCTTCGGCAATTACGGCCCAGCCGGTGCGTTCAATCCGCTGATGTGCAGCAATTACCGGGACATCCACCAAACTTGCTGTTGTGCGGGCTACCGGTTCGGCTTTTGGATCTGGTACCGCATTCATCCTAACAAAATTTTGCGGTTCTGATTGCGGATAAAGTTCGGTATTCATCCCCACCAACCGATTATTCCGGTGAGAAATTACTGCACCATTGTAATCAACCAGATATATATATCCATTTTTTCCGATTTTAAATTCTGCAATTTCCGAAGATAACTGCCGCAGCGATACAGTTCCGATTAAGACCCCAAATACTTCTTCCGCGTAGCGGGCCACTACTTGTCCGCTTGAAAATGTTTTTAGAGACTGGGCATTTTTTGGAAATACGATGGGCACGGCGATAGACATATAGGGCCCTTGCTGAGGATCAAACATCACAGGGCCGATATATTCTTTTCCATATTTAAACAGTGCAACTCTAAATGCTTCACTATCAGCAATATTTTTCAGCTCATTTTTATTAAAGAGTTTGTTTCGCGTTACCTTCACCAGTTCCTGTCCGTTTTTATCGGCATACGCTAACGACATAACGTCGGGGTCCTGCAGAAGAAAGTTCGAAAGATCATCCTGAACTAACGCCACGTTGCCGCTTAAGAGCGAAGCTCCCTGAGAATGGGAAAGAAATCCGAGCAATTTTGTTTTTAAGAAATCATCTATTTTACTGGAAGCGGTTTTTGTTATATCTGTCAATGTATGTTCAGCAGTACTGCGTGTTGTTATCTGTGTGTTCTGATACCAGTACCAGTTGGTGATGGTGAAGGGGATGATGGCGGTTAGGATAAGGAGGAAAAAAATCTTAACTCCCATTGAAATGAATATAGATCTGCCGGATTTCATATACAGGTATTATTATCTGAAAAAGTTTACTGCCAGGAGTTATGGTTTTGGCGCCTCTGGGAAAGGAATGTTATTTTCCTGAATATTCTTGATAACTTCCGGTGAGTATACTTCTTCCAATTTTGCATCAGGACAAATCATTTCGAGTTCATGATGATCAGCTAAAAATATGTGAAGATCGATATGTGGTACCGGAAATCCAGAATGGGGTGGGCTCCAGTGAATACTAAAGTTTTTATATTCGGCCGGGGTGAGTTCGAAATGTTTATCGTTGTGAACTACAAAGTCATTTAAATCATAATTATTCTGTTTCATGTAGGCTTCCATCTGAGGAAGAGACATTTTGGCAGTTTTTTCACCTGGCAGGTCTTCAAGCTTCAGCATGTATTCAAGAGAAACCACTTTTCCGTTATACGCTGTGTAATATGGTCCACCCGGAAGGTCGGCTGGGCGCACCCAATGTTCGCCTTCAGTTGGGATACATTCAGAAATTTTTACAGCGCCGGGAGGAAGTTTTACAATTTTTTCTGCCGGCTGGTGGGTAATTTTTGCAGCAGAAGCAGCAACAAGAGCCTGCTGATTTGATCGATACAGGTAATACACAGCCGAAACAAGAATTAGGTAGGTAATTGTTATAAAGACAAAGAAAGGAATTTTCATTATTAATTACATAATGGAGTATTCTTTGGTGAATGTCAAGATCTTTTTGTGCCTTAGGTCACACACGAAGGAGAATTAATTTGTACCAGGGCAGGGAGCAAACTGGCAGTTTGGCCCCACTCGGCCAACATACGAACCATCAGGGCACTGCATAGCGTCTGCAGTGCAAAATGTTTCTTCTGTTTCATCATTCTCCATTTCTTCAACTGGAGATGGTACAACTTTATTCATGCGGGAAGATTTTCCGCCATTTCCCAATAAAAATCCCAAAATAAACGCAAGAGCAATAATGCAGGCTAAAGCAATAAGTATATGATTAGTATCTTTATATTGAAACGGAGGCGTCTTAGATGCCATATGAAATCATATTTACATATTGAGAAGTATTTGTCAATACTATGCAAATAGTATTGTTAAATGTGAGAAGTTTTTAGGATAATTTGAAGATTATTTTTAAAATGAAATTTCCTATAAAAAAGGAAAAGGTATTCATGCATACCGATACCAGAAAAAGTTTTTTTAAACCTTTCCGTAAAGCATAGGCAAGCAATAACCACTCGATAAATATAACTATAATTTCCAAAAATATAAGGTTGAAAATGTTAGCTTCAAAGAAGCTGTATGAAAGATTTAATTGAAGAATGTAATTTAGTAGCGGATTCGTACACAAATTAACAAGAAATACAGCCGCAAGGTTTTTTTTATTACGAAATCCGAAGACAAAGACTATAATCAACTCTATAATTTCTGTGATAAACAGAGTGATCATAAAATATTACTTGGTTTTTCTTTTTCTGATTATTGTTAAAGCTACAAGAGATACTAATGTAATTATTAAGATAACAATTCCCAAGTATATATTTTTTTTCAGTAAAACTTCCGTTCCATTATCTTCCGCATTAAGTTTTAAACAATATTTTGATTCCCCGCCAAAGGAAGATCTGTGTCCCGTAAGCGCATAATAATTGGGATTATTGCTGAATTTTATACATTCGTCGTAGGTCAGAGGGCCGAACGGTTTTTCACTCTTATAACTGCATGTAATCTCTTTTTCTCCCGGTTTGCAATGTTTCGTAAAATATGTCGGATCGATTAAATCAGCACTTACTTGAAATACTGAAAGAAGGAATACAAAGATCGTAATGCCAGTAGAAATTAAGTTGATAGATTTATTCATATCTGTATGTTATTAAGTATTCCAGATTAAAATGAAGTTTGCAAGTGATAGCATTTATCCCAAGCCCATTTTTTTCTTGACTTCGGCAACGGTTTCGGCGGCAAGCGTGCGGGCTTTTTGTGAACCTTCGGCAATTACGCGGTCTACATAGGCAGAATCGGCTTCAAGCTGTGATCGTTTTTCCTGAAGCGGTTTTAATTCGGCAGAAATTCCTTCGGCAACAGCATCCTTAATCTGTACAAACTGCAATGTGCCTTCTTCATACTGCTTTTTGAATTCAGAAGCTTTTTCGGGAATAAATAAGTCGGCGAATGTAAACAGCGCTTTGGTGCCTGGTGTCATTTCGCCTCCGGCTGCAGTAGCCGTGGGGATGGAACGAATTTTTTTGCGAATTTCATCAAGCGAATCCGTTAAATTAATATAACTACCTTCCACAGACTTGCCCATTTTTCCTTCGCCTTTTAAAGAAGGTACATATTCACCCTTTGTGGCAAAACGGGTTGGTTCGGGGAAGTCGGTGCCAAAATCGGCGTTCATGCGCCGGGCGATTTCACGGGAAACCTCAAGATGCGGTTCCTGGTCTATCCCAACCGGCACAAGCGATGCTTTATAAACCAGAATATCGGCGGTCATCAAAATTGGATAATTTAAAAGAGCCATAGTGGCATGCTGAGGATATTGTTTAACTTTATCTTTAAATGTCGGCAGATGCTGCATTTTGGCAATGGTTACAACGGAAGAAAAATAAAAGGCGAGTTCAAAGTGCTGCGGCACGTCGGCCTGCTGAAAAATAATGCTTTTTTCCGGATCGAGTCCGGCGGCTAAATAGTCGATAATTACTTCACGCCGGTTTTTCCGCAGTTCTTCAATATTGAAGGGAGTGGTGATTGAATGTGCATCGGCCACCATGTACAGAGTTTCGTATTCTGGATCATTCTGAAGGGCGAGCATGCCTTTTACGGCGCCCAAATAGTTGCCGATATGCAACCGGCCGCTTGCCCGGATTCCCGAAAGTACTCGTTTTTTCATGAAATAATCATACCATACACCATTTGCAGTTTGTTCGGTTATGTGGTATATATAAAATTAAAGACGTCTTAATAATGTAAGTGTATTTAATAGTTCAATTTTATTGAACAAATACTTTTAATTTAAAACTAAAATTTCAGTACATTTTGATCATAATTGATAGTTATTGACATAGTGTTTCTTATGGCAGCGGAATCAAAGGGAAATTCGACTGAGGATTTGATAGCATATCTTAAAGGAATTGATATAACTAGTACTAAAAAAGATCATTCTAAAAAAACACTCGGGGAATCCATTAAGCAACATGAAATTGAAATTTTCCTTTGTTTGGCAGTTGCTTTAGGTGTAGCAAATAAATATTTTCCTTCTTTAATTAATCAAGTACCAGTTCCACAAGAAAGCCAGGGTGACAATCATGTGTTAAATTTACCCAGAACTTTAAGTGAAGTAACCGGGGTTAATTTTGATATTTACAAACCAGCACCGACAAATGCTCCTAAGATTACTCCTACATCGACCATAACCCCTACTGTAAAGTAGGCCGCAAGCTAAATCGATTAATAACTTATCAAATTATTAAGTGAGTAGTTTATACTTTGCGAATTAAATGTTATAAGTCTAATTAGCATGATAATTATAGGATTAAATCGAAAATTATATCTGATTTTTCTACTTTATTTTTTCTTCAAAAATTTGTGTATACTAAAATTCCTATGAAACGGATTCTTATGTGCCCGCCCGACTATTACGACATTGAGTACGAAATAAACCCGTGGATGCATGTTTCTAATAAAGTGGATCATGTTAAAGTCCGGGAGTCGTACAAAACAATAAAATCCTTGTATCAATCCTTCGGCGTAGAAGTGTACGAGATTCAAGCTGTGAAAGGCTTGCCCGACATGGTGTATTCTGCGAATTTTGGTCAAGTAGTAGAGAAGAGCTTCATAAAAGCCAATTTTAAATATCCCCAACGCCGTGCAGAGGCAGATTTTGCCGCCAAATATTTTGTAGAAACATTCGGTTTTAAAACATTGTCATTGCCCAGTGACATTTTTTTTGAAGGCCAGGGCGATTTGTTGAATGACGGCAAACGGTATTTTTTCGGATGGGGGAAACGATCGCAAAAAGAAGCCAAACCATATCTTGAAAAATTTTTGGAAGCAGAAGTTATCGACTTTGAACTAATTAATCCCTATTATTATCATCTCGACACATGTTTTGCTCCTCTGCGTCCGGATCTGGTGATGATTAATCCGAAATCGTTCAAGCCGGAAGGCATCAAAAAAGTCTATGAAAGTTTCGCGAATGTGATTGAGACAAATGATGAAGATAACAAATTTTTAGCGTGTAATTTAATACGTGCGGGAAAAAATATCGTTTTTGCGAAAGGACAATCTAAACCTTTGCGGGAAAAATTGGAAGGACTTGGATATGTTCTTCATGAAGTTGAAATGGACGAATATATAAAAGGCGGGGGGAGTGTGAAGTGTGTGAGTTTTGAATTCTAATTTATCTTCTTGAGTTGCCGCTTCTTCTTCGGGCAGCTTCTAGATCGGCTTGTACTTGTTGTTCATACATATCAATTGCTGGAGTTGTTAATATCTGTTGGGTTTCTTTATCTTTTCTTGTTGGTGTACTTTTTAGAAACGCTATAAATTCTGCCTGATCTGGATGCACTAGTGCAAGCTCCTGTATTATTTCATCCGCATTTGGCTGGCCGGTAATTAATCTAACCTTCTTAATTATTGCAAGTCTTGCTTCATGAATATTTTTAGGACCATTTTGTCTTAATTTTTCTGCATCTATTTGAGTTAAGCTTGCTGATAAAGTTGCAATAGAATCTGTTGCGGGTAAATCAAATCCATGATTTTGAAATGACTGCATACGCATATCTATACCGGTAGCAAGAAATGCTAATTCTGACCGGCTAATTTGCGGGAGTTGTTCTTTTTGTGACACTCCCTCTTGACTTTGTGTTTCTGCGCCTGTTGACATACATGTTTATAAATTGATATATGAATATAAAATACGCATACAGTGTGATAATTGAGAGATAGCTGCGAAAGAGTTGTGCAAGAAGGACGCGCTGTTTCATTTCGCATTGCAATCCATGTATTTCCTGATATACTTATTCAGTATTATCGTGTTTCGTATTGTCGTTAGACATCGGAGCGGAAATTTTTGATTTTTGTGAAAGATTTTTTTTCAAGCGTTTCATTGCAAGTCGCATACAATTTATCTTCTTATAAAGCTTCAGGTATCCGTACTTATTTTTCTGCTATTAATCGTTTATCAATTCGCTCGAAGGGGGTGAGTGTACATGAATAAAAAGTTATATGTTGGTAATTTGCTATACGAAGTTACCGACGATGAATTATCTCAGTTATTTTCCCAAGCAGGTACTGTTACTTCTGCTCAGGTAATCCGATATCAAGACACCGGACGCTCAAAAGGCTTCGGTTTCGTTGAGATGTCAACTGAAGAAGAAGCTCAGAAAGCAATCGATATGTTTAACGGCCAGGACAATAAAGGCCGCAAACTCGTTGTTTCTGAAGCACGACCTATGCAGCCAAGAACTCCAGGTGGCGGCGGTGGATACCGACGCGGTGGAGACCGAGGTGGTCGCGGTGGTTATGGTGACCGTGGCGGCCGAGGCGGCGATATGGGTGGAGATATGGGAAATATGTAAAAACTATTTCGCATTAGAAATAAAAAACGGCAGGTATGTTTCGCAAGAAACCCCCTGTCGTTTTTTTATATGTCATCCTGATCCGCCTTTGGCGGAGAAGGATCCAGTAAAATAAAGTATGCCTTCAAAGAACTACTTTGTATATATCCTTGCAAGTAAAAGAAATGGAACTCTATATATTGGAGTAACATCAGATCTTATTAAACGTGCATGGGAACACAAGAATTCTATAGTAGAAGGATTTACTAAGAAGTACAAAATAGATCTCCTGGTATATTATGAACAATTTATAGACGTAAATCAGGCAATAGCTCGAGAGAAGTATCTTAAAGGAAAAAATAGAAAATTTAAGTTAGGTCTTGTTGAAGAAAAAAATTCTCAATGGGAAGATTTATATGATAAGTTAATTTAATAATTCTGGATTCTTTGCTTCGCCAAGTCAGACTTGGCTTCGCTCAGAATGACAAAGCATGTCATCCTGAGGGAACGAAGTGACTGAAGGATCCAGAATCAATAATACCGCAGATATTCGGCCTTTAATTCTCCGAACCGGTTTACGGGAATTGCCTGCCGGATTTCTTCCATTAAATCGGCGAAGAATTGAATGTTGTGAACTGTTGCATAGAAAAATGAGCGCGGATCTTTCTGCAGAAATAATTCGTACAATTGCTGCCCCGTGATTTTTTGACTGCATGCGATACACTTACAATCTATTGCGATCGGTTCATTTTGCGTCTTTATTTTCTTGACGGCAATTCTTCCCCGTTTGGTATACAGCATTTTATGCCGAGCTTCGCGGGTAGGAATAACGCAGTCAAACAGGTCGACGCCGCGTTCAACACCTTCAAAAATGTCGTCTACTTGTCCGATTCCCAGCAAATGTCTTGGTTTCTCGTTAGGCAGATGGGGCATAATCCATTCCAGAACCTGATGCATATTTTTTTTGCTGTCGCCAAAGCTGTTGCCGAAACTGCCGCCGATTCCAAAACCGGGAACGTCGTGTTTGGCACACAGTTTGGCGGATTTTATTCGCAAGTCCTGCCATTCACTGCCTTGGACGATGGCAAATAATGCTTGGGGATTTTTCGTCATTGGTATTTGTTTGTCATCCTGATCCCGATAGCCATCGGGAGAAGGATCCAGGGCATTAACGTTTATTCTGGATTCTTCGCTTCGCTCAGAATGACAAGAGAGAAGTTTATGTTTTGTGATACACCTTTCCAGCCAGCGGTCCGTTAATTCAACCGATTTAGAAACGTATTCTTTCGAATTGAACGGCGAAGTGCATTCATCGAAGGCAAACATTATATCGGCGCCAATCTGGTGCTGCAGTTCCATAGAAAGTTCCGGTGTCAGCGTTCTTTCTTCATCACTTGCCCCGTCGAAGTCCCGACCGGAGGTAGGGGACGAAGAGGGGTTCCAGCGAAAAGTAACTCCTTCTTCGGTAATAATCAGTGGATTATCGTCATCGTGACTTGTTACAGTAGAAGAATCGGGCTTAGCAAGTTTGCCAACCTTATGTGTTTTTCCAAATCCTAAAGAAAATACTTGGAATCCTCCTGAATCGGAAGCGACTATACCTGGGAAACCACCATATTCATGAACAGTCTTCGGACTTCGGACTTGTTTCTTCGGACTATCATGAATTTTTTCAATAATATTTTTCGTCCAAATGTGGAAGGTGTTTACTATGCTGTAGTTTAAGGGGAGTGTATGCGTTACACCAGGGGGAATGCCTTTTATTTGGCCTTCGGTGCCGACAATGGCAAGGGAAGGTGTGTGGAGTGTTCCGTGCGGTGTTTTGAATTCTCCAGTGCGCGCTTTAGTTTTGGCGTCCTGTGCAGTTAGTTTATATTCGAACATACAGGTAGATTATAGCATTGGACAACGGACTATTGATTCATCTGTTTAGTTACTATTTAAAAGTTACATCCTTGTGGACATTTATGATCTGTGTGATCTGGTCTGTCAGTTACTGTGCAATATTCAAGATGTGGTTTACAAATTGCTCCACATACTACAGACGCAGCGTCCACATTGCGATGCGAATAGTTCATGAATAAACCATTCTTTATGGTTGGCGTTGGTACTTGATTTTTTGAAATAGTTGTAACTAGTGCTACCAATAATTTCCCTATGTCAATAGCTCCAACAGGGATTCTTCTTTCATTCGTGATTACTGCTCCACCGGCCTGATTAACTGGTTTTTCTTGAGTAGTAGCTGACTGTGTTATTTGTAATAATTCGCATGGAGGCATGGAATTTAAAAAAATTAGTAATTAATAAATCAGATCATATTTTACTATAAGGTGTAATTGAATTCAATTAGTGCTGAGAATGACTAGGAAAGGATTATGGAGTTCTGTGCAGTTAGTTTGTATTCAAACATTCCGTCCATTATACCAGGGAGGAAAAGTTACCAAGAGTGTGTTCCACAATAATGCATTACACCTTTATGTTCAAAACCAGGCACTCTACACTTTTCATGGCAAATATCACAACGAATTGGACATTCGCCATCCGTCTCCATTGTTGTATCTTTACTGTTTTTTGAATGACTTGTAACAGAAATAAGATCCCGACTTTTTTTTATCTCAGGGGATTTTCTAGTTCCTTCTATCACTACTTTTGGATTCATGAGACTTAATAAAAATAGATGTACGATCATTCGGCCTTTATCTAAAGCAGGATCCTTTTTTTGTTCTGCAAGCGCAGTTATTTCTTTTGCAGGAAGTTGAGATTGGTTTGATTCAGCTGGCATATGTTGAAAATGAAATAGATTTATATTGTACCAAAGATCCTTGAAATGGCAATTAGAATGTTCTAGTAAGTCAACTAATAGAAAAGAATAGAGACCCTCCCGATAGGCGCATCGGGAGGGCCAGTTGCTGCATGATTCAGCTAATATCGATGCTTAGCACCGACACCAACTGCAAATCACGCAGTATCCGCAGCCAGGGCACGGTTTACAGCCATTAGTACAACGGCCAAGACTTACCCTTAAGAAGCGGATGCGCTCTTTGCGCTTGTCCATGGAATTCACCTCCTTTCATAGAGGTGTGATCCCAGGTGACCCTGGAAATGACAAGCGATTTGTCATTTTGAGCCTCCTGTGCCTCTTCGGCTTCATAATTTTACTCCATAAAGACATTTATAACATACATAACGTTTATGTATAAATTCTTTCTTTCGTGATAAATACTGCTGTGTTACAATACAATTACTCATATGAAAAAATATATTCCCTCCGAATTTGAACAGAAATGGGTGGATACATGGTTGAAAGAGAAGGTGTATAGTCCGAAGTCCGAAGTCCGAAGTCTAAAGTCTGAAGTCGAAACTGTAAAGTCGGAGATGCAATATGTGTTGGTAATGTTTCCGTATCCTTCGGGTGCCGGGCTGCATGTGGGGCACGTCCGTGTATATACCGGCTCAGATGTGGTTGCCCGCTACTTCCGCATGATGGGGAAGCAGCTGCTGTTCCCGATGGGATGGGATGCATTCGGCCTGCCTGCCGAAAATGCAGCTATAAAAGCTAAAACAAATCCAAAAGAATTGGTGCCTCAATATATTGCCACCTTTAAGCGCCAGATTCAGATGCTGGGGTATTCGTACGACTGGGACCGCGAAATCGCCACTACAGACCCAAATTACTACAAATGGACTCAGTATCTGTTCATTGAATTCTTCAAAATGGGTTTGTTGTACAAAAAAATGACGTCCGTATATTTCTGCGAATTCTGCAAAACCGGTTTGGCCGAAGAAGAAGTGTTACCAGATGGTAAACATGAACGCTGCGGCAACCTGATTACCCGGAAAGATTTACCGCAATGGATTTTCAGAATAACTGCATATGCAGATCGTTTGTTATCTGAATTGGAAGGTTTGGACTGGCCGAATGGAATTCTGGAAATGCAGCGCAATTGGATAGGGAAGGATAAAGGATTGAATATACAATTCAAAGTCGAAAGTCCGAAGTCCGAAGTCGAAAGTTCATCGAATGATACTCTCACTGTCTGGACGAAATACTGGGAAACGGTTTTTGGTGTGACATTTTTGGTGGTTGCGCCAGAGCATCCGTGGGTGCAGAAGTTAATTAGTCCGAAGTCCGAAGTCGAAAGTCCGAAGCCCCAGATTGAACAAGTCAGAGAATATGTGAAGCATGCAATGGCCAAGACTAATGAGCAGCGGCTTCAGGAAGAAAAAGATAAAACAGGCGTTTTCACCGGCTACTATGCCATAAATCCGGTAAATGGCGAAAAAGTACCGGTTTGGGTGGCCGACTATGTTTTAGCCGATGTCGGAACTGGCGCCGTTATGGGTGTGCCTGCCCATGACGAACGTGATTTTGCCTTCATCAAAAAATACAATCTGCCGTCCAAGCAGGTTGTGTTCTTCGATAACCCTGAAGTAGATCCAAAAGTGGCCAGCGGTGAAATGTTTTATGAAGGTGAAGGAACTCTGGTAAATTCCAAGCAGTTTAATGGAATGCAGGCGTGGGGAAAAGGAAAAAAGAAGATGGCTGAATGGATGATTGAACAAAAATTTGCCGAATGGAAAATAAACTATCATCTGCGCGACTGGATTTTCTCACGTCAGCGCTATTGGGGCGAACCGATACCGATGGTTTTCTGCCGGACGTGCGCGGAGAAAAAAATTAGTTATTGGGAAAGTAGTCCGAAGTCCGAAGTCCGAAGTCCAGCCTTCGCTGAAGCTACGGCTGGCAAGTCGAAGTCGACGGTACAAAATAAAATGGATCAAAGTATGACGAAAAATATCGAAATGGTGAAAAATTCCATGTACGGCTGGTTTCCAATTGATCAAAAAAGTTTACCATTAGAGCTGCCATATTTGAAATCATACGAGCCGACAGGCACCGGCGAATCGCCATTGGCGCAAGCTGCCGATTGGCTGAAGGCGACATGCCCAAACTGCGGCAGTGAAGCTCGGCGTGAAACCGACACCATGCCAAACTGGGCCGGAAGCTGCTGGTACTTTTTGCGGTTTGCCGATCCGCATAATAATGCCGAACCTTGGAGCAAAGAATCGATGAAAAAGTGGCTCCCGGTTGACTGGTACATTGGGGGAGCAGAGCATGCTGTTTTGCATCTGCTGTATTCCCGTTTCTGGGTGAAGGCATTGCAGGACATCAAAATGGTTAATTTCAATGAACCGTTTCAAAGATTACGGACGGTCGGAATGGTGATTGCCGAAGACCACCGCAAAATGAGCAAGTCGTTTGGAAATGTCATCAACCCCGATGATGTGGTGAAAGAATTCGGAGCCGATACGCTGCGCGTATATGAAATGTTTATGGCGCCATTTAATCAGCAGATCGCCTGGTCAACTTCGGCATTGCAGGGATCATACCGATTCTTAAAGCGAGTGTGGGATGTGTATCAGAAAGAATATAATATTTCCCCTCTTTCAAGAGGGGAATCCGGCGAAGCCGGAAGGGGTGTTTCTGACAATAGTAAAAAACCCCGTCTGCCACACGCGCAGCCACCCCTCTTAAAAGAGGGGAATAATTCAAAAGAACTCATTGCCGAATTAAACAGAACAATTGCCAAAGTTACGCGCGACATTCCTGAGTTTAAATTCAACACCGCAATTGCCGCAATGATGGAGTTTTTGAATAAATGGGAAAGTGCAGTACAAGTCCGAAGGGACAAGTCCGAAGTCCGAAGTCTTTCAAAAGAAGATGCTAAAAAGTTTCTCCAGATGCTGGCGCCGTTTGCTCCGTTTATGACAGAAGAGATCTGGCATGATCTATTCAACGAAAAAGAATCGATTCATGTTTCACAATGGCCGAGTGTCGATGAGACCGTTATTCATCATACGAACGTGAATATTCCAGTTCAGGTAAATGGTAAATTCAGAGCTGTCTTAACCGTTCCAGTTGCGGCAATAGATGAAGAATCGGTCATTCGTGAAGCCGAAAAACATGAGAAGATTTCAAAATATATCGTGGGTAAAGTATATGAACCGATTTATGTAAAGGGAAAAGTATTAAATTTTGTAATTACTAATTAATATGTCTGAAAGAAATCCAACAATAACTGCTTTATTCCATACACAGGAGGATTATGAAGATACCGGTCGTGACAGACTACCTGAATCAGTTCATAATAAGATGAGAGGTGGACATGCACAGGAAAGTCCATATAGATATGATCCAGATGAATTTATGCCTTTTCTTGAGAATCCTAGAACACGAAGAGCTTTTGCAGATCTTCATTGGTCTCATATCCAGTCACCGAATATAAAAGTATTTGATGCTCATGAGCACCTTCCTTCTCAAGAGCGACTAAAAAGAAAATTACAGGCGAAATACGGCCCGGAAAGTTCAGAATAATTAATTTTATTTCTTAATTACCACTGTCGCAGAAACTGGCCGGAAAGGGGATAAGCCAATTGGAGAATTCTCCGATGCAGAAACTGTATGCGATTCTACAATCGTAATCCCTGAATTTTTAGGACTCAGAATAAAACTGTGTACCTCGTTTTTGGTAGCACCTGTCTCTAACCGACTTGTTCCTGTACAGCTTCCAAGCCCTGTGCACGACATCTGGAACTGGCTGTTTACAGCAGCAACTTCGGGGCAGCCAACCTTTACATAGTCTTGATTAAAATCCATTTTAAAATTCCCCATCAGAATTTTTTCTGCTGAAAAAGGCTGCATATAGGTAAGAATACTTTTAAAGCCATCGCAGCCTGGGCCGGGAACACCTTGCGGGGTTAATCCATTGAAGATATCGATTGTTTTTTCTGCTGTTAATATCCGCGCCCGTTGAATAAGAGTGCCGTTTACCGGAAGCAGAGAAGACGTTTCGGTAATCGGATATTTAGAAAGAATTCCAAGTTGTTTGGCACCAGTGTAGGCAGTTTCGGCTTTAAACATAGGGTATGAAGCCTTTATAAGTTCGCTTGCTAGCAGATCGATTCCGGATTCTTCCTGAAGAGCAACTATATTGTATTTATTGTCACGAATGTATGAAGCGAGTGCTGCAATTGCGGAAGGATCGGTGTAGCCAGATGCAACATCGAACGTCAGTAGCTTTAGCTCAATGCCGGCTGCCTTGGCATCTACGTTATATTGCTTGGGTTTATGCTCAATCTTATTAACCACTGAAGTAATAAGCATCATACCAGCATATATCGCGACTACCAGAAAAAGAAGGAATTTCCACATACTATCATAGATTATCTAATCTGAAGTAAATTTTCAAGCATATCATTATTTGTTGATTTACTCATCTTCGATTGATACAATTTGATTTCAGGTGATTTTTTTGTGGTAGAAGGGTCCGTAGCCTACAGTCCCGCATAGCGGGAGCAACTGGTAGAGCAGTCCCGACTTAAGTCGGGATTGGTTCCAGGTTCACATGTTTTATATTTATATATTACAAAGTGAATTAGATTGGAGTTTTTACATAGGATTTACAGAGAATATAGAAAGTAGGGTATATGAGCATAATTTTGGGAGGACAGGATATTCAAAGTCTAAACGTCCTTGGAAATTAATATATTCTGAAGAATTTGGAACGCGTACTGAAGCGATTAAGCGAGAAAGATATTTAAAGAAATTAAAAAGTCGAAGGTACATTGAAAAGCTTGTTGCAAAGGGTCCATAGCTCAACTGGTAGAGCAGCAGCCTTTTAAGCTGTTGGTTCTGGGTTCGAGTCCCAGTGGACTCACAATTTTATTTTTTCTTAGAAGACACTAAATTTCTGAGATATATTAATTCCTGTTGAAGTTGCACATTAATTTTACTCGCACCGTCATACCATACAGACGGTATTTCACTATTTGCAAAACGATATGTCAAACTTGGGGCTTCAATTCCATAAACAATTGCAAGTGATGCGTCGTCCTTAAGGAGTGGATTATCAGCGTAAGGTAAACTTCCTTCACGAAAATCATCAAACATTTTCTGCATTCGTGATACTCTTTCCAGCTTAGGAATTGCTAATCGTTCAGGATCATAACCGCCGTCAGAAGAAACTAAAAATGCGGAATAAAATGGTGATTGAGCAGTAGGATTCATGCCGACAGGAAAACCACATATTGCATCATCAGGTGTTGCACATTGATAGTTAAGCGCCGAGTTATATACAGGAGTATCTCCTACAATGGAAGGATCTATTTTTAGATATGGATCGAGTTTCTGGCCTGTTGCATGGGTATATTGTTGGACTACAGCATCAACAGCATAATTGTAGTCTAAACTAAGCAAATCATTGGGTCCGACCGAATATATATCTGCCAAACTTCGAAAATTGTGTGCAAATAACTGCGGACAGCCTTGTTTATAAACGAAACCTGTTGTTGAGAATACACCGTCGAAGGCGCCGGGCATAGTTGCCGGATCAACTCCGTACTCAAATGCTGTTTGTTTTAACCGTTCGGCCCGGATGCTGTTATAAAAAATAAGCAAAGATTCAAGAGCTCTTACTTCATGGTGCCATAAACTGATCGAAGTTCTGTAATGATTATAAAATTGTTTTTTATTAAAATAAGTTTTTGCCATCATGGAAGCTTTATCTAGAAATTCCTTGTCTCCCACCATACCTCGACAGACTTCGGCTGCAATAACATCGGTATCCAATCCCTTGAGGGCATCTTTTATTTGATCAGAAGGGCTCAGACCATCAAAAAAGTCTATTAATACAAGATTTGTTTTTGGATCTTCACCCTGAAAAGTAAAAAAATTAATTGCGTCACCGCACTCACCCTGCTTGCGGCCATCTTTAGCACCATGCAAAGTCACTGCTTCGATTGCTCCGGGAACAAGGGGGATACGGCTGGCAAGTAAATGACCGGCTCCATATTCGGGTATGCAAGTTCTGACCGTTATACCATCAATATCCGTTTCCTGAAATTCCGCTTTGGGAATTCCATCAAATAAATTTTTAGGATGAATTTCTCTTTTTCTTCCAAACAAATGATTAATTAATTCAGCAGCCATGTGTAGTGAAGAAAACTTAATTTAATCATATTATATCAGGTATTGGACATTTTATATCTGGATAAAAATCTACATGCTCTCGTTTATTTTTCTGCAAAAGATTAAATTTTATTGTTTTAACAAGCTAATTATGCTATAATTGTGCTTCAAAAATGGGCGAACACATACAGTACAACCCGGAATTAATACGTCTTGGAAATACAATAGATGGAATAATTAAACCTGAGCTCAGTTTGCTTAGGGAGTATCCTTATTTACGCGATGTTGGAAATGGGACACTTTATTTAGGCGTCACTTATTTCGGCCCAAATACCGAAGAAAATATCAAAGATGAGTGGGAAAAATATAAAAAAAGATTAGCGAAAGGTGCTTTATTATCTGCGCGACAACCTCAGGGAGGAATTGGAATTATAGTATCGGCTTGGGATCAAGAGTTACAGGGAAATATGTGGGAATGTATAGTTGAGGGTATTCAACCCAATTTCAAATTAAGATTTTCAGATGGTAGGTATGGGATTTCTTCTACCTATCAACAAGTGCCTTCTGATTTTCAGGTAACTGATACCATGTTAGGTGATTGTGAAAAAGCATTTTCAAAAGAACCTCTGGTAAGACCTAACAGATTGATGACAGACGATGAATACGATGAATGGTTACGTATTGCAGAATCATTACCTAGAAAAAAAGTTTATCGTGTACAGGAAGCTCGTGGGTATCAGGAATATCGATCATTTGTCAATCAATATGGGCAGATAGGAATTGAAAGAAGACCTAAATTTGGACTCGGAGGAGATGCAGTTGAAACACAAATGCCTATGATGGTAGGTTTTCGCGATCTATCGGCAGGGGCGACTATATGTAAAGTGACGACATATGTTCATAATCCCGGCGAGAAACCTATAGAACCGGTAATTAATTTTGAGCATGGATTAGGTGAAATACAAAGAGTTGCAAAAGGCGAACAAACTTCACTTCAATAAATTAATATCTCAAATTGGTCGTTATTTATGTCATGTAGCTATTGGCTAATTTACAAAATCAACTCATTTTACTGGTAAAGGCGGCGGTTTCACGCATTCGGATTCGATGACACTGAAGTATTGATACATCACATAATGTGTCTTTGCTGAAGGGCATCAATAATTTTATATCCTCCTTCTTGAATTTTATTCCATCCATCCTGAAAATTTGTTTCTCCATTAAAACTTACTAAACGGGTATATTTTTTTCTTCCGCTTGCTATGTCCGGAACAACCATAAATACTTGAGTACCGTTTCCAACGGATATTTCATGAACTCCGGGTATTGCCATATCTTCTGGAGGAATCGGAAGAATTGCCACAACAACTCCTTCTGGCGCCAAATTGGCCGCCGTTCTTACTTCCTGCAGATTATCACTTCTTCTGGCGATATTGGAAATACCTCCATCTGCATACAATGCACCATTATGCCGAGTCGGCTGATGGAGAATTGGAACGGAGCATGAAGTATTAATAATATCCAAAAGGTATTCCTGGTTTAAGTGTCCGTCGAGCGTCCACTGATCGCTGCTGTAATACTCCTGTGGAAATCCTTCACGACGGCTTAGTTTTGTCTGGGAAATAAATTCTATGCGCCGTTTACTTTTTTTGCCGTTATGGCCGTTTAAATGATTATTTTTATATTTTGCCAGGTCTATTTTCCAAAAACCCGTTGGGCTTGAGGAACGGCTGGCAACTTCGTTCCAAGGCCTTCGAATTCCATCTAACGGAACGACAGTTTCATGAAAAAAATTATAGAGATCACGGGGATCGGTGGAATGGAGCAGCTTAGTTAACCCGAGTGTTATTGCACCGGCACTGGTTCCGATTTGAATATCTGCTTCATCGAGCCGTAGCCCAAGAAGTTCAAGTGCAGAAAGAGCACCGCAGATGGTATGAAATCCACCGGCGCCGCCACCACCCAAGACTACAGACAAAGCTTTTTCACCTTTAGCACGGATCATTTCAACTTTTGGCTTAAGAATTGCGGGAATTTTTCCTTGAGCTATGTCTTGCGCGCTGCAGAGTGGACGGTCTTTTGGTACGAAGGGTTCACCATATACCGGTTTTCTTTCAGAATATGTGAACTGTTCTAAAAGCATGAATGTATTATAAGCATGATAGCAAAAAAAGAGAAGAGTTGCAGACTATTATACGTAGTAACATTCAATATAACTCTGAAAAGAATATATATTATTTTTTTCTACCTAGGATAAGTGCTGCTAAACCTAAGACTCCAGCAAATCCAGCTGCAGCTTCCCATGGAAATCCTCCAGAGTTACCAACAGTTGGTTCTGGACTTGATTGTTGTGTTTGTGTTACCTGATTTGCATCAGTTCCTTCACAATCTTGAGGCCAGTGTATTTCTCTGTTTGGACCGCAAATACAAGACATAACTGAACCTCCTAGGCCTACAAAACGGCAGCCTGGTTGCTGTTCAATCTTTTGCGGAGCGTTTGCTTGAGCATCTAACGCTTGGAATGCACCAGAAGCCAACAAAGTTGCAAATGCTATGTTTCTGGCAATTCTTTTTCCATTCAAGGTATGTATTTTATTTTTAAGATGAGTATGTTTTGTAGTTAGATTTTCTATTTAACTCATAGTATTTATATATTATACAACATTTTAAACTAAATATAGTTCAGGTTAATTTGGCATGTCTTTATTTAAATTATTGACAATATAAAGACCACCGAGTGCAGCTAGAATAAGAAAAACACTACCTATAACTGCTGCGGTTGATCCACCAATTTCACGATTTAAACCTGTTCTGTTTTGTTCACTTTCCGGACTTGGCACAGTGTTTTTTTGGGTCTGTTGACCGTCACACCCATTACCAGGCAGCCTTACAGTCATAGGCGGGTCTCCCTTTTTATAATCACACATACAAGTTTGTGAGGGATCCAACCAATCTATTCCGCAATTTTGTTGGCTAATTTCTGCAGGAGCAGATGCATGAGCAATATTGCTGTCAGCAGCTAACCCAAGTCCCATCGAGGTTAGAAATAGTGCGGTAGCTAAGACCTTTTTTTGCTTGGGTGTAAGATGTTTAAATTGATTTTCAAATGGAGATAGGTCTGAAGGTTGGGTTTTACATTTTGGATTTCTTAATAAATAAGGCATAGTTCGAATTTGATCTACTCTCATTGAGGGGAGAGGAGACTCTGGTAGACGAGCTATTTGAGGAAAACGATTGGAATTACGACTATGACCTCCGAGCTCATGATAGTGACTCATAATAATTTCATATTATACTTATTTTTTATGTAATTGCAAATTTATAAAAAAGTATTATAATACCTATAGTAATATGGAACGTAATCATCGAGTAATTACCACCGCACAACAAATAAATTTTTCCAGAAATACTTTTTTAGATCATAAACGATTTAAATCACGAAGAAAAGATACCAAAAATCATTTGAGTCCAGTGACTTCTACATTACCTATAGTTGCCGGAATAGCTGCATTTGGAATTTATAAAGAAGTTCATGCACAACAATGTAGAATAAGCTCAGGAGGTCTTTGTGAATGTCCTCAGCCTAATATGGATCAGCATCAGGAACCGGTATGGATGGTAGCACCTGGTCGATGTAATGAGCAAGGCAATTCTCCTGCAGTGGCTGCACCTCAGGCTGCGCCAGCGCAAGGATTTATACAAAATGAACAGGGAAATGGGGTAGGAATATCTGTATGTCAGGATCGCCAGGATGCCGTTTCTTGCATTTGTTTGACTTCACAAGGGACTGTTGTAAATATTCCATTAGATGGACAAGGCTGTGTGGCAGGTGCGGTTGACCGGGTGTGGGGTACGTTACCTTCTATATACTATAAATCACAGCAATCAGCACCTGTTCAATATAATTCTTCTGTACAAGTACCACAGATTGTAGAACAACCGCAGGTTCAAGCAGTAGCAACTACACCTCCAGTGAATAACAGCCAGGGGAGTAAGACAATTACTCAGGAGAGGATAGATTTTTGTTGCAGTACTGATCCTATTGATATAGTTTTAGGTTTGAATTGTCCATCACAGATCCAAATTTGTAGTGAAACAAGTAGGCAACAATTCGGATGGACAATAGTTGATGCTACTTCCAATTCAGGAAACCAGCAACAAATGAGTGGAACGAGTTCACAGGCTGTTGTAGTTCGTGCTACACCAACAAGTACTCCGGCGCCGGCACCAGATGCCAGTTATGATCAAGTTAATGGGTTTATGAACACAATAGGTCCTACTGCGGTGGTCATTCTTGCTCTGGGTGGAATTGCATGGTTGAAAGGGAGAAAGAAGAAAGGGCGTTAATTCTTCCAAGTGACTAAGAGACTATTTAAAATAATATTTACTTTACTTATTTATTCTTTATTTTAATTTGTTGTGACAGCAGAAAATAGATATTCAGAAACAGCAAGGCGGGAACATTTAACTGCAGAATACCTGCGAATGCACGGCCAGATAGAGCGGGGTATTATTTATGCCCGTAATCAGGTACTGCAGGCACATCTTGAACAGGGAAGATTTTTTGATCCGGCAGGCTTTCGAGTGTTTGGTTTTGATGCATCACTTCATAACCCCGATGAAATAAATGATCCTGAAAATACCGGCGATGTAACTGTTTTTTTTGATCCAAAAAAAATTATACGTGAGCAGAGAAAGGTATTAAATAAAAGCGGCCAACCGAGAACAAAATTAATCTATGTTCCGGAACATGCTCACGTTTTTGCTAACCGTACAGGCGCGGTGGTAGATTTGGAGCTGTTGCCATATAAAGATGAAATGCCTTCCTGGGCACATATGAAGGTGCAGGTAGCAATAAATAATGAGCTGGGATCTCAGCGCGATGTAGCAACCATAACAAGCGCCAATAATACAGTATCCGTTGCAGCACAATATATTGATGTAGATATGGCAGTTCGTGCCGCATACTTAAAAGCCGCACAGATAAGTAAATTGGCTGAGCAGATGGTTGGAAATGGGTTTCATTATAGAGTGGAGGGGAGTTCGGAGCCATTTGGCAAAACTGTATTACCCTTGTATGTTCATGCGCAAGGGACTGCTTAAATTCATCAAAACGACTTGACAGGAAAGGATAAACTACATATTATATGAGTATATATTGAATTACAAGATGTTATATAGTATAATTTATAAGGTTAATATTCTATTTTATCTATGAAAGAACTTTCACCGAGAATTGGTCCCGAAATATATAATGTTGCTGATTATAAAACTTCTGAAGATCTTAACACACAGCCGAACGATCAATTTGCAGTTCATCCTCTTATAACTCCAGGTTTAGAAGAATTGCAGTCTCCATTAGTTCATGGAGCTAAAGATAAATATAAAGAAATTCCTTGGGAACATAATGTTTCAAATAAAAAAGTAACTGGGGCAGTAGATAAATTAAGAGGTGTAAATAATGAAAAATGGCAAACTGAGGAAACTGCTGCAGCAAATAGAGATGAGTATCGCTATACAGAAGGATTAGCAGATAAAGTACATGAAAGGAATTTAAATATTGTTATTCAAGCAGGAGGAAGACCCTCAAGATTAGGAGATGCAGGTCATCAAAAGTTATCAAGTTTAACCGAAGAACAAGCTCAACGACTTGGTGAAGCTATGGCAGATAATGATCAGAGAACAGTTAAACAAATCTTGAATTCAGCATCGCGACCTATAGACGGACATCATGCGCTACCTCAAGATGTTGAAGAAAGGGTACAGGAGAATAAACGAAAAGGTTGGTTAGCAGGTCTATTTACGAATCCATCAGAAGCAGAAAGAGCCTCTATTCAAGCAGAAAGAGACGCGCAATCGGCAGGTGCTTCAAGTATTAATACCAGCAATCAAGTTGATAGGGGTTCAGTCCAGACTGAAGAAGAAGAAGGAGAAGGGTTTTTTAGTTGGTTTGGCGGTTTACTTTCAAATGCTCCAAGAGATGGCAAAAAAAAGTAATACCATTATTACATCAATAAAGTCAAATTCTGACCGATATGGCATCATGCTAGCATATAAATTATAAATGTCTGTGGAGAGTTAGTTTTGATTTATTTATCCCTAATTTTTTTAGAGCGATCTCCGCCATAAATATCAAAACCATCGGGATCGTGAGGGTATTCTTCATCTGAATTATTTGATTTTGCAGAAGTTTCTATTGAATCTGGAACCCAATCTCCGCCATATTCGTCGTCTTTACTTTCAATCATAACGTAGTCCGGAGGATAAATTGTTTTATATTTTGGAATACGAGGTATTTCTTGTAATATTTGTCTTCCACCTAAGGGGTCAAAATGGTTTATAGAAGGTAGCGGTAAATGTATTACTTGATTTCCTACAAATGGTACAAACGGTACGCCAATGAGATCGGTTTCGGCTGTTTCGGCTTCTGCAATTTCAATTTGAGTTTGAGAACTTCCATCGTCCCTTCTTGTAGGTGATTCCTTTGGTGCTTCTACTGGCATAGTAATTTACGAATGGTAATTACCTATATTATACTCCAGATATGGAAAAGAACCAATTTTTGATTTCGAATAATTTGCATTGGAAATTGATATCATAATACCATGAGCTTCTTATTTAACCGTGGGGCGATTGTTTTTATTACTTCATCCATAATTTCCTTAATCCCGATCGCGATTTCTACATTCTTTATTATCTTTACCAAAACATTTCCTAATTTTGAAAGTCTGTCGGTTTTTCTGCATGGGGGAATCTGGGTACTGTATCTGACGCCTTTATTTATATTCCTTATGGGCGATGCTTTGTTTTATTTTAAATTCGTCAAACACCAGGAGGTTTCACCGATTGTAAAAGCCCAATCGGTTGCGGCGTTTTTTTTGATGTTTACGATTTATTATGTGGCAT
>CAZBEF010000008.1:0-79339 GCA_964490875.1 uncultured Gammaproteobacteria bacterium
CCGCGAACTGTTGTCATATTCTTCACAGCATAAAAAGAATGACAGCTCGTTATTCCATCAAAACTATTTTTTTCTAGTCTATGTGCAGAATCAAACAATACAGGAACGGGGAAGTCTTTAAATCCTTCGGCAACCCGCGCACCATAGTGCACAGGAATAACCAATTTTGTATTCGGAGTAATTTTTCGTTTTACATCTTCCGGATCCAAACACCAATCTTCACGTTTTACATCGGCGAATACAGGAGTTCCGCCAGCCTGGATAACAACGCTTGCTGTTGCACTCCATGTGATTGAAGGAACGATTACTTCATCGGTTTTTTTCAATTGCATTCTTTTTAAAACCAGATATAAAGCCATAGTGCAGCCGTTGGTTGCAATGCCGTGTTTGGCTCCTGCAAAGGCGGCAACTTCTTGTTCAAAAGCAAGGGTTTCTTTACCACGAATTAACCATCCACTGTCCAAAACTCTTTTAACGGCAGCCAGTTCCTTTTCATCGATCGATGCCTTTGTAAGATTGATATTCATATTTTCTATAAATAATAATTAAATTAAACTTAAGACTTTCGAATAATATTTGCTTAAGATGCTTTCTTTTATTTCACCATTGTTTGTATATTTTTTAAGATATTTTACCCGATAATAAACATCATCTGTTAAGTTAGTGATAGATTTATTATTAAATGCTTCATACAATTCGGTAATAGCATCTTTTACCGTGTATTTTGTTTCAAAATTCAGATCATCTTTAATACGGTTGAAGTTTACTTTATAGCTTCTTCCATCGATACTTGATTCATTGATTGTTAATTCAACATTTGGAAGTTCTTTATGAATTAATTTTCCTAATTCTGAAATCTGATAGTTCTGTTCATTTGAACCTACATTGTACACTCTGTATTTATGATTTTTAGAATGAACTGCAGTATGTACAGCCCGTACTACGTCTTTCACATGAACTATTGCTCTCCATTGGCTTCCGCCATTAACGACAATTTTTTTGTTGAAGTAGGCAGAACCAACCATTGTATTTACGACCAGGTCGAAACGAGGTTTTGGTGAAAGTCCGTATACTGTTGCAAATCGTAAACAAATTGCATCAACATTCGAATGCAAATAAAACTGTTCAGAAAGCATTTTTGTCCGTGCATACAATGTTACGGGGCCAAGTTTACTTTCTTCGTGAAACTCACCTTCATCGGAAAATCCGTATACAGAACAAGAAGATGCATAGACAACCCGTTTTTTTGTGGCATGGCATAAATGAGCGATAGTTTCGTTTACTTTATAGTTTACATCCCAACTCAGTCTTGGCTGAAGATCGGTTGCCGGATCATTTGAGATTGCCGCAAGATTAACTACTGCATCAACCTGATCTATAGCTGGAATAAGTTTATTTACATCACGAACGTCTCCTTTAATAATTTTGTGAGCTTTTACTTTATGAGGATTTTTTTCATACAAAAAATTATCAAACAGAACAACTTGATCACCCTGTTGTTCAAAATAAGGAACTAAAACAGAACCAATATAACCGGCGCCTCCGAGTACTAATACTTTCATATTATTTGCTTTTTGAAATTTTTAATGATTTTTCCATTTCGATAACTTCATAGCAGAAGTCGGCGTACTGTTTGGCAATATTGTCCCAACCGTATTGTTTCGCAAACGGCCGGCTGTTTTTTTTCATCTCAAGTCGTTTTTCTGTATTTGTAGCCATTTCGTTAATGCATCGGGCTAAATCTTCTGCATCACCAGGTTTGGCTTTCAGAGCTGCCTTTTCGGAAACCCATTTAAGGCCCGGAACATCAACGCATACTAAAGGTTTTTCCATTCCGGCGAATTCAAGCGGAACCAGCGGAAAATCTTCGAATCGGGAAGGATACAGGCCAAACAAACAGTTGGCAATCAAGTCCTCTTTCTTTTTTCCATCAACCCGGCCTATGAATTCAACAAAAGAATCAACTTTCTTTTCAATTATCAATTTTTTCAGTCCTTCTTCTTCCTCAGGAGGGCCATTTCCTGCGATCTTTATTTTGATTGGGAAATCTTTTGGAAGCTTGGCACAGGCATCAATCAGCGTATCAAGACCTTTCTGAACGATATCAATTCTTCCTAAAAAGAAAGCATACGGCTCATCTTTTCCGCTTATAATAAACCAATCTTCGGTAACTCCATTTGGAATAATCCGTGTATAGATCTTAGGATTCAATTTTTCCATTTTGGCTTTGTTGATAGGGGAGTATGCAAGAAAATATTTGTAGAATTTAGCGCCGAAAGCTTCAATTTTATAAAACGGAAAGTTGTATTTTTTAGAGAATTCAGCTGCTTCAAACATTGTCGGCATTCCGATAACAGGTGTCTTTGTAAATAACGGTGAAAAGCATGTAGAAATCGGAGCGGTAAAACATTCAATGATTGCATCAGCTTTAAGCTTCATGACAGCAAATGGCAATACAAAAAAGAACAGTAAGTTATTCAATTTAATATTTTTAGATCCAAGACCGATATGAGTATATTGAATTCCGTCTCCTATATAATCTTTTGAGCCAGGGTATCGTCCACAAATAATAGTAACTTTATGACCGAGTTTGACAAGACGTTTAGCCACTTCATATGTTGCCCGCGCCTGTCCGCCGGACAATAATGGATTTTTTAAATCATCGAAATCGAGAAATGCAATATGCAAAGATTTTTTCATCGGTTATATTTCATTTATAATTTTTAATCCTTCGTCGGCACTTTTCTGCCAATCAAATTTTTTAGCCCATTCAATCGATTTTTTCGACATAGTGTCTCGGACATCGGTATCAGTTAATAAAAGAGTTATTTTTTCAGCAAACGCATCAACCTGTCCGTAGGGAACAAGAAATCCAGATGAAGGATTGAGAACAGCATCGCGCAACCCTGGTACGTTCGAAGCAACCACCGGTGTGCCGCAGGCATTAGCTTCGATACTGGTTATACCCCATCCTTCCATAAATGATGGATTCACAAATGCCCACGCTTTCTGATATAGTTTGATTTTCTCCTGTTCGGATACTTTACCTACAAACCGGATTTTGTCTTGAATTTTTAGCTCTTTTGCCAATTTTCTCAGAGGCCATTCTTCTTCTCCATATCCAGCAATTACAAATTCAGCATCAGGCACTTTTTCCAATACTTCTTTCGCTGCTCGAATAAATACATGTATTGATTTATAAAATTTTAGTCTTCCCAGATAAACCACTAACGGATGTTCATTTTTTTCAGCCGGTTTAAAATGTTCAAGATCTACACCATTGTGAATTACTATTGGTTCTTTTTTTGAAATGCCATATTCTTGAATATCTTTTTTAGACGACTGTGAGACTGTTAAAATCTGAACATTTTTGTAAACATATGGCATGATATGCATTTCTAAGTAAGAGGCAATCCATGAAAATGGAGGATATAAACTTTTTCTGAAAACTTCCTGATGAACATGATGAATCAGAAGAAAGATCTTTTCTTTCGCATAGAGCGGAGTAAAGAAAGGCAGGCCATTTTCACAATCTATGATTACGTCATATCGTCCACGGAATTTTACGATATAGTAAAGCATCGCCCAAATATAAACGAAATAAAATCCTCCACGTCGAATAATCTCTACCCCTTCAATTACTTCATATCGAGGCGCCTTGCTGTCATTGCCGCAGAATAGAGTCACATTATTTCCCGCTTTAACCCAGCGTTTTGCCATTTCATGAACGTATACTTCAGCGCCGCCGGCATAGGCATGCTTCATATCGCGCCAATTAAAGATAAGAATGTTTTTGCCTGTTTTGGTGTGTTTATGTGCTGGAAGTGGAGCTATAACACTAATAAAATCGTTTAGATTGATGAAGAAAAATTTTACCGCGTTCAGGATAAATGCAAACAAGTAGAATGCAGTTTTTTTTACTATATGTTTAGTGGCTTTTTTCATAACAGAACGCTCTAATCTGATATAACCCTTTCAGATGCTGTATTATATCACAATTTGAGAAGAATTTAAAGTATTATTATAGGAATATTTATGCGAGTTGTATAACCTCAACTGCAGGCAATAAATATCAATAATCGCGGGTAACCTAGCATAGAGCTGTAATAACTATAGGTCTATACAAAAAGCATGTTTTGGATATTTAATGATGTGTTTATATATAGAATGATATATACGAATTATATTCCTGTGTTCATATCTGACTGAATTTCACTTTGTGATAAGTCTTTATTGTATATTCTTATTTCATCGATCAATCCTTTAAAATATTCACCCCATATGGTGTTGCCTCCAATTCTAAGCTGACCGTTTGAAATAGACATAGATCCAGATATATTCTTGCTAAATATTTCTGTTCCGTTTAGAAAAAATTTAAATACCGATCCGTTATATGTAACTGCCACGTGAGACCATGTATTAAGCGGCAGTTGTGCTGAACCGCGTATATCTGCATTTGCCCCCACATACATTTCACCGCTTGGTACATTACCATCGGTATTGGCATATAATGCATATGTCAGATTACCAGATTGTTCTTTTAACAAAATAGTTCTCCATCCGGAAAGAGTGGATGGATTGACCCAGGCCTCAAGAGTCATGCCATTTGTAAGATCTAATTGGGCAGCGTCTGGTACGCTTACATAATTGTTTGTTCCATTAAAACTTAGAGCTTTTCCATATTTTCCCGAAGTACTCCATGTCGCTCCAGTGATCGTTCCATTATTTCCTTTTCCAGAACTATCACTTACAGCTGAACCGGTTCCCTCATTAAAGCTATACGATGCGACAAGCGAGCCAGATGTATTACCGGGTGTTGGTGAAGGATTACTGGTTGGTGTTGGCCCATTTGTTGGGGTTGGCTGTGGTGTATTGGTCGGTGTTGTAGATGGAATTGTAGTTGGTGTTAATGTTGGCGTCGGATTAGATGTGGGAGTTGGTGATGACGAACTCTTTATCTGGACTATCTTGGCAACAGAAGGAACACCATTGGAATTGAGTATGAACAACATGTAATATCCTGCCGGAGCGATAGAAGAATTTGCAGGAGTTGTAACTGTTATGTTTCCTGAATTTTTTGTGAAACTTAATTCCAGATATCTTTGGTTCATGTCCATTGTATGGGTTACTGAAGCAAGAGGAATAAATGAAACCTTGGAAATTGAATCAGCATCTGGTGTTTGAACAGTAATCTGTGTGTTATATCCAAATGATGATGGTGCACTGCTAATTGTCGGTCTCGTTCCTTTATATAAGTACGATGGAGAATAATATTGTGCTGTTAAATAATTATTTGTCGTGCCGTATCTACCTCCGCCGGCTGAAAGAACCCGGCCGTCCGGCATAAGCATAGCAATTGAGTGATACATTCTAGGATCAGTCATTGATGCCATAGTCTTCCATGTCTCTGTCGCAGGATCCCAAAGTTCTGCCTGCAATGTGCCATCGGTTGATCCTTTATCTGCAGTTTTTGCACCGCCAACTGCCAGAACGGTTCCATCCGGCAGAATAACTAAATTATGTTGAAAACGAGGATAGGCCATACTTGCAGTATTTCTCCATGAGGGAGAGCCAGAATTAAGATCTATCACAGCAGTATTTTTAATAGAATTTGCCCCATCAGCTCCACCTCCGGAAATCATAAATTTTCCTAAGCGGTACATGACAGTTGCATTATTTACAAATGGAGCAGAGGACATAGTAATCCATTTTTTACCTGGAACGTCAAGTTTGCGGACAACTCCGGTCGATGGGCTGATTACATATAGTGTTCCATCTGGTAAAACGTATGGATGAGGATACATTATATCCCGCATATCCGAAGTATTTACTCCAGATATTTGTGTCCAAGTATTTGTATCAGAATTATATACTTCCGGTATATCTGACCAATCGGTTGAGGTGCTTGATCCGCTGATAGCTACAGCCCTGTTGTCATTTAAAGTGGTAACACTTGGATACCATCGAGCTTGAGACATATCGGCCGCTTTTGTCCAAGAATTGGTCGCAGGATTGAAGATATTTGTATCGCGGATACCATCTCCATTTTCATTATGTCCTCCTGCTACAACAATTCTTCCATCTTCAAGTGATGAATGGCCGGAGCAAAACAGTCCTGATTGGTTGGTAACAGATATAAATGTATTATTACTTGGATCCCATACTCGTGCATAAGCTGGAATTTCCCATCCATCCCACATAAGAACTTTTCCGGTATTAAGAAGTGCTGCATGTACTGCAACCAGCGGCCAGTTCATAATGGAGGACCATTGACCTATCTGGGAAGCCGTCGGTGAGCCTGTTGGTGTGGGCGTTGCTGTGGCAGTAGGAGCAGGTGTGGTGCTTGGAGCATTTGATAACGCAACGTTCATATCAGTGCGTATTTCTGGTTGAGAAAGAGCCCGATCATAAATTCTTATTTCATCAATTAACCCTTTAAAATATTCACCCCAAACAGTATTTCCTCCGATGCGAAGAGCGTTATTAGAAACGGCAATATTGCCAGAAGTGGTTGTGCTGCCTACTTCGTTGCCGTCGATATAAAACTTTAGAACAGTGCCATCATATGTTACAGCGACATGTTTCCAGTCGGTTGTAATAAGAGCAGAGGATGCTCTGACATCTCTATTCCCTGCGGTGTAAATTTCTCCACTTGGTTTATTACTATCAGTATTCGCGTATAAAGCGTATACAAGGTTCCCTGATTTTTCTTTCATCATTACTGTTCTCCATCCCGAAAGTGTTGAAGGTTTAACCCATGCTTCAAGAGTCATGCCACTGGCAAGATCGAGCGAAGGAGAATCGTTGATAGTTACATAATTACTTGTGCCATTAAATGAAAGAGCATTGCCATACTTTCCTGTCGTACTCCATGCAGCGCCGGTTATTGTACCGCTGTTTCCATTGCCACTACTATCTCCAACGGAGCTTCCAGACCCTTCGTTAAAGCTATAGGCCGCCACAGGAGTCTGCGCAGCATATACATATCTGGGAGTGCTAAAGCCTGCTATGGTAAGAAACAGAGCCATACAAACGTATAAATTTAATTTTCTTGTCCTAACGCTATAAATTAAAAGCTTCTTAGAAAGAGTAATAAAAATATTATGAGTTTTCATTATTTTGGGGAATATGGATATAAATTGATATATATTGATATAACTAAATTATTCTATAAGGCAAAATTACATTTACTATAGTGATAAAAATCACAAAAATCAATATGAATGTATTTTCCGTTTTGCGGAATTTAATCCTACTGAATTGTGAGTGCTTATTTTGTTGGAATGATGCGGCAGAAGATTCGCAAAGAAGAACACTATCATAACCGGAATTATGAATGGATTTTTTACTGCAGATAATATATAGGAAGTGAATATATTTGAAAATGGGAGCTTAAATTCGTTACGTACTTCTTTGCCGAATATCGGAAGAAGTGATTTTCTTTCTTCTTTAATAATATGTTTCTTATCAAAATATTCCTGAAACGTAGCAGGCGTATGAATTAAAACAACCGAACTGGAAACGTAGGTGAATTTTAAATTTTGGACCTTTGTTAACAAATATAAAAAAGCTATGTCATTCTTCAAAATGTTAGGGAAGATGATGCGTTTTGCAAATTTTGAATTTATTGCAAAAGCAGAACCATTAAAATTATGGACATTATTGCCATTTCTCGCTGTTTTTTGAGCAGTATATTGCACATTCTGCCACATCTTGATGATGTTAGCCTTGATACCCTTCACAATCATAGGCTTTGTATTTACACTTGCCAGCGCAGTTCCTTCGACATGTAAGGCTTTGACCATGTTTTCGATGGTATCATTTTTAATTAGGATAATATTACCGTCAAACACGACTACATAATCACTCTTTGCCATTTCAAATATCTGGTGGAGACGGACAATTTTACCCTGATAGCTATCATATTTCATCAGTTTGATCATTGGGTATTTTTCAGCGTATTTTGCTACCTTTTGTGCTGTAGAATCTTGAGAGCCATCAGATATGACGATGATTTCATCTATAGAAAAAAGAAGTCCTTTTTGCTTCAAAATAGATCGAAGCAGGTATAGTATATCTGAGGCTGTATTATGCGCGTAAATACCGATAGTAATTGTCTTTTTTGACGTTATAATCATAGGTAAGTATTATACCATATAACCTGTAGGTATTGTATATAGGTCATTTATTCTTTACTATCAGAGTATTGTAGAATTTTTCGAGAGAATAGGCGATACTTCTCCAGGAATGTTGCAGTCCTAGTTTTTTATTCCGCTCCATCATTTGCTGCATTTCTGCAGAATCTTTGTGTGAGAGTACATGATTAATTTTATCCGCTAACGCCTTGTGATCGCGTGTTTCAAGGCAGTATCCATTAATTCCATCTTTTATTAAAAGTGGGAGCGCTGTATTATTTGCCACAATGCAGACCAATCCCTGGCTTAATCCTTCATGCACTACATTGCAGAAACTTTCCCAGATTGCCATATGCACCATCATTTCTGCGTGCTTAATTACATAATATTTGTCGATTCCCCGTATAACGCCAAGAAAGATAAGCCTTTCAGATACTTTAAGATCTTGGGCAAGTTTTTTTAGCGAATTGAGGTATGGAATATCTGCCTCTGGTCCTACAATAACGTATATTATATCTTCTGGTAGTAGAGGTAACGCTCTGATAGTTGTTTCATAGTTTTTAATCGGGTAAATCCTTCCGACTTGTATGATGTATCTTCCGATTTTCTTAATGGTGTCTTTGATTTTAACGCTTGCCAGTCTATCGATATCGGCATATGCTTCATTCTCGATTCCATTCTCAATAACTGTGACGAGGCTCGGTTTAATTCCTTCTTTTATCATCTCATTCTTTTCCCATTCAGAAACGGCTCGAACTCCGTCGACAGATATATTTATCAATAGTTTTCCTAATGTTTGGTGATAGAGTTTTTTAATTGATCCGCCAAATTTTGGAAATGTCGACCATTCCGGATTATAACCACCATGCGGAATAAGCACTAAAGAAAATCTTTTTCTTCCAAATATTTTCAGAATAAATGTCCAGATCATAATGTAAGCATGAGGTACAATGTTGAAGTTATGAAGGCAGATTATGTCGGAAGTTTGCCAGGGAATCTTGGGGAAATATCCCAATAAACCATATTCGTATCTTTTCACTTTAATTCCTCGGATAAGATCCTGTTTTTTCAGCACATTCTTTTCTGTAAGCGTATCACGCGAGGTATGCAGCGTTATCCGCCAGCCTTTTTTAGCCAGGACACTGTATGTTTCGGCAATATTGGTCTCAATTCCCGCGGCCACAGGGTAAAAATACTTAACCACGATATGTATCCGCTTCCAATGTTTTTTGCCGTCCATATTACGATTTAAAATAATTAGCAATAAATGTCTTTTTCAGCAAACCCCGCAAAAGTATCACAGAAGGTGAGAAAAGAACTTTAAATTCATCTAATCCATGAGTTGCGTCCACACCAATTCTGGGAATGATAAATTTGTCAGTTTTCTTGCTGATGAAACCATCATCCATCGAAACTGCACCTATATATTCGCTCTTCTTAACAGTTTCAATGATATCTTCAGAATACCATCCTTTCGGATACGAGAAGTAAGGAACAGCAAATCCCAGCTGCTTTTCCAGATTGATTTTAGGCTCTTTTATCTCTCTCTTCATATCATCTACTGTCAGTTTACTAAAGTCTGCATGAGTTGCACTATGTACCCCGATAGTCCATCCAGCTTTCTTAAGAGATTTAATATCATCGATCGATAAAAATTCCTGATCGTTTCCAAGCTCGGCTTTGTTTGCTCCCTTAGAGTTGCTCAATACAAATACAGTGGGTTTGATATTATTTTTTTGAAAAAATTCGACTGTGGATAAGATATTTTTGTATCCGTCATCAAAAGTAATGATAAAGGACGGAGATTTTAATTCCTTCTTTCCTTCAAGAATTGGCATAAGCTCATCAAGCGAAAGCGGAGTGCGAAGTTTAGAAATATGGTTTATCTGTTTTTGTAACATTTCAAGACTCACGCTAAAGCGCCAGTCATCGGCAGCAACACTGTGATAACACAGAATAATAACGTCAGCTTTTGTGTTCGTTGCATCGAACTTACTCGCTAATTCGTACAGTGTCTTCCTAGTTGTAGTAAGTATGGATTTCATTTCTTTTTAAGTATTTTGGAACTTTTAGCCGATTCCCAGATATTTAAATTCTGTTTTTTTTTATTAAACTGCGATATGAACCAAGTAAATGAAAGAATGCCGGCATAGATGGAGATTTCCAGGGGATACCTCAGGAGGAACTTTTGTATTGTATGGGCGATGACGGGCATTGGAATATTATAGTTTTTTTTAATATTCTCCGGGCCGAATTCCTCTATTAAACTATTTTTAGAATAGAAGAAACGGGTGCTCTGTTTTTTATGATCAGATAAATTTGAAGGCAACTTGAAATATACAGCCGTATCATGGATATGGCTATATTTATACCCATTCAGAATAGCGTAAATATAAGAATACGCATCTTCGTTGGCGCTGTCTTTAAATCGAAGCTTTGTGTAAAGCCTCTTTGAAAAAGCTCGGGCAGGCCCGCAACAGGTATACACATTCTTACCATTCCTAAATTCTTCATAAACGGCAGTTTTGAATTCATTACTTCTGTATAAAATTCGTTCAAAAAATGTTGAAGGCAGCAATTGTTTAAACTCTGGAGTGACCAGATCAGCTTTTTTCTCTATAATAGGATGAATAAGATGTTCTATGAAGTATGAATCTGTGATGTGAATGTCTGCATTCAGAAGAATTAAAATATCCGAAGAAGCAGCTTCCAATATTTCGTTCTGACTTGCGGCAAGCCCAAGACGTTGTTTTCTATCGATCACTGAAATGCGCGCATCATGTAAGTTATTAGCATTTTCTGCTGTTTTATCTGAACTACCATCAGATACAATAATAATTTTTTCAAGCTGATAGGATTCTTCAATCTGTTTCAGTAGTTGATTTAGAAGATGGCTGATATTTATTTCTTCATTATAAGCTGGTATTCCGATAGTTACAGTCGCTTTCATAGCATCTTTAAACTGTTATTATATCATAAAAAGGATTATATTATAAGATAAATTATTACATTCAAATAAGGCTGATTTAGCTACAATACGGAAAACTATAGGTAATTAAACAGGAGTTAAGCAATAGACGGTTTTAAGTGAAGACCGTGCTTAGTTTTATCCCAATAATGAGGTTTGAGTATTACCTGGTGGAGTGCTTTCCAAGCAGAAACACTCATCATAATCCAGTAAAACGGCACGATATATGCGTACTTAACAAGGTCCCAGCGGCCTTTTTTAGCTGCTCCAAGCATGTAGTTATAGAAATATAGGAAATTACCGAAAATAAGCGAAAGTACAGCCAAATAATAAGCGGGTGCAATATAAATAGATTCAATAAATCCAGCGAGTTGTGTTCGGAACATAAAGTAAGCAATCGTCATGAGCCATAAGAACGGATTAATAAGAGACGATAGAATTTTTCCACCAACAACGAGCTGGAATGTAAGCAAATGAGGATTAGACCAGTCGGTGATAAATTCATGAGGATTCCGCATGTGCACCAGATATGTTTGAATATAACCTTTTGACCAGCGGGTACGCTGAGGGAACCAACCAAAGAAACTACTGTTAGCTTCTTCAAGTGTTACCGAATCAAGAATATGTGTTTTGTATCCATATTTAAACAATCGAATTCCTAAATCGCAGTCTTCGGTAACGTTAAACGGATCCCAGCCCTGCAGAAGATTCAGATATTTTCTTTTAAAATGGTTTGATGTGCCTCCAAGAGGAATGGGTGCGCCGATCGAATGCAATCCGGTGAGAATTAAATCAAACCACAATGTGTATTCAAGAGTAAACAACACTGTCAAAAGATTCTGTTTTACATTGTAGAAGTTCAGTTTTGCCTGCAGACAGACAACATTTTCGTCTTTCAGACTTTCAAATGTTAATACTGCTTTTTTGAGCTGGAGTTTGTCTGGTATGTCTTCGGCATCGTAAATAACTACGTATTCGCCTTTAGAATGCAATAATGCATAATTACATGCTTTTGGTTTAGTTTTGGGAAAATTATGCGGTGTCACGAGAATTTCAAAATAAGAAGGAAGCTGCATCTTTCGAATCTCTGCTTGTGTAGTTGTATCGTCTTCTTCCAGAATTAGAAGAACCTGCATTTTGTCTTTCGGATAATCCAGATTTTCTATTGCCTTCGTAAATTGTGGAACGACCGACCATTCTTTATAAAGCGGACACATGATAGTGTAGGTAGGCCATTCTGTTCTTTGTGCCAATGCATCAGGAGCTATTTCTACTTCCGGCTTTTTGCGAAGCGAGCTGATAATCAGATATAAATTAAACAACACATCAATAAAGTAAATAACACTAATAAAAGTTATAAAGATGATTAATCCGAAGCTCCAGTTAATAATAAACAGATTTACAATGAGGAAGGCAAGTACGATAAGAACAAATAATTGATTTTCGTTTAATGTTTTTATGGCACTATTTTTATGATGCAGATTGGTATACGGCTTGAATCTTTTTTTATTAAAGCCGATTTCCATTTCATGCATAGAACCCTTGCTTATATAGACAGGCTGTGTAGAACTGAGCCAGTACTTAATGGAGAAGATTAAAAGCTCAACTGTTCCCTGAAAAACTCCCATTTTGTCGACTCCGTGTTTTCGTGACCCATATTTAATAGGGTATCCTATAATGCTGTATCCAGCATGTGAAGCTTTATATAAAAATTCCAGATCAAAACTCCATTTTGAGGTGTCGAATGTAAGATGTTTTACTGCTTCACGTTTAAAGACTTTCAGCCCTGATTGAATATCGTAATCAAGACCAAAAACGATTCTTCCTAAAATAAGCTGAGATAACTTTGCAAACGCCTTTTTAATTTTACGCTCGCCATTCATATATACACGATTGCCCACAACTATATCTGCTTTTGAGAGCTGGCGCATCATAGGGATAACTTCTTCCGGAGGATAGGAAAGATCTGCGTCGATAATGACAATTATGTCACCTTTTGCTTTTGTTATACCTTCAACAATTGACGTACCTTTTCCAATAAGGCCGCGCTTACGATATACCTGCATGGGATATATCATAGCCAGTTTTTTTAAGAAGGAATAGCTACCGTCGGTAGAGTAATCATCAATGGCAATAATCTCATAGTTTTTTTTGGCATTGGTGAAGGCAGAATGGATTCGCATCAGCAGATCTTCCAAATTGAGGCGCTCATTTCGGACAGGCAGTATGATACTGACTTTCGAGGCTCTACTTATAGTAAGTGGCGTTTTTTTCATATTTATACCTATAGTATAGGGGCATTATAATATAGAGAATCAAGAATTACAACACTTGGTTATTGAATATTATACATATGATGTGCGTTAAATCACGAGGAAATTAAAAAGTCGATATATATCTTATAGTATGTGATAGTTAGAAATGAAAAAGTGTGAGTCGTCATTGGGTGGGCGTCATGGTAGAATAAAGCTGAACAATTCGCTAGACAATCGCAAAAATTATATCTGATTCTTATTATATGAAGATTGGATTTATCATTGTTTTATTCAATACGCCCAAAAAAGAGTTAGATCGTCTGGAACATGAAATCAAAGCCTTAAAACTTCCAAATTCGGAAATTTATACTATCGATAATACTCTAGATAATAGAGGTTTTGCTGCAGGAGTGAATAAGGGAATAAAGCTGGCTTTACAAGATGATTGTGATGTTTTAGTGGTAGCCAACCCTGATATTTCGTTTAATTCGGTTCATCGTTTATCTCAGAAAAGCCTCGAAGAAGGCAGTGCACATTTTGATATCTGGGGTTTTAAGATGAAACAAGGAATCAAAACGTACTATGGCGGAACTATTGATCCATGGAGAATGAGCGGCGGACTTTCCACATCGAAACCATCAAAGAGATTTTCTACCTGTGATTTTGTTTCCGGCTCGCTTATGGCGATCAAATCTTCTACGATCAAAAAGATTGGATATATGAACGAAGATTATTTTATGTACTATGAAGATGTTGAATTCTGCGTGCGCGCAAATAAGGAGGGATTAAAGGTTGGCATCGACAGTGTAACCGAGTACGAACATTTTGAATCTTCTTCTACTAATAGTGAAAAACCAATATTTTTAGTGAAAAACCGAATTAAATTTATGATGAAGTATGGAAGCGTTGCGCAAAAAATGTATGAGCTGGTAAGATTTCCCATTACTTTGTTTGAAGAAAGAAATATTTTCGTGCAAATGCTCCGCCGCGATAAGTTTTTTGTTAATTTTGCCAGCTTGAATATTTCATCATTCATCAATAAACTTTTATTTTTCCTGCTGTTTATTTTTCTTTTTAGATATTTAGGCGTCAAACAATATGGACTATATACATTTGTTTGGGCCCATACCGCAATCTTATCTCCGTTGTTAGATTTGGGAACAACTTCGTATGGAATAATTTATTCTCCCAATGAATCTCTTAAAAAAATGAGTTCACTTATATCATTACGCACCTCATTATCTCTGGTTGTTTTTTTACTCACGATAGCGCTGGCAGTGATCTTTCGTTATGACACTCAAACAATCATATTTATTATATTTACCTCTGTCGTAATTTTTTCTAACGCGTTATCCGGAAGCTTCCTTATAGTGGCTTCAATTTTACAGAAAGCATATCTTACCTCGATGGTTTCTTTTATTTTTAATCTGGTGCTGGTTTTTACTCAGATATTTTTATTGATCTGGTATAAATCGGTTAATGTTATTTTTATCAGCATTTTTGTCTTTTATCTTTTGTATACATTTATTAATGCCTATTTAGTGAAGAAATTTCTTCCTGATATTTCTTTTTTTGTGGTTGATATAAAAAAATGGTGGCAGATTATTTCGAAATCATATATTTTCGTTTTGATCGGGTTATTTGCCGGTTTATATTACAAGATAGATGTTTTCATGTTGAATTTTATGAAAGGAGAAACAGCTGTCGGGATTTATGCAGCAGGCTACAAATTTTTGGAGGCGTTCTTATTTATTCCGGCAAGTTATAACATGACTTCAACACCAATTTATGCCAGATTACAGAAAACCAGTTCAGTACAACTTAAAAATAGAATCCGCCGCGATTTTTTCATGCTTACGTTAATGGGATTTGCCGTAAGCATTTCTGTATATGTAATCGCCCCATTTATTCTTCCAATTGTAATGAACCGTCCCATCGGCCCGTCGATCCCTGTATTAAAGATTGTGATCTTCGCTCTGCCGTTTACCTTGATTTCATCGGTCTTTTTCAATACACTCTATGTTCTGAATAAGGCAATATTTGTAGCTTTATTGTTTCTTGTTCAGGCGGTACTAGTTATTTTTCTGAATTATATTGTTATTCCGCGCTATTCGTATATTGGAAGCGCGTATATAACCGTCATTGCTGAGTTTATAAACTTGGTTATTTTGATGCTTGCTGTTAAATTTTATTTAAATAAATAATGAAAATATCTATCGATGGGGGAGCATTATGCTCACCTTCATATAAACGATTTGGGACGTATACATTTACGTCGAGTATTCTATCTGCATTGTCCGAATACGATAAAAAGAACACATATTATATTTATTCTTTCTGTAATAAACCTTCATCGTTGGTTATATCAAATAATATGTTCTATAAGGTTCTTCGTCCGACATTGCTTTGGATGAATGCCCGGGTTTCAATAGAACAGATGTCCGCAAAAAAAGATGTATATTTGGCTCTCAATCAGGCGATTCCCCTGGTTGTCCGTTCCAAAGTAATCGGATTTTCGCATGGATTGTCATTTTTATTCTATCCGCGATTATACGGGTATGGAGCTTTAAATCTCAAAAATCAATTACGTAATCTTATGAAGAGATCTGATGAAATTGTCGTATCATCGGCAAAAGTCCGTGATGAAATGGTAAAGTATTTTCCCGATAAAGCCGAGAGGATTACTGTTTTACCATTTGGTATACCATCAGATTTTGGAGAGACAGTTTATAGGGCCAGGCAGAAATTTTTTCTGTTTGTAGGAACAAATCATCCGATAAAAAATGTTGAGTTTCTTATAAACAGTTTCGAATTATTCAGAAGTAAAAAGGAATTCTCTGATTATCAATTATATCTGGTAGGACCCTTCAACAGTTTAAAGAAAAAATATAAAAATATTTCTGTATTTACTAAAGTGCCTCGGGAAAAACTCAAATCTTTGTATCAAACCGCAACCGCATATCTTTCTGCTTCGTTATATGAAAGTTATAATCTGCCGGTGCTTGAGGCATTAAGCCAGAAATGTCCGGTTATCGGGTTGGAGTCGGCGATTATTCCAGAATTTCAAAAATATTGTTATGTATGTGAAAACCGTGATGAATTTATAGAAGGAATGAATGAGTATGCAAGGGGTAGTAAGCAGATCATCGATCTTGAATCATTGCGCGATGCATTTTCCTGGAAGCGGTATGTGAAAGGCCTAACCGAGCTGTATAAAGTTTAATTTTTGTATGTATAATGTTGCTTTTGTACGCGGTGCATTTTTAAATAAGTTTGAAGGACAGAATTTTATCTTCCCTAAAAATATTAATCTTCAGGGTTTTTCGTCGTTGCATCCGATTCATTCCGATCTGCCGTTTCCTGTTACGCGTCTTCCTAGTATTTCAGATCTCAATGCACTGCCTGTCATCAATCAATCTGAAATATTCCAGAAGGGAATTAAGTTTTTATCGAATAGAACGCTGGGCGACAGCCAGATATTGTTTGGTCTGGAACATCATCTCCAAAATTGTGATCTCGCCGATACAGCCGATCCGTATTATTTCTACAGTTATCAGCTTGCCCGAATGCGCCAAAAAAATCTTCTTAAAAAGTTAGTCGTCACGTATTGTGAAACTATTCCTTTCAACAATGAATCGGTTGCCCGAAAAAAACTCATCAAGTATTTTACGATATCGCAGGCAGATCTGTTTATCTGTCACACAGAACTTTCTAAAAAGGCGCTCATTGAGGAAGGTGTGAAAGAAAATAAAATAGAAATCGTACGATTAGGAGTAGATCAGAGTAGATTTCATAAGATTCCAAAAAAGAAATATGCGGACATAACTATATTATTTGTCGGCCGTCTGGTTGCCGAGAAAGGAATATTGGATCTGTATGAAGCTTTTAGAAATTTGAAAAAATCGAAGAGTACTACCAATGTTTATCTGCGTATTGTTGGAGAAGGCCAGTTGCGGAGTCAATTAGAAAAAAATATCAATAGTGATGGGTTGCAGCAATGGGTGAATATAGAGGTAAAGAGTTATGACGAAATGCCAAGTGTATATCATGATGTAGATATTTTTTGTCTTCCGTCTAAGCGCACAAAAACCTGGGAGGAACAGTATGGAATGGTTCTTGTCGAGGCGATGGCAAGTGGTTTACCAGTGGTTTCTACAAATTCAGGATCGATTCTGGAAGTGGTTGGAGATGCTGGTATATTAGTTGAGGAGTCGAGTCCTAATAAGCTGCAGGAGGTTCTGAAGCGGTTGATAGAGAGTGATGATTTGAGGATGAAGATGAGTTCGAAAAGTGAAGAGCGGGCCATAAAATTTTTTGATAGCCAGAAGACAGCAGTTATTCTTGATAGAATATATAAAAGAATAACAGGTTAGAGTTTCTTTTGTAAGTCGCTCGATATGAATTTTTTATGCTCCGTGGGAGCCCTCCTCTGGCCAGGCAACCGTCCAGAAGGAATCCCAAGTCGCAAAAAAATTCATATCTTCGCTCAGTATAAAAGCTAATGTAAATATAAATATGATCAAAATATCTGTGGTAATTTTAACCAAGAACGAGGAGCAGAATATCGAAGGATGCTTTGATTCGGTAACGTTTTGTGATGAGATTCTGGTAATTGATGATAATTCCACCGATTCTACAGTCGTGAAGGCAAAGCAGAAAAATGCTAGAGTGATCAGCCGAGCAATGAATGGTGATTTTGCTGCGCAGAGAAATTATGGAATGGAACAGGCGAAGAATGATTGGATTTTGTTTGTCGATGCAGATGAGCGAGTGTCGTCTGATCTGCAAAAGGAAATCGAGTCGCTTTCAGAACAGAATTCTATTTCAGCATATTATATTCCACGAAGAGATTTCTTCTGGGGAACAGAACTGAAGTACGGCGAGGTTAGTAAAGTCCGAAGTAAAGGTCTCATCCGCTTAGTTAAAAAAGTATCGGGAAGTTGGAGTGGTTCTGTTCATGAAGAGTTTAAGATAGATAAACCTTCGGGAAAATTAAATTCGTTTATTGATCATTATCCGCATCAGACAATCAAGGAATTTCTCCATGAAATAAATATTTACAGCACTCTGCGGGCCAAAGAGTTACAGTCGCAAGGGAAAAAGTCATCAATTTTTTCTATTTTGAGTTATCCCTTCTTTAAATTTTTGTTAGTGTACTTTGTCTATTTAGGTTTTCTCGATGGTCCAGCTGGTTTTGCATATGCATTTGTTATGAGTTTTCATTCGTTTTTGGTTCGGGCCAAGCTTTATCAGTACACAAAATTAGCATAATATGCTGATGTATTATCTGTTGTTTTCTTCCTTATTGTTTCTGTTTTCATTCGGCCAGTTGGGCAGGATCTCTTTTCTCCATCAAGAAGTGAATCTATATGCATACGAAGTAATTCTCGGAATTTTGTTGGCTGTCTTTCTTTGGAAATACCGGCTTCAGCCATTTAAAAAATCAAACAGGCTTATCAAGTCAATCATGCTTTTTCTAAGCTATCTGGCGTTTTCGTATCTTATATCTTTATTCAGATTCACTGTACAAGAGAACATTGTTGGATTTTTATATCTTATCCGGCTAATTGTCTATTTTATATTCTTCATCTATCTGCTGCACAACGCTGCACGAAAAGATTTAAGTAAAAAGTTTTCGACATTTCTTCATTTTCTGATTTTCGGATTTTTCGGAATAACAATCGGCACGTCACTTGGTCAGTTTTCGTTGTATCCGGATATCAGAAATTTGTGGTACGCGGGCTGGGATCCGCATCTGAATAGAATGGTCGGTGTATTTTTGGAACCGCCAATATCGGGGGCGATCTATGGACTGTTATTTTTTTATTTTGCACTGCGGCCAAAGAAAATGTTTCCATTTAAAATTTTTGCGCTGACTGTTTTGTTTATTTTTATTTTGCTGACCTATTCACGAGGAACTTATTTGGGTTTTATGATAGCTCTTTTTCTTATGCTGGCGATGCAGCTTAACATCAAGCGCACTCATATCATCGCTATCACTATTATTTTTCTGGCATCGTTATTTGTCATAACGAAACTGCCCGGAGAAGGCGCCAATTTGGCCCGGACAAGCACCATCATAACCAGGCTGGAAAATTATCAGGAAGGATTCCGTATTTGGTCTAAAAATCCAATCCTTGGCGTTGGCTACAATCATATTCGATATGTTCGGGAAGCCAAGCCGGTGTCGCTTAATTCAACAGACCTAAGTCATGCTGAAGCATCGTTTCACTCGAGTTTTCTGGTTATTCTTGTAGCTTCCGGCGTTATCGGACTGATATTTTTTGTCTTTATGTTGTATGAGCTTGCTATGACAAGCCAATATTCTATGTATGCAGCTGTTTTCTTAAGTATTTCTTCGTTAACGGACAATGTAATTCTTCATCCGTTTATTTTATTTCTGGCGT
The DNA here is from genome assembly GCA_964490875.1 of uncultured Gammaproteobacteria bacterium. Taxonomy (GTDB): domain Bacteria; phylum Patescibacteriota; class Microgenomatia; order UBA1406; family GWC2-37-13; genus CAYYYG01. Next base: position 19,766 of record CAZBEF010000008.1, read on the forward strand.
TTTTTATTATTGCCGTCTCAACTATTCATCTTTCTGATAAGTAACGGTAAGCGTCTTTTTTTCTTCATTTCCGGCATCATCGGTCGCTGTAATCTCAATTTTATTCTCGCCTTCTTTTAACCGTACTGTTGTCTGGAATTTGCCTGTTGCATCGACAATAACCGGCATTTGGTTGGCCTTGATGGTGATCTCTTTATCTGTCGTACCTTTTATAGTAAGATCAGACTTTGAAGTTTTCGAGTTATCTTGCGGCTCGGAGATTTCGAGCTTTGGCTTTTCATCACTGTATAAAATAGTATAAACATCAGACTTCTTTTCTTTCTTTTTATCTTCGGCAATTGCTTTTATATATACATTATTGGCACCTTTTTTGAGGTCGCCGATTTCGTCGTTGAAAGAAGGCATATCAACAATAGAATGCGACTCGACTTTTTCATCATTTATATAGTATTCGATGGTTTTAAAGTTAGTCGCCGATCCGGAAATAACAAAACGGGCGCTGTTTGTAGCCGTTGGAATACTATCAATATGCAGCGATCCAAAGAAGTTATCCTGTGTTTGCTGCTCTTGATCCGAGTTTTTGGAGAATAACTTCCCGAAAAATAGGGAGGAGTTGATGAGCGCGTTAAAGCCCACGTTAAATAGTATGGCCATTAAGATAATAATTAAAACCACTATGAAAATGAGTTTTTTGATGAATTGTTTGCGTCTATGGGAATCTAGTCGTGACATATGAGCCGATAGTCGGGTTCGAACCGACGATCTTTCGCTTACGAAGCGACTGCTCTACCAGCTGAGCTATATCGGCGGGTTTACATTCTATTATAACGAACAATAGATTTTAGAGAGCGGGATACGGGAGTCGGACCCGTTTCTCATCCTTGGGAAGGACGCATTAAACCGTTTAACTAATCCCGCAGAAATATACAGAAATATTATACTATCGAAGCCGTTTTTGCCAGGCAAAATAAGTGTTCAAATATTTTCATCATAGGAGGACGAACGTCTGAAACACGAGAGTATGTACGGAAGTAGTTACTTCTTGGCTGGTATAGAAAGAACGTTCCCTTTATGAATAATACTAGGATTAGCGAGTTTATTAGCCTCTGCAATTTTTTTCCAGGCAAACCCGTCGCCATAGAACTGAACGGCAATATTCCACAAATTGTCGCCGGCGACAACAGTGTATTTCTGAACTTTGTCGGTAACTTTGGTATTAGCTGCCAATATCTCAGGTTTTGAGTTGGAAACACTTTCTTTCTTAACTTCTGCAGGCTTTGTCGGTTCTGCCTTGGCAACAGTCTTTTTTTCTACAGCCATGACTTCTGCTTTTGGCAGAATAAGCTTTTGTCCGGCATAGATAAGTCCTGCCTGTGTCAGTTTGTTGGCTTTTGCGATGTCGGCGGCCTTAAATCCGGTTCCATAGACAGATTCGGCAATTTTCCATAGACTATCATCTTTTTTAACAATATAGCTGTCCTTGGACGGCTGAACGGCCACTACAGGGGTTACAGTCGGTTTTTGGACGGCAGTTGTCGGTTTAGCAACGGTAACGGTCGGTTTAACCGGTGTTGCGGTGGGTTTTACTGGTGTTGAAGTTGGTTTTTTAGTAGGAGCAATTGTCATAGTTGGTGTGACGGTAGGAGTTGCTGTAGGCTTAGCTGTTGGTTTTATAGTAGGTGTAGCGGTAGGCACAGTTGTCGATGTGGGTTTCGGCGTAGATGTTGGCGTATTTGTTGCTGTAGGATTAGTTGTTGGCTTTTGAGCAATGATTACGGTTTTCGTTTTTGGTTTTACGGTTGGCTTAGGTGAAGGTGTTGGTGTTGGAGTTGATTTTTTTGCGTACGGATCTTGAGGAGGAGGAAGCTTTACTTCTTTCGATTTGTCGTAGGTGCTTTTTTCAAAAATATTTTTGTCTGAAATATCTGCAGAATTGAGAGCTGTCTTACTGTTTACTGCAGCTTTTTGATATAAGGTAACTTTACTCGCGTTTAATTTTGAGATTGTTGGAATAGGAGAATTTCTTGTGAAAATAAGCAAAGTGATGATTAAAGAGATACCAATAAGAGCAGTAAGAGCAATGTATGCAAAATTTCGACTTAAAGGAGAATTTTTCTTTCCTTCCACGCCTTCTGTATTCGTCTGATTTTGATAATTTGCAGTATCAATATTAGTATAATTTTTATTGTTCATTTATGCTCTAAAAAATATATAATGAAATATCGTGAGAAAATGTATATGAGAAATTTTTATAGGTATAATTTACCACAAATATATTAAATTACAAGCGCATCGCATATGGAAGCCAAATTCTCCAATAAAAAGTTAGCCGAAATACTCAGATTTGTAGCCGCAGCTTATACTTTGACAAACGAAAATAAATTCAAGATTATCGCGTATCAAAAAGCTGCAGACACAATAGAACATCTGACAAGCGAATTATATGATTCCTGGCAGGATGGCAGACTGGAAAAAATATCTGGTATAGGCCCTACTATAGGCGAACATATCAGAGAGTATTTTGTAAAGGGACATTCATCTCATTTCGACAAAATTCTATCTCAAATTCCAAAGCCGGTCTTTGTGCTTATGAATGTTCCGTCTATAGGACCTAAGACAGCTTATAAACTGGTTAAGGAATTAAAGCTAAAATCTGCTGAAATGGTAGTGCCTGATCTGAAAAAGGCAGCCGAAGAAGGCAAAATAGAGAATATTCCCACTTTTGGAAAGAAATCGCAGGAGGAAATTCTGAAAGCAATAGAACTATATAACAAAAAGCCAGAAGGAGCAGATCGTATGCCGCTGCCTTATGCACATGCGCTGGCGCTGGATATTATTGCATATCTGAAAAAGCTACCCATTAAGCGCGCCGATGCGCTGGGTTCTTTGCGCCGCATGGTCTCAACAATAGGTGATATTGATATTGCAGTAGCTACAGACTCTCTAGATCCGAAGCAGATTATTGACCATTTTATCAGATATCCAAAAACTATTTCCGTAGACAATGCAGGCGACAAAAAAGCGTCAATTATCATATCACCTCGAATTCGGGTGGATCTGCGCGTACAGGACACTAAGTCATATGGATCTATGCTTCAATATTTTACCGGTAGTAAGGCGCACAATGTGAAGCTGCGGGAGCTTGCTATGAAAAAAGGATTTTCCTTATCGGAATGGGGCGTTAAGAAAATAAATTTGAACAAGCCGGAGCATGATGATAAAAAAAATACATCATTTGTCGATTATGAATTTAAAACCGAAGAAGAGTTATACAAATTTTTTGATCTCCAGATTATGCCGCCGGAAATTCGGGAAGGAACTAATGAGCTGGAATTTTCGCGAAAAAAAACAATACCACGGCTGGTTGAAGTGAAAGATATAAAAGGGGATCTCCATATACATTCATCATATAATATACAAACATCGCATGATGTTGGACAAAATTCATATAAAGAGTTACTTCAAACTGCCGACAAAATGGGATATCAGTACATAGGTTTCGCTGATCATAACCCAAAGCAATCCGGTTTAAGTGAGGATCAAATTATTAACATCATGAAAAGGAGAAAGGAACATATTGATGAAATAAATACATCAGATAATAGATCAAAATCTTTTATCGGATTAGAAACCGATATTCTGCCATCGGGAGCGATAGCTTTGCCGGAAAAAGCGATCGAGTATGTGGATTACTTAATTGTTTCCATACATAGCTCATTTACCATGCCGAGGGAAGAAATGACGAAAAGAGTTGCACGAGCATTGTCTTATCCAAAAGTACGAATATTCGGCCATCCCACCGGCCGGCTTCTCAATAAACGTCATGGAGTTGATCTAAACTGGGATGTTATCTTTGATATTGTAAAAAAGAACAATCAAGCATTGGAGATAAATTCTGCTTATGAACGATTGGACCTGCCTGATATTTTAGTACGTGATGCTATCAATTATGATATAAGATGTATTATAGATACTGATTCACATGCAAGTGCTCATATGGATGCCATGCAGTATGGAGTGTCTGTTGCACGCCGGGGATGGGCTACTAAAAGTGATATAATAAATACAGAATCATACGAAAAATTTAGAAAATGGTTGTTGAATGACAAGAATTAAATGAATTTTTATAAGTAAGGAGGTGAATATAATGAATTTGATATACATTTTAATAGGAGCTGCTATTCTTTTTGCATTCTACTTTATTGCTATCTACAATAGTTTGGTAGTGTTGAAGGCAAGAATCCAGGAAGCACTTTCTGGAATTGATGTTCAGCTTAAAAGACGTGCAGATCTTATTCCAAATCTTGTAGAGACAGTAAAAGGTTATGCTAAGCATGAAAAAGAAGTTTTCGATAATGTTACGAAAGCACGAAGCGCTCTTATGTCTGCCGATTCTATGCAGGCAAAGGCCGAGGCAAATAATATGCTTACTTCAGCATTGAAGTCGTTGTTTGCTGTTGCAGAAGCGTATCCAGACTTAAAAGCAGCTACTAATTTTCAGGATTTACAGAGGCAGCTTGAGGATACCGAAGATAAGATTGCGTATTCAAGACAGTTCTATAACGGAAATGTGTTGGATTATAATGCAAAGGTTCAGATGTTCCCAAGTAATTTTGTGGCGAGTATGTTTGGGTTTAGGCCATATGATTATTTTGCGGCAACTGAAGAGGAACGGAAGAATGTACAAGTGAAGTTTACGTAAATGAACATTTAAAATCTGGCAGGGACTGTCTTTCGCTCCTCCTATCGGTGCTCATTTTAGTAGTGCTCTATAGGTGGCAGCCTGAAAGGGTAATGGCTCCTGTTCTTCCAGAGTTGGTTGGCAACCTTAACGGTCATTGCGCGCCGACAGGATCCTCCGCTCAGCCACCTGCCAGATTAGAGTTTGACAATAAATATGACTGTATATAACCAGATTGCATACAATAAGACTCGAACATATCTCACAATTTTTGTGTTTGTACTACTTGTGGCTGGATTTTTCTTTTTGCTGGGAAGGTATTTTGAAAGTTCTGCTGCGGCGAATGGGTATTTTGTTGTGGGTTTTATATTTGCTACATTATCGTCAATAGGAAGTTATTTTTATGCTGACAAAATTGTTCTGTTTACAATGGGTGCACGCCCGGCAGATAAAAAAAATTATTTTGACTATTACACTGTTACAGAAAATTTAAGTATTGCAGCAGGTTTGCCGATGCCGAAGTTGTATGTGATAGATGATCCGTCGCCGAATGCGTTTGCTACAGGGCGTGATCCTAAACATGCTGTTGTGGGTGCGACAACTGGATTGCTGCAGAAGTTAGACAGAGCAGAGCTCGAAGGTGTTATTGCCCATGAACTTTCACATGTGAAGAATTACGATATCCTTCTTTCTACAATAGTCGCAGTTCTAGTGGGAACTATTGCATTGGTTTCGGATTGGATGATGCGAAGTTTCTGGTGGGGAGGGTTTAACCGCGATGAAGATCGGCGCGATAGGAATCCAATTGTATTTTTGTTTGTAATTATAGCTCTGATTCTGGGGCCGATAATCGCAACTCTTATTCAGCTTGCGATTTCACGAAGAAGGGAATTTTTGGCTGATGCAAGCGGAGCTTTACTTACCCGATATCCAGAAGGTTTGGCACGAGCGCTTGAGAAAATTTCTGCCGATCCGGTGCCGATGAGGCATGCTGCTTCTTCTACTGCGCATTTGTTTATTTCGAATCCGTTTAAGAAAGGGCAGAGAGGTTTGTCGGTTATCGCTACGTTATTTAGTACGCATCCGCCTGTTCAGGAGAGAATTAAGGTTCTGCGAAGTATGTAATGCGAAACATTTTTAGCTTCTACACGATATAATATTCTATTAACGAAGATGCTATGTTGGCTGGTACCGTTATGCGCTTATTATAATTATTCGTCGCTTGATACCGCATTTTTCGCTCCCGTGGGCGTGCTCGCGCGTCAAACGCGGTCCGCACCTCCCAAGGTCGCTCTAAATGGGTATCTGCGCTCCGATTAAAATATATGTGTGGAATAGCAGGGTTTTACGGATTCAAAAATGAGGAGCTGATAAAAAAATTTTCGAAACAATTAAAACACCGCGGACCGGATGGCGAAGGTTTTTACAAGCACGATGATGTGACTTTGCTTATCCGCCGGCTGGCCATAATTGATGTCAAAGGCGGCGATCAGCCGATTTATAACGAAGATAAATCTGTTGTCGTAGTTTATAACGGTGAAATCTACAATTATCGTGAACTGCGTGCCGAGCTTGAAGCAAAAGGCCATACATTTAAAACTCATGCCGATACAGAAGTCATTGTCCATGGTTATGAAGAATATGGTGAAGGATGCTTTGATAAGTTCAATGGAATGTTTGGGGTGGCACTCTACGATAGTAAAGCGAAGAAGTTGATTCTTGCCCGGGATCATTTTGGTATAAAGCCTTTATATTTTACTTTCATTTCTGATCCCAATAAAAAAGACGTTCAGCTTATATTTTCTTCTGAAATTAAACCGATTTTTTTCAGCGGTCTGATAAATAAAAAACCGAATGAAAAAATTTTGTATCGATATCTTAAGTACCGTGTTCATGATGATACGGAAGAAACTTTTTTTGATGGAATTAACCGTCTTATGCCTGGCGAAATGATGGTTGTCAAAAATGGAGTTGCCAAACGGTCTTATTTCTCCAATCTAAAAGAAGAGCTTATCCAATTATCAAAACAGAAAACTTCAGCGTTTAACCCGGAAATGGTTGCTGAGTTTAAATTGAAACTGCAGGAGGCAATCCGGCGCCGTCTTATAGCCGAAGTGCCGGTGGGCACCTGTCTTTCGGGCGGGCTTGATTCTTCCACAGTAGTTGCTTCTGCAAATGCAATGCTTCAAGAAAAAGCCGCTGAGGCAGAATCATTGGGCGACAGGCAGAAAACATTTTCGGCGGTATTCCCTGGTTCTTCTAACGATGAAGAAAGCTATATCGATGAACTGATAAAGTCGGTGAAGAAGATTCAGCCATACAAAGTTCAGCCAAAACCGGAAGATTTTTTTAAAGATCTTGAAGATTTTATACAAACACAAGAAGAGCCGACTATAAGCACCGGGCCGTATGCACAGTATAAAGTGATGCAGACAGCACAGGGAAAAGTAACTGTTCTTTTAGACGGCCAGGGCGCCGACGAAATGCTGGCCGGATATCTTCCCTATTATTTTGTCTATCTACGCCAACTTCGTCGACAAGGTCGATTTATCACCTTCTTTAATGAAGTTATGCAGTCAAAAGATGTGGTAATGAAATATTTTTTCAGAAGCAGGCGTGCAAAATCAGATTCTTTCACCAATATTAATGTAATGATGAATAATGAGTTTGCATCGCAGTTTAAAAAAGAAACGTTTAAAGTTGAAGGAAGAAATCTGAAGCAGCGCTTGATAGAAGATATTTTTCATAACAGTCTGCAGTCTCTTCTGCGATATGAAGATAGAAATAGCATGCGGTTTTCTATAGAAGGGCGTGTACCATTTCTGGATTTCAATCTTGTCCGGTATATTTTTTCTTTGCCGGATGAAGCAATCATTAGCAAAGGATGGAATAAAAATATTCTCCGTCTTGCGGTGAAAGGTTTGCTGCCGGAAAGAATTCAATTAAGGCGGAATAAGATCGGATTTACGACACCTGAGAATGAGTGGTTTACCCGAATGAAAAATCGGATTTACTCTATTTTTCTCAGTGAATCATTTGCAACGAGAAAGTATTTTAATCAGGCAGCAGTGGTGAAAGGATTTTTACGATATATCGAAGGAAAGAATGATGATACGCTGCTGTTCTGGAGAATTCTGAATGTTGAAATGTGGCTTCGGGCCTTTTTTGATCCGCCCAAGAAAACTGTATCAGAAGAAAAACAGGGTGTGATTAAAACAAATGAAATTGTAATTAATGAAGGAAAACAGGTAAAAATTGAAGTAGAAAAACAACCATATCTTCGCTTTCCTATTCGGACAGATGTATTCAAAAAAGGCGATGATGTTACCCAAAGAATCTCAAAATATACTATCGAAGGAATTCATGCGATTAGTCGCAATCCAAAATTTAACAAAGTGTTGAAAAATCATTGGTTTGTGGCAATTTCAGAAAAAGTTGTGGCTATTTCGCAAGGAAGATCGTACTTTATCTGGGATATTAAGCCGAGTTTTATCGCCAGCACCTTGTCGAAGTATGTCACCAGAACGCCATATGGAATTGGGCTGGGGAGCCCATGGACAATGCAACTTGCTATTAAAGAAGTCGGCCTGATCCGGATTTTACTTGCTGCATTTGTTGCGGCGCTTACCAAACCGCTCAGAATTAAAGGCGCTTTCTATTTTATCGCCGGCCGCGCGGCAGCTTCTATAGACGGGCCGACAGAGTATTCGCTGTATCCTTCTAATGTTTCGGCAAAGCTTGGTCCGAAGAATCCAAAGGGTGTGGCCAAGCAGATTCATAAGAATTTGCTTGAAAAGCTTCCGAAAACACGCGCAAATACATTCCAGGGAGTGGTTATTATTGATGCGAATGATATCGGACAAACTGTTTTGGGAAATACTACCGGGATAAAGAATAAGAAAGTAGAGCAGATGTTTAAGGATAATCCGATGGGCCAGGGAAGCGAGCAGACTCCGGTTGTAATTGTTTTTGAAGAATCAAAAAATAGATAACTTCATTTTTTTTAATCGTCATCCCGAGCGATTAGCGAGGGATCCCATTAATACAGGCCCACGGTTATAGCACTCGTGACATTACAGCCTTCGGATTATTGGTAAAGGGATTGCCGCGTCGCTCATCATACTCGCTCCTCGCAATGACGTTATACTTCAATAATTATTTTTTGAAAATTTATTTCAATTACAGTATTCTAAAGTATGGACTGGTTTTATTATGTAATGGGGAAAATATTTATTTGGGGTTTGTTTATTCTCATTATCGGAGGGATTGGGTATTATTTGGGATTTAATCATGCCAATCTCCCTGTTCTGAAAGATTTTTCTATTGTTCGCAACGAGGAGTTGAAGCGGCCGATTCCCAAAAAAATTGAGAAAAAAGAAATTATGAAAGATACAAAAGAGTCTTCTAAGTCTGCTTCGATAAGTGCCACCCCCAATTAAAAATAATTTTTGTATAATGGTTAGATTATGAAAAATTTACACGTTATAATTGCATTTTTCGCCGTTATAATTTTGTTAGGATATTTGTACGTTACTTCGGGGACTGCTCAAAAATCTCAGTCCGAAACGAAGGGCGCGCAAGCTGTTAAAAATAAATCCAATCCACCACCTATGAATATCGATAAAACAAAAACCTACACCGCAGTATTAAAAACAACCGAAGGAGATATAACGGTTCAGTTGAATGCTTCTAAAGTTCCTGTGACCGTAAATAATTTCGTGACACTTGCAAAAAAAGGTTTTTATAACAACACAATTTTTCACCGCGTCATAAAAGGATTCATGATTCAAGGCGGAGACCCAAAAGGCGACGGCACCGGCGGCCCGGGATATACTTTTGAGGACGAACCGTTTGATGATGAATATAAAAGAGGAACAATAGCTATGGCCAATGCCGGACCAGATACAAATGGAAGCCAGTTCTTTATAATGCATCAGGATTACGATCTGCCTCCCAACTATACGATTTTCGGCAAAGTTGTGAGCGGTATAGAAGTGGTGGATAAGATCGCCGAAGCGCAGGTAAGTACCAGTGAAACCGGTGAAAAATCAAAACCAGTAAATCCGGTAAAGGTTACATCTGTCGAAATCAGCGAGAAGTAATTTAATACATCCCCTGTCCGATCCCGCGGGCTATTAAATAGCCTATATATTCAATGAAGGTTTTGAGTATCAATAGTGCAAAGCCAATCATCACTAGTATTAATATTAGCGAACTTCTTAATTCGAGTCCTCGCAGTCTTGGTTTCTTCTGTTTCTTTTTCATTACTATCGATAATAGCATCTTTTAAAAAGTGTGTAAATTCTTCTTCACACCAAATCTCCTTCTGTGTATAATACAGGCATGGCTAAAAATACGGTATTATCAAAAGAGGAAATTCTTCATCTTGCAAAACTCGCAAATCTTTCTCTATCTGAAGATGAAATCAATAAATATACAAAACAGCTCACCGAAACAATCGGATATGTAGAAAATTTATTAGAGCTAGATACTAGTAACGTGCCAGCAACTTCTTCACCAGCCCCGTTAGTAAACATTTTTTTTGAAGATGGAACCGAGAATACAAGAGGATTATCTGCCGAGGAAGCAGTCGCGAATTCTAAAGAGAAAAAAGATAAGTATTTTAAAGTTGGAAGAATCATGTAATTTATGAATTTATTAGGAAAATCGGTTACGGAGTTGATTTCGTTAATTAAAGATAAGAAATTATCTTCCGCGGAAGTATACAGTTATTTTCAGAATAGAATAAAAAAATATGACAATAAAATTGCTTCATATCTGACACTTGCATCTGAAACTAGTCAAACGGGTGTGCCGCTTGCTTTTAAAGATAATATTTCGACAAAAGGCCTAAGAACTACTGCATCTTCAAAAGTTCTTGATACGTATATTTCTCCTTACGATGCAACCATAGTTACTAATCTAAAAAACAAGGGCTTTGGAATCCTTGGCAAGACAAACATGGATGCCTGGGCTCATGGTGCATCTACTGAAACCTCGGATTATGGTACAACTAAAAATCCTTGGGATCACACCCGCTATCCAGGTGGTTCTTCGGGCGGATCGGCGGCTGCTGTTTCGGCATATCTTGCTCCCGGCGCTTTAGGAACAGATACCGGCGGATCGATCCGTCATCCGGCTGCTTGGTGCGGAGTGGTTGGGTTAAAGCCAACATACGGGAGATCTTCCAGATACGGTCTGATAGCGATGGGATCTTCGTTTGATTGTCCCGGTCCAATTACTACAAATGTAGAAGATAATGCCCTTATACTTCAGAATATGGCCGGTAAAGATAGTTTTGATGCGACAACTGCCGACAAAGCTGTTCCGGATTATCTTAAGGACATGAAAGAAAAAAGAAAATTAAAAATAGGTATGGCTGCCGAATATCTGAAAGGTGCAGATAAACAAATAGTAGAAGCTTTTGAGAAAACTGCAGAAGTTGTAAAAAAGATGGGTCATCAGGTAAAGAATGTAACGTTATTATCTCCTCAATATTCTATTTCGGTATACACGATTCTTCAGCGCGCGGAAGTTTCATCGAATCTGGGCAGATTTGATGGCATCCGGTATGCGAATGACAGATCGTATTTTGGTCAGGAAGCTAAACGGCGCATTATGCTGGGAACCTATACACTTTCTTACGGATATTACGATGCGTATTATAAAAAAGGCCAGAAAGTGCGGACGCTTATCATAAATAATTTTCAGGAAGTATTTAACGATGTGGATCTTATCATCGGTCCGAACACTCCAGTAACTGCATTGAAAGTCGGCGAGTTTGAAAAGTATCCGTTTTTTGGTGAGCTTATGGATCAGCTGAATGAACCTGCGTCTGTCGCAGGAATTCCAGCTTTAAGTGTTCCTATAGGATTGGATAGCAACAATCTTCCGATTGGTATGCAGATTATGGGGAATTATTTTGATGAATCGACAATTTTCAACCTTGCATATCAAATAGAGAAGGAAACAGATTTTTTTGGAGTTATTAAGAAAGGATTAGAGAAATATAAGGATTAGCTTTGTCATCCTGAGCGATAAGCGAAGGATCCAGTCTCTTTATTCTGGATGCTTCGACTTCGCCTCAGCATGACATTTTAATAATATGGGAAAATATAAACCAGTAATCGGATTAGAGATACATGTAGAGTTGAAGACGAAGTCTAAAATGTTCTGCCAATGTTCGGCGGATTATTTTGGCAAGGCGCCGAATTCTCATGTGTGTCCTGTCTGTTTAGGACTACCTGGTGCTCTGCCTGTGCCAAACAAAACAGCCGTTGAATGGACAATTCTTATCGGCAAAGCCTTAAACTGCACAATCAACAAAATTTCTAAATTCGATAGAAAGCATTATTTTTATCCCGACCTTCCAAAAGGCTATCAGATTTCCCAGTACGATGAACCGATTGCAGTCAAAGGATATTTGGAAATTAAAAGTCCGAAGTCCGAAGTCCGAAGGTTTGGTATCACAAGAGTTCATTTGGAAGAAGATACTGGTAAGTTGCTTCATCAGGACAAAAATACTCTCATCGATTTCAACAGATCAAGTGTTCCATTGGTTGAAATCGTTACCGAGCCCGACTTCGACAATGCCGAAGATGTAAAACAATTTTTAGAAGAACTTCATACGATCATAACCTATCTTGATGTGTCCGACGCCGACATGGAGAAAGGCAGTATGAGGCTTGAGCCCAATATATCTGTCAAATTAATAACGGCTGAAGGTCTACCAAAATATAAAGTTGAAGTGAAAAATATAAATTCATTCAATTTTGTGAAGAAAGCAGTTGAGTTCGAAGTAGAGCGTCAGACTGCAATTCTTGAAGAAGGAAAAACACCGGTTCAAGAGACGCGAGGATTCGACGAAAAGAAGAATAATACATACTCTCAGCGTTCTAAAGAAGAAGCTCATGATTACCGATATTTCCCAGAGCCCGACATTCCTCCGATGAACTTTTCGGACGAATATCTTTCTGCAATACAGAAGAAGCTTCCCGAGCTTCCAAGTAAAAAAGTAGAACGCTATCTTTCGGATTTTAAAATAAAGTACGAAGATGCGTTCATAATTACCCGTGATATATCTATGGCGCGCTATTTTGAAGAAGTAGTGTCCAAATTCAAACAACAGAAATCAGCATTGAAAGCAGATAACATCGGACAGTTGCTCGTTAATTTCATCATCAATAAAAAAATTCCTGCGGATATTTCAACCGATGAATTTGTGAAGAAAGCGGCCGACCTCTTGAAACCAAAAGAGACAGATACCAACTTGCTGGCAAAAGTGATCGAAGCGGTAGTATCTGAAAATCCAAATGCGGTTGAAGATTATAAAAAGGGTAAACAGAATGCGGTTATGTTTTTGGTCGGGCAGGTAATGCGGCAGATGAAAGGCAAAGCAGACGCTTCATTAGTACGAAATGAATTAATAAAAAAACTGTCTTCTTAAAAACCACTTTAAAATTTGTTATTGCCATACTACAATGTGAATAATGAACAAAAAGTCGTTCTTTCTTATCATTATTGCTGCGCTTAGTGTAGTTACATTTTGGAATCTTTCTGCTTCATCGTCTAAACGTGCTAAAGCACAAAGTGTAAGTTCTGCTCATTTACTGAATGTTGCCTTTACGCCGACAACTCAACCTATGAAGGTGGGTGATATTCAAACTGTTTCAATTTCGTTCTTACCACTTTTACAGACAGACAATATTCAGGCATTGTATTTAGCGCTATCATCTGATAATGGTTTGCAGATTCTAGATATTTCACAACCTAAAGATCAGTCTGGAGGTTCCATATATTATACGCAGTATATACAAGAGGTTAAGACTAATTCTGTTACCGTGGCATTTGATTTTACTAATAGCAATAATTCCAGCGCACCTCATGCAGTCTCATTTACCGTTAGGGTTAAAAAGACCGCTTCAACAGGATCGCAGTCATTAGTAGTAAATACTCAATTGAGCCAGATATATTATGGGTATGACCCAACAATGTATGACAGCCAGCAGTTTGATTGGGGAGAGGTGCGTAGTTTCACTGCGACTAACGATTTCACAACTCCGACAGCAACACCAATTCCTACAACGGTACAATCTCCTACTCCTAATCCAACTATAATTTTATCAGCAATTCCTACTTCCATACCGGGAGCAATCTGCCAGGAGTTATCTGCTCCGCAGAATCTGACACCAAGCGGCACTATATTTGTAACTGCTGAAGGGCAGAAAATATCCTGGGATCCGGTTGTCGGAGCAAAATTTTATGGTATTGAAATTTGGGAAGAAAGCAAAAATAAACCTACAGGCACCACAGGAATTCCATACACAAAGATTTTTACCTCCTCAACAACAGAAACATTTTATATTTATAAACAGTTTGCACAAGATAAAAACTATCTCATTAAGGTATATGCTGTTGACGCGTGTAACAATGCATGGTCTCCATCACAGCAGACAATTTCGGTATTAGGAGCAGCACCTACACTTACTCCTACCAATGTGCCGTATCCAAGCGCGACACCAACTCAAACAATTCCTGCAGTAACCATTAAAATGCGGTTACGACTGCAAGGAATGTATAGTAAGCCAACAAGAAACCCAAAAACAGCGAAGATATTTTTAGTTTGGGTTCGCAATGCAGATCGCGAAAATCCAATTTATAAATGGGTCACAGCCACTTATGATCAGATAGGTTCTTGGTATATCAGCGACACATGGAATCTTGTGCCTGGCGACGGATATAAAGTATGGGTTAAAGGAGAAAAACATTTGCAGAGAAAAATTTGCGACGGAAAACCTTCTGATCAGGAATCAGGGTTTTACCATTGTTTTGATGAAACTGGACAGATTGTTATACGGCCGGGTGAAAATTATTTAGACTTTTCGAATGTAATTATGTTTGCGGGTGATATTCCATTTAAAGGAGAAGGAGATGGTGTGTTAGATGCCTTCGATCTTTCGTATATCGCGACACATTTTGGAGATACAGCTACAGATATCGGTGATCTGAATTTTGACGGTATTACCGATTCTCAGGATTTTGGCATTGCAGTGAATGCTATTCGGGTTCAGAAATATGATGAAACGTATCCATACAAGATTCATCCATTCTTCCGGCAGGTGCCGCTTCATCCTCAGTTCCCTTAGTAAATTTGCATTCCAATAATGAATTTATAAAGTGATTATCGTGTTACAATATTGTACGTATGAGCTTCGTTCATTTACATGTACACACAGAATATTCCTTATTGGACGGCATGGCCAGAATTCCCGACATTCTGAAAAAAGCGAAAGAACTGGGAATGCCGGCTGTCGCAATTACCGATCATGGTGCATTATACGGCGCATTTAAATTCTTTCAGAAAGCAAAAGATATCGGCATAAAACCAATTATTGGCGTAGAAACATACAAAGCAAAAAACAGCCGGCATGACAAACAACAGACCGAAGAGCGCGACCAATTTCATCTGGTTCTTTTGGCAAAAAATGTAAAAGGCTACAAAAATCTTTTGAAAATGGTCAGTGCTGCTCATCTGGAAGGATTTTATTATAAACCACGTGTTGATTTCGAACTTCTGGAAAAATATGGCGAAGGAATTATCGCACTCTCAGGCTGCATGAGCGGAGAAATTCCATCGTTGCTTCTTCAGAAACAATATAAACAGGCCGAAGAAGTTCTGGAAAAATATCTCAAAATTTTTGGATCTGATTTTTATATCGAACTGCAGAGGCATCCGAACATGGAGAATCTCGATGAGCTGAATAAAGATCTTGTCGCACTTGCACGAAAGTTTGGTGTTCCGCTTGTTGCCACAAACGATGTCCATTATTTAAACAGCGACGATGCATATTCGCAGGAAATTTTATTA
Source organism: uncultured Gammaproteobacteria bacterium (assembly GCA_964490875.1). Classification (GTDB taxonomy): domain Bacteria; phylum Patescibacteriota; class Microgenomatia; order UBA1406; family GWC2-37-13; genus CAYYYG01. The sequence goes on from CAZBEF010000008.1 coordinate 35,314, forward strand.
TGCATTCAGACAGGCCGCGCCATTTTTGAAAAAGACCGCGCACTTTCTATGATCGACAATCCCGATTTTTATTTTAAAACTCCAGAAGAAATGAAAAGCGCGTTTGTAGACTTACCGGAGGCAATAGAAAACACACTCAAAATTGCAGAACAATGCAATGTAGAAATTCCACATGGCAAATTAATTCTTCCGAAATATGCTCTGCCCGAAGGTACAACCGCCAAACAATATCTTCGTGAAATTGTGTACAGCAAAATAGACAAAATGCATAAATATCCCAAAGAAGAAGTAAAACAGAGAATCGATTACGAACTCGAAATCATTTCTAACAAAGGTTACGACAATTATTTTCTCTTTGTTTCCGATTTCGTGAACTGGGCAAAAAATCAGGAAATTCCGGTTGGGCCTGGCCGTGGATCTGCCGCAGGTTCGATCGTTTCTTATCTTTTAAATATCACAGGAATTGATCCACTGGATTACAAACTACCATTTGAACGATTTTTAAATCCGGAACGTCCTTCGCCACCAGATATAGATATGGACTTTGCCGATGTCCGCCGCGATGAAGTTCTGCAGTATATGCGTCATACCTATGGAGAAGAAAAGGTAGCTCAGGTCATCACTTTCGGAACAATGGAAGCTCGGATGGCGGTGCGTGATGTCGCCCGCGCTCTCGGCATGTCATACTCGCAGGGAGATCGAATATCAAAGATGATTCCGCCACCAAAACAAGGCTTTCACCAAACTCTTGAAGAAAGCATCGAAGAAAATCCTCCTCTCAAAGTCGCATATAATAATGAACCGGAAACAAAAAAAGTTTTAGATATTGCAAAAAAAATAGTGGGTTTGCCGCGCCATTCTTCGGTCCATGCTGCTGCTGTCATCATCGCAGATAAAGATTTAACCGAATATGTTCCATTGCAGAAAGAATCCAAAGAAGGAAGAATCATTACTCAATACGATATGTATTCGCTCGACCTGAATGTCAGCCCCAATGCCGTTGGTCTTATGAAAATGGATATTCTCGGTCTTCGAAATCTTACGATTCTTGGAGAAGCCATTCGCATGGTAGAAATTTCTAAAGGAAAAAAAATCAACATTTATGAAATTCCGACACATGACAAATTAACATACGAGCTTATTTCAAACGGCCATACTGTCGGAGTATTTCAACTTGAGTCGGCCGGCATGCAGCGGCTTTCTAAAGATTTCAAACCCAATAAAATTTCCGATCTTTCAGCTATCGGCGCTTTATACCGTCCCGGACCGATGGATCTTATCCCAACATTTATCGAGGGCAAAAAACATCCGCATAAAATTCAGTATCTTCACCCCGATTTAATTCCAATCTTTAAAGAAACATACGGCGTTCTCGTATACCAAGAGCAGGTTTTGGAAATCGCGCACAAAATGGCAGGGTATTCACTCGGAGAGGCAGATATTCTTCGCCGTGCCATGGGAAAAAAGAAAAAAGAGATCATGGAGAAAGAAAAGAAAAAGTTTGTAGCCGGATGCGTGCAGAATGGATATCCAAAAAAAGTGGCGCAGGATATCTATGCCTTTATCGAAAAGTTTGCCGCGTACGGATTCAACAAGGCGCATGCCGCATCGTACGCCGTCATTTCTTATTGGACTGCGTACATGAAAGCCAATTATCCGGTTGAATTTATGACGGCACTTCTCACTGCAGAATTGCAGGGAGCTGCCGGCCCAATCCGTGAGCAAAAAATGGCGCAGGCAATGGATGAATGCCGAAGAATGAATATTAAAGTATTGATACCAGATATAAATAAATCTTTTTATTCATTTACTATAGAAGGAGAATCGATCCGTTTCGGTATGTCGGCAATCAAAAATGTCGGTTCTGCCGCAATAGAATCGATTATTGAAGCACGAAAAACAAAACCTTTCACTGGATTGAAAGATTTATTAAAGCGTGTAGATTTAAGAAAAGTAAACAAAAAGACAATCGAAAGCTTAATTCATGCCGGTGCATTGGATGCATTTGGCAATCGTGCCACACTGCTTCATTATTATCCGGCTCTTGTTAAAGAAATCGCAGAGAAAAAAGAATCTCATGAAAAAGGTCAGTTTGGATTATTTCACGATGAAGCAGCCGAAGAAAAAGTTGAAGATAATTTTATCCCAATCGAAGAAATGGACGCCGATCAGAAATTATTTCTTGAAAAAGAGGTTGTAGGATTCTTCTTAAACTATAATCCATTGACAAAATATACGGAAATTATAAATAAAAAAGTCACCAAAAAATTGGGACACATTACTCATGAGGATAATAATCATACCCATATTTTAGCCGGAGTTGTAAGTATGAAAAAGATTATAAAAACAAAAAAAGACAATCATGAAATGGCATTTTTGAACATTTATGATGAAACCGGCTCCATCGAAGTTGTAGTATTTCCTAAGACATATCTAAAACTTAAAGATATACTAGAAATGAATAATGTTTTGATTATGAAAGGCAAAATTAACGACAAAGAAGGGACTATGTGCATATTGGTAGATAATGCTGTCAGATTAGACCAAAAAGCAATTTCGAGCTAAGATTAGCCTATAAAAGATGCATCGCTGATGTATTGACGAAGTTATAAACCCATGATAGAATGAGTCAAATTAAGAGAAAAATCACCTATATTGATGCCGAAGGCAACAAAAAAATTAAAGATTTTGTTGTAAACAAACAGAAAAAAAAGGACATCAATTGGGTGGTAAAGTACATGAACGTAGGGTATTATTTAGCTGTCCCTTTACTCTTTGGAGTATTTCTGGGCAGCTTTTTAGATAGTAAATTTAAAACTAAACCAGTGATAACACTGGTTTTAATAGTCCTTGGAATGATTGCAGCCTTTTACAACTTATATAAGATAATTAAAGATGCCTAACGAAGAAGTACACGCCGCGGGACCACACATAAGTATTAAACCGGAAACACTTACTCATATTGCCGGCTTTCCTATTACAAACTCTTATATAACATCTATTATTGTTATTACCCTGTTTGTAATTTTAGGAATTTATTACCAGCAGCAGCTTAAAAAATCCAATAAAGGTTCGTTTTTTTATGCGATTCAATTTTTAATGAAAACTCTTCATGCTTTTTTTGCAACATTAGTAGGTTCTAAAAACGCTGATGCATTTTTTCCATTATTTTCAGGTTTATTTGTATATATTCTTTTGCAAAATTGGTTCGGATTACTACCAGGAGTTGGAAGCATACTTATTAAAGTAACAGAACATGGAGAAGAAGTAATGGCTCCGATACTTCGAGGAAGCACTGCAGATTTAAATACTACCATTGCTTTAGCTTTGGTGGCCTTTTTTGCAGTGCAGTATTTAGGTGTAAAACATTTAGGATTAAAGACATATGCGAGTAAATTTTTTAATTTTACTAATCCGTTGAATTTCGTCATCGGTCTGTTTGAGCTCATATCAGAGTTTTCACGAGTAATTTCTTTTTCATTCCGGTTATTCGGAAATATTTTTGCCGGTGAAGTAATGCTTTCTATAATTGCATTTCTAGTCCCGTTATTTGTACCATTTCCATTTTTAGTAATGGAAATCTTTGTCGGAGTTTTGCAGGCTTTTGTATTTGCAATGTTAACAGCGGTATTTGTTAATTTAGCAATTTCACATCATTAAGGAAGGGAGGTGTAAATTATGTCACCAGAAGCAATTAAATTAATAGCAACAGCATTCACTATTAGTATTGGTGTTCTCGGCCCAGCACTTGCAATCGGAAAAATCGGAGGAAAAGCCGTCGAAGCATTAGGCCGAAATCCGGAAGCCGAAAACAGTGTCCGAACAACCATGATTCTTGCCATCGTTTTCGCAGAATCTTTGGCAATCTTTACCTTGGTTATTGCACTTATCTTGAAATTTATATAACACATAGCTTGCCGGAATTGTACCTGCAAGCTATATGCTCAAAAATATGGAAAATTTAGGAATTGATTTTAAACTATTGCTGGCACAGCTCGTGAATTTCACGCTGTTTTTTGTTCTGTTTTATCGGTTTATGGCCAAACCATTTCTGAAGTTCCTTAATAAGGAACGAAAAATGGAAGAAGAAAAAGAGGCAACTCTTGCCACACTGAAAAAACAGGAAGGTGAAATGAGCACGATGGAACAAGAAATGCGTGCAAAGGCTAAAAAACAGATTGATGAAATGCTTGATCAGGCAAAAGAAGGCGCCGAAAAAGCAAAACAAGACATTTTAGCCCAGGCGCAGAAAGAAGCAGATCAGATAGTTGCCAAAGCAAAAGCGCAGCTTGAGATCGAACGCGAACAGTTGTACAAGGAAGTTAAAAACAAAACTGTGGATATGGGAATGCTTTTGGTGAAAAATGCATTAAAGGATTATCTTACCGAAGATGCAAAAAAAGCATTGACACAGCATATTCTGCAGAATGCTTCGAAAGAAGTTAACTAAACAGTATGCATATAGATCCAGTTCTAAAAGACGAATTAAAAAAATACCTTCTTGATCGCATGAGCGATACAAGAAAAAATGTGGTAATTGTTTCGGCCTATCCGCTCGGGGAACAGGAGATGAATAATGTCATTCATCATTTCCCGGAATTAGGCCAGGCAAAGGTAGAAAATGTCGTCGACAGCAGGATCTATGCAGGATTTGTCATTAAATTCGGTACAAAACGAATTGATCTATCGCTTAAGAGAAGGCTTGAAGAGATTAACCATTCATTAATTCAGACGTTGGAATAATTATTTACTATTTATAAAAAACCATGAGCGTACTAGACCAGTATCTTACACAAATTGAAAAGGAGATCACCGAGGATAAAAAGATTAAAGTCGCCACAGAAGAAGTTGGAACGGTTACTCAATTGCGGGACGGAGTAGTAATTCTTCAGGGGCTTGATAATGTTTCTTATGGTGAAGTCATTCAGTTTGAATCTGGTCCGAAGGCTATGGTCATCGACATGCTTCCGGAAGGCGTTGGAACTGTGGTTCTTGGACGATACTTAGATATTAAATCAAACGAAACGGCCCGTGCTACCGGCCAGATTCTGTCTGTTCCGGTTTCAAACTCTATTTTAGGCCGAGTGGTAAATCCGCTTGTCGAACCGTTAGATAATGGTCCAAAAATTGAAGCAGATAAACAGTATCCGGTTGAAAAGGTAGCCGTAGGTGTCGTTTATCGTAAGTCTGTCACAGTACCCTTACAAACTGGTATCAAATCAGTTGATGCACTTATCCCAATCGGCCGGGGTCAGCGTGAACTTATTATCGGCGACCGCGGAACCGGCAAAACCACACTCACACTCGATATCATATTAAATCAGAAAAAAGAAAATGTTATTTGTATTTACTGCCCAGTCGGTCAGAAAAATTCAAAGGTTGCTGCAACGGTGGAACTTCTGAAAAAGCACGGCGCCATGGATTACACAATTGTGGTTTCGGCTTCGGCTTCTGATCCAGTCACTCTGCAGTACATCGCTCCATATTCAGCAACAGCTATTGCAGAATATTTTATGGATCAGGGAAAAGATGTCCTGGTTATTTATGATGATCTGAGTAAACATGCATGGGCATACCGCCAGATCTCGCTTATTCTCCGCAGGCCAGCAGGCCGCGAAGCATACCCGGGAGATATTTTCTATCTGCATTCCCGATTATTGGAACGTTCATGCCGCATGGATGAAAAATACGGCGGCGGTTCTATTACAGCCCTTCCGATTATTGAAACACTGGAAGGCGATTTATCTGCTTACATTCCGACAAATATTATCTCAATCACCGACGGACAGATTTTCTTAGATACCGATTTGTTTAATTCTGGTATTCGTCCGGCTGTAAATGTTGGAACATCTGTCTCGCGTGTGGGAGGCAATGCCCAGACAAAAGCCATGAAACAGGTTGCCGGCAAACTGAAATTAGATCTGGCACAGTACCGCGAGATGGCAGCGTTCTCTCAGTTTGAATCGGAGCTTGATGATGAAACAAAGAAATTTTTAAATCGGGGAGCACGGCTTACTCAGATTCTTAAGCAGCCGAAAAACAGTCCGTATTCCCTGGCTTTGCAGGTTGCTATAATTTGGGTTGTTACAAAAGGATATCTTGATACATTGCCTATCGACAAAATAGATGTATATGAATCTAAATTTATTGAAGATCTGAGAACTCGTGGTCAGCATATCATTGAACGGCTGAATAAGAATAAGATTGTTAATCCAGAAGATGAAGAAGAGTTGAAGAAGCTGGCAGAAGATAATTTGTCAGAATTTAAAACAGAGTAATATCTTTTCAATCATGTCATGCTGAGTGAAACGAAGCATCCAGCACCTCTGGATCTCCCGCTTTGCGGGACAGGCTTGCTAATCGCTCAGGATGACAGACAGAATATAATATGAATTTCAGACAAGTAAGGAAGAAAATAAAGTCGATCAACAACGTAAAGAAGATTACGCGGGCAATGCAGCTGGTTTCTGCTGTCAAAATGAAAAAGGCGCAGAACGCCGTTGTAGAAAGCAGACCGTATAATGAAAACCTTGAAAGTATTATTCGCAAGATAAGTGGAAAAATAGAGAAGAATACATCTCGGCTTTTAGTTTCCCATGGATCAGAAAAGTCGAAAGGTCTTATTATCTTTATTTCATCAAATAAAGGTTTGTGCGGTTCTTTTCATCTGAATATAAATAGGTTTTTATTCAAACATGCCGATTTTTCAAAAAATGATTTTATAACTGTCGGCAAAAAAGGCGCGATGTTTGTTCACAAAATGGGCGGAAATATTATCGCCGATTATTCAGGCCATACGCCTATTGTTGAGGTTTCGGCAATTTTTAGTCTGGCGGTAAGTAATTTTTTAGCAGGCAAATACAGTTCGGTAAGTATCGTATATAACAAATTCATTTCGAATTTACGATCTGAGCAGCTAATGGATACAGTATTACCGGTGAAGATGACCAAAGAAATTAATGCAGAAGAAAGGGTGAGCGAGTATCTTATTGAACCGTCAGCACACGAAATTGTCGATCATTTGCTCAGAAGTTTTGTACAAGAAAAGATCCGGGGAGCTGTCATGAGTTCTGAAGCTGTAGAACATTCTTCACGTATGATTGCAATGAAGAATGCAACAGACAATGCAAATGAGGTGATTTTCAATCTGACATCTCTTGGCAACAAGCTAAGACAGACAAAGATTACGATGGAGCTTTTGGATATGGTTACGGCAAAAGAGTCTGTGGAAAGTAATTAGTTTATTGTCATGTTGAGCGAAGCCAAGTCAGTCTTTGCGTAGCGAAACATCCAGCTGGATCCTTCGCTATTCGCTCAGGATGACAAAATAATTTAGAATTAATAATTATCAAATAATATGTCTCAAGGAACAGTAGTGTCAATTCGCGACGTAGTTGTCGATGTTCAGTTTCAACCGGATCAAACTCCGAAGATCTATGATGCTCTTTTAATTCAGCAAAAAGATAAAAAAATAATTCTGGAAGTTGAAGCAATCTTGGACGAAGGACTTGTCCGGACCGTTGCCATGAGTAATGTCTATGGAGTAAAACGAGGCGAAAAAGTTACTAATACCGGCAAACCAATCGCAGTGCCGGTTGGTGAAAAAGGACTCGGAAGAATTTTTAACGTTCTCGGCGATGTCGTGGACGAAGGCGAAGAGGTAAAAGCAGATAAATATTATCCAATTCATCGTGAGGCTCCGGAGCTTAAGGAACAGGCGGTTAAACAGGAAGTATTTGAAACCGGTATTAAAGTTATCGATCTTATCGCTCCATTCATTAAAGGAGGAAAGGTCGCTATCTTCGGAGGTGCAGGAGTAGGAAAAACAGTGACCATTCAGGAAATGATTCATAATGTGGCAAAGCAGCACCATGGAGTTTCTGTTTTTACCGGAGTTGGAGAACGCACCCGCGAAGGAAACGATTTATGGAATGAAATGAAGGAGACAAAGGTTATCGATAAGACAACCTTAGTCTTCGGACAGATGAATGAGCCGCCAGGCAACCGTCTTCGTGTCGCGTTAACTGGTGTCACCATGGCAGAATATTTCCGCGATGAGAAAAACATGGATGTTCTGTTGTTTATAGACAACATCTTCCGGTTTGCACAGGCAGGTTCAGAAGTCTCGGCTCTCTTGGGACGCATTCCATCCGCAGTAGGATATCAGCCGACATTAGCATCTGAAATGGCAGCACTGCAGGAGAGGATTACTTCTACCAATAAAGGATCGATTACATCAATCCAAGCAGTATACGTTCCGGCTGACGATTACACCGATCCGGCACCAGTGGCCACATTCGCTCATTTGGATGCATCGATCACACTGGAGCGATCACTTGCCGAGCAAGGTTTATATCCAGCTATTGATCCGTTAACATCAACATCACGCGCTCTTGATCCAGATATCGTTGGAGCAGAACATTATCAGGTTGCTAAAGATGTTCTGAAGACATTACAGAGATATAAAGATCTGCAGGACATTATCGCAATTTTGGGAATGGAAGAACTTTCCGAAGAAGATAAACTTACCGTTTCACGCGCACGCAAAATCCAAAGATTCCTCACCCAGCCGATGAACGTGGCAGAACCGTTTACCGGCAGGCCTGGTAAATATGTCCCAATTGCCGAGACTGTGCGCGGATTTAAAGCTATCATCGATGGGCAATACGATAGTAAACCAGAAGCATTATTTTATATGGTCGGCGCGATTGATGAAGTAAAATAATGTATAGACCACAGCCGTCATTGCGAGCGGTGAGTGTCGGAGCGCGGCAATCCCATTACCAATAATCCAAAGGTTGTAATGTTACGAGTGCTATAGCCGTAGGTTTATATTATCGGGATTGCTTCGTCACTATGTTCCTCGCAATGACTAGAATTTATATGTCATCCTTACATCTTAAAGTTATTACACCAAAAAAGATTGTACTTGAGGAAGAGGTTTCTTCTGTTACTATCCCATCTGTCAATGGAGAGCTTACTATTCTTCCCCGGCATACTAATTTTTTTGCATTGCTTTCAGAAGGAATTATTACCATCAAGAAATCAGGGAAAGAAGATTATATGGCGATTGGCGGAGGCTATGTAGAAACAAATGGCAAAGAACTTCATATTTTAGTTTCAAGAGCTTACGGCCAGGATGCAATTGACGAAAACTTAACAAATAAAGCAATTGAGAATGCAGAGAATATGCTAAAGAATGCCAGAGAAACAAAAGACAGGCATCATGCTGCTTCACTGCTTCGCCGCTCGCTTATAGATATGAAGTTGCTACGGAAACGAAGAAGATCTTCATAGTATAATATCTTCTTATGCGTCTGTTTTAACTTTACTGTAATATTTGATATATGGCTTTAATTATTGTCGAATCACCAACAAAGGCACGTACATTCAACCGAATCCTGAAAAGCAAGGGGGAAGACTATTATGTGTACGCAACCATGGGCCACATCCGCGACCTTCCAAAATCTTCAACCTCGATAGACTTTCAGCATGCGTTTAAACCCACCTATCAAATAATCAAGACAAAACAGAAAGTAGTTACCGAGCTCAAGGCGCTAGCCAAAAAAAATAAGGAAATCATCTTCGCAACCGATCCGGACCGCGAAGGAGAAGCAATCTCGTACCATGCCGCCTGGATTCTTGGTTATATAGATGAAAATTGGCCGGAAATAAAAATCAAAAAGAATAAATCTGTTAAACGTATCGTGTTCCATGAAATTACTGCTAAAGCACTGGAAGAAGCGCTGGCCCACCCCGAAGATATCCGGCTGGATCTGGTAAATGCCCAACAGGCACGCCGAATCTTAGATCGCATAGTGGGTTACGAACTTTCACCGCTGCTCTGGAAAAAAATGGGGAAAAATTGGCTTTCAGCAGGCCGTGTTCAGACAGTGGCGCTCCGTCTTATTGTTGAACGGGAAAAGGAAATCAAAAATTTCAAAACAATCGACTATTACCAGATATATGGAGACTTTAAAAACTCCGAGACACTCCATGCAAAACTTGTCAGTAAAAATGACGTTGACTACGAAAAAAAGACAAAGCTGGAATTGTTTGCCGGAGACTATCAGTACACCCAGACTTCGATAGATAAAACAAATGTTGAAGACGTTAAGAAAGATATAGAAAGCGACGAATTTGCCGTTTCGGGAATTAAAGAGACAATGCAGAACCGGTTTCCGCCGCCGCCTTTCAGCACATCACTTTTGCAGCAGGATGCATTCAACAAACATGGATTTTCTTCCAAAATGACAATGCGGATTGCCCAGGATCTGTACGAAAGCGGTCTGATAACATATCACCGCACTGATTCTTTCAATCTGTCTACTCCTTTTGTATTTAAAGCAAAAGATCATATCATAAAAATATACGGACCCGAATATGCACTCGAAAAACCAAGAGGATTTAAAACAAAATCCAAAATGGCCCAGGAAGCGCACGAGGCAATCCGCCCGACAAATCTGGAAAAGACTGCGGATTCTATTGAAGGCGAGCGGATTACTCAAAATCATAAGAAACTGTACAAACTTATTTACGACAGAGCACTCTCTACCCAGATGAAAGAAGCATCGATTCGCAACATGAAGATTTCTATTTTAGGAAAGAAAGGTTATCTTTTCGAATCAGAAATGCAGCAGGTCGTTTTCGACGGATTCTTGCGAGTTCTCAATCCGGAATATGCACAGAAGAATCAGACGCTTTCCCATATGAAAGAAGGCGAGAAAGCAGATCTCTTGGCGCTTCAAGCCACCGAAAGCCAAACCAAACCTCCTCCGCGATTTAACGAAGCATCAATTATCAAAACTCTGGAAGAAAAAGGCATCGGCCGGCCTTCTACATATGCGCCGATCATTTCGTTGATTCAGGAAAAAAATTATATTGAGAAACAGAATAGATACTTTATTCCGACAGTATTAGGATCCGCCATTTCGAATTATCTTTCCGAAGCTTTTCCACAGGTTTTTGAATTAGGATTTACCGCCGGTCTTGAACAAAGTTTGGATGAAATCGCTGAAGGCAAACAGGATATGGTTAGCGTTCTTTCGGGTTTCTATAAACCGTTTGAGAAAACACTTGTCACCCGCAAGGCAGACACAACGAAAATTGATGTTGAAGAAAAAGTGGAGGATAAATGCCCCAAATGCGGCGCGCCGATGGTGATCCGCTATTCCAAGTTTGGAAAGTTTTTAGCATGCAGCAAGTTTCCGGAATGCAAAACAACCAAGCCATTTCTACAGTTTGTACCCGGACGATTTTGTCCGCAGGATAATGGGCGCATTGTGGTGCGGTTTACCCGTGCACGAAAGCGGTTTTACGGCTGTGAGAATTATCCAAACTGTAAGTATTCGTCATGGACTCTGGTAAAGAATGACGCGGCAGCCAAACCAGAACAGCCAGCGGCGACTGCAGTTGCAGCTGCACCAGATAAAGAGACAGATAATAATAAAGCTTTACAATCTTAAAATCATTGTTTATAATATAGGATTATGGCAAATTCGATCAGATACAAAGAACTTGATTTAGCAGTCGGCTCGACAATAACCCTTAACTACCGTATTAAAGAAGGTGAAAAGGAACGCCAGCAGCTATTCCAGGGAATTCTTATAAAAATCACCGGCAGCACGCCAAACACCCGCATGATTACAGTGCGCAGAATTTCTAACACCGGCATTGGTGTAGAAAAGATTGTGCCTCTTATTTCTCCTTACATTACTGATATCACAGTCGATAAGAAATCACTGTATTCAAAAGCAAAACTGTATTTTGTACGGAATCTTTCGGGCCAGCAGCTTCGCTACAAGCTGTATAGACAACAGACAACCGACAAAAGCCAGGTAAAATCGTCTTAATTGTTACGTGTTTAAATTCCTTCATGAGCCATTACCGAAAAGACATCGGTGCACTGGGAGAACAGATTGGTTTACAATATCTTCAGGATTTAGGCTACTTGGTTATTGACCGCAACTTTACTACTCATTGGGGGGAATTAGATCTTATTGCCCGAAAAGGGAAAACTATTTATTTTGTTGAAGTAAAAACAAAAATCGGCGACATTAAAGGCAAACCCTACGAGTCGGTTACATATCGGAAATTACAGAATTTAAAGCGGTCAATCAATCTATACCTCTTGAAAAATGACTTCAAAAGTTTTAAGCTATCGTTAGCAGTTTTGTCTATTCAATTGAATGAAGATAAAAGCGTTAAAGAGATAAAGTTTTTCGATAGTGTGGATTTTTAGTATACCTTAGCGTCATCCCGACGAAGGTCGGGATCCCATTGTCTTAATGGGATGCCGAAATAAATTCGGCATGACAAGTTAATACATATGTTCAACATCATAAATTCGATTCTATTTAACTTCTTTCACAGTGTAACGAATTATCTGCCGAATTTTTTCGGCGGCGTCCTTATCATTTCCATCGGCCTTGTCTTAGCTAGTATTCTGAAACGACTGCTTCTTTCTATCTTTAAATTCTTCCGGCTTTCAACAATGCTTGAAAAAACAAAACTCATGAAGAAGAACGAAGTTGCTGTTTGGGAAGAAGTCCTTTCGGAAGTTCTGCGCTGGACTCTGATCATCTTATTTCTTATTCCGACACTCGAAGCACTTGGCTTATCACGAGCAACGGCAGTTCTTAATCAGTTCTTATTCTATATTCCGAACATCATTGTGGCCGTCATAATTGGCTTTATTGGCATCATAATTTCGAATATGGTAGCCGAGATCGTGCGGACAAGCCTTCGCAGCCCTTCTGCCGATACTTTGGCGATTATCGCAAAGAGTTTAATTATTTTTTTTGTAGTTCTGGTTGTTCTGAATCAGCTTGGCGTGGCTCAGGACCTGATCAAAATCCTGTTTACCGGTATAGTGGCCATGGTAGCCATTGCCGGCGGCCTGGCATTTGGCCTGGGCGGCAAAGATGTTGCCGAGGATCTTCTTCAATCTCTGGTTAAAAAGCTGAAACAGAAATGATATAATATCTATCAGCTCTTAGCCACATGCTATGTATGGCCCCATCGTCTAGTGGCCTAGGACGGCAGGTTTTCAGCCTGTCTACCGGGGTTCGAATCCCCGTGGGGTCACAAAATTTTAAAGTACAAACTAAACTTTTTTCTTCTTTATGTTTGAGTTTGGAAGTGCTTCCTTTATTTTAGGGAAAATGAAAAATTCTGCTTGAATTGTATATAATATAAAAATGTCAGATACCGGAGAACCTATTCCGAAAAAAAATGAATGGCAATACAATAAAAAGGAAATAGTAACTCCAAAGGATTTCTTAAAGGATATATTAACAACGATGCAAGGTGCAGAAGTGTGTTCTTTTGGTGAATATCACGATGAAAGAACAGATCCCAGTTACTCCTTCCTTTTAAATCATATGGGAGAGATTTTAGATATATATCATTACTATAAAGGATTCCGAGAATCGCCAAAACCCGCAATCGAGTTATCATTTGATAGATTGTTACGACTAGGTTCAACCTTAGTGGAAGAATTGGATAAAGCAAATCCATCTATGGCTCAACTTCAAAAAATGCATGTGGGTCGTTTATTCGGTTTAGCTATTTTACCTTTAGCCCGATATGCAGGATATACAGATTTAGTTTTAGAAGGTGTTGATGAAATTAATCCAGGAACGACATTAGAACGGAGTAAGGATCAAATTGGAGATTTATTGAGGTTAACTACAGCTATGAGATTGGGAATGAATATTCATGGTGCATATGATACCGGCCGTTTTCCGACTGGGAAGGGAGTTGCTGATGCATTATGGTCAAAAATTAAAGATATTAAAGAGAAAACCCCTGAAACACATGTTATCGTATACAATGGCGCATTACATAACATGACCGAGCCATCACAGGGCGAAGTTTCTGAAGGTTTTTTAAAGTATGATGCAAGTGAGCTTACTTATGCTCCGCAAGCAAGAAAATTGTGGGGAGATAAATTTAGAGCGATTGATTTATTGAATGGAGATAGATTATTACCTCAAAGTCATTTCAGATATATGCAAGATCAAGCTCAACCAGATGCAATCACCAGATTTTCCCATGGAATTAATCAGCAAACTTATGTATTAACATAATTTTTTCTGTTAAGAATGTCATTCATACTCTGAAACTTTATGGTAAACATTGTCCACTGAATGTATACAAAATACTCTGTAATTATAATACCGGGATTAGGAGACAAGACAGGAATTTTAAAGATATTAACCAACCACTGGAAAAAACATGGATTGCATCTCATCTTCCATGCAGTTGGCTGGCAGGATGGGGAAGACTTTACGCCAAAACTAAACCGGTTATTAGATTTGGTAGATCAACTCACTAAAAATGGCGGCAGAGTGTCAATTGTAGGTACCAGCGCCGGAGGCAGTGCTGCTTTGAATGCCTTCATAAAACGGCGGAGCAAAATTCATACAATCATTAATGTCTGCGGAAGGCTGCGAACAGGCCCGGAGAAAGGTTTCAGGTCCTTTCAAACAACTACCGCTCCAAGCCAGGCTTTTGCACAGGCTGTTAAACTGGCCGAAGCGAACGAGCATACATTATCGAAAGCAGATAGAAAACGCGTCATGACGGTGCGGGCACGATTTGGCGACCAGATAGTTCCTGCAGATACTACCATTTTGGAAGGAGCATTTAATAAGAGTGTTCCTACAGCGGAGCATATGCTGAGCATTGGCGCGGCATTAACATTATTTTCAAAACCACTCATTACATTCTTAATAAAAGAGTAATTTTCTCTATTTTCCGTCACATCCAATATTTCTGCTTGCAAATAAAAAAATCAGATTGTAAAATACATACGTACTACGCATTTAATTATTAAGAGAGATAGGGAGAGCACTGGATCGTTATTACCTATCCTACAACCGAATCTGTCTCTGAGACAAGGTCACGGTGTAACAACCAGCATTAATAAGCATTGCCTATGGGCAGTGAAACTATGTCAGAACAACCGTACTCCTATCCAAAATCTTCAGAAACACGCTATCACCAGGCAATAAGAAATCCAGTTGACCCACTTCTAGCAATGAGAGAGCCTGAAGCAAAAAAAAACTTGTGTGTGACATTTAGTCAAACCAGAGGAGGAATTCATGCCCTCTTACCTCCTGGATGCGATGGTTTTAACGAAGACGCACAATTTTGGGTAGTGGCCAATGGAGGTGCTCAACTTATGAATTCCCCTCATTATCATGGAAGAAAAGGTGATCCGAACATGCTGAATGTTGTTATTGAAAACGAAAGAGCAGTTGCACCAACGATGCTAGCCTATACTAGACCGACTGATGTATTAGTAACACACGCATCTGATTCTAATTTACAAGGTGAAATACTTCATCAGTTGTCGGATTCTTGGAGAGGTATAGGAATTGATACAACAAGGCAATATGAATTTGTAAAATCCATTGACGATTGGGTTGCAAAACATGCAGGAAAAGTGCCGATAATACCGAATGTATTGTCTCCTGAAGTAATCACAGGCTACGGTGGTACGCATGCTGAGGCTCTTGCACATGTAGCAGCGTACACCAAAGATGGAGCCCAGCAACTATGGGAACGTGATGGCATTCACACTCCAGCTACATATTATCATGAACATCGGTCAGGAAAACCTGCTGAATTGCCGGATGATTTTAGACGTTATAGTGATCTAGTAGTCAATCGCACTGACGGCTCCGGAGGGTATGGAATTAGTTTTGTTAGTGCTCAGGATTTGGATTTTCATATGAATGGGCTAGTTGAAGGAACGTATCAAATACAGGGAAAGCTTCCCGTTCTCACTTCGCCGTGTTTGATTGCAAATATTTCAGGAGAAAAAGCATCAACTGAGTTTGTAAGTATACAGAGATTTTCCCAGCCGGGAGTTCATGCAGGCAATGTATGGCATAGGAAGTTGCCAGGAACATTATCATATCTCGATCCTGATTTTATGGCTATTAATCAGAGAGCGTTAGATTCATTAAGACTCAGTGGTGTTCGAGGTCAGGTTAATGTTGATTCTATTGTTGTAGATCCAAGAAATGCCGCAACGTTTGATGTGCCTCCTACCACAATGAGAGAAGCTAATATAAGACCAGCAGGATCTTCGGTAATGTTGCGAGCTGCACAAGGTACCATTAATGGATTACCTATCGATTCAATGAGAACCGTAACGGGAGTTCATTTACCCTTCGATCGGTTTATGAGTGGTCAATTTACAGAACATCTTTCTTCGTTTGATGGTCCGTCTAATAGAACGCTAGTATATAATTATAATCCTGTCACAGAAAAAGCAGCCATTGCGTTTGCAGGGGCATGTCCGCCAGGAGAATTAAGACGATTAGAACGAGAAGTTATTGGTTCTTTATAAATTAGACAATAAAAAAATGCTGAACAACAAATATTCACTGATAATACACGGAGGCTGCGGTACTTTTGAAAAAGGAGACAAAATAGAAGAAGATCATCAAAAAGAGCAGAAAGTAGCTTTGGAAAAGATAATAAAAAAATCTTGGAGTTTAGTCGAATCAGGTAAAAATGCAGTCGACATAGTAGAGCAGACAGTGCAGATGCTTGAAGATAGCCCCGCTTTTAATGCAGGAATTGGTGCTGCGATAGGAAAAAATAAACAAATAGAGCTGGATGCGAGTATAATGGACGGAAGTAATCTAGACTGTGGAGCAGTTGCGTGTGTCTCGGGATATAAAAATCCTATTTCAATAGCTCGTTTAGTAATGAATAATACTCCGCATGCTTTTTTAGTTGGAGAAGGAGCTTCTGAATTGGCCAAAAATAATCATTTCAAAAAAACACCTACAAACAAATTTTATACACCCTATCAACTTCACTGGTGGAAAATATTACAAACTAATTCATTAGAAAAAAAAGATAAACAAGCAAAGGGAACAGTTGGTGTTGTGGTTAAAGACAAAAACGGCAATATAGCAGCGGGCACCTCGACCGGCGGTCTAACAAATAAAATGAAAGGTAGAGTTGGTGATTCTCCTATGATTGGAGCAGGAACATATGCCGATAACAGATATGGCGGAGCCTGTGCAACAGGTTATGGTGAACAAATAATTAAAGTTTCATTAACTAAATTTGCTATTGATGTACTGCACTTTAAAAAAGTAAACGCGCAGGATGCGGCTAAAATGTCTATAAAAGAACTCGGAAAGCTTAAAAACGGCCTGGGAGGAGTGATTATCATTGATAAAAATGGTGAAATAGGATCATTCGCTAATGAAAAATTTTTACCAAGAGCTTATATGTCCAGTACCATGAAAATGCCTAAAGTCGAATTTGAAGTCGCCGGATAATAAGTTAAATCCACTTCTCCAAACTAATGTCAATTTCCTTAAAACCATTCCGCCTGTAAAATTCGATTGCCATTCTATTATCAAAATACGCATTCACAAAAATCTTCTGAAACCCGTGTGCTTTTCCCCATTTAAAACATTCCTTAATAAGCATAGTTCCAATACCCATCGAGCGATACTTGGGAATAACACCCATGTTTTCTATTTCCAAATATTTACTTTTTCGATATGAAACAATCTTTGGTCCGGCAGCGATGTAACCAACCGGCTTGCCATTTTCTTCTGCAATAAAACAACATGCATTGGTGTTATTTAAAAGGTCGCTAAAATATTTCTTCCCTTTTTCCGACTTCGCCCAATTCATATCTAAATCGGCATCATATTTGTGGTTATCAATAAAAACCTCATCATTTAAATTCTGCAAAACAGTCAAATCATTATTATTTGCCTGCCTGATATGTATCATAATATGATTATACAAAAAATTCAGAAGGAGTTTTTAATTCAGTAGTATTTTAACGTTGTCCTTGAGTTTGCTGCTGAGTGTATTCATGAGACGGTAATTTGAATCTATCTCCTTTATGAAACGGAGGCTTATCTACTTTTTTATTTGGCCGAACTATTTGAGGCAATCGAACAAAAGCAGGTTTTGACTCGTTTTTTCCTTGCCAATATCTCTGAGAACGTCTTTCCATAGAATACGATTATACCATACCAGGTATTTGTAGAAAATATAATAGACCTATAGTATAATTAGATGTTATGAGAGCCGAAGCACCGCTTTTACCTGAAGAAAAACCATTTGATCCGTGTACCATGCATTTAAGCGACGGAAAATATGAATATGATGTTACTGCTACACCAGCGGCTTATAGAGCAGCACACCGCATTTTACCTTATGTATTTGCACCCAATTTTACATTGACAAGTGAGAGTATTAATGGATCAAAGAAATTTGCGGCAGCTTCGTACTCAGCAAGACATCCAATTCAAAATTCTATAGTAAATATTAATTTTGACCCCTCTGTTTTATCCGATTTTTTTACTAAAAGAATATCAGGAGGGAAACATTTTAATCCTAAAGATGAAATGATATATTATCCCAGATATAATACCTTGTATCCAGATTCACGAATAATGTTTATAAGAAGAATTATGGATGCATTATATGTTCATGAATTGGATCATCTTGTGGGGTTAAATGCCGAAAAATGGGAAAGTGATAGTCTTAAGATTGGCCACATGAAAACAAAGTTAGAAAGAAATAACAGAAAACATCTGCTATTACAACTTACGAATGCATGTTCAGGGTTATATGAAGCAGCATCATCTCCAGTTCAGTCAATGGAGTTAGTACTTTTATTACACGCATGTACTGCATCGTTATTTTATATTGAAAAAGTCAGAAATGAAATGAAAATAGAAGAAGACAACTATTATAACGCTCCGTGGGAAATTAGAGCTCGTCAAAAAGCAGCGGAAATGATTGAAAAAGGAGTTTTTCCCGGCTACTTTGATGTAGAACTTGCTGAGTAATCTGCTTGTTGAATTTTTAACTCCATCAATTATATTTAAATTATGCCTGAATCAAAACATTCAGTTAATCCTTTATATATCAAATATTTCGATATTGTAAAAATTCACTGGAAAGTACAGGCTATTGTGCATTTTCTACTGAGTTTTCCCATCGCATTCCTTACCGTATTCTCATGGGGAATCCCAGTTCCAGCTTTGGCGCGTCTTACAGTAGCGTATCTTGACCTTTATTTTTTTATTTATTTCCCCTTATATTACTTTCTTCCCAGATTAACATTACTTCCGGTAAAAAAAGAGATTAATAAATTAAATGCCGGTGAACAACTTTCCGATGCCGAGCTTTCGCATCTTGTATCGTATCTTATGAACTTGCCGTTGCCGGTTTCCATCCTTACCGCATTAATTGAATTTTCTGCATTTACAATTGGCGCATATGTCTGGACAACCGGTCTTTTTGTGCCAGAACTATTGAAAATACTCAATATCGCCTTGTTTGAAACCTTTATTTTGGGAGTTGTTGTGGCTATAAACGTGGCTTTCCTCAATATCATAATGGTTGAGACTTATATTCGTTCTACAGTTGAAAAAATTACGCATGTTTATCCGCAGGCGTTTGATTATACAAAACAGATCCGCAAAGTCTCGATGTACACAAAAGTATTCTTTCTCATTCTTCTTACTACGTTTGCCGGAGAACTTTCAATACTTATTTTTTTTTCGACCTTCATTCTATCTACAGTGCCGGCTAAGTTTTTTGAAAATGCGGCCTTTGTAGTTTCTGTCATGCTTATTAATGTTTTATACATTTTCATCCTCGCGCCGATTGTTGCCGGCAACTTTACCACACCTATAAATAAATTAGTTGATTGGATTCGCGAGATCACCGCCGGAAACTTAGAAAGCAGAATTCGGTTTATTACCAACGATGAAACTGGCGATATCATACGCGGCTCAAACCTTATGATCGACCGCTTAAAAAAAAGCCATGATGTTATTGAACTAGAAAAAAATAAACTTACTACTGTACTGTTTGGAGTAATAGATGGTGTTATTGCTCTGGATTCACAGAAACGGGTGACGCTTATGAATAAAGCGGCCGAAGAAATAACCGGCTGGAGCTGCGAAGAGTCCACCGGTCATGCTGTGGATACAATCCTTAATCTTACCGATGAAAATGAATTAATCGTTAATTCAACACATTACTGCCCTCCTTTAAACGATGAAATGAAAATTTCCGGCAGATATTCTCATGCGAATTTAAAACTCATTACTAAAAAAGGCCAGGAAAAATATATTAATATCACCTGTTCAACAATCAGCCAGAAAATAGGCACCGATACCACGTATATTCTTACGTTTCATGACACAACCGGCGAACGGCAGCTTGAACACATGAAATTAGATTTCGTCTCGATGGCTGCACACGAACTGCGTACACCTGTAACGGTAATCAGAGGTTATTTGGATGTATTTCTTGATGAAAATAAAGCGCGGCTTGATAACAACCAGTCCAATATGATTTCCCGGGTGTATGAATCTTCCCGCCAGCTGGCAAGCCTTATCGATTCGCTGCTCAATGTGTCTAAAATAGAAAAAGGAACATTGCATCTTAATATCGAAAATATCGACTGGCGGTTGTATGTTCAGGATGTTGTAAAATCGTTCAAATATCTCACTCATGAAAAGGGGCAGAAGCTAGAATTAGTTATATCTGATTCGTTTCATGATATGGTTGACTGTGACAGACTGCGGGTGAGTGAAATACTGGGAAATCTTATAAATAATGCGATCACATATACACCTCCTGGCGGTACAATTCGTGTTATTGTCGAAAGCCAGCGTGATTCGGTAATAACACATATTCAGGATACCGGCCAAGGAATTCCGGAAAGCGCCCTGCCGCGGTTGTTTACAAAATTTTTCCGAGTAGCGCATACACTCGAATCCAGCTCCGAAGGAAATGGTCTGGGACTATATTTAAGCAAGGCAATTGTAGAAATGCATAACGGAAAGATATGGGTAGAATCACAGGTAGGACGCGGTTCTACGTTTAGTTTTAGTCTGCCTAAAAAACAGCCGGCTGTTTAATTCTTCAACGGAAGTGTGAATATAAAAGTAGAACCTTTCCCTTTTTTGCTGGAAACCCAAATTTGTCCATCATGTTTTTCGATAATCTGTTTGGATATATATAATCCCAATCCCAAACCAGGAAATGTTTTAACCGGCGTATCATCTACCTGATATAGTCTTTCGAAAATTTTATTGTGTTTATCTTGCGCAATTCCGATTCCGAAATCCTGTACACTCACAACTGCATGATTATTTCTCCGGCTTACTGAGATGATTATTTTTTTATCACTATCTGAATATTTGCTTGCATTGGTTATTAGGTTAATGAGTACCTGGTATATACGGTATTTGTCTCCAAAGACGCTGAAGTTTTTTAGTTTCTTAACTTCAATTTTGTTTTTTGTTGAAGCCTGAACACCTTCTACCGTTTCATGTACTAATGATGAAATATTAAAAATATCTTTATTTAATTGAAGCTTACCGGTTTCTATCCGCGATACGTCGAGCAGATTATTAATCAGTTCTTTTAGTCTGTTTGTCTGCTCCCGTACTCGCTGTGCAAGATACAGCGGCTTTTCATTTTTTTCTTTTTTATGTGTGTTGTATAGAAGATCTACAAACATTTTCATGCTGGTTATCGGTGTGCGAAGTTCATGTGAAGCCATGCTGAGGAAATCATTTTTTTCCTGTTCAATCTGTTTTTGCTGAGTTATTTCCGAAGTCGCTCCAAGTAGCCTGATCGGTTTATTATTTTCGTCACAAAAAATATTTGCCTGTGTAGAAACCCATCGTATCTTGCCGGCTGGAGTGATAATCCTGAATTCAATATTAAATTTGGCAGTACCCGTGAGGGTCTTTTTTATTGTTTCGCTAACTCTTTTTTTGTCATCAGGATGAATAAGCTTTTTAAAATTTTGAAACGAGACTTTAAATTTACTTTTACTAACACCATGAATTGAATACACCTTGTCTGTCCAGGTAAGTTTATTTTCTACAATATTCCAATCCCATACTCCTATTTTTCCGGCATCCAATGCAATTCTCAGCCGTTCTTCGCTTTCACGAATCTTTGATTCTGCATTTTTTTCTTCGGTAATATCGCGGGTAATATTTGCAGCGCCGATAATTTTCCCATGCATATCTGTGACCGGCGAAATACTTATCGACACGGGAAATCGTTTATGCTGTTTATTCCATCTGAAAGTTTGATAGTGCCGGATAGGAATACCTTTTTTAATTTTGCTTATAATTTCTGTTTCTTCGCTTCTTAATTCTGTAGGAACACTAATGGTGATGTGCTTTCCAATGGCTTCTTCCTGCGTGAATCCAAACATTTTTTCTGCGCTTTTATTCCATGTCTGAATAATTCCATCCAGGTTTTTACTGATGATTGCATCTCGCGAAGATTTTACTATAGAAGTAAATAATTGTTTTTCCTCTTCTGCCTCTTTTCGCTCGGTAATATCTTTATGTTGAAGCACCAGATATTCAATTCTTCCATCCTCTTTAATCGGATACATGGTAGCAGACAGCCATCGAAACTGCACTGCGCTTTTTACCGATACACTTTTTTTTGGAATGTAGCGAATTGCCGGAAGTGATACCAACTCGCCTTTAAATCCACGCTTTATGTAAGGCATTATACCTGTATCAACAAGCTGCTTGTCTTTTAATATATTGTAATCCTTCAACTCAGCGAATTTAATATTCCACAACTGCTCCCATGCATTGTTCACCAAATAAGTCTCACCATCGGGGGTGAAAACTTGTGTACTTATAGGAGATTGATCGAATATCGTTTTAAATAGAATATGCGTATCTTTCGTCATAAATATGTAGAGTATAGCACAGCGCGCTCTCAACTCAGTTGCATGATACGTTGTGTTCTTGTGAATAGTGTAAGGAAATTGTAAAATATTGTATGTCTTCGGCATGGTATAAAAAAGTTACTGATCGTAATCTGGGATATAGGGACTATCTAGCATTGGACAGAACACGACTCGCCAATGAACGCACGTTACTTTCATATTTGCGCACTGGTTTTACTTCGCTAATTACCGGCATTTCATTTATCAAATTTTTCGAGACAATTTTTTTTCATGTAACCGGCTTACTGTTGATATCCGGAGGCTTTATTTTACTGGTGATTGGTTTCTGGAAATTTGTAAGAATGCAGCATTTGATTGAATCCATCGAAAACATTAGAGATGAAGAAGATGACGAATAAGGGTATTGTTATTTTGTTGTTCGGATGGTATTATAGCGTATGGACTTGATGCAGGTATTGCCCACAATTGGATATACAGGTATCTTTTTGATTATTTTCGCTGAATCCTGTTTTGTTTTCTTTCTGCCCGGAGACAGTCTGCTATTTACTGCAGGACTCCTTGCTACCAAACCTGATACCGGATTAAATATCCATATTCTGGCTTTAATAAGTTTTCTCGGTGCTGTACTGGGAAATAGCGCCGGTTATGCATTCGGCAAGAAAATCGGCAAGCGGTTATTTCATAAGAAGGATTCTTTGCTTTTTTCCCAAGATAATCTTGATAAATCAGAGAAGTTTTATGAAAAACACGGTAAAATGACGATTATTATCGCACGTTTTATTCCAGTTGTGCGTACATTTGCTCCGATAGTCGCTGGAGTAGGAAGTATGAATTACAGCACATTTGTTGCATATAATATAGTTGGCGGAATTTTATGGGCTGTCGGGTTGTGCTATGCAGGATATTATCTGGGTAAGTTGATTCCAAATGTAGACCATTATCTGCTTCCTATTGTGGGGTTGATCGTAGTTCTTTCAGTTCTTCCTTCTGCCTACCATATTTTAAAAGATAAAAAATCCCGCGACCATCTGCTTGGACAGGTAAAGAAACTTCTGAAAATTAAGTAACTTATTGCTTATATCCAGTAATTAAGTCAATATTTCTACATAGCTGAGTAGTTCCATTTGCAACTACTGGAACATTCCCTTTCATGAATCTCCCAACATCTCTTCGTGTTAAAAATGCTTCAGCTGGTCTTATCTGAATATTCCGAAATCCCGCAATATTCATTTCTGCCACTATTTGTCTTCGCATGTCTCCATTTTGTTCGTATTCTAACTTTTCTACCATCATACACATTCCTCCCTGCTTTAAAATCGTAAGCATATTGCTAAACATCTGAATTCTAGTCTCAGTATCTGTATAACCCTGCAGTGGCTTGAGATGTTTTAATAAAATATTAGTATGAATCGTATCAACAGATTCCTTTCCTAAGGATTCCATTTCAACAGGACTTCTTGCATCACGTAATATAAATGTTGTCATTTCTTCATCAGTCATCTCTGGGGTACCTTCTGCGATATCCACTATTATTCTTTCTGAATTCGGGAAAATGCTTTTTACTGTGGCAGTATATTCCCTGACTGTATCCTGAGATTGAGCACCGATTAATACAGCAATATGTTTATTTGAAGAATTTAATTGATGATATTCTATTAATGCTTGCAAATATGATGGTGAAAATACTCCATAAGACATACGAAAATTAGGCAAATTCCAATAACCCTCTATAGCTTGTCTTATTTCTTGTACAAATATAGTTTGCAAGCGTTTATTAGGTTGCTTAAATATATAGTCTCTGGCAACTTTATCTGAAGGAACCCCATCAGACAGTTCTTCGATATCTTGTTCAGTTATGCGACTTGACCTTCCGCCTGTTAGACGCAATATTCTGTTGTAATACTCAACATAATCGCCCGTTTCCTCTGGATTAGGTTTAATAATAAATGGATATATTTCCGACATGATAATATTATAGGATAATATTTAATAGATTCAAGAGTATTTGTATTAATTCACGAATTTATTTTAAGAATGTAATGACGAATGGAAATGCGGGCAGAAAATTGATACAATGTATAGTTTGATATTGTTCTACTGAGTATGTTTGATCTGAAATCTTCTTATATACCAACTGGGGATCAGCCGCAGGCAATCAAAAAATTGTCGGAAGGTATCAAGTATGGCCTAAAAAATCAGGTCCTGCTGGGAGTTACTGGATCGGGAAAGACATTTACCATGGCAAACCTTATCCGCGATCTAAATATGCCTGCCCTCATCATTTCTCATAACAAGACTTTAGCCGGCCAGCTGTATCAGGAAATGCGCGACTTTTTCCCCGATAATGGAATTTCTTATTTCGTTTCATATTACGATTACTATCAGCCAGAAGCATATATTCCCCAAACCGATACCTATATAGAAAAAGAGGCTGAGATTAATGAAGTGATTGACAAGCTTCGTTTAAAATCCACAACAAACATCTTGACCCGGCGTGATACTGTGGTCGTGGCATCCGTCTCGTGTATTTACAACATCGGTTCGCCGGTTGAATACGGCAAATTTATTTTGGAAGTAAATGCAGGCAATGATGCAGATTGGAATACCATTGCCCGACGACTTATAGAACTTCAGTATGAACGCTCTGAGTTTGACTTTAAACGCGGCAGCTTCCGCATTCGAGGCGATTATATGGATATTTACCCTGCGTACGAAGACAACGGCTACCGGATTTATTCGGATAAAGGAAAAATTTCAAAAATAACCAACTTTGATCCGTTAACAGGAGTCGAGACTAATGTGAGTATGAATAGCACCGTTATTTATCCTGCCAAACATTACATGATGGATCCAAATGTATTTAAGCCGGCTGAAGCTCGAATTCGGGAAGATTTGGCAAAAGAATCGGCGGATTTAAAACGGCAGAATAAACTGGTAGAAGCACAGCGGCTCATTCAGAAAGTAAATTATGATCTGGAAATGATTAAGGAAGTCGGATATGTGAATGGAATCGAGAACTATTCGAGATACTTCGACGGCCGAATGCCCGGCGATCCGCCGTATAGTCTTCTTGACTATTTTAAACAAGCTTATGGCGACAACTTTTTGGTTTTTATTGATGAATCGCACATGACTGTTCCGCAGCTTCGAGGAATGTATAACGGTGATTTCTCCCGCAAAAAAACTCTTATTGAGTTCGGATTCCGGTTGAAAGCGGCGTATGACAACCGGCCTTTGAAGTTTGACGAGTTTTATAAAATTCCGCCTCACATGATTTATGTTTCGGCAACTCCGGATGATTGGGAAAAGGATATGGCAAAACAGGAGTCCGAAGTCCGAAGCAGTAAGTCCGAAGGAGCAAGTCCGAAGTCCGAAGATAAATACAACGGCATTGTTGAACAGCTTATTCGACCGACCGGAATCATAGATCCGCAGGTGATTATTCGTCCCTCTAAAAATGAAATTCCCGATTTAATTGCTGAGGTTGAAAAGCGGATTCCAAAAGGTGAAAAGGTATTAGTAACGACTCTTACGAAAAAGACTGCCGAAGATCTGACTGAGTATTTAAAAGAAAAGAAAATCCGTGCATCGTACTTGCATTCCGATATTCATACGCTTGAACGTTCGGACGTCTTGGATAATCTGCGGAAGAATGAATTTGATGTGCTTATCGGCGTAAACCTTCTCCGTGAAGGACTTGATCTACCGGAAGTAACACTCGTTGCGATTCTCGATGCCGACCGCGAAGGATTTCTACGATCGAAAACCGCACTTATTCAAACAATGGGCCGGGCGGCGAGAAATGTCACGGGTGAAGTAATTATTTATGCAGATGTAATGACAAAATCGGTAAAAGGCGCGGTTGAAGAGATTGAGCGTCGACGAATATATCAGTCGGCATATAATAAGGAACATAATATTACGCCAAAAACAATTCTCAAACCGATTCGTGAAAGAATAGCTGATAAGGAAGAAGAGTTTTTGGCATTTGACAGGCCGAAGCCAGAGGTTAATCCAGACTATCTAGAAAACCTAAAATCTGATACAATGACCCCTTACGATAAGAAGAAAATCGTTAAGAAATTAGAGCGTGAAATGAAGAAGCAGGCCGAAGATTTGAATTTTGAGATGGCAATTAGAATTAGAGAGAAAATTAAGGAGTTAAATGATTAGTTTTTATGTCATTCTGAGCGTAGCGAAGAATCCAGAAACTACTGGATCCTTCGGCTGCGTCAAGTCTGACTTGACTTCGCCTCAGGATGACAGTGGATTATAAAGTTGTAAACAAATAATGTTAGACAAAATAAAGGTCCGCGGAGCGCGGCAGCACAATTTGCAAAATGTAAGCGTCGACATTCCCAAAAATAAATTAGTGGTATTTACCGGCGTTTCCGGATCCGGCAAATCATCGCTGGCATTTGACACTATTTATGCCGAAGGGCAGAGGCGGTATGTTGAATCATTATCCGCTTATGCGCGCCAGTTCCTCGGCATTATGGACAAACCCGATGTTGATTTAATCGAAGGGCTTTCTCCATCTATATCCATTGATCAAAAAACAGTTTCACACAATCCACGGTCGACAGTCGGAACTATCACCGAAGTGTACGACTTCTTCCGTCTGCTGTTCGCTCGTATCGGCCATCCGCACTGTCCAAACTGCGGAATAGAGATTTCGAAACTATCGGTGGATGAAATAGTTGCCAAAGTAATGTCGGAGATAAAAAAGAAAACGGAGACTGACAAAATAAAACCGCACGAATTCCGTATTCTTTCTCCGATTGTCCGCTCACGCAAAGGCGAGTTCCATGATCTTATCGACAATGTGCGGAGTAAAGGTTTCAACAAACTGCGGGTCGATAAAAGAGAATTGAGTGTGGATGATGATATAAATCTCATTAAAACCAATAAACATGACATAGAAGTGATCATAGATACTATCTTCTCATCTTATAAGGAATTAAATGATGAAGTATTTTCTGCAAATTTACGATCACGGCTCACCAATGATGTTGAACAAAGTGTCAATTTATCTGACGGACTTGTCATTCTTGCGCTTGAAAATGATGAAATAAGAAATAATAAAGAAGAGAGAAGAAATATTGAGCATCTGTATTCAGAAAAATTTTCCTGTCCGAACTGTAATTTATCGCTTCCCGAAATCGAACCGCGCATGTTTTCTTTTAATTCTCCCATTGGAGCGTGTGAAAAATGTAAAGGGATCGGCACTATTCAAAAAGTTGATCCAGATCTGGTACTGAATCCAAAGTTGAGCATAAATGAAGGCGGAATTATCCCTTTCACAAAGTTTTTCTTTATTGATACTTGGTATACGAGGCTTATTAAAACTATGGCGCAGGAAGAAGGCATTAGTTTGGACGTTGCTATCGCCAAGTTGACAGATGAACAGCGGAATATATTGTTATTTGGCTCAGATCAAACCTATCGCGTCCGTGGCACCAACAGAATGGGCAAGCCGACAGCAATTTTTGAAAAATTTGATGGAATTGTCCGCGAACTTGAACGCCGGTATTTCGAAAACACAAGCGACTATGGAGCATATGATATCCAAAAATATATGCGCGAAGAACTTTGCGATGCCTGTAAAGGAGCTAAACTCAAACCAGAAGTGCTGGCGATTACTATCGACAAACAGAATATCGGTCAATTTTCAGATAAACCTGTTTATGAAACTATTGAATATCTTCAGAATAAACTGGGCGCGATTCTTAATTCTTATGAAACGCAGGTTGCCAAACCAATCATTAAAGAAATAATCACCCGTTTATCTTTTTTGCACAATGTCGGTCTTTCGTATCTAACGATTTCACGGGCTGCCAAAACACTTTCCGGAGGAGAATTACAGCGCATACGGCTTGCTTCGCAGATTGGAACCGGACTGACAGGAGTTTTGTATGTTTTGGATGAACCCTCGATCGGCCTTCATCCGCGCGATGTTTCGGCTCTTATTAAAACTTTGGTTGATCTTAAAGATTTAGGAAATACATTAATAATTGTCGAGCATGATCAGGAAACAATAGAGTCGGCTGATTATGCTGTAGAACTTGGGCCGAAAGCAGGCAAGCACGGTGGAAAAGTAACATTCACCGGCACTATCCAGGAGATGGAAAAAGACAAAACCTCGCTCACAGGCTTGTATCTTTCCGGGAAAAAGCAAATCACCGCCAATAAAGTGCCGGTCTCGAATAAACAGGGTACTTTGCTTCTAAAGAATGCTTCAGAACATAATCTGAAAAATGTTGATGTGAATATTCCATTGGGAAATCTTATCAGTGTTACCGGAGTCTCGGGATCTGGAAAATCAACACTTGTTGTCGACACGCTCTATCCGGCTTTGCAGTACCACATCAACGGTTACTACAACGAACAGATGGGGCAGTTTCAAAGGCTGGAAGGATTTCAATATGTTGATAGAGTTTATTTGGTGGATCAGGGTCCAATCGGGAGAACTCCACGTTCCAATCCGGCTACATACATCGGCTTCTTCGATGAAATCCGTGAAATCTTTGCTTCAACAGTGGACGCAAAAACAAAAGGATTTCAAAAAGGCCGATTCTCGTTCAATGTAAAAGGCGGACGCTGTGAAAAATGCCAGGGCGCAGGTGTGATTAAAATTGAGATGCAGTTTTTACCTGATGTTTATGTAACTTGTGATGTATGTGAAGGCAAACGATATAATCGAGAAACTATCGAAGTGACATATAAGGGAAAAAATATTTATGAAGTTCTGAAAATGACGATTGATGAAGCAGTTGATTTCTTTAAGAATCATCACCGGATTTATTCGAAATTGATATTTCTTCAGCAAGTTGGATTAGGATATATCGAACTCGGCCAGCCGGCGCCAACATTCTCCGGCGGAGAAGCACAGCGCATAAAGCTTGCCAATGAACTTTCAAGACGTGATACAGGGAGAACAGTATACATTCTCGATGAGCCGACTACCGGTCTGCATTTCTACGATATCCAAAAACTGTTGAATACTCTGCATGAACTGGTCGCGAAGGGAAATACGGTAATTATCATCGAGCACAATCTTGATGTCATCAAAAACTGCCAGTACATTATCGACCTCGGCCCGGAAGGCGGGGAAAAAGGTGGAGAAATTTTATACCAGGGTCCGATAGATGGAATTCTGAAAGTCAAGAACTCTCACACAGCTGAGTATTTGAAAAAAGTGATGTCTGATGGGAAGAAATAAACTTAGGGGATATTAAAGTGATTCCCTACAGCCTTTACTAATGCTGCTAAATCTTCATCCGGTTCACCTTGAGTATGATCCAAACCTCTGCCAAACTCCTCAGCGTGTTTTTTATCTGATCCACCCACTATTTTACTCAAGTAATCAGGACTTAAACCGCTTAGTGCAGCCACTTCAACAATAGATTGTAGTATTTGGGTTGATTTGTCAATTTCTTGTTTTGCCATTTATTTACCTCCTCTTAATAAGTGAAAGTTATATAGATATTATAGTATAGGAATTTTATAATACCAGATATTGTATAAATTCTACAAGAACATAAATCTAATGATATGTCTCGCTTATTTTTTGATGATAGTTATAATGTAAATATGAAGAAGATTTTTTTAGCGGTTTTTATAGTGCTCACCTTAAATCTGCAAACTGTTCGTGCCGAAGAAAAACCGTACCGCAACGACTACCGTGTCGAATATTTCTTAAGCGAAAACGGCAACCAAATTCAGTCCAAAGTTAAATTCACCGTGACAATAACGAATCTCAGCCAGACAGAGTATGTAGACAAAGTCGGCATATCTTTCCCTGATATATTCAAAATTCACGATGTAGCTGCAGCAGATTTAAAGGGCAAGATTACGCCGGAAGTAGTTACAAAAGATGGAAAAATAAGCATCACAACGGCCTTCAACGATCCAGAATACGGCCAGAATTCGGTAAATGCATTCGCGTTGGAATTCAACCAGGAAAATTTATTCCGTGTTTTTGGGAATGTCTGGGAGGTAATGATGCCGACAATCAGCAACACAACTTCTTACCAAGTAATTGTCCACCTGCCCGAAGGCTCTGATAAAAAAATTTCAATTGCCAAACCAAAACCCGATTCAATCGAAGGAAACAAAATTATTTGGAGAAATCCGGAGTCAAAAACTATTTATGCCATGTTCGGCGATGTCCAGTATTACTCCATGAATCTTGAATATCATCTGAAAAATCCAAAACTTATTCCCGCCTATGAAGATATCGCGTTTCCTCCCGACACCTTATATCAGAAAATTTATGCCGATTCTATTGTGCCGAAACCCAATGAATCATTCCGCGACGCCGACGGCAACTGGATGGGGCGGTATTATTTAAAACCAAAAGAAACGCTCAATATTACATTTAAAGGAGCGGCAGAACTTCATGTACAGCCGCGCGAAGAAACAGTGCCGGTTATCCGTTCAGAAATTGCCACTCAGAAAGCGCATTTAACTTCTTCTACAAAATATTGGAACGTTTCTGGTGATAAAGAAAAAGGCTTTAGCAGCGCCGCCGATATTTATTCGTATATAACAAAAACTTTTTCATACAACTTTAAA
Source organism: uncultured Gammaproteobacteria bacterium (assembly GCA_964490875.1). Lineage (GTDB taxonomy): Bacteria > Patescibacteriota > Microgenomatia > UBA1406 > GWC2-37-13 > CAYYYG01. Next base: position 66,638 of record CAZBEF010000008.1, read on the forward strand.
AAACTCGAAGGCGAAGTTACCCGTTTAGGCGCGGCAGTAGCATTAGAAAAACCTGACATGACAGTCTGTACAGAATTTACCGATACTTTTATTTCGCTTGCGCGGAAGAAGGGAATTTATGCACGCGAAATAGAAGGATACGGATACACCCAGGATCAGCGGTTCCGGCCGTTGTCGCTTATTACCGATGTTCTGCACGCCTGGCCGGAATATTATGATACAAAAACAGATCTCTGGAAACAGGTAGATCCTACATGGGAAAATACTTCGGGCATCGATTATTTTTCCTCGTTTGATTTAAATCATATTGTGTTTGCAATTCATGGAAAAGAAGACGAATATCCTTACCCGGCCGGATCGTATAAAACAGAGGATTCAAAGGATGTTTCGGTAACTGCAGTAGGTACAAAACCGAAAGATTCTATTTTAGTAACAATTAAAAATCCGCAGTTCGATTCACCAATTACCGATAGGCAGAAAGGGAGATTTAAGTTTACTGTTGAAAATAAAGGCAACATTTTTCTGTGGAATACACCTGTTAGTATCAAAGCCGATGGCGTAAAGACATCGTCTGAATCAGTCATTATCGATTCTCTGCCACCGTTCGGAAAGAAGGATTTGGAATTCACGTTTTCTTCGGGTCAGATTACTGCTAAGAAAGATGCAACAATAAAATTAAGTATTCTAGATAACGATATTTATACGGGAAATGTTACAATAGTACCGTATTATTATAAGATTGCGTACTATATTTCAATTGCCGTCCTGACAGTCTCATTGTTATATTTTCTTCTGAAGTTTCTTAAAAAAAAGTTGTTTTAGATAAAATTACGTCATTGCGAGGAACGTAGTGACGAAGCAATCCCATTAAGACCTAACCATCGGATTGTTGGTAATAGGATTGCTTCGTCACTCAGTCACTCTCGTTCCTCGCAATGACGTTTGAACATATATGTCAAACTCGGAAATTCAAAAAATACAAAATTCAAAAGAAGCAATTAATGCCGCGGTTCCGCCTAGTTGCGGCGTCTATTTCTTTAAAAAAGAAAATGAAATATTGTATATCGGAAAATCGGTTAATCTGAAGGCCAGACTATTGTCGCATCTTGAAAATGCCCGCCTTGATAATAAAGAAGCAGCCATCATCAACAACTCGGATACAATCGAATACCTTATCGCGGAATCAGAATTCAAAGCATTGCTGCTTGAATCGAGCTTAATTCAAAAACATAAACCAAAATACAATGCGCGCTGGCGCGATGATAAAAGTTATCTTTATATAAAAATTACCGTAAAAGACGAATATCCGAAAATTTTTGCTGTCCGCCGTGAGCATGATGAAAAATCAAAATACTTCGGACCATTTCCTTCCATGTACAGCATCGAGGAAATACTAAAAGAGATCCGTAAAATTTTTCCATTCTGTACGCAGAAAGAGTTGACGAAACGCCCTTGCTTTTATTCAAAAATAAAGTTATGCAAACCATGCCCGAACGAAATTGAACAGACAATAGATCCAGCAGAAAAAGCCCGTCTCAAAAGGCTCTACAGAAATAATATTAGACAAATTGTTAAAATACTTGAAGGGAAAACAGATATCGTTTTAAAAGGTTTATATAAAGAATTAAAAACTTTGACACAGCAGGAACGGTATGAAGAAGCTCTCATTCTCCGGAATAAGATTTATCGTTTTGAACATTTGATTCATGAACGAATTTTTTCATCATCAAATATTGCGCGTGAATATAATCAGTCCGGCGAGCGTACAGAAAATCTGATTAAAATATTGCGTCATTTCTTCCCCAATCTTCAGCAATTGCACAGAATGGAGTGTTATGATATCAGCAACCTTTCTCAGAAAGAAGCCACTGCTTCAATGGTTGTTTTTACCGACGGAATGGCCGACAAAAGCCAGTACCGCAAATTCAGAATTAAAAATAAAAAACTGCAGTCCGATTTCGACATGCTTGATGAAGTTATACGCAGAAGATTCAATAACGATTGGGTTAAGCCGGATTTGCTGATTATCGACGGCGGAAGGCCGCAGGTGCGGAGGGTTGGACAAGTCCTTCGAGATTTGAATATTACGATTCCCATGATAGGCATCGCCAAACATCCGGACAGATTGGTCATTAATGTTGAAAATTTACCGATTGTACGGCCTCCCATACATAGTCTTGGGTTTGGTATGGTGCGCGCCATCCGCGACGAATCGCACCGGTTTGCCAAAAAGTATCATTTACTATTGAGGAATAAGAAGTTGAATATGATATAATAACATCATGAAAAATGCACTTTTGATCGCGAATATCATAACATCGATACTTACCGTTATATTTATTCTCATTCAGGGGCGGGGAGCCGGTTTAGGAAGCGCTTGGGGCGGCGGCGGCGAAACCTTCCAAACACGACGCGGAATTGAAAAAGTTACATTGCAAATCACCGTCTTCCTGATTATTGTGTTCTTTACAATCTCCATCGTTAATTTTTTCATTAAATGATTCATGGCGTTGAGTAACAAGACACTCCGGTATTATTACTGGATAGCTATCGCATTTACCCAAAAAAATATAAAGCTGATTCTCTTGAGTTTTCTTCTGAGCATTGTTGGAATTATCAGCATTATTTCTGTTGCTCCTTACCTGATAAGCTATACAACCACTAAAAAAGAAACAATCGGCATTGTCGGATCGTATGATTATACTAATCTGCCCGATGAAGTGCTTTCAAAAGTTTCAAACGGCTTGGTATTCATAAATGAAAAAGGAGAAGTTGTACCCGTGCTTGTGGATTCGTGGGAAGTTACCGATAAAGGAAAGGAATACCGGTTTTATTTAAAGAAGAACTTATATTGGAATGACGGCTCGAAATTCACGGCGAAGGATATTACATATAAATTCAAGGATGTTGAATCTAAAATAATAAACGATTATGTTCTTGTTTTTAAGCTTAAAAACCCGCTGCCGATATTTCTTACGTATCTGACAACTCCTATCATAAAATATCCGCTGAACGGCGTTGCCGGTTTGTATAAAGTTGATCGTGTTAAAACCAGATATGATAGTGTGACTGAAATTTATTTGACTCCAAATAAAGAAAACCTTTCGGCGTATGTCTACAAATTTTATCAGGATGAAGCAAAACTGGTGAATGCATACAAGCTGAGTGAAATTAACCAGATGACTATTACCAAAAAACCGATAGCCGATATTTTTCAAACCTGGAAAAATACTAAAATTACTAAAAATGTTAACTATAGTCTGCTTCTTACGCTTTTTTTTAACATGAATCATCCGTATCTAAAGGAAGACAAAGATATCCGCCAGGCAATTGCAGCGGCGATTAATAGAACCAAACTTGCCGATATCGGCGAAGAAGCTTCGGGCCCGATTCCGCCGATTTCCTGGGCATTTAATCCGGATTTAAAACGTATCCAGGAAGACCAGGATCTGGCTAAAAAAATTCTCAAACGTTCTGCTGAGGCTACCGATTCGGCTGCACTTAATCTAAGCGCTTCATATGAAAATGCTGATTTAGCCGATGCAATAGCCGAAGATTTACGAAGCGCAGGATTGAATGTAAAAACCAACACAATATCGTACGGCCAGACCGATTCTTTTGATATGCTGCTTGCATATTGGAAAGTTCCCATAGATCCGGATCAATATTATTTCTGGCATTCGCGACAAACTCAGGGAAATATAACCAACTATAAGAACTTTAAAGTAGATAAATTATTAGAAGACGGCCGCACCACGACATCACTTTCTGAACGGAAGAAAATATATGCGCAGTTCCAGCGGGTAATAATCGACGATTTGCCAGGCTTTTTCATGTTTTATCCATATTCGTATACCATAAAGAGGATATAGAACATTGGGTAATGGTTTGATATAATCTAGTTTAGTCCGCCTCCGCAGGAGGCTATGGCGGACAATGCCGAGGTGGCGAAATTGGCAGACGCGCAGTCTTGAGGAGGCTGTGCCCAAAAGGCTTGGAGGTTCAAGTCCTCTCCTCGGCACATATTACGAGACAGACTATGTAGATTCTACATTTACTTCTTGATATCATATTAAGTACTTGCATGAATAAAAAGACAAAATTCATCATCACCGGAATGCACTGTTCTTCATGCGCGGCTCTGATTGAACGTTCGCTTAAGAAAGTTCCTGGTGTTACCGACGCTCATGTCAATCTTGCTTCGGAAAAAGCATCGGTTACTCACGATTCTTCAGCTTCACAGAATGCGTTGATTGATGCGGTTGAACAGGCCGGTTATGGCGCAACAATATTTGAAATAAATAATTCTGAAGCTGACACGAAACGCAAAGCGAAGGAAACAAGATCACAAAATATCAGATTTATTTTGAGCCTCGCACTCAGCCTGCCGATGATATATTTCATGCTGTATGATTTCGTTTCCGGAGCTCCATTCCGCGTACAGCTTCTTCCGTATACGGCATTCATCTCTTTAATTCTGACTACGCCTATTCAATTTATAATCGGGCGGGATTTCTATAAAGGTATGTGGTCGGCACTGCGGATGAAAACATTTAATATGGACAGTCTGATTGCCATAGGAACTTCGGTCGCATATTTTTATAGTGTCGCCAATTATATTAACTACTATATAACAAAAGGATCGATATTTGGTCCGGCGGGAGAAAAGATTCCCGAAATGTATTTTGAAACGGCGGCATTCTTAATTACCTTTGTACTATTAGGAAAACTGCTTGAAGTAAAAGCTAAAGGCCGGACTTCGGATGCTATTAAAAAGCTCATGGGGCTTCAGGCTAAAACGGCGCGGGTTATCCGCAATGGAGCAGCATTGGATATAGCAATCGAGCAAGTTCTTAAAGGCGACATAGTTATGGTACGCCCCGGCGAAAAAGTTCCCGTCGACGGTTTAATTGTAAAAGGATCTTCTGCTATAGACGAATCGATGATAACCGGAGAAAGTATTCCGGTAGAAAAAAATGCCAGCGACGGCGTTATTGGAGGAACGATAAATAAAACCGGCAGTTTTGAATTTAAGGCAACTCGTGTTGGATCGGAAACCACTCTTTCTCAGATTATAAAACTTGTTGAAGAAGCACAAGGATCTAAAGCTCCGATTCAGGCATTTGCAGATCGAATCTCTAGTTGGTTTGTTCCAGCTGTGATTGGTATTGCCGCTCTTACTTTTTTGATATGGTACTTTGTACTCGGATCAACACTCTCATTTGCATTAATGGCCTTTACTGCAGTCATCGTTATTGCCTGTCCATGCGCACTGGGGTTGGCAACGCCAACTGCAATTATGGTTGGATCCGGCAAAGGTGCCGAGCATGGCATTCTTATCAAAGGAGGAGAGCCTCTTGAGGCAGCCAATAAAATTAATGCAATTGTGTTTGATAAAACAGGCACTCTCACAAAAGGCACACCAGCTGTAACTGATATTGAATCATATTTTACATCTGTCATCCTGAGCAACGCGAAGGATCCAGAGGATTCAATTCTAACAATAGCTGCTTCATTAGAAAAACATTCAGAACACCCGCTTGCTGAAGCAATTTATAAAAAAGCAGAGGAAGAAAAGATGCCATTTTCAGAAGTAAAAAACTTTAAAGCCATTCCAGGCCACGGTGTGCAAGGCGAAATTAACGGCGATGTGTATTATTTCGGCAATAGAAAACTGCTGACCGATGTCGTACATATTCCAGTTGAACGCATTAACCGGAAGATGCAGAAGCTGGAAGAACGGGGGAAAACGGTGATGATTCTGGCGACCAAAAAAGAAGTTCTCGGATTAATTGGCGTAGCCGATACAGTAAAAGAAACTTCAAAAGAAGCCATAGAAAAACTTCATAAGATGAATATTGAAACATACATGATCACCGGCGATAACGAGCGCACAGCACGAGCGATTGCTCAACAGGTTGGAATTACCAATGTTCTTGCCGAAGTTCTGCCCGAGGATAAAGCGAAACAGATTAAAATTCTTCAGGATCAGGGGAAGAAAGTAGCAATGGTCGGCGATGGAATAAACGATGCACCAGCATTGGCGCAAGCAGATCTTGGTATAGCGATGGGGTCGGGGACGGATGTGGCTATGGAAGCGGGCGGTATTGTAATCATAAAAAATGATTTGCGAGATGTGGTGAACGCAATAACATTATCACAGGAGACCATGAATAAGATTAAACAGAATTTATTTTTTGCATTATTCTATAACGTGATCGGTATTCCTGTTGCCGCGCGGGCTTTGGCATTTGCCGGACTGGTTTTAAAACCGGAGCTTGCCGGATTAGCCATGGCGCTCAGCTCCATATCGGTTGTCAGCAATTCATTATTACTCCGAGGATATAGACCAGGTAAACGAAACTATGCTTCAATGATTGCTCCATTTGTGATGGCGATACTATTTACATTAATTTTTATAGAATTTGCACGATTTAGTTCGGGCATGTAAAGTTAATATATGAAAAAACAAAATATTTTAATAGCAGGTATGGGATTAGTTGTCGGTTTAGCAATTGGTGTCTTGGCAGCTTCTGTTATTTTTACAAATGATAAAAATCTTGCCACTTCAACCGTAAAGCAAGTTGAAATACTGCAGAATAACATACTTGATCAGCATTTTATTGAGCAGATGATTCCTCATCATGAAGATGCGGTAACCATGGCAAATCTGGCACTGGAGAAAGCAAAAAAACCGGAAATAAAAACCCTCGCAGCTAATATCATATAAGCACAGGAAGAAGAAATTAATAGTATGAGAAATTGGTACAAACAGTGGTTCGGACGTGAAATTCCGGTTGGGCAGGAGGTTATGCAGCAGCACGGAATGATGGGAATCTCGGATATGCATATGGGTATGATGGGGAATAATTCCGATATAAGCCGGCTTCAAACCGCCGCAGATTTCGATAAGGCATTTATAGAACATATGATTCCTCATCACCAGATGGCGGTTATGATGGCCAGTATGCTGAAAGACGGTAGCACCAGGCCGGAGATGAAACAGCTTGCCGATAATATTATTGTGGTTCAGACAAATGAAATAGATATAATGAGGGGTTGGTATAACGAATGGTATGATCAAAGCCTGAAATAATTCTTTCTGTCTCAGATAATGTAATACATAAAAAATATATCTGTGATTATAATCATATTTTAGATTGCTAGTGCAGTCTATAATAAGTTGATGTCACAAGCAGAACTTCAACCAAATCATGAAAAACTTCCCGGCATAATAATTGCAACAGAGCCACTTGATAGATATAGGCCATTTCTGACAAATGCTCAACTATATGGTCCTTATGCAGAAGCATATGTGCGCTGGCGGACTGTAGAATCAGGAGGAGCTAAATCATTAGAAGACACAACAGATACAGGTGAACCAACAGGTTGGGATGGGTATTTAGCAGGATTTAAACCAGATGAACAAGCTGAAATTAAAAATAAACTTGGTATTCAGCTAGCAAAATCCGTTAGAGCCGCAGCCAAAATTGTAGGAATGAATGCAGATGATATGTTCCATTCAATGAGTGCAGGTTTAATTATGCCTAATCAAGCAAGAGTATTGGATAGAGTTTTTGCTGGTGCCAAAAGACAGATGCAAATAGTTGGTAATAGTGGTGCAGATATATTAGGATATACAGAGTGGAGGTTGAAATATGAACAAGATTATTGGGCTCTCCAACTTAAATTAGAAAACGCTACTAATCAAGCAGATAGAAAATTAGTTCAGGGACAAATATTTCAACTCGAAATGGATCTTTCAAGAAAACTTGCAAAAATTGAAGGTGGTCGACTTTTAGCATCAGCCAAATATAATCAAGTTCATGAAAGAGTTGCTAATGCAGTATCAGAAGCGATGCAGAGGCAATCAATGCAGATAGATGATCATCAAGATGTTTTACGTTATCCATTGCCAAGCATAGTTAAAAAGCCAAGTATTATTAGAACATCCGGTAAAGAAGAAATTATGATATTAACAGGTATAACACCTATAGGCAGTCCACCAGTTCGAGAGAAAGTTGAAAGAATGAACTCGGATATACAAATTGGCGCAGTAGATTGGGATAGCAGACACAAATATATTATGGATTTATAAATGCACTAATTACTTCTATCACACCCGGCAGAGTCTCCAGTTTCGCAGCTTCATCTAAAGTAACCCATTTAAAATCACTCGATTCTTCATTTAGTTTTATCGGAGAATTGTCGACAGGTTCGCAAATATAGCAGAGAAAAAGCCCCTGCCACTGGCCTCTCATTTTTGTAAAGATAAACGAAAAAGGAGATAATATTTTTACTTTGATGCTTAACTCCTCCATAACTTCGCGGTGTAGCGCTTCTTCCGGATTTTCGCCCGGCTCCATACCGCCGCCCGGGATTTCCCATTGGCCTTTGAATTCGGGATAATCATGTTTATCAAGTTGCACGCGCTGTGTGAGAAGATATTTATTTTCTTTTCTTATTACGGCAATTACAACCGGCTGAATGAATTTGGGTTTATTCATAGAATGAATAGAAATAGCTGAAGTAAGCGCGACCGGACCGAATTGAACGGTCAACCTACTCCTTAGAAGGGAGTTGCTCTATCCAATTGAGCTACGGCCGCTGACCGCGTGGAGCCTCCTGTCAGATTCGGACTGACGACCTTTGCTTTACAAAAGCACTGCTCTACCAGCTGAGCTAAGGAGGCATAAAAAACTATTATAACATCACAATGTGGTGCCGGGAGAGGGAGTCGAACCCTCACGATATTGCTATCACAAGATTTTAAGTCTTGCGTGTATGCCATTTCACCACCCCGGCTTTGCCTCGACGAAGTTCCGATGCTTCAACAAATCTGCATCGTGAACGGAGTCGGGCTTTGGTTCGCTGAAGTCCCGACAGATTTCTAGACGAAAGCGACCTATTCGTATGTCATTCTGAGCAATTAGCGAAGAATCCAGTGAAATGATTCCTGGATCCTTCGATCGTTATACTCCCTCAGGATGACAAATAATTATCTAGATTATATCAAACCAGCTCCTGTTGTTCTACAGAGGTGTACGGCAGATTCAAATGCTTATATGCTGCCTGGGTAAGCACACGGCCGCGCGGAGTTTTCTTTATAAATCCAATCTGCAGCAAATACGGCTCCACAAATTCTTCTACAGTTTGTCTATCTTCAGAAAGTGCAGAAGCGATAGTCTCGACACCAGCCGGATTATTATTGAACTTCATACTTATTAAACGCAGATACTGCATATCGATATCGGTCAGTCCTACTTCATCGATTTCGAGCATCGAGAAAAGTTTTTCTGCCAGTTTATCATCAACAGACTGATGCTTATGAACTTCCAGAATATCTCTCGCCCGTTTTAATATTCTATTGGCGATTCTCGGAGTTTTCCGCGACCGTTTGGCAATCTGCCGCGCTGCACCTTTGGTGATCGGCAGTTTCAGTATTTCACTGGAGCGGATAATTATTTCTTCCATTTCTTCGACCGTATAATAATCAAGCCGCATTAAAAGGCCGAATCTATCGCGGAGAGGGGCAGAAAGGAGAGCTAATTTTGTTGTCGCACCAACAATGGTTATACGCGGAACATTTAATCGGAGAGTTCGAGCAGCCGGCCCTTTTCCAATAATAATATCAAGGGCATAATCTTCCATTACCGGGTACAGCATTTCTTCGACCGGTTTGGGAATGCGGTGAATTTCATCGATAAATAGCACATCATTATCTTTTAAGTTTGTGAGAATTGCGGCCAAATCACCGGCTTTTGTAATTGCCGCGCCGGAGGTGATCTTCAGTTCACCTTTCAATTCATGAGCCATGATATGAGCGAGTGTGGTTTTACCAAGACCGGGAGGGCCATAAAATAAGATATGTTCCGAAGCAAATCCGCGTTTATTGGTGGCTTCGATAAATAGTTTCAGCGTGTTGACAATACTGGCCTGCCCGATATATTCTTCTAAACTTTGAGGACGGAGAGAGCCAATATCGTTGGCGGAATTTTCTGTCATATGATTCATTATACCGCAGGTTATTTTTTTGTAAATGAACAAAAGTTCACTTTCCGACCACGTCATTGCGAGGAACGTAGTGACGAAGCAATCCCATTATAAAAATCCTTCGGTTAACTCTCGATGAGATTGCCGCGTCGCTCAACGCTCTCGCTCCTCGCAATGACGAAAGCTATCTTTTTTTAGTAGAAAGTCGAATTCCTTCTTTAATTTTTTCCTCTAATGTCATTTCTTTCGGAAGTTTGCCGAGAATGTTTTTTGCATCTTGTGCTTTGAATCCAAGCGAGACCATTGCATCAACAAACGTATTGTCATCTTCGGACATATACATTTTCTCGAGCTGGAAATCGCCTTTCATTTTCTGTGAAAGATCGAGCAGAATTTTCATAGAAGTTTTTCTTCCTAAACCAGGAATCTGTGTGAAAAAGTCTACATTATTTTCGCGGACTGCCTGAATAAGCGCCTCGGGTTTTGATCTGGAGCAGACAAGATATGCGGTTTTCGGCCCGACTCCGGAAACAGTTAAAAGCATCAGAAATAGTTCATGTTCTTTTTTATGGTTGAATCCAAACAGCACCAACGCATCTTCGCGGACCTGAAGATAGGTGTAAATCTCAATTGGCGAAGGAATACTCCGGCCAAGTATGGAAGCGGGAAGAAATACTTTATAAAATACTCCGCCTGCCGTTTCTATCAGCCCGGAATTATTATCTGTCTCAACAAGTGTTCCTTTAATTTTGCCTATCATAATAATGAATTAAAAAATTATACAAGAAATTAATTCATATTCCCATCATTTGTATATTTCTTATATTCAGATATGACAAAGACCTATAAAATTGACAACCAGATATGCCAGTACTATAATACTTTCATATGTCTGGTTTTAAAGCTGAAAAAATAAGGTCTGAAATGCCTTCCCTCCATATTAAACATCCTGTTACAAAAGCAGTATTTGCAAGATTTGACTCAGTAACTAGTGATCACTCTGCCAATTTCCCGATGACAAAAGTAGAAACAATTGCTTTGTTGCATGAACAAGAATTAAGACGCGCAAAGCTTATTGCATATATGAATTCTCTTGGATTAACTGAATGTAAAAGCAAAGAAGATTTGTCCCTCATTCGGCAGCGAATACTTGATTATTGGGAAACTCGCCCTGATGCAGACTCGTTTGATGACTTAGTAGTAATGAGAAATCATATGATTACTGCAAGTCAAATAGCAGATCAGGCTAGTTGGTATTTTTCGACAATGGATGCAGCTAATGAATTAGGTTACGGACATCTACCTGTGAATAGCTGGTCACCTGATGACTTTAGACAATTAAGTGAATATAATTATGAGAGGAGAAAAGTATCTCTTCTTCCAAAAGGTCTTAATAAACACAACGCACAGTTACGATTAAGACATCATATTCATGAACCGCAGGTTGAAGAAGAAAAAAATGAAACCAAGTGGGGAAAACAGTCAGTAGAATATGCCAGGGATGCTGAAACAGCAGTATTATCGGAATTATTTCATTCATTAGTTAAAGAAACCAAGACCAGATTTGGGACTGATATACTTACATCAAACGCAGTAGTACTGACACCCGAAGTAAATACATTTGAAGATGCACAACGATTTTCAAGACAATTACCGCCAGAACTTGCCCGTCTATTTCCACAAAATGAAAATGTAAGAGATGAAGTAATGGAAATGCCAGATTATAGTACAAATATCTTTTACTCACATCCGAATTTATTAGAAACTAAAGCTCGGCACATACTTGGTAAGCAAGATATACAACTTCCGCAAGATCCTAAAGCTGGCGATATAGTCGCTCTTCAAAAAAGTTTTTATCCTGTTTTAGTCGAAGCGCTAGGCAAAGCTGTAAAGTCTTATCATCCAGATGTAGAAAAGTTATTAATGCTTATGGCATCAACATCATTAACAGAAGGAAATTCATATGCTCTTCAGTTAGTGGGATATAATGAATTCGAACGATATAAGGTTCAAAAACCGCTTGCGGAGTATATTCCTGAGTTTAGAGAATTGGCATTTCGCCGCGGAATAGATCTATCTCCTTTAACAAGAGCTATAGAAATATGGATAAAAAATAATCCAATTGATAGAGATGTACTTTGTACAGCAATAGATAAAGCTTTTAAAATTGTTGGTCCATTAGCTCAAAGAGCTGCAGCTATACAAATTCACAATGAATATGATCCTGAAAGAAGGAAAGAAATGAATCATTTGATGCATGAAAAAGAAGAATTACTCTATCGAATAGATGCTTCCTTACGATCTTTAGGAATTATTGAACCGTGGGCTCAAAATCTAAGACAAATACTATTTAATACCGGAATAATAACAGATCATGGATATTATCTTCCTACAAATAGTAGTGTTGAAACAAGGATGCCATTTTCTATTGAAGAAATTAAAAATGAAATTATGAATCCTCCACAACCGTCTGATTCGTCAAAATCCTGACCAACCGGACCTACCTAAGCTCTTCCCGTTCTATCTGCCACAAGCGGTTATACTTTGCGATACGTTCTCCCCGCGAAGGCGCGCCGAATTTTACGAAGTCCGCTTGTATTCCTACTGCGAAGTCCGAAATAAAATCATCGTTTGTTTCACCAGAACGGTGCGACACAATATAATTAAAATTATTTTTACGGGAAAGATCGACAACTTCTAATGTCTCGG
>CAZBEF010000009.1:0-49349 GCA_964490875.1 uncultured Gammaproteobacteria bacterium
AAAGGAGATTGATTACCTGAGTCCAGGCCACTGGTTTTGTCATGGAGCTATTATAACATTATGTACTAATATGGTTTTACTTAATAAAGAAATACCAAAGTATTATGTTCTTGTATCAGGACATTTACCGGTAAGCGGGATTGGAGGAAGGCCATCTGGACATTTATGTATATTATTATCGGTACCAGTGCAGGCTGCTGAGGTAAGAAAAATTAATGATGGTAATACTCCTAACATGATAACAGCATTTGCTTTAGGATGTTCTCTACGAAATTTAGTATACCTTAGCTTTAATGATTTTCTTTCCATACATATATTATACATATTGTATAGGACATAAGCTAGCAGAAGTGAAAAAGTTATTACCGCAGATTTAACGCAGTTTCTCCGCAACCTGTTTGCCGAGCTTTACGGCGTAGTTGGTTCCTCGATCATACGGATACGTCATATCCAGATTAGCGTTGTAAAAGTTTTCTATGGGAGTTTCAAAGCCAGGCATATTGGCGACAAAGTTTTTATCGAATATCGGCTGGGCAAACGGAGCTTTAAATGTATAGGTATTTATTAGTGTCAGATCTTGTTTTCCGGTAATTGTTTTCAGATGAGGCGTGAGAAATGCCAGCAATTCTTCTTTTGTCATCTTCATAAGCGGATCGTCTTTTTCCAGATAATATCCGATATAACAGAGATTATTTCCCCCATAATGGGATTTATCGATAAAGTTGGTATGCTGTCCGATGAACATAAGCGGCAGCTCTCTGGCGCAAATATTAAGCCAGTATGTTGTGTCAAGAAGCGGGTCTTTTGTTTCCAGTATAAGCACCAATGCGTGGAGGTACTCCAATTTTTGCAGCTTTTCCAGATAATTCTGGGGAAATAAATGCGCCCCTACTTTTGTTAGCACCGGTGTGGGAAGAGTAGAAACCACGGCATCGAACGTTTCATCAAGAAGTACAAATCTCTCCCCTTCTTGTTTGATGTCATTAATTTGTACTCCCTTTTTTAAGTAGACTCCTGCGTCCTGATTAGTTTTTTCGAGATAATCGACAAATGTCTGGAATCCTCCTTCGATATAGCCCAGACTTTTGGTACGTTTGGTAATGCGCGCCCAAAAAAATGAGGTTAAAATATTTTCCGCATATTTACCGAACTTTTTCCGTAACAGCTGCTCCCACATGGTTTGCCAGACGTGTTCCCCCATTGTTTTTCTCAGAAATTTTTCTGCAGTGATCTGTTCGTATAGTTTTAGAAATGGAGAAAATTTTAGAAAAGCAAGAACCGCACCGGCTCTAAATTTCTCAGGATAGGAGAGAAAAGGGAGGCGAAGGAAGTCTTGCGGAGTATCTACGGGAAATATGCGGTAATTACTCGTCCGCCGTAGTCCATCTTTCTTAGCGGACGAAGGCGGATCATCATTGGAGTATAGCGATGCCGTTTCCGGCGACTGGAAAAATATTTTATGAAAACCAACTTCTTGCGCAAAATCAAGGATATCGGTATCGTTGGCAAATAGGTGATGGTAGGCATATTCGAGCGGCCAGTCCCAGGCATCTGTCTTAAAGCCCGAGGCAAGTCCGCCAAGGATAGTGTTTTTTTCGAATAAAGAAACTTCATGACCTTTCTTTTTCAGATAATACGCCGCAGTGAGTCCGGTGAATCCGCCGCCTAGTATTGCTATTCTCATAGGATAGTATACCACTTGAAATAATTACCGCATATTTAACGAAGAATTCCCGTAACCTTGTGTTTTTTGACAATTTCTCTGATTATGGTTTCTACAAATACATATATCGGAATTGCAACGATAATCCCCACCACGCCGCCAAGCCGTCCGCCTACCAAAAGAGCCATAAGAGTAACAACCGGATTTAATCCGACAGCTTTGCGCATAATTCCGGGAACGATTAAATTATTTTCAAGCTGTTGAACAACAAAATATAAAGCCATGGAAGAATAGCCCGCGATCGGGGAGATAGAAAAGCCTATGATTGTTGCCGGAACTGCAGAAATTATTGGTCCAATGTTGGGGATTACTTCGAGCAGGCCGGCAAGTACTGCCAAAGGAACAGCATATTTTATCTGCAAGATTGAAAGTCCGATAAATGTCATCCAGCCGACAATGGTCATAAGCATCAGTTCGCCCCAGAACCAGTTGGACATCCGCCGTTCTGCTTTTTCAAGAAGCATGCTGTACCATTCGGCTCTTTTTTCTTCGAAAAGACTTAATAGAAATTTTTTAATGATGTGTTCTTCGAGCAATAAATAATATCCAAAGAACAGGGTAGTGACTATAAAAATAACGTTGGAAAAAATATTACCGGCAATAGAGAATATCTGATTTGTGACGTTTGGAATATATTGGGTAACTGTTTCTATTTGAATCCATCGTTGTATTTCCGGGCTTAAATTACGGACAATCACGGGAAGACTGCTGAGAAGATTAATCGTTTCCAGAAGAATGGGGGGAATAATAATGCCAAACATAAACAGGAAGAATAAAACAAACCCGATATATACAATGCTAACGGCGAGTGTATGGGGGACACCTTTATTTTTAAGAGCCAGTACAAGTGGCCGGAGCGCACTCATCAGAATAAACGCGATAAATACCGTATAAAGCATTTCTTTGATATACCAGAGAAAAAATAGCCCGAGTATAAAAAATACCGTAAACACAATCGTTTTCATGGAAATCTCTACTTTTTGCATGATTTCAATATACCAAAATAATCAAAAGAAGTGATAGCAATGGCTGGTAACAGCGCAGTACAATAGACCTGATATAATTATAAATCGTATGATTAAAGATCTTTCGCATCTGGCTAAAGAAATTATTGAGAATAATCAGTATATGTCACTCGCTACAGTAGATAAAGATAATGAGCCTTGGATCTCGCCAGTAGCATATGCATATGACGATAAATGGAATTTCTACTTTGTAACGATTCCTTCTTCAAAGCACGGGCTTAATTTCAATATAAATAATCATATAGTTGCGGCGATCTTCGACTCCAGACAGAATTTAGGTGAAGGTGTCGGGTTACAGATTGAAGGAATAGTTGAAGATGTCGGTATACACCATATACCCACGGCACTGTCTATTATGTACAATCGAAAATACCCCTTTGGTAGTATGGCTTCGACATTTGCAAAAGGACTCAAAAAATTACTTCAAAAAAAATTGTATCATTGCTATCGTTTTGTACCTGCAAAAATTTGGATGAATGATCCAAACTCCAATATAGATGAAAGAGTGCAAGTATATCTAGATAAATAGTAATAGTCCCTATGCTATTATGAATATATGGCACTCTACGATAGTGAAAAGCTGTATGAAACATTAAAAGAACTTCAGATTATCGACGACACGGCATTACAGCATGTGTATGAAGAAAGTAAACAGCAAGGCACTCCACTTGGCGCGGCTCTTCTTTCGAAAGAATTAATCAGTGAGGAAAATTTGGCAAAAACTCTGGGCGACATGCTTTCTATTCCATATATTAATCTTGCCGAAGTAAATATCCCAGATGAAATTCTTCAGATCATTCCCGAAGTGATGGCTAAAAAGCAGCATGTGGTTGCGTTTAAAAAAGATACCGCCGGACTGCATATAGCCATGGCCGATCCTTCTAATATTCAAACAAGTAATTTTATTGAAAAGAAAGTCGGCATGCCTGTCATTGTGTATATCGCAACCGTTCACGATATCAACACAATTATTCCCCGGTATACAAAAGATTTCGGTTCGACCTTTGATTCGATTATCGCCGAAAGTGTTTCGAGCGCAAAAAATGCTACTCATACCGATCCGCCAATCATAAAAATAGTAGAAACTATTATTGAATACGCGTATGAAAATCGTTCTTCAGATATTCATATAGAACCCGAACGGCACCAGGCGCTTGTCCGCTTCCGGATAGACGGTGTTCTGCATGATATTTTGAAATTGCCGATAGAACTTCATCCGCAGATTGTAACGCGTATAAAAGTTATGGCGCGACTTCGGACCGATGAACATCAGATTCCCCAGGATGGAAAAATAGAGATGAAGTTTGATACCGAAGAGGTAGATATCCGCGTTTCGGTTGTTCCTATCACAACGGGTGAAAATATTGTTATGCGGCTTCTTTCGGAAAAGTCGCGCCAATTTTCTTTAAACACGCTGGGATTCTCCGGGCAGAGTTTGGAGAAAATAACCCAGTCTTACGAAAAACCCTACGGTATGATTTTGTCTACCGGCCCCACCGGATCCGGGAAAACTACCACCATGTATGCCATTTTGAAAATTCTTAATAAGCGTGATGTTAATATCATGACAATCGAAGATCCGGTCGAATATGGACTGGAAGGTGTGAACCAGATTCAGGTAAACACAAAAACCGATCTTACGTTTGCATCGGGACTGCGAAGTATTCTGCGGCAGGACCCGAATATTATCCTTGTCGGAGAAATCCGCGACGAAGAAACGGCCGGTATTGCCGTAAATGCGTCTATGACTGGCCATCTTGTGTTGTCAACCTTGCATACCAATGATGCAGCAACGGCGATTCCACGTCTGTTGGATATGAAGATAGAACCGTTCCTTATCGCATCTACCATAAACAGTATTATTGGACAACGGCTTGTCCGGACAATCCACGTGCCGTGCCGCGTGAGTGAAGATGTACAAGCTTCAAGTCTGGTAAAGTACGCCGGATCGGCTTTTATTGAAAAATTATTCGGCCGAGAGTCAACAGTACGGTTGTACCGGGGAAAAGGCTGCAGTTTATGCCATGGAACAGGGTATGAAGGCCGGATCGGTATTTATGAAGTTTTAATTATGACTGAACAGATTCGCGACGCTGTTATTGCACGAAAAGATGCCGATGCTATTCGAAATATTGCAATCCAAAATGGAATGATATCTATGCTTCAGGATGGGATGGAAAAGGTGAAGCAGGGGATAACTACAGTTGAGGAGATATTGAGAGTGACCAAGGAGTGATTAGAGATGTGAATTATTCACCTCCCCTAGCCCCTCCTTTGCAAGGAGGGGAATCAAGAGATATGAAAGATATTCAAATTTTTTCCGGCGTTAGTTATTTGGACAAGGTTTCATTTACCAAGCATCTTTCTGTGATGATAAAAAGCGGCATTGTTATCTCAGAAGCTATTTCCACATTAGTACCCCAAACCAAAAATCGGTATTTTCGATTAATTCTCAACACCATTCTTTCGGACATTGAAAACGGGCAGCCGTTTTCTAAAGCATTAGCCAGGTTTCCGAAAGTATTTGATTCTTTGTATATAAATCTTGTAAAAGTCGGGGAAGAGTCGGGGACCCTTGATGAAAACCTTATTTATCTTGCCGAGAAATTAAAAAAAGATTATTCGCTCCGGAAAAAAATTCAGAGCGTCATGATTTACCCGACAATTGTTGTCACTGTGGCTGTTGTCATGGGCGGATATATTAGTATATTTGTACTACCAGAGCTCATCAATTTTTTTGATTCACTGAATGCAAAACTTCCGCTTTCAACCCAAATATTACTGTGGTTTGCTAATTTGATGAAGAACTACGGCATTATTATTTTTGCCGGATTGGGAGCGATTATAGTTGGTATAAAAATGCTGCTTCAGACTTCGGCAGTAAAACCGCACTGGCACGAAGTATTGTTGAAATTTCCCGTATTTGGACAATTTACGGAAAATGTTCAGCTTGCTTCGTTCTGCCGAAATTTAGGTGTTATGTTGAAAAGCGGTCTTTCGATTACATCGGCTCTTGAAATTGCCGAAAAAGGCACGGACAATCTGGTGTTTTCGGGATACATTGCCCGGATTCGGAATGCGGTAGTACGAGGAAAAAGCATCGCGGCAGAGTTAAGCAGCGGCGGATTTTCTCATGTGCCGGTGATTGCCACAAAGATGATTGCCGTTGGTGAAAAAACAGGAAAGCTGGATGAATCGTTAATTTATTTGGGCGATTTTTTTGAGGAAGAGGTAGACAATACGGCAAAGAATTTCGCGACGATTATTGAACCGGTGATTTTTATTGTAATCGGTTTGGTGGTGGCATTTTTGGCGTTTGCAATTATTACGCCGATATATGAGTTGATGGGGAGTATTAATAAATAAGGTGAAAAAGGCAAATGGTTTTACTTTAATTGAGTTGCTGCTAACAGTTTCCATTATTTCGGTAATCGGGATTTTGTCCACGGGGTTTTATTCGCGATTTTTATTGCAGAATGCGGTTGCCAATACCAGTGATCAGTTGATTGCCGATTTAAGAAAAGCCCAAATGTATAGTATGACAGGGAAATATAATCTTACGAATACCACTTGGGGAGTTCGGTACGGCAGCAATACCATAACATTATTTTTGGGAAGTTCGTATGCAACCCGCAATTCTGCATTTGATGAAACTTTTACCGTAAGTCCGAGTGTAACAATTAGTGGTTTTACCGAGTTAGTATTTGCAAAAACAACAGGTCTGCCGACTGGTGGAAATCCCAGTAATACGCCGACAATTGTTATTTCTGGCGGAAGTTCCAGCAAAACGATCACTGTAAATTCACAGGGAATTGCAAGCAGGTAATTTTGATTCTATTTCAATGAAAGATTTTCATATGCAAAAAGGAGTTTCCATAGTTGAGGTAATTATTGCCGCAGCGATTTTTGTGATTTTCGCGACTCCGGCAGTTGTGGTCGTATTATCAGGATTAAATATGAACCGCCTTTCGGTAGAACAAACCGTGGCCACCCAGTTTGCCAGTGAAGGAATTGAAGCGGTAAAGTCAATTAAGAATCAGGCATATAATAACTTACTTACTCCAAATCCCACACCGCGTGGAGTAACACAAACTGGTGGTGTCTGGACATTTCAGGCAGATAATACTTCCAACACTCTCAGTCATAATACCTCCGATAATTATGTCCGGTCTGTAAAGATTGAAAGCGTCAGCCGTGATGCGACACCACCGGATGGAAATATCGTAGCAAGCGGTGGAACAACCGATCCAGATACCAAAAAAGTAACTTCTACCGTAACATGGAATTTTAGTACCGCCCGACCGGAATCGGTTTCATTAATCAGTTATTTAAGTGACTGGAGAAAAGCGATTGCGGCAGCTGGAGGTGTTCTTATTTATGGCGATACAACCACAACACCAAAATATCGATTGTACGACAGCGCCGGTTCGTTTGGAACTGAATCTTCTACGCCGGTTGCGATAAGCGGTCTGAACTTTGCCATTAAAACTTCACCAACAAAAACAGAAGCAGTTGCCGCTTTCTCAAACTCTGCAGGAGTTATGCAGGTATTATGTTATGACGGTACATCATGGACTTCTGAATGGTCGGTTACTGTAGGCGGAACAGGCACCACACGGCGATTCGATATTGCGTATGAAAAGACCACCGGCGACGCCATCGTATTATATTCAACAAATAGCGCAACCAATGAATTAGCTTATCGTACAAAATCAGGATCATCTGGATGTGGAAGTGCTAATTGGTCCGGGGCTTCTACGTATTCAGCAGTCCGGACTACAGGAATAGTCCAATGGGTAAAAATGTCAGAAGATGTACGATCCGGCCAAAATCTTATTACCGCCATTTGGGCAGATGCAAACAGAGATTTGAGTGCTGCAATATGGAATGGAAGTGCGTGGGTGAATGAGCCGGCTGCAGTGTTGGAAGCAAATTTAGAGGTCGCATCTGCAGTACAGGATGTTGAATCATTTGATATTGAATATGAATCGACATCGGGAGAGATTATGGTGGTATGGGGAAATGCAGGAACTTCTACGACAAATGGTGCCTATTATGCTGTTTGCACTGGAGGAACCTCTACCTGTACATGGGGAACAAAAACTGCCATACCGGCTATGGCAAACGATGCGACAAACCTTGATATTGCAGCCAATCCAAACAGCGACGAGATTGTTTTTGCATCGATAGGGAATTCAGGATCAGATTTACAGGTTAATTATTGGAACGGCAGTGCATGGTCTTCGAACGCAGCTAATAATGATATAGACACATCGGCGCAAACACCGACACCAAATATGAAATTATTAAGTACGGGTTGGGTTATCAATAGCGGCACAGCACGAAGTGTTGTTGTTTACGCCGATGCATCTGTTACTACCACAAGTATTAGTTATTACACAGGTAATGGTGGTACTTTCACTGTGCAGACTGATTTTGTCGGAGCGCCGGTTCCTGGAGCATTTCGATATTTTAATATTCAGATGGATCCGGTAGATAAATCTAAATTGTTGCTTATATACTCAGACGCTAACTCGGATCTTTTTGCAAAACAATTAACTATGACAGCTACTCCAACATTCAGCTGGAGCAATACCGAAGGTGGAAGCGCATTAGAAACAACACTGGGCCAGATAATGCCAGCTCCTTTTAGTTTCGCATACTGGAGAAATCCCTAATAGCTTATAGCTAATGGCTTATGGCTGATAGCCAATTTAAAATGAAAAATTTTAAAATATATAAAAAATCCGGATTTACATTTCTAGAACTGCTTATTTATGTCGGCATAGTGACAGTCGTCGTCTCGTCGCTGGTTAAGTTTGCATGGAATGTTATCGGAAGCGGTGTTAAAAATAGCACCCAGGAAGAAGTATACGCGGCGGCGCGGTATGTCAGTGAACGCATTAAATATGAAATTAGAAATTCCAATGGAATCAATACCGGCAGTTCAACATTCGGCAGCAGCCCCGGAGTGTTATCACTCATTCAATCAGCACCAAACAATCCCACGGTAATTGATCTTTCAGCAGGCAAAGTTCGAATAAAACTGGGAGCAGCAGCGACTGTTGATTTAAATTCAAACGATACAACCGTGACCAGTTTGATATTCACCAATTATTCTTCCGGCGATAATAAAACGAAACACATTGGCTTTACCTTAACTATTCAGTCAAGCTCCAGTTCGGTTCGGCAGGAATATTCGGATTCAGTTACATTACGATCAAGTGCAGAAGTACGGAGTAATTAAATAATGTTACTATGTCATTCTGATCCCGATAGTAATCGGGAGAAGAATCCAGCAATAAATAAAACATTCTGGATCCTTCGGTCATTTCATCGCGTCAGACGCGATTTCATTCCCTCAGGATGACAAACTATATGAAAAAAGGATTTATAGCCATCAGTACTATCTTAATCATCTCCGCCGTTGTTCTCGGCATAGCGGTAACGGTCGCACTGGTTTCTATCGGCGAAGGTCAGGCATCGCTTTCGCTTACTAAAGGAGAACAGACCCTTCATTTTGTAGAAGGATGCGCCGAAGACGCGTTGCTCAAAATTCGCAGCAACGCTTCGTATGCAAATCCGGGGCCGGCGACTATTACACGGCCGGAGGGAACATGTTCTGTCAGCGTTACATCGGGCAGCCCCAATACGTTAACTGTTACAACACAGGATACAAAATACAAACGGTCCGTTGTAATCTTATACACTCGTTCATCTTCGGGTATTACTTTGACCAGCTGGAAAGAATAACCGTAATGTACAGAAATTGATACAATATAACGTATGTTTACTTCGACAAAAATTATTGCAGCGATTACGAAAACAAAGATAAAAGTATGTGTCGTTAAATTAGGAGAATCTTCGGTCATTGAAAAACAGGAAGTGTATGATTGGAATGCCGAATCTTTGGCAACTATACTGCAGACAATCAAAAAGAACTTTGGACCTTCTATTCGAATTCTTTTCAGCGACGAGTTTGTATATTTGACTACGGTTAAAATAGCCAATCCTACCGCAGCTACTCGTGAAGCAATCAAGTCTGCCGCACAGGAGCTCATTCCCGAAGATATGAATCAGACGAGCTGGGATTACCGGGTGTATCCCGACTATGTTCAGATTGTAGTTCTTAACAAATCAATTTATACCCAAATTACCGACGCGGTTAAAAAAGCAGAAATACACATAGAAGCCATGGAGCCGTATACCACATCATTAGCAAGGCTCACCACAACCGAACCAGATCCATTTATCTTGCTTTTTTACGACGAAAACTACTTTGTTGCCGTAATGAATAAGGGGTTGGCATTAACGACAGAAGTCATTTATACCGCATTAACAGCAGATCATGTAGAACGATTAGTTCACTTTAGTGAAGAACATTTTGGTTTGTCCATAAAGAAAATTATAAAAACTGGATCAATCGGAGAAATCTTCACGAGTGATTATTTTAAAGACTTTAAGATAGAAACAAAACAATTGAATGCTGCGATTAGTATAGCCATGAAAACGGATATCAAAGTCCCCGATGCCAGCTCTTTAAATTTAGAAATAGATTCTCCTGCAGTACACACATTCGATCACAAAATGCTTATTCCATTCGTAGCTTTTTTTGTCACGTTTGCCATAACCGTTATCAGCACCTTCATGGGGCAAAATTTAATTTTCCAAAAAGATGCTAAACAGGAATCACTGAAACCGATTGTCTCCCCGACTGTAACTCCGGTTGCATCGCCTTCTGCAGCAATCGTTGAAAATTATTCGATTGAAGTACTGAATGCAAGCGGTATAGAAGGCGAAGCGACGCGTTTGGAATCAATACTTGCTGAAAATAATTACAAGGTCAGCTCAACCGGTAATGTAAAATTGTCGAGGGGCATTTCGGTTCATTACAGTGCAAAGGTTGATGAACAATATCTTGAACAGCTTGACAAAGTTTTAAAAAATATCTACACTACAGTAGCTACTCCAGAGGCAAAATTAGCTCCCGATGAGGCAGATATTACAATTATCATCGGAACATTCAAACCTAAATAATCTATGAAAACATATCTGAAAAAAGGTTTCACGCTTATTGAACTTCTTGTTGTTATCGCAATCGTTATCGCGCTGGGAGTTGCAGTATTTGCTGCATTGAATCCGGCTCAGCGGTTAAAAGATGCCCGCGATGCCCGCCGCACCTCGGATGTCGATACGATTCTTACCGCGATTCATCAGTATATTATCGATCAAAAAGGTGATGCGTCGGGACTGAGTCTCACAACATCAGATCAGATGTTAGGTACTGGAGGAAGCGGTTGCACCATAACAACTGGAGGATGTAGTACTGGAGCCGCATGTTTGAGTATTGGTGGTACCGGTGGCACATTGCTGAGTAAATATTTAAAAAGTATGCCTATTGATCCTCTTGGTGGATCCACATTTACATCTGCAAAAACGGGTTATGCAGTTAACCAGGATGCCAATGGTTTGATTACCGTTAAAGCGTGTGGAACTGGAACGGGTACTACAGAAGGTACATCCAATATTTCCTCATCACGATAATTTTTGAAAATAACACAAAGAGACACTCCACCCGCCTTCGCTAAAGCTTCGGACGGGCAAGCTGGGGTGTCTTTTTTATTTTGATATAATTGATATATGTCTTCTACTCAACGGCCCGACTGGAACACCTATTTCATGAATCTTGCGCAGGTTGTCAAAACCCGCGGCAACTGTCTGCTTATGCAGGTTGGCGTGGTGCTTGTTAAAGATAAACGTATTATCGCGACCGGTTATAACGGCACGCCTGTTGGACTGCAAAATTGTACCGACGGCGGCTGTCCGCGCTGCATGAAAAAAAGCAAGGGGCTTATAAAATCGGGTGAAGAAAAAGGATCCTGCTTATGCGTTCATGCCGAATCGAATGCTATTTTACAATCCGCTTACCATGGAGTTTCTACAAAAAATTCTATTATGTACGCTACCTATTCTCCGTGTATGCTATGCGCCAAAGAAATCATCAATGCCGGAATTTCGGAGCTGTATTATTTTGAAAAGGATCCGGGGGAAGTAGAAAGTTTGAAGTTGTTGCAAGAGCATCTTCATCTTGTCGAGCAAGCTTCCTGAAACACGGTTTGTTATACTGCTTATATGAGCAGCACTTATCTGCCTTTTTTTATTTCCTTATTAATTGTTGTATTGCTAATCCAGTATTTTTTGTCAAAAGAATTGAAAGAAGGACTTCATTTACTTATTAATGCAAGTAAAATTCTCGCAAAATACCCTATTTTTCTTATTCCAATTATGTGTGTTTGGTTAATTCACTCATCGATCATCATTTATTTAAAATATTTTATGCCGTGGGAGCGTTTTTCAATTGAGGCTGAACTGCTTATTTTTTTTCTAGTTTTTTTCCTTTTTGCTTTTCTGCTTTCTATATCGACATGCATAATGCTTGAGTTTATTAATCAGATAGAATCAAACAAGCCCATAGATTTGTTTGAGGCACTTAAAAAGACTTTTTTTGTTAATTTTATAAGAATTATTCCAATTTCTATTGTATGGAGTATAATTTGGTTTTTCTTAACCATTTTAGAAGCCTTATTTTCAAAAAGAAAACAAAGTCCCAATAATGACACATTTACATCAGAAAATGTTGCCAGAACTTTAGGAGGCGGATTTGAGAAATTTTCTTTAGGAACTGAATTTTTCAGATTACTGAATAAAGGAGTTAGAATGCTTATTTTTTTAATTATACCTGGAATTGTCTTTGAAAATCTTTCAACTATCCAAGCGGTTAAAAAAGGACTAACCGTTTTTAAACTTCATATAAAACAATTTGCTTCAGGATTCGTATTGACGTATTTTGCTGCAATGACTATTTTTCTTCCTGCAGCTATTGTATTTGAGCTGGACGATGCAAAAATTAAAATATCTGACTTTGTTTGGACATTAACAATTATTTATATAGCAATTGCCTGGAGCTTCACAATTTATTTAGAACAAATGTATACGGCGCTTTTGTATCTATGGCATTTGAAGTGGGAAAAAGAGACAAAAATCCGATTAGAACGCAATGAGCCATTAATACAAATGGATGAACTTCTCCCCCCTTCCTTACTTGATGAAAATTTTGAATTATCACCAAATATAAAGAAGAAATAAGCTGTCATAACTTCTCAATAGTAATATTCACTCATATTTATCTACTTTAACCGTTTCTGATTTTCATAGGTTATAATTTCTATATGAAAAAGGTGCTTTTTGCATCATTATTTTTTGTAATCGTCAACTTATTCGCTGTGCCTATTAGCGCGGCAGAACAGTCTGTTTCAAACAATAAATATGGAATCGGGCTGGCGCAGCCAACCGAAGAAGACTTAAAACACGCCGCAGAGCTCGTGAATTCTAACGGCGGGAATTGGGGATATGTTACGTTAGTACTGCAGGAAAATGACCGCGACCGCGCCAAATGGCAGAATGTTTTTGATGTCATGCGCAAACTTCATCTTATCCCGATTATCCGATTGGCCACCGAACCGGCTGGATCTTTTTGGAAACGACCCGCCAAAGCCGATGCGGGGGAATGGGTGAGCTTTTTGAATTCATTAAATTGGGTTGTTAAAGATCGCTACATAATTTTATTCAACGAACCAAACCATGCCACCGAATGGGGTGGAGAAGTGGATGCTGCAAATTATGCTGATGTAGCTTTGGAATTTGCGAGGCGGTTTAAAGACGGCAGCGATGATTATAAAGTTATGCTTGCCGGATTCGACGCCTCGGCTCCTTCGGCATTGCCTTCGTACCAAGATGAAGAAGTGTTTCTTCGCAGTGTTTTCACGAGTGACAAGATAGATGAATGGAATAATCTTTTGTCCGGATGGTCTTCGCATTCGTATCCAAACCCGGCGTTTGCCGGATCGCCTGCCGAATTCGGCCGCGGTACAATTCGCAACTATCAGTGGGAGCTTGAATTGCTTCAACAGTATGGAATAAAAAGTTTGCCGGTGTTTATCACCGAAACCGGATGGGATGCCGAACGACTTGGCCAGGATGTAGTATCAGACTATACCCGAACTGCATTTGAGCAGGTTTGGTTTCCCGATGACCGAATTCAAGCAGTCACCCCATTTCTTTTAAACTATCAGGGCGAACCGTTCACCAAATTTTCCTGGGCGCAGATTGGCAACAATGGATTTCATCCGGTATACCAAAATGTCCAGGAATTATTAAAAACAGGCGGACTACCGGAAATAGAGGAAACCGCGATGCTTACTGGTGATCTTCCAGAGGAATTAGTGACCGGGTCTGTTTATCGTTTTCCACTTACCATCCGCAATACCGGCCAGTCAATCTGGGATGCAAAGGCAGGGTATCATCTGAAACTGGAAGGCGCCAATCCGGATTTTTATTATCCTTCCGAGATTCCCACCATTTATCCATATCAGGATATAAAAATATATATGTATGCGCATACGGTAGACGACACAACCGGAGAAAAGTCACTGAATCTCGCATTATATAAAGGCGACAAAAAAGTAAAAGATCTGCGTACCTGGAATTTTGAAGTCCTGCCTCTGCCGAGCTTAAAATTCCGCGTGCGATTATTCCCGACAATATTAATAGATGGTAATGAATATGAAATCCAGATTTTTGATGAAGAAGAACAGATGGTCTATAAAAAGATGAATGTCGGCGTTATCGGATCTGAAGGTGAAATTTCGGGAGTTACCAATGTTGTTCCCGGCAAAAAATACCGAGTGGTTCTTCTGAGGCCGTATTTTCTGCCGAGACAAACATACATTGTTTTTCAAAAAACAGAGAACAAAGTTGTTTTTCCATGGATGCTGCCGGTTGATTTAAATGCCGACGGAAAACTGGACGCGAAAGATTTATTTGGAGTTGTAGAACAGAGAAGGTAACTATGATAAAAGCAATAATTTTTGATGTCGGCGGTGTTTTAATCGATCACGCATGGCCCGGCATGATAGAACATTTCATACAGACATTAAAAACGGATAAAGAAGATCTGTACCAGACAATGCTTGAATATATCGATGACTGGCAGAGGGCTAAAATTTCGGAGAAAGTTTTTTGGGAACGAGTCTGCAAAAAATTACATATCGATCCTCCGAAAACAGAATCATTGTGGCACGAAGGTTTCAAACATGCCTATAAAGAAAAGAGTGAAATATTTAATCTTATTCAAAAGCTGAAAAACAAAGGATACAAAATCGGACTGCTTTCCAATGCTGAAGCTCCGGTTATGGAGTTTATTATTGAAAAAAAATACCAGCATTTCGATGTATCTGTGTTTTCCTGCGGAACGAACATGGCCAAGCCCGACAAAGAAATCTATCAGCATGTTCTGGAGAAACTGCACGTTAAACCCGAAGAAGCAATCTTTATTGATGATGCCGAAGAAAACGTTGCCGGCGCAAATAGGGTGGGAATGACGGGAATTCTTTTCTCCAGTACAAAACAAATTGAGAATCTGCTTGAATCACTGCTGTGAAATCATTTTGTTGAATTCTCCAGAATAAACTGTGAAGTCGTCCGTTTTATAACCTGTCCGGTAGCTGTTTTAAACTGAATCGTGTACGGCAGATCGGGAAGATATCCTGCGCCGATTGAGAAATATCCGCGTTCATCGGTTCTTGAGTAAGCAACCGGTTTATTGGAAAACGGCAGATAAATCTCGATTTTTGTATTAGCAATAGTAACACCTGTATCATTTACAGCATAACCTTTTAGTTCAACCGGGATAGGTTGCAGCGGAATAACTGAGCCAACTTCTTTTTCGGATCCGATTACTTTTTGAATGAATGATGCAAAAATAGCATTCCACCATGACTTTGGCTTTTCTGTCTTCGCAGCGAAAATACTACTGTCTTTTATGATTTCCATATCGCCGATTATTTCATTGGTGCCGAACGCAGCCTGTTTAATAACAATTGAAAACTTTCCAAATTTGTCGGCCTGGGCTTTTTGAATAAGACGCGTTCGTTTATATGTTTTCCCGGCCGGAGTTTTGCCGTATATGTCTATGGTGGCTTTTGGATGGGTGGTCGTGCCTTCGATATTAATCGTCTTTTCTGTTTTATTCAGCGACTGATTCAATGTCAGAATCTGCGGTTTGGTATTCAGCGACTGCTGTTCTGATTTTTTTGTATCAACGGGTGCCAGCGGAATATCATGATGGACAATCTTTCCTTTCTGAATAATTTCTTCACCGCGGTACACATTAGAATAGATCTGAGAATAGTGCGAATTTAATTCATCATTCTTAGTTGGAAACCTGTAGCCTTTTGCAGAAATTGACAGTTTGTAAGTTCCATCCGGCACGCGGAAGGCGAATGAGCCGTCTTTCCCGGTAGTCACCGGATTGGTTATTCCCCCTAACACATCGGTGCTTTCTACCGGAACAAATTCTCCCGATTCAGTTTTCTTCAATAATGTTACAACTGCGCCTTGTATTGGTTCTAGTGTCTTACTGTCAAACACGCGGCCATACGGATCATAGGTAAGCATCAAACATTTGCCGAAAGGAACCCCTTCTAAATTAAAAGTTGACTGCTGGGTAGATTTATTGGTGCCCACATACTCATCCGGATTTATCAGATTCATAGCAAAGAATATATGCCCTACACTTGATGTAGTAGAACTTTCCC
The DNA here is from genome assembly GCA_964490875.1 of uncultured Gammaproteobacteria bacterium. Taxonomy (GTDB): domain Bacteria; phylum Patescibacteriota; class Microgenomatia; order UBA1406; family GWC2-37-13; genus CAYYYG01. The sequence continues at coordinate 16,404 of CAZBEF010000009.1, forward strand.
ATTCGTGTTTACCGATTACGCCGTTCCCACTGGATTTTAATGGATTAGTCTCCGCCGTTGTTCCGTCTTGTTTAAAAAAACCGGTGAGGTTATATCCATATGTTCCCTGAAGTTTAGAAAGCATATTTGTCTGCAGTGTCTGTGTATCGATCGTACCGTTCCCGCTTGTGCACTGGATGCCATTTGAATCGACGAGACAATCATAAATATATGTATCGCGGTTGGGAATTACCTGCGCTGCTTTCCCGGTTCCGATTGCCACCCGGTGTTTGGCGTCGCCATTGCCTGAGCATTGCGATGATGTTTCAGTACATGGCAGTGTTTCGAGGCATGCCCATCGTTGTGTTTTTGTAGCTGGCTGGCCGCCGGTACCCACAGGTATAAATGTAGGACCTACTGTGGTAATTGTTTTCTGCTGAGCTAATGTAGGGACAACTGGAGTAACACCAACTTCACCGCAGGTTTCGCATTGATCTTTATCATTACAAATACCCCCGTTGCATCCGGGGTAACAGGCAGCTTCATTGCCGTTACATTTTCCGGCACAACTTTGGCCGATCTTGCATGTTGCAGGCATCGCGGGACATGAGCTACACTTACCAGCAGAGCATGTTCCTCCTCCGCAGTCGGGGAAACAACTCGTGTTATTTCCATTACAATTCACACAACTATTTCCTACCACACAGCCTATCACTCCACCAGTCGGTGGATCAATTGGTACTGTTGCAGTTGAAGCGTTACTAACAACATCTGGAGGTAATACTCCATTTCCGGTTGGAAATGAAACACCATTAAGTTTACAGTCATATGCAAATCCTCCTCCGTATTTACATAAGCAATCGCTGTCTACGGTACGACAGACATCAAATGATGTGCTGAATTCGCATTGGGTTTCTTTTTTCAGACCGGCGCATGGTTCACAGAACGTATTAACTTGTTTTACTGTACAGATAATTTTTTCTCCTGGTCCGAGTACACGTTTGGATTTAAATTCCACACGGAACGGTCTGTCCCGGCATGCTTCGGCAGGAAAAGGAGTTGGAGGAGGGCCGCCACAAAAGCCCCCGCAATCTGAGGTTGGTTCTTCAATACCTTTAAAAACCCAAACATTACCATCACATTGATATACATTTTGTCGAACTCCGCCCGGCAGGTTTGGGTCGCACGCAACTTTTTGGATGCAATACCACCCTTGATCACCAGTAGTACATGGACTGCCAGGAGTACATTCTAATCCTGTCGGGTCACATTTATTCGGACATGAAGTGTAGTTACATAATGAAGCCTCTACTTGTTGAGAAATAAAACTTAACAACAAAGTAAAGATTATCAGAATGAATGTAGTGCCGATAGTTAAGCGAAATAATTTCATATTTAATAATATTTGAAATACGATACATTATCTGTCAGTAATTCATCTATGTTCATATATTGTTTTTTTTGCATCACAATAGGGTACACAATAACATAGGCATATTCATCGTTTGCTACCCCGTGAAGAGTAAAAATACTAGATACTACTTTCTGTTTTTGAGCAAAAAGAAATGAATTGAATTTTTTATCGGTGAAAAAAAGTTCTTTGTCCGGCGTATAATGAAGCTCTATTCTATTTCCCTCGTTATTATTGAGTGTTATTAGATCAATGTCATGATTTGCTGCGTCAATTATAACTGCTGGATCTGCATTTTCGGCAGAAAATAATTGTCGATATTCTTCCAGTTTTGCACGAGCCTTAACTTTTAAATCGCCGTATAAACGCTGTATTCTTTCCTCTTCTGGCGCATACCGAAAGCGGGCTTTTATAAAGGCAAAATCGACATAGGTTACCATATTCTGTTGGACAAGACTTTCCATCCGGGGAACATCTGCTTCAATCGCGCTGAACGTTACCGGGAACTGAGCAGAGTAGGGGATTTTTTCAGCAGCCAAGAAATCTTTATATATATAGTATTTATGAATTAGATTTATTACATACTCTTTAACCTCAGTCTTGTTCTCCAAATGATACCGGAGCCCAGCCTGCTGATAAATCTCAACCGGAATTTCCGTATCTTTATATGACTTCGGATATCCGGCATAGGGGATTATAGTGGGAACTGCTGTGGGAGTTGGTTCCGAAGAACCGCCTATGTTTGAGGCTGCTTTCTGAATGTTTTTAAAAGTTTGTTCTAACTGGCTTTGCCGTTTGGTAATTCGCGACACGAAGAAATCCGTAATAATCAGAGAAGTAAGGAGAAATATGCCGGCTGCTATAATGCGTTTTTGAATTCCCATGCTGTACTTTCATCTTAGCACATTCGCAAGATATTCAACATGGTCTTTAATATTGGGTGTCTTCGTAAGAAAACTACCAATTCCGGCAAAGTCTGGTCTATTTTTGCGAGAAAGTATAATAGGAATAGTCTTATCATTCACTCCACCGTCGATAAAAATAGTATTCCTATAACCATTTTCTCTTAACCAGTCAATTTTATTGAGCTCTTTTTGCTGAAAAGGTGATCCTTGAAATCCAGGAATAACCGTCATGATTTGAATAGCTGGAATTGAGTTTATGTCGTAATATTGTGCTAAAGCCTCTAAATTATCAGAAGGATCTAATGCGATACCTATAGCAAATTCTTTCCGGTTGACAAGCGGTTCGTTCTTTAAAGCAGAGATATGAACAAAAATATTTTTTATATTAATACCTTTTTGAAGAATAAGAAGTGATTCGATAGCACCCGATACATCGGTTACCATCAAATCAAAGTCAAATACCATCTTCTCTATCATGGCGGTATCAAGTTCTGAAAGAGCTTTACCAAACTCGCTAATACTCAGAGTTTTACTGGGCACAAATATACCATCAGTAATATCTATCTGATAATAGTTGAAATAAGGAGCCAGATTGGTAATTTGTTGCTTGAGTTCGGTTGAAGAATTGGTGAGAAGAGCGGGGATTGCTTTCATGCAAATTATTGTACCATTTTTTGCGAGGTAGTATAATAGAGGTAGTTATTTGCTATTTTCATATGGCAAAAGAGGCAGAAATTCCTATCATAGGCGATATGGTAGGAATCATTGTCGGTTTAATACAAGCTTTTATCGGTGGAGATATTGTTAAATAATATATACCGATATGTCACAAAAAGAACATTCTTAGTTCCCGGATATTATTTGGGAAAAATTTAAAGAACTCGGCTGGCAAATTTTAAGTCTCGTCTTCAGAAAGAAAAGCGAATGATTAAGCGGCATCTTCATCTACTCCGGCACCGCCAGGCTCTCCTGCAAAGCTGCTTACTGTTGATTGGTCAATTTCTTCGTTTAAGTTAACCGGTCCGCCTAAATCAGTAGTCGGTGTTGCTGTTTCCTGTTCAACATCGGGTTCATGGTCGCGCGTTAAATCTACCGAGTAAAATGGCTGTTTGCCGACTTCCATTTTCTTTACAAGATCTTCTTTGTTTGTTTCATCAATTGGATGAAGCAATTTCTTATTTTTCATATAGCCATCATAATAGATTTTTTTATCAGCAAGAAAAAAAGCAGGAAAGGGAATAGTAAGAAATTATGGGAGCAGATGTGCTACAAATCCCTGCCGCCATGTTTCGTAGTCGATAAGGTCGGTAGTACCGCTTTTATCAAAGTCGGCGCTGCCATTTGCTTGTTGATTAATGAAATCCTGGCGCCATACTTCATAATCAATCATGTCTACCTTGTTATCGCAGTTGGCGTCACCTTGTGATTTCAGCGGACAAACTACGGTAGTGGGTGGAATTACAGTCGCAGTAAGAATTGAGGTTGGAATTGGAGTATTGCTTGGCGTTATAGAGGGGATAAGCGATACAGTGGGTGTTGGAGTAGCTGAATTACTCACGGTAAATGAAACAGAATATACTTGCACTGTGCCATCTTTAAAGTAAACTTCAGCTTTTAAAACATGCTGGCCGTTTATTAATTGTCTCGTATTATAGCCATTGACCACCCCATTTGTATCACCGCCTAAACTGTAGGGAGAGTCCCGTTCTTCATTAATAAATGTGTTATCCATATAAAAGCGGACATGGTCGGTTACGTTGGGATCAGAATACAATGACACATAAATTGTTCCTGAAACTACTTGACCGAGTGTAATTCCACCAAATCCTCCACCTGGAGTTGGAGTTGGCGTTGGCGCATTGGTAACAGTTGCGGGAGTCGGTGTTGGTGTCTTAGTTGGTGTTGGTGTTTTTGTAGGCGTCGGGGTAGTTGGATAGGTAATAACTATAGCCACCGGAGTAGCATCACAGAAAACCTGGGAACCGGTAGCAGTATTTGTTACAGTTCCCCGGGCAGTGATGCGTGCTGTTCCATTTACCGGACCGGCAGTAAGTGTCATTAGATACGGGGCAGATGTAGCGACATATGGTGAACCGGTTAACACAACACTTGCCGTAGAAAAACTGTCAATAACATACGAAACAGAAGTAGCACTATAGCCGGTCTTAGGAGTCAGCATAGAAGTTACTGTTGAAGTGTCGTTTGCTGGCATGCTTGGACTGGCAGTTATCGTAATGGTGCAAGGCGCTCCAGTTGGGGTTGGAGTCGGAGTTTTCGTTGCCGTAGGAGTCGGTGTCTTAGTGGCACTGGGAAGAGCTGTTGGTGTCGGCGTGACATTATCATAGGTGATAATCAGCTGAGGTTTTACGGCGCCTTCTTTCGAATAAAAATAAATACCATTACTGTTTGACGATCCGATAAATGCCATCGAGATACGTGTTGGATTTGTCTTCATTAATGAACGGAATGTACTTAAGTTAAGCGGAATATCATAACTGGTGGACGGTGCGGTATTACTGATCTGTCCCAACTGTATATTGGAAATAGTCGGCCGTACTGCATACGTAATCTGTGTTTCATTCCATGACGTATCATTTACATTCCAGATGGTCTGCGCTTCGGCTGATCCTGCATAACTGAGATCTCTTGTTTTAATGCGCAGTACTGCCGATAAAATTGTTTTCCCTGAATACGGACTGATATCAAAGGTTAAATACGATACTTTGGTGTTGGCAGGATCGTTTTTAACATCCAAATCGGCGGCAGTACCGTAATTGTTAGTGGTCTGGGTGCTTTTAACATACGCATCGGCAATGGGATATAGTGTTCCGGTTGTGCTCGCTTCTGTGCTTGGAGTTGATGGAGAAAAAAACAATCCAGTCATAAGCAAAAGAAGAGTAATCGCTGCGGTTGCCGCAACTACAACAATAGTGGCAGATGCATTTTTCATGAATAGAACTCATTATATTGAAGATCTGAATATAAAGTCAATAAGGAGTGCCAGGTACGGCGTTATTTCTGAATCAAAGTCTCAAAATCTTTTGCCGGTTTGGAAAGTTCCATAAGCTGCAGAGCAGTACCGGCAATCTTGCTCAAACCATTTTCCGGGTGTTGGTCCAATTTTATTTTTTGATTATTTACATCGTGCGGATCATAGACAATAAATGGAACAGGATTTAAGGTGTGGGCGGTGTGCGGTTCTTTTGTTTCAAGATCATACATAATGTCGGCATTGCCATGGTCTGCCGTGATCAGACAAATATAATTCTGTTTTGTTAAAAATTCGCAAAGTTTTTTCAGTTCGCGGTCAACGCTTTGGACTCCTGCAACAACGGCGTTAAAATTACCAGTATGCCCGACCATATCCGGATTGGCGAAATTAACAAGAATAAATTCAGGTTGATGCTGAAGCACTTCGTTTTTAATATTCTGATGAATTTCAACGGCTTTCATTTCGGGAATTAAATCGTGTTTTACTTTATTACTTTCGGCAACAGCGCGTCGTTCTCCGTGAAAAATCTGCTCAACTCCACCGTTGAAAAAGTATGTCACATGCGGAGCTTTCTCCGTTTCGGCGGCCTTGAGTTGTTTTAAATTTAATGAACTTAAAACTTCTCCAATTGTTCCGGAAATGGTTTCTTTTTCAAACAGAACCGGATACGGATATGCCTTGTCATATCTGGTCATCGTAAACATCTGGGTTGCGGGCAGTGCTGCAGAATTCTGGATTTCAACAATAAGCTGTTTCATGCGGTCATTTCTAAAGTTGAAGAAAAATAGCACATCGCTTTGATGAACTCCTTTATAGCTCGGATCGATGATCGTTGGCTCGATAAATTCATCGGTGACATTTTTTTTATAGTTGTTTTCAAAAGCGTTAAGAAGATTGGAAAATACTTCTTTAGAATTCCGGCCGTCGTGTCCTTTTGCATGAACGATCGCCTCTACCGCCTTCTTTGTCCGATCCATGTTTCTATCACGATCCATGGCATAGAATCGTCCCGATACAGTAGCAACAGTGCCAAACTCAAGTTCGCGGATTTTTTTGATAAGTTTTTCTGCACTTTTTATACCGGAAGTCGGCGGCGTGTCGCGTCCATCACTGATAAAATGGATAACCGGGCTTTTGCACCCGTACTGTTTCATAATTTCCAGAATCCGGAACAAGTGTTCTTCGTGGCTATGGACTCCGCCTGGTGAAATTAATCCGATAAGATGAATGTGTTGCTTTTTGGCTTTTTCAAGAAGTGTTTTGAAATTTTCTACGGAAAGAAGTCCTTTCTCCGATTCAAGTTCGCTCAGGCTTTTATTGATCCGAGGCAATGTCTGGTAAATAATCCTTCCGGCTCCAATTGTCAGATGTCCAACTTCGGAGCCGCCGATTTGTCCGGAAGGCAATCCTACGAATTCACTGCTGGCCTGAAGCTGGGTGTGCGGATAATGTTTCCAGACGTTGTCGAAAAAGGGAGTTTTGGCAATATGGATGGCGTTATTCGGTTTTTCTTCGCCGATTCCCCAGCCGTCTAAAATGATTAAAGCAAGTTTTCTCATAAGTCTTTTTGTTCACCCTTGTCATCCGGAGCGATCATATACGTCATTGCGATCCCGCGTCTGACGCGGGAGAAGCAATCCCTTTACCAACAATCCCAAGGTTGTAATGTCACGAGTGCTATAACCGTGGGTTTTTATTAATGGGATCCCTCGTTAATCACTCGGGATGACGTTAGACACAAGGGATGCGAAGACTGTTTCCCTGAAAATTGGGATCATTCCTCCTCGCAATGACGTCATCTTATAAATTATTCTCAATCTCCAATAATCTATTATATTTACACAACCGTTCTGATCGGCTCATTGATCCAGTCTTTATGAAATCTGCCGCCGAGCCATATGCCAGATCGGCGATAAACGAATCTTCTGTTTCGCCAGAACGATGAGAAATAATATTCTTCCAGCCGGCGCCGCGCGACATATTAATTGCATTGGCTGTTTCCAGAACGGTACCAATCTGATTCAGTTTAACAAGCACGGCATTGGCTGCTTTTTGGTCTATACCTTTTTGAATTCTTTTAGTATTAGTTGTGAACAGATCATCACCTACGACCAATGAACTATCACCAACTGTCTGCGTTAGTTTTGCAAAATGGTCCCAGTCGTCTTCAAAAAACGGATCTTCGAAAGAAATTATAAAATATTTATCCTGAAGTCCTACATAGTATTGCAGAAGTTCGTCGCCGGTTAAGGTCTGATTTGTCTTTTTAAATATATAGTTGCCTTCTTTGTAGAATTCAGAAGCGGCAGCATCAAGAGCTAAATTAAAGTCATCTTTATCATGATAGCCGATATCGCCTGCGGCTTTTATGATTGTCTCAATAACTTCTTCGTTGGAAGAAAGCGGCGGTGAGTATCCGCCTTCGTCTCCAACAAGCGTTGACATTTTATTCTTTTTCAAAACAGCGCCGAGCTGATGAAATATTTCGGCTGCTTCGCGGACGGATTTTGAAGGAGTGTTTGAGGTTGGCACGATCATAAATTCCTGAATGTCGAAGTTCCATCCGGCATGTTTCCCTCCGTTTACCACATTCACCATAAGGCGGGGAAATGAAGGCGAAACATCTTTGAAATATTGTTCATTAATGAATTTCCACAACGGCATTTTATTTGCATACGCTCCTGCTCTCATTGCGGCCTGCGATACTGCAAGCATTGCATTCGCGCCGAGGCTGGATTTATTCTCCGTGGCATCAAGCTGCAGCATTTTTTCATCAAGCGCTTTGGGATTATTTACATCCAATCCTTTTATCGCGCCGGCAATTTTTTTATTAACATTTTCAACAGCTTTTAGAACTCCCAACCCGGCAAAGCGTTTATCATCACCATCGCGAAGCTCAACCGCTTCATGGCTTCCGGTGGAAGCTCCGGATGGAACGGAAGAAGAATGGATAGATCCGTCTTCAAGTTTAATAAATGCTCGAACTGTCGGCTTTCCGCGTGAATCAAGAACTTCCAAAGCTTTTACAGAGGATATTTTCATAGGGCAGAATAATACTATTAATATGTATTATCTTACCACACATAGTTTCTATATAATGCGAAATTTCAGCGTATTTTAAATCATAGTAAGCAGCATCACATAAAAAATTCCTTCATTTGTGTACTATTCGGCATGGGAATAGTAGAAAGATTTACGCCACATAAAGGACAGGAATATCTTGAAGTATTTTTTCAGAATCTAATCAATCTCATCACTCCATTTGTGAAAGGAAAAAAAATACTAGATGCAGGATGTGGAACAGGATATGCCGACAGTTTTTGGGTGAAACATGGCGCTCAAAAAATTGATGCTTATGATATCTCTGCTGAAGCGCTAGATTATGCGGAAAAGCATTATAGCGACAAAAAAATCAGTTTTCAAAAAAAAGATTTAAATACGGCGCTTTTTATTCAAAATTACTATGATATTGCTGTGTCGATGGAAGTTTTAGAGCACATCAAGAATTACCGTTTTCATCTAAAACAACTTTACATCGCACTTAAAAAAGGAGGACTGCTTTTTTTATCAACTCCCAATGCAACATTCACTACCATTGAAAATGAGTATCATATAAAAGAATTTACCTACGATGAGATCATTGAACTACTTACTGAAACAGGTTTTACTGTTTTAAAGACAGAAGGATTGAATCATAACAGCATTTCTAACGCTGCGTATAAAATTATTCCAGAAGGATTAGTCCCTTTTATTAAATCTTTACCTTTTTATTCGGTATTAGTAAAAATTTTATTTCAGCCTGCTAAAAAACCTGCACATAAATCAACAACCGTCTTTTTAATATGTAAAAAGAATTAATTATTGACAAAATTTTTCATAAGTGTTTGAATGAAAATATGATAAAAAAACTACTGGGATTTTTAGTACTAATTCTTGCGTTTTATATTTCAGCTGCAATCATGGTTAATGCTCAGACAACTGGAGTATCTATTGTTGCTCCCGACTATTTTCCCCGGCCGGCAGAATCAACAAATTTTTTAGGACAAAATCATAATTATTCCGTCACGTTCCGCGGAAATGGTGAAGCGGTGGTGAGCGCCCGCATTATTTTCTCCAATTTGGAAGAAGCCACCATGTCGGCCATGACTCTGCGTGTGCCGAGGGTTGTTCCTCAGGATGTAATGGTTTATCAGATATCACGCGAGCCGCAGTGTATCCGATATAGTTCGTACGATTCGCCAACTTCATCGGTAAAACCGGATGGGAGTGTTATTTATCAGGAAAGTCTGCGCATTAAACCGATTACACCAGTATGTGAAGAATATCAGGAACCCGACTACACGCAGTACTGGTACGGCGGGAATACGTATCATAAAGCACAAGTCACAACGGGGACAGACTCTATAACTATCAGTCTTCCTAAACCGGTGAAACCAAACGGTTCCGGTGCATTTATTCTTTATTACCGCGCTGTAGGGTATGCAAAAAAAGATATGTTCGGCGCGTTTAATTACACATTTGAAACATTGAAGGTAGAAGACAGAATTCAATCTCTCCAGGTGGGCATGAGCACCGATTCTGATCTGGTTATGAAAGAAGCAAAAGGAAAAGTAAATTATCAGACGAGCATGGCAGCAGCGCCGGCCGCCGAACTGAGGGCGGATTCGACGGGTGCAGCATTCAAAAATTCCCAACTGGACAATGTTATTCAACAAATTGGGTATGGGACAATTGTAAAAACGTCGTCAAATCTTCAGCCATTGGATTCGTATAAAGTTACGGGTGCGTTTGCCGAAGCCGAGTGGATGTTATATGGGAATCAGATTTCCGGTTGGATAATAGCCGTCCTAGTTATTTTAATTATTGTTATCTTTGCGGTTCGGTTTTTAGTTATGTGGCTGAAGAAACATAGACAGGATTCTTCAAAGCAGAAGAGTTCGGGAAATCAAGCCATGTTTGCGATAGAAGTTGTTGCTCTGAGCTTTATATCTTCTTTACTTATCGGCGGGTATTGTATTGCGGTGTTTTTTGTATTAACAATGTTTGAGCGGATGTTTTCGTATTATTCCGGATTTTTGGGTGTGTTTGTGGTGCTGATGCTGGCTGCAGTTTCTTTTGCTGTTCTGTCATTTCTTTTATTTGGACCGGCAATTTTTGTTGGAGTAAAACAAGGTATGTGGAAAGGAGCAATTGTTTTTTCCGCCACAGTTGCCTGGCTTGTTATATTTTTTATGGTTATTCTGATTATTTTGTTTACGTTCCGGTATTCGCCAAGTTATCCGATGCCGATTTATAATATGATGGGCGCAAGCGCCGGTTCTGCAGATGTGATGATGAAATAAAAGTGTTCTAAGAAAATCTGGTAGATTCTGTCAAGAATTTTACGACGCTTGATACCGCATTTTTCGCTCCCGTGGGCGTGCTCGCCGAAAGACTAGCTGCGCACCTCCCAAGGTCGCTCTAAATGGGAATCTGCGCTCCTAAACGAGAAGATATGAATAGACAATTTATTGATTTTGTGGCTTATAAGCGATTGAAAAACGTTAGATAACCGCTACACTGTCTTCATGAATGAAAACCTTCAGTACTATATCGGGTTTTCTCATTGTCTGGGAATCGGCCCGGTACGATTTCATAATCTTCTTAACAATTTCGGCGGTATTAAAAAAGCATATGAAGCTGATCTTGCATCTGTTCAGAATGCCATCGGCGAAAAAATCGGCGCGGACTTTATAGATTTTCGATCTAAATTTAATGCTGAAAAAAAGATTGCAGAAATAAAAAAGAAAAATATTTATATCCTAACCCGCGAAGATCCCCTCTTCCCCCAGCAGCTCCGTGAAATTTCCGATCCGCCGATCTGTTTATATGTGAAAGGTGATATTCATACAGTAGATTTTAATAAAGAAATATTTTTCGGTATTGTCGGCACGCGGATGCCTACATCTTACGGTGTTCAGGTAGCCACGCTGTTTGCCTCCGAGTTGGCTTCGACGAACTGTATAATAGTCTCGGGTTTGGCCCTTGGTGTCGATGCAATCGCCCACCGCGCTGCTATCGATGCGGGTAAAAAAACGGTTGCGTTTTTAGGCTGCGGCGTGGACCTCACGTATCCATACGCCAACAGAAAGTTGTATAACGACATCATAAACGGACACGGCTTAGTCATCTCAGAATTTCCGCCAGGAATGACGGTGCAGAAAGGAATGTTTGTGGCGCGTAATCGCCTAATATCCGGATTATCGAAAGGAGTTATGGTTGTTGAAGGACTAAAAGATTCGGGTTCGCTTATTACCGCCCGCTATGCGGCAGAACAGGGGAAAGAGGTGTTTGCTCCGCCGGCGCCGCTTACTTCGCCAAACTCCGAAGCGCCGAATTTACTGCTTAAGGAAGGGGCGAAATTTGTCACGTGTACTAAAGATATTCTTGATGAACTGAATTTGCGGGCAATTCCCAAGAGCCATGAAGAAATTACCGCGTCATTGTCTCCTGAAGAAAAAGATGTTTATCTCCAAGTTCTTGCCGAATCAAAACTGCCCGATGATATCGTAACCTCCTCAACGCTTCCTATTCACCAGGTTCTTTCAACCATATCAACACTTGAGATAAAAGGAATAATCGAAAAGAATTTGGAGGGGAAGTATCAGGTTTGTGTGTAGTTATTCATCCAGCTTCTGTAGGCGGCGGAGATATTTTTCATCGTAATTTGGTTTTGCTTCCAAAAATGCATCAATCATCTGTTTTGATTTTTCAAAATCCACATGGTCCGAAGGAAGCGCCAGAACATTTACATGATCATGAATCCGGGCGCTTGTTATCTGTTTTACATCAAACCCAAGTGCACAGACAATTCCATGGTAGCGGTTGGCGGCTACACTCACACCAACTCCCGATCCGCATATTACGATTCCCAATAAATCGTCGGGATTCTGTAAAACTGCCTGGGCGACTTTTTTAGAATAATCGGGGTAATCGTCATTGGCGTCATATTCGTAATTTCCCATGTCTTCCACGCGGATATTTTTCTCCTGAAGATATTCAATAATCTTATTCTTAAGTTCAAACCCCCGGTGATCGGCACCGATGAAGATTGTCATAGTGCAATTATAACCATAGTCTACAAAAAAATGCAAACCGCAGAGAATTTTGAACGTAAAATACTATCCTATAGTACTTGCAGAAAAGGACAATATCAGGTACAATATATGCTGAATTCCGGACTTGTTTCAGAAAATTGCTTTCTGCGAATAAACCCGGTTTTCATGTACGTTTACAACTTGCGGAAATATGTGCTCTTGCGGAGAGTTTGGTGTGTATTACATTTTTAATATACAGCAGAGTCTCCGTGAGCGGCACGGAGAAAAAAGGAGAGCATTATGTTAATTGTTCGTGGCAGTCGGCCGGCGGGTCGTAAACCGCAGGCCGGATGGGTGAAACACTGTTCCAGCTGTAATAAAGACTCGGTTGGGACAGGTTACCCCCCGCCGCCAACATGTCCCAAATGTGGGGCAGCTTGGTAAAGTAATTAAATAGCCTCCGCCCGGAGGCACCGTCAGCGTCGACGGTAATCGGGCAACAACCGGAAGAGATTCCGGAAACTCCTATCCCGGCACATTGCCGGGACCGCAAGGTGAAAACGTTCCGACTTCGGTCGGATTCCGCATACCCTGCGGCAAACCCCGTCGACTACGTGCTAGCGGCGGGGTTTTTTCATGGTAGAATAATTTGATCTATGTTCGATACCCACTGCCACCTAAATTTTTCAGCATTCAAAAAAATTCTTCCTGACGTTATTGATCATGCTCATGCAGTTGGTATCAGCCATATTGTTATTCCTTCAACCGACATAACAAGCTCCAAAAAAGCAATCGAGATCGCGTCGGCTTATGAAAATATCTATGCCGCTGTAGGGATTCATCCGCATCATGTATATGATCTGAAAATCGCGAATGATGAAACGCGAATGGAAAACGAATTAGGCGAAATAAAAGAATTGCTCGAACATCCAAAGGTCGTTGCCGTGGGGGAAGTTGGCGTGGACCGGTATTTATATACGCAGACAAAGTACAAAGAATATTCTATCGATGAAGAATTTATCGCGCTGCAAAAACAGATTTTAGCAAGCCAGGTAAAACTGGCCATTTCTTCGGGAAAGAGTTTAATTCTGCATAACCGTATCGCAAAAAATGATTTGTTCGAAGTTCTGAAAAATAATTGGGATAAGAAACTGGAATACCGGTCGGTGCTTCATTGTTGTGAACCAGACACTGATCTTTTTTCATTTGCCAAAGAACATAATATGTTTGTCGGCATTGATGGTGATGTTACCTTCATTTCAGAAAAACAGGAGTTTATAAAAAGTATGGGTGCAGAAGAATTTTTATCCTGCTATGTTTTAGAAACAGACGCGCCGTTTCTATTGCCGGAACCGCTCCGATCGCAGAAAAAATATCCGAACAAACCGGAGAATATTGCCGTTATTGCAGAATTCATCGCCGGACTTTTACATATCAATGTTGAAGAAGTTAAACGCCGGACAACAGAGAATGCAATGAGGCTGTTCAATATTCAATGAAGTCATTTGCTGTCATTATATCTGGATCCTTCGCTAATCGCTCAGGATGACATGCTCTTCACCATAAAAATAGCGAAAGAATCATGCCGAGAATAAATCCGATTTCCAGATGACATAAGTAATATCCAATCACGCCTCCAATCACAAAACAGGTAATATGCAGATTCATCTTAAAATCTTCCTTCATGGCGATCGCAAAATGAATCATCATAATATATACGGCCACAGCAACAATATAAATCACCAGATCTTGGGTACATACATTATTATCGGTCCTTTTATAGTTGATGAATTTTCTGATGGTTGTTAAATTCAGAGTCGGTAACGTAGCAAGAGTTGGGGTGGGAGCCGGCGCCCCGTTAAAATAATCGGCAATTCGTATGCGGGTGATACTGGTTGCCCGAAGAGTTGCTACAAACTGTCCGGTAGTGTCGCCCGGCCGGGTGTCGGCAAATGGCTGAAATGTGTTGGACTGGAATGTGGGCGCTGCAAGCTGATCGATGAAAATATCTTTGGTATAACCAGGCCATGTTGGCAGCCGTACAGTTGCATCAATTGTGGCAGCATTTGAATCGGCGCTCCGGTTTGCTAAGAATATGTACAGGTCGGTGCCTTTTTTGATTCCCCAGGTACTTAAAATACTAAATTGTCCGCTTGTCTGCAAACAGTCGGGATCGGTACAGTTAGAGGGCGGAATATTAACCAATCCCGTACCAGCAGCACTCGTAAAATTATACGCTACATCATAATATTCTCCTCCTGCGGCAACTGAGGTGAGAGCAAATGCTAACCCAGAGGCGGACAGAGTGGCGGCATCGGTGAATAATCCGCAAGTTGACGGTGATCCCACCACAAAAGGATTAATGGATAAGTCATGATAGTTGGCAACACTGACTTTATTTTTCGCCATCTGCAGAAGCGTTTCAAAAACAAAGATGCCATGTTCAGCAGTATTTGTATTTACAACGCGGGGAAATTGAGTAGTATATCCGCAGCTTAAATTCCATTCGGTTATGGCATATTCTTTGGGTGTGTAAGCAGCCATAAACTGGGGAATTTGATCCTGATTGGCGATGGGGTAATATGCAGCATTGCCAGAGAAAAATGGTGGAAATGCAGGCTTGGCCTGGGGATATTGATGATCGGTTACGAAATCAAAACAGGGCAGGTTGCCCGCTGTTCCACAGGTGCTTAAGTTTCGAAGATTACTGATCATTAAATTCCACGCAGTTTTCTGTGCAGATGTAACAGAAAGCGAAGGATACCCAATGATGCCGATTTTTATATTTGTTCTGGCTGCTTTCATAGCCTGGGCAAAGCGGAGTGCCACCGTAGAATAATCTGCTGGATTCCAATTAGACCACTGTGCATTCCCTAATTCAAAATAGGTAATACCCGGATACAAAGAAAGAATGGCAGTTAAGTTATCTATGAGTTGCTGTGTAGTTAACGTTAACTGACTTGTTTCGCCGCAGATATTAGCCTGTCCGGCTGCCGGAACATCGGAACCATTAATGTTCACCTGGTACAGTAGTTCGCCGCCAAGATTACTTGAGGCAATAGCTGTTGCTTCACCAAGTGTGAAGAATTGTCGCGATACATTTGTCGGACCATTAATTACATCATTATATTGATAGTTTAGAATGCCGCTCATTACGTCGTATGAATCGGCGGCGCAGCCTCCCGGGAAGCGGTACATCTGAGCGCCAAGATTCACCAAAGAATTCTGCTGAATATAATTGCCATAGAAATTTCCGGCATCGGCCGGATTGATATCGAGGAAAGCAGGAAAATCAACGCCCCAAATATTTTTAGAAAACGCTCCCGTCGAACCGCCCAATGTAACGTCTGCAGTTACTTGAGCATTCGTATGTTTGGCCACGACAAGAAGAGATGCAATAAGCAGAACTATAATGGAAAAAGAGCGGAAATATTTCATACAAAATATTCAATCTTAATTTCATTGTAGCAGAGATAATGGTGATTACGCAGCACAAGCTGATTGAAAGACGTGCTTTAATTTTTCAGGAGAAAATTCTTTACTTCTCTCGAATGCCGCATCGGCAAACTGTTTTCGTACAATCGTACCAGTCTTCATTTGCTTTAATTTTTCAGCAATGTCATGTGGGTCTTCTGCGTTTGCAAATAGTGCACAATTGGCGGCGGTTTCACGCAGAGCCGGAATATCAGAGAGAACAGATGGCACACGAAGTGCGGCTGCTTCCACAAAGGAAAATCCGAATCCTTCATCGCGTGAAACAAGAACATTGCAGAATGCATTTTTATAAAGGTCAATCAACACATCGTCTGGAATATAACCGGGGAATACATACCGCGGATCATTCTTTGTTTCCTGAAAAAAATGAAGGAGTTCTTTCTGCCATGGATGCGAAGTAGGCTCTTTAGAAAATACTTTTCCGACAAACACACAATGAACATCGGCGATTTGTATCGCTTTGGCCAAATTCACCAGATTTTTATTCCATGTTCCGTCGCCTACGTAAATACAATACTGTGAATTAATTATTTCTGTCTGAGAATTTTCTTCAGTAGTTTTCTGATTCTGCGGTGAAGCTTTTCTAAAGATTTCTGCCGTGATAGGATACATTACATGGATTTTTTTCGGATCCGCTTTCAGAATATTAATAATATCCTGCTTGCTTGCTTCTGAATTAGTTAATATCACATCATAATTTTTCAGCGAACGTTTATTGCGAAACACGTTAATTTTTCCCCGAATGCCTACGGGGAACTCGCGCGGATGTTTGAGCGGAATAACATCGTGAATCATGACCATCTGTTTCTTGGCAATTCGTTTAGTTATAAGCGGAGGCGCGAGCATATTAAAAAAAGGATTTAGAAAAATCGAATCAAACGGGACATTTTTGATGTCGTTTATAAACGCTGCATCACTTATATTCTCGTGAAGAATCTGCATGAATCGGCCGATACCGCGTACTTTACTCAGTTCGTCTGCTGCAGTCGGATCATAAATATATAGAGGAGACATAGATATAGTATACAAGACTCTAATTCTTATTAGGATGTGACAAACTGCACAGATTTAATCTGATACTTGCATAGATTTTATAAACCTGTTACTTTTATAGTAAGTATGGAATTACTGACATTGATTAATTTTTTCGGCCTCATTTATCTTCTGTATGTTATTCATGGACTTAAGAAATCATTAAAAAGAGGAGGAGATATTGTGGAAACTGCCTCGAAAAAAACACCAGAAGTTGCCGATGGTGTTCCGGTTTATAAAGGAAAAGCGGCAATTGCTTATACCGAAGAACCCGACATATCTCAACGATTTTTTACGTGGTTTTCCCGCGACTGGCCGCTGAAAGTAGGCGCTTTTTTTATACTGCTCGGATTTATATGGCTGGTAACATATGCATTCTTAAATAACTGGATCGGCCCGGTCGGCCGGATTGTGCTTGGTGTTGTCTCGGGTTCGGCAATTGTTATGTGGGGAGCACGCCGGATAAAACAAAACATTTATCAGGGAGAAATTTTAACTGCGCTCGGAGCCGGGGTTGTTTTAATCTCTATTTTTTCGGCTCAGTATGTGTACGATTCGATGTTTCATCCTGTTGTAGCTTTAATGCTTTCAACCCTTGTTGCCGGAATGGTTGCATTTGTCAGCTATCGCAATAATACCGTGCGCCTTGCTGTTTTAGGATATCTTATCGGCGCTGCCGCTCCGCTTCTTACCGCCTCAAAAACACCCGATGTCGCGGGGCTATTTACTTATTTATTTTGTCTCACCGCAGCGACAATATGGTTGGTCCGTGTTACCGGCTGGAGAATCCTTTTGGTTATTTCTCTTATTACAATCTGGTTATATAGTCTTCCATGGTTTAGCATGTATATTTCTCCGACAGATCTTGTATACATACGTTTTTTTGCGATTACCTTTACTATTATGTTTTATTTTCTTTCCGTCTCGACTTTTGCCTATGACAAAACAGCCAAGCCAGCCGATGCAATCGCCGGCACTCTGATTGGTTTGTATGCTCTCAATTGGATCATGACCATTTTTCCGCCCGAATACAGAGTCTTTCTGTGTGTTATCTTCGCAGTTGGATTCATGACCGGAGCATATTTATTATTTCATGCACAAAAATACGAATATCCCGTATATCTATATACCGGCGTCTCAATATTATTTTTAATTACTGCAACTATTATTCAATTTAAAGGAAATGTTCTTCCTGTAGTTTTGGCGACCGAAGCATTGGTTCTTGTTATATTTGCCGATACTTCGTACGGTCCGCGCATGGTTAAATGGATGGCGTTCCTTTTTATTCTGCCGATTCTGTATGCGATGCCTATGTTGTTTGATTTTACGTCGCTTGATAATGCTGGATCATTAGTATATATAAATGTCACTATATATGCCGCGGCTGGATATTTAATGCGGTATGCAAAAGTTAATACAGCGGTAATTAATACTATTTCAAAAGTGCTGATGGTTGCTGCTGGCGTGTTTTCTTTGATATTTCTCTGGAATTCAATGCCGTATTATTTTGGTTACCACCAATATTATTACCAGCCGGGTTATTTGTATAAAACTAATTCGTTTGATCCGTATGAAAGAGTTGTCTCCGCTCAGCAATCACTCCAGAATACACTTTTTATGGCTCATGCTGTTACCCTTACCATCTTTACAATTGTCGGAATATTTATGTATATGTATGGGTTGAAGGAACAGCATCTATGGACGAAACGGTTCGGGTTAACACTTACCTGTTTTGTTATCGCTCGATTACTTCTTGCCGAAATTTGGAGCATGTCGCTTGGCCCTCGCATTATTACCTTTTTCATTATTGGTATTATATTTATAGCATCGGTGTTTGTGCGTAAATCATCTCATGAAACACAATAATTTTTTCAAAAAAACCATTGTCGGTGTATTGTTTGTAGCAATTATTTTTCTTGTTTCCTATAACAGTGCATCTGCATTATCGATACTTCCGACAACATCAGTCGCACCCATTCAGAGAAATGAATCATTTTTATCTGCCTTCAGATCGATGAAGCTTATTGTTTTCAATCAGGTTTCCATTCCAACCATTGTTGAATTCCCTGTCACCACACAAGAAGTCGGACAACAGCCATTCGTGCTGTACGAAGTGGGAAGCGCGAAGCCAGTTCATTATCTTGTCAAAACTATAGAAGGAAACCCACCGATTTCGATAAGTACTGGATCAGCGACAGTAGATCTTAGCCAGATGCATGATAATAGTTCTAGCACTTTTTTCGAACGTCCAGCTTTAGAGAACATCAATAGTTCAGTGTTTTTCTACAAATCGGCTCTACCGATAACTTCATCATCTCTAAAAATTATTCTTTCACCGAACGCCTATGAGCCGGAATCTGTCAGCATTTACAACTATATTGGTCCTGGAAATTCAAATGTCGTGGTTTCACAGGTGCCGTTTAGCAATGTTATCTATTTCCCGGAGAATACATCAGGTAATTGGCAGATTGTGTTTAATCATAAACAACCGCTTCGGATTGCCGAAATGGAATTAGTAGCTCAAAATAGCATTGTTGAACGGTATTCAGTGCTCAGGTTTCTTGCCATTCCTGGTGAAAGCTACCGGATGTATCTTGATCCCGACCGAGCGGCTGCTGTTCCATATGCAGAATTCATAAGTTTAGACGATCCAGTAAGCAACATTCTCCGAATTTCTGAACCGCAGTCGCGAGTAAACGATCAGTACCGGCAAGCCGATACTGATTCCGATGGTATTGCAGATGAGGTTGATAACTGCCCTTCTATGGCGAATGCAGATCAGGCAGATGTTAATAAAAATTCGATTGGCGATGCGTGTGAAGATTTTGACCGAGATGGCGTTTTAAATGGTTATGATAATTGTCCCAGTAATCCGAATCAAAACCAGCACGATGCTGATTCCGACGGCTACGGCGATGTCTGCGATCCCGAAGAAAGCCGCTTAACCGAGCGCATTTGGTGGCTGCCATGGCTGGGAATTATTGTCGGTTTTGGGACAGTAATGGTTATTTTCAGGTCTACTTTGTCTGCGAAGAAGAAAGACAACTAGTATGTCATGTTGAGCGAAGCGAAACATCCAGTACTAGATTGACGAAGAAAATCACTTAAAAAAATTCTGCCGGTAGAATTTTAGTTCGGCGATGGATTCTGTAATATCTTCAACCGCCGTATGTAATTTTCTCTTTTTAAACATCGAAGCTTCCGGCTTCCACCGTTTGTATAGCTCTTTCACTGTAGAAACATCAATCAAACGGTAATGCAGATATTCGTTTAATTCTTTCATGAACATTTTCAGGAACATTCTGTCGTTATATACTGAATTTCCACATAACGGAGAAGTCTGGGGCGCGCAGTGCTGTTTTATGAAATTAAGTGTCTCGGCTTCGGCTTGTTGAAGAGTTGTAGTTGTAGATTTTATTTTCTCAATGAGTCCATTTTCTGTAAATGTTTTTGTGCACCATTCATCCATTACGGCGATTTCTTCATCGGAAAGATGAATGACAATATCAGGACCGGTTGCAACAATGTTGAGGTCAAAATCGGTAATAATGGTCGCGATTTCGCAGATTTTATCTTTCTGAATATCAAGTCCCGTCATCTCCAAATCCATCCACACAAGCCTGGAATTTTTTACATTATTCATATAGAGTATTGTAATATATTAACCTTTAGTTTGTATAATACAACTATATGAACCTAACCAAAGATCAGATTCAGAATCTCATATTCACCAACAAATATAAAGTAGAACCGTCTCAGAAATTTTTAAGCCGGTGTATTGAAGGCTGCTATGAAGCCGGTAAAAATCTCCATCCGCTTTCTATGGCGGGCGCCGATGCCGGGGAGCTTGCCATATTATATGCAACCGCAAACTCGTACGGTTTCGAAATTAATGAAGAAAAAGTCTATGCAACATTCCTTGAAGTAATCGGCGGTGCTCAAAATTTTTCGACCCATGAAGGATGTACTCATATGAAGCAGATTCGCTCGGAATGTGGTGCGTATTCGTTAGATCCTGATCAACTAGATCTTATTTCCAGTCAAATTTCCCAGGCTGAAAAAAATGGCGCGAATAAAACAAAATTGAAAGAAGGCGGCCGAGCCGAAGCAGTAATTCAGATAACTGGTGACTGGAGTATATATCCGCAGTATCATATTCAAACTTCACAAGGTTCGGTGCCGGTATTAGTTCATGTGTTTCATAAATCGTTAACCGATGCACGGCATAAAATTCTGGCAACGAAATTAATTGAGAATAAAGCAGTTACTCTCTATGATGATTTAGATGATGAATATTTGTACCAGGTTATTTCAACCCAAACCGAAGATCATTTGTTTGAAACAATCAAAAGAATAGCTTCTTCTCTGCCTATTTTTGACGTGATTTTTCAGCCCAATGGGAATTATACTCTTGAAGAACGCGGACTTATTTAGGTTCTTGCTTTTCTTGTTCGAACAAAACCAAGATATAATAACCCGGCGGTTAGTATTAAGTGGAGGAAATTATCTGCTGAGTTTATAGTCATGAGCCCCATCATCTGGCCCTCGCCCATTGCAAAGCCCATCAATGTTACCAATCCGTAGACTACACCAAAAATTTTTCCATATGTTTCAGCATTTTCTTCAGTTGTCGCCAAAGCTAATCCTGCAAGACCCGACACGATATGAACTATATTGTGGGTAGTATCAACATCAAATATTCCCAATACAGGATCATTGAAAAAACCCAGTATTCCAATTACCTAAAATACTACTCCGAAAATGCGCGCGATTGATTTTTTATCCATGTTATTTCACCTCCTTAGTTTGATTTAAATCAGTTTGTATCATAGTGTAATTTTATAAAGCCATTGCAAGTATTAATTAAAGATCAAGATAGAGTTGTGTTACAATTAGTTTTTAATTAACTATGTCATCAAAACGCGATCTGGAATTTTTATACGAAATTGGCTGCCTGCGGTTTATTCCGCGAAGCTGGAAGCATTTTTATAATGCCGATTTCCAGAATCTGGCAGAACATCATGTCCGGGTTGTATGGCTGGCGCTTATGATCGCGGCGCGGGAAGGAAAAGGGAATCACGAAAAAATCATGAAGATGGCGCTTATCCACGATGTCGCCGAAAGCCGCACAAACGATCTGGATTATGTCTCCCGCCAGTATGCAACTCGGGATGAAGATAAGGCGCTTAAGGATATTATTGTTGAAACCAGCATTGAGAATGATTTTACAACCATTTGGAAAGAATACGAAAAAAGAGATTCTATCGAGGCGAAAATCGTTAAGGACGCAGACACATTGGATGTTGATTTAGAATTACAGGAGCAGGAAGCACAGGGGAATAAGCTGAAGCATTTGTGGGATCGGAAAGTAGTGCGTGATACTTTATATACGAAGTCTGCTAAAGAAATGTGGGATGAAATTCAGGTCTCGAATCCGCATGACTGGCATTTGTATGCGCGGAATCGTTTCAATATTGGCGACTGGAAGAAAAAGAAGAAATAGGTTTCGATCTACTTTGTAATATTGACCAACTTTGTCGGCGGTGGTAGTATGGTAGGTATTTGTCGCTTGTGATCGAAAATTTATTGTGATGTTCGCTCGATACGAATTTTTTTGTCTCCGTGGGCGTGCTCGCCGAAAGACTAGCTGCGCACCTCCCAAGTCGCAAAAAAATTGTATCTTCGCTCACTTATAAATTTTGATCACTTCGCTTCATGTTATCTAATTCAAATATTTATTATGATAATCGGGCCAAAAATTCTTCTGCATTTAGTAAAAACAAAAAACTTAGTAACCGATTTAAGTAAACGGGAGTTAACAGAGCCGGAAGGCGCCGGTTTTGATCTTCGATTAGGCGAAGTGCATGAGATTGTCGGCGGCACGGCATTTTTGGGAGAAGATGAACGGGAGACTCCAAAAATTAAATCGCTCATGAAATATAATGCCAAGAAGAAGCAGTCGATCACGGTTCAGCCCGGTGCATTTTATTTAGTTACCACAATTGAATCGGTGAATTTGCCGCAGGATATCACGATTAATTTTAAACCGCGGACAACAACATTTAGAAGCGGGCTGAATATCAGAACCGGTAATGTGGCACCTGGTTACCACGGGCCGCTTACATTTGCTCTAAAAAATGAAGGACCGTTGCCGGTTACTCTCGAGTTAGGCGCTCGTATTATTCATGCCCAGTTTTATTGGGTCGACGGCGGTGGTTCGATGTACCGCGGCCAGTGGCAGGGCGGGCGAGTAACCACGCAAAAAAGAGAGAAGCAAGTTTAATGCTAATGTCATCCTGACGAAGGTCAGGATCCCATTAAAATCAAACAAATTTATATTAGCGACCGTTTAAATTAACGGGATCCCGATATTAATCGGGATGACATTTGAAACTATGAAAACATCAGAACATCCGGAATATCAGTATTTAAATTTACTTGAAGAAGCCTTAACAAAAGGCATCCGCAAAGTAGATCGCGGCACTGATGTGGTTCTATATAGTTTATTCGGCCGGCAAACCCGCTACGATCTTTCTAAAGGATTTCCTTTATTAACAACGAAACGAGTGTACTGGAAAGGAGTTCTCCATGAGCTTTACTGGTTTATGTCCGGTCAATCCAACATTAAATATCTTGTCGATAACAATGTCCATATCTGGGATGATTATCCATACAAAATATATGTCAGCGCAGAAACGAAATCAAAAAAGTCTCCACTGCTTTCAAAAGAAGAGTTTATTCAAAAAATTCATGATGATGCTAAGTTTGCCAAAAAATGGGGGAATCTGCCGAAAATTTATGGTGAATCATGGCGCCGCTGGCCAACCAGAACAAAACGAACCATCGATCAGCTTGGCTGGGTTATTCAGGAGTTGAAAGACGATCCCGATGCAAAAAATCTTATCGTAAATTCCTGGAATCCGGAATATTTATATACGATGGCAACGTACAAAGATGCTTCCCGATTCCCCATCTGCCACAACATGTATCAGGTGAGCCAGCGAGACGGCAAATTATCGCTCCAGCTGTATCAGCGAAGCGCCGATTTATTTTTAGGCGTTCCATTCAACATTGCCAGTTATGCTCTTCTTACCATCATTCTTGCGCAAATTACCGGTTACGAACCGGGTGAATTTGTTCATACATTCGGTGATGTCCATATTTATGAAAACCATGTTGATCAGGTTAAAGAGCAGCTTTCACGAACGCCGCGGAAATTTCCTTCTATTAAAATTGACAAATCTGTTAAAAAACTAGACGACTTTAAGCCGGAACATGTAATATTAGAAAATTACGACCCATATCCACCGATAAAGGGAGATCTTACCGTAGCAGGTGGATTATTTGAGAAGAAAAAGAAATAAAGTCGTTCGACATATGCTTTCGCTCTGTATACTTAAAGCATGATAATCTATGTCACTCATTCCAGAAACTACGATTTTAAAACAGAGTTATATCTTCCGCTTAAGAATTCTTCCCTCTTGCACAGCCACACATTAATTCTTCCTCATGATCTTTCCGATGATGCATACGACAGCAAAACATTATTCTCCGAGAAAAAATGCGACCTTGTTATTGCAGAAATATCATATTCTTCAACGTCGCAGGGGATCGAAATCGGCTGGGCGGATATGAAAGATATTCCAATAATTTGTGTCGTAAAACATGGAAACGTTTATTCTCAGTCTCTTAAAGCTGTAACTCATCATTTTATTGTCTATGCCGATTCCAAGGAGCTGGTGTCGCGCCTTGCCGAATTCCTGAATTCATTTCCTATCGCGTAAAACTTGTATTATCATAACCATATGCAAACACCCATCGTCAGTGCTATAGCCGCGATTGCGAGAAACCGCGTCATCGGCCACGGCAATAAACTATTATGGAATATTCCCGAAGATATGAAGTATTTTCGTGAAGTGACTCGAGGTCATGCTGTTGTCATGGGAAGGAAAACCTTCGAATCCATCGGGCGGCCGCTGCCGAACCGTCTTAACATTGTCATAACCCGCGACCAGTCTTTTTCTGCCGAAGGAGTTACGGTATGTCATTCATTGGAAGAAGCATTGGATTTCGCCCGGCAGAATGAATCGGAAGAAATTTTCATCATTGGCGGCGCTCAGATCTATACTCAGGCTTTGCCGTTTACCGACCGATTATATCTGACCGTCGTTCATAAGAATTTTGAAGGCGAAGCCGTTTTCCCCGAACATAAAGAATTCTCAAAAATCGTGTCCCAGAAAGACAGCCGCGATGAAAATGTGGAATATACGTTCTTAGTGCTGGAGCGGCCTTCTGCCTGATATAATATCTACATAAAATATGCATTTTTCTAAATTCGGAACCAAATTCACCAGCCATACCGGTATCTTGCAGCTTATGGACGATATGGGCAAAGCATTCGCTGAAGGTAATAAGATTATGCTGGGCGGTGGAAATCCAAGCCATATTCCCGAGGTTGAAGCAGAACTCCGCGCCCGCATGGAGAAAATTCTGAAAGACGACACATTTGAAAAAATGGTCGGGGATTATGATTCTCCAGAAGGCGACCATGAATTTATCGAAGCACTAGTTCAGCTTTTTAAGAAAGAATACGATTGGGATATTTCATCAGAAAATATTGCCCTAACCAACGGATCGCAAACTTCCTTTTTTTATCTCTTTAATATGTTTGCCGGAGAGCAGCCGAATGGAAAACGAAAACGGATCCTCTTGCCGCTTACTCCAGAATACATAGGGTATACCGATGCTGGTCTGGATGATGATTATTTCATTTCCATAAAACCTTCGATAGAATTTTTAGGCGGGCATTTATTTAAATATCATGTGGATTTCACTCATCTGAACATTAATGAAGAAGTCGGCGCTATCTGTGTGTCTCGTCCCACAAACCCGACCGGAAACGTTTTAACCGATGAAGAAATTCAGCATTTAGAATCATTGGCGGCAGAACATGACATTCCTTTCATAATTGACAATGCGTATGGCGTACCGTTTCCGCATATTATCTTCACCGAAGCAAAACCTCATTTTAATGAAAACACAATAATTACGATGTCACTTTCTAAAATCGGACTGCCGGGAGTTCGGACAGGAATTGTCATTGCTAAAAAAGAGGTCATCAAAGCATTAAGCGCTATGAATGCAATTATTGGTTTAGCGCCAACGAGTGTCGGCGCACATCTGGCAATGGACATGGTTAAAACAGGAAAAGTTATCGATCTTTCTGCAAATGTGGTTCGGCCATTTTATGAAAATAAGATGAAAAAAGCGGTTGAATGGTTTACACAGGCGCTCGGTAATACGCCGTATTATATTCATAAACCTGAAGGCGCTTTATTTTTATGGTTATGGTTTAAAGATCTGCCTATTTCGTCCCAAGAATTATATGAGCGGTTGAAAAGTCGGGGAGTGATTGTTGTTCCCGGCAATTATTTCTTCCCTGGTTTGAAAGAGGAATGGAAGCACACTCAGGAATGTATCCGGGTGAGTTATGCTCAGAAAGAAGAAACGGTGCAAAAGGGTATTGAAATTATCGCGGAAGAGGTTAAACGCTGTTTTAAATAATCATTTTTTTTGTTCCCCATCTTTAAGAACATATCCTGAATGTATTTTGTCAATACAATATAATTGTGCTTTCATTTTTTTTAATGTTTTGGGTGATGGGAGAAAGTCTTTCATGATCTGAATTCGTCCAAAAGTTCCTTGTAATATTTCACCTTTTTTGATTGATTTTTTCATATATTTTTCGCTCCTTTCTCCAAAATCCTGCTCCTATAATTCTAATCATTATTCCTCGATAGGTGAATCGTACAGTGCACACATTATTTTTCACTTTTCCAATGCAATAATATCGTTTCTCATTCTTGGAACTATGATCTAAATCATAAACAATGATACGGTTTACATCATCAAAAGCCAACTCTGCTTCTTCAAACGATACTCTATGTTTTTCTATGTTCTGATTATTTTTAGTTTTATCCCACTCGAATAGATTCATAATCGAGCGGTGTACAGATATACTAAACAAATTGTCTCACGATTTCAATGGACTATACGCCACAAATTTATATATTTAGCTTGTCACTACAAAGTTTTTATGTGTTAATTGAGTTGAATTTATCTTCAATTGGTATAATAGAACAGATTAATTTAGTTCTCAAAATGATTACTACGCAACTGAACGAATATAAAAAAAATTTAAAGAACTCACTCCGTCCAAGAACTCTTACCTTTTTTGTTAAAAATAATAAAATTATGCTCGGTTACAAGAAACGCGGATTCGGAAAAGGCAACTTCTTAGGCATAGGAGGAAAGGTGGAGCCGGGCGAAACTATTGAGGTTGCTGCAAGGCGGGAAATCCTGGAAGAAGTAGAAGTAACTGCTAAATCATTACAACAAAAAGCAACATTAAATTTTTATTTTCCTCATATCCAGGATGAAAGCTGGAATCAGCAGGTACACGCTTTTATTTTGAGAGAATGGGAAGGAGAACCGCAAGAGACGGAGGAAATTAAACCTCAGTGGTTTGAATTATCACAAATTCCTTATAGCAAAATGTGGGATGATGCTCACTTTTGGTTGCCCCTTATTTTTGATGGGAAGGTTGTTACAGCAGACTTTCTTTTTGATGAGAATCTAAAGGTTATTGCAAGTAATATAACTTGAATCAGCGCATATAAAATTTTTTCCCACTATTCTCTCCTCCTTATGTCCGACGTACCAATATGGGTATGTAAATACGATAGGGCACATTTGTCTGCTTTTCAATCGCTTATATACTACAATTTAGAAAATCAGCACCATCTAAAGGGCTAATTAATGCGAGTTTCAGTCTGATCTTGCAGAAGCAGGGGATTGAGGGTATTATTAGAGAATTCAACTCATCATATGTTTTCTATTTATTTCACAACCAGCAGTAAAAACGAGAACAATTTAATTTCTAAGATATTAACAAAGCATGCAACATTGATTGGAGATCTGCCAGAAGCTGATATTGTTATTGCCGAAGTTACTGCTTTATCATCCGAAGTCAGAACAGAGATTCTTCAGTCATTGGAAAGGAATATACCGGTTTTAGCCTTGCTTCAGGCCGGCAAAGAAGATACCGTTTCGCCGATGTTTACCGGCAAATCTTCTGAAAATATTTATGTCGAGTATTATCAAAGTGGTAATGTAGAGCATGTTATCAAAGAGTTTCTCGATTATGTTGAATTATGCAGAAATCGTAAAGGCACATTTATTGTCATCGAAGGCGGCGATGCGGCAGGCAAGAACACCCAGGCAAAACTATTAGTTGAGTATTTAAATAAAAACAACATCAATACCAAATATTTTGATTTTCCCCAGTATTACAGTTCGTTTCATGGCAAAACGGTTGCTAAGTTCCTGCGCGGCGAATTCGGCAATATCGATGAAGTATCACCATATCTTGCATCGCTCGCTTACGCATTAGACAGGGCTTCAGTAAAGCATGAAATGGAAACATTTCTTGAAGAAGGCGGAATCATTGTCGCCAACCGATATGCAACTTCCAATATGGCGTTTCAGGGAGCAAAATTTTTAAACGAAAAAGAGCAGGAAGAGTATCTGGAATGGATATATCAGCTAGAATATAAGGTTCATCGAATTCCGAAGGAAGATATTGTTTTATATTTGCAAGTTCCCACACATCTTGCTTCACAGCTTGCGAGCAAGCGGGGGAGCAGGCCGTATTTAAACGGGAAGAAGGACATTCACGAAGAGGATACCGATCATATTCAAAGAGTAAACACTCTGTACGATCAACTCTCCAAGAGGTATAAGCATTGGATAACCATAAATTCTGTAAAAGGGGACTATATCGATACTATAGAGAACATTCACCAAAAGATTCTCAATATTTTGAAAGAAAAGAAGATTATAATTAATATATGATGCCAACTATCTCAATACCTTTCCTCGATGATCTCGAAGAAAAAGCCTATTCATATTTCAGCGATAAAGTACCTAGCATTCCGGCCGAAGCAAAAGAGACCATTGTTAAATTTCTTCCATATGCCGTAATTCTTATACTATTAGCACAGGCTGCAGCAATTGTTTCTTTTTTCCAAATTAGTACAGTTTTTGACGGATTGGGATATTTGTATTCGGTGAATCCTGGAGTAATCGGAGTTATTAGTATTATTCTTTTGGGGCTTGCTTTATGTCTAGAGGCTATGGCTTTGTCATACCTTTTTAAACATAGGTTGTATGGTTGGCGATTATTAACGTATGCGGTTATACTAACTCAGATCAATGAACTAATAAATTTGAACATAATTAATCTTCTTTTTAGTGGATTGATTATTTTGTTCATATTATTTCAGACACGTGATAGGTATCGGTAATTTTATCCATAATCATATGACACGGATCCAAAAAGCACGCGAGGCATTCCTGACAGGCGATCACGGTGCACATACAGCAGCCCATTCTCCAGAAGCTATCGCCAAATCAATGAAGCATGGAGAAGGGCACAAGAATAGTTTTAATCTTCCGGAAATAATTCTCGGCGGTCAGGACGGACTCGTCAACGTTCTTGGTGTCATACTCGGAGTCGCGGCAGCAAGCAGTTCTACGCAAATTGTCGTAGTTGCCGGGTTGGCGGCTGCGTTTGCCGAAAGCATTTCAATGGGAGCGGTGGCGTATACATCTACCATTGCAGAAGTAGATTATTACCAGTCAGAACTGGAACGGGAGAAGTACGAGATTGAACATATGCCGGACGGGGAACGGGAAGAGATCCGCGAGCTGTATAAAGGGTATGGATTTACCGGAGAACTTCTTGATCAAGTTGTTGCAACAATCACCAGCAATAAAGAAGTCTGGTTGCGGACCATGATGGAGCAGGAACTTAAACTTGAGCCAAAGTCTCGTTCCGAGGCCTTGCCGGCTGCATTTATCGTAGGGGTATCAGCGCTTGTTGGTTCATTTATTCCACTTACCCCATTCTTCTTTCTCGATAAACAGGCTTCGATTATTTTAGCTCTTGTTATTTCTTCCTTAACCTTGTTTGCGGTGGGTTACTATAAAGCGCAGAAAACGCTGGGTAGAAATCTCATTAAGCAGGGGATGGAGATGATGATTATTGGTATGGTCTCAGCCTTAGTCGGATACTTTATCGGTTCTATCTTCAAAGTCCCTGCGATGTAGTTTATTGTCCAACTTTTTTCTTCCGTAACAGTTTTGCGCTTTCGATGTATGATTGAAGATCTCCCTGAATCCGTTCGAAACTATCAAGTCTTACACCATCTCTATTAATTACATAGACAACTGCACTATGCCGAGAGCCTTGTTCGTCGGCAATTGTCACATCTTCCTTTTGATACCAGCGCGGGTAGCGCTCCCATGCATCAAGCAGAATTTCTTGTTCAGTTGAAATAGAGTATGCCTTGCCATGAATTACACACCTTTCGTCTTCTACTTTTTTGGCGAATAGAAACGAAAAAGTAGCAAGGTCGCGGCGTTTGCTTATCTCGCTTTTCATTTCTTCCGATAAATCTGCCGCCGTTCCTTTAAATACCGCATATCCTTTCAGATCAGCCAAAAAGTTTTCGGGGTTGCTGCCGAGTAGGGCAGTGATGATTTTTGGTTCGTACAATGTTCCGAAGGTAAAGATTAAGCGGCTCATATTCTATAAAAATTTATACGCACTGGTGAAAGTCGAAAAATCCACTTCATTTTTTCCCTCAAGCTGAACTTTATCAAAAAATAAACCCACCTTCGTTATGCTTTTGTCATGAACTTCGGCGGGCGAAGTAGGGTAGTAAGACATTTCCGTAATCTTCAATCGTTTTTCGACGCCGTTAATAATTATTTTGGACCATATGCCGGGCCAATCGTACATTGCCCGCCAATAGTTGTATAAGATCTCCCCTGCCGGTCTTTTTTCCTGGGGGAGAGGCACCTTATTTTTGTTAATGTAGTCTTTAAGCGCAGTCGGAAATTCTTCGGGAATTATTGGAGCGTTCTGAAGGGCTTTTCTAATAAATTCGATAGAAATATAGCCATCATTTTTGGTTAATTTTCTTGTAAACGTTGCCAATGAATGGTCCTGTTCAACGGGTTTCAAATTGTCGTTTATAATCGCAAGATTTTCGCGTAATAATTCAAAAGATAAATCCGTTAATTTTTTTTCTAAAATTTTTCGCGAATCGGTGGGGGAGACCTGATAGCTTTTTTGGCCCAGTAGGGGACCGTGATCGAGGAGAGAGTCCATCTGCATTAAGGATACCCCTGTCTCCCCTTCCCCCATCATAAGGGGAAAAGCCGTTGGTGAAGCCCCGCGGTACTTAGGCAGCAGTGAAGGATGAATGTTCCAGAATCCATAGCGGGGAGCTTTGAGCATCGCTTCCCCTATTATCTGGGCATAGGCATATAAGATTGCCAGGTCAAAAGAAGCAAGCACAGTGGGATCATCGACAATCTGTATCTTGTATTTTTCAGCCATCTGTTTAACGGGAGTCGGTGTAAGCACCCCTTTCCTCCCTACCGGCCTGTCCGGCTGGGTAAAAACCGCTTCTACCGAAATGCCCAGTTCATCTGATTTCCTGATCAAATTTTCCAGGATAGTTGCTGAGAAATCCGGGCTGCCAAAATAAGCTATTTTGAGTTTATTCATAATTAAATAAAGATATCTTTTTCGCCTCTGATAATCCGTCTGGTATTTATAGCGATTTTATATTTATATCTGAATATATCTTCAGGAATAAATGAATCTATTGTAACATTCATAATTGTTGGCATATTATCACTGTTAATGCCTTCTGCTTTAAATTGATGACTTGGATCATCTAGGACTTTTAATAAATCAGTTACCGGAATAATAAACAAGCCATCAACTTCCTGTTTCTCCAACGTAAAAGTCGATAATGGTTCGTTATCTACTACTGCGAAGGCATATACTATATTTTTTTTTAAACGTTTTTTTGTATCGTAGTTTAAGCAAATAAGTGGTCCAAGATATTGAATTGAGTTTTTGTTATACTTTTTTCCTAATTCCTCCTCTCCTTCACGTAATCCATCATACATAGTTTCACCCGCGCTATAATGTCCTCCCGCTGCAACGTCGAGTTTATTGGGTGCGAAGGTTGCATTGCCGCGCCTTAGCTGAAACACAATGCTTTCAACCGGATCTGATCGAAGAATCCATAAGTTAAAGATTTTAATCCAGTCGCCATCATCATAAGCCTGTTCACGAGGTTTAACTTCTCCAGTGTATTCAAAAGCCGGAGGTTTTACTATATCTACTATCTCAATTGCCATACAGACATTTTATCATGTTCATAAAAGTTATAAACTCAGCTCTTCAAAAATGAGATAGTTCAAATTTTATGATCACCACTTATTTTCATATTAGAGGATATGCCTCCCAGATGACATTCTTTAAAATCTTATGGAGATATTATACTCGTTACCGACGGCTTTTTGGTTGGTGTCGGTGTCACAAACTCGAGGGTCTTTTCAAATAGAGGGTAAATGCTAGAGTGAATATCGACGGATACAAAGTCACCTATTTTCGGGTGAATAAGACGAACATACCTGATATCTTTTCCTTCATATACTTTATTCTGAACATTGTTTGTAAAATTACCAGATACAGTTGCGGTAATTTTGTTTGTATTTACTGTCTCCAGAAAATCTTTTACCTTATTGGGAAAGCCAAGCTTTTTTGCACTGTCGGGTTGGCCGGCTGGATCATAACAGCCAAATACTATCAGGGCATTCCCGTCTGCATCTACATAGCTGTCCGCACCGGCTTCAACAGCAGGCTTGAATTTCAAATACGATGGGATAACAAACGACATGTTGCAGGCGTTAACTGTCTGAAACTCAAGCGTTGTAGTAGGGGTTGGGCTGGCTGGCCGTTGTGTTGGTGTTATACTCATAACGAATTTTATTACTTTATTCGTTTCTTCGACTTTCTGACCGTACTTCACTCCTCCGATAAATATAAGTACTATTATTAATATAAGGAGAAATAGATACGGAACATTTTTCTTTGTCATTCACATAGTGTAGCAATTCGCTTGACAAATG
>CAZBEF010000010.1:0-43855 GCA_964490875.1 uncultured Gammaproteobacteria bacterium
ATGTCAAATTTACCCCTCAAGATACAAAAAAGCATAATGGAATTTGTCCGGTCTGCCACCGGCTGCTTACTATCGGCGTTGATTATCGAGTATCTGAAATAGCTGATTTTCCGGAAGAATATAAGCCCAAAAAACATAAAGTTGTCGAATATATTATTCCTCTTTCAGAAATTCTTGGGGAGATGTTTGGTGTCGGTTCTTCTTCAAAAAAAGTGATTGCCGAATACGATAGAATCATCGCCGGCCTTGGCACCGAGTTTGATGTGTTGCGAAAAATGTCCGTCAGTGATATTTCTGAAAACGGTTTTGGTGATTTATCCAAACTAATCGATCGCATGCGAAAAGGTGACATTCATATTGAACCAGGGTACGATGGGGTATACGGCGTCATCAAAATTTTCGCCAATGATTCCGAACGAAAAAAGTTCAGTGACCAGATTAGTATGTGGTAATATCTAATTGACCTCTTCTTTTTTTCCTGTTACTCTGTTTGTAATGAACGAGCAAAGCGTGTTGTATATCATTAACTACTTCAATCAGTATCCCGATCAGCCGCCCGAGGTTTTGGTCCAAAATATCATCTCCTCTGGTTACAACATGACCGATCTTAAGGAAGCGCTCCGCCGGATGGGGATTTCTCCAATTGTTATTCCCGGTTATGTAGAGCCCGAGCCGCCGCCGCCCAAACAGTTTCCATTTAAAATGATCGCTATTGTTGGAGCTGTAGTATTAATTATTGCTAGCGTGGGTACACTAATCTTTTTTTCGCTAAACCAGAAACCGAAAGAAGAAAAGAATGAACAGTCCGGCCAGATTCAGCAAGGTGTAATTCAGCTCGCATCGCCCTCATCTCAACTCAGTAATTCTCCAACAAAGGATTCTACCAATTCTGCAGGCGGCATGCATCTGGTCGAAGTTTCCGGTAATGTTTTAGTTGAAATAACCGATGAAAAAGGTGATAGCCGTCCGAGCGGAATTTTTCTGGAAGTGGAGGATGATGGAGCAACCGATTCTGCTAAAACAATTGAAAAAACAAAAATAAAAGGGCTTGATTCTGCAAAGAGTAAATTTTATGACATCAAACTGCAGTTTAAAGATATGTATAAAGCATTCATGAAGATAATTTCTCTTGATTCATCTGGTAAACCCAAACAAATGATCGTTTTCCATGAATTGCAAGAACAACCCGGAACTCTCGCTTCAGCTCACCTTATCACCAATCCTATCTCGGATTCATTAGATCTGAATGTCACTGATACATCGGGCAGTGCAATTCATACTTTGACACCTACTTATGTGCTTGATGCTAAGATGAGCCAAGATATCAAACCGCCAAAAACGACTGTCTCAATAATTAAGCAGTCGGGTAAAGATGTTCTTGTTCTCACCGCAAACGATGACAACTCCGGCATTTACAAAACTGAGTACAGCTTCGACAATGGCGCAACTGTGTTGCTGTATAAAGATCCTATTCCATTAGATACCGTCCAAACACGTACCATAGACTTCACCAGCACCGACCGCGCCGGCAACGCTGAAGAACTTACTCGAGAGACTTTTTAATGAAGCTCCAGTACAATAGCTTTTATGAATCGTCCATTTCTTTCCGGACTTAATTCTTCACAACAGGCTGCGGTAGAAAGTTCTTCACCTGTTATCATCATAAACGCGGGGCCAGGGACAGGCAAAACCCGTACGCTTACGGCACGCATTGCCTATCTGATTTCTGAAAAAAATGTCAGTCCTTCACACATCCTTGCTATCACCTTCACCAAAAAAGCTGCTGCAGAAATGAAAGAACGACTTCAAAAGTTCATGATTGGTTCATCGATACCATATATTGGTACATTTCATGCCTTCGCCTATGAAATTCTTTCCAAAGATAAAGAAATAAAGATCATCGATTCTTCAAAAAGAAAGGAAATTATAAAAAATCTATTAAAAAGCCATGATTTTCGTCACATTTCCAAAAAAGACGCCGATCGAACTATTTCTTTGTACAAATCGCGAATAAAAACACACTCTAATAGTCCAAATGATTTCGATAGCTCACGTGAGAAATTTGTTTTAGCTTATAATGAAAGTCTAAAGTCTCTTGCATTTTATGACTACGATGACATTTTGCTCGATTTTTATGAACTGTTACAGAATAAAGAAAATTTACACAAAATGCACGAACGTTTTCAATACATTCTTGTTGATGAGTTCCAAGACACCAACGAAGTTCAGTATGAAATCATTAAAAAACTATTCCACAAATCATTATTTGTCATAGGCGACCCACGGCAGTCAATTTATTCGTTCCGCGGTGCGGGCGCCGACATGTTCTCCCGTATCACTCATGATTTCCCCTATGCAGAAACTATTTCCTTACCTACAAACTATCGCTCAGCCAAACGAATAATCCACGTCAGTTCATTATTATTTCCTCATGATGAAACGCTTACACCGCATCGTCAGGCTCCTGGTTTAGTACAGCAGATTAGCTCGTTGAATGAATTTGCCGAAGCCGACTACATTATTCGGACAATAAACCAGTATGTCGGCGGAACCGATCTTCTCGAAGCGGCCAATATTTCCGACCATACTCAAAATCTATCGTTTTCAGATTTTGCAGTTATCTATCGTAACCATCATGTTTCGAAAGTAATTCAGGAGCGGCTTTTTGACTCGGGAATTCCCTTTCAAGCCATTGCTGCCGAAAGTCCATATGCGCAGCTTGAGGTGCAGTTTCTCGCCGACTGTTTGAACTATTTCTATGACAGAAGTGATCAGAATCTATCAAAAATTTTGAGATATCCTTTCATAATAAGCCGAAACCACATAAAAGTTATTTTTGAATCCAATACCAAAACTACTAAACCAAGTGTTTTGATGCAGAAATTAGTACAGCATTTTAGATTGCTGGAGAAGTTAAAAGATAAAAGAGAAGAGATAAGAAATCTTGTGCAGTTTCAAAATTCATTAACCCAGTTTGATAGTGCAAAAAACGGCATAGAACGAGCAGTAAAATATTTACAATATTTGGGTGAACGTGAATATTATGATCCTTCGTGTGATACAGTAACTTTACTTACCATGCATGCTTCAAAAGGTTTGGAATTTCGCGTTGTGTTTATATGCGGATTTGAAGAAGGCATCATCCCGCCTGCCGGCCATCATTCTCAATTAGATGAAGAGAAAAGACTTTTATATGTGGCGCTCACGCGAGCAAAAGATACTTTGTATCTGACTTCTTCCCAAAATAGAAACAAAAAAGCAATGTCTCCTTCATCATTTCTAAAACTCATTGCATGTGAAGAATTAGTACAAATGGAAGATGAAGCTAATGAGACTATAAAAAAGAAGATAGAAAAGGCGAAAATTAAAAAAAGCCAGATGAAAATGTTTTAATAGTCGTCAATATTCGACAAGAGTCGGCACACAGGTATATTGAGAGTTTTTGAGATTCTGCTTAGTATTCGTATGCTGGGGTTGGCTTTTCCTTCTTCGATTCTGGCTAAATAAGTCCTGTCCATATGGCTTCGAAAGGCGAGTTGTTCCTGCGAGATGTTCTGTTCCTTGCGTTCATTGGTAATTCGCTCCCCAAGCCGTTTATACAGATATTTGTCTTTCATACATATGGTGTATATTTTTAACAGCTCTAGGATAGTTAATCTGTTTTGGGTTATACATGACAGTCTTGTCAGGAAAGTTGACCAGTTGGTCATACGATATCCAAGTGACTATGGTGTAGTATAATAGCGCTATGTCAACCCGGCGCAGTTATTCTGATTTCGCTGCACTGTTTAAAAAATACCGTTTACGATCTGAAATAGAAACTCTCTCCGAATTCGGTAATTTATTAGCCGAAGAAGGATATATCTACGAAGATTCTTTGTTTACCCGCTGGCAGAAAGGCGAACGGGTTCCAAAAGATAGACGAGTCCTGCTTACCATAATCGAGTTATTTGCTAAAAGAGGGGGAATAGAGAATGAATATGAAGCTAATAGAATGCTTGAATCTGTAGATCATCGTGATTTAACTCAAGAAGAATCGATACTTATTAATGATTATTTCCACATTAGAACAATAACTTTGCCAGTAGAAATACCAAAATTTATTGGAAGAGTAAAAATAATAAATAAGGTTGTGTTGAATTTAATTAATAAGAAGAATGTATTTTTGCTTGGAATACCAGGAGTTGGTAAGACTGCGATGGGAATTCATATTGGACATTTACTAAAAAATCGATTTTCAGATGGAATATTTTGGTTTAGAGCAGATATTAAAAAGCCTGAAGCAATTGTAGATGAAATAGGAAAAATGATTGGAATAGATGATAACTTCACAATATCGTATGAGAAAAAAATCTCTAAATTAAATCAGATAATTGCACATAAAAATGTCATAATCATTCTTGATAATTTGAGCGTCAATCATGAAACTTATGATCACTTCTATAAACTTTTTAGAATTAATTGCCCTATCTTAATTACTTCTAATAAGCAATTGGTTATTGATAAATTTGTAAAGATACATTTGACAAATTTTTCAAATGATGAATATTTAGATCTTGCTGAACACATTTTAGGAAGACCATATGTTTTGAGTAATATCTCAGATTTAAATGATTTAGGTAAAATACTTGATTTTCTTCCTCTTACTTCTTCTATGATTCTAAATCAAGTATATTTTAATCCCATACAGTTAAAAGACTATATAAAACGGATAAAAAAATGTGATTTATCCCTCCATGATATTTCATATGATAATAAAAATTTTTTTACATCTCTTGAGATTTGTGTCAATGAACTAGATCTCCAGCTTAAGAATATCTTGATTTCTGCTTCAATATTTGAAGGAAATGATTTTGATATTAGAGCAATTTCTTTCATTAATTCAATGTCTCGAGATAACATTAAAAAATGTATAGATAAGTTGCTAGATTATTCTTTTATCAATTTAAGTATAAAAGGAAGATATCGAATTAATTCATCACTGAAATCATTTCTCCAAACCAAATTGAAGAAAAATGAGGTGAATATAAGACTAATAACTTTTTATGAAGCATATTATAAAGGGAAAATAGTCGGAGATAAAATACCTTTCGATAGCCTTAAATTGGAAATTGACAACATATTGGGTTTGATCGAAATTTGTTATCAATATAATCAGTATGATGAAGTTTTTAGATTATGGAAAATCATTCATACATATTTGTGGCTATCAGGTAACTGGACTACTATCCTAAAGTTCCATAATTTGTTACATTCGAGTTTTTCAAAACTCAATGATAAGTGTAAATTAGGATATTATTTAGTTGAAGACTTGGCTAAAGTATTTTTTTTCCAACACAGAATAGAAGAAGCTTCTCTCTGTTTATCTAGTGCATTAAAAATTGCTGACAATTTTAATTGTATATCTTTGAAAGCATTAGTCTTACAGAAATACGCAGTAGTAGCTACGTTCAATAAAGACTATAAAAGTGCAGAGCAATTTTCTTTAGAAGCAGTAAACTTACTAAAGGGATCGGAGGATTACATAGAGATTATTCGGAATAATATTTATCATGGACACTTGTGTCTACAGATGAAAAATAATGAGCAAGCATTGTATATTCTTCGAAAAAGCTTCATAGAAAGTACTAAAAGAAAACTGGAAGATTTAATAGGAATGAGTGCAAATTATTTGGGACAATTATATCTGAATGTGGGGAAATATAATGAAGCCGAAAAATATTTTAAACTGACACTTTCCATAGATAAAAAGTTGAGAAGAAAATTTGGAATAGCAACTTGCCTAGATAATATGTCCCGTCTATATAAGATAAAAGGAGAATTTCAACAAGCTGAAAATTTAGCAAAATCGGCTGTAAAAATATATGAACAATTAGACATGAAAGATGAAATTAAACGATTGAATGTGTTTATTCAAAGTATCAAAGTGTGACTTCGAAACGACACTGGTAATTTGAATAATCTTTCTTTCTTTTAGTTAATTATTTTTGCAGATTATTGTCATTAATATGATCCTATAGTATACTTATCACGTAAATCAATTAGAATCTGCTAAATATGGGTAAAGAAAGTACAAAATCAGTGATTTCACCAGATTTTTTCCTTAATCTGGAACGTGAAAATTTAGAGCTTACTGTAGGTAGCCTAGATATCTCAGTATTATCAACAAGAGCAGATTTAATTTTACCCGAAGAACGAGCAACTATAAGAAAAGCTCGAAAAGCTTATGGAATTTGGGGTGGAAATAGTAAGCTAGAAGGACTACTTGAAGATCCTTTTGATAATTTTGAGCCTTTATCAAGTCAAGCTAATTATCTGACGTATCATTTTATTGCAACAATTCATGATGCTTCAAAACAAGAACCTCAGAAAACAGTTACGATGAGGATGATACATACATTACGTGAAGAGGTTCCAGTTCCTGAAGATTTTACGATATGGTTAATACAAAATAAACTGACCGCTACTCAGACTACTTTAGACCAATATATTAGAGAAAATCCTGAATTTTTTAGATCACGAACTGTCACAAATGACTTCATGTATCCTGCAGTTATATCTAGATTAGGCACTATTGATGGAAAAGATGCACAGATTAATCCAGATCGACGCATACTGACTCCTGTGGCATTTGCCGCTATTCAATTGGCTGCTGGTAAAGTATGCCAATCTAATTTTATTGCCGCTCAATTAAGGCCAGAGCTCAAAGAGAAATACTTGTCAGTCACAGGTTCAGAAGGAGAGAAAGTCATGCTCGGTTTTACACCTACTTTAGAAACACTTGGATTAGATAAGTCAAATAAAATGGTTCTCGATAATAGCAATCCTACAGTGCATGAATTAAAGACTCATTTCCCAGGTTACTGGCTAAATGAAGCTCTATTTAGAGATTTTATATTTAGATGTGTTAATGAAGCTGCTATTCCCATCTCATTTTTCAGGCAACCATTGAATGCGCTACTTGAAAGTGATTCACAACGTTTATCAGATGAAATTATAGAGCTTATACAGAGATTTACACAAAGTAAATATGCAAAATTAAGCGATAAAGAGAAAACAGACTTATTAACTACGATTACTGATTCTCGATTTGCACGTCATTTAGTTCCTTTAGTAAATAATAGCAGGATTGGTGCTATATCTCGTAAAGACTTTCACCAGCAAATGTTGCAACAAAGCGGAGATGGACCGTATTCTGTACTTATGGATGTAGATCAGTGGGTAGCAAGTGCAAATAATGTTTTACAAGTTGCCAGTGAAAGATTAAAATCATAAAATGGCCGAACGTGAATCATTAAAAATTCCTGGAACGACATTTCAGAGAGTAGAGTGGGGTGAACTAGCAGCTCGGCAGGAACTCCATCGCGATGATTTTATTCAGATTATTGACAATCCGGCATATATTAATGCCCTAAGAATGCAGCTTAAAGAAAATGAACTGCAAAGAATTGATTCTGCGTATAAACTGCGCTTAAAAGAAGTGTGGAGGTTAACTCCTAATCATGGGGAATGGGATGATTTTTTGACGCAAAGAATGAAAGGTAACGATGGAGTAATGATATGGAATAAACTTACTGGAGAATGGAGGAGAACATTAAGTAAAGAAGAATACCGTAGAGTTTTCGAATCTAGGTTAGGCCATCTATTTACTAGGAATGAGATCGAAAACATGAAAAATAAGATCGGCGTTTTTTTTGGAATGAGCACAGGTTCTGAGGTATTAAAAACTCTTTTACAGGAAGGAATGGAAAATTTTATTGCTGCAGATCCAGACGAAATAGATCTATCTAATATAACAAGATTATCTGATGCAACAGATGCCGATGTCGGGAAAAACAAAGCAGTATTAATGGGAAATGTGGTGGTGGGAATTAATCCCTATGCAAAGTTCACTCTCTTTCCAAGGAAATTAGATGATGAAGAGATGAAAAGTGTTATTGCTCAAGGGGAATATGTGATAGAAATGATTGACGGTATAGATAAAAAAATAGTGATTCGTGATTTAGCAAAAGCAGTAGCCAATGAAACTGGTCGCAATATTCCAGTTATTATGGGTACTAACTTATTCGATGCTCCGTTAATAACTGTTGATATGATGGAACCTACTGAAGAAAGTAAACCAAAGGTGTATTTCCAAAATCCAGAATTAACAGAAGAAGACCTACAAATATTAAAAAGTAAACCGAGAGAAAATGCTACTCCAGCAGAAAAAATGGCTGACTTTATTCATAAAACAGCAAAAGCGATTAAGTTAATTGGTAGAGCAAATATCCCAGATCGCCACATGGTGAGTTTTATACTTTCTGCAAAAGGTAAAGTACCGTTTTGGTCACAACGTGGTTCAGATGCAAAAATGGTAGGAATACTAGTTGAACATCAGGTGAGAAAATTCATTAATGGTTTACAAGTGGATCCAATATCTAAATTACCTTCTCAAGTACAATATCCAGATGATGATGTTGAATTTCTTAGGGATATGACTAAAAGATATCCAGAAGTGTTTAGTAAATATTCTTCTTTAGCCGAAGCGATTAATGCAGAATATAATGAAATATTTGCTGCATTTGCATAATTTCTTTCGTAATCATTGATCTTCACTCCTGTATATGGTAGTTTTATTATAGTAGTTTATATATACTATGTACCTTGCTGTTTCTCTGATAACCGCATTCATCAATATACTTTTAGGTATTTTCGTTTATACAAAAAATCCAAAGAGTTCTACAAACAGATTACTTACTTTGTTAACAGTAATAATAAGTTCATGGACTGTAACGAACTATTTTTCATTAAATTCTACATCACCAACCGATACTTTATTTTGGATTAGGGTAGTTATGTTTGTTACTTCAGGGTTAGGCCCCGTAGTTTTCCTCCTCGTAAAATCTTATCCTGATGCAGAAGTAAATCTATCAAAAAAAATAATATATGGTTTGTCGATATATGTTGTTATAACAATGTTATTGGCAATAAGTCCTTTTATGTTTCAATCGGTAAGCATTAAAGATGGGAATATTCAGCCAGTTCCAGGGCCTGCTATTATTTTTTATGCAGTTGGTTTCTTAGGTTCATTATTTGCTGCTTTTATTACTACTGCGTTTAAATATAAAAAATCATCTGGTTTAATAAGGGCGCAGATGAAGTATTTATTATTAGGAATAATACTCACTTTTTCTTCTATAGCAATTACTAATTTTATATTTGTTCTTCTACTAAAGATAAGTTCTTTTGTAGTGCTTGGGCCTTCTTTTAGTCTTATTTTTGTAATTTGCATAACCTATGCCATCATAAAACACAGATTCCTAGACATACACCTCATTGTCGCCAGATCTGTTGCGTATGCATTACTCCTAATACTCCTTGCAATAATTTATGTATTCGGTTTCATCTTGCTTGCCGTATTTGTGAACCAGCAGCCGGTTGACATGTCAAATCTGGTCACCACCGGTATATTCACCCTTCTGATTGTTTTCACCTTCCAGCCGCTTCGTAAATATCTTGAAAAAGTAACTGCCCAA
This sequence comes from uncultured Gammaproteobacteria bacterium, assembly GCA_964490875.1. Taxonomy (GTDB): domain Bacteria; phylum Patescibacteriota; class Microgenomatia; order UBA1406; family GWC2-37-13; genus CAYYYG01. The sequence continues at coordinate 9,519 of CAZBEF010000010.1, forward strand.
ACCTTCTACCGCAAAATGTACAGTACACAGACAATATTATGGAATATGAGCCGTATTTTAGCTTCTACCGATTCAATAGCAGAACTTACTGAGCAGATATTGAAAGAATTAACGTCTCAGATAAGTATTATGTCTGGCTCGATTATCCTTGTGCGAGACTGTAATATAGTTTGGAATAAAAAAGTGGGCAACAATCATTTTGACAATCTGGATCAAGATGCAATATGTAAACTATTAAATACGATCGTTAAAACTTCGAAAGAACACATCCTTATTTTCGATGAAATGTACGAATCACCAGAGAAAAAAATCATGCGGGATAACAATATATCGGCTTTGCTTGCTTTGATCGTTCATGACGAAGCGATTGGCGCCATTATACTTTCCGAAAAGGCCTCGGGTGATATTTATTCGCTTGAAGATATCGGTTTGTTGAAAATCATTACTCCAGAGATTGCAATTGCTCTCAAAAATTCGCTTTCGTATGATGAAATTAAACGCTTCAACAGTACTCTGCAAATGGAAGTTTCCAAAGCAACCGATGAAGTAAAAAATGCCAATGAACAAATGTATAAACGAAATCTGGATCTGGCAGAACGGAATAAGACACTCGCCTTGTTGAGGAAGATAGATGATGTAATATTAGCGTCCGTGACCGATACGAAAAAAATCGCTCAGAAAGTGGCTGATATGATAATTCTCGAAAGCCCCGTGAAATCAATCCTTATCGGTATTCTCAGCGATGATGGCAATTATGTTTACGAGCTTGCCACCGCTCCGCATGCTATTATGCAGATGGTTGTGGAGAAGCTCAATCATAATTACCAGGGAATCAAACTCCCCATGACAGAAAAAGACAACGTACTTGTGGCAGCTATCGAAAAAAAGATGATGCATATAACCACTAATTTATATGACATTGTCCGGCCGATGTTTTTAAAAGAGGATTCGGCGAAACTACAGGCCTTTATTGGAGCTAAATCCCATGTAATTTATCCGCTGATTGTACATGGCACGGTGATCGGTGTCGTAACCATGGGGCTTCACGACGATTATGTAACTCTCACCGAGCAGCAGAAAGATCTTATTGTCCGTCTGGTGAATGTGATCGGAATCGCGATAGACAACGCCCTTCTATATCAGAAAATTGCCGAAGCCAACGAACGATTAAAGCAGTTAGATTTGTTAAAAGATGAATTCGTTTCGGTAGCTTCTCATGAACTGCGTACACCCATGACTGCAATTAAGTCATATCTCTGGCTGGCATTGGCTGAAAAAGCCGGTCCATTAAGCGATAAGCTTCGGTTTTATCTGGACAGATCGTATCTTTCAACAAACCGACTTATTAAATTGGTGAATGATATGCTGAATGTTTCGCGAATTGAATCTGGACGTATGAGTTTCGATATGCAGAAAACAGATCTGGCGCAGCTTATTGAAGAAACAATTTCCGAAGTCAAACCGCGCGCCGATGAACTCTCTATTCAGATCGTCAATACTGTTACCAAAGCTCAGAATATACCGCCGGCCCTTGCCGACCAGGATAAGGTTAAGGAAGTATTAATTAATCTCATCGGGAATTCGCTTAAATTTACTCCCAAGAACGGCACTATACGGGTTTGGCTTGAACAGAAAGATAATATGCTCATCACCAATGTTACCGATAGCGGAGAAGGCATATCCCAAGAAGATATTCCAAAATTATTTCAGAAATTCGGTCTGGTAAAAGGTTCATACCAAACCAATAAGCAGTCGGCGCAGGGAACTGGTTTGGGGCTTTATATTTGTAAAGCAATCATGAAGGAGCACGGCGGCGATATATGGGCCAGTTCCGAAGGCCATGGAAAAGGCGCCACATTCGGATTTTCTTTGAGAATGTATACCGAAGCAGACTACTTGCATTTCCGCGAGCTTGCCAAAAAAGACGGCCTTGGAATAATTCATTCTGAAGTTTAGTATCCAATTGTCATTGGATTTATAAAATGTTCTGACGTGAAAATTAACATACCTGATATTTTCACTGAATAATAGGGTGTATAATATACACGTTAGTACATATTACATTCCTATGACGGAATTTCACTCCCCTTTCGATCCTCGTTTTGCCGGTGCGCTTGTGGCTCCCCAAAGAAGAACAGCATATGGCGTCTTATTATCAGATGGATTTCATTCTTTATCATCACGTCTTTCTCACGCTTATGCGGAAGAAACATGCCCTTCGCAATCGCTACGGGGAAAATTTGAACGTATCAAACTCAGCCATAGATCTCAAGAAGAGTTCAATAAACTGTTTTTAACATCGGATTGGAATCCCGCCATGTTTACCGAGACCTCGAATGGTTTGCATGTTCGCGATTCATTAGATCAGGTATTTGAAAATGTCTGCAATCTTTCCGCCACACGGGCTTTTTATCTGGATATTGAAGAAGCAGAGAAAATAGCCAAAAATGCAGTAAATGTTATGGCTTTATTTAAGCATTCCATGACCGGGATAGCTGCACTATACACATCTGTCGGAATGAATAAGCAGAAGAGCGAAGAATTTGTGAGAATGTTAAAAATAAGTGTTCCCGCCATGATTATTTTAAATACCATAGTCGGCACGGGAAGCGAATTTCTAGCGGGGTATCTGGGATTAAATCAATATAGGAATGAAATTCTGCAATATATAGACGGAGTCGATCCGGTATTACGAAATTTGTTTGCCGTTTTGGGGCCGGCATTATCGCAAGGATTGTTATTTCTGCTCACCGATATGCGCAATAAGTTGTCAATTGAGATGGGCGAGAATGGATTAATTCCGTTTGATCCGGCTCAATATGCCGTGTATAAGCTTACCGGATCGGATAAGAAACAGAATAGCTTGAAGCAAATTGGAATACGTACAGGTACACATATTGCATATCCGGGCAACTGGCCGGACTTTAAATGGTTTGGTATGCTCTTGGCCGGTGACTACGGGGTAACATTTACCGGAGGAGTAATGTTTGCAATTCTTGCAAAAATAATTTACCTGATCGGTGGGAAAACGGCTATTAAGTTCAAACAAAATATGGAGAAACACAGACAGTTGAATGAGAATGGAGAAGAACAACCTCAAGAAGAACTGGCCGAAATAATCAAAAATGACCTTCTGCCGGATATTATCAGATGGCTTTCTACGAAGTCAGAAGAAGAACTTGCGGAGCTTTTAGATCTTACAAAAATACCCGGTCTTCAGGCACAGGAATTGGCAATGTAGCATATAAGCGATTGATTTTTGGTTTAGAGCTATCTATACTGGCTATGATATGTACATTACTATATTCTATTTTTATCTATTTATACATATTTAATACATAGTTTGAAAATAAGGTATAATACGTTGACTTCAAGCCTGTTGACTGATATAATTTCACTATTACTATAGGTTAAATTAATTTTAAAAACTAATGAGTATTGCAGAACGAACAAGTATTCCACTAGCGCCACATCATATTCAACCAGTTACTTTAAAGGGTACTTTAGATAACCATGATAATATTTACTCATTAGTTCCTGAGACAGATACAAAAAGATTTAATCTGCAAGATAGTCTCCAGCCAAAACCTCCTACAAATATAAATATAAAAGATCTAGGAAATGGACTCGGAACAGTATATGAACTTAAACAGGCCAAAAAACGTGAAGGGATTTGGGCTGAACCTATCACAAATGAACAAGCTCAAATGTATGCCCGCCAATGGAGATTTTATAATGAATTAGGATTGATCGTAAATGATATTGTAGAAGCGCGTTTAGTTCAAGCCAGAGGCACAGATATTCCTCAAAAAGACGAGCTGAAGGCGAGTATTATAGATACAATATACGGCGGAGTTGTACCAGGTATGCCTACTGACTTAATATATAGTCACAACACTAATTTTACTGATTTAATGTCTCAGCGTGAACGTGATGCAAATATCAGGCTCATTACAGATAAGATGCCTGAAATTATAAGGAAATGGGAAAAATGCAAAAAGGGACCTGATATATCAGCAAAACAAAGATGGGCTGATGCAACTGGCACTACATTTAATATTCTTGTGGGAAAGCAATCTGCTACTGATGTATATAGAGCCATTGGATATTCCCCAACACAAATTACCCGCATACAAGATGTAAGACATAGATCTGTTCCTGCTAATTTTGCTATGTTGGCATTGAGTGATCAGGGAACAAGCGCTGTTGGTATAGCTACTGGACATACTATTAATTATGATGCAATCCCTGACCCTGCTAAATACGCGTTATTTGTAGCTGCATTTGTCGGTTATTATACTCAGCTTGCATTAACAGTAGACAAAGCTCGTAAACTAATGGAAAATGATCCAGATATCACACCGAGTTATTCAGCATATACAGCTTTTCCTATTATTCAACGTTTATTCTCAGAGGAAGAAGTTAGATCAAAGCAAATTACATTTGCAGGAGCGTATTTAGGGTTGAATCCTTATGAAGTAGCAAAGGAAGTAATGTGGGACACATATCCATTGTGGACTAATAGATGGTTAGAAACACGTATAGGAGGAGATTTGTCTGCAATTGCTATTTTAGCAGCGCAACAACATGGTGTGTTCCCACATTTGGAAACAGCTTGGCATAAAATAAATGGTATTCCTAAAAAGTTAGCAAAATATAAAAAGTAAAATTAAGATGTTATAATGATTATATATTATGGGTTACTCAAAATATGAAAAATAACAGACCGTTCGGACTTCATCTCATGGTAGACGCCTACAACTGCGACAAAAAAGTTCTCAACGATGCAAATGCATTGTATGATTTCCTCGATAAAATGCCCGACCTTATGGATATGAAAAAAATGACGAAGCCATACTTGGTTACCACTCCTGGGAATGGAGCACATGATCCGGGCGGGTGGTCTGGTTTTGTTATCATCGAGGAATCACACATAAGCGTCCACACCTTCGTCGGCCGCAAATTTGTTACCATAGATGTGTATTCTTGCAAGTGGTTTGACGCCAAAAAAGCCGTCGATTCAATAAAGAAAATATTTAAAACATCAGATCTGGAAGTGTACGAAGAAGTACGCGGCAAAAAATATCCAGATAAAAACCTTTAAAACCTTGTATGACGAGAATTACCTGGACACCGTTACATAACACGATGCTGCGTCGTGTTTCCCATAAAAAGCCATCCTATCATACACACTCAGACTCCAAGCTACTATTTCCTCATTTCAAAAAACTCGAATTATCAGATAGAGAAACTATCGAATCGTTTGTCAGTGAATATCCTCCGTATTCTGATTTTAATTTTACGAGTCTGTGGAGTTACAATGTCCACGACGAAGCAGAGTTCAGTTTTCTTAATGATAATCTAGTAGTCAAATTTCATGATTATATAACCGGCGAGCCGTTTTATACATTCATAGGAGAAAATAAGCCTGTCGAAACAGTAGAAACGTTGTTAAAGTCGGCACAGGAGAATGGTTTAGCTCATAAGCTCAAGTTAATTCCCGAAGTAGTAGCTAAAGCATTGGCTAACTATAAGCATAATTTTTCTATCGTCGAAGACCACGCGAATCATGATTACGTTTATTCAGTAAAAGACCATGCCGAATTGAAGGGGAGGTTATTTCAGGATAAACGCCAGCTGGTAAATCATTTTACAAAAAACTATCCAGATCATAAAGTCAGTTTTCTTGATGTTCGAGAATGGGGCGCTCGGGAAGAAGTAGTCAAGTTATTCTTAACATGGGAAGAAATAAAACATGCATCGAAAGAAGAAACGGAGCATGAATTCAGAGCCGTAAACAGAATTCTTGATGCAGCTCAGCATCTGAATTTACAGACAATTGGAATCTATGTCAATAACAACCTGATTGCATTCTCGATCAGTAATGTCTGCCAGGGCAATCATGCAGTAGCTCATTTTGAGAAAGTACACAAGGATTTCAAAGGTGCTTCGGCGGTTATCCGGCATGAAGTCGCAAAACATATGCAGAAAAAGAATGTAGAATTCATCAACTACGAACAGGATTTAGGAATTGAAGGCCTGCGGAAGGCAAAACAATACTGGAATCCAACTCACTTTCTTAAAAAATATACGATTTCTTCTTTAACTTGACTTTTATAGGTACTTTGCTATAAGCTTGGTATATGCGCAAACACCTTCAGAATAGGTCGCATTTTGTTTTTCTAACTGCATTGTATGCCTTCTTTTTTCTCTGGTGGATTTTAATTCAATTAACTCCGCCGAATCTTGTTCTTGTAGAGGGAATTACTCACGACACCTTATTGCAATGGTTTGGTAGTTTATACTTTGTTGTCGCGCTCACCGGAGGCATTTTCGGATTGGTCAATGCCAATAAATGGGGCGGTTGGAAAAGCCTTCTTGGTAAAGCGCTTATTTTGTTCTCACTCGGACTTCTTGCCCAAGTTTTTGGCCAGATAGCATATTCATATTATATTTATGTCTTAAATATGGAAGTACCCTATCCTTCAATAGGCGATATAGGTTATTTTGGCAGTATACCTTTATATATCTATGGTACAGTTCTTCTGGCAAAAGCATCCGGGGTTCATATTGGTATTAAATCAATGCAAAACAAAATTCAGGCAGTAGTTATTCCATTAGTATTACTTATTCTTTGTTACTTATTATTTTTACAGCATTACCAATTCGATTGGTCATCACCTCTGGTAATATTCCTTGACTTTGGTTATCCGATGGGACAGGCCATTTATATTTCGCTCGCAATTCTGGTGTACTTATTATCAAGAAATATTCTGGGCGGCATGATGAAAAAAGGAATTTCATATATAATAGTGGCATTATTTGCTCAATATTCTGCCGACTATTTATTCTTGTATCAGGTAAGTCGGAATATGTGGAATGTAGAAGGAATAAATGAAGTATTATATTTAACCGCTTATTATTTAATGGCTCTTAGTTTGCTGAAATTTGGAGATATATATAAGAGTGTAAGAAGTAATAAGAATTAATTAACTACATATGAGTGTGTACGAACAGGTAGCATCACAAATAGTAAAAGATCAGGAGGCGATTATTGGGCCTTTAGCTTTCGATCAGGCCCGGAAAGTAAATGGTATTCAAATAGATTTAAACGGCAGCGTAAAGATAAATGGAAATGGAAAACAGATTCTTACAGATTTGGTCAAAGTTTACTCCGAATTCTTCGGCCAGGCATCGGTTGAAGTATGCCGGGAAGCGGTTCGGGAAGTCGGATCTGAAGTAACAAAAGAAGATCTTCCGGACATCTTGAAATAACTTCAATTATTCTACGAATTAAGCCACTTTTTAATTAATTATCAACCAGTTAAACTGCAACTCTGGGTGAATAGCTTCGCTTATCCCAACTCTAAAATACGGCTGGCAGACATCAGTCTTATCTTTGCATGATTCTTTCTCCAGAATACTTAACTGTCCAGTAGTCAATTGTTCTGTCGGCGTAAGGTACACAAGTGAGCCTTCTTTAATTTTATCGGTATAAATGATCACTTCGGTAGAATCCTTGGGCACAATACCAATGCCGGCGGCTTTTTTATCGGCGTTGAAAGCAGGCGCGAACAATCCGCGCTTTTCAAAATTATCTTCCGCGCTAATTAATGCACCAGAATCTGTGGCTTCCATGTATTTGCTGAGCGAGATTTCGTCAAACTGCGCAGAACCGGAAGCATCAATCGAGGCAACTTCAGATCCGGCAGGGTTGGCTATAACCAACTTATCCGCTCCCGAATCTTTCGCAGATAGCTTTACCGTAACATTGTGGTCAATCGCTTCGATAGTGTTGGTTTTCACGCCGCCACGGGCGATAACAGCCCCTTTAGAGGTCATTGTGCCATCCCGAGCTATGGTGATAGCCCCATCAAAGAGTGTGATGGTTGATAGGGCAGAAATATTTAGATTATTAGCCAGCGATAGGATTGAATCATTTTCAATAATGGTTGTTCCCACTGTTACCGACTGCGCGGCATTTATAGCATAGACATTTGCTTTTCCTGTTACGGTTAAATTCTCGAGCTTTAGCTGTTCCATTTCGTCGGCCAAATGGGTAATGGTTCGGTTTGTTATACTTTCAGACGGGTTTTGTATAGAATCGGGGACATGATAATATTGTGGATCAGCGAGCTGGTCATTTTTAATTTGAGCAATGAGTTTTTGTATTTCTTTTGTATCGAATGATGAATTTTTTGTGGTTTCATCGGTCGAAGTATTTGTGTTATTAGAAGCTATTGCTGCTGAATCTGATGAAGGAGCTGGATTTTGACTCAACGATGCTGGCAGCGAAGCTTGTGCTTTGCTCGAATCTGACAACGAATTGATTCTTTGTTCTAATGCCCTAATAGTATTTGATTGAATATTGTCGGCTACCAGAGTACCTGATATCGTAGCAAACTGAGAATTCAAAGCATCAGATGTAATGGATCTTGCGGCCAATTCACCAGATATAGAAGCCGAATTTGCTGCAAGAGTTCCACTAAACGTAGCATTACCTGCCGCATCAATAGAGGCTGCTTTTTGTCCATTGACGCCTTTAATAATGAGCTCTGCAAGCGGTCCTTTTGTAGCAGAAGGGGAGGAATCGGCAGGCTGATCCAGATTAATTTCGATACTTTTTCCGTCCGTATTAATTTCATTTGTGTGTATATTCGCCAGACGTGAAGAACCTGTCGCAATCAGATCTGTTGTCTCAACAATAGGTGATTGTATTTTCTCTGCTACGATTAAATTCTGAATTTTTAAGATGGTGTTTTGAGCTTTAGAATAGGCGATATCTAAAAATTCTCCAGATTTTTCAGCAGAAAAATTCTTTGCTTGCCAAAGTGCAGTTAAGAGGTTTTTCTCCTCTTCTGATGCCCTTTCGAAGATACTATTGAATAATCTTATCTGATTTTCTTCTTTTTTAAGCATTCCATTATATACATATTCAGTTGTTGAATCCGATCTTACTTCTCCTGTTGAATTTAGAGAAAGAGAAGGGTCATTCCATGAAATATTGACAAATGTTAAAATGCTGTTTTTATCTTGTTCTGGCGACCAATCTTCTAAAGCTCTTCCGATAATCTGTCCAGCTTGTTTTGCTTTCATCGCTTTACCCGGTTCAGCAGATGCTGTCAGTAAATCTCCCGCTTTTATCACGTCCGAATTCTTTGAGATTTTTACTGGTATGCGGCCTCCCAGAGCCACAGGAAATGCATATTCATCCTTGCTGAAATTATTTCCAAAACTGTCATATGGTTTCGTAGATACAACGCCGATTACACGGGAATCATACGCAGTATCAGATTTATTGACATACGCCTTACTATTTCCATTTGCGATTAAACCTCCGTTCGATGCGATAACAATATCTCCAGCTTCTATTGTTCTATCTGAGCTACCGTAATATTCTGCGATATCCGCTCCTCCTGTTTCGCAGTCGCCGATAAGAACATTTTGAGTAGAAGTTGTATCTGAACCGCTGTGGCAAAGACGCTGTGTATACTGGGTTGATACTTCTATCTTTGTCTGGCCGCCGCTCACATCCAGCCGTGCAGATGGATTTACAGTGCCAACTCCCGTATCGCCGTTATATTTCACAACAAATCGAGTCTGACCCGAAGCAGAAGCAGCTATTATATCCTGTTTCTCCGTCTGATCGAATATCGCTAGAGCTTTTCCTGTCGCATTGTCTGATGGATCTTTTGTAACAAATAGTTTGCTTATTATTGAGTTTATATTAGAAGTTCCGATTCCAACTTTAGTATTAGATTGATTCATATACAAATAAGGGGAAGATAGGGTCCAAGAGCTTATATTTTTGGGACAATTATTGCCTTGTTCATCGCATAAAGCAACGCCATTTTGGAGAAATTTACCTGCGTAAATGGTTGCCCACTGTTTGGTTTCTGAACCTAAATTGAATATATCATTACTGTCTGGTCCAACATCGCCAGCAACCTGAAGCTTAAAATCAGATGCATCTTCGGTGCTTATTCCTACATTGCCATCGCTGCCAATAAACAAATTGCTGACTGAATCGGCGAAGCCGCCTGTCTTAAATTTAAGGCTTCCTGAAAGTCCAGAGGTTAATATAATGTCATTTTGATCTCCCGATTCCAAAGAAAGGGCCCCATCACTTTTTATTGAAAATGTTCCTTCTGGAGAATGTCCATAAATGGCGCTTTCAGAAGCCTCAATATGAATAGCTCCATTATCATCTATATACGGAACAGAGCTTGCACTGGAGCCTAATTCCATACCTTGTAAACGCTCGGAATCTAGTGAATACGAAACATTGGCTATCTGTTGACGGGGTTCCAACTCTTTATCCGATCCTATACTGATACCTAAATACAGCCCAGGATACTCTGAAAATATAGATTGGGGAATAGGATCCATGTTGCAGTCTTTTCCGATTACAACCGAAGTAAAACCGTCAAAATCTGGAGTTACGCCGTTAACTCCTTTACATAGTCCAGTGTATATCGGCTTACTTGATTTTTCCTGATTATATATTCTAAATGCGACATCTGTTTTAGAAGTAATGGGATTTCCCAGATTATCATACAACTTTCCTTTAAATGCTAAAATTCTACCTCTTTTCGGTTTTTCCACTTTGGCAGCGGAAGAGTTTTTACTACTATATTTATTTACTAAGAAAGAAGTAATGTTAAACAACAGAAATGTAAAGACTATTCCGATTATTCCATACTGAATCAACTTAAAACGAGAGGAATTGAATCTGATAGACTCTGGTTGAATATGCATGTCAGGTTTTGATACTTTTATATCAGGAGTATCTTGAGGCTTGTCAGGCACTTGTTTATTTTTATTTAATTGAGGAGTTTTAGGAATGTTATGAACCAGGCGTGCTGGATTATGTGAAATATGAGCTTCTTTTACTAAAAAATCAAAATACTTTCGTAAAGAAGATAATCTTCTGTTAACAGTGATAACAGGAACGAGATTTTTTAATAAGTATTCCTTATAAGAAGCAATCGTTTCTTTTTGAATAAAATCTAAAGAGGTAGATACTTTGTCCTTGTCAAGGTTATTACTAATCCAACCTACGAAATGACGAATATCGGAAAGGTAGTTTTTAAGAGTATCTGCCGAAATATTTTCCGCACGCAGAAAATCCTTAAATTTAGGCTCAAAATTATAGAGATTATACCTCTGATCCATGAATATCATCTTAGTATAAGCGAATTACGCTTGTCAAGAGATATTTAGTATATGTTTTGATATAGTTATTTTGAAGGAAAAATCGAGAACCAGTATAGATTATTTATTATTTAAATGTATTTATATATTATACCGAATGTTGTTTAGACCATCTTAACAATCCCCTAAAATATAAAATCTTATAGTATTATATATTGTTTATATAGTAATTCTTCTAAAACCATCTATATTAAGTTTGGGGCATAAAAAGGCCGAAATATTTATTTTAATGATCTTTGGCAACTTCACCTGCAGATGTGTCTAAGGTATTAATATAATTCTTCAGCCTATTTTTTTTATCAATCTAGTCAATACGATAGACTAGAAAAGTAATCTTAAAGGCAGAATAAATGTAATTAAAACGTTTTTTGGCTAGAAATCTGATAGTTTCATTAAAAGTGATCAAATGAATCCTATTACTAAGTTATTACATTTTTTTGAAATCATTATTAATAATATATTCAAAAATATACATGATGTGGTTGCCTATTACTTCTGATCCAAAAAGACTATTATAGGAGACCGATTATCAGACCAACTGAATAAATGATAGTTGTCATTTATATGTATCTAGAACGTCATTAAAGGATATGCTCAGCACAATATACAATTTATTATTAGTAGTATGACTTGAGTAATAATTACTATATAAAACAAACATTAATCTTTTAAAAAGATAAATTACATTTTTACTGTATTTATCTCGTTCGTATAGCAGTTATGCTGTTTTTTATACTTCTAGATTATTTTTAAGCCTTATACTTACTTTTCCCGATAGACAATAGAATACAAGTTAATCTAAATACACTTCTAAATACATAATCTGAAATATTTTTAAATTATTAATTACATTTAATTATCTTCTTATTGACAAAATATTTATCGTCTGTTACATTTTTAATACTATGGCAGTTAAAGAAAGACGGACGAAAATATTACTCGCATTATTTTTACTTACCGATGTTAAATTCGACTACGTAGTATTAGATGAAAAAGTTCAAAATGTTTTTGACATATACTTCAATCAGAAAACAAGAGGCACTATTTCAGGGTTGTTAAAGGAAGGTAAAATAGAAAAACTAGAAGGTGCTGATTTAAATAAGACAGCCTCGATTGTCCAGGAATTAGATAAAACTTCTACAGACGCGGCTTTATCGCAGGCACAGTCTGAATTAGATTCTGCTATTCAGCAGCAATCTGGAGATACTAATCGATATAAAATCACTGATAAAGGATTTCAAGAATTATCTCTTAATTTTCCTATTTTTCGATTTATGAAAGATACATGGGATGGCAAATGGCGAATACTTTCTTATGAAATTCCTGAAAAAAAACGAGATCTTCGCGATCGTTTACGACGTGAAGTAGCAGGGTGGGGTTTAGGCCCTTGGCACAGGTCATTTTGGATAACTCCGCACCCTATCATAAATAACCTTAAACTGCTGGTTTCACAGAAAGAAGAGGAACAGTATGTGCAGGCGTTTGAGTCAGAACATGTTTTTGGTGATAAAGAGATACTGATTGAAAAGGTGTGGCAGAAAACAGCATTAGATAAGCAATATAGGGAACTATTTAAAAAATGGCATGATATCCTATCAAAAAATGAAGATAAAGCAGTGAAGCTTAAAAAAGTGATTGATGAATACTTGGTTTTACTCCGCTTAGATCCAGGGTTGCCTGTTAATCTTATCGGCAAAACATGGATAGGGTATGAGGCATTTCAAATCTTCAAAGAAATTCGCGGCATACTCCTTAGCTGAATGTTCAGATAGATAAAATACGATAGTTAAAATAACGTAAAAAACTTCATACAAAACGTTCGACATAAAACTGCTTAGGTTGTGTAAAAATTTAAAACTGATAAAATTGCAACTCTACTTAAAAACTAGATGTTGAACTACGTTAGTGTAAAAATAAACATATTTAATAGAAATTTAAAACAGTCGATTTTCTAATATAATACTATGTAAGGCATTCAGGTTACAAGTAATAGTACGTTCGTAACCAGCAAAACTGGTGTTAAAATAAATTACTACTGGGATTTAATAATTCTCCTTATTTCCCACGTTCAATAGTGTTGTTCTGTAGGTAGAATACTATACTTCCTTCGGAATAAGTCCCAAGATACTTTTTATGATATTTTTTAAACATTTCTATAATTTCTTTAGATGGAAGATTGTAACGATTATTCTTGCCTGCGCTTATCACCGATACGGTAGGGTCTGCTAACTGAAGAAAATTATCAGTTACACCAGTCTTAGAGCCGTGATGTGGCATTTTAAGAATATTCGTTTTTATTTGTGTTTTGTCTTCAATTTTAGCTAACGTTTGTGCATCCGCATCTCCAGTAAATAGAAGTATCAGATTATTTTCTCTGAAAGTAAATATTAGCGAGAAAGTGTTCGGATCAAGAGAGGATTCACCCATATATTGGTTAATATCAGCAGTAGATGTCTCTTTAGTCAATTGATATTCAGTCTTTTGGAGATGATCTGTTAAGGAAGACATTAAATACCCACTAGAAGGCCATACAAAATTGAATGTATCGTTTCCCACAGTTAGATGCATACCTTCATGAGGAAAATAAATATGAGTTTGATTTAACGCTAGTATTTTCAATAAGGTGCGAAAAGATTCATTCTTGCTCTTTAGCGGTGTCATAAACATATTGAGAATCTTGTATCTTCGGCCAATTTCAAGAAATCCAAAATAATGGTCTTTCTGAGGATGACTGATAAATGCCATTTCGATTGTGCGATCGTAGAAGGGCATGTGCTCATTTAAACACCGAAGTACAGAATTGTCTGGGCCGGCATCAATTAGAACATCGATTTGATTATGAATTCGAATATAAGCAGCATCGCCTTGTCCCACATCGCAGAATACGATTTTTGTCCGTGTATCGAAAGCATACTTAAAAAATATAAAGCTCAGAATCAATATGGAAAACATACACATGAAGAAAAGAAATTTAATAGATGGAGAGGAATTTTCCATAATCTAAAATTGAAAAAAAATGAGGGGCAGTGAGGCGAGAGTTTTAATAATCCATACTATATAGCTCAGAAGTCCATAGCAAATAAATGAAAACACAAGTCCGAGAACTGGGTGAATGGCTCCCAAAAAGGCAGTTAAAAAACCAAATATCATAAGCGGGGCAATTACCCATGAAATGAACACATTTGCAAAAGGCGCAATAAGAGATACCTGTCTAAAATAAATAAATATTATGGGCACAGTAAAAACCTGTGCAGCCATCGAAGTTTTAAAATCCTCCATACAGTAGTTTTTTATTTGTGAAAAAATCGATTGATCTTTTTCCTCATTTTTAGATTTACTACTGAAGAGAATTAAACCTAAAGTAGCACCATATGAGAGTTGAAACGACACACCTTGTATCCATTCAGGCCTTATTAGGGCTGTAATAAGAGCAGAAATGCCAAGTACATAGATAGCGAAAGTTTTTCTGCCGGTAATAATAGATACAAACGTTAAAATACTCATAAAACCGGCACGGACAATCGGGGCTTGAGGACGGACAAAAGCTATAAAAATAATAACGAATAGTATCGTTATCAAGTATGAGTGTAATTTGCTAATACCAGATGTTATTTTTGTGACAAGCGCTGTCATAATATTAATGTTCGTACCAGATAAGACTACGATATGCAATAGGCCAACAACTTGAATTTCACGATAGAACACTTTATCTCCTTTCAAGGGAATTCCAAATATAATTCCATTTAATAGGGAAGCATGCGGCTCTGGAAGATAATGATTTATCACCGTAGTAAATATTTCAGGACTGAAGTTCATAAACTAAGTTGATCTTTAACATTCTCATATACACCAGACTTCAATATTTTTTTAGATAGTAATTCATCAATGTTCTGATATGGCCTGCCTGCAATAATTTTGTCAATCGTTGTGGCACCAACACCGCTGAGGGAATCAAGCTCTTCACGGGAACCGTTATTAATGCTGATTAAACCGTTAGAACTTTCTCTAGATTGATTGGTAACTGTACTTATTTCTGATTCAGTTGAGGAGGGAATATAAATCTTTTCCTGATCTTTAAGAAGTGATGCGAGGTTAAAATTTTTGGCGAAATAATACTTATCGGCACTATCGCTCAATCCGCCTGCTTTGGCAATAAGGTCTTTAAGACGGGCATTTTTTTCAAAATTATATAATCCTGGTTTACGCACCGCGCCTTCTATATCTACACTAATGCTGCTTTGTGAGGTTTTTGTATTTTCCTCAGTAATCTTAAATGCAGGTTCAGATTTAATCTGAGATTTATAGAGTACGGCTGCAGATACAATAGCCAAACACAGAGCGCCTGCTAATAGGAGAAATTCAACTTTAAACTGTTCGAAAAGTTTTTTAGCTGAGAAAATAAACGATTCCATACCTTAACTCTAACGGTCTTGCACAAAATATCAATCGCTTATCTGCTACATTTTGAAGAATTTTTCGCTAAATTTATCTGGAGTAATTTTCTAATCTGTCTCAAATTCAGAATGGTTTTTTTTTCGATAAATAAGAAAAATAATTATCGTTACAGCTATTAAAAGTCCCAACCAATTGAGCAGAGTAAATGGCAGGGCAATAAACTCTAGAGTTGATTCCAACTTTGTCGAAGATACGGGAAGAGAAAGTGTTGTCTGCATGGTATATAGACCTGGCTTTAGTGAAGGCAGGTACAGGGTTGCCTCATTGTTTCTGTATGCTAATTCGGCCTGAATTGTTCTTTGTGATTCTGCCAAAATATTCTGAGGAGGTAAGGCATAACTCTTTTTTTCACCAAAAGTCGACGATATATTTATAATACCAGAGGGTTTTATCCGGTGAATTTCATTATTTTGAACCGTAAGTACAGTGGTGATTGGTTTACTGCTGTTAACTACATATATCGTCTTTCCGAACAGTCCAAGTTTATATGTTCCAGGAATTTCAAATAATACTATTTTTGCCTTAGAATCAGCGGGAAATTCTTTAGCAACAGAGATAAGTATATTTGATGCGATACCTAGGCTGCCGCGGGCCGAAATACTCCCATCTTCGGCAGGAGGAGGACTTGTTTGGGCGATGAGCGAGTAATAGTAATCTTTTTCCTTAATATCTTCGGGAATTTCTAATGTGAGAGAAATTTTTTTTTGTTCTTTTGTCTTCATTATAAAGGGTTTTCCGTTTTCTAAATTGTATTCTTTTATGTTGAATAGAATAGGGCTGCTAAGTGATTGTTTTAAAGCTACATTTCCAAAGGTATCAGAAGGAGCAGAATTTACTAGTTTGAGGCTTACTAGAGCCGGATCTCCTATATTTTCCAACGTGAATTTTAGATCTATGGTAGTGTTTGGTTTGGCGGTAATTTCGTGAAGGGAAGGAGTTAAAGATAAACCGATTTGCTGGGCGTATATCCGTGTGGAAAATACGGATAGAAAAACTGTAATAAAAATGATACTAGTAAATATTTTCATACGGTTATTGGTACTTATTTTTTTAATATCCAGGTACTGCTAAGAAATTAATGACTGATTCGTATGTGCCGTCGGCTTGGACAGCAGATACAATAGTTTTTAGTGTGATGGTCGCATGTCGTTCATCAGTTTTATCACTGGCTTTCATAATTGCAATCGGTTGTTTGTTTTTTTTAATGTTCGCAAAAGGTCGAAAATACGTGCCATTTATAAAGTCTGTTGGAATATTCTGTCCTGATAGTGAATAACCAAAACCGTAGGCAGAAATTGAATTCCACGGTGCGGCGATAGCTGGGGTGCATTTTCTATTGGCGCTGCATATTGTATCTGGTATTGATTCTCCGCTCAGTTTATTTAGTTCATTAGATTCAGATAAGAAAATCTGATATAGAGTTCGTCCTCCGGTTACACTTATCAGAGATGATACGGTTGATGGCATGTTTGGGCTCACATCTTTAAAACTTAACAATGAGTTGCCTATACTAAATCGAAAAGGAGTGCTATCTGTTGACTGACTATCTGATTTTATTAACATTCCATTAGAATTATATATTTCTATATCTGGATTATTATTATTCTGATGGGAGCCTTCGCTAGGCGTCTCCGGAAGAGTGAAGTCAACACTACCAGATTCTATTCTGAATCGCGGAGATTCCATTTCTGCTGCATTCAAAGGCATGACGCATGATAAAAATATCGCCATCAGTAGGAAAAATGTATTCATAAGATTAGGGTAAAAGTTATTGTTCTTCGTATCGTTGAATGAGCTTTTCGATTGTCTTCAGGCGCTTATTGATTTTATCGGCGTTTGCTTGGTCGCGAATATTTTCAGCAATTTCTTTAATTGAATTCAGATGTTTTTTGAGCGTTAACGATAAAAACAGATATGTATCTTCTTTTAATGCCTGATCGTGAAGTTTCATTTTTTCAATTTCAATTCGCTCTTGCGAAAGAAGCAGAGCAAATGGTACCAGAAATGCCAGAGAGAAAATGGGTATAAGCGATTTAAACGGCATGTCAGAGGAAGTTTTGAATATAAACAATAGAATAATAACCATGGAGAAGCTCAGAGAAACCGGCGGCTCAAAAAGAATGCTTAAGGAAAACAGAAGGAAATAAATAAGGAAGAAGAACGGCGACTCAACTCCACCAGTTGTCAGTACAGTAAAAACAGTAATAACCGTAAAGATGAAGCCTTCGATAACGCGCCACAGTGTTCCATGAGGAAACACTACTTTTTTCAGAATAAACAGGCCGATGAAGAAGAATATCGCAATGGGAAGTTCATATCCGTGGAGATTTATCCGTGCAGCTGCGAAAGACAATACCACAGCAAGCGAAAGAACCGTTATACGAATAAATTCAGTAACCATATATTTAGTTTATCATGGATGATATATTTTCTCATGAAAGTCTGATTATGGTATGTTAGAATATCAACTATGAGTAAAAATACGCCAACCCGCCAGGCTTTTGCAGCGGACATTGTGGAAGAACTTAAAAAAGTTTCCTGGCCAACTCGGAAGGAAACAATTAGGCTTACAACGGTAGTTATTGCAATCACCTTGATTATAGGACTGTACATCGGTATAATAGATGTTCTGCTTGCAAAAGCACTTGAGTTGTTAACACATCGATGATGAAGTTTAGTACAATTCTAGAGGAATAATTGAATTATTATTTTATATAACAATGGCAGATACGAAGAATTCTGAAACTCCACAAGAAGCGGGCGCAAATCGCGCTGATGCTAAATGGTACGTTATTCATGTTCAGACAGGCTATGAAAGCCGTGTCAAGACTGCATTGGAGCAAAGAGTAAAAAGTTTGGGAGTTGAAGATAGAATTTTTGATGTCATCATTCCAACCCGTGAAATTGTTGTCGTTAAGAAAGGTAAAAAGACAAAAGCTTCTGAAAAAGTCTTTCCAGGTTATGTTTTAGTGCGCATGCTTCTTGACGATAATACATGGTTGGTTGTGCGCACCACCGAAGGTGTAACCGGATTTGTCGGAGCTGGTCTTAAACCAACTGCCATTTCCGAAAAAGAAGTCGAAGCAATCATGAAGTTCGTTGCACAGGAACAACCGAAATTTAAAGCTAAATTCTCCGTTGGTGAAGCTGTTAAGATAACTGGTGGCCCTTTTGCCGATTTTCTTGGTACAATAGAGGCCATTGATGAAGAAAAAGGAAAAGTCCGAGTTCTTGTATCGATCTTCGATCGAGAGACTCCAGTAGAACTTGATTTTCTTCAGGTCGCTAAATTGTAATTTATAGAATTTTATAATATATGGCAGGAAAAAAAGTAAAAACAATTATTAAGTTGAATCTTCCGGCAGGAACAGCCACCCCGGCACCTCCAGTCGGTCCGGCACTTGGACAGCATGGAGTACCAATCATGGACTTCATTAAGGAATACAATGCTCGAACTGAAAAATTAAAGGGGCAAATTATTCCTGCTGTTATCACTGTTTATGTAGATAGAAGCTTTACGTTTGTAACAAAATTACCTCCAGTTTCTGCAATGATAAAGAAGAAAGCTTCTGTTGAAAAAGGATCAGGCAAACCAAATTTAGAAAAAGTCGGTAAATTGTCAAAAGCCGACGTAGAAGCCATTGCAAAAGAAAAAATGCCAGACTTAAATGCAGATACAATTGAGGCGGCCGCAAATATTGTCAGAGGTACGGCTCGAAGTATGGGAATTGATACAGAATAAAATTTATTATATATATGGGAAAAATCAGAACTCGAACACTCGGCTTGGAAGAAGTTGAGGAAAAACAAAAAAAGGAACAAAAAAATCGTGCTGAAGAAAAAAAACTTAAGAAATCCGTAAAAGAGGAAAAAGTAGATACACATGAAAAGAACGAAGTATCAGCCGAAAAGGAAAGCAAATCAGATTCGAAAAAAACTAACGTTAAAAAAGAAGTGAAAAAAAGTGAAGCAGTATCAGTAAAAAAATTTACTCACGGTAAAAAACATCTGGCTGCATTAAAAAAAGTAGATGCAAAAAAAATATATTCATTGACAGAGGCCGTTAAGCATCTGAAAGCAATTGCATATGCTGGATTTGACGAGTCTGTAGAGCTACATATCAATCTAGATGAACAAGGTTTAAGAGGAGAAGTCGATCTTCCTCATTCAATTGGAAAAACAGTCCGGGTTACAATAGTTGACGATTCAGTTATTGGGGCCATAGAGAAAGGAATAATTGACTTCGATGTCCTTATCAGTCATCCTTCTTATATGCCAAAATTGTTTAAATTCGCTAAAATTCTTGGACCGCGTGGCCTGATGCCAAATCCTAAAACAGGTACTGTTTCAACCAATCCAGAAGAAACAAAGAATAAATTTGCCAAAGGTGTCATTCGATGGAAGTCTGAAGCAAAATTTCCGCTGTTACACCAGCTTATTGGAAAAGTTTCTTATAAACCGGAAGTTATAGAGGAAAACGTACGTGTGTTCATTAATTCACTGGGAAAAACACATATAAAGAAGGCTTTCATTAAGACAACCATGAGTCCGGCAATGAGACTTGATGTAGAATCGATGTAACTACTGTCCTGAACCTACAAATATTTGGACATTATTTTCATACACCCTCATAATGCCATTTTTGATAACTATTTCTTTTTTCTCTCCACCATTTTTCTGTATAAGAACGAATTCCTTTATAATCGATATGAAATTTGTGTGGAAGGGAAGAATATCAAAACGGCCCGTATCGTTGCGTGATGAAACGGACGCTGCAATATCGTTATATACCACAGAATCTCCCGTCATCACAAAGACATGGAGAGGTGTTATTGGTGAAAGTTTATCAGCCATACATGCTTGTTAGATCCTTTAAGGATCCGATATATAAAAAGGTATCTGGTGGATAATCGTCATATTTACCGTCGAGGATGCTTTTAACATCTTTAACGGTTGTCTCTCGGTTAACCTGCACACCTTTTTTGCCTGACTGACTCTGAACTACAAAAAAATATTGCGTCATATAGTTTTTGATAATTTTCGCCCGTTTATATACTATCTGATCTTCTGTTGAAAGTTCTGCTTCTCCGACCAGAGCTACGATACGATCAAGAGAGAGAGCTTTTTTTAATAAATTCTGTGTATTTATCAGAGTTTTATAATGATCTTCTCCGACAATATCCGCATTTAAAGCTGAAGATGTTGAGGATAGTAAATCAATAGCAGGAAATCGGCCTTCCTGGTATATTGAACGTGATAGAACTACCATAGAATCAAGGTAGGGGAAGATAGACTGCACAGCATAATCGGTAATATCATCTGAGGGCACATAAATGGCCTCTATCGAAGTAATACTCGCGGAATCTGTGGAAGATAATCGTTCGTGAAAATTAGCCATTTCTGATGTCAAGGTAGCTTGATACCCGCCTTCAGAGGGTATTGTATTCATGAGCGTTGAAAGTTCATAACCTGCCTGCGCAAATCTAAAAATATTATCAATAAAGAATAGAACATTTTTTTTCAGTTTGTCTCTAAAATATTCTGCTAAGGCTACTCCTGCCGTTCCTGTTCGGAATCGTACGGCCGGATTCTCTCCCATTTGACCAAATAACAAAGCCACGGACGGTAAAACACCGCTTTCTTGCAACGATTCATGAAGTTCTTGTCCTTCACGTGCACGTTCACCTACGCCTGTGAAAACGGAAATATTATCTTCTCTATTTAGAATAACGATATTATGAATAATTTCAGTTAGCAAAATTGTCTTGCCTACACCTGCTCCTCCAAATAAACCTACTTTTCCTCCGCGGAGAATCGGTGCAAAAAAATCGAGTGCCTTAATTCCCGTTTCCATTATCTGATTGGGTACGATGATCGTATCAAAATTGATATCTTTGCTGAATATTGGAATCTTTTCTGCATATTCAATCGCTTTATCACCATCTTGTGGTGTACCGAATACATCCATTACCCGGCCTAAAACACCTGTGCCTGCCGGTATCTTTAAACTTTCTCCTGTGTTTATAACCGTAGCTCCCCGATAAAGTTTCTTAGTTTGTGAAAGGGAAAAACAATAAAAGCTCGTTCGGCTTGATGAGGCATATACTTCCATCTGTACAGAAGGATCTTGCTCCAAAACAAGAATGTCATGCATATCCGGCGGTGCTCCTGTATATTCAATATCAATAATATGACCTTTAATTCGGACTATTTTTCCTTGGTTTTTCATAAATATATAGTACACAAAAGCAATGACTTATTTCATCCATAATGATATTCCTGCAATTCTCTCTATTTGCTTCTTATTTTCAATTCTTTTTAATATTTTATTCTGCTGAATTCCGAGTTCTTTTGAACGAACGTTTATATTGTCTAAGGCCTCCTCCATAGCTTTAATACGTGAAGCAAAGCGAGCTAATTGCGATTCATGTACTGTTTGTTTAAAGAGAGAAGAAATCATCTGGGTTTTGAAATAATCAAGAATACTTTGAAGATTTGGCTCGAATAAGTAAGAACGTTCACGATAGTTAAGTTCTTCTCCTTGTTTCATGGGTTCGTCTCCAGAAACGTTCGTGTTAGTTGCCCGCTGACTTACTATGTTTTCAAATCGGGGATAGTATACATTAATTTTGTCATAACTTTCGATATGGGAAATGATGGCTCGCAAGTCATCCATTCGTATTTCTGAGTCGGGAATCTCAAAATATGTGTACGGGCGTGTCATTTGTCCATTAGCAAATAACTCTCTTCCTAGTCTTCCTATTATGGTTATGTCGTCGTTATTTTTTTTAACATCAGCAATGAATTTTTCTACAACACGGTACACGATACTTCCATAAAGTTTCGTATTGGGTGAAAGTAAAATAGAAACCCGAGTTTCCTTATGGATTTTCTGGGCCTTCTTTTTTTCTTTTTCTAATATTTTATTCAGTTCTTTATTATACGAACGTTTAACATCATAAAATATTTCTGATAATTTATTTAGATAGTCGCGTGTCATGAGGACAGAAACTCTCACCTTCTGCATTTTCATAACCGCGATTTCCTGGTATACCTGGGTAACTGTTTTTAAGGTGTTAACCAGATCTATATCTGTTTGGATGCCAAATTGAGTTTGCATAGTTTAAATATTTCCTCTTTTTTCTTAGTAACATTCGTAAGTAATTTGTAGAGGTTTTCGGCATTCACAAGTTCGTCAAAAATTTTTTTATTCTTTTCGTCCGTATAAGCTGTAATTAATTTTTCGGAGAAATCATCAAGCGAGTCGTCTGTACTCTCGTCAAAAACCTTAGCCCATATGAGTGCAAAAATAACAAGCTGTACTGTTGAAGGCACAATGACACCATAATGTTGGTTAAAAAAACGATATATTTTTTGACCTGTCCGGAGAATGCCTTTAATTTTTTCTGACAATTCGGCTCCGAAGTGAGAAAAATTTTCCATTCGTTCATATAAACCTAGGAAGGCTGTCAGTTCGCGATTAATCTCTCTATTTAGCGCTGTTTGTGTTTGTCTGCCAACTCTTGTGACTGATAGAGAAAGGCTGATAGCAGGCCTTCTTCCTTTATAGTAGACATTACTGTCAAAAAATATATGTCCGTCCGTCATTCCCATCAGATTAGTGGAGATATATCCTGTTAAATCTCCTTCTACAATTTCTACTATAGGGAAACAGGTTATACTTACCTCACCTTTCTGAGGATGTTTGAAATTTCCTGATCTTTCGAGAAGTCGTGCATGAATATAAAAAATATCGCCTGGATAAGATTCACGACCGGGAAAACGTTTAGAGACGAGCGCGATTTCGCGATATACTTTTGAGTGTGTAGAAAGATCATCGAGTAGTACAATGGCATTTTGACCTTTATCTCTAAAATATTCAGCTATAGCCATAGCCGAATAGGGAGTGAGATTAATAAGACTTGGGGAGTCTTGCGAACTGGAAGCCACAATTATTACATTATTCTCAATGTTTTCTTTAATAAAAAATTCTTTTAACTTTTTAATATCACTTTTCCGCTTACCGATAGCAGCATATACCGATATTGTCCCTAATTTAGCCTGGCTTTTAATCATAGAAAGAAGAAAGGCTGTCTTTCCGGTTTTTCTATCTCCAATTACCAGTTCTTTTTGCCCTTTTCCAAGAGGAATCATAATATCAACAACATTTACACCGGTGTTAAAGGGCTCTTTAATTCTCGAACGTGATCCGATTCCTTGTACGTCAGTTATTATTTCCCTATATTCTTGGGGCTTCTTGAAGACTGAATTCGCAGAAAAAGGGTTGCCTAACGGATCCACCATTTTACCTAATAATTCCGGACCGATGGGAATAGAAAGAAAATTATTCGTACGGGTAAGTTGTGTTCCTACTTTGATAGGATCCTTTGAAAAAACAAGCACTTCAATCATGTCTTTTTCAATTGAATATACTTCGCCCCATTGTCCGGTTTCAAACAATACGATTTCGTGAGGACGAGTGTATGGCAAGCCCGAAATAATCACGATCGGGTGGTTTACTTCTCGGACGATGCCAAATTCTCCGACAGCGTTTAAGTATTTAGTGTAATTTTCCATTAATGTCGGGAACTGATGAATGAGTGGGTTTAAGATCTTTGATATGCTCGGTTAGATATTCATTTAATGATTTATGCACGGTATATTCAAAATATTTTCCTTTAAATTCAATAATGGCTCCAGCAATTATTTGTCTTTCTACTTTAAAATTCAGCAATACAGGTTTT
Source organism: uncultured Gammaproteobacteria bacterium (assembly GCA_964490875.1). Taxonomy (GTDB): domain Bacteria; phylum Patescibacteriota; class Microgenomatia; order UBA1406; family GWC2-37-13; genus CAYYYG01. The sequence goes on from CAZBEF010000010.1 coordinate 33,932, forward strand.
CTTAATCGTAAAGATAGCCAATCATAGATTTTCTGAGTTGTGCTCTGTTTTGGCCTAAAAGCGAGTGTTATGTTGATAATTGGAGTCTTTTTAACAGAGTCTGAAATTTGTTCTAGGTAGTGCTGGATTTCAATACGGTTATTTTCATCTATGTTGGCTTCTTTAATTCCATTCAAAATAGATAGAGAAAGGTCTGACGAAAACAATGTGTTTAGTTTGTCTTTAAAATTAATTTTATTATTGAATAGGGATTCAGATAGATCTGAGAGTTGTATTAAAAAATTATCTGCTTCAAGTTTTGTATGAAGCTGAGCGACTATATCACTAATCCATGGTTTTTGTGTGTTTAGTTCCATAATTTTATTATCCAATTTCAAGAATATGTTTCTTTTGCGCTTCTTCAAGGGCTCTAAAAATAAGCTTTTCTTGTTGATCAACACTGAGAGAACCTTCGAAGACATCTTCAGAGAGTGAAATAATGACATTACGTATTGCTTTGTCAATTTTTTTGCGTTCACCTTCTTTATATTCATCGATCTCTTTTTTGGCTTTTTCTAGTTCTTCGTCAATTTTTCGTTGAATATAGAATTTAGCAGTAAGCGACTGATCTTCAATCATTGATTTAAACGTTTGAGCATTTTTATCCTGGTTTTCCTTCAATTTAGAGGTGGCTTCACGTATTGACTGTGCATAGAGATTACCTGTCTGAAGCAACACATTCTGGTAATTGGATAGGATAGAAGATAATTTTTCGTTCAGCAATGATCGGTAGTCATTCACTTCTGAACTTAGTATTTTTTTTAAATCTTCTTCTATATTATGTTTAAAGGTTTCTGTTTGAGTAAGTAATGATTCGGCATTTTTTGCTCCTTGCGCTACAATATCGACAGCATTTTTTTGTGCATCATTTATGATATCAGCTGCTTTTTGTTCCAAAATCCGCTCTTTTTTTTGCAGTTCCCATTGTTTTTTTAGAATATAAAAAAAGCCATATATAAAAAGGGCGGTTAAAATTAGCACGCTCGTTAAAAAACCTATCAATGCCGGATCATTTAGAATAATACTCATCGTTATAAAATTAAAAAAACAATAAAAAAATTAATTAAAACTGACGTAAGAAATTGTATAAAATAAACGTTCGTTTCCTTAAATTTTTAATATAAAATAGCCAATTGCCAGTCCGGAGCCAATGATGGTAATTGTGATCAAGACATTCATAACAATTCCCAGTTGAATCATCCGAGCAGCAAGAGGATTACGCCCCAGTGCTTCGACTCCTACAGATGCAACTCGTCCGAACGAAAGAAATCCAAGAATAAAGGAAAGAACCACGACTATGGCTGCTACTACATAGCGGAGAACAGTTAATGGTTTCTCATATGTTGCTATGGCAGAAAGTCTAAAAATATCGAGTATTTTTGAACGTGGTCCAGAGCTTAGTGGAGCGAAAAACTGTGTATCTACCTGAACTTTAACACGTTTAATTTCTCGAGCATCATCGCTTGAAAAATCTTCTAGAACATATCCAAGGATATAACCAGATTCCGTAGCTTTCATACCTACACCCGGAATGGGTGACGATGTAATAGGATCGCCTTTTTTAATTTTGCCGTTAATGGTAGAAAGGTTTACATACGTATTACCAGATGAAACAACTGGGTATCGTTTACCCGATTCATTCGTATTAAATGCCACCGCAGGATTGATGGTAACTACACCATACAAACGGGGATCGTAAGACGATCTGGTAAGAGTATAGCCTCCATCGCTTGCTGAAACGATATCGCCATCGCGTACAATTTTATCTTTAATGCTCGTTGGATTCGCTATTCCGAATGAAGAAATACTTTGCGCCCTCAGATAAAACATACCAGGAGCAAGCCAGAATAGTACCAACAAAATAATAATTGTTTTCCATACCAAAAAGGCCAGGTCTTTCACCATACTAAAAATATACTGGTTCTGTAAATTCAATACAATAACCAATTGAAATTCTGGAAAAAATGCATACCAAATACATAATTTTCGTGTGTCAATTTTCAAAAAAATATGAATTGGATTGAAGGGACAATTTAACTTACTTTTTGTACTTTTTAAGGCTTCCAAAAACCTCAAAAATAACTCTTGACTTTGCAACGCGAATCTTATTAATATTGTATATACTGTAAATAATAACTAGTATATATACTATGCTTTCTATATCAAAAAAACTCATAAGAGTTCTTTCAGTGGTAATTCAACTTCCACTCTTTCTTCTTCCATTTACAGTAGCGACATTAATTCCAACAGTTCTCGGCGGAATGCATTTCTATGGGCATATTACACGACCTGCTCCAGCTTTAGCCTCAATAGAGCCCCATTATTTAGGCGACGTTCTTGCGGAAAATACAGAACTGCTTACGGGTAACATAGGATTCAATATCCCAGCAATTTTTAATGAGCAGGTAAGTATTAAAAAAAATCTTGAAGTCGGCGGTGAATCTACGTTCAGTGGAAATATACGCGTTTTAGATAAAAATGTTGATGCAGGCAAAGGAAATGTATATGCGGCAAATTTACTCTATGGAGTTCTACCAGGAGCAGGGATTTCAATCAGTGCGGGACAGACGCCAACGATCACCAATACGGGAGTGGTTTCCATAGGCGGTAAAACAGGCGAACTGAAACTAGAGGGAGGAAGCGGGATAAGTGTTGATGGAACAAAAATAACAAACACGGGAATTACTTCGTTAACGGCAGGATCGGGAATCAGCGTATCGGGATCGACTATAACTAACACCGATAAAGGATCGGATCAACGGATGTTCAAGTACGTAAATGTGTACGGACAATCAATTCTTGAAGCAAGCAATAGTATCGATACCGTAATTCTGAAAGCAGGCACCGGAATAACTCTTTCTGCAGACTCTGGTGAAAAATCGGTAACAATAAATAGCTCAAGCGGTGATACGATCCCTGGCTGGACCGATGGTGGAAGTGCGGTATACCTTACAACAACTTCTGATAAGGTGGGAATAGGAACCTCAAGCCCGGCAGTAAAGCTTCATGTAGTTGGAGATGGAGTAAATGCAGCAGCTTTCATGAGTGGAAATGTCGGTATTGGCACCACTGCACCTAATGCACAACTGCATGTAGCTTCTGATGCCCAAATTGATGGCGGACTCTCGGTTGGATTCGCCGGCGATGGCCAGGATGACAGACTATATGTGGGGGATGCGAATTATTATTTCGATTTAGGGAATGCTATTGCAGGAAGCGCACTGATTGGTTTTGACTCAAATGATTATCTGGAATATAACAGAGCAGGAAATCGCTATTCGTTTTTTGTCGGTGGTACCGAAATGACTCGTATCGATAGTTCTGCTTTGTATGCAAATGTAATACGGGATGTATCAGGAGGAAATGTTATTCTTCAGGATGATGCGGGGAATGTAGGAATCGGAACAACAGCCCCTGGTGCAAAATTGCATGTTGCAGGCAATGGAACAACATCAGCAGTATTTTCTTCGGGAAATGTAGGTATAGGAACTACTTCTCCAGGAAACACATTGGATGTTGTAGGCGGTATTAAAGTAACTGGTCTGACAAGCGGTTCAGGAAGTGCATTATGTTTGGACGGTTCAAACAATATTATTACATGTGTAACCGGCGCCGGCGGACTATCTGGTAGTGGTGCTGTCAACCAGCTGGCTTTCTTTGATACTGCTAACTCGGTTACCTCCGATAGCAATTTGTATTGGAATAATACTACGAAACAATTTGGAATAGGCACCACTGCTCCAACTGTTCGTCTGCAAGTTCAGGGAGATGGAACGTATTCTGGAGTCTTTATGGGCGGAAATGTTGGAATCGGCACCACCGCACCAGGTTACCAATTACATGTTGTTGGGAATGGATACATAAGCGGACAAATTTCAGCGGGATCAAGTTCGGTTACATTAACCACGACTGGCGGATATATCGATGCAGATGCGATTCAGTTATTTAATTCCGTAGGAACCGGAAACACGAGTTCCTCTTCGGGGTTGGAAGTGATAAGCGACAGGCTTGGGCTGTTGCAAGGATGTGCCAATGGTCAACTACTCAAATGGAATGATTCAACAAGCATGTGGGAATGCGCCAGCGACAGCGGTGCAACCAGTGCAATTATTAATGTTGAATCAAACGGAAGTGCTATTGGCGCGAACGTGGACACATTGAATTTTGGGCCTGATTTCAACGTAAATGCCTCTCCTGTTAACAAAGCTAATGTATCGATTGCTGATGATATTTTGAATTTTTCCGAATTGTCCGACAGCCTTATAGTTGATGCTAACTCGTCCGTTAATTTATATAATGGTTCGGCAAGTAATAATTTTAGATTTTTTAATTCAAATACAAGCGGGGAATTACTTCATCTTGATGGCGGAACCGGGAGGATAGGTATTGGTAACACAGCACCGGTTGCAAAATTACATGTAACCGGGGATGGTACATATTCTGGGGTATTTATGAGCGGGAATGTTGGAGTTGGCACCACCGCTCCTTCATCTCTTTTTGCGGTTGGTTCCACATCACAGTTCCAAGTTAATTCAAGCGGAGCGATTGTAGCGGCAACGGGTATCACATCATCTGGGACATATAACTTTTCGAGTCTTGGTTCAGGACTGGTGAAATCTACGTCCGGAATATTATCGGTGGGTGCAGCGGGAACCGATTATCAAGCACCTTTGTCATTCAGCAATGGTCTTACCCTTTCATCAAATACGGTAACACTTGGTGGTGCATTAACGGGAAACACCACATTGTCAGATGGAGGATTTAATTTGTACTTTGCGGGAAGTACTGGAAAACTTGGAGTGGGTACAACTGCACCGGGAGCCAAACTCCATGTAGAAGGAAATGGAACGTATTCTGCATTATTCACGTCTGGAAATGTCGGTATCGGGACTACGGCCCCGGGTGCGGCACTTGCTGTTGGCAACAACGCATTCACTGTCAATTCTTCTGGCGCCATTACTGGAGCAACAGGTATTACTTCTTCCGGAACTATTACATTTTCTGGATTATCAACAGATGGTGTTGTTTATACTTCCGGTGGAACAGGTCTATTGAATTCAGAAGCACAATTGTCTATCAGTCGGGGAGGAACGGGAATCGGTACAACTCCTGTGAATGGACAGCTTCTTATTGGAAATGGCGGTGTCTATAGTTTGGGAACAATTGCCGGAACAAATAACCAAGTGGTAGTTACAAATGGCGGCGGCACAATAACATTATCGCTTCCTCAAAATATTCATACCGCGGCATCTCCAACTTTTTCATCTTTAAATTTGTCTGCAGGTTCTAATCAATTAGTGTTGAATTCATCTGGAATTACCGGAACACTTACATGGACGCCAACTTCAACAAATAAAATAATCACTCTACCTGATCAAACCGGTACGGTATGTTTAAATACGGGAAACTGCGCAGGCTCTGGTGCAGGAATCGGCGGATCAGGTACAACAAATTTTGTTGCCAAATTTACCGGTCAGTATACGTTAGCCAATTCTGTTTTGTATGATGACGGTACAAATGTAGGTATTGGCACCACGGCTCCTTCAACAAAATTACATGTTGTTGGGAATTCCTCGTTTATGGGTGGTTCGGTTGGAATTGGAACAACATCACCGAGCGAAGCACTAGATATTGCGGGAGCCGGATCAAATATTACCTTTTCAAACGGCACCGGACCTCATCAAATAAAAACCGGCGGAGCTTCTGATTTAACATTGAATCCAGGAGGTAATGTAGGAGTAGGAACTACAGCGCCTCAATATAAATTAGATGTCGCAGGAAATACCAATCTCTCCAGCGGTTCTTCTTTCAAAATAAATGGGAATGATGTGTTGACGTCTAATAGTTTGGGCACTGGTGTGACCGGTTCTTCGTTAGTATCGGTGGGAGCATTGAATTCTGGATCAATAACATCTGGATTTGGTGTTATTTCAACAGCCAATAATATTACTACTTCGGCAAACATTTCCACAACCGGAGCAGGCACAATAACTTCTGCCGGTACATTAACTGCGAATGGTGATTTCGTTGTAAATGGAAATACTACGATCGGCAATGCAAACAGCGATAGTGTTACGGTGAATGCAGCAACTCTTACTTTTGCAAATCCTTCTACATTAGACCTAGCAAATTCTTCTATGACTGCGTTAACTATTGAAAGCGGATTGTTGAATATAGACACACAAAATTCACGAATCGGAATCGGGACCACAGCACCATCTGAAAAACTAGATGTTTTGGGAGCGATTCGGCTGGGTATAAACGGCGGAGCAAATGATGTTTTGAATACTTCAGCAGCAGGCGGCGCCCCATCGGGAACATTATATTGGGGATCGCGGACAATCTGCGACAGCTCAGGAAACTGTGCCGGTTCGGGAGCAGGTGTGGGTGGCTCAGGTACTACAAACTTCGTGACAAAATTTAATTCTCAGTATGCTGTTACCAATTCTGGCATTTATGATGATGGCGCCAATATTGGAATAGGGACAACAGTACCAACTGTTAAGCTGCATGTAGTTGGGAATGGAACATATTCAGGAGTATTTATGAGTGGAAATGTCGGTGTCGGAACAACTGCTCCATCATCTCTTTTTGCGGTTGGTTCGACATCTCAGTTTCAAATTAATTCGACAGGAAGTATTGCAGCAGCGACAGGAATCACATCCAGTGGAACTATCACCTTCTCCGGACTTGGGACTGGACTGGTGAAATCAACATCTGGAGTATTGAGTAATGCAGTAGCAGGAACCGATTATCAATCAGTACTATCATTCTCAAATGGTCTCACCTTATCGTCAAACACTGTTACACTGGGTGGAGCATTAACGGGAAATACAACATTATCAGATGGCGGATTTAATTTGTATTTTGCCGGATCAACGGGGAAACTCGGAGTAGGAACGACAGCACCGGGAGCAAAACTGCATGTTCTGGGGAACGGAACGTATTCAGCATTGTTTACATCTGGAAATGTCGGCATCGGCACCACCGCTCCTTCATCATTGTTTGCGGTAGGATCTTCTGCTGGATTTAAAGTAAATGATTCGGGAGCAATTACAGCAGCAACTGGTATTACATCTTCAGGAACGGTAACATTCACAGGACTGTTTACCGGCACTGGGTCTGCAGTATGTTTGGATGCATCGAATAATTTGGTGACCTGTACGACCGGAACAGGTGGAATTGCTGGATCAGGAACGACCAACTATATACCAATATTTACCGGCGCCGGCACAATTGGGAATTCAGATGTATTTCAGACGAGTGGGAATGTAGGAATTGGGACAACGGTACCGACTGTGAAATTACATGTAGTTGGCAATGGAACATTTGCTGGGGTATTTATGAGCGGGAATGTTGGAGTTGGCACGACGGCACCATCATCATTATTCGCAGTAGGTAGCAATTCACAATTCCAGGTAAATTCAACAGGAGCGATAACTGCGGCGACAGGAATAACTTCTTCAGGAACCATTACATTCTCAGGACTGGGGAGCGGACTGGTGAAGTCAACAGCGGGTGTATTGAGTAATGCAGTAGCGGGAACTGATTACCAATCAGCGCTTTCATTTAGTAATGGTCTAACATTATCATCAAATACTGTAACGTTAGGTGGAGCGTTAACCGGAAACACAACATTATCAGATGGCGGATTTAATTTGTATTTTGCAGGAAGTACTGGAAAGCTTGGAGTAGGAACCACAGCTCCTGCTGCAAAATTACATGTAGCAGGTGATAACACAAATGCAGCAGTATTCACAGCGGGGAATGTAGGCGTAGGTACAACAGCACCATCATCGTTGTTTGCTGTCGGATCAACGTCTCAATTTCAAGTTAACTCAAGCGGAGCGATTGCCGCAGCGACAGGAATTACATCAAGTGGAACATACAACTTATCCAGTCTTGGATCAGGACTGGTGAAGTCAACATCCGGAATATTATCAGCCGGAGTAGCGGGAACAGATTATCAAGCGCCATTATCATTCTCAAATGGTCTCACCTTATCGTCAAACACTGTTACACTCGGCGGTGCATTAACGGGAAACACCACATTATCAGATGGAGGATTTAATTTGTACTTTGCAGGAAGTACTGGAAAGCTTGGAGTAGGAACAACCGCACCGGGAGCAAAGTTGCATGTTGAAGGAAACGGAACGTATTCTGCATTGTTTACATCAGGAAACGTAGGGATTGGAACAACGGCACCAGGAGCGGCATTGGCAGTAGGATCAACATCACAGTTTAAAGTAAATTCAACAGGAGCCATTGCTTCGGCAACAGGAATCACATCTTCAGGAACGGTAACATTCACAGGATTGTTTACCGGCACTGGGTCTGCAGTATGTTTGGATGCATCGAATAATTTGGTGACCTGTACGACCGGAACAGGTGGAATTGCTGGATCAGGAACGACCAACTATATACCAATATTTACCGGCGCCGGCACAATTGGGAATTCAGATGTATTTCAGACGAGTGGGAATGTGGGGATAGGGACAACAGTGCCGACAGTTAAGCTTCATGTGGTAGGGAATGGAACATATTCAGGAGTATTTATGAGTGGAAATGTCGGTGTCGGAACTACTGCCCCATCATCATTATTTGCAGTAGGCAGCACATCGCAATTCCAGGTGAATAGTTCTGGAGCAATCACAGCGGCAACAGGAATTACGTCATCTGGGACATATAACTTGTCAAGCTTAGGAACAGGTCTTGTAAAATCTACGTCCGGAATATTATCGGTGGGTGCAGCAGGAACCGATTATCAGGCGCCATTATCATTCAGCAATGGTCTAACTCTTTCATCAAACACTGTAACGTTAGGAGGAGCATTAACAGCAAATACTACGATTTCAGACGCAGGATTCAATTTGTACTTTGCGGGTTCAACAGGAAAGCTCGGAGTTGGAACCACTGCACCGGGAGCAAAACTTCATGTTCTTGGGAATGGAACATATTCAGCATTATTTACCTCAGGAAATGTAGGAATTGGGACAACGGCACCGTCATCATTATTTGCTGTAGGATCTTCTTCTGGATTTAGAGTGAATGATTCCGGAGCGGTAACAGCGGCAACCGGTATTACTTCTTCCGGAACAATTTCATTTACTCAACTGACTTCCGGATCGGGGAGCGCCTTATGTCTTGATGCTTCCAATAATATCGTAACCTGCACGACAGGAGCAGGTGGAATAAGCGGTGCAGGTACATCGACTCAACTGGCATTTTTCGACAGTCCTTCCAGCATAACATCAGATTCCAATTTATATTTCAACAATACGAATAAATTCTTAGGGTTAGGAACATCTGCACCAGGGGCCCGACTACAAGTTGCTGGTAATGGAACGAATGCTGCATTATTCACGTCTGGTAATGTAGGTGTGGGCAATACGGCGCCCGGCAATTTATTTGTTGTTGGTTCAACCGGACAGTTTAGTGTCGATTCATCGGGAGATATTAAGGCTATTAAAGGTGTGAGTTATACATTCCCAAGCGCACATGCGGCATCGAATAATTATGTTTTGACGAGTGATACAAGCGGTGTTCTTTCATGGAGTTCGGTAAGCGGCGCTGGAGGTGTTTCTGGATCAGGTACTGCAAATTATATTCCTGTCTGGAGTGATGGCACAACATTAGCAAATTCTTTGTTATATCAAACCGGTGGTTTCGTGGGTGTTGGAACAACCAATCCTGGATATAAATTGGAAGTTGCTGGGGACTTAAAAATTGGTGACAGCAATGCAACTATTTCCAGATTAATTTTGGGTTCAAGCAGCACCGATCCGGCCGGTCTTCCGGGAGCTATTTATTATAATACTTCTACTAATAAGTTCCGCTGTTATGAAAATGGAAACTGGGCGAACTGTATTGCTTCGGCAGGTATTA
>CAZBEF010000011.1:0-43790 GCA_964490875.1 uncultured Gammaproteobacteria bacterium
GCAGATGTCTGTGCAAAAATTAATTTAGGGAATAAGAAGGCGATGAATATACTGATAAGGAGAACTCGGTTTATCATGATTTATTATACCTGTGATTCTTCATTTGCTTCCGTGAATTGTGCTTTCATCCATGCATCTTTTGTTGGAGAATCTTGTTCAAATGTATAGTTACATTTTTCCATTTCCTGTTGAATCTCACCACAAATTCTTTGAATCTCCTGATAGATTTCTTTTCTTTCACTTTCTTGTAAATCCTCTTTATTTCCAGCAAATTCGACTTCTATTTGATCAAGTCTGGATCCTTTTTTTACCACAGCTTCATGTAAACGATCAAATGTAACTTTATAGTCGCGATTACCGGTATGTATTATTATTCCTTGTCGATCTTTTTGCATTAACGGGCCCAAATGTCTATATCCTGCTAATTGAATTCGTGCATATTTGGCTGCAGCTGTTAATGCGGTTTCAATACCAGCGATATCTCGAGGTCTCGGTGGATCTAATATATCATACTTGGCTACCGTTTCTTCACGTTCTAAAACATTACCTCCCTTTGGGTGTGCAGTTTTTGTTTTAAATTTAACAAGATGTGGTTTTTCCGGATCATATATTTCTACCATTGGTCCTGCTCCATCTTCTTGGGATATATAATACTTACGAAACGTAGTCTCTTTAGCTAATTGTTGTAACTGGAACGGATCTCCCTCTTTTTGGAAGACAGCAGTTAAATCGTCAAATAATGTATAGATATCTCTGGTGTTTGGAGCCAGTGTGAGTTTTTGTTCTATTTCAATGTGTGATTGTTCTTTATGGCCAGGTTTCTCTCCCATATGATCAGTTAAAAGCATTATTATACCAGATTGGAATTAAGTACATATACTATCTGAACGAGTTATAATGATAATTTAAGGTATACTTGTATCAATTAAAAATAAGAAAAAAAGATTCTTATGTTTGTCGATGAGGCGGAAATTACGGTACAGGGAGGCCATGGCGGGCCTGGAAAAGTGGCGTTCTTTGCCATGAAGGCTGGTCCAAGCGGCGGCAACGGCGGCCGGGGCGGCGATGTATATGCTGTGGTAAACAACAACCTTTCCAGTCTTAAACGCTATGTTGAAAAAATTACGTTTAATGCAGAAGACGGACAGCCAGGCCGATCTAACCGGCGAGTTGGTTTAAACGGAAAAGATCTAATTCTTCAGGTCCCCAACGGTACAACAATCATAGATAAAGAAACCGGTGAAGAAGTAGAACTCAATCTGCAAAATCCGCAAATACTTTTATCCAAAGGAGGCATCGGCGGCCGGGGCAATGACGCATTCAAATCATCTACTCATCAGACACCGCGCCATGCAGAACCAGGCAAGGCTGCAAAAGAACGGCATCTTAAATTAATCCAGAAACTTATCGCCGATTACGGGCTGATCGGTTTGCCGAATGCGGGTAAAAGCAGCCTGTTAAATGTTTTGACAGCGGCAAATGTCCGGACAGCCCCGTACCCGTTCACAACTCTCGAACCAAATCTAGGTGCTTATTATGGGAAAGTTATCGCCGATATCCCTGGTCTTATAGAAGGCGCCTCGGGCGGAAAAGGACTGGGTATTAAATTTTTGCGTCATATAGAAAAAGTTAAACTGCTTCTCCATTGTATTTCTGCAGAGTCGGAGGATGTTGAAAAGGATTATAAAACAGTTATAAAAGAGCTGGCACAGTATAATGAATCACTCACCCATAAAAAATCGGTAATTCTTCTTACAAAAATTGATCTTGCTACGCCGGAAGAAGTTCAAAAAAAGCTAAAAATTCTACATAAATTTAACGAAAATGTGATTCCCCTCACAATTTTGGATGATGCTACCTTAGTTCCTCTTAAAAAGATTCTCTAATTTCATAGAGTTTTCAGGACATGCTGTTTCTTCTCCATATCTGGTAAATTCATTAAAATCCCCAAGCGTATTTGAGCTTGAAAGTGTATGTACTATAGGATATAATTTATCTATTAAAATACATAAATATTACGTATTTTATGACAGAGCAACCTACTAACACAGACAAAATTCATTCTAGAGCTGAATTAGACAGCTATAAGGATCAGTATATTGACATACTCAGACAAGAAGGAATAACAATACCTGAGCTCAAAATAAATCCTTTATTCTCTGCCGAACATACGAAAGCCGCAGAACATTTATTTGGAATGATATTTTCTGATCCTCATGATCCGCGTTGGTTGATAGTTGAAACCTATTTAAATAATGAACGCGAATTAAATACATTTGGCAATAATAAACCTAAAGCAGTTCATAGAGAGGCTTCTATGCAAGCTGTATATCTAACATCGGACGAAGATCATGAAAGTGGCAGAAATCGGTATGCACGAATTGATTCTGATTTTAATATACGCCATTTTGCACGAGCAGAAGCAAATTTAAAAATGTATCCGAATTTGCAGAATGCATTTGAAGGTTCTTCCGGGATGTTACTTCCGAGTGATATCGCTAAAAATGGTCAAATTCGTGGCATGCCAGAACAAGATGCGCAAGAATGTTATGAATTAAATTTTTTAAACGACTCACTTCCAGTAGGAATTGTATTGCATAGAACGAAAGGTGTTAAAGAAGATCATAATCCCGACATGCAACCATATAACATAACCGCATGTCCAGAAGCTTTATATCAATTAGTAATGTTCGGTGACGCAGCTAAAGTACATGCTTGGGGAACTGATAGTAAAAGAAATAGAGGAAAAGTAAATAAGGAGGGTCTTCGTCAAGGACCTAAACCAAAAGGAGCAACATATATCAGTCGTGTTGGATTTAATGTACATCATGAAGGAGATCATTTAGTAATCTCGGTTACAAATATTCAAAATAACAATAAATTATTCCCAAACTTTGTTCATAAATTTGCAAATAAATTAGCAGCAGTAAATAGATCAGATAATACAAATGGAAATGGGATTAAAAATGAACCTATTGTTCTGTTACTCGAAAGAGTTCAGCAATTAGCACAGGTTTTAGAAGAACAAACAGGAACCAAAGTAGAAGTACGCGGACTTGCCAATCCAAGACCAAAAACTTTAGAAGGAAATGAAGAAGCACTTCAAAGACTTCAATCAAAATACACAAAAAGTTTAGAAGCGGTAGGTATAAAACCTATAAATAGAAAATGGCGGCGGGGCGCTATCGCCGAAGATACTGGTGAAGCTGTTTCTTCAGCTGCATCAGTTGATGCATCACCTAAGGTTCAACAAGTCGCGCAGACTTCCCCAATAGAATCGCCACCTGAATATATACAAATAGCATCTGTAATTTATCCTGAAGCAGATGTAAATAATCTAACTTCCGAACAGAAAGATATCCTTCATAAAATAATGACAGCTGGTACGGAGATTATGGAACAAAATCCGGGAATTTCTGAGGATAAATTAGTGGAAATGATTAATGAACGGGTGCATATTCCAGGGTATCGGCAGGGTCTACAACCCGCTGCAGTAGAAGCAAAAGAAGCAGAAGTTATTGACGAACAAAAAGCAGAACCTGCACCACAACCTAAGGAATTAATTATTACTGACGAATATTATTTGCGATATTTAAACGGAGAATTTCCCCAGTATGGCGAACTTGCTGCGCAAATATTCCATGGAGCGGATGTAAATAAACTTTCTCCAGAGCAACAACAGACATTGACAAGTATTTTAGACGCAGCAGTCATGGTACGAAAACAAAATCCTGGTAATACAGAAGAAGAGCTGCAGCAGAAAATCTCTGTTGTTATCTCTGATATTTTAAAACCCAGAAATAATGTAAACAATGCGACTATAGAAAAAGATACAGTGCCGGAAGACCAATTACATGTAACTTCACCTGCTGTTATTGCCCAAAATCCTGAAACCACCCCCGAAACAAGAAGGGTTAATAGAATAGTAGAAAATAAGAGAGCTCTTCAAAGAATGCAGATAAACCGTACAATTAGCGAGCAATTAGCTGAAGATGCATGGAATGTAACACCTAAAGCTGTTGCTTTTCAACATAATGGCCAGGTTTTCAGAAATGGAGTAAATCAGGTGGCGGTAATTCCACTCGATAAGAATGCTGCATATGCGGTAGTACCGGATTCAGCCTATCGGGTGCAAATTGAGGGATGGCAAGATCCGCATGTAGTTGCCGCGAAATTAGCAGACACATTTCCGGGAAATACTTCGCCCCGCATGTGGAAATTACGTTCGGATTATACTGGCGATGAATGGAAGCCGAAAAAGAAACCGAAAGTTACGCCGCCGGTTATACCGCCTTCCGAACCAGATGATTTAGATCCGGCAGATAATCCTCCTCCGCCGCCAATAAAACCGAATATGCAGCCAAATGTGCCGGGATATAGTGCACCTAACTTTCAGGGAGGTCCGCCGCTTATTAATCCAAACCGAGCAAATAGCGGCCAGAGAAATAGTAAAGGCAGAAAGAATAAAAACCAAGCAGGTGAAGTTGCAAAAGCAGCTGCAGTATTTACTGGTAAAGCAGCGCTTGTAACAGGCAAATTTGCAGGAAAAGTAGCACTAAAAGCAACCATTGCCACTGCAAAAGGAGCATTTAAGGTAGCTACTGCCGAAAGAACGCGGGCTATAGCATGGGCTGTAACAAAAACAACAATAAAGGTTGCAGCATATACAGTTCTTTCACCCGTATTTATGTATGTTGCAGCACATGATGATTTATCATCCGATGAAGGTGTGGAAAGAGTTCATTCTCCAGCCTATTGGCGCTGGCGAAAGGCAGGAAAAATGGCGGGTAGAGCTTTTCATGAAACTGGGCTAGCTTACATGAAGTTTGGTGCAGTTGGCGGAGAAATGTTCGGAGATCATGAGACAAATGAATTTGTTGATCAGTTATATCTTAAAAAATCCCGAGAATGGGAAGCTGATGACGAACAAACAAGACAAAGACGTGCAGCAGAAGAAAAAATAAAGGGCAGCTGGAATCCGGTGAACTGGTTAGGCGATGCACTGAATACCATCAATCCGTCTGTTGAAGATATACAGCGGGGTCATGCTGATGCGCAGGCAGCATGGGGCAAAGAACGTAGGGATAACGCCTACGACAGACTGGAACATGAGTACGGTCCCCAAGAAGCAAAACGAATAATGGCTGATTTGGAGAATCAAGGATTAGACCCGAAGGATATTGAGAAAGCTGCAAAACAGAAAGTTAATGATACTCGAGATGCTGAAGATACGGAAAAGACGTGGAGAAAAATAGAAAAACAACACGGCAAGGCAGTGGCGGATGCACTTCGCGGTAGCGGCGCCGACTTAACTGATATGGGATTGATTCATGCCGCAGATGATATTGCCGATAGAAAACGCAGAGAACAAGAAGCTGCCGATGCTGCAGAGCGAGAAGCACAGAATAGAGAAAACGCAGAAGCAAAAGTACGGAAAATACTTGGCCCTCATGCTGATGAATTCTTAGATCAACATACAGGTGAACCAGTTAATTGGATTATTGAAAAAGCACAACAACAATCTGAGAAAGAACAGCGGGAAAGAGATATGCGAGCATACTATGAAAAACAAGAAAAGAAGCAACAAGAAGAAAGAGAACGTAAAGAAGCTGAGAGACTGAGAAAGGAAAAAGAAAAACTAGAAAGAGAAGAAGAAGATAGAATTAAAGCGGAAAGAAGAAAGGAAAAAGAAGATGCTGAGATAGCTGCTCAAAACGCCGAAGGACCAGCTAAACCGCAAAAACCTCAATCACACCATATACCTCAGAGTCGATCCGATTCACAACCAGAGCCAAGGCCACAACCGCCGGCATATGTTCCGCCACAACCTGAGAGCCGTCCAGCAAAACAACCAGAGCCAGCGCCGCAAAAACCAGATCAAAAGCCAGCGCAAACAAGGTCATCTCCGGATGCAAAACAAGGAGGCGGATCGTTCGAACGAATTCAACATCATGATGATGCGCAAGAAGAACGGCCTGCAAAACAAGAAGCTCAGCCTCAGAAACCGCCACAACAGCCGGCCGAACGTGCACCTCAACCTCGGCCACAAAGAGCGCCTGAGCCGGCGCCATTGCCTCCACCTCAGCCTCCTGCTATTGAATCAAAACCACAGCAGTCACCTGTTCAGCCACCAGAAAAAAAAGCAGAGGAACCACCACCTCCGCCTGTTACTGTTCCTGTATATCAGTACTCGCCTCCTCCAAGAAAAGAAGTTGAACCGCAAAAGCCGCCAGAACCTAAAGTTCCAGAACAAAAAATGCAAGAACAGCCACCAGAACCGGAGCCGCAGAAGCCGGAGCCTCCACCAGAGGTTGCACCACAACAATCTTCTGCTCAGCCAGACGCACCATCATCTGAAGAACCAGAAGTATTGCCAGGTATTCATCAGTCGTACACAGCAGAAGAAAATACGAGAGAACCAATTTCTGGAAATGATCTCGCAGACTTGTATGATAGAGTACGTTCAATTGGTGAAGATGTAACAGAAACGCCAGAAGCACAGCATGAGATTGCACGTAGTAAATTGCAAGAAATAGAAAATGCGTTAAATTCCGGAAATTTTGTAACAGATGATGATAAAAATAATGCAGCTATTATAAAAAAGGCGATAGATAAAACAAAAGAATTATTCGACAAATAATAATTTTCTTCATACATTTTGATACAGTAATACTTATTGCATCTCAAAAATATCTTCGTTATAGTGATTATAAGCCACACAAAAATCCCTGCTAGTACCGGCTCAAAACGAGATCGAATTATAAATTCTGCTTTTTTTTATAGGTTTATCTGATGGAAATAATCAGCAGTTCTGAAGTTACTGAACTAAATCAACCAACAACAATAGATTATTTATCAGGAATAAAAAAATTATTTCGAGGCCCCGAAATACGGCCAATAAACCGGGAGAACGGTTTAAGAGGTTTTCATTACAAAGGAAAAGAATTTATCCACCATTCATCGCTTCATCATTCGGAAAGTGCTTTCTATTCGCTAGCCACAGGGCAAAAAATTTTCTTATTTCTCATTTCAATCCTTCTAATTCTCTGTTTTGCATTAAACTGGCATGACACACTGGTTCTATTTGTTTCTGTAATTACATTTTTATACTTCAGCGATTTATTATTCAATCTATTTCTTATCTACCGCAGTTTCTCCAAATCGCCGGCAATCAAAGTTACCGATGAAGAAATAGCCGCAGCCCACCCTTCGGATTGGAAAGGCTACACGATATTCTGCCCGTTATACAAAGAATGGGAAGTGATTCCCCAGTTCGTTACCGCAATGAGCCGCCTCGATTATCCGCAGGAGAAACTACAGATAATTTTACTTCTTGAGGAGGATGATAAGGAGTCTTTAGAAAATGTAAAAAAATTCAGCCTGCCGAAAAATGTAGAAGTGATTGTGGTCCCCCATTCGATGCCGAAAACTAAACCAAAAGCATTGAATTACGGTTTGCAGTTTGCAAAAGGAGAATATGTAGTTATTTATGATGCCGAAGATATACCGGATGCACGGCAGTTAAAAAAAGTTATATTAGCATTTAAAAAAGCCGATCCTAAAACAATCTGCGTGCAGGCAAAGTTAAATTTTTATAATCCACACCAGAATATATTAACAAGAGTTTTTACAGCAGAATATGCGCTATGGTTTGACTTGGTGTTAACCGGTCTTCAATCTATTCATGCGCCGCTTCCGCTGGGCGGAACTTCCAACCATTTCCGGCGAACCGATCTTCATAAACTGCGCGGATGGGATTCGTTCAATGTTACCGAAGACTGCGATTTAGGAATCCGCCTCGTGAAGTCGGGTTACTTAACTGCCGTTGTAGATTCGACAACATTGGAAGAAGCAAACAGCAGTTTGGGCAACTGGATGAATCAGCGTACCCGCTGGATTAAAGGGTACATTCAAACATATTTTGTTCATACCCGCAATATGTTTGCCTTTATGCACTCGCCTCACAAATCGCATCTTATTACCTTTCATTTAATTGTCGGCGGAAAAATTCTATCGATGCTTATAAACCCTTTAATGTGGATTATAACCATTAGCTACTTCGCCTTCCGGCCGATTGTAGGTCCTACCATTGAATCGTTTTACCCCACGCCGGTTTTATATATGGGATTGTTTTCGCTGGTTATAGGCAACTTTCTGTATATGTATTACTACATGATCGGCTGCGCCAAACGCGAATACGACGACATCATAAAATATGTGATTCTCGTACCGTTTTACTGGCTTCTTATGAGTGTAGCTGCTTTCCGGGCAGCCGTACAGGTAGTCACCAATCCGCATTACTGGTTTAAGACAAAGCATGGATTGCATCTGAGAAATAAAAAGGCTTCGGAACAGGCAACAATGAATGTGGGAAATAAATTAGTAGATTCGGCCGTTGTGCAGACAGCCTAAAGTCATTATGAGAAAAAATAAAAAACTATACATTTCGGGAACGATACTGATGGCGGCAATAATGGCGTCTAATTTCATTAACTTTTTCTATAATGCACTGCTCGGGCGGTTTGTGACGGTAGAAGATTTCGGCATTATTATTCTTGTCTCGAATTTCTTTTATATTCTTAATATTTTTTTGAATGCACTTGCCGGAACTGTAAATTACAAAGTCGCAGAGTTGGACGCTTCGCAAAATCATAACGTCAGCAATCAGTTTATATCGTACTTGTCGCAGCTCATTTTTAAAATAAGTCTGGTCTTCGCCGTTTTGTGGCTTATATGCTCGTCATATATTGCTTCTTTTTTCCACATTCATGTTATGGTTGTAATATTATTCACACCGCTGTTTATTTTTTATCCGTACGCGGCAATTGCGAGAGGATTTCTACAGGGAAAATTTTCATTCATAAAAGGAGCAGCGCTTACCTTGTTTGAACCGCTGGTCCGGCTTGCTGCAGTAGGTGCACTCCTCTATTATCAAAACCATTCGGATGCGTATATTTCTATTTATGTATCAGCAGTTGTGACGGGTTTATTCGCCATTGGTTTAATGATGCACCAGGTGTTTTCTAAAAATAAAACTCGATTTCATTTTCCCCGTACGTTTTATGTGAATGCAATAATCGCAGGCTGCAGCACCATTTCGTTTCTCGCGCTCGATGTTATGCTCGTTAAACATTTTCTCAACCCGACACTTGCAGGCCAATATTCGCTGTTGTCGCTTATCGGCAAAATAATTTATTTCCTGGGGACTTTGTTTAATGTTTTCACCATTTCTATTGCCAGCCGCGAATTGGGAATTTCCAAAAAGAAGTTTGTACCGTTTTATTATCTTATGCTGGGCGCGCTGCTTGCGAGCGGAACAGGATACATTGTTTTTGGAATCTTTGGCTACATTACCAATCCCCTTTTATTCGGACCGAAAGCATTCAGTATTCGGCCGTATGAAACAGAGTATATTGGCGCGATGTTGTTGTTTACCTTAGGAAGCATGCTTATAACCTATCATCTCGCAAAAAAAGAGTACATATTTTCGACAGCCGGTTTAGTTTCTTCACTCGCGTTAGTTGTGGGCATTATCTTTTTTCATGCGAATCTTCAGCAGGTTGTGCAGAGTATTTTCTATACGAGCATTGCTTATTTTTCCATTTTATTTGTGATGCATATAAAACACAATTTTTTCTCAAAGGTTAGAGTAAGTACTATAGAAAATTTTACGTCACTGCACTCCTCGCAATGACGTAAATTATCAGATGATTATTAAAATATGAAAAACATACTGAACGTCTCAATCTGCATTCCCGCATATAACGAAGAAAAAAATATTGATATTCTTCTGAGAAAATTATTGGAACAGAAAACAAAATATATAAACATTAAAAAAATTATTGTCGTGTCTTCGGCGAGTACAGACAATACCGATAAAACGGTTTTAGAATACGCCCAAAAAGATCCACGGATAAAATTGCTTGCCCAGACAAAGCGCGAAGGGAAAGCTGCCGCGATTAATGCATTTTTAAAAGTTGCCAAAGAAGAGGTTGTTGTTATCCAAAGCGCCGATACCATTCCAACCGAAGATACGATAGAAAATTTATGCGTGCCGTTTTTAATTAATCCAAAAATCGGCATGACAGGCGGCGCGCCGCACCCGGTGAATGATCCGAACACATTTCTTGGGTTTGTAATCCACTCTTGGTGGTGGTTTCACAGAAACATTCCCCGCTTCGGCGAAATTATCGCCTACCGGAATGTACTGGAGCGTATTTCTTCTACAACCGCGGTTGATGAAGCATTTATTCAGGCTAAAATTGTCCAGTTGGGTTATAGCATTGTTCATATAGATTCGGCGGTGGTATATAACAAAGGTCCAGAGCATGTGCGCGATCTCATAATCCAGCGGCGCCGGGTTTTTAACGGTCATGCCAGGCTGAATGCCCGCGAGCATGTAAAGATAGACAACATGACAAAGTCCAGCCTTAAACTTCTGCTTTTTAAATATAAACTGCGGAATCTTAAAGAACTGATTTGGTTTATAAGCGGCATCAGTATCGAACTATATGCGCGGATGCTTGGGTATTACGACATGAAGATTAAAAATAAGAATCCGTTTATTTGGGATATCGCCCGGTCCACTAAACAGGTTTTGCGGAAGAAAAAGAAGCTGGTTATATTCCTGAATTTCGCGCCTCTGGATTTTATGGGCGGTGCAGAAAAATGGATGAACGAAACAGCGCAAAAACTGCATAAGTACGAAGATACAATGATTTTTTCTGTTTCGCCGAATATTGCCAATATTTACGGGCAGTTGGTGTTGCGAAGAAAGTTTGAACGGAGAGCAAAAAAGGAAAAGCTGCATACGCATATGTCGCTTCAGACGTATGCATTTATTCCGTTTACCAAAGAGTGGCATTATGTACGGAGAAAGTTTAAAAATTCGCGCGTCATTTACACAAAATACGAACTATTGGAACTGCTTATTATTTTATATTTCGGCGGATTTTCGGCGCTTAGTAAAACAATTGCCGGCCTCCATTCGCCGCTCATATACTTTAGCCCAAAAGGGTTTTGGGATCATGCTCATAATGCTGTGTATCAGTCTAATTTCAATATCCGGATTCTTTCGTTTATGAAGAAAGTACATGTGTTAAACAGGCGGACTCAGAATGTTTTGACGCAAAAGTTTAAGTTAAAAAATATTACCTATATGCCGAACGGCATCTCCCCTTCGAATATAAACTCCAGCGCCGAGACGAAAAAAAATATTCTTAAGGTGTTGTTTGTCGGCGAACTTTCGGAACGAAAAGGAATGGACGTTTTGTTGAATATAATCCGCAAGTCGGACAAACATATTGAGTTTACGATAGCCGGCGATGGGTATATGAAAAAAGATGTCCAGCTTGTTGCCGATAAGCTCAGCAATGTGCGCTATGCCGGATACTTAAGCGAATCAGAAGTAGCTAAGCTGTATGCCGAAAGTGATGCGCTCATTCTCCCCTCGCGCGCCGAGTCTATGCCGCTTACTATGCTCGAGGCGATGTCGCACGGGTTAACCATAATCGATTCCGAGGAGTGTTCGCTGGGGCTGGATAAAGAGATTGAGCACACGTGCGACAATAATAAAGTTACGACTTATTTTTATGCGTTAAGTTTTCTGCTGAAGCAGAAGCGCGAGGGTACGTTGAATAAGAAGTATATTAAAGATTTTTTCCAAAAAAACTTCTCTTCCCACGTTGTAGATCCAAAGGTTTTCAAAAATATTTTTGAGATTTTATTATGAAGAAAATAGCAATAATAATTCCTGCTTATAATGAAGAGAATAATATTTCTAATATATTAAAAGATATATTTAAACAAAAAGAAAAAAATTTTGTAATACATCAAATTATAGTTTTGAATGATGGTAGTACAGACAAAACTGTTCAGAAGGTGAATTCAATTAAAGATAAACGTATTCGGCTAATAAGTGGCACAGATAGAAAAGGTAAAACATTTAGAATGAATGAGGTTTTTAAAATACTTAAAGAAGACATACTAGTACAGTTTGATGCTGATATTAGACTGATAGATAATAATACTCTATATAATTTGGTTGAAGTTTTTAACAAAAATCCCAAAATAGATATTGTTTTTGGCAATCAACAACCTTTAAAACCTAAAACGTATATTGAAGAATTGGCTTATTTTGGTTTTTATGCTTGGGAGGATGCAAAAACTTCATTAGGGCCAACTGCTAATAGATATCGAGTTCATGGACAAATTCGGGCTTACTCCAGAAAATTCTATAGTGATTATCAAGTTACAGATGTTCATGCAATAACTGAAGATACATATAGTTTTTATTATGCCATGCAGCATAAAAAAAACGTTTATTTTCAACATAAAAGTATTGCATATTTTAGACTTGCATCTACATTTAGAGATTATGTAAAACAAATGAGCAGATTTATAAGTATAAATTCCTATATAAAGTCACGATTTGGAAAAAAACTTTATGAAAAATATGAGGTGATATCAACTTGGATAAAACTAAAGCACATGTTTCTACGAGCTATTAAAACTCCTTTAAAAATTAGCCTTGGGTATGTGTTGTTACATATTTTTACTAGGATGTATGTTTTATTTTTTAAAGCGAAACCTGTTTGGGATATTAGTCTTTCAACTAAGTTATTAACTAGCCATAATAAAGTCATATGATTTCGATAATTATTCCAATTAAAAATAATCGAATTGTTTCCAGGTTATTAGAAAAATTAACAACTTTTCCAGAACCCGAAAAAACAGAAATTTTAATTATTGATGCTTCACAAGGTAAATTAAAAGATATTCAAAATAAATTTCCACAAGTAAAATGGCTAGATTATAAAGCCTCTTCCCTGTTATCTGTTGCTGAACAACGTAATTATGGAATTAAAATGGCAAAAGGTGACGTTATTGTATTTATTGATGCAGATTGTATCCCAACTAAAAACTGGTTATCAGAAATAGTTAAACCAATTAGAGCAGAGAACGAAAATATTACAGCAGGATATATTAAGTCTGTTCGGAAGTATCCAAGAAAATGGGCATTAGACCACGAAAAAGTTCTGTCAAACAAATATGTGGAGGAAGCAGCAACAATGAATTCTGCATTTAAAAAAAGTGTATTTGAAAAAATAGGTGATTATGATAAAAAATTTGAATATGGCGGCGAAGACATTGATTTATGTTATCGAGCTAGAAAGGCAGGATATAAGATAAGAAGTCAGCCAAAAGCAATCATATATCACGACTGGGATGATATAAGCAGAAATATTTCAAGAGTATATTTGTATGGAAGAGCAAGTTATCGATTCTTTAAAAAACATTTTCGAGAACTGGGAATAACTCCTTATACTTATGGAGTCATTATCTTTCCACTTTTTTTATTATTTTTACCTATTACTTATATATTTTGGTTTTATCCTTTAATATTGTTTATCCCTTTTTTTAGAAATTATTTACAATTTAAATCTATTGAATTGGCAATTGAACATATTATTTTTGGATTATTAAACGCTGTTGGTTTCTGGGTAGAATTGTTATCAGATATACCAAATCTCTTTTTAAGTTATAAGACCTCAGGAGTTAAACTGTAATACATGAAATTTATATTAAAAAACAAAGAACTTAATGTGGTAATTTTTGTGCTTTCATTTTTTAGTGTATTTGCATCATACTACTATTTTTATAGTGAACAGAATCTCTTATACGCAGATGCGATTTCAAGGTTAGACATAGCACGAAAAGTAATAGACAATTTAACTCCGGGTTTGGCACAACTAGGAAATGTGTGGCTACCGCTGCCACAGGTGCTTATGCTCCCTTTTATATGGAACGACTACCTATGGCATTCCGGCATTGCCGGCGCCATTATGTCTATGGCATCGTTCATACTGGGAGGATATTACGTATATAAATCTGCCAAACTCATCACAAACTCTGTACTTGCAGGGTACTTCTCGCTGGCTATATATGCACTAAACATAAACCTTCTATACCTCCAATCCACCGCCATGTCGGAAGCATTATTCTTATGCACACTTGCGGCAACAATTTATTACTTTCTGTACTGGGTAAAAACAAACAACCGATTTTACTTAATACCGGCAGCCGCTTCGGTAAGCGCCATGACACTTACCCGCTACGAAGGACTCGCCATATTATTGTCCTCTATCCCCATGGTGTTTGTAATCATTCTCATTCGTGAAAAAAACAGATCAAAAGCCGAAGCAAATACCATTCTTTATGCAGTACTTGCCGGACTAGGATTTGGATTATGGACTATATACCTCACCGCAATCTTCGGCGATCCGCTGTACTGGAAAAACTATTATACAACCCCACAGGCAACGGGCGGCGGAGGCGCTGCGGTATATACTCAGGCAAAACCGTTTCTGGCCGCGGTGTGGCAGTACACAACATCGAGTGTCTGGATGAACGGCTTAATCCCTGTTATTTATGCTTTTATTGGATTGATTGTAATGATTATTGTCAGCATTAAGCAGCGCAACTTTTATTGGATGGTTTTGGGAATGCCTTTATCGGTATTTTTGTTTATGGTGCTAACCCTTCAGCGCAATACGCCCATTGTTCAGCCAAATCTAACTATAGATACAATACTTTCTTCGCAGACCAGCTACCAAACAGGTTTCAACATCCGCTATGGAATTCTGCTTCTGCCGTGGTTTGCCATAATGGCTTCGTACTTGTTGATTGTCCGCAACTTCAAAATTAAAGTCCTTCTGGCAATCTTTTTGTTTTCATTATTTTCGATACAGATTTACTCGTATTTTAATATCGCCTACAGCGTAATTTATCAGATTCCCGCACGCATTTATGGGAAGCCGTACGCCGCGCTTGTGGAGTGGATGAAAGAATATTACGATGACGGACTTATTTTGATCAGCGCATCATCGCACGAAGATCAGATGTTTGCTATGGGTATTCCATACCGGCGGTATATTCATGAAGGAACAAATAAATACTGGAAAGAAACGCTGGACGATCCGCCGCGGTATGCATCGTGGGTTATCATAGACTATGGCCACGCGCAGGATATGGTGGCGCGCAAAGATACCATTCAGGCAGCGCTTGACCGAGACTATAATCTTATGTTTAATAAAGATCAAGTGCGAATATATAAGATAAAGAATAAACCCTATATAGAAATAAAAAATTAATCTTCTTGACTTCATAATATTTCAGTCTTACATTTAATTACGAATATGGGAATAATTTCTTCATATTCTATTCATGCATACATTTGTTGAAATGCTTAAAAAAAAGATAGTCTCGTTAAATATTTTATTGTCTCCTGAATTTTATAATCACTATTTATTCCAATTTGTAATATGTCTCTCCATCATAATATCAATATCAACTACTGCTTATTATTTTAATAAAAATCAAACACTTGCTTATGGTGATGCTGAGTCTCACATAAATATATCCAAAAGAG
The DNA here is from genome assembly GCA_964490875.1 of uncultured Gammaproteobacteria bacterium. Lineage (GTDB taxonomy): Bacteria > Patescibacteriota > Microgenomatia > UBA1406 > GWC2-37-13 > CAYYYG01. Next base: position 15,431 of record CAZBEF010000011.1, read on the forward strand.
TTGTCTCGAGTATAACGCCAGGCTTTGGTCAATTAGGAGGAAACTGGTTACCTTTACATCACATATTAATGATTCCATTTGTTTGGAATGACTATTTATGGCGAAACGGATTGGGAGGCAGCATTATCTCCATGTTCAGTTTTATCTTGTCATCTGTTCTACTGTATAAATTAATTGAATTATTAACTGAAAGTAAATATTTTGCATTTTTTGGTGCCATTTTGTTCATGACTAATCCGAATATTCTTTATTTACAGTCAACTCCCATGGGTGAATTGCCACTTTTAGTAACACTAATTGGTTCGGTTTACTTTTTAACTCATTGGGTAAATAAGAAAGAAATTCATAATTTAATATTTAGTGCGATATTTGCTTTTTGCGGTACTCTAATTAGGTATGATGCCTGGTTTTTAGTTGTGTTTGAATCGTTTTTTATTTTGTTAATAGGATTAATGGAGAGATGTAAATGGAAAAAAATTGAAGGTTATATGATTATGTTTCTGACTATATCTTTAGTGGGTATTGCATTCTGGATTCTCTGGAATTTATTGATTTTTAATAATCCGTTTTATTTTCTAACGAGTCCTTATTCTGCAAAATCACAACAGTTAGCTTGGCTTTCAAGAGGACAACTGCCTTCATATCATAATATTATAAAGTCATTTACTTTTTACATTTTTGCAACAATTAAAAATGGTGGTTTATTATTTACCATATTAAGCTCAATCGGACTCATAATTTATACCTTTGATATTATTCTGAATAAATACAAGAGAAAAAAATTATTAGCCGGTTTACTCTTATATACCCCTTTTCCATTTTATGTCGTCACTTTATATTTAGGTATTTCAATAATTTTAACTCCAGAGTTATTACCATCTACTTTTGAATTTAAGTTATTTAATATTCGTTATGGTCTGATGATGATTCCTGGTATGGTTTTTATCACATCTTATCTTTTCACTTATAAAAATAATATTGTGCGTATTTTGATTTGCCTTGTGATAATTTTTCAGTTTTACCTATTTTCAACTACTATTCCTACAGTTATCGAAGATACAATTATCGGTTTGTCAGGTAGAAAACCAGGTCCAATAAATGACTACATAGCAAAATATTATGATTTTGGATTTGTTATGTTTGATGATTTTTCCAGATCAGCAAACCCTATTGCTTTAAATGTGCCAATGAATAAAATTATTTATGTTGGAAATCATCCGATTTGGGATAATGCATTAAAAAATCCCAGCAAATATATAAGATGGTTTATAGTAAGAAAAGATGAAAATGATGTGATATGGAATACATTAAAAGATAATAAGGAATTTATTAAAAATTATAAAGTTGTTAACAGCAGTGGTAAAACTTTTGTTTATAAAAGGTATATAACTAAATAACTTAGGCAATTTAACTCATAACATGTTAAATTGTATATGGATTAACTTATAACTCTTTTTTATGCAAAAAAAGAACTCGCTCTTACTAAAAATTACGCTGATACTCGTCAGCATTCTTTCGATTGCCGCTGCATATATCTCTTATTCCCATAACCTAATTGTCGCATACAATGACGCTGCGGCGCACTTAAATACTGCTAGGCGTGTGTTTGACAATTTAACTCCCGGGATTGTTCAGATCGGGAGCGTGTGGCTGCCGCTTTTGCATATTGTAGAAATGCCGTTTGTGGCGATAGATATTTTATGGACTACCGGTCTTGCCGGTTCTATCGTATCCGGATTAAGCTTTATCGGCGCCAGTTACTTTTTGTACAAACTCATACAGTTTGTTACTGAAGATGAATGGGCAGCGGCGATTGGAGTGCTGGTTTTTGCAACCAACGCCAATCTATTGTATATGCAAACCACGGCAATGTTTGAACCGCTTCTTATGCTCACGGCAATTGGCGCTGTGTATTTTTTAACCCGATGGTCGCGAACAAAAGTACTTGTTGACCTTATCACCAGTGCATTTTTTACCATGCTCGCCACACTTACCCGGTACGACGGCTGGGCGCTATTTATGAGCACCTCGGCGTATGTTTTTTTGGCGACCTTCGCTCAGAAAAGAAAAAAGAAAGAAGGCATGCTTCTGCTCTATTTGTTCCTCGCGGCATTCGGAATATTTTTGTGGCTTTTATACAATCAGCTGATTTTCTCCGATCCATTATATTTTGCACGAAGTGAATTCTCGGCGGCGGCACAGCAGGACATCTTGGCAGCCCGCGGACACCTGCCTACCAAGCACAACCTTATGCTTTCATTTCAGACCTATTCCATGTCTACCATACTTAATATCGGCATTATTGCTTCATCGCTTATTTGTTTAGGTGTCCTGTTATTTCTGGCCGATTACTTTCTCCGGATTACGTATTGGGCGCCTCTGCTGCTTCTTACCCCGTATGCATTCAACATAGTATCTTTATATCTCGGACAGTCGGTAATATGGCTCCCCATGCTCGAACCATATCTGGATACGTACTTTAATGCACGATACGGAATACTTATGATGCCGGCTGTGGGATTTTTTGCCGGCTACGTTGCCCGGAAACATATTGCCTTAAAGCCGATTGTTATTCTACTGGCTCTTGCTCAAGCTGCCCTATTCTTTTATCCTGTCTGGCCGTTTGAAGGAAAACAGACGGCAATGATAACCTTGTACGATACGGTTTCGGCAGTCAACACATATACTCTCAACTCCAGCAAGTATCTGCATGATCATTACCAAGGCGGGCTCATATTAGTAAGCTCAGCAAGCGCCGATGCATTTATTTTTAGGGCTGGAATTCCTTTAAAAAATTATATTACCGAAGGCACTTCGTACTACTGGAAAGAATCGCTGCAGGATCCCGCGCGGCATGCGACGTGGGTGGTGTTTTTCGGCGACCATACCGACCGTGTTGGAAAAGCAGTTGCCGAACTACCGAGCCTTCACGACAATTTTAAAAGACAATATAAAGATCAGACTTACGAAATATGGAAGTTAAAATCTGTTCAAAACGAATAAATCACTTACGACATAAACCGCTGTTCGATATTCTTAATCCGCCCGTCCAGAATTTTAAAACCCGTCTCGGTGTAAACATATAAAGCGTCAATACTTGATTTTATATCTTTCGCCACATTGTCTATTTTAATATCAAGTTTAATTAAACCAACATCAATCCGGTTTACTTTTGCTTCCAGGCCAGTTGTCCGATCTTTAAGCATTCCGATACTTTCATCCATTGAATCAATCCGTTTTTCGAGAATATTTACCTTTTTTTCAAGCGCAGACATGCGTATCTCCAGTTTATCTAACCTGACTTCAACTTTTTGCAATCTATTTTCAACTATCGTTAATCTATTTTCAACTTTCGTCAGTCTACTTTCAACACTTATTAGCCTACTTTCAATATTTGTTAACCTGCTTTCAACATTTGTCAATCTATTTTCAACACTTGTGAGTCTGCTTTCAATCTTGATTAATCTGGCATTCAGCTTCTCTTCAACCGAATCAACTCTTTTATTGAGGTTTCCAAACAGGTCCAGAAAAAATTGTTTATCCGCTTGGGTAAGTGCCATACATGCAGTATACAGTTGCTGTCATAAAAATCAATGTACTATATGCTACAATTTGGTGTCTATTTCTCGATACAATAATGCGAATATACATTTTTCTCATTCTATTCATCATTACTTTTTTCATAACTATTCCACATGCTCATGCGGAGCAGACTACTCTCTGGAAATATCAGTGCATCGACACCATGAAAACCTCGCGTGACAATGCACGCCGCTGGAAAAACGATCCAAAACTAGATGAATATATTGAAAAAGAATTGTCCGCCATTGTCGAAATGGGAGCGAACTGTGTTGCTCTTGGTACACCATACAACGAAGAATTTCTGCCCTACCTTCGCAAATGGGTGAAAACGGCGCGGAAGAAAAATTTAAAAATCTGGTATCGCGGAAACTTTGCCGAATGGGAAGGCTGGTTTGACTACCCCAAAGGCATGTCTGAAGAAGAATTAATACGCCGCTCCGATGAATTCATACGCAAAAATAAAGATTTATTTAAAGATGGCGATGTATATACGGCCGCTCCTGAGGCTGAAAACGGCGGGCCATTCAACCAGGTAGAAACATACGAGCATGAAGCATATCGCTCTTTTCTGGTACGTATTCACGAAGCAACACAAAAAACATTTACGGATATTAATCGAAAGGTAGAAGTTAACTGGCTTTCGATGAATGGAGGTCTTGCCAAGCGGATGTTTGATAAACCTACCCTTAAAGCTCTCGGCAGTGTTGCCGCTTTGGACCATTACATAAAAACTTCTGAAGAAATGGGCTCATACATCAAGTATTTCCGTGATTCGTTCGGAGCGAAGGTTGTTCTGGGAGAATTTGGGGCGCCGATTCCCGAAATTAACGGCAAAATGACCGAAGATCAGCAGGCAGATTTCATCGAATCGCTGATGAAGGAACTCTATAAATATCATAACGATGTTGTCGGTGTCAATTACTGGGTTAGTTATGATTCTTCCACCGAAATTCTCAATGAAGACTATTCACCGCGAAAAGCAGCATTTGTTTTAAAAAAATATTTTAAACCGGCGGTTGTGAAAGGTATTGTGTCGGACACACACGGCGCCAGGCTGGAAGGGGTGCAGATTTCTGCGGGAGATGGTATCGGCAAAACATTCACCAATAAAAAAGGAGAATATACACTGGCTGTTCCTGCAGATTCCATGACCATAAAATATAGTTTGAAAGATCATAAAGATTCTACTACCGTTGTTGAATTACGATCAGGCCAGGAAGTTGTCCGCAGTCCAAAATTACAGTCAACTGTGAAAAATCCTAATCTGTGGGAACGTATCATTCGATTTTTCAAAAGAACATAGTACAATAAAATAAAGAATGATATCTACAATTCGAAAATTATTTAAAAAAGATAGTTTTATTTACGGAGTTATTGTTGTCTTATCTCTTATTACGTATGGCATAATTCTTCGCAATGAATTTACCGTTGTAGATGATCTGGCTACATTTGTTAACAGCGAATTAATCCGAAATTTCCCGGCTTCATTTAAGACATTGGAATTTCAGAACATCTTGTACTCTATTTATTATCACGCTTTCGGTGTTACCCCCATCCCGCATCACATCACCTCGATTCTTATGCATATAACCAATGCAATTCTCCTGTTTATCATACTTCGCATGCTTTTTAATCGAACTACTGCCGGTATCGCCGCAATTCTTTTTACCGTCCATCCGATAAACACCGAAGTGATTACCTGGATTAGCGGACTTCCTTATCTATTCATCGCGTTTGTCTTTAATCTCACGCTGCTCTATTATCTTAAATTCTATAAAACAAAGAAAATTCAGTACTTCTATACTTCAGTTGTTATATTTTTATTAAGTCTGGTGTTTGTCCGTGCAGTGTGGCTTGTTACTCTTCCGCTCCTTCTTTTTATTGTTCATACATTTATATTGGAGAAAAAGTTCAGCATGAAAGGACTGAAGTATTTTGTGCCGTATGTCATTGGTGTAATAATCTTTGCGGCAGTGTTTATCAGCATGAAAAGTGTAGACCGCCTTGCAACGCGCGCTATTGAAAAGCCGATGAATCAACAGTCTTTAAAACCAATTATAGAAAGCGCTCCGTACACTGTCTTCACCATGGCCCGCTTGTATCTTTTTCCGAAAGATCTGATGATTTATTACGACGGTAATCCTATCGACCAGATTTATTATGTCTCCATGTATCTGGCTGCCGTTCTTTACGGCATAATGGTGTTATATTTTTGGAAAAAGAATCGTCCGGTTGCCGGTTTGCTGATAATTCTTGTCATTCTCCTTGCGCCTACGTACAGTCCGGTTAAAGTTGCTTGGTATCTTTCTGAACGGTATTTGTATTATGGCACCGGCTTTTTTGCCGCCATGCTTGCGATGTTAATTATTTCGGTAAGTAAGAAAACACATTGGCCTGCTGTAGCGATGATTGTCGTTTCATGTTTAACAGTGCTGTATTCTATCCGCGCAGTTATACGGAATGCAGAGTTCCAAAATACGCATACATTGGCGCTTGCAACAATCCGCACCTCGCCGCATAGTATTCGGGGCTACGACGACTTAGGCGGCGACTATCTTCTGAAAGGAAATTACAGAGACGCACTTCCCCTTTTTCGAAAAACGCTTACCATTCTCCCCGACTCTAATACGGCAATCAGTAATTTAGGTTATATTTATATTCTCTACGGCATACCGCAAACTGCAAACGATCTCACCGAGAAACAAAGTGCGCAGGAAATGCTGAGGTTGGGCAGCGAATATTACAAACAGGCCCGTTATACAAATTCTTTTTACTATCTATATCAGTCGTCTATGCTTGAACCGAAGAATCCCGATCCAAAAATAATTATGGCCGATATCTATATGAAAACTGATCAATTTGAAAAAGCTGAAAATATGTATCTGGAAGTTCTTAAACTCAAACAAGGAAATGTTAAAGTATTTAACAAACTCGCCTTTGCTGCTTTCCGCCAGAATAAGTACGACCGTGCTCTGTTGTTTCTGCGTGAAGCATTAAAGTATGAACCTTCGAACCAGAATGTGAAAGATAATATAAAACTCATTGAGCAGACTAAACTGCAGGGTGGAATCCGTTAACTTCATATATAATATGGCAATGAATATTCACACATCGATTCAGTATCTGGAAAACCATAAAAAATTTACGCATATCAAAGCGCTTATTCATCAGTTTCTTCAGAAAATCGGCTATACAGAAATAGATGTTCCAATGCTTTCGCCGGTTCTTATTCCTGAATCATATCTTGAAGTCTTTGAAACCGAGTTTAGATATCAGAAAGAAATGAGTAAATTGTATCTTACACCCTCGCCCGAACTCTTTTTGAAACGCGCCATCGCAGAAGGTGCAGGCAGCTGTTACGCTCTTACCAAATCGTTCCGCAACGGCGAACCCAACACTACACGGCATTCGCCCGAATTTACCATGCTCGAACTGTATAAAGTCAATGCCGATTATATGAATGTCGCTGACGATGTATTGGAAATGTTCCGGTTTTTTGCAGAGCAATTATATGGAAAGAATTCGCTTGTATACAAAGGTAAAACTATTCAGCTGGATTCTTGGGAAAAAATTACCGTTGCCGAAGCCTTTCAGCAGTATGCCGGTATAAATGAAATTTTTGATCAATCTGAATTTTTTAAGCAGGCTGAAAAGAAAGGATATGCAGTCAAAGGATTTTCATATACGGATATATGGTCGCAGATATACACTCAGGAAGTAGAACCGAGGCTTGGCAAAAACGGCCGCCCGACTCTAATTTATGAATATCCGAAAGAATTGGCCGCCTGGGTGAATTTCAACACCGCAAAGCAAATCGCCGAACGATTTGAAGTGTACATTGAAGGCATAGAACTCGGCAATTGCGGCAACGAAACATCGCCCGATTCCAACTGGGAAGAGTTTGAAGCCAGATTTGAAAACGAAGTTGCAGCAGGCAAATCTACCGGAAAACTTATTTATCCGCCCGACAAGGAATTTCTTTCAATATTAAAAAAACTTCCTCGCTGCAGCGGGATAGCTATGGGTGTAGACCGTTTGGCGATGGTTTTTATAAACGCGGATAGTATTGAATCTTTACATGTGCATCATTTATTTAATGAATAGTCTTATTTTATGATATCTGTTACTATTAATTAATTACGAATATGATAGTAGATCAAAAAACAAAAAAGCACTCAAAATTGTTAGCTTTTTTTTCAGTATTTGGCTTAATTGTAGTTACATATCTTTTGTACGTACAGGGTATCCATTTTATTTACGGACAGACTTGTTTTACAACCCAAACGGTATCTTCAGATAGCAGATGTTTATATATTCTTTCAGGCAGTGTGTATGAAAAAGGAACAAAATCTAAACCTCATCAGGGAAACGCCTGCGGAACCGATATTACAAATGTTATTCCTTCATTCCATGCAGGCGATGCAGTCCGCTATTTAGATCCGAATTTCGTAGGAAAAATCTGTACTGTCAGTCCATCACCTACTCCAACATCTATACCAACACCCACCCGTACGCCCACTCCTATTCCATCAAACTGCAGCACAAAATCTTTAGGCGATGCCGATTGTAACGGTCTATTCAACCTAGTTGATTTTGAAATCTGGAGGAAAGAATTCACCGGATCTCTTTCAACAAAAACAGCCGATTTTAATAATGACAACATGGTTAGTATCATTGATTTTGAAATTTGGAGAAAATCAGCGATCCACTAAACTGATCTCACTACTTTCATGCTAGAAATAAAAAATAAAATAGGCTGGACGGCTATTATTATTCTTTCAGCCATTCCAATCATAATTTGGTGTACTATTATGCCGTTAAAACTCCGGTTTGCCAGTCCATATGGTACGCTGACAAGTTTTGGCACTACCATGAGTTTAATCGGAATGCCGTTATTCTCGCTGTCTTTGATTTTAAGCGGCAGATTTAAGTTTTTCGAAGATTTTTTTGGAGGAATGAATAAAGTGTATGTGGCGCACCATTTGGTAGGTGGAATCGCATTCATTCTTCTGATGATTCATCCGTTATTTCTGGCGGCGACCCGAGTTATGGTTTCGTGGCGTACAGCAGCCGAATTTTTTCTACCGAGCAATGATTGGTCGTTAAATTTTGCTCTCCTGTCTTTATATTCTATGATGCTGCTTCTTATACTCACGTATTTCGTTAAATTGCGGTATCAATTGTGGCGGCTTACTCATAAGTTTATGGGAGTTGCATTTACGTTCGGCACGCTCCATGTATTGCTTGTCCAGAGCGATGTAAGTGTTAATCCGTATTTAAAATATTATTTATTGAGTCTTTCCGTTCTCGGCATTCTGGTTTATTGTTATCGTACGTTATTTGGTTCAGCGCTGGTAAAACGGCACACATTTACGGTACTGGCAGTCGAAAAGGTAGGAGCAGATGTCTGGAATGTTAGGATGCGAAATCCGGCAGATAAATTTTCATACCTGCCTGGCCAATTTGTTTTTGTAAGTTTCTATGGCATGGGGATTTCAGACGAAGTGCATCCGTTTTCTATTAGTTCTTCGCCAACAGACATCGATCTTACATTAACAATAAAATCATCAGGAGATTTCACAAAAAATTTAGGTAATCTTCGTCCTGGCAACACTGCAAAAATAGAAGGGCCGTTCGGCAGATTCTTCAGCGGAAAGCAAAAAAATCAGATATGGATTGCCGGCGGCATTGGTGTTACACCGTTTCTCAGCAAAGCGCGTTCACTGCACGGCTTGCAGTATCTTGTCGATTTATATTATGTTGTCCGGGGTGAAGCCGATGCAGTATATTTAAATGATCTGTTAACTATAGCTGCCCGCGAGCCGAATTTAAGAGTTTGTTTATATGATACAACTGTTGAAAAACGGATAACGGCAGAAATCATTCGTAATGTGAGTGGCGATGTAATGAGTAAGGAAATTTTTATATGCGGTCCGCCGCCCATGATGAAAAGTTTACGCAAGCAATTTACACAGTTAGGAGTTCATAATAATCAAATCCATTCGGAAGAATTCGAACTTTTATGAAACTAAAACGGACCACCTTAGTAATACTGATTATATTCTGGATAATAGTATTGTTTTTTCTTGTAACAGGATTCATAATATATAAATAGTTAGATCCGATGAATGAAAAACAATAAACCAGGAAAATTTAGAACGATGTTTCTCTACTTTAACGCAGCGCTTCTTATTATGGTTCTAGGAGCCGGCACCTATTATGTGGTAAGCCTTTATTCAAAAGCTCAGTCATGTTTTACCCGCGACGAGGTTCAGCAGAGCAGTAAATGTTTGTATATTTATCAGAATAGTGTTTATGAAAAAGGCACCCGCGATGCTCCCCACCAAGGGAATCCCTGCGGATCCGATGTTACTGCTCTTATTCCAAACAGTCATATGTTAGATAAAGTTGGCCACTTGGATCCAAATTATCAGGGTGAATTGTGCTCAAATACTCCTCAACCAACAGCGACTCCAGTTCCAACAGCTACCGATGCTCCTGTACCTACAGCAACACAAGCACCAACCAACACGCAGGCGCCGAGTCCGACATCCGGACAATCATCTAACCCTACCGCAACACCTACAACGCCTCCGATTGGCGGAGCGCCAATAAGTACTGCCACCCCGACTGTGAGAGTTTCTTCTGCTGTTACACCGACAACACGCGTTTTATCAACAGCTACCCCTACAGCGCGTCCGACATCTTCGAGTACGGATTCTGCAATGCTGGAAACCGAAACTCCCGAACCAACCGGCCTCACTACTCTGCCTGTTACCGGAAGATTGGAATGGGTGGCAGTCGCGTTAATTCCTTTGAGTCTGCTGATTATAGGAGTTATCTTCTAAGTATTTATATAAATCTTGGCACCTTCGCCATGTATGTTTCGTATTCCTTACCGAATTTTTTAAGCAGTAGTTTTTCTTCAATAAGAATTGTTTTGTAGATCGTATACACTACTAAAGGAACAAGCAGTATCGAGAAGCTTCGCAATGCAATGGAGAATCCAATAAACAGCAGAATCATACAGACATAAATGGGGTTTCTGGTATAGCTGAAGGGGCCGTCGGTTATGAGTTTGGTCTGCCGTATATCGTCGTGCTTGGCGGGAATGCCCCAGTATTTGTTCATGGTAAACCGCGCCCAGATGGCAAAAAAAGTGCCAATAATATATACAATTAATCCGAATGAAGTCCAGGTGTAGTCTTTTGAAGTTGAAGGCCAGGTAAGAAATAACGAGCTAACCAGATATATGGCGACAAAAATTCCAGATTGTATATGCAGCTTAAGCCGTTTAGACTCGAATGAGTCTCTTAGTTTTTCTCCGTATGAACGCGGGTCGGCTACTAACCAAACCATTACCTGGAGTAAGAGGCATGCTAAGCAGATCATTACGGTGAGTTCTTTAGTCATATATTCATTCTAGCAGGATTTTGTGTGTTGTCATTCAATATTATTCATGAAGTCTTTTTATCTTCCAGTCTCTGGAGGCGCACCTCGTGATTGGCGAGAATGCCGCCGGTAATTTCTATAAAGTCTGCTGAAAGTTTGTCTATTGTTCTATCAGTCTTGTCGAATCGTGAATCGACTTTATCAAATCGCGAATGAACATGTTCATATTCTTCTCTAACATAGGTCCTAAAATCTGCCGCATTTTTTTCAATCTCCGTTATTTTTTTGGTAATAGTATCAAATTTCCGATCATATTTTTTTGACTGTTCAGCAACAATATCTTTTATGATTTTTATATCATTTTTTGTTAAGGGCATATGTATTTAGAATTTATAGTGTCTATTGAATTATGTGCGCAGTTATACAATAGCAGAAGTTTTTGCAGCCGTCTCTCGCGTATAAGCGACAAAAAAGATTGAGGGTCACTGGTTGCTGCACCAGCCAGTGACCTCGCGAGAAACCCTTCTCTGCCATTAGGCAAAGACAATGCAAGTGCTATTCCTGCAAAGTCCTACCACATGATAGAGTGAATGGGTTCCCAATGACGCTGCATCGGGTACAGCCCGCCTTTCGGCGGGAACGAGACTAGTCGTTAGGATCGTAATTTTGCTCAATCACGATCCCGCACAAATTCCCTTGTGCATCGACACCGCGGAAGGTTTCTTGACCTTCCACGAAGGCAATCTGAGTAATCTGATTACCGATTACTGGATTACTCGCCTGTTGAGTCATCTTGGTGTTGTCCGCCGAGACAAACCCCTTCAGGTGAACCTCTTTATACCAGTGATCAGAATCAACAAGGTTGTAGTATCTTGCGGGTACATCTTGATACTCATCCTGCCAGTAACGGACCAATGTTGGCTCGAAGCCAACGATGGTGAAGTCAAACACTTCGTCAATGGCGGTTGTCCCAGCATCGTAGCTTGGGAATACGGGTCCAACTCCCAGCGGATAACGCTTTGCACCGCTAAGATTAGAGGAAACCTGAATGTACATGTTTTTACAAACTTCAGGTGGCCGCAAGATCAAAGCCATACATACTCCGTGAGGTTCGGGAGAACACTCATCTTCGGTTGCAATCGGAGTTGCTGTAGCAGTCGGTGGTACCGTTGGAACCGGTGGATTCGGCACTGGTGTGCTGGTTGGCGGTAGTACGGGTGTACTGGTCGCAGTTGGCGGAGTCGTTGCCGTAGCGGTCGGCGTCGCTGGTGCCGGCATTGAGCCATCAACGTCATCGAAAGCTTCGCCGATGCCGTTATTACAATCCTGTTGTCGTACGACGCCAGTAATATGGAGAGTGTAGCTAACTCCATTTGCTGGCAGAACGTAGAAATACCTGTAGTACAAAGAATGATCCCCGCCGTTTTCCCGTTCGACTCGAGGATTCTTCTGAAGCGAGAACTCTTCATTTATGACTGGATTGTCATAATTAGGGTCTGAGGTGTTTTTTACCATGACCCGACCAGAAAGAGTTTCCCATTCAAGCCTGCCAGGGGAAGGATCTTTGCCGTACCACGTAGACGATATTTCTCCGTACAGAGATACACCGCCTTCCGAGTTACGACATTTTCCAACGAAAACACGCTGATACTCTTTGTCCATGGTCATGTCGCCGTAAGTGGCGGGATCCGGTTCATGAACAGGCAAAGAATCGCAGCTAGGCAGTTCTGATTGTGCCGACGCGTTTGGCACGAACGGCAGCATCACAGCTGCGAAGATCATGGCCAGCGCTAGCAAGCCGGCCAGAATCCTCTGATGAGGTTTAGTCCTCATTGTGGAATTCTCCTTGTCTAAGGATTCTGTGCAGAGAATCCGACGAAAACAAACTTCCGCGTTGCGGCCACCTTTATGCTGCAATTGCATGGGGAGGCATTTCTTGCGGAAGCATTTTAACCACATGCGGGTATGTTTAAAATGCTTCGCAGGATTCAGGGAGCAACGGACTTTTAAATAAAGATAGTTTAATTTTCAAGGTGCGGTTGATATCTGGATATTAATTTACATTTATGAAGATTAGTCTTTAAAAACGTAAGAAATCAAAAAACACTATAAGTAGTTATTCTATGAAGTTTTAAACAATCTCTTCCTTGCGGGCGCGAACGAAGGTAATCCACTCCTCTATCACTTCTATTATCAACTTAAACGGCGCTTCCAGAAGAAAATCAAAAAGGACAGTAAAGAAGTTCAATCTCCCAAGCTGGGCGCTAAAAAATTTCCCTATAGAAACAATCGGCATAAAGAAGAAATCTCCAATCGGCGCCAATACACCCTCGCGTTCTATAAGTCTATACTCACGCACAACTTGTTTAATCCGGTATGAGAAAAATGTAATTACTGTTACGAAAAAAATAAATATAGCCTGGCTTACTGCGTTAAAATGTATCAGCGTAAGCATTCGGTTAATAAGGAAGAACGTAATAACAAAGGTCATGGTATAGAATATAGTAAATCCAAAAACCAGGACCGGTCTTTTTTCTTTCTTCTTTTTGGTCAAATTAAAGGTCTTCGTATTCTCAAAAGACTTGTCGGCATCGATAATTTCAATAATCCGATAGTAAATCCGGGCGGTGTTTTCTTCCCCGGGCAGTTTAAATATCATTACGATCACAAACATCAGAATCGGCGGGAACAGACTATTTATGGCTATTGAGACAAGGTTAACCTCATTATACAGCCATAACGAAACCGGATACTCCAAAATTATGGCAAACAGCATCTTCGTAACAAAAATATAAATCAAACTTTTGAAGGCCAGAATCTGCAGTTTGCTTTTAGACTGCTGATACTTTTCGCGGCAGGTCATATCTACCTCCTGCCACAGTTTTTTTCGGTCTGCTAAAATTTCTTTTACCTTTGTTCCCTTCTTGCGAAGAATGTCAAATAATATCAAATATGGGGGAAGCTGTTTCCGGATGAACCGGCTGAGGTTATCTGCATATGGGTTGCTGATAATGTCGTCTATTTTCTTAAAAATATAAGGCAGTTTGGTTGTCAATTCGCCGAGTTCTGCATCGGTATATTGAAGAAGCGGTTTATAAAATGTTACAAAAATATGATACCGAAGATACGGTTCATCACTTTTGCGGAATGACTTCTCTATTGCAGAGAGAAAAAACGCATCCTTCTGTTGTTCGCTCAGACCTTCAATATTCACCTTATTCCGAAGCGTCTGATAAAGAAAATAAGTAAAACTGGCTTCGCGGGCGGCGGTATCGGGGCTTAAGGTTTCTTCTATCTCGCACGTAAGCAGATCGACAAGAAACTGGAACAAATACCCTTGTGTTGAAGAATCCCGGCCCACAATCATAACCTTTTTAATTCTAAGATATTTATTGAGAATCGACTGAATCGTATTAATATCATCTTCTCCGAGCGATCCAATAGGAAAATAACGAGCCCACATAATCTCTCGGAGAACGTTCTCTGCCTCGCCATTGCCGACCGGATTTAAGGCAAGCCTGCGTTTTAAGATACGCTCGATGGCGGCGCGGCGGACTAAATGTTCGTCGCGGTATTCAATAGCATTTCTTACTTTTTCGTAAACTATAGCAAGAAAAGAAACAGTTTGGGAGACGGTTAGTTTTGTGAGATCATCCGGACGCTTCCGGGGGTGAAGCAAGCGGAGGTTGTCTATAACAGCATTGGTGAACTTGGAAAGAATAATCGGCTGGTGCTGTTCGGGTTGTGCAATCTTTTTATCCTCCGGCACCGGCGTCATGTCTATACCTGGTTTTGTATCTTCACCCATAGTGATTGCAATTATATTCCATTTGCAGACAGAATCCAAGTCTTAGCAGACTACCTAAACGAGTGCTAATTTAGCCATAAATTAGAATTAGACTGTCAAATGAATCTAATCCTATCGGAAAAGTTACTCTTTTGGCTTGGCTCCAGCAGCTAGAATTAGATTGCGGACTTCTTCAAGTTTACTCTGGGTGAGATCTGGATTGTTGGCTTCTACGTTCAGTCTCAGCAAAGGCTCGGTGTTTGAAGTTCTTATATTGACACGCCATTCTGGAAAATCGATGGCCAAACCGTCAAGCCATGATACTTCGCCGCCCGTATATGTTGTGCTGATCTTCTCCAAGAGCTCTTTTGCTACAACATTTTCAGGCAGAACGAAGTTGAATTCGCCTGATTCATATGATGACAGCAAGTGAGCAAGAATTTCGGAAATAGGCTTGTTTTCCTCGCTCATGGCCTGGAGTATGAACAAAACAACGGAAACTGCGCTTTCTGCACCTCCAACAGATTTAAAGAAAAAATGCCCCGAAGACTCGCCGGCAAAGTTGGCGCCATACTTATTAACATCTTCTGTGATAAATGCATGCCCTACTTTACTTATTACCAGTTTACCGCCTGCTTTTTTTACAATATTGGCGACATTTCTTGTATATCGTATATCTACTACAAATGTTGAACCAGGCTCTTTAGCAAGTGCCTCCTTCGCCATTAAAGACGTTGTAAATGTAGCATTTATTATATTACCTTTTTCGTTTATGAAAAATATTCGGTCGCCATCGCCATCGGTTGAAATACCCAAGTCTGCCTTTTCTACTATGACTTTTTTTTGAAGATCAGCTAAATTTTTTGGCTTCAGAGGATCTGCTTCATGATTTGGGAAAGTTCCGTCGAGGTTATAGCAGATCTTCACAAGGTCAGCGGGAATGTTTTTGAACAGTTCATCCAAATACAACGATCCCATACCATTCGCAGGATCTAGAACGATTTTGAATTTTTTGAGTTTAGAAGCATCCACTCCTGTTGTTTCGATTGCTGATTTTATTTCGTCCGCAAGCACATCGGTTTTCTGAATAACTTTTCCGCCTTCTTTGTATTCTACGAAATCTTTGTTAAGCGCATACTGTTTAACCTGCTCCATCCCGGAACTTTTGCCTATTTTTATTATCTTGTTACCATCACGAATGACGAACTTGGTTCCTGCCCATTGTTTAGGGTTGTGAGAAGCAGTTACATCAATTCCTGCATCATATCCATAGTTTAACGAAGCATAGTAAAAGGTAGGAGTCGGCGCCAAACCGATATCGATAACCGTAGCGCCCGATTTTACTAACTCATTTTGCGCAACTTCGAATAAAGAAGGCGAAGAAATGCGCATATCACGTCCTAGTGCGATAACAAGATTATCTTTTTTTAATGTTCTGACGAAGAATGTATAGATTGCGCGGATAATATCGGCGTAATTTTCTTCATTAATATCGGTAGGGTAAACGCCTCGAATGTCATAAGCTTTAAAAACAGATGGGTTAATCATAAAAAATAAATAATATGTAATGCGTCATTGCCAAGAAGTAATGACGTTAAAATTATACTATATGATACTATCATATTACAACAAATAACTGGCTAGTATGTCAAGAGACTTCTTTATTCCATACGGGCTTGCCGAAGTTTTTACCGAAACATCTATTCTTCCCAAACCCTCATAAAAAGCAATAAGTTTTTCTTCCGGCCACAAGCGAGCCTGAGTCATTAGTTTTCCCCGCTGCCATGGCGAAATAGATCCACCGCCTCCCGATTTAACCTGAATAAGCCCGCGGATATGTTTGCAGAGCATGGCATAGATAAATCCATCTTCCTGAGTTCCCAATACATAATTCATGTTGTTTATGAACGGCTTCAGATTCCCCGGATAACATTCATCGAGAAGTTGAAAAATGCTTGATGCAGGCTTGAATTCCTTAATAGTAGCTCCTTTCGGATTGGCAATCTCGCGTGCCTGGTATTGCTCCCAGTCGTACCATTCTATATCACTCTTCATAATTTCCTGAATCTGAGCCAGCACTTCTTTACTCTTCGATCGCTTCAGAAATTTCACCAAATGTTCGCTGAAAAAAGCTCGCTTTAAGGAAAATAGAGAATCCATCTCTGAAGTTTGAATACGGAGCGTCTCAGGATCTGCTTTTTGAATCAAGCAGATTTCATATCCCTTTGTTTTATATTCATCTTTTATTTTTTGAAAGTATTGTCGGGAAGCTATGGTATCTTCTCCGCAGATTATTGTGAGCATGACTAAATTTTAACAAATTGTAGAAAATTAGAAGCGTATTTAACTGACTGCCCCATTTGATTCTATGTAATCTGCTACAGCTCGCTTAAACATTGGTATTTTGGCAATCTGACTTTGATATTCTTCCATTCTTATAGATATTCCAGGCACAACTCCTTTTCTTATCATCTGGATACGATCTTGTTCTTCCTGCTTTAGCTGATTAAAAGGAATGGAATGTTGTATTTGCCAATCATCAATAAATCGGGTACCTTGATTTGACCAAGCTAAATTTGCCTGTACGAGTGGGTGATCATAATTTAATCCTCCTGGTAGATTTGCAAAACATTCATCAGGAAGTTGAATTATAGATTGTGGGTCCACTAATCTAAAATTGACTGCATCAGCCGCGAAAGCATTGCTTAAAATTTCTCCGGAGTAAAGCGTGTGCGGGCGTAGTAGATGGGTGCGTATATACTGTAAAGTGGTATGATAACTACGGCTGTCGCTTTGCACAATAACACATTCTGCTGTAAAAATTCCTGCTAGTTCGCTATCAACCAGCTGTTGTACTGCAGCTTTTTGAAACTCAATACCTTCTCCCGGTCTTTCTTGCAATGTAGCTCTACCATTTGAAACAGCTGCTTGAACCGTATCTCTTGCGATGACTATTCTATTTTTTACGCCAGGATTACTTATTATATCGGTTGCTAAAGCTCTTAAACATTTGTAACCCGCTCTTGCTGTTGCAGATCTACTACATAGTTCGGGAGTTGAAATATCAATTAATTGAGGAATCTCGTACCCTGCTCTCAAAATATGTGCGAGCTCTGAATTGCCGGCTAAATCAAGTTTTTGAAGTTCATCTTCTGTCATGATATGATCTGGTGATGCAAAATGCAGCTCTTTATCATGACCAAGATACTCCGCCAGTGTTCCGCCTCTTCCACTGCTACCTATAACAATACGGGTTTGTTGATAATCTAGTTCAGGCTTTGGAGAATTTTCTCGTGGATTTGCCATAGTGGGAGATGAAGTATATCAGAGCACTATCAGTTATTCAATGCTCAGTGCATTGTATTAAAAATTGTCTTCTAACAGTTGTATCATTGCTCAGAATTGGTTATTCTATAAATATGTACGATCTTGTTACTGTAGGTACCGTTACTGTCGATCTCTATTACAAAGGCACTTCGCTTCCGTTTATAGACGGACATTTCAGGCTTGCCGGCGGAGGAAAATATTTTGTCGACTTTTTTCATGAAGGAGTCGGCGGCGGCGCGGCAAATGTGGCCATTGCGGCTCAAAAAAATGGCATCAAAACTGCGCTCTGGGCCAAGATTGGAAATAATTCATTCAAATCATTTATCCTGGAGAAACTTGAAGCGCATAAAATCTCAACTTCCCTGTGTGATTTTGAAGATGACTATATGAATGTTTCATCCATCTTTCTTAACGGCGTCGGCGAAAAAACAGTCGTCAACTACCGAACACCGCATCAGAAATTCTTCAGCGACGAAGACACAACCGAAAAAAATTATAAAACCGGTGCTGTATACATCTCAAACTTGTCAGATGTTTCACTTACCGAACGGCTGAAGCTCATCCGCGCCTTTCATACCCGGAAAGTAAAGATATTTATGAATTTAGGAGTGAACGACTGCAGAAGGCCGAAAGACCAGCTGGAAGAATTAATTAAACCTGTCGATATCCTTATTCTCAATACTCATGAATTCTCCGATCTTGTTAAAACTCCCCTCCGGCAAATGAACTTCAAAAAAGTATATGTACCGCAGTACTGGCCGTTTCTCCGGGAGAAAACAATCGTCATTACCGACGGTGAACGAGGAAGTTATGGATATTCAGAAGGTGCAATATACTATCAAAAAGCAGTTCCGCCTAAAAAAATTATCGATACCACCGGAGCGGGCGACGGATATACCGGCTCATTTATCGCCGATTTTGTGTGTACCGGCAATATGGAGACAGCCATGCGCGCCGGGGCAGAATATTCTTCAAAAAAACTGTCTCACTTGGGAGCAAATTGAATCGTTATATCAAATCAATAAATTGATTGTAATAATCTGCTAAAAATACCGCCTGCATAAGCATTTCTGTTCCCTGTGTATAAAAATCGCAATACGGTGGTTTAATGGTATCACGATGATGTTTTTGAATTGCGCACCCGCCTGCTTCATGTTCTCCTCCGCACCAGCCTTGAATTCCACATGTTTTACATCCTGTATTTGCATCTGTTTTATACTGAAGATACGGCTGATATCTGCGATTCGCATGAGTTAGGAAAGGCTCATTAGAGTCTATTAATTCTAAATTTGGGTCCGAAGAATTTACATGACAGCTATTAATAAGTGGCGCTACTTCTCCATCAGAAGTATATGTCGCACCTGCTGTTATATAATTGATACCGGCAATACATGTATGTTCTTTTCTGGGTCCGATTTCAACATAATCCATATTCGGTGGAATCGGTTGCTTGAAATGAATCGCACCTTCAAGCATAACATTCAGAAAATTTTGCCATCCTTCCAAAAGTGCTTGGGTAGTTGGGACAAACGAATCGCCTTCTACGCTGCCATTATCTCGAACAACAGAAGTAATTATCGGTACCCAGCCGATTTCTGTGTCGTTATAGATTTCCTCAAGAAACCGGTAGGCATTGGCTATATTGGTCGCGGTAAAAACCATGGTTAAGTTGGCAGGTATATCCATTCGTTTGATTCTGCGAAGAGTATTCGTCATCATGTCATAGGAACCTTTTCCACCTTTCATTGGTCGGGAAAGGTTGTGTCCTTCTCTATCTCCACCTGAAGAAAGTGCAATATAGCCATTTCTCTTCTTAATTTCAGCAAGTTTTTGATCGTTTAATCCAAGCCCGCTTGTTATTAACGTCCAATCATACGAGTACTCGGCAGGCAATCGTTCATCTATTAAGTCAAGAAATTCAGAAACCTGCCCCATTGCAAGCGCCGGTTCGCCGCCGCCACCGAATTTAAGATGAATATGATTTGCTCCGATTAGTTTTGCGGATCGCGGCATATCTTTTACAATAAGTTCCATTACAGATCTTGGCATTACCGGCGGAATATGTTTCAGCATTTCCTTGCGCTCAGGATGAGCCTGGCCGGCAAAACAGAATACACAAGCACTGGTACAGTCGCGATTTGGATTAATCCATTCCTGTAAGGTTGAATACTGTCCATCCGGCAACCTTCGTTGGGTGGTGTGAATTTGCCCCGGCGGAATAATTAAATTCGCAGCGTACAGTTTTCTGAATAAGTCTATGTTATTCTGAATTATTTGTAATGCATCTTCAGCAGATTTGCCATGGAGAATATCCAGCAAGTTCATCGTTTCTGGCCGCAGGAGATGTTTTGCGCCATCCCGCATATCAGCAGCGCCAACAGCAGGCGCGGTTCTTTCAAATACAGTCTTAGAAAGATCTGTAAATGCGATATCTGCAGGTACTCGAAGGTGTTGTTCAATAGCTGCCTCCTGTTCAGGCTGAAATGGACGCGCATTCATTAAACTTTCTGATGCTGCTCCATTCCAGCCTGTTTGTATTGGTGTAAAACTTTCTCTCATAGTCAAAATTAATAATCACAAAGATGCTCCATTTAATATCATATGTATTGCTAAAGCAGCCTGTCCCAAAACGGGCTGTACATCTGTTTTGATTGCAGGATTCTCTGAACTTCCTCTAGATGTCAGACAATCGGTCCGCAGAACTGTTGGTCCTTCTGATCTTCCCCTAGCTGTAAGACAATCAGTATCCCTAAAAAATTTTCTTTCCATTTATTTCACCCCTTTCTATGAAATTTGTAATTATAGTTATGATAATTCACTAACTAAATAATGGCTTGACGAGAAACCTGACGATTTATAGTGTAATTTAAGAAACATATCTGGTATAATATCTACATATGAAGTATGTATATTTCAAACCATCATCTCTGGATGCCTTTATAGATGCGTGTAATACAGCTTTTGCTATGGGTGATCCATGTCTATTTATCTTCTTTCCTAAGACAGATATGGACATGAGAGTGCGACAGATTCTTCAGGATTATTCTACGCAGTTTCCTTTCCCTGTTATAAAGACTCAGCTTGAAACTCCTCAATTTGAATCAAAAGAAGATATTATCGAATTTTTTGAAGACAAAATTATTGATAAAAATAAGCCATTAGGAATTTTTGTTTTACATATTGAATCTGTTATCCGAGATGGAAATTTTCATATTATCGAATGGCTTACTGAAATAGGTCGTGAGAACCCCAATATGAAGTTTATATTTTTGTCCGAAGCAGATATAACGAATCCTGAAATTGCGGGAAAATTTAAAGATATTGGCTTATTTGCTAATATCCGTCAGTACAAAATTTACGATGAAAAGGAAACTGCACTGTTTACTAAATATTTTTTCAAAAAGTGGAGTTTAAAATCCGATGATAAACTTTTAAATCAGATATGCAAAAATATTGGCGGCCATCCGTGGCTACTTAAAGAAGCCGTCCGAATTATTAAATTGCATGATGTTAAAAAGTTAGAGAGAATTATCGAGTACGATTCTATGCAGTTTAAGGTAGAGCAAATATATTCTTCTTTATTGGAAACTGAGAAATCATTGCTACGGAAAATTATTACTAAAAATAATGAAGATCTTTCGGTAGCAGAAAAGCACAGCAAAAAACATCTTACGAACATTGGTTTATTAAACAGCAATATTATTACAATGCCAATTCTAGAAAATTATATTCTTAAAACATTACCAAAAGTATCAATAAGCGTTGAAGAATCACAGATAAAAATCAATGGTGTTATAGTAAATTCCGGTTTCTCCCGAAAACAACTCAGAATTCTTAGATACTTACTCGGCAGGAAAAATGAGATTGTCACACGAGATGAATTGGCAAAAGTAATCTGGCCGTTGAATACCCTCGACTATTATACTGACTGGGCGTTAGATAGAATCATATCGCGTCTCCGTGAAAATATTGTGAAATTAGGAATCGGTAAAAATCTAATCCAAACTTATCGAAAAAAAGGTTACAAGATTGAAAGTCCATAATTATGCCTAGAAAGGAACGTTTACATAGATATGAGCCAGAAGCAGCACGGATTCCATCCCTCGAAACCGATCATATTTGTTTATCTGAAACCGAGATGCAGGGTAATTTTGTTGATCTGGAACAGGTTTTTGGATTAATTTACCACAATCTTCCTCCTGATTTGTATCCATTGTTTCAGAAAATTTTGTATACGGAAATTGAAACATTAGCTCAAAAAGGTATTAGTACTGCTTGGGTGCGAAGCGGTGCAAGACAGTTGGGAATTATGCTTGCTGAAAATTACGGTTATTCAGAAGAATTGCAGAAAAGATGGGGTGTTTTTAATCCCGGACATCAACCTAAATCAGAAGAATTAAGAAATCATCTGGTTAATTTAAAAAAATTATTTGCAAGATTAGAAAATCAAGATAAAAATATATTGTTTGGCAAAGTTAGAGCTATATTTAGCGAAATAGCAGATTTACCTGATATGGATATAAAAGCTTATATCACCGGGCCGAATAAATCTGTAGACGTAGACGCTGAGGTAGGAAGGTTTATTGATCAGGCAGTTAAGCCTCATATAGATTATAAACCGCATGTTACTCATTCCGTGGGGCGTACAGAATGGAGAGCGCAATATAATGAAGATTATCATTATGTTCTAGGGGAAAGTGGTACAATCCCCGGAACGCAAAGAAAAAACGCTGCTGTAACTTTTTACGCTCGAAATAACCGCACATTGTTTGGCGCACAAATAGGAACAATAGGGGAAACAACAGAAGATATATTAACCGATAACAGGAACAATACTTCAAACTTTAGCATCGAGGATTTAGCATTGCCGCTGAAAGCTGTAAATGGTAGAATCCTTGTTGATTTAAGCGGATTGCCTGAATGGTATAAAAGTCTTGGAAGAAAAATTGCACTCGGACGAAATATTCAATATACACCACCTCGGGAGGCAATAATTGCTTTAAGATCCGGAAGAATTTTTACTCATATGCAACCAGTTGCAAATGAGTTACAGGGTTTGGTATCAGAATTCTACACTCAAGATGCATTGGAAAAAATGCGTAAAACCTTCGCAATGTTAACTTTTGAAAGAGATAAATTAACACGAGTAGAATTCAAAACAATTTTAACGGAATTTATTGCCATGATAGGCGCTGATCCGTATGCCGGGTTTGTATGGGCAATCGAAACCGGGGCTGCAAAATATTTTTTTGGAGATAAGGGACAAGCTATATTAATCGATAGGCTATTATCAGAACGTATGTTAGCTGATCCTGTAGAATCCTCTTCAACACACATAGTTGGAAGACAGGTAAAACATGAATCTTATTCCTCTTACAAGAGTCTTGCTGCGAAGCGAACACAATTTCTTGAAAGCAGTACCAGCGGGCTCCGTTTGGCTTACGATTCATTAGTTATGCGTTTTAATATAGGTAAAGATTTATCTTTGGAAGAATTTATAGATATGATAGACATGTTAAGCAAAAAATATCCTACTGAAATTACTGAAAATCTCATACCTGAAAGTTATATGAATCAAACTATTATTCCTTCAGTGTTAAAATATGTTAGAAAAAATAGAAAAAAAGTAAGAAAAATGCGGTCTATAGCTAATATGAAACTGTTAAGTCAGGATATTCGTTTTATAAATCAAATTGCATCGCGTAACCAACCATTTACTTATGAAGAATTACAAATTGCTATATCCCATCAAGTTCAATCTGGTCATCAACAAATTTTTGAATATTCTTCAGTAGACAGTTATTGCGCTGAAAGGAAAATGATTTTACTTTTATTTGGGATAATATCTCAATGGCAGCCAGGTAATGAAGATTATTATCCTACTTATGTAATAACTCCTATTCGCTTGATGAAAAAAATTCTAACTGATCTTGAAAATGAGTAGTATATTCACCTGAATTAATAAATTCATCAGAAAAATCTTGTTATTCTAATTGAATATAATTAGTGTAAGACAATTCAAATTTTTAAGACTTATTAAAACGACATTTATTAACTCTTTGGATAATAATTATTAATTAATACATAGAACCCGGAACGTAGCATCTGGATAATCTAAATTGGCTTGACTCCCCTTTCTACTTACAGTTATAATGAATCTTACCTTTTTCTTACCAATTTCTTTCCCAACAGTATGAAAATCGCAGAGAAAAAACAAACAGATGAAGAACCGCTCCCGCTTGCAGCCGGCATTCTCATGAACCGCCGCGGGCCGCTTATGCAATCTTCTATCTTTGAGGATACAAAAGATCCCTGCCCGGTATTTGACGGCAGGAAATGGCATATATTCGGCTCCGGCGGAAGCAGCAAGGTAGAACGATGGCAGATATTGCATGCTACTGCCCCGACTTTAGAAGGCTCGTGGAAGGAAGAAGCTCCGGCGACTGTTCCGATAAATAATCCCCATGTGGCAGCTCCGGGTGTAATTTTTGAAGAAAAAGAACAGATGTTTCACATGTTTGTCCAGACAGACTTTTTGTCGCTGAACGGTACTGTAGAGCATCTGGTTTCTGCTGATGGTTTTACATTTCGGCATATTGGTACCGTTTTGTCGGCAATCCCTGGCTCTAATGAGGCGTGTATTTACGATCCGCATCCAGCTGTTATTAAAGGAGAATTATATTTAACCTATTCCGGAGCTCCTGCTGTTGGCCGGCCTGATATTTATCTTGCAAAGTCTGCATCTAACTCATGGTACGGACCGTGGCAGCGGTTGGGAAAAATTTTGTCCCACGAACAGGTGCCGCATCACAACCAGCATAATCATCCGGATTATGAATGGGGGCTGGAAGGTTCGCAGCTTATTGAACTTTCAAACGGCAGGATCCTAATGAATGCAGTCTGTTTTCTGCCGAATGGACCGCGAGGAACACGTCAGA
Organism: uncultured Gammaproteobacteria bacterium; assembly: GCA_964490875.1. Classification (GTDB taxonomy): domain Bacteria; phylum Patescibacteriota; class Microgenomatia; order UBA1406; family GWC2-37-13; genus CAYYYG01. The sequence continues at coordinate 40,457 of CAZBEF010000011.1, forward strand.
GGATTTTTTTCGCAATTGCGGATTCTATAGATAAGCCGTTTAAAACCTTGGGACCGATTATGCAGCCTTCTACCGGCGGATGGGATTCGGGGGAAAACGGCCATGCCACGGCAATTTTTCACGGCGGGAATTTTCATCTGTTTTATCAGGCTCGGCCGTTCATTCAAGAGAAGTATAATCCGTGGCGATATGGTGTTGCTACATGCCCCATCGAAGCGTTGTCTCAGATTCAGAGTTTGATGAATTAAAAGGGATCACAAAACGAGTTCGGGATGACATATTGTAATTTAGAATTTAAAAAACTTATTTATGATAAAAGAACTGGTGAGAATCATTCAGGAATTATTTAGTCCCAAGCAGCGTCTTGCATTTCGGTATGCGCCTGCGAATAGAAGGTCTCCGAGAATGAGATAAGTTGTCTGCCGGCGGTACATGCTGCGACTTATGTGCTAGCCGGCATCTATTTTACTTTTTTATATGTCATCCTGAGGCAGAGCCGAAGGATCCAGTAACCTGTGTTTTTCTTCGAGATGTCTTGTTAGTTTCTTTAATATCTTCCTGCGGTTCAAGCTTGTAAAACAGGTCCAGTGCATTCTTGAAAGCCTGATCCATATTAAAATATTTGTAGTTTGCCAGTCTTCCAACAAAGTAAATGTCTTTCAACTTATCTGCCTCTTTCTTATATTGATCGTACATTGCCTGATTTTCTGGGTTCGGAACCGGATAATAGGGCTCATTAACTCCGGCAACATAGTCTACGCTGAATTCTTTAGAAATTACCGTTTTGGGATGTTTCTGTTTTGTAAAATGTTTATATTCAACAATCCTTGTGAACTCGTGCTCATTCGGATAATTTACCACCGAATTTTTCTGATAATATTCTTTGTCATGAGTCTCAAATACAAAGTTAATAGAGCGATATTCCAATTTCTTCTTTACAGAAAATTTAAAGTCGAAATATCTATCAATCGGCCCTGTATAAAATATCTTTTCATAATTCTGAATATCATGTTTAACATCAAAGAAATCTGTATTTAAAAAAACTTCAATATTTTTATGGTCAAACATTTTTTCAAACATCTGCGTATATCCGCCTTTGGGTAGATACTGATATTTATCTGAAAAATACCGGTCATCAAAGTTGCTCCGTACTGGGATTCTGTTTAATACCGATGCATCTAGCTCGCTCGGCCATTTATTCCATTGTTTTTTTGTGTAGTTTTTAAACATCTTTTCATACAGGACTTTCCCAACACGCGCAAGCGCCGCTTCTTCTCCATTTTGGGGATTGGCGAATTTAATTTGATTTTTATCCAGCCATTTCTTCATTTCTTCTTCGGTTTTTATAGACAGCCCGAATAATTTATTGACCGTTGTAATATTTACCGGAATCGGCACCAATTGCCCGTCTACCTGCGCCTGCACCCTATGTTCGTAAAAATACCATTCAGAGAATCTGTTCACATACTTCCATACGTCTTCATAATTCGTGTGAAATAAATGCGCACCGAATTTTGAAACCAGAATGCCGTCTCTATCGTAATAGTCATAACAATTGCCGGCAATATGGTTTCGCTGCTCTAAAACTGTTACTTTTTTCCCTATCGCAGCATAGCGCTCGGCAAGCACTGCACCCGAAATTCCCGCACCTACAATAATTATTTCTCCCGAAATTTTATCTTTATTTTTTTCTTTGTACTGAATCATAGTATTTGTCTAATTCTTAACTAGCCATAGAGGGCACCGATGGATATGCCAAATTTTTAATTTCATTTTTGATATGAGATAACGCAATTTTCTGTTGAATCGATTCCTGCATAATATTCTTCATTGAATTGGCAGTAACATCCCATGAGGTTTTTTTGCAAATAGCCTTCATAATCTTGATTCTTTGTGTTTTCTGAACGGCAGTTTCTTTAATGTAGTATTGAATTGCTTTTTTAATGTCTGAGGGAGTTTGCACTATCTTCACTACGTTGCTGTAATCACGTACTACATCGTAGATTGGTGTCGAGATGATGGGTTTTTGCGCCGCCATAAACTCTAAAGTTTTTGTGGGGCTGATAAATTTTGTTGCTTCATTGAGGGCAAAAGGCATCCAGGCGATATCAAACCCTTTTAAGTAGTTCGGCAGCTCGCTATATTTTTTCGAACCTAGATAGTGAATATTCGGCCGCACCGGCAGATCTTCGGGATTTATTTTCACAACCGGGCCGATCATAATAAAGGAAATTCCTTTGCATGCATCGGCGGTAGATTTCAACAATTCAAGATCTATCCTCTCGTCTATAACTCCATAAAATCCCACCCGCGGATGAGGAATTTCTTTTAAGTCGGCAGGAATCGGTGTATTCATAAGAAGGCTTTTATCGAAATGTTTTTTGTCTACCGAACTTGGGAAACAATACACATTATCATGGTGCTCTTTTTTTGATTCATATAACGATTTGCCTCCGGTAAAAACAATGTCGGCATGTTTTAGTAAATATTTTTCCTGAAGTATTAACTGTGATGGTGCGTTTTTAAAGGCAGTTAATTCATCCATGCAGTCATACACAATTGCCGAGTAGGAAAGATTCTGAATAATATCCGAAAAAGCTGCTGAGTAAAACCATAACAGCGGTTTTTCGATGCCGTATTCATTCAGAATATTTTTTACAATTGGCGTAAGTTCTTCTATCATTGACTCCCCCCCGATTCTTGGCTGTATAATCGTTACATTTTTAGACGGCTCGAATACATGCGCAGTTCCCCTATCTTTTTCAGAAAAATGAATCGGTTCTTCAAAAAATAATATTCGTCCATTTTTGGCTAACCGCTCCAGTAAATGCTGCGGCCGTTGTTTTACAAATTCCCAACGTAAATGAGAAAAAACGACAATGTTTTGGGCTTGTGGTTGGGAGAATAATGAAATTTTATTTTCATCGACCTGCAGTGAAAAATTTGTAGCAAAACGGTCCAGCTTGCCTCGAATCATTTGATTGATGTTCATAGTTATAAATAAAAAATGATAATAGTAGTACTATAAGCCGGACGTTTTAGAGCTTTATGAGAATTTTTTGTTATTTTTGTAAGAAAGTGAGGTTGCCAGATTAATGGGTTTTTGGCTTATAGACGATTGAAATTTTTGAAATCACGAGAATAGAAAATTAGATGGAGAATATAGATTAAATTAATGAAATTCAAATAGATTCTTCTCCCGATTGCTATCGGAATCAGAATGACATTGAAAATTATCGGATTTCTTCAAGAAGGTTGCGGCCGCTCATGTTAGAAGGTTTGACAAGATCCATTACCGAAAGAATTGTCGGCGCTACATCGGCAAGAATCCCAG
>CAZBEF010000012.1:0-4244 GCA_964490875.1 uncultured Gammaproteobacteria bacterium
ATGGAGAATACTGTATAGTATCTTCATAAGCATGATTATTTTCGCAAACAATTTTAACACCACTACTACCTACTCCTAACGGAGGGGTAGTAGTGTAGTATATAGCCCCTCCCGAAAATGGAGGGTTTTTTTATGGTTTCTTGCTAAAACGAAGAATGAGTTTTAGCATAGAAACCGTTATCCTTCCGTAGCCGAGCTATTGCGAGGCGAAGGAGGATTATGGTCCCATTTACTTTTTACAATTGTTATAATTTCTCTAATTCATATGAATCCACAAGATCTTTCACCACTCAGGCATTCATGCGCGCATCTGCTTGCGGCTGCAGTTCTGGAAATTTTTCCCGGAACTAAACAAACTATCGGCCCGGCTATAGAACATGGATTTTATTATGATTTTGACTTTGCACAGCCAATTACAGAAAAAAATCTGGTGCGAATTGAACAGAAAATGAGAGAACTGGTAAAAACATGGGATTCATTTGAAAAGATAGAGGTTTCACAAGAAGAAGCTTTAGAAAAATTTAAAGATAATGAGTATAAAAAAGAGTTGATTGAGGAATTTAGCACAAAAGGAGAAAAACTTACTTTATATAAATCGGGGAATTATATCGATCTCTGCCGCGGCGGCCATACCGATAGTCCAAAAAAAGATATTAAGTTTTTTAAACTTCTTTCGATTGCAGGGGCATACTGGCGCGGGGATGAAAAAAATAAAATGCTGACCAGAATTTATGGCACAGCATTTTCAACAAAAGAAGATCTGGAAAAATATTTATGGCAGATTGAAGAAGCAAAAAAACGTGATAATCGAAAACTCGGCAAGGAACTCGATTTGTTCGTTATGTCGGAAGAAGTCGGCAGCGGGTTCCCATTATTCACCCCAAAAGGCACTACATTCCGAAGAACAATCGATGATTATTTAGTGCAGACAAAAAAAGCAAATGGATACCAGTTTGTATGGACGCCGCATGTAACCAAAAGTCACTTGTATCATATTTCAAAGCATTGGGGAAAATATGACGCCATGTTTAAACCAATGGAGATTGATGATGAAGAATATGTGCTCAAACCCATGAACTGTCCGCATCATTTCATGATTTATGGTAGACATCCTCATTCATACAAAGAATTGCCTCTCAAGTATGCCGAGAATGCGACAGTGTATCGGAATGAAAAAAGCGGTGAGCTCAATGGATTGCTGAGAGTCCGCGCTTCGACAACCGACGATACTCATGCTTTTGTCCGCCATGAACAGATTCCCGAAGAGCTTACCAAAATAATTTCTCTAATAAAAATAATTCTGAAAAATTTTGGATTTACCAAGTATCGGGCAAGGATTTCCACACGGGATCCAAATGACCCCAATAAATATATCGGAAAACCGGAAGTATGGGAAAAAGCAGAAAAAGCCCTTGTCGAAGCCGCCAAGAATGAACAACTAGAGCATTATATAGGCCCGGGCGAAGCCGCTTTCTACGGTCCGAAAATCGATTTCATGATCGAAGATGCAATCGGCCGTGAATGGCAGTGTTCTACCGTTCAGCTGGACTTCTCCCAACCTGAGAACTTCAACCTTACCTATGTCAATGCCGAAGGAAAGGAAGAACGCCCTGCAGTAATCCATATTGCAATGATTGGCTCTATAGAACGGTTTATGGGAGTATTAATTGAGCATTTTGCCGGCGCCTTTCCATTCTGGCTTTCACCGGTTCAGGTTGCCGTGATAACCATATCTGACAAACACGCCGAATTAGGACGGGAAGTGGCGAAAATTGTCTCACAGGCCGGAATCAGAACCGAGTTTAATGAAGAGCAAAAAACGGTAGGCTATAAGATTCGGCAATCCACGTTGCAAAAAATCCCTTATATGATTATAATAGGAGACAAAGAAGTAGAAAAGTCTAAAGCCGGTACTGAGATGGCTGAAGATAAGATTGTTTCCGTTAGAACAAGAGACGGAAAAGATTTAGGACAGATTTCAGTTAGTGAATTAATTACCAAATTTAAGGGACATATTGAGAAGTACGAATAATAGACATCAACAAAGAAATAAGTTTTATTATCTGAATTTTCGTATCCAGGAGCCGACATTACGGGTCATCGACAGCGAAGGAAAGCAAATAGGCATTCTTTCAAAAGATGAAGCTCTGAGAAAAGCACAGGAGATGGAAATGGATCTTGTACTGATTTCTCAAAATGCTAAGCCGCCCGTTGCCAAGATAACCGATTTTAAAAAGTTTTTATATCAGGAGAAGAAAAAAGCTCAGGAAGCTAAAAAAGGAATTAAGAAAAGTACGACGAAAGATGTAAAGCTTTCCCTTTTTATAGCCGAAGCAGATTTCGAACGACTGGTAACAAAAGGACGCGAATTTTTGGATGAAGGAAACCAAGTGTCATTAAACCTTGGATTGAGAGGACGAGAAGTCACCAAGCGCGATATGGCATTTGAATTGATTAGAAGATATTTAAAGGAACTCGGCGAAATAAACATTTCGAAAGAACCTAAGATGGAAGGCCGGGTTTTACGTGCAGTGGTAGCGAGAAAGAAATAAAAATAATTAGTAATTTAATACAACAATGCCTAAGCAAAAAACACATAAAGGAGCCGCAAAACGGTTTAAAATTACCAAAAGCGGGAAATTATTGCATCGTTCTTTAACGCTGCGACATTTACGTTCATCAAAAAGTAAGAGACAGGTTCGCGATCTGAAGAAAATGAAAGCACTGGTTGGTGTTTTCGAAAAGAAAGTTAAAAAAATATTAGGTAAAGCATAATTTAATAATTTTATTTTTATTGTATGGTACGTGTCAAAAAAGGAGTTACAGCTCGAAGCAAGCATAAGAAAGTATTAGGTCAGGCAAAAGGGTACTGGATGACCCGCCACAAGCATTTCAAAAAAGCACAAGAAGCTGTTTTGCATGCTGGAGAATATGCCTTCACCGGAAGAAAATCTAAGAAACGAGACTTTCGAGAACTCTGGATAATACGGTTAAATGCAGCTTTGCGAAATGGTGGCACCACATACAGTAAATTCATAAACGGATTAAAGAAGAAAAATATTGAACTGGATAGAAAAGTACTGGCTCAAATTGCTGTCGAACATCCAGAATCATTCAACAAAATAGTAGAACAGGTTAAGTAGTCCGAAGTCGAAAGTCACAAGTCCGAAGTCTTCTGTATTCCAATATGTTTCATGGTATCATATAAAAATGGCCACCATTGATGACCTTCTAATAACTTTCAAAACAGATCTTGAATCTGCAACTACAGTAGCTGATATTGAATCACTCGAAATAAAATATTTAGGACGCAACGGCCAACTCACACAACTTCTGAAACAGATTAAAGATGTAAAACAGGAAGAGAGAAAACAGTACGGTGCAAAATTAAATGAAATAAAAAATCAGATAACCGAGCAGATTTCTTCCAAAAAAACCGAACTTCTTCAAAAAAAAGATCAGGAAGAAAGCATAGATGTAACACTGCCGGGCAACCAATATCCGAAAGGAAGCCTTCATTTGGTAACATATGCCGTTGAAGAAATCACAAAAATCTTCAGCAGAATTGGATTTATTCGAATGTCGTACCCCGAAGTTGAATGGGAATTTTTCTCCTTTGATACGCTAAACATGCCGCCCAACCACCCAGCACGCGACGATTTTGAAACATTTTTTATAAAGGCCGATCCACACCCAGAATATGGAAAGATGGTCTTAACTCCGCATACATCTTCGGGACAATACCGCGAGATGAAGCGGCTGCAGAAACCGCCAATACGGATGATCAATATTGCCAAAACATACCGGCCGAACTGGGATACCACTCATACACCAATGTTTCATCAGTTTGAAGGAATGTGTGTGGATACAAACATCACCATATCAGATCTGAAGGGAACCATCGATTATTTTGCGAAAGAATTTTTCGGCCAGGATAGAAAAACTCGCTTAAGACCGTTCCATTTTCAGTTTACCGAACCTTCGTTCGAAGTCGATATTACCTGTGGTGTCTGTGGCGGAACAGGAATGATTAATGACACTAAATGTAAAGTTTGTAAGTCGGGTTGGCTGGAACTTGGCGGTTCGGGAATGGTTCACCCGAATGTGTTAAAAGCAGGTGGAATAGATCCCGATAAATATACAGGCTGGGCTTTTGGATTCGGCGTTGAACGGGTTATGATGATGAAAGAAGCCATAAAAATAGATGATTTAAGAATCATGTACAGCGGCGATATTAGATTTTT
>CAZBEF010000012.1:4344-35672 GCA_964490875.1 uncultured Gammaproteobacteria bacterium
TAGATGATTTAAGAATCATGTACAGCGGCGATATTAGATTTTTGGAACAATTTTAAACGATTACGTCATTGCGAGGAGCGAGAGTGATTGAGCGATGTAGCAATCCCGTTGGGTGTCAACCTTAGGTTGGTTGTTATTGGGATTGCTTCGTCACTTCGTTCCTCGCAATGACGTTAAATATTAATATGAACATTAAAATTACATACAACTGGCTAAAAGATTACCTAGACACAGATGCCACTCCTGCAGAGCTGCAGGAATACCTTTCCTTATGCGGCCCCTCTTTCGAACGAACCGACAAAGTGGGCGATGACTTTGTTTTTGATATCGAAGTAACCACCAACAGAGTAGATATGGCCAGCGTATTCGGAATCGCCCAGGAAGCGCAGGCAATTCTTCCTCAATTTGGCAAACCAGCAAAACTCAAAATAAATCCAATTCAGGAATATAAATTTGAGAAACTGCCGGCAGGAGGTCAAAATAAATCACTTAATGTAAAGATAGAATCGGATGACCTGTGCAGCCGATTTACTGCAATAGTTCTTTCTGATATTAAAATTGGCGACGCTCCTGATTTTATTAAAAACCGTTTAACTGCCTGCGGAATTAAATCGATAAATAATGTCATTGATATCACCAACTATCTGATGGTAACTCTCGGCCAGCCCACTCATGCTTTTGATTACGATAAAATTGCCGGACAAACAATGATCATGCGCAAAAGCAAGGCAGGAGAGACTATTACAACTCTTGATGGAAAGGTAATAAAGCTTCCCGGCGGCGACATTGTTATGGAAGATGCAAACAAACAGTTATTCGACCTCTGCGGCATTATGGGCGGACAGAGCAGCATGATTACGAAAGATACAAAAACCGTTATTCTCTTTGTACAAACTTACAATAAACGAAAAATCCGCCGAACTTCTATGACAACCGGACAAAGGACAGACGCTGCAACCTATTTTGAAAAAGATATGGATGAAGAGCGGGTAGAACCGACACTTGTTTACGGCGTAGAACTTCTGCAAAAATACGCGGGCGGAAAAATTGATTCAATACTGTATGACATTTATCCGAATCCATACCAGCCAAATACCATACAGGTTTCCATGAGCGACATAACTCGAGTAATGGGAATAGATATTCCAAACGATACTGTTGTGTCGATATTAACTGATCTTGGTTTTAGAGTAGAGAAATCATCAGATGAAAAATTTATGATAACCGTTCCTTCTTGGCGGAACAGTGATATTTCTATTAAAGAAGACATTGTAGAAGAAGTGGCAAGAGTTTACGGTTATCACCGACTGCCCAATACCATTCAAACGACAACTTATGTAAAACAACCAGCCGACATTGAAGCTCTTTTTACATTACAGCAGAAAACTAAATACTTCCTGAAGCATATCGGCCTTCATGAAAGTATGAATTACTCTATGGTTTCCGAAGAACTTTTAAATACGTTTGATCTGAATCCAGAGAATCATTTGATGCTGGCAAACACAATTTCAGAAGAAATAAAATACATGCGCCATTCGCTTATTCCTTCACTTGTTAAGAATATTAAAGACAATACGGGCAAAAAGGATACCCTGAAATTTTTCGAAATTGCAAAAGTTTATATTCCACAAGAAGTTGAACTTCCCAGAGAAGAATATAAACTCAGTATTGCGGTAAACACAAGCTTCAACGATTTAAAAGGAATTATCGGAGCTTTGCTTCGGGAAATGCACATATATAATTGTGAAATAAACAAAGGGAATAGTAGTATGCTCAGTTCTAATGTGCAGGCAGAATTGAAGATTGAAAATAAATTAGCTGGTACGTTTGGACAGATTAAAATAGCTATTTGTAAAAAAATGGGACTTGAAGAAGCAGTATATGCCGCAGAAATCGATTTCCATGAACTTATTCACCATTTCAGACTATTGCCGTCTTACACGCCAGCAAATCCGTATGCAGTAATTAAGCTTGACCTTACAACTGAATCAGATAAAAACAGATCGTTTTCTGAAATTGTTAAAAAAGCAACAGCATCTTCGAAATTACTAAATAAAATAGAGTATATTGGTTCTTATAAAAATAACATCACTCTGCGTTTTTATTTTTCTTCAACTGAAAAAAATATTACCGAAGAAGATGCAAAAAAAGAATTAGAGAACATTAAAACTCTATTGATATAAAATTCCCCTCTTTTAAGAGGGGTGCCGAGAATGGCTGAGGTGGGGTGTTTATATATATGGAATACGTTGACATTGTAGACGAAAACTGCAACATTTTATACAAAACTTCAAAAGAAGAAGCGCATGAAAAAGGTTTGCTTCATAAATGCGTTATTGCAGAAATAATTAACTCCAAAGGTGAATATGTATTGGTTCAACAGGCACCTCAGAAACAGGATCCTGGGCAGTTCGTATCACCGGTTGGGGGACATGTGAGTGCTGGGGAAAGCGATGAAGATGCGCTAAAGCGAGAAGTTGAAGAAGAAGCCGGATTAAAAAATTTTAAATGCAAATATATCGGCAGAAAAATTTTTAATAGACCAAGCCGCGGAAAAATAGAAAATCATTATTTTATTCTGTACGAAATCTATTCTGATCTACCGTTAATCTTAAGCGATGAGGCAACTTCGTACAAAGCATTTTCGCCTGAAGAAATTAAAAATATTTATCATACCAATCCTTCCCAGTTCGGCGATGCTTTCAAATTCGTTTTAAATACATTCTATAAAAATCTCTTATGAACCTCCGCCTTGTTTCTTTTTTAGCGACAGATAAAATTAGGCTTCCAGGCCTTTTGTATGAACCTGAGAAGAAGACGCATAAAGCGGCAATTTATTTGCATGGCAATGGCAGCTCTTCGATTTTCTACAGCACCGACAGAATGAATTCTTTGGGTGAAAAATTAAGCGCGGATTGTATTGCCTTTTTCCCGTTCAATAATAGGGGAGCACATTACATGAAAACTCTTCACCGTATGGATGAATCGGACGAACATATTGAATATGGAATGACATATGAGCTGATTAAAGAATGTGTTCTTGACATTGACGGCGCGATAGAATTTCTAAAGGGATATGGATATTCAGAATTTTATTTAATCGGCCATTCAACCGGAGCAAATAAAATTGTTGTGTATAACAAATACAAACCGGAAAATGATGTTAAAAAATATATTCTTTTGGCGGGCGGTGATGACACTGGAGGATATTACCAACTGCTTGGCAAAAATAAATTTGAAAATATTCTAAAAAAATTAAAGAAAGAAATTGAGGCAGGAAACGGAAGAAAACTTATAAGCAAATACTTGGTTAATTTAATTATTTCTCATCAATCCTTGTACGACACAATAAATCCAGATGGAGATTACAACATATTTCCCTATTGGGAATACATGAAGCGGTTGAAACTTTCAAAAAAACCGCTGTTTGATGAATATAAACTCATAGAAAAACCGACATTAGTTGTCTATGGCAACGAAGATGAATATTGTTATGGAAATGTTAAAAAATGTGTTGAGATTTTGCAAAAACTAACAGAAGAAAAAAATAATTTTAACTACACTATTTTAGAAGGGACAAATCACGGCTTCGATGGAAAGTTTAACGAACTGGCGCAAATTATTTCTGAATGGCTGTAAATCGTAACAACGTATCGGCTGCATATTGTATTTCTGCATCTGAAACATGAAAACCCAACGGCAAAAATAGACATGACCTGTCCTTATTCCACTCACAGCCGGGAAATTTTATCCAAGCACTAATATTGTGATTATGAAGATATTGTATAAGTCTATCTGTCTGTTTTTCAGGAATATAAAGTCCGACCGGATACACATGCATATTTTTATATTCTGATTCTGGTATTTTAATTTCGTAAAAATTTGTTTTATTTTTGTATAGCTTCGTCATAAATTTTTTATATACAAGCACCTGCCGTTTTTTGAGCTTCCTGATTTTCTCAAAATCAATAAACGAATGAATAAACGGAATCCATGGCAAACCAGGATATGATTCCCAGCTGTCGCCGATAATATCGTCATGAAGCTGCAGAATTTTTTTATATGCGAAATCTGTAATGAATGCGGAATTTAAAACACAACCGATTTGAAGAATAAAACTAAACATAGCATACAATGCTGTAGAACTAAGAACATACCGCGATAAACGGTAAGGTTTTTGAGAATACGAAATTGTATCTGGTGAACCATACATAAAACTACCGGGAAGCGGGAGCACTTTACGCAAACTATCCATAATAATATGATTTTTATGAAACAGTGAAACTTGAGATGGATCTACAACTCTATGTACAGAATCTTCTATGATGAAACAATCTTGAGGAAGAACAGACATCCAGCTTTTATCATGCAATACATTGGATGTAATTCCAGCTGAGTGAAAAATAAAAATAATTTTGGGTTTATATTTCGCAATATATTCTGTAAATTTTTTTATGTCAGTATTAAAATCTTTATCTACTTTCCATAATTTATAAATAAAACCATGGCGTTGTATATTTTGCAAAACATCAAGACAATAAAAATCTGGAAAAAGAAATACAGAACCCTTTGGAATTTTTTTTAGCCTTATAAATTCCCAGATAGCATCTTCCATTGAATGAAAAAACAACCGTTTTACTCCCCGGGTAACTTTGTTTCTTTTTCTGCCTAAAAAAGGCAGAATATATGGCTGATAATAATGAAGCATGATCGATTATATCAAAAACAATTGCGCTCGAAAGTTAGGGCAGCTATACTATCTCGTATGATACTCAACAAACAATACTTGGCTTTTTATAAAACCTGGCTCAGTGTGTTTATAATCGATGTTATTTTGAATGTTCTTGTTAATACGCTGCTTATTCAACAGTTCTACAAGACAGAACTTTCAAAAATTGGCCTGAATAGAATTGACCGCGACAAGCCTCTTCTTGAACTTCAGATGGTGGTATATGCAGTCTTCATCGCACTGATCATTTATTTCACTATAAAAAGTCTACCGAAGAAAAACCGCAAGTCGCTAGGAACTTTGTACGGAGCAATGTTTGGGGTGATGATTTTTCTGACACACAACATGATCAACTATACGATTTTTAAAGACTGGACAACAGCGCTGGTTATTATCGATTCTGCTTGGGGAATTGTGTTGTGTATGCTGACTGGATTTTTGGGAGTAACTCTCTACGACTTGTTTTCAAAAGATTCTATTAAAAAAAAGTAAATAGATATCTTCGAAACGGAGCGCAGATACCCATTTAGAGCGACCTTGGGAGGTGCGCAGTCTCGACGAAGTTCCCGATACAATCGGAACGAAGTCGGACGAGCACGCCCACGGGAGCGAAAAATGTGGTATCAAGCGACGTAAAATACTTGGCAGAATCTACCAGATTTTCTACATCAAAAGAGCAGACAATCAAGGAGTTGGCGATACAGAAACAGTTGGCGTTGGACTCACTTCGGAATCCCACGGCTTATTCACTCCAAACTTAATGGTCGAATCACCACTCTTATCCTTATCATTGCGCGCCACAACCTTAAACTCATACACACCATCCGAAAGCGAAACTGTTTCAGTTGGCTCCTTATTATCGCCGTCGAAATTCTTTATTTCATTCCCGTTAATATAAAACTTCACATTCTTAATAGACACCACTGATGAAATTTTCGCCCGTAATTCTACGGAATTAGAATTCAGAGTAGAACTGCCATTGGGTGACTTAATAGATACAACCACAGAATCAGCGGATGCATCGGATGTTTCGCTTGGCGGATGAAACTTATCGTCCTTCTGATCCTTCACCCAAGCATCGATACCTTCCTGCCAGCGATTTTTGCCGTCTGTTGAAACCGGGTCGCTTTCTGTAAAGACTATAAAATCGCGCTCGTCGTATTGGCCCAGTTTAATTTCTACATCATTCGCAAGCTTTCCATTCGATTTCGAAATTTTCAGCTTTTTATAAAATGGAGAAATATCTTTCGGCTCGCTTCCTTCAATGAAATATTCGGCGCGAGTTTTGCTGTTATCTTTTGGCAGACCGCCAAGATATGAATCCACTGTAACAGCTTTTACTTTGTCGGGCTTAGCTTTAATGCCATCGCCGTATTTCTTCAACAATTTATTCATAATACGGTACCAAATGGAAGAAGCTCCGGTGGCGCCAGAGGCGATTTTGGGATTCATTGGTGTACCGTCGTTATTTCCGGCCCAGACGCCGACTGTAATATCATTTGTATATCCAACTGCCCAGTTATCCTTCTTGTCATCGGTGGTTCCGGTTTTAACGGCCACGGTTTTTCCGGGAATATTCAGATACGAATTGAGTCCGAACTCTTCTGCACGCGCATTATTATCAGAAAGAATATGACTAATAAGATAAGAAGCCTCTTGTGAAAAAACCCTCTTTTCCTTCGACTTAACTGATTTATAAATTATTTTTCCATTGAAGTCCTTAACTTCATCGATCGGCTCCGGATCCATGGCCGTTCCGCCGCGGGCAAATGCTGTATACGCGTTCGTTACATCAAGCAAACGGACTTCGCCGCCGCCGAGAACAATAGCAAGGCCGAAGCGCTGCATATTCGCGTCTGTTGGAGCTAACGTATGCAGTCCCATTGCATCGGCTTTGGAAAGGAAATCATGCATGCCGATCATAGATAACAATTTGACGGCAGGAATGTTAAGTGAATTACCAACTGCGAACCGCAGCTGAACCGGTCCATGAAACTTACCATCATAGTTGACCGGTGAATATTCTTTCCCTCCCTGATCTGGGAACGAAGTTTTGACATCCATGAGCACTGTTGATGGTGTGTAGCCTTTTTCAAACGCAAGTGTGTAGGCGATGGGTTTTAAGGTAGATCCTGGCTGGCGGTTGCCGAGCGCCGCATTAAACTTTCCATATTTTTCATTGTAATAATCGTAGCTTCCCACCATAGCCAAAATTTCACCGGTTTTAGAATCCATTACCACAGCGGCCGCATTGCCTACTTTATAATCTTCTAATTTAGAAACTTCATCGGTAAGTATCTCCTGAACTGCATTCTGAACATCAAGAGACAATGTGGTCTTGACTTTCAGACCTTGATCAAGCAATTTGCTGCCGTATTCTTTCTCAATAAGATCTTTAACATAAAAAACGAAATGAGGAGCATTAATGGCAAGTTTTGGTGTAGTGAACTTCATCGCATCAATCTGTTTGCCCGCCTTTTCTTCTTCTGCTTTTGTAATTTTTCCATCTTCGCGCATTCTCCGGAGTACATCTTTTGCACGGCTCTTGCCGGCTTTTTCATCACCGATAAATGGTGAATACCTGCTGGGACTTTGCGGCAGACCGGCTAGAAACGCTGATTCGGCAAGATTCAGATCTTTTGGATCTTTGCCGAAGTATCCTTTTGCAGCCGAACCGATACCGTAAAAATTTCCTCCATATGGTGCATCATTCAGGTACATTTCCAAAATCTGGTCTTTTGTATAACGCCGTTCAACTTCGCTGGCCAAAATTATTTCTTTAATTTTTCGGGAAGCAGTCTGTCTTGAATCTAGAAGTGTATTTTTAATAAGCTGCTGAGTTATCGTAGAACCTCCACCCTGGATACTTCTTTTTAATAATAAATTGATGAAAGAACGAATAATACCTTTCTCGGAAATACCTTTGTGTTTATAAAAATCCTTGTCTTCAACAGAAACCGTGCCGTCCTTAACATACTGTGAAATTTCTCCAATTGCGACAGGAACACGATTTTTATCTTTGTAAACTTCATACAGAATCTTTCCTTCGCGGTCATAGAAGACGGTTGAATTACCGGTTGCTTGCGATAACTTTCCGGGAGAAGGCAGATCTTTCGCAAACCAGGCAAATGCAGCAAGAGAGGCGATAAAGCCAATTACAATTAACGATATCAACCCGACAAGGCTGTATAAAATAAATTTCTGACCTAATGTGAGTCCGACATTTCTTCGTCGTCGAGGAATATACATACGTTGGCTTATGGCCATAAGCTATTAGCTTTAAGCCATTAGCAATCATTATACACGATTTTACTTCTGCATGAAATTTGCTATAGTATCTGCATGAAGTCCCCAGAGTACTATATCATTGACTTTGATAGTACTTTCATACAATTAGAAGCTCTTGATGCTCTTTCTGCGATTGCTCTAAAAAATAATTCACAAAAAGAACAAATTGTTGAAAAAATATCAGATATAACTCGATTGGGAATGGAAGGCGCCATTACGTTTCCAGAATCCCTTGCTAAACGGCTTTCTTTGTTTAAAGCGAACAGATCACACATCGATGCTCTCATTAAATTGCTCAAAAAAAATATTTCTATTTCAATCGCCCGCAATAAAAGCTTCTTTAAAACCAATGCCGGAAGCATTTATATTATCTCCGGCGGATTTAAAGAATATATTTTTCCGATTGTAAAGCCGTTCGGTATTAAAGAAGATCATGTACTGGCCAACTCTTTTGAATTCGATAAAAAAGGAACTATTACAGGGTTCGATAAAAAAAACCTGCTCGCTCAGGAACAGGGAAAAGTAAAAGCCGTTAAGAAATTAAATCTGAAAGGAACAATTATTGTTCTCGGCGATGGGTACACCGATTATGAAATGAAAGAAAAAAATGCCGCCGATTATTTTTACTCATTTACCGAAAATGTTTCGCGGGAAAAAGTGAATCAGAAAGCCGATAGAGTAATTTCTGATTTTGATGATTTTTTGTACCGGCTTAAACTACCTCGTGCTTTTTCATTTCCAAAAAGCCGGATGAAAGTTTTGCTTCTTGAGAATATTCACCCTGATGCAAAAGAACATTTTCAGAATCAGGGTTATGAGGTAGATACATTTCATGGAGCATTTGATGAAAATACACTCTGCGAAAAAATAAAAGATATTTCAATTTTGGGAATCCGTTCAAAAACAAAGATAACTAAAAAAGTTATTGAACATGGTAAAAAATTGCTGTCTGTCGGTGCATTCTGTATAGGCACTAACCAGATTGATTTAACAGCCTGTTCGGAAGCAGGAATTGCGGTTTTTAACGCGCCGTACAGCAACACGCGCAGTGTGGTGGAGTTGATAATAGGCGAGATAATAATGTTAAATCGCAAAGCATTCGATAAAAGCATGAAACTCCACCAAGGGAAATGGGATAAATCAGCCAAAAACTGCCATGAGATCCGCGGCAGAACGCTGGGAATTGTCGGATATGGAAATATCGGTTCGCAGCTTTCGGTGGTTGCGGAAAATTTGGGTATGGAAGTTGTATTTTATGATATTGTTGAAAAACTCGCCTACGGAAATGCAAAACGATGTAATACTTTGGAAGAATTACTGAAGAAGTCGGACATTGTGACAATTCATGTCGACGGCAGAAAAAACAATGCCGATCTTATAGGTGAAAACGAATTCGCTGTAATGAAGGAAGGAGTTATTTTCTTAAATGCCAGCCGGGGATTTATTGTTGATATTCAGGCGCTTGTTAATGCCATAAAATCGGGAAAGGTTGCCGGCGCCGCAGTAGATGTATTTCCAAAAGAACCGAAAAGCAATGATGAACTTTTTCAATCAGATCTTCAAAATTTGCCAAATGTAATTCTCACTCCGCATGTCGGAGCGGGAACTGAGGAAGCGCAAAAAAACATCGCCGACTTTGTAAGCGGTAGAATTATGACATTTATAGATACCGGAGATACAACACTCAGTGTCAATGTTCCTAATTTGCAGCTGCCCGAGCTTAAAGACTATCATCGCTTTATTCATATTCATCATAATGTTCCCGGAATTCTTGCGAAAATAAATACGATACTCGCAGAAAACAAAATAAACATCGAAGGCCAGTATTTAAAAACAAATGACCAGATCGGCTACGTTATTACCGACGTCGGCGCCGATTACGACACATCCGTAATCGCTCGCCTCAAAAAAATTCCGGATACTATAAGAGTTAGAGTTTTATATTAAAATTTCAAATAGTTGTAATACTATTTTTAAATAAGAGCGAAGAAACAATTTTTTTTGCAATCGCCTGGGCCCCACAGCAGTGGGTGAGGCGGCAAAAAAAATTCGTATCGAGCGACATATTAAATATATGAAGACTATCTTCTTCACCGCAGGACCATCACAAATTTACAAAACAGTACCTAAACACATAAACTCCGCAATAAAAAACGACATACTATCTCTTTCACACCGCAGCGCCGCATTTCAGGAAATATTCAAATCGGCGCAGGATTCACTCCGCCAGCTTCTTAACATTCCCAAAGAAAATCACATCTTCTTCATTGCCTCGGCAAACGAAGCATGGGAGCGGATCATACAAAACACTGTCGAAAAACAAAGCTTCCACTTAGTAAACGGTGCTTTCGGCAAACGACTATTCGGAATCGCCTCGGAACTTAGAAAATCCCCACTTTCCTTAGAAGTCCCAGACGGTGAAGGCTTCAACTTTCCTAATGTAAAAATCCCAGACAACACCGAATTAGTCTGTCTTACTCACAACGAATCAAGCACCGGCGTGGTACTGCCGATTGAAGAGATTCACACACTCAAACGACGATACCCCGATGTTTTATTCGCACTCGACACAGTTTCATCAATTCCCAATGTCGATATAGATTATTCATTAATTGACTGCGTTTATTTTTCGGTACAAAAAGGATTCGGCCTTCCCGCTGGTCTTGGTGTTTTAATTGTTTCTCCGGCAGCGATGGAAAAATCAGTAACTCTTCAGAATAAAGGCTTAAATATCGGCAGCTATCACAGCTTTCCAGAACTACTGAAGTATGAACAAAAATTCCAGGCGCCGGAAACACCGAATGTTTTGAATATTTATCTTTTGGGAAATGTTACACAAGATTTTCTCAAAATCGGCATTGATAAAATAAGAAAGCAGACAGAAGCCAAAGCATCATTGCTGAATAAATTCTTCAAAACTAATGAAAAATACAAATTTTTCGTGACGTACGAAAAGAATCGATCTAAAACTGTTATGAACATAAAAACACCCGGTAGTTCAACAGATACTATTAACAAGCTCAAAAAATATGGTTTAGTTGTGGGGAAAGGATACGGCAAATATAAAGAAGAATACATCCGCATTTCCAACTTTCCTTCACACACACTCAAAGATGTTAAAAAATTGATACAATATTTATCATGAAAATACGCAAACACTTAAAAGCAGAAAAAATCTGGAAAGTAATTGTGGTTGTTTCATCTGTTCTTCTTATCGCAACCAGCCTCGCCCCATTGCTGTTAACAAAATAACCCGTATAATCTCAATCTGGCAGGTGTCTGAGCGGAGAAACCTGTCGGCGCACAGCGACCGTTAAGGTTGCAATCCAACGTTATAAGAATATCAGCCATTAACTTTCAAGCTGCCAACTATAGAAACGGTAGTAAGCGAGCACCGATAGGAGGAGCGAAAGACGGTCCCTGCCAGATTTAAAATAACACCTTTATTTTGTAAAATATATTCAACCAATGCAACTTACAGATCCAATTAACATCCTATCCCGAACAAGTCCATTAACCATAAAAAAGTTCCTGGCACTAGACATTAATACCATCTACGAACTCATCAACTATGTCCCATTCCGATACGAAAACTACTCCGTCATATCTAAAATAAACCAGCTGCAGGAAGGGGAGACAGTTACAATCCAAGGCACAATTCTCGAAGCAAAAAATGTATTCACGCGCAGCGGCCTAAAAATGCAAAAAGTAAAAGTAGCCGATGAAACAGGCAAAACAGAAATTGTCTGGTACAACCAGCCGTACCTTATTCAAAACTTCAAAACCGGCACGAAAATATCTGTTGCCGGAACTGTCAAACGATTTCTGCATACTTATTCACTCGAGCCAAAAGAATATGAATTTATTGGACTGACTGGTGCGCCAACCATTCACACCGGCCGAATTGTACCTATTTACCCGGAAAAACTGGGACTTTCTTCCCGAATCATTCGCGAAAAAATCTTACAGATTCTGCAGAAAATAGAAGCCGAGCCAGCGCTAACATCTGGGATTGAGTGGCTTCCCGAACCAGTGATTAGCTTTAATAAACTTTCATACGAATGGCAGGCTTACAAAGACATTCACTTTCCAAAAAATCTGGAAGACGCTAAAAAAGCCCGGCAAAGATTGGCGTTTGATGAACTATTTATCATTCAACTTTCCGCTTCTTTAATTAAAAAACAATGGCAGAAAGAAACTGTAACAAATCCATTCGATATTCAAGGTAATAAACCACAACTCGATATATTTACGCAGTCACTGCCGTTTTCACTCACTGGAGCGCAAACAAGAACAGTGCAGGAGATTCTTACCGATCTATCCAAATCCACACCAATGAACCGGTTTGTACAGGGCGATGTAGGCTCGGGAAAGACGGTGGTGGCGGCAATTGCTGCGTATGCTGCCTTTCTGAATGGATTTCAGACGCTCATCATGGCGCCCACTGAAATTTTGGCCGAACAGCACTTTAAAACAATTTCGGCGTTATTCCAAAAATATCCACTCAAGATCGGGCTCCAAACCGGTTCCAAAAAAATGGTCAAAAAGGATGAAAAATTCGACATTATAATCGGCACACAGGCGCTTATTACCAAATCTCTGCAGTTTGACCGGATCGGATTGGTTGTGGTAGACGAACAGCACCGATTTGGAGTTGCACAGAGAGCCGCTTTAAAACAGAAAGGAATTAACCCGCATTTGCTGACCATGACAGCAACGCCTATTCCCCGTACGGTTGCGCTGACATTATACGGAGAGCTTGACCTTTCGGAAATAAATGAGATGCCAAAAGGCAGAATTCCTATAAAAACTTATCTGACTCCTCCTGAAAAACGAAACAGCGCCTATGAATGGATACGGAAACAGATTAAGACTACAGACAGCCAGGTTTTTATAATATGTCCGCTTATCGAAGAATCGGAAGTAGAAACGATGAAGTCCATCCGTGCTGCGAAAAAAGAGTACGAACATTTGAAACATGACATATTCAAAGATTTTAACGTGACTTTACTTCACGGAAAAATGAAAGCCAAAGAGAAAAATGACATCATGGCAGAATTTAAAGATAAAAAATATCATATTCTGGTTTCGACGAGTGTTGTAGAAGTGGGAATAGATATTCCGAACGCGACAATAATGCTTATCGAAGGCGCGGATAGATTTGGTTTGGCCCAGCTTCACCAGCTGCGAGGGCGGGTGGGACGGGGAGCAAAACAATCCTACTGTCTGCTTTTTACCGAAGTTCAGGATTCATTTGTCCTGAAAAGACTTCAATATTTCGCGCAGACACCGAACGGCATGGATTTGGCTGAATATGACCTTAGAGTACGCGGACCGGGAGTGATTTACGGCACTCAGCAGCACGGCTATATGAACCTAAAAGTCGCCAGTTTATCTGATATTTCTCTGATTAAACAGGTAAAGGATGCTGCCTCTTATTTTATGAATAATTTTGAGCTTAAAGAATTCCCAAAAGTTAAAGAGAAGATCGAGGAATACCGAGGTTTACAAGTTTCAAGAGATTAAATATTATTTTTTATTTCATAATTCTGCAGATATAAAGTTAAGGGTGCTCTAGACAATCCCATTTTTTGAAGTAATCTGTACATTTCTGTTTTCCAATGGCCCGGTATCCCATGAATTGAATTAATTCTATTATAACTGACATCTTTTAATTCTTCATAGCCTATTCCAGCAGCCACAAGTTTTCTTCGCAATCTAGGTGTTAATTGATATAATGCTACATCATTAAGAACACTCGTGTCTAATACTGAGAGTTGAGTGGGGTCAAGATATGGCGCCATTTCGTTATTCAAACGGACACAGTTCGCAATTAGTGTTTCAATATCTCTGTGCTGAAAGTTATCGTAGATAGATTTAACCATTTCAGGCATATGATCAGGAGCTATTTTTAAATTACTCAGTAATTCTTGCATAACAGCAGGGTGTACTTTTTTTAAGTGTTGAATTTTAGACAAAAAATTCCAGGTTAATGCTAGATCATCTGGTGGCATGCCTGGATCAACCTCTGTAACATTGTTGCGGGAATTGACGTATGCAAGCTGGTTTTCCACTAATTGGCCTACTGGCAAAATACCTCCTAAAGTGAGTATTTTCGCGTAAGCTGAACCTTTTAATTTACGTTTTACGTCTACATTTATTCTTGAACCATTAGTATCCCTAAGTGCATTACCTTCTCTTCCAACTAAATTAATTATTAAATCAGGTATTCCATCAATAATTATATCTGGTGAAGTGATGCGTCCTGCTATAGTGGTTTGATTGCGGGAATTAATAAAATCTTCAGCTATATCTAACTTTGAAGGCGGGTATATAACCCATAATACTCTGTGATATACAGCATTAGCAAGTGTTTTGCCTAAATCACCTTCTCCATAAACATGCTCCACTTGTTGAAAAACAAGATGTCGAATTATCTGATTAGACAAAGTTTCAGATGTGATTAAAGATTCTGCTGGAGGCATTTTACCAATTTCCATACTAAATATTATACTATAGGTCTTTTCTATTTTCAACCCTCGTAAGTGCTTTCATTCTCTTGTTTTTGCCGGACCTATCTGTTAACATATCCATATCAATTTGATACAATAATATCTTATGGCACCACTACCAAAACGCAAACACTCAACCCGAAGAAAAGGAAAACGCATGGCAGAGCGTGACGTTACGATGTCTGCTCTCGTACCATGTGAAAACTGCGGAAAAACAAAATTACCACATCGTGTGTGTAAATATTGCGGCAAGTAATTCAGAGTCGCTACTATGGATCCCCGCCATCAAAAACGAATACATGTCGTTCAAAATCTCTTTGCAAAAACCTTCTCTCATGGTTCGCAGGATAACCTTCTTAATGAAGCAGATGAAATAACCACCAACGTAATTAAGAATGAATCCGAAATAGATTCTTTAATTGCCAAATATGCTCCAAAATTCCCGGTTGATAGAATTGCCAAAACAGACCTTGCCATACTCAGGCTTGCAGTGTATGAACTGATCATTCAACCCAATGAACCGGAAAAAGTTATCATAAACGAGGCTGTTGAGCTTGCGAAAGAATTCGGCGGAGAAAAATCATATGCCTTTGTAAATGCAGTTCTTGGCACAATATTAAAAAATAAAAATGAATAACTATGGCAAACTTATCTGAGCTTGAGAAAAAAATTTCCATTAAATTCAAAAATAAAGAACTTCTTGAGAATGTAATGGTTCACCGTTCTTTTCTAAATGAACACAAAACGTTTCACCTTCCTTCCAACGAAAAACTAGAATTTTTAGGTGATAGTGTGCTTTCTTTAATTACTTCGATATACTTGTATAAACAATTTCCTGATCTAGAAGAAGGGGAGTATACCGATATTAAAGCGGCTATTGTTCGCACAGAAAGTCTTGCTGAAGTAGGCCAAAAACTAGAACTTGGGGCTTATTTATATCTTTCAAAAGGCGAAGAAAAAGGCGAGGGAAGAGCAAATATTAACCTTTTAGCCGACTGTTTCGAAGCTTTGGTCGCGGCTATTTTTATTGATAAAGGATTTGATGAAGCATATGATTTCGTATTGAAACATCTTTTTAAGAATACACTGGAAAATATTGTTAAGAAGAAGCTCTATTTGTCGCCAAAAAGCAGGCTTCAGGAGGTGATACAAGCGAAGTATAAAACATTACCACTCTATACCGTTTTAGAAGAAAAGGGGCCGGAGCATAAAAAGATGTTTAAAGTACAAGTAAGCAATAAAGAGAAAATTTTAGCTGTTGGAACAGGCTCTTCAAAGAAAATGGCCGAAGAGCAGGCAGCCAAAAATGCACTGGAAAATATGTAATTATTCAGTTATAATCTCTGTTAACCGGTTAAAACCGGTTACATTTTATTTAAAACCGGTTAAACTGGTTCAACAAAAGAAGTATGGCAGCAACAATTCGTTTAATGAGATTTGGAAAAAAAGGATACCCAACCTATCGTGTTGTGGTACTTGATAAGCGTAAAAAAAGAGATGGTTCTTATATTGAAAAAATAGGAACATTCCAGCCAATGACAGCTCCTGGGAAGCTAGAACTTATAAAGGAACGCTTTGAATATTGGCAAAGCAGAGGAGCTCAAATGTCAGAAGGAATAAGCAAACTACTCAAATCAAAAAATAACGTGGTGATGAAATAACTTCGAATCCTTTAAAATGGATTTTCTTTCGTTTGATAATTGGTATCTACGTCTTCGCTGTTCTCGGTAAAAGAGAGACTTACTTTATTCTGAATATCTTTTATTAAGTTAACATCTGCTGTGCTGATGGCTTCTACATTCTGATCAGACAGACCTGCGGGTTTGTTATAAAAGTTTAATGAAAGTTTAGTCTGGCCTACGTTCGCAGTACTAAATTCCATTTTTTCGTTCGTAATAAGACGGCCGCCTTTGTAACGGTACTGCTGGAGAAACTTTAAAAATGAATTGGAGTCGCCTGTTCCTTCAACAGATAGAGCTAACTTTTCTGGTGTAGAATCGGTAAGCTGGATTGTATATTTATCTATATTAAAACCAGTTTCCTGAGAAATTTTTTCAAGTGCAAGTATCATGGAAAAAAAATCTTCTCTATTTGGAATTACACTCAACAGCAGATTATTATATAAATCTAAATCAGACTGAACAAGCTGTTTATTTGAATTATATGTATCAACCTGTTTCCTTAGACTTTCGACTTCTCCTTCAATTTGAGTTTTTTCTTCACTGGCAGAAAAATATCCGCGGACGGCAATTACACACAATATAAGCACAATTGGTACAACAATAACAACCGCATATGTGCGCAGATCTTCCTTTAGTGTATCTAGTGAAATCATATATTAATTATTTTCGCCATCAATTGGTTTGAATTTTCCTTCAAACTGCAGTTCATAACCGCCAGTTTGATCTATGGCATTTTTTTGTGTATTTAAACTGAATCCAATCAGTTTCAGTTCTTCAAAATTATCGAGAAATATCGGAGATTCCATAACTTTCAAAAATGCATATGCGGGTTGATACTCTTTAAATTGAACCGTAAATTCGGTATGGCGGGTTTTATCTATTTCCATAATATCCAGCACAGGATCTGGATTGGTATCATCGGCTCGGCTTAATGCGTCCTTCAGAAGGTTATAATAGGGTAAAAATTCTGCATCATCTTTTAAATAGGTTTTAAGCTGAGCATTTTTCTTTGTGTACAAATTCATTTTGGCAATATCGTCTTTATTGGCGAGTATAAAACTATACAGATCTTCTTTTTCTTTTAGAAGTTTGCTCTTTTCTGCGTGAACTTGATACTGCAGAAAAATAAAGAAAAGAAAGATCACAAAGATAAAAACACCAATCAAACTACTATAGAAATTAATTCTTTCCGTGACAAGCGGCGAGATGGAGCTTTTCTTTTTTTTTATTAAAAGATTTATTCTTTTTTTCATCGTAGATTAGCCGAAATTGTGGCAATATAAGATGAAATGTCCCGTTCATTAGTTTTACTAACCGGATTACTTATCAGCTTATTCGCAAGAGTCACTAATTCGACATTAGTATTAAAATGTTTCTGCAATTTTTCTCTTAAAAAAGCCACATGATTGCTAAAATTAAAAAGATACATCGTATCAACTTTCATACCGTATTTATCATGGACAAGGATCTGGAGCTTTTCTATTTCATCGGTTAATTCTTTAATAAGTGGTTTCAATATGTCGCCCAAATTATACGAAGCATTTTCGGCAAGACCTACTGTCCGGAGCACTTCGGCGGCCTTTTTGTCATCCCAGTTTAAGTTAATGGCAATATCCTTAATAAGCAGATTCAGCCCCATATTAAATGACCGGCTTAAAATGAGCAGAGATGTGGAGCCGTCTATTACATATATTGATGTATTTGACAGACCAAAATTTATTATAAACTTTGCATTACCCTGGGGTTTTAAGATATCGGCAAACACTCGTCCGACTGCGCTGAGTTCGTTCTCCAGTGACATTGGAAGAAGATTTGCTTTAAGAATTGTTTTCTCCAGCTGTTCGACAATTATTTTAGGCGAAGCTACGATGAGAATAAGGGATTTTTTTGTTTTTAAATCTTCCCGCAGAATTTCTAGATCGAGACTTGTTTCTTCTATAGGCATAGGAATAAATTCGTCTGCCTGATAATGAATTGCAGCGAGCAATTCTTTTTCCCGCAATCTAGGCATTTCTATGATCTGTGAATAAGTGTACGAATCGGGGATAATCATGTTGACGTTTTTTTTCGTTATTTTAAGTTCATTCTGCAGTTTAGCGATAACATTAGCCTGCTTTTCGATTGCAACATCGGTGTTGGAGGTATAAAAAAATGGAGATGTTTCTTTCTGCCCCATACTAGAAAGTTGTATTTTATCTCCTACCAAAGTTGAGTCGCACATCCTCGTAGTTAGGTCATTGATTTCAATAGAAAATGAATCTGTCATATTTCTACAGTATCTATAAAATTTTTTCTTAAGTCAATATGGTAATAACAAAATCAGTAATTGCGGAGCTGTATGCGGGTTCGATATGTCATTGTAGCTCGTTTTTCTGTTGGAGAAGCAGCCGTACCTGCTGTCACGGTAAATTGGATACTAATTATCGGTGCAGAATACCGTGCTGTTCTTGAACATTGTATAACCAGATTCGATATTGTTACTGCATTCGTAGTTAAATCCACAGTTGCACCGGCAACACTTGATTGAGAAGCTATTCTGCCTGAGCTGATTGCGTATCGAAACCAATTGTCTTTATCATCATGAAAAAAAGCGGCTGGAATATTTGTGTCACCGGCATTCGCACAGACTGGCGTAGTATTAGTTGCTTCATAAATTGACAAGGCATTTAGTCGAACTGTACTTTCCATCAGGGAGAATGCATAGTCGCCCTGCCGTTTTACTTCGGAAAGCTGATAGATTTTTATTTGCTGCTTTAATAAAGAAAATAGAATGGCAAACAACGCAGGAAGCACAATTCCAATAGCAGCAATAACTACGATTACTTCAACAAGTGTAAAACCTTTTCTTTTGTTCATATTACCGTTCAAGAACTGCAAATGTGGTATTAAGGGGAACTGTGTATAATTTTCCACCTTCTAGCCATTCTACCCGTATTGCTACATTAACCTGATACACATATCCAGAGGCAGTATAACTTGTCAATGTTGCTGAACGTTTAAAAACACTATCCAACCCATATCGGCAGCTTGCCACCGACCACGCCGGCGGTTCAGCATTAAAACAGTAAACAACGCTTCCTGCAGCATCTGCTCGTCCTGAAAAGGTATTCCAGTCTATATCGCGTTCTGCCCTCATCCATTCAAGTACTTCTTCGGCATAACGGGTTGCAAGTATTTTATGTTCGTTAATCTTTGCTGTCCTGAGCATATAAGTGACGATAGTTGCTGTAGCTACAAAAAACATACTCAAGATTGCAGTAAACACAAGTACTTCCATAAGCGAGAATCCATTTTGAGATTGTTTACTTCGCAGTTTATTCATATATCAACAGGGGAGCGGCTGTTTATTTCCCTCTGTAATAAGGCCCAGCCGGTTTACAGTAATTGGTATACATTTACTTGTTGAAGCACTTATTACTTTAATGACGCCGCTGGATGAAAGCGTAGTGCCTATCTTTAAATTTGTAAAATGGATAAAATTATTCGGTGATGCTAAATTGGCAGAAAATGAGAGGCTTTGTCCGGAATGAAGCTTATATATATTTAAGTCCTTGAACACTGCGCATAATGCATCTGGAGAAGCGGCGCTGCTGCAACATGCGCGCAGCCGATACTGTGTTGCTGGATTATCAAAATGGATTCGATAGCCTCTGAAAACAAAACAACCGGAAATATCCGCCTCTGAAGAACGAGCTTTTGATTTTGCAAGTTCAATAACATCAATAATCTGTTTCGATTCCTGTTCAAGATTTTTGTTGTTGGTTAACGTTACAAAATAGGGAATCGTAAAGCCGGCAAATACAGCAACCATAAGGCATACAACAAGTAATTCTAGAATGGTAAACGAGTGCTGTAAGTATTTTCTTTTTGTTGGCATACAATTTTCTTAAAATCTATTTTTGTCCGTACGGCCCCATGCAATAGTTACAAACCAGTCCGGTGCCTCCCGACGAGCAGTCGCCAAAGCTGCTCGTGCCTGTTGTCAAACGAGCGCACAATGTATAATCGGAACTATTGTTGCGCTGATATACGTACCGCTGTGTTCCCACTGGATCGGTAGGAATTTTACCCAGATAAACTCCATCGGTACAACCAGTTGGATCACATAATCCTTCATTACCCGCTACTGCTGGATAGGGCAGTGCCGTAGGATAATCATTATTATTGCTCCGATATTGTTCTATTCCAGCGCGGATAATTTCCAAATCAGATGTCCGTCGTGCATCGCGGGCTTTTTTTTGAACTGAAGAATATGTAGAAAAACCAAGTGTTGCAAGAATAGTAACTATGCTTACTACAATGAGTATTTCAATCACAGTAAAGGATTTGGTTTGTTTCATATAGTTATATCCTAACTAAGTAAGGTGGCAAAAGTCAAGGAATGTCTATATTTTTTTTAAAGTAGATTAGCAGAGTATCGATCGTGAGTTGAGGATTCAGGTTATTATTTTGCAGAAGCCGTTTTAGCTCCAGTGCTTTTTTAATAATCGGTGATGCATTCTTTTTTCCCTTTCTAAGAATGTTTCGAAGATAAATGATGAATTCATCGATAAAAAGCTCAGCCTCTTCGCGTGATAGATTCTGAATTACTGATTCTGAAAGAAACTGGTACCCTTTGGTTTTTTCCAACTCAGCAAAGAATGCCTCGGTTTCCGGCCTGATTGCTATGAGATTAGTCTGAGAATCCAGAAACATTATTTTAGAACGGGAGCGGATCGTGGGTAGTATCCGTTCTATATTCGATGCAAGCAAAATAAACTGATTTTGCACATGTTTTTCCTCTAGAGTTTTTAAAAAAGCATTCTGTGCTTCAAGATTAGCATTGTCAAATGAATAACAGATAAATAATCGCGGTTCGCTCACTTGGGTAATGACTTCGCGAATAATAGAACGAATCTGCTCTATAGTCACTTCTGTTTTAAAAGGTTTAATAATGTAGATATTATAAGAGCGGACAGCATGCTCTCGGATGAAGTCTTTAATAAATTCTTCTTGTTTTTCTTGTATTTTGGAGACGACAATTAAAGGAATCATAATCTATTTATATTGCATTCTAATAAAAATCCTATTATATTGAAAACTATGGCATTAGCACCAAAGACCTTTTTGAGTTCCCTGGTACAAGCCGGGGTATTCGATCAACAGACGGCCGACAAATATGAGGTTGAATCGCTCAAGCAAAATATCCCGATCGATGAATACCTTCTCAATTATACAACTGCCGATAAAACAACAGTCCTCAAAACAAAAGCGGCCCTCCTGCATGTTCCGTTTATTGACATAACTTCAACGCCGATAGATTCTGAGTCACTCAGCCTTATTCCGGAATCGGTAGCTAGACGCTATGTGATTCTGCCATACATGTACAACGCGGCTGAAGGAATCGTTTATGTTGCCACATCAGATCCGCTTAATCCCAGCCTAGGCGACTTTTTATGGAAAAAAACGGGGAAAAAAATAGTACTCAGCCTGGCAAATCTTTCCGACATTGCCAAGGCAATTAACTTAGCATATACTCAGGGTCTTACTCCAGAAGTTACGGCAGCATTGAAAGAAGTAGCTCCGGAGAAAGCCAAAGTTGTTGTAAAACCGACAACAACCTCCATCCACGAAGCGCCTGTTTCGAAAATTGTTAATACAATTCTGGAATTTGCCATAAAAAGCCGAGCCTCGGATATTCATATCGAACCGCAAGAGACAAAAACCCGAGTTAGGTATCGTATAGATGGTTTGCTGCAGGAAAAACTTTCTCTGCCTCGCGGCCTTCAGGATTCTTTAGTATCGCGTGTAAAAATTTTGTCGGAGATGAAGATAGATGAAAAACGCATTCCACAGGACGGTCGATTTGCTTATAAAGTCGGCGGTGAAGAGGTAGATTTGCGCGTATCATCGCTTCCTACTGTGAATGGAGAAAAAATAGTAATGCGTCTTCTAAAAAAGACAGGCGGTTTACCCACACTTATGGATCTGGGACTGAGAGGTTCACAATTTCGGGATTTACAGGAAGCAATTTCAAAACCATATGGTATTATCCTTGTAACCGGGCCTACCGGATCAGGAAAAACTACCACGCTATATTCCATTTTAACGAAGCTAAATAAGCCGAATGTAAACATCGTTACTCTGGAGGATCCGGTAGAGTATCAAATTGCCGGCATCAACCAGGTGCAAATCAATGTTCAAGCAGGACTCACATTTGCTGCAGGACTTCGATCTTTCTTGCGGCAGGATCCTAATATTATTCTTGTGGGAGAAATCCGCGATTCCGAAACAACACAGCTTGCTATTCAGGCTGCACTTACCGGCCATTTGGTATTCTCAACATTGCATACCAATGATGCAGCAACCGCTATACCGCGTCTTATAGATCTTGGCGCCGAGCCATTTTTGATAGCATCAGTTGTAAATGCTTCGGTAGCACAACGTATCGTTCGAAAAATTTGCGACCACTGCAAAGAATGGTTTGAACCGCCGGCTGAAATTGTAGAAAATATAAAGTCTGTACTGGCTGAATTCCTGCCGAAACAGTACCAGGATGGCAATCCTATAAAACTTGCCCGTGGAAAAGGCTGCAATGAATGTGGTAATACTGGATATGTTGGCCGCGTCGCAATTTTTGAAGTTATCAAAGTAACACCCACAATAAATAAAATGATTCTTCAGGAAAGTTCGGCTCGTGATATTGAAACTCAAGCTCGCAAAGAAGGAGCAATTATCATGAAACAGGATGGGTATCTAAAAGCCCTTGAAGGTATGACTTCTATTCAAGAAATATTACGAGTTGCAGAAGTTTAATGTAATAAATATTTATGACAATTAAAGAACTTTTCAAAAACACCATAGAACGGAATGCTTCCGATCTTCATCTTATCTGTGATTACTATCCCACAATGCGTATTAATAACGATCTGATTCCATTAAAAATCGATGAAATCCTTACCGAAGAAAAAATGGAAAAAATGATATTTTCTCTACTTACCGAAGAACAAAAAGAAAATCTTCTCTCTAATAAAGAAATAGATTTAGGTCTTGAACATGAAGGATACCGGTTAAGAGCTAATATATACTACACAAAGAATCGGCTTGCAGCAGCTTTCCGCGTCATTCCATCCAACATAAAAACCATAGAAGATTTAAAACTTCCTCCAGTATTTCATAGATTTACCGAACATAATCACGGACTGGTACTTATCACAGGTCCAACAGGAGAAGGAAAATCCACTACATTAGCCTCAATGATTAATCAGATTAATCTGAATAGCGCAAAACATATCATTACTATAGAAGATCCGATTGAGTTCGTTTATAAAGAAGGAAAATCGATTATTTCTCAACGGGAGCTTCACTTAGATACTCATTCCTGGACAATTGCTCTGAAATCCGTTCTTCGAGAAGATCCTGATGTAGTGCTTGTCGGAGAAATGCGCGACTACGATACCATACAAGCTGTATTGACCATTGCTGAAACCGGACACTTAGTGTTCTCGACACTTCATACCAGTACCACACCGGAGGCAGTAAACCGTATAATCGATGTTTTTCCCGCACATCAACAGGCACAGATTCGCAACCAGCTTTCTTCGGTATTGCAGGCAGTTGTTTCACAGCGGTTGCTACCTGATTTGAATAATAAATCTCGTGTGCCGGCACTGGAAATACTAGTCAACACATCAGCGGTATCTTCGATCATTCGTGAAGGGAAAATATTTATGCTGGATAACGTGTTGGAAACAGAAGAAAAACAAGATATGATTCTATTTGAAAAATACCTCATGCGTATGTACAAGCAGGGCATGATAACCAAGGAAACAGCCATGCAGTATGCCATCAGACAGAATGAGATGAAAAAATTCATATAAGATACAATGAAATATAGATATAAAGCGCTAAAAAATGACAAAATTGTAAACGGCTCCGTAGAAGCCGAAGGAATGCAGGACGCCTTAGCTTATCTAAAACATAATGGGCTATTTACAATAGAAGTCGCCAAAGAATCTTCAGACAGTCTGGCAGTGCTGAGATCAATGTTAACATTCGTTTCCTTCGGCGATATTGTAGATCTTACACGGCAGCTTGCAATTATGTTAAATGCAGGGCTTACCCTAATAGATGCTTTTGATATTCTTAAAAAACAGATAGGAAAAGGCCCAGTACTATCAGTACTCGAAAGCATTGATAAAGAAATCAAAAGCGGAGAAAGTTTTTCAAAAGCTCTAAAACGATATCCTCATTTATTCTCTAATATTTATATAGCCTTGGTTCAAGCTGGAGAAGCTTCGGGAAAAGTGAATGAAGTACTAATGAAACTCGCTGAAAATCTGGAAAAGGAACGAGAGTTTAAAGGAAAAATTAAAGGAGCAATGATTTATCCGGCGATAGTTGTATCCGGCATGTTCATGGTAATGTTTGTCATGATTACATTCGTTATTCCCAAACTTCTGACGCTATATCAAGATCTGGATGTAGAGCTTCCATTGAGCACTCAGGTTCTTGTTATAGTATCTAATTTCTCCCAAAAATTCTGGCCGTTAATCATCATTGCAGTTATTGGAATCGGTTTAGGAATAAGAAATTATTTTAGAACCAAAGCAGGAAAAATAGTAAAAGATAATCTTATGTTGAAAATTCCTTATTTTAGTAAAGTTATTCGCATAGCATCTCTTGTCGACGCCACCAGAACGCTAGCTATTCTTATCGGTTCAGGTGTATCTATTTTGGAAGGACTAAAAATTATTATCGATACTTCAGATAATGTTGTGTTTCAAAACGCATTTAGAAATATATACGTCAAAGTAGAAAAAGGAGTTTCGCTGGGGCAGGCAATGGCTGATGAAAAAGTATTTCCTCCTATTCTGGTTCAGATGACAACTGTCGGTGAACAGACAGGCCATCTCGATGCAACATTACTTCGTCTCTCAAATTATTTTGAAATAGAATCCGAATTTGCTGTGAAGGCGGTAACCTCGCTTATAGAACCAGCCATCATCATAGTCCTGGGTCTTGGAGTTGGTCTTCTGGTGTTTTCGGTTATTACACCAATCTATTCTCTTACCAATAAATTCTGATAAATACTTATTGACTTCTATCTGAAATTCAGAAATAATAAGATAACACTTTATAATTTTCAGATGAAAATAAAAATATGAAGATACTTCGTAGTAAGTATTTGAAGGGATTTACAATCATCGAACTGCTGATTGTAATTGCTATTTTAGGAGTTCTTGCAGTAGCACTGCTTATTACCATTAATCCGGGAGAGGCTCAGAAAAAAACCCGTGATGCCGAACGGCTTTCACATCTTAAGACTTTACAGATTTTGTTAGATCAATTTATTAATGACGGTAAAAGTGCAACCGGGAATATCACCAATGCAGCAGGCACAAACTCGTCTGCACTTACGGCCAACAACAGCCAAGCGTGTGGAGCATCAAGCTGGCTTGGAATTGATACCTGCGCCTATGGAGCAACGGTACCGCTTGATCCTAACAACGGAGTCAGCAGAACATTTATAACCAATGCTGGCAATACACCTCCCACAACAGGTACAGTAACCGCACAGTACAAGGCACAAATAACTGGAAGCGATTATGAAGTTAATGTTTTGCAGGAATCTGCAGCGAATGCGTCTAAAATCTCAAGCGATGGGGGTAATTCTGCTCAATGGGTAGAAATTGGAACTAAACTGGATCTTTTAAATTAAAAAATTCTCTTTTTAAAAACAAAAGCCCGCCGACCGGCGGGTTTTTTGTTGTCTGTACAATACACCAGATTGTATTACTGATCACATTCATATTGACTTCTACTTTAAATTACGAAATAATAAGTAATACATTAATTATTTTTAGATATATCAAATATGAAAATACTTCACAGTAAATACTTGAAGGGATTTACGATTATAGAACTATTGATTGTTATCGCTATCTTAGGAGTTTTAGCAGTAGCCCTGCTTATTACAATTAATCCAGGAGAAGCTCAGAAGAAAACCCGCGACGCCGAACGGCTTTCACATCTAAAAACTCTGCAGATTTTATTGGATCAATTTATTAATGATGGTAAAAATGCTACTGGAGCAATAGTTGGTGCTACCGGAGCAAATTCATCCGCTCTTACCGCCAACAATAGCCAAGCGTGTGGAGCAACTAGCTGGTTGGGAATTGATACATGTGCCTACGGTGCAACCGTACCCCTGGATCCTAATAACGGAGTAACAAGAACCTTTATCACCGGCGCAACGGCGACACCACCGACAACTGGAACGTTTACAGCTCAATACCGAGCACGGATTTCTGGAAGCGATTACGAAGTAAATGTTATGCAAGAGTCGGCTGCCAATTCTTCTAAAATCTCCAGCGATGGAGGAAACAATAACGGTCAGTGGGTAGAAATTGGAACGAGTTTAACCCTCCTTAACTAAGCAACAAGTCTTTTTAAAACAAAAAGCCCGCCCACCAGCGGGTTTTTTGTTATGGTATCATGGGATGGTATGCGCACTATAATGCATAAAAAAAATTTGTATACGGGTTTGTTTTTAATTTTGTCATTATATTATCTGGGAATAACAGCAACAGCTGTTCAATTTCTCCTTGTGTTTAACAATATAATGACGGCAACACATGCGCCATCTTTTGGTATTATTGCTATTTTTCCTCATTTACTGTTTCTTCCTATAATATTTGTTATCGCTTCGTTGACCTTTTTCCATTTATCTTTAAAAATCCGTGACTTTTCACCGCTAGCATTAATTCTCGCAATCCTGTTTCTTGCTGTTCTTCCATATCCAATGTTTCGGGTGTCACAGTTATATATTTACCCGCTAATTCTGCAGTTTGATTTATTCCGCTTGAATAATACGTTTAGTTGGTGGAACTATATTGCCGTCGGACTTGGATTAATGTCTGCAATTATTTTGATCATTAATAGCAAAAAATTTGGAGAAGAAGGGAAACCTCTTCAAAAAAAATCAAAAATATTAGTTGGAACGTTTTTCTTTTTAACAGTAATACCGGTTATGATATTTTGCGGCTATCTGTATTATCGATCAACTCATCAAAAATTTGAT
Source organism: uncultured Gammaproteobacteria bacterium (assembly GCA_964490875.1). Classification (GTDB taxonomy): domain Bacteria; phylum Patescibacteriota; class Microgenomatia; order UBA1406; family GWC2-37-13; genus CAYYYG01. The sequence continues at coordinate 31,618 of CAZBEF010000012.1, forward strand.
TATGAAAAAGTGCGAAACAATGTTTCATATTATGTGTATCAACCAACCGTAATTCCCAATGGTAGAATCCATGAAACGGTATATTATATTCCACGACAGCTTCTGGTTAAAAAAGAAGTGACAGTACAAGTGGACTTCAACTATCCAATGAACGAGTTAATGAATGGTAAGAAAGCTGGACTGATCAGTCTGAAACAAAGCGCAGTTGATAAAAAATTCAATCTAGAAACATTTTCTACACAGTATCAGAAAACAATTAAAGATGCTCGAGCGATCCCGATGCAAAGTGCGAAAAATAAAACAGGACTACTCAAACATAAAAACGGAGCGTATTATCTGATGTTTATAAGCCAAAAAAATACCCTTATTGTTATTTCTGCATTTTATATAGATCAGAAAGATCTAATGTCTTTTGCAGAGTCTTTACGATGATAATGCAGAAATTTCTTTTTTCACTTCTTCATCTGAAGGGTTTATATGATCAAGAATGAATTGAAATGTCTTCCGCGCTTCTTCGATATTGCCATATTTTTTAAGCAGCTGGCCTTTTAAAAAGTACGAATCCCGATAATCTGATTTGAGCTTTATTGCTGTGTTGATAGAAGCTATTGATTTTTGCTGAAGTTCGTCTTTTTTTTGCGGATCTTTTGCTTCATCTTCCAATACAGAATAGAACAATGCTTCGCTGTAAGGAAGTTTTGGATCGGTAGGCGAAATTCCCCGGGCAATTTTCAAGCTATCTAAGCCATGTTCAATATATTTCGGATCTAATTCAGACTGATAAAACAAATAATCATTCTTCACTGTTGTTTTCCAATAATTAATATTCGATGGTGAAGCCTGCAGCGACTTTCTATTATAAAACTGAGCCAGCTGAAGCAAATTGTCGGCTGTTTTCTTTTCTTTCTGATATGCGGCCACATAGGTAAGATTAGCAAGAACATATGAAAGTTTGTCTTCATACACATGTTCGTAATGCATCTGCATAAGATTGTTATATTCAACAGCAGCCTGTTGATATTCGCCGGCACGTGCTGAACTTTCGGCAGCATTGTAGCGGATATCTGCCATAAAATACTGTACCAAGAAAAATAAAATATAAATAAGCAAGACGGCCGGTAAAACTAGGAGGGCTTTACGCCAAACAGTATCTTTTGAAGTATTGACGGAGAATGAGTCGGCTGGTTTATTCAGAATAAATATGAAACCGGGAATCAAATAAAAGAATATCTGGACAGAAGTTGTCGAAAAACCAAAAAAATTAGTGATATGAATAGTTCCATAAGACAACAGTAAACAGATTATAAGAAGCGATTGTTCAGTATGATTCGGTTTGTTTTTTCCCTGAGTAATGATATAAGCATTTCCTGAATAAAAGACCACTACAATCATGAGTATATAAGCAGCCAGGCCGGTGTATCCTGTTGTTGCAAAATAGTTTAAGAACTCATTATGTGCTTTGTTGTACAGAAAATCCCACTCTGATGTCAGGTTGTGTTCTACAGGGCGTACAAAATAGTAAGAGTATGCAAAAGTTTCTACACCGGTTCCAAATAGAGGATATTTTTTGCCTAAATCTGCTGCGCCTTTCCAGACTACTTTCCGGATATCGAAAGAGTCTGTTACACCTGAAGCTTTAGATAAGACGGCTTGCGATTCTTTTGGAACAGCAGTAATCTGTTTTTCACTCGAAGAAAGTTTATTCGGCAGATAATTAATTATCGAGTCAATTTTTTCTACACCAGTCTGAAATACAAGCACGCAAAATACCACGATAAGAAGAATATAAAGATAAATTTTTAAAGTATTGATAATTGAAGTTTTATTTCTATATAGAAATGCTAAACAAAAAGGAAGAATAGCCAAGCATATTAATACAGCTCCTAGTGTCGATCGAGAACGGGTGAATAAGACTGCGCTAAAGTTAAGCAAAGTATATCCAAGCATCATTAATTCGATACGGAGATTTTTTCTTTTATATGCGCGGATTAAGAAATATATACCAATAAAAAAATTAACAGCCAAGTAGGCTCCAAGCCAGTTAGGTTGTCCTAAAGTTGAAAACATTCGTTCTGAAGGACGAAATTGATCGGTCCAGCAGGTGTTGTTGAATTTACCGGTAAACAATAAACAGGAAAGATCATAACCAAACTTGCCGGGCAACCCCCATGCAATGACGACTGCCGAAGTAGCTATGGAAATTCTGAGTAATTTTTCTAAATATACTTCATTAAAATATTGAATGAAGGTATACAATAAAACCATATACGCTATAATGGAAAATAGGCCTCCGTTGAATCTTCCGTAATAACCAAATAAGGAAGTATGAAAATCAATGGAAAAGAAAGTAGAAGCAATCTGGCTTAATAAAAAAAAGAGAAGAGAGTACGATAGTAACTTAGGATAGACAATTTTTCTGTTATTTAAAATTAGATCAATCAACCATATAGCGCCCACCACGGCGGCGATTGCATAAATAAACAATATTTTATTAAATTCAAACAATTCTGAAGTTCCCGAATACATAATGAGGGGAACTAGAGAAATAAGAAGATAAAAACACACACGAACAGCCGAACTTAACTTCGGACTTCGGACTTGAGACTTTGGACTATTTGACATATGGTTAATTTTATCCAAAATATAAAAAAAATTCACTTGCCTTTTATTTCTTCCATGCGACTGTACTTCGATCTGGGTACAGATCTTACACGAATTGCAATAAAAAACAAGGGGATAGTACTCAAAGATCCCACTTATTTAGGGTTTAATTCAAAAATTAGAGAGTATATTTTTTTTGGACAAGAAGCTAAAACCATAGTAGGGAAAACTCCGGATTTCATCAAAATCGTCCGCCCAGTTATAAATGGAATTTTGTCGGATTTTGATGCTGAGGTTGCGCTTGTATCAAAATTTATGGAGAAATCTGTGCAGCCATATTTGTCTGAATATAAACTTCTCAAGCCACCATTTCAAGTATTGACTTGTGTGCCTGCAATCGCGACCGAAATAGAACAAAAAGCAGTAGAAGAAGCTTTACTCAAAGTGGGATGTACATCTGTTTCTATCGTAGAAAAATCACTGGCGACAGCTGCAGGGTGCGGCTTTGACATTTTTTCGCATAAACCGCGGTTTATTATAGATCTCGGCGCTGGATTGATTGAACTGAGCATAATAAGCGGCGGCGGTATTGTGGTGCAAAAGACGCTGAAGAATGCCGGCGACCATATGAATAAGCTTATTGGAAATTATATGTATCTCAAACATGGAATAGTACTCGGCGAACGGACTTGTGAGGATTTAAAGATTGAACTACTGGATTTTGATGGTGAAGAAAAAACCACTATGGTGCGCGGTAAATCACTTGAGACTGGTTTGCCTAAATCGGTACGGATCAAAACAAGCGATATTAAAGAAGCATTATTAAATACAATTAATACAGTGGTCGATTCAGTGAAAGAGCTTATGGAAGCATCGCCTCCCGAAATTGCTGATGAAGTCTTCAACAATGGCATTACTCTGACCGGCAATATGGCCAGTATCTGGGGAATAGATAAATTCATCTCCCAGGAAATAAAAATCGACACTTACATAGCAGAACATTACTCCGACGCCACGATTTATGGGCTTATGGAACTGGACAAAAACCCCGATGCTGTTTTTAAATTGTTGGGATACCGATAAAACCTTCTTCTTTGTCGTGCAGGAGCGATGAGTGCTCGAAGCGATAGCATCTTTCAAATAGATATCTATTTTTATTCAAATTGCATAACTGAAATTAATATGATATATTCAGTTATCAATCTTTCGTTTTCAATCTGAATTTTTATAACACATTTGCTGTTGCTTTTTAAAATAGTGTTATATAGAATATACTTTGCCTGGAACGTTTAACGTTCCTCGTGTACTTTGACAACTCGGCAATTCATTGGTAAATAATTTAGTTCGGTAATCGGGTTAGGAATCCCTCCGAAGTTCCGACGTAAGTCGGAAACGAAGGGGGAATCCCAACAATTTTTTAAGAGTTTGATCCTGGCTCAGGATGAACGCTGGCG
>CAZBEF010000013.1:0-32267 GCA_964490875.1 uncultured Gammaproteobacteria bacterium
ATACGGAACATTTTTCTTTGTCATTCACATAGTGTAGCAATTCGCTTGACAAATGAAAAGCATATTGTGTATACTATGTTCAGGTCCTCCTGATGAGACATGAATGAATACTTTTTCTAGACGCTATCATTCATCTAGGGTAATTTTCTGAGAAATCAGAAGAAATGAAATGTTGTGTTTCGAACCTAAAAGAAACCGCATTTCCCCGTTCCAGTAACTGGAAAAAGGTTCCTGTCTACTCATTTTGGAGGATCTTTATGTACATTCGTAATCCAATACTTACGTATTTGTGAGACTTACCTATATTATGATTGCTTAATAACGGACACGTTTTTATTTTGAATCCACCGCATAAGCGTGGAATAAAAAAAATACACGTCACCAGATATAACTTATGAAATTATCCCCACAATTCGTTTTTACTTCCGTCAAAACCTCTAATTATAATTTTTTACCCCTTATATCGTATGCTGCCTAAAAAAAATGCTGAAAAGGCACAAACTCCTTCTGATTCGTTAGATGTTGGTTCTCTTCTTGAAAAGTACGAAGAAAAACCTATTGTTCCGGTTGAAGAAGGCGCCAATGCCATTGAACCAGTTTCCGCAGAACCTGTTATCGGAGACAAATTGAAAGAAGATCTAAAAATTAGCTATCCGGCAAAAGGAATTCTGGACATCACATTTGGTGGCTATGGATTCTTACGACAAGATTATGCTATCAATCCAGATCGAGACATCTATGTCTCAACCTCCCAGATTCGCCGCTTCTGGCTTCGCCGCGGTGATGAGGTTGAAGGATTGGCACGACCTCCTAAGGAGGGCGAACGCTTTCATTCTTTGCTTTTAATCAAAAAGATTAATGGTGAAGAACTTACCGAAGAACAAAGCCGAACACGCAAGCACTTCGACGACCTCACTTCTCTGCATCCGAACAAGCAGATTAAAATGGAAACAAAACCAGACGTTTTATCAATGCGAATCATCGATTTAGTATCGCCAATCGGCTTTGGACAGCGCGCTCTTATCGTTTCCCAGCCTAAGGCCGGTAAAACAACATTCCTAAAGGAGATGGCCCAGGCAATTAGCGTGAACTTTCCAAAAGCTAAGTTAATGGCAATTCTTATCGGAGAGCGTCCGGAAGAAGTTACCGAGCTCAAGAGGTTTGTAAAAGGTGAAACAGCCGCCTCGCACTTTGATGAATCGCCGCGCCAGCAGGTTAAAGTGGCAAATTTAGCGTTAGACAGGGCCAAACGGTTAGTTGAACGCGGCCATGATGTTGTCATTCTGCTAGATTCTATTACCCGGTTAGCCCGCGCATTCAATCTTTCCGTAACCGGCTCAGGCCGAACATTATCAGGCGGATTCGATCCATCAGCTTTGTATCCAGCCAAAAAGTTTTTAGGCGCCGCCCGAAACTGTGAAGAAGGCGGAAGCTTAACCATCATAGGCACCGCGCTTGTCGGTACGGAATCACGCATGGATGATCTGATTTATGAAGAGTTCAAAGGTACGGGCAACATGGAAGTCCACCTGGATCGCAAGTTCGCCGACAGACGGATCTTCCCAGCTATTGATGTTGAAAAGTCCGGCACCCGGAAAGAAGAACTTTTGTTTGACGAGTCAATCTATAAGAAGGTTATTACGCTCCGCCGAATGTTAAGCCTGTTAAGCGGCGAAGAACGGATTACCGCCCTTATCGATAAGCTTACCAAAACAAAAAGCAATCAGGAATTCCTGGATATGCTAAGCGTCGGAAAGTAACCATTCTATGCGGATTATCATACCGTCCGTATTTATTCTCTCTGCGCTGTACGTATTTCTATTGTTTGGCTTGCCGCTTGTCGGTATATTTCTGCCATTCCCGTTTATTCGGGAAGCCAATCCGTATAATCCCTGGTATTTTTCAGCCTTACTGCATGTACTTCCTTTAATCGGCATTCTTCTTTCTTATATCTTATTTCTTATCTCAAATATATTCGTGCTCTATTTTCCCAAGCGAAATATTTCCCAAAAATTTCTGCGAATTTATAAACCATTTGAACCGGTACATGCATTCACCATTCTTTTGTCCATGCCGTTCCTGTTCCCTCTTGGGTTTTTTATTGTTTCAGCTTTAGTTATGAAGTCTGTTATTGCATTCGGACATATGCAGATTGTTTTAGGGATTTTCTTATGGATAATCTGGTTTCGAAAACGGACGTTTATTTTCAGCCGAATTGTCGCCATTGTTGCCATAGTGATTGCCTTGTCGGGCGTCTTTTTCTTCGGGAAAGAAAGTATGGTGGAGTTTTATCCGAAAGTTCGAGGGAATTTCCCTCTGAATAATAAGGATGGTGTTTATATGATAAATTACGATGGTGATTACTGGCTCACGTATTATCTTCCAGAGCAGTATTGCTGGAATAAGAATGCAGAAGGAGGAAAGCTGGAGAAGGTATGCAAGGTTAATCTGGTGAAGCATGGAAATACGGCAATTGTTGAAGCTCCGACAGATCTGAAGAAGTATCTGGATAAGCTGGTCAACGTCTCGGGAAGTTTTGTGCCGGTTTTGCCGCCAATTGGGCCGGGTAAAGAGTATCGGCAGTTTTGTATAACAAAGCCAAAGAGGGTTTGTTCCGATAGTAAAGGCCCAGGTGTATGGTATTTTTCTCCTTTAAAGCTGCAGTCAATAAAATTAGCTCATTAAGATCTTTCTTTTGTCATTACGTCGTTGCGAGCGAAGCAATCTCATTAATTGAGAATGTAGAAAATCTGGTAGATTCTGCCAGATTTTTACGTCGCTTGATACCGCGTTTTTCGGGGCACCGACACCCTCTGATGAGGGGCACCCTCGGTGACACCCTCAAAACGGGTATCTTCGCTCCTAACCTGCTTGCTCCGCGAAGTTTTAACGAAGCGAGGCCACCTACCAGATTTTCACTATAAATACAAAATTTTCTATCTGGTTAAGGATATAAGTTGATAATCTTGCGGGAAATCGTGTACTATACTCTATAGGGGTATGGAGTATATATCCACAGAATATACAAGTTATACACAAAATTATGGATAAAGTTGAAAAAAGAGTGAATAGAATAATTGGCCAGCTTCGGGGAATTGAGAAAATGACCCATCAAAAACGCACTGTTGAAGAAATTCTGCAACAGATTTCTGCGGTAAAAAAGGCAATCGACGGGCTTACAAAGGAGCTTGTCATATCTGATATTCAGAGTTATGTCCCTTTGGATAAATTGAAGGAAGTAGAAAAAATGGTCGAGCGGGCAATTAATTTGTGATATGTTTTATGTCATGCTGAGTGAAATCGCGTCAAACGCGATGAAACGAAGCATTTAGTGTTTTCGGGATCTTTCGCTATACACTCAGGATGACATATCTATGAATTTTATTCATGTATGTCAATTCTCCCTCGACAAAAGTTTAATATTTTTTTATACTAGAATGCTATGTCTGAAACTATAGAAAATGTAATCATTATCGGCGGCGGGCCGGCTGGTTTGGCTGCTGCAATTTATAATGCGCGGGCGAATCTGAATCCGCTGGTTTTTGCCGGTTCCCCTGCAGGCGGCCAGCTCACGTTAACAACCGAGGTTGAAAATTTCCCCGGCTATGAATCCATAATGGGTCCGGAACTTATTATAAAAATGAGAAAGCATGCCGAGAAATTTGGCACCAGAATACTGGATCATAATATAACGAAAGTTGACTTTTCAGCATCACCATTCACCATTTCAACATTTGAAAAAACATATAAGTCAAAGGCTGTACTTATTGCAACCGGAGCTAAGGCGTTATGGCTTGGTCTTGAATCTGAGACCAGATTGCGAGGCAAGGGAGTCTCGGCTTGTGCAACCTGCGACGGATTTTTCTTCAGAAATAAAGTAGTGGCAATTGTCGGCGGCGGCGATACGGCGATGGAAGAAGCTCTTACTCTCACCAAATTCGCCACAAAAGTATATCTGATTCACCGGCGCGACACCTTCCGCGCTTCTAAAATCATGCAGGACCGGGTGAAGAATCATCCAAAAATTGAGCTGGTTTTGAATGCTGCCATATCTGAAGTAATGGGAACGATGAAGGTTGAAGGACTTAAGATCACTAAAGTTTCTCAAAACCACCTGGATTCTTCGGCTTTGCCTCAGAATGACATTCAAGAACTAAAAGTAGATGGTTTGTTTGTTGCGATTGGGCATAAGCCGGATACGGAATTATTTAAAGATCAGATTAATCTAGATAAGAAAGGGTATATCGTGACGTTCAATCAGTTGGCGGAGCAATATCTCCGGGATGAAAAAAGTGTTTCTGAAGAGGTTATTAAGCGAATTCGTAGCACTTCTCCTCATTATAGTTATAGTACTTCTATACCAGGTGTCTTTGCGGCTGGAGACTGTGTAGACCATCAGTATCGTCAAGCTATCACGGCTGCGGGAATGGGCGTAGGCGCTGCGCTTGAGGTTGAACGGTATCTGGAGACTTTATAGTATCTTAGGCTGCTTTTTCTTAATCCTATATAAAAGGGTTTTCTAATCGTGGAGGCTCTTGAATCAGATTGTCAAGATCAGGAGGTGTCTGTAAAGTTTCAGCAAGAGCTAATTTAAGTAATCTACCTTTTAAAACTCCAGATGCTTCTGTTCCATATATACGATAATTTCTTCTGGCAAAAATTGGAGCATTTGCCCTAAGAAATGACATGAGTTGTTCTTTCTTCCCTAGTTCTTCCAATACTAATGCGTATAGTTCTGTATCTCCTAATTGGTTAGGTCCAAATCTTAGCTCATGAATTATTTCATTATTTGTTACGTCATGTTTGTTTACAAAATCCCTAAAATCTGCTTCACTTAGTTTTCCGATATCAACTCTTTTCTGGTTTCCATTTGGTTCACTTTTTGGATCAGAATATCCATATGTTTGTAATTTATAGTAGAAATCAACAGTATCATCATCAGGCGGTTCGATATTAGCGTGAGTGCTAAATGCGACTAAACGTTGTTTAGTAAGAGCGAAATCTTTTGGAGGGATAAATTTACCTTCTGCTCTTTTTAAAGCTGCTTCAATCGAATCCGTGAAAGGATGAGAAGGTGGAGCTGCAGCTAATTCTTGATGCCCTTGGTCACCTGGTGCTTCTGCCAATGCCATATGGACCGTATTATAGCTAAATAAGAGCTTCTTGTAAAGCTAAAGCATCATTAGATGAGTGGAATTTCGTTCGGAATTATTTTACGACATAAGGGGCATATAAAGGTTCAGTAAGAGAACTTTTTTCTATACTTTCTACCACCGCACCAGAATCCACATCAGTGTGATTGAATACAACAAAATTGATGTCGTTACTTCCCGGATGTAGAAGATACTGCAGATCGGCTGGAGTACGGCACACTTGAGTCATTCCTGTTGTATTTAACCCTCCTGCATATACTTCATATTGATCGGGATGAGTTGATTTTATTATCGGAATTTCATTGCCATACCAATTATAACTCTCCAGGGCTGCGTATCTGAATCCATGTGCAGCCAAAGGTATTCGTTCATCTGGTTTCCATTTGGTAAGTTTCTCTTGTAATTTGGAACGGACAGCATCCATATACGGCCTGTCATCGCCTCCCGGTGGTACGAATACTCGGGCCAAATAATGTGCGTAAATATCCGGGAATGACTGATTGGGGAATAACGTATTCAGATAGTCGGTAAGCGAGCCATCAGCATTACATATTGGAGGCAGTTTATTTAGGTTTCTTATGAAAGTATCAAATGAATCGTTGTTAGCTTTTATAAGATCCAAGTACAGTAGATAGTGCTCATAACCTGCTTTAGGATCTTTTCTGGTTCCTTGAAGTGCCAGGTTTGAGTTTACAAAAAAAGCTTCTGCCCAAGTTTCCTCTTCTTTAATCAGCGGGTTTTCAGTTTGCGGAGTCGCCCAATGTGTGGCTTTTATTTCAGGATCATGAATCATTAAATAACCCACCGCATGAGCCATAGCTTCTTCGCCTTTAGGGGTTACACCGGTTGAATTGAATAAGGCATGAACCATCTCATGAGCAGGTACAAATATACGCATATAGTCGCTACTTCTTTTTAAATCGATATTATCTACAAGTATGTGATTCATTGATTGACTAGCAAGCGCAATGAAGATATCATCGCCATTTATAGCTTTTCCACAAGTACTTTCTTGTTTGCTGCCAGTTACACCTCCGATTTCTTTAAGATATGCATATAAGAATTGTTTTGGTATTTTTTCGAATCCAGCATTTTTAAATTTATTGATAATGTCGCGAAGTGGGTCGGCTACTTGTCGTGTAAATTCTTGAGTTTTAAATGTCCAACTACTATTTCCATACTGATACCAGCTTGCATTCATAGTGTCGGCTTCGGGTTCATTTGTTGGTTTTGGAGCAATTACATTATCTTTTCCAACAGGTACAACTAATTCATATTCATAGTTATTGGGATCTTGTTCACTCGGATTGGCATAATGACGCCATAAGTATACGATTTCTCCGTTCTCGTAATAAGTTCCATCTCCATACTGATTCTTAGTTTCTTCGGATATAGTATCGCGAAATAGTTTCCAACTTCCCTGGACAATTTCAGAGTTTTCTTTATTTAATACTTTACTTCCCCTTTTCCGCCAGTCGAATATACTTCTTTCAGATTGTTGAGTTGAAGAAAAAGCCGGTGAAATCGCTTGTAAGGTAGGGTTTGCAGCAGCCAATAGGGCACCGTCTCTAGAGTATTTTAGAAGATCCCGGCGGTTTAAGCGTTGTTGAAATAATTCGTTCATAATAAATTAAGTTTATATTATAAAATCAGATTTGAATGTAAGTAAATAATGTGTATAATATATCCTATAGTTACTTAAAAGTCAATTCTATGAAAGAGCAATCAGATGTAATTCGTGCCATGAGCCGAGATTTTAAAGGAAAAAATGTTTATGTTATAGGTTTAGGGCTTCTTGGCGGAGGTTTAGGTGTTACAGAATTTTTTGATAACGTAGGAGCTAGCGTAACAGTAACAGATAAAAAATCTGCTAAAGATTTGAAGCCTTCAGTTGAGGCACTCAGAGACAGAAAAGTGAATCTAATGCTGGGAGATGATTATTTAGATGATATATTCAGAGCAGATGTGATTATCCCTGGAACTGGTGTCCCATTAGATTTACCGGTTTTAGTAAAAGCAGAACAAAAAGGTATAAAAATTGAAACTGAAACAGAAATATTTGTCCGATATCTTCCTGCCGAGAATCCAATGATAGGAATAACAGGTACACGGGGAAAATCGACCACAACACAAATGATTCATAATATGCTTATTGATGCAGGTAAAAGAGTCCATTTAGGTGGAAACGTTGCTAATACATCTACTATTAACATTTTAAATGAGTTATTACCTGGTGACCCAGTTGTTCTTGAACTTTCATCTAAACGCCTAGAAGGATTTGAGCGAGCTCAAAGATCACCACAAGTTGCTGTATATACTAATTTAACGCCGGATCATTTAGATGCCCATTCAGGCGGGATGGAAGGATACGCATATGCAAAAAGCGCCATATATAGGCATCAGACTACGCGAGATACGTTAGTAGCACATCATGACTTACTAAATACTGTCAATCCACTACTCGGCAGAACTCCTATCAATAAAAGAGATGTTAGAGGTAAATTAATAGAATTTGATCAACGTGATTATCCAGGCGAATTACATTATATTCAAGGTGAACATAATCGATCAAATGCAGCTGCGGCTTATTTGGTTGGAGTCAGTTTATTGGGATTGGCTCGTAATCAGGTACAAGATTCATTAGCGGCGTTTAAAGGTCTTGATTATAGACAGCAAATTATTGCACAAAAAGGTAATGTAACATTTGTAAATGATTCATGTTCTACAATGCCACGCGCTGTAGAAGTTGCTATTGATGCTATGCAAGACCAGAAAATTATGTTAGTAATGGGTGGAAATTCAAAAGGGCTCCCACTTGATCAATTTGGATTAATTCAAGATCAATTACGTAAAGTAGAAAAGATTTTACTGTTATATAGTCAAGGATCATTCACAAGAGAAATAGAACCTATCCTATCTGATAAGTATCCTGAAAAAATGCTAGGTGTATTTGATTCATTACAAGAAATCGTGTCACAAGCTTATCAATATGCTGAGCAATTAGGCGAAGCTGTAAGAATAGTTTTTTCGCCAGGAGCTACATCATTCGGCATGTTTAAAAATGAATTCGATAGAGGTGCACAGTTTACAGATGCAGTTAATGCGTTTCTTAAGCAGCTATAGTAAAGTTTATTATAGCGAGACAACCATAATCGGTCTTCCATTCGGAACAGTATCCAAAGTCATTCCTTGAGAAGTAGTATATCTACGCGAAAAACCTGTCCCACTTGTTGCAGCTTCATAAGTACATTCTTCAAGTGATTGGATATTCTGTAGAGGTATTTCTTCGGCAAGTTGTTCATACAATAGTCCACGCATATCCACCTCAATCTGATCTGGTTCAGAACGAGATTCTTTTAGATGATTTTTCCACTGAAAATTAGATTGTAATAATTTTGCAGCAAAAGCTGAATCTACTGTGTGATGCCGAGGAGAAATAGAAGGTCCAACACCTAAATATATATCATCTGGATTTGCTCCATATACTTCTTTAACAGCTTGTAGTGCAGTATTGGCAAAACCTTCACCAATTTCTTTTCGCCCGGAATGCATAATTCCTGTGATAGGCTTTCCTCTTCTGTTTCTTGCAAATAACATCATACCTACACAGTCACCTGGTTTAAAAGTAATAGGAAGATCAGGTACGTCAGTAAATATAGCATGTACTGATAAAGTCACTGCACCTTCACTTACCGCACCATAAATTTCATCAATTTCCTTTAAGATGTTGGGATTTTTTGCTAGCTGATTTCTAAAAAAACTATCGGCAACAAAGTAACCTTCTTGAATAATACCTTGAACTCCATCGATACCCAGATGTGTACCAGTGTCGGAAGCACCAATTTCTTTAAAAAAGTCTCTAATACGGACTAAGGTTTCAGGGTATGGAGTAGTTCTTCCTTTCACAAATGAATAGTTAGTTAAGCCTCCCCATGAAAAGCCATGTTTTAAACCATATGGAAGACCTACACGATTTAATAGAGGAAATTGTGCAATTCCTGATTGATAAGCTTCAGGGTGTCTTAAATAAACAGGTCTAGGGAGAATATCAATAGATTCAGTGGTTGATATCTCCGCGATTTTTCTTCCTGGGCGATTTTCGGCTATAGTTAATGTCATAGTCCTAGAGTTGTATTATATCATAAAGTATGTAAAAGATGTGTATAAAATAAATCGCTTTCCAGATATGATGGTAATTTGTAAAATATTGCTAAGAGAGCATTTAGTTTTAATGTTAGTGCGAGTGTTTTAGATGTATTTTCTATCACTTCCATAACCTCTGTCTCCGCTTTATAATGAAATGTTCATTCAGATTATTAAAATACAGTTTTTGCGTATCTAACTTTTGTATGATAGTATATGTACACGATCGGTTTATTAATTTTTTTATTCTATGAAAACACAAAACGAAATGCTCAACAGCGCACAGGCGATTATTTCAAAAACAGGAAAGGCGATTGGATTACCGGAAAATATCATCAAGCGAATTATCGAGCCCGAATTCATTCATGAACTGAATATTCCCGTAAAGATGGACAATGGAGAACTTCAGCTTTTTAAGGGCTTTCGAATTCAGCATAACAGTGCTTTAGGGCCTTATAAAGGCGGAATCCGTTTCCATCCGCAGGTCTCGCGCGAAGAAGTGCAGGCTTTGGCCACACTCATGAGTATAAAATGCGCGGTGGCGGGAATTCCTTATGGCGGGGGTAAAGGCGGCATCATTGTCGATCCTAAAAAGCTTTCTTCAGCCGAATTGGAAAAACTTTCCCGCGAATATGCTACACGGATTGCTTCATTTATCGGAGAAGATGTCGACGTTCCGGCACCAGATGTAAATACAAACGGACAAATTATGATGTGGATGATTGATTCATATGAAAAGAAAATAGGGAAGAAAAGCCCGGCAACATTCACCGGAAAGCCGGTGGAGCAGGGTGGATCTTTAGGCCGGACCGAAGCAACAGGCCGCGGCGGTGTGATGGTTATGAAGGCGCTTATCAATAGTCTAAAGTCCGAAGTCCGAAGTCCGAAGTCTAATGGGGATTATACAGTTGCGGTGCAGGGATTTGGGAATGTGGGGTATTATTTTGCTGAAATTGCTGCAGAAGAAGGTTATAAAGTAATTTCTGTCTCTGATTCAAAAGGAGGAATAGTAAAAACGAAGGGCCAAGACATGAATCCTCTGGATATTAAGCTAGTGATGGAATGCAAAAAGGAGAAGGGGACACTGGCGGGATGCTACTGTGCCGGAGGAGTGTGCGATACGCGGGGCGGTAAACTCATTTCCAATGAAGAAGTGTTGGAACTACCTGTTGATATCTTGGTTCCTGCAGCTTTGGAGAATGTCATTAATGAAAAAAACATGGATAAGATAAAAGCGAAGATTATCGTTGAAATGGCCAACGGTCCGATAACCGAAGAAGCCTACGAATATCTTTCCAAAAAAGGCGTCATCATTGTTCCCGATGTTCTGGCCAATGCCGGCGGTGTCATAGTTTCATATTTGGAATGGTTTCAGAATAAAAAGAATGAAAAGTGGACTGAAGCCGAAGTCAATAAAAAACTTGAAGAAATTATTACAAAGTCTTTTGATGAAATCTGGGCGCGAAAACAGTCAAAAAAGATTTATTTCAAACAGGCTGCATTTGAAGTGGGTATTGAGCGCATTGTAAAGGGATTAAAGTGAGTTTTTGTGTATAATATTAGCATGGCAGTCCCACAAGAAGCGCAATGTCCATTGCGAAATGGCAGTTTCTCAAGTTCGGGCGAAATTCCCGATTCTATTCCCGATCTTTCATATAGTGCTGAGGCAATAACAGATCCAAACGAGTTTGGGCAGCGGGACTGGTCAACTTCTATATCTTGTACAGTCGAAGGTTGCGGTTTATATTATTTTGCCTTGATAAAAAATCAAGATAATCCCGCTAACGCTATTCGTACTGCTGCGGCCGTACTCTCTTCACGGTGTGAAACTCGTGAATTCTTGGCTGGCTAGATCAAGATTGTGGTACAATATAACATTCGCATATGCAGGATCTCCGCGAATTCCTTCTGTTTCTGAAGGAGTACACAACATCCAGGTTACTCGTAACTGGCCACAGGTTTGAAAAGGTTAAAGATATTATCGTGGCTTTGCTTATCGTTAAGCGTGGAAAATATTCGAGTTCGTTCCTCAATACTACGTTTTTCCTCCTTGTTGCTACCGTGTTTATAGGAGGACCGACAATTGCCGAAAATAATCCGCTTATTAATTCGCTTCAGACGCCGGATCGTTCGCTTCAACAGACCGTAATTTCTTATAATCCGCTCGAAAATCCGCTTTCAACCGTTGTTTCTTTGGGAAGGCCGCGCGATAGTGTCATAAACTATACCGTCAAACCAGGAGATACGCTGGCTTCTATCGCCAAAAATTTCGGCATTAGTGTAGACACCATCAAATGGGCGAATGACCTAAAGACTGAGACAATTCATGCAGGCAACACTCTTAAAATTCCTCCGGTTACCGGAGTTGTGCATAAAGTTGTTTCCGGAGAAAATGTGTATACTATCGCGAAGAAATATAAAGTCGATCCGCAGAAGATAGTAAACTTTCCATTCAACGATTTTACCGACCTTGATACATTCGCCCTGGCATCGGGCCAAACATTATATGTCCCTGATGGTGTTATCGAAGAAGAACAGCCTAAGTATGCGGCGGCTCAAATGTATGGCCAGATTCAGGCAGGGGTAAAAGGATCTTCACAATTTATTTGGCCGACAACGGGTGTTATCACTCAGTATCCAATCTGGTACCACATGGCGCTTGATATCGCCAATCCTTCATTACCAGCTGTCATCGCTGCTGATACAGGAACCGTAGTTTTCTCCGGCTGTATTGCATATGGTTATGGATGTCATGTAATCATAGATCATGGCAACGGCTACCAATCATTGTATGGCCATATGTCGGTCCTGAGCGTGTCGCCGGGGCAGGCGGTTAGCCAGGGTCAGCAAATTGGAAAAATGGGCTCTACCGGCCGTTCTACGGGCCCTCACTTGCATTTTGAAATCCGTTCCGGTGGAACATTGTTGAATCCATTAAACTTTTTGAGGTAAGCATTGAAACATTGTGTAGATTCCTGGTCAAGCCTGGAATGACAGCACATTATTTTAAGTAAGATTTTCTCCAAATCTCGAAGTCGATAATATTTATTGCCGCATCAGAATTAAAGTCGGCAGTCTTTGAAACTGCTGATCCGGTAAATTCTTTTCTCCAGATTTCAAAGTCAGCTAAATCGATTCTTCCATTACAGTCTGAATCACCCTGATTTTTCAATGAACATAGTGCAGAAGTAGGAGAAGGAGACGGCGGGTTTGTTGGAGAAATGGTTATTGTCGGATTAGGAGTGGGCGAAGATGTTGGTGTTGAAGTGGGGGCAGAAGAAATCGGCTGAATGGGTTGCAGTTTGGGAAGATTGCTAAAAGTATTTGCAACATAGTTTGATTTATTTATTGCGTTTGCGAATGCTGTCTGTGATGTCGAAGATGATTCTATGGAATATTTTATTACTCCGCCACTTTCCGGGAAGTTCCAGTTAAACCAAACAAGTGCATGAATGTTAGGAAAATTATTCGGAAGTTGTGTACCGATACCATCGGTTATCCAGCTTGCTTTTGATCCGCCAATTTCGGAAGATGAAGTTTCGGCAATCATCATAGGCTTATTGGGCGCGATTGTTTGAATATGATTGTATGTCGGCGTAAAAACCTGAGAAAATGTTTTCCACGAATCAGGTTTTGCCGGATCGGTGCCAAAGTTATATCCGTCCATACACGTCCAATCGACATAGGTATTTCCCGGATACAATCCTTCAAGCGCTATGCTGCCTGAAAAATCCACATTCGGACACCATACCCAGGTAACATTAGTTGCACCGACTTGGGTAAAAATATCATGCACATGACGCCATGCATTTACATAATCGCCCGGTTGATTTCCATTTGCTTTTTCACTCCAGCTATACCAGCTGCCGTTCATCTCCCACGCAAACCGCAAGAAGAAGGGGTAGCCCCAATTTTTTGCCGCTGTTGCCCATTCGGTGATAAACATGTCAAAGGTTTTGCAGGTCGAAGTCACTGTGATGTCACAGTTTGCTCCATACCGGCTGCCGTTTATTATCCGCGATAAGCTGAAGTTAGGCTGTGTTGTTTTATTACCATTTCCATCCCATGGACCCCAGGTAAACAGCGATATCGATCCGCGCGCCCGCACCTTCTCAAATAAATTTGTCTGAAATGGATAATAATTATTGGTCGGCCAGGAAGTGCTGTTAAACCATGGTGTTCCCCAATGAAGAATTGATATTTTTTTCTGAGCGTGATTTTCAAACAGACTAACTGCATCAGATGCAGTATTACCGTTCTGATCTTTACCGTCCATACACCACGGCGGATTGCCGCAGGTAACTCCTACTGTCGGCGCATCGATCAAGGCTCCCCAATAGATTTGTTTTGTGGTCTGCGCTTCTGCGTTTAACGAAAAAATCAGAGGTACTGTCAAAATGAAGAATATTGCAGATAATTTTTTGAAAAAGAAATACAGCCGCATGCTATCACGTTACATGATTTAGAGCTCTTTATCAAGCTTATTTTAAGAATGACTTTCTCCAGATTTCGAAGTCGGTGATATTGACTAAACTATCATTATTGAAATCAGCCGTTTTTGTAGAAAGAGAACCGGTGAATTCTTTTCTGAATATTTCAAAATCAGCCAGATCGGCTTTTCCGCTGCAGTCTGCATCACCCTGGGATTTTAATGAACAGCCGGGATCGGGTGTTGGTGTGTTAGTACTGCTTCCTGTTCGGACATCGATATAGTCCAGATCATAATAATTAGAATTTAATCTGATTTTTATGTCATGAGATCCGGCGCTTAAAGCAACATTGGAAAGGGTATGAATTTTATACATGTCCCATCCGCCGGATGAAGTTATGGTAACGGTTCCTCGTGAAGAAGTTTCATTATCCACATATACGCTGAGAGATTTATTCAGCGTGGTATCGTCTGTCGATGTGGCAAAGTCGAAACTATATGTTGCTGTCATTGGTGATTGTACTTGGTAGGTAAGGACAGGTTGATCAGTGCCTAAATACCCGATCCGTTGTCCGTTCGATGCGGAAGCGGTAGATACGACAGAAAAGGTGCCTGTTCCTGAAGAATAATTTTCGGCTTCAATTTTTGCAGGAAGAGTTACAGCCGATGGAGGATTTGTCGGTGTTGGAGTTGGCGTACTGATTGATGTCGGCCATGGAGTTGAGGTAGGGCCGGTGGGGGTTGGTCCTGTGGCGCAGTTGACATTCATCGAATATCCTTTAGAAGAAGATCCAGAGCTGCTTAAGTATTTCTGACAGATTTCTGCATTTACGCTGAAGTTTGGTGTATTTAAAAATGTGGCAAATTCACTCCTGATTCTGTCTTCCATGGGCCACGGCCATAAGCTCTGCGAAGTCAGTGTTCCGTCTATATACCTATTCTGCAAGCGCGCTCCTTCTCCCTTCTGAGTTGTATTTCCAATATAAGAATTCGTAAATGTGCTGAGATTTATCTGATGAGTATTCCCGCCGTTTTCGCTCTTTTCGTCTTGGCGTGCTACCGCACCATTATTTACTGTGGTTATATGATCAAAAACGGTATCACTGCTTTGCGCGCCGCCATCCATTCCAACTCCAACGCCGGCGTTATCGACCGATAATAAATCACGGAATTGATTGCCTCTCACGTTACCCTGGCCCCATACTTCAAATCCCATTCTAAACGAAATCCATCCGTCGGCACCTCCGTCTGGAAGCGGGACTGTCTGGGTACTGCAGTTTCCTCCAGTGTCTGGATCTATTGCCGGATTCGGCCGGGTTGGATAGGTGAAATAATTCCATACGCTGCCATTGTAGTCACGGCCCTGCAAAACCGATATGCTGCCGAGAATTTTATTACCTACAGCAGAAGCGGAAGTGTCGTTCGCCTGGGTAAACATTCCTGTTATCGAACGGCCGTACGCGATAGAATTCTCAATAGAAGAATTCGATACATTGTAAAGTCCGATATTATTTCCGTTCGGCCAGCTCACGCCGCAGAATTTTTTTCCGTCCCAGCGCTCCCATTTGGTAAAGCATCTTCTTACGATATTATTTTTACCCGCTTCAGCATCACCATAAATGTTCATCATATATCTTCCCGATCCGCCAGCCACACAGTCTTCAATCAGAATATTATCGCTCCAGACTGCAGAGATGACCAGAGAATTTAAGTCCGGGCTAGCATTGTACGCGCTGACTCTTCGAAGGGTTACATTGTGTACACGCTCTGTACGAATGTTGGAAATAGTTCCATTGATAGCTACGATTCCTTCCAGAGTATACCAGTTTCCAATTGGTCCGCCTCCGCCAAACCGCACCGGTATATTGCTGCCCCGGCCGTCTATAATTGCTTTGCCATCGTTTTTTGCTTTGATGGTTATGGGGTTTCCTGGTTGGCCGTCGCGTACATTTGGTTGAATGACTTGCGTATAGGTTCCATCAAGGAGAATCAGAGTATCACCAGGGTTAAGAGCATTCCAGGCACTGTCAAAACTTCCGAACGCATTGGCTTCAGAGCTTCCATTTTTACTGCCTGCACCGGAAGGAGAAATGTAATATGTTGCGGCATCAATAATAGATAAATGAAGAAATAAGAAAGAAGAGAGAAGAAGGGATAATGTAATAAATTGTAAAATAATTTTTCTTCTGCTACTCATACGATTCATTATACTTTTATTTCAGAAAAGTTTTTCTCCAGATTTCAAAATCGATAATGTCTACAATTCCCGAACTGTTGAAGTCGGCATTCTTCGTAAATAGCGTCTGCATGAATTCCTTTCTCCAGATTTCAAAATCGATTAATTCAACAAGTCCATTGCAGTCGGCGTCGCCTTGGGATTTTAAAGAACATGTGATGATTGTTGGTGTGGGAGTCTTTGTAATTGTCGGATTGATTGGTGTCGAAGTCGGCGTCATGGTCGGTATGATCGAAGTTGGTGTTGCTGTTGGCGCCGGTGTATTGCTTCCGGGAACGGGATAATTTTTTGAAGCATCATCAATAACAAGCACCCAGTCGTTGCCGTCGGGAGAAGTAAACGTCTGATTAGTTGCGGTGGTGTTGTACGTGCCAATTTGAGTGGCAGAACCGTTTCGCGGGTTAAACCAATATGCAACTACTGAATTGCCGCTCATTTTGGCGAGGTTAACAGTTAGTGTTTTGGAATTGGGAAGGTAGCTTATCAAAGTAGATTTATCGGCGGTTTGGGCAGTAGCCGCATAATATGTCCCACTGCCATATCCTGCAGTCACGATCGAATGCGACTGATCGGGGATTAATGTATACCAAAGCCTTGATTCAAATAACGCCCGAATATATTTTAACTGTGATCGGGTAGTATCGCCGAGATGACTTTTCCAGCAATTCGGATTGGAGTTTGTAGTACACATGGGGTTCCAGCCATTGGCTGCGCCCATAAACCATAACGGATTGTTTCCATATTGGTGTCCGGCTCCGCCGCTTAAGATTGAGTTGTAAGCTTCTATCCGCTGATTTATGGGGGTAGTTCCGTTTTCGTTTTCATAGTTGCTTTCAAACAGAAAAAACGGTTCGTTATGTCCATTTACCGTTCTATTATAATCCTGAAGCGCTTTATTCTGAACGTCCTGATAGGTATATGTCACATTAAAGTCCAGATTATCCCAAGCAGACCAGATTCCATTGTTATACAGTTCGAGGGCAGAATTTTCCGGCGACCAGTGATAGGTATGAAGATGCCGGTTGTCTTTTGATTTAACGGCAGCCACGAGGACTCGTAATTTCTCCCGTTCGTCGCAACTTGTTGAAGTATTTCCGTCTTGTCCGCACGGATTTCTATCATTGCCCCAGACATACATAATATTCGGTTTATTTACATATCGATTGCCAAGAAATTCTCCATATGCCTGAAAATCGGCGGTGGTATTTTTGGCCATATCACTCCACCAGCCGTCGGAGCAGCAGCCTTCATACAGCGGAGCAATGATTATATTTATTCCCAGCGTGTTGGCATAATCAATAACCTGGTCGGCATGATTAAAAAAAGCAGTATTCGGGGAAGAAAAAATCGCGCTTCCGTCTGATCTTTTCGCAAATGGATATTCATTATAGAAATTTCCATTATGATCGGTGTAATGCGCCTCAGTCAATGTTACTAAAATACTGTTTATCCCGCGATTTGCCGCATCATTCAGATAATATTTCGCGTCTTCAACACTGACTTGTGAAATAAGCGACCAAGGTGAATCGGAGTTAATAAAGAAGGGAACGTTATTCTGGTCGACAAAATAGCGGTTATTGGCGGATTTCTTTAAGGGGAAAGTAGGAGCTGCGTAAATCTGATTGGCAAATAAAATAGATACGATAAAAAAAACAAACATTATCAGCAATCGGGAGATAAAAGCATGAAGATTCATATTTTTTTATTTCAGGAAACTTTTTCTCCAGATTTCAAAGTCGATAAGATCAACAATTCCACTGGCATTATAATCGGCCGTTTTCGTGGTTAGAGTCTGCATATATTCCTTTCTCCATATTTCAAAATCGATTAATTCAACAATGCCATTGCAGTCGGCATCTCCCTGCGATTTTAATGTACAAGCTCCGGAAGTCGGGGAAATGGGCGGATCGGTGGGGGTAGGCATACCGGTTGGCGCGGTGGGATTAATAATTTTGAAAGCAGTATCTTTTGAAAGACTGGCAACGTTTACTGTGATAGCTCCCTGAGAATCGGCGGCCATGCTGCTTGTCGTTTTTATTGTTCCGGTGAATGTATTCCATTCCTGAACTGTGTATTGTTTGCCGGACTGAAATCCGGTTACTTTTATAGATCCCGACTGACCGCCCGGATTCTGATTTTTCCATGTATAACTTTTGTTCCGAACCCAGAAATGAGCGTTTCCATTTACCGGATCTTTCTGGCCGACAACTTCTATATTTGAGTTTGAAAGGGTTGCGGCAACAGCCTGATAGGTACCTGAATTAAGCGGCAATGTTTCGGTGAAATTGGTCAGTTCTTTATACATATGGCTGTGATCGACACTCCCCATGTTTATATGTTCGTTATACCACCAATACAATTCATATAAAGCTCCCTGATCGAGTGTTGACCATAAGTATGTGTGCAGCCACGTGCCTGAAGTATCATTCTGAATTCCAAGACAAGTATCGCATTGGCTGTTTGCCGGATCCATACCAGCTTCACCGCGTACAATTGGTTTACCAATCTTCCAGCCTTCAAGCGCAATACTATGGCAAAGATGATAATATGCAGAATCAGTTTCAACAGTAGATTTATTGCATTCGGTAACAGAACTGGTGCTGTTGTACGCATGAATATCCGCATAACTTACATTCGGATAATCCGGACTATCCCAGAAATTCCCCACCGGAAAACTGTGCCAGAACGATGTCGTTGTCATGTGAGCGTTGGGGTGTTGATACGTACACGCAGATCCGGCAGTAGTCGGCACCGAAATTCCAAACGCGCGGCATCGGAATGTTTTACCCATTTCATCGGTTAAGGCAAAATGATCGCCGTTTCCCGGATCGCCTTCGTTGAGAAGTTCAAATGAATGAACGCTTGTTGAATATCCCCAGCGTGCCTGCATATACCGGAACCAGGCCATTTCAAGCCATCGTGTGGCGGTAACTGTCCGGCCGCTTCCATAAAAGCCGCCATCGTTTTCCGGCTGATTGATCACTAAACTACCATCGTTGTTTATTTTCCGCCAGACATCATCTTCTTTATCCATTGTTACAATTTTCAGATAAATATCATTTTTCTCGGCTTCTTCCAAAATAATATCGCTTTCAAGCGCGCGGAATTCTGCCGGATACAGAAAATATTCCGAAGAAGGCTGCATGAGAATTTCCGGTCCAAGCTGGCCGTTTCCCAGATCTTCCCGCACCGACATCGAATAGACATACGCAGTACCCTGATTGACATTTTCCAGACCGACTAAAATTCGGGGAAGAAAATTATTCGAACCGGAATTAAATGTTCCGGTTATCGTCGTCAAAGAAGAAGCGTTACCTCCATAGTTTGTTACCAGGCTGCCTGTTCCCGAATCCCAGCAAGACCAGGAATTGCCGCCATTGTCGAGTTTCCCGACAACACCATACGGCTTTCCGGCAACCCGCGGTCCGGAAATATTTGAGGCGATATATGTTACCGAAAACCGGTACGTTTTATTTTGAAGCAGGGCTTGCTGATCATTACTCCCGCCCACAATACATGCATCGTACCAACCGCCGTTTGGATATTCTAATCGGGTTGTCATCAGTTGTCTATTGGTAGAGGTTTCTTTAATCGGCTCGAGCATACTTCGGGGTAGATATCCCGCATATGCATTGCCGGCTGTCCATTCACTCCACGCCGAGCCGTATATACCGCTCCACCACCAGCGGATGAAATGAATCCCGTCATTTTTTAGTTTGACAAAATCGTCTGCGTACGTTTTCGGATACGAATTAAACTGAATTCCCTGATATAAAAACGGGGTGCCATTATCGAATTCAAAATAGCGGGGATCTTTTTTACTTGGTTTAACGAATCCTTTTTTCCCCGAATTGGTAATCGAAAAAGAGTAGGCTTGCGATGTCGTTGTTCCGCCTGCATCAGTCGCACTTAGTTTATACTGCCAGCTGCCGGCTTTATTCGGAGAAAACCGCACTACCCATTTAAACTGTCCGGTCGGATAAAACCATGGAGTACCGCCTTTGGTTATCAGATTTCCGGAGCCGTCCCGCGTCTGATATTCTTTCCAATAAAATGCCGGCACTTTAAAGCTTGTTGCAAAATTATCCTGTGAAAAAATGGCTTCAACCGTAATTCCTTTACGGTTGGGAAGACTGCTTTCAAGCCCCGGCGGAGGATTGGCATCATAGGGGAAGAAATTATTATCTGCAGTTGAATTCTGAATTTGAAACTGTATTTCGAATTTCGTGTAGGTGGAGCCGGTCTGGGGCGAAACGACATTCGATATGGTGGGGGCAGCGGAAACAGGGATAACGAAAATAGCACTCAGAAATAATCCGATTAGAATTTGCGGTAATAACGATCGGTGTACCATCATAGGAGGTGTTACTACGATTATAACTGAATACCATTACCCATTCATCAGTTTCTTTCTCAAGATTTCAAAATCAATAATACTAACCACATTATCGGCATTAAAGTCGGCGGTTTTTGTATTCAATGTTCCGGTGAATTCTTTTCTGAAAATTTCGAAATCGGTGATGTTAACAGTTCCATTACAGTCGGCATCTCCGACAGATTTAAGAGAACAGGAAGAAGATCCTCCAGAGACAGTCATCTTATCAACATCAAACCAGCCGGTATCAAATTGAAGCGTCATCGTATGGGAGCCGGCGCTTAGATCGCGGCTGCCAACAGTAGTGGTTTGGAAACTGCTCCAGGAGCCGGTAATCGGCGGAACAATCGTTCCAACCATAGTGTTATCTATAAGAACTGTCAAACTTCTTGACTCGGTCGCTGCAGCTCCAGATGAAGTAGTTACCGAAATAGTATACGTGCCTGCGGAATTAGTCGTAAACGAGTACTGCGCAGTATCACCGGGGAGTGCGCTGCCAATGCGGTATCCGCCCGATGCAGCAGAGTCGGCGGCGGCAGCGACTTGTCCGGTTTTACTTATGAAATTTTCCGCTTCAATCGTATTACCCGGCCCTGGTGTTATCGGCGGGGAAGTTGGGGTCGGAGTAATTACAGTAGTGGGTCCTGGTGTAGTTGTCGGTACTCCTTGATTTTTAGCAGCCGTCAGTGCCGCGACCAAATTCTGAATATAGAACAGATCGCCGCGTACAAAAGCAGGTGCATCCAGATATTGTACTAAGCTTGAATATGGTTCTTTGAGAATATATGCCTTCGCCTGAAATAGAGCCGGAGAATTATATAAGATAGAGAAGGTACCTTCACCTACAGTATTGTCAAACTGGCTGACAAACCAGTACGGAGCAACATAATTATATTCATTCACCGCATTCTGTACCTGAGTTTTTATACTTGAGGCCATACTGTCTGCCAGTTCGGGAGTAAGAAACATAAAGTTCCGAGCGACACTTAATGCACGAATATAGTAACCGGTCGATTGGGCGTTACCATGAGTTCCAATTATCGGATTATTGATGGTAAACAACGAAGTTCGTGCAGTCATCGCCTGGTTATACCAGTTCCTCACATTGCTGCTTTCGGTATACCCTGCTAATTTTTGCAATTCCAGATATCCATAATATCCGGCAATATACTGATTGAGAATTCCGGTATGAACTGCAAGATACGAAGTTGTGCTGGTTGTTGAAGGAAACCCGACAATCTTGCTGCTCATTGAATCAAAAATAGATTTGGCATTACCGAACGTTTGTGCGTATTTCCATGCGGCATAAAAATTGATTGGCGTAAACTGCCCGCCGTAGCCACAGGGGCTGCAGCGGGAAGAAGAGCTCGGATTCATCGGCGGTGAATATTGTTCACCGATACCTTTTGGATTCAACGGATAATATGCTTCTGCCGGAATGTCAAAATTATCACGTGAAGCGCCTGTTCCCCAGCCGACATGAATATATTTGGTAATATCATACTGTTTACCAGGTCCATAATATTGCTGCAGATAATTTTTTACAGAAGTCTGGCTCGCCGGCGAAAGAAACGGCAGCGCTTGAATCAATGTAATTACCGTATCTGAAGGATTCTTAAAATAATCAAAGATTTCTCCATATTCCATGTTATCGGTAAAATCGCCAAGTCCGTACAGATCATAAAAACCATGACCCAGATAACCAGGCCGCAGCGGGCCGGCCGCTAGCATCTTTTGAACTTCATTTTCCAGGTCCGTCGTCAGTTCACCGGTAGTTTTAGGAGTAGCCGGACGGGAAACATTTTGAATTGTGGCTAAAGGAAGGGCAGTCCGTGACCCATTGTTACTCCAGGCAATGAGCGAATTTCCCTTCAGCATATATACTTTGCCATTGTAGGGAATCGGTGGAGACTGGGTAATTCCATGTTTGCCATAAATACCATTAATGCTTTTATTCTTCCCGGCAAAAATCTGCCAGCCATCGATATTATTTTGCAGTTCCGTATTTCCATCATCATACATTTGCGCATAACCGGGTATTAAATTTTGAATGTTATATCCAAAATATCCCCATCCCTGGCCCGAAGACCACATAGGAATGGTTAAATCATACGCTCCCGCTTCTCGGTCGCAGCACAAATTCCAGTACAGTAATTTTCCGCCGCCGGCATATGCGAGCGGCTCGTCGCTGGCATTTCCACCGTCTTTATGAACACTTACGAACGGAGTTCCGAATTTCCATCCTACCGGTCCGCCTCGGCTTACCCATTGGTCGAGCGCTTCATACGGTGTTGACTGGTAATATATTCCTGAAAGTCCATTCACAACTCCCGGGAAGCGTGTGCCTCCATGGGTTATACCCGACCATGCAAACGGCGCATATTCTTTTTTACCGTCGCCATCTGAATCGAATGTATATTCAACACCGTTTGAACTGTCCAGAAAAAAAACTGTCCGCATATACGGCTTGTCTTCAAAGTAGTTGGTAATCTGGCTCGCATTAACCGTTTTTGTACCGCTCGCCCAAGGACCGGCTTCGGTTCCATAATTTCCGCCCATAGTGGTTCCGGTAAATAAAGCTGTCTCAGAATCGGTTAAACTCATCTCGGAGTGCCGTAAATTTTCTCCCGTTGAAAATACTACATAGTCTTTATTCGTATTTTTATCGGTATACACAACCGGCCAGTAAGAATGGAATCCCTGGCCTGGGAATTTTCCAGATCTCCAGATTTGCTGTCCATTGGAAACTGAAATGGCATACGCATAATTATCATTAGATGCGAAATAGACAACACCATTTTTATAAGCCGCGGAGAAACTGATAGGCGCTTCAGTCTTAAATCTCCATTTCAGTGAACCATTGACCGCATTGAGGGCATAAAAATAGCCGTCGCGATTCCCAACAAGAATCGTCGGTTGGTTTCCTGTGTAACTGTCATTTATCACCAATGGACTCGTTTCAAATCCAGCACCAGCTTCATAGGCAGTATATCCGCCAATAGCGACGCCGGTTGCTGCATTTACTGCATGAATTTTTCTATCATAACCTCCCACATATGCAGTCGAAGTTCCATTCACAGTTTCAATAGTGGGTGAATGACCAAGCGGAAGTTCTGTGGCATATACCCAGTCTATATTCCCATTTGAGGCATTAAAGGCATACAATCCTTTTGAAGTAGATACGTATATTTTTCCATTAGCACCGATTGGCTGAATTTTGTAGGGAATATACGGCTCAATCGGACGATACCATTCAACTCCAAGTCCTCCTCGCACTTCCTCGGGAGTCCAACTAGTTCTCTGCGGATTAGCCCCAGCCATAGGCCAGGAATTTGTAGTTTGTGAATACACACAAGAGGAAGTGATAAATAAAATCAGCCAACCAAAAAAAAGATATGTAGTAATACGATTCATACCTTCATTCAGTATACATAAAAAAACCCGAGCCATCGGCCCGGGTTTTTTGTTAATTTTCTAATGATTATCGAGCTGAACCTGTTGCTTCTGGGCTCGGCGTTCCTGCTCCTGGAGACGGGCTTACCTGCTCCCGTGGAATAACCGGAGGAGAAGGTGGTTGTGCATCATTCTTATCTAATTCCAGTTTCGGTTCAACGGTGGCCGGAGGAGGAGTAGGCAAACTCAACTGCTGCGGCTGTGGAGGATTCTGTTCCTCGGTTGGCTGCTGAGCCTTGGGAATCTTAGCCACAAATGTCTGTAAGTCGGCTTGTGCTTTCTTAAGATCAGCCTGATCTTTTATTGGATCAAGCATGTTTATGACAAGCTGCATTTCTTGTGCGGCGCGGACGAAATCACCTTTTTGAGCCGATGCCCATGCCAGATTGTATCGAGAATTAGACCAATCCGGCTTCAATACGGCTGCCTGTTCAAACATGCGGGCTGCATCTTCGTACGCACCTAACGAATAGTAGATTCCTCCAAGATTTAATCTCAGGTTTGGATTCTGCGGATCAAGCCGGATTGCTTCCTGATATGAGGCAACTGCCCATCCATCGGCGCCTTGCACCACGTTGATGATATTTCGGTAAACGGTAGCCAAATTCTCCCAATGGCTGGCATTGAGAGGATTTAAGGCAACTGCCGCTTTTGATTCATTGATCGAAGCCTGAATTGCCTGTGTAATATTTTGTCTATCGGTATCAGAAATTTGTCGCGCAGTTCCATCTTCGCCAGGCTGAGTAGCATTCTGTGCAATTGTGTTGGCGATAAGCAGATTAGTCTGTGCAAAACTTACACGGAACTTATCATTGTATGGGTTTAAGATTACCGCCTGTCTCTGATTATCATACAAATTTTTCGCATTGTTGCTGACTATTGCGTCAAGTGATTTTTTGAAATAAAACTCTGAGACATATGCACGACCCAAGAAGTAAGAAGCAGCGCCAAGGAATGCAACAGCGAGTAAGATTACCCCTGCATATAACGGAGGCAATGCTCCCATGTTATATGCAAATGCTTTATCCTCAGCATGTTCTGCAGCATGGACTTTCCCGGAAGCTTGTGCAACGGCTGCTAATACGACAAAGAACAAGAAGAATAATGGTAATGATGGGGGGAACAATACCAGCATCAAGACCACATATCCAAGCAGAGCCTTGTTCATCATACTTGTTTCTTTGAATGCAACTCTCATTGCCTGAATAAGCAATAAGATAAAAGCAATCAAGCCAAACACACCAGTTTCGGTCATGATATGCAGAACGGTTGAGCGTGAAACACCGAATGATTGAATCTGCCATAATGGTGAATTATTGTAAGCGGTGTCTTTTACTGCAGTAAACATTGTCGAGAACTGTGACACGCCAACTCCGAACAGTGCAGATAATGGTTTCTTTAATGTTTCAACAGCGGCGTACCATGAGATTCTAAAAGGAGGCATAGTGGTTGCCAAATTCAGTTGATCGCCCTGTACCGGCTTAAAGATAGAGAATAAGGTAAAGATTGCCGCTATAAGAAAAATACAAATTGATATAACCGAAATCCACATAACCTGTGAAGATTCTTCTGAATCATTTCCTTCTTGCTTGCTCATAAGGCTTATGGCATGTGCCAGAGCCATAAATCCTAAAAATATTGCCAAATCTATCTGGCCACCCAATGTTGTAAAGTTAGCATTCGACAAAAACTGAAGGTAAGAAGGAAGAGCCACATTTTTAAATGGCTGAAAGAACATAATGACGCTTATAAGGGCGACAATTACAGTCGAAGCGGTGAGGACGGTAAAATAATTGAGAATGCCTAATGTTTCATACTGGGAATTCTTATGCAAACCGTGATGACGAGATAAATAATAGTATAAAACGGCCAGAGAGGCGATTCCAACCAGTCCAAAATTAAGATTGAATAGGCCGACGATTTTGTCAGGAGAACTGATGAGAATAGAAAGTCCAACTGCGGCAACAAGAAGAAGAATGTTGGTGTCAAATGGCCGCTTTTCCCAGACAATTTTTTTAGTGACAATGAATTCAACTAATGATACGGCAAGAAGTGCCAGAGCCACAAACCCAAGAAAATACAATTTGGTTGTTACATAAAATTCTTGTGTCAGCGGAAGGAAAATAATGGGAAACAAAAAAACAGCTAAATAAACAATAATCGACTTTATCATCGCAAAAGTTGAGGAGTGATTTTTCATAATTTAAGAAAAGAAAATATATTAAAAAAATACCAATAATAACACTTTACAAAATACTTTTTTTAAATGCAATATTAGATTAATAATTCTTTGATTTTTCCCACCAACTGATCTGGTGTAACGTCTGCTTTTATAAGATAGGTTGCCGCTCCGGCATTAAGGCCTTCTTGAATAGTGGGATCATGTGAAAGATTAGTAAGCAGTATGATCTTTCCATTTGGTTTTTTCGGCGGTGTTTTTTTGAGAGTCTGTAATACTTGCAATCCATCGACTTGAGGCATCATAATGTCAAGAAGTATAAGGTCAAAACCTCCTTCTGCAATTTTAGTGAGGCCGTCTTTACCATCGGTTGCACCCATTACTTCATACCCTGCAGATTTAAGGACTTCTTCGTAGAGTTCACGAATATATAAATCATCATCAATAATGAGGATTCGTTTGGCCATATCAGAAATAACTGTAGTAAAAATTGCATAAAAAAGCAAGGGTAAGTTAAGGTAAAATAGGGTATTTATGAACCAAACAGTTACTGTGTCAGCTCCGGGGAAACTTTTACTTTTAGGAGATCACGCCGTGGTGTACGGTTATCCTTCGCTGGTAACTTCGGTTAATCAGAGGCTTCACCTCACGGCGACTTTATTGGATGATGCTTTATTTCGGCTTGATGCTCCCGATGTGGGGATCAGCAACTATTCAAAAACAATGCATGAAGTTGGGACAGGCGAAGTATCCAAAGGAGCTTCGTACATTGAACAAGGTTTAGTCAATTTTCTTCTCAAATATCAATTTAAAGGCGGTGTCGCAATTAAAACTCATTCAGAATTTTCTTCCCAGTATGGCTTTGGTTCTTCTTCCGCATCAATTGTCTGCCTTATAAAAGCTTTGGCTGTATTGACCGGAGTACATCTTAACAATAAAGAACTGTTTGATCTCTCATATAAAACACTTATCGATGTTGCAGGAATTGGCTCCGGCTTCGATCTTGCTGCGGCAATCTACGGCGGAATAATCTATTATGTTACTCCGGGGAAAATTATCGAACCGGTCCAATCTGAAGGTCTCTCACTTGTTGTGGGCTATACCGGTGTAAAAGTAAATACTGCTTCGGTTGTCCGCGAAGTTGCACAGCTGCGAAAGGATAAACCAGACTTCGTCAATCAACAGTTTCAGCGTAGTGAAGAATGTGTCCATTCAGCAAAAAAGGCAATTGCAGAAAAAGACTGGCCTCTTCTCGGAAATTTATTGGATAAGAATCAAACTGCTCTTGAAAAACTTACCGTCAGCTCCTCAAAATTGGATTCTCTAATCAAAGCGGCGCGTGAAGCCGGAGCCTATGGCGCCAAATTATCCGGCGCCGGCCGGGGCGACTGTATGATCGCGTTGGTTTCTTCCGAAAAAAAAGAATCCGTCGCGCAAGCAATCGCATCAGCAGGCGGTGAAGTTATTCCTATTGAAACGAATGTTGCCGGTGTCGTGGTAGAATAAGACATGCCAGAGTTTGAACAAAGGACCGATTTAGAGCCTTTTTGCAGACAAGATTGGTTACAATATGTCCGAGCTCATGTTCGTGTGCTTTCTGTCGTGTTTCCTCATGATGAGTGGAGAAAATATTTAATAAAGCATTGTGGAGAAGCGCAGCAAAAACTTTCAGAAGATGAATTAATTCTCCAACATCAACAAGATGTTGTTGAGTTAGGTGGAGCTTCAGGGATTCTGGCTACTCACGATTTTATTGATGCACCAAGGTTTGCTAAAGTGCGGGAAATTCTTTATAAAGATTTATATACTCTCTTTAATGTTGAACAATTAAAAAAACAGAGAATGCCGCGCAGTCCATATGATTTTCGTGACTAAATATATGAAAGATAATCAAGACGAACTATTTGTGGTTGTTAATGAAGACGATGAAATAGTAGGCTATCGTACCCGGTACGAATGCCATCACGACAAATCGCTCATTCACCGTGCCACCGATGTTGCTATCTTCAACAGTAAAGGCGAAGTGCTACTTCAGAAACGAAGCCAGCATAAAGATCTTTACCCTGGGTTTTATACTCTCTCGGCAAGCGGGCATGTTTCAAAAGGCGAGGAGTACATTGATGCGGCTCATCGGGAGCTTGCAGAAGAGCTTGGCATCAGCGATATCCAGCTGGAATTGGTAGGCAAAACAATGATCGAAACCGATGACGAACGGGAGATCGTGGCTGTTTTTAAAGGAGTTCATGAAGGGCCGTTTACCTATCCGGAAGATGAAGTAGAAAACGTACAGTTTTTTTCGCCCGATGAAGTAAAGAAAATAATTTCGATAACACCGGCTTCGATGAGTTGTTTGAAGTTATTAAATATTTTGTAACTATGAAATCAACAGCAATAGCCCACTCAAATCTTGCTTTTATAAAATACTGGGGAAGAAAGAACGAGAAACTCCGCCTTCCCACCAATGGAAGCTTTTCCATTAATCTGAGTAATCTTAAAACCCGTACAACGGTTGAATTCTCCGAAGAGTATCAGGCAGACACCATTATGATCGATAAAGAGAATCAATTTGAAGAATCGGAGCGGGTCATAAAGCATTTAAATAGAATCCGGGAGCTTGCACATATCAACCTGAAGGCAAAAGTGATGTCCGAAAACAGTTTTCCATCGGGCACCGGCCTTTCTTCCTCGGCTTCCGGATTTGCCGCACTTACAATCGCCGCAGCTTCTGCCGCAGGTCTTAAACTTTCAGAAAAAGAGTTATCAATTCTGGCGCGGCAGGGATCCGGCTCTGCATGCCGTTCTGTTCCGTCGGGCTTTGTAGAATGGAAGGACGCCGAAACTTCGGAAGAATCATACGCGTTTTCTGTCTTTCCCGCAGATTACTGGAATATTGTCGACGTTGTCGCCGTGGTGAGTACCGAAAAAAAAGATGTCCCAACTTCGCAAGGCCAGAAGTTAGCTCAGACGAGTCCATTTTTTGCCGCACGGGCTTCTTCCATGGAAAAAAAATTAGCTCGGATTAAAGAACTCATTAAAGAAAAAAATTTCAAAGAGTTTGGCGAACTGATCGAGGCTGAAGCTTTGGAAATGCACGCGATCATGATCACCTCCCATCCTTCCCTCATCTACTGGTCGGTCGGAACCCTAAAGATCATGAAGCTGGTTAAAAAATGGCGCTCAGAAGGGCTGCCAGTCTATTTCACCATCAATACCGGACAGGACATTCATCTTATTTGTGAACAGAAGGATTCTGCCTTAGTTGAGGAAAAGCTAAAACAAGTTCCAGATGTCCGCGGCATAATTGTAAACCAGCCGGCCGAAGGCGCGCATGTTATCCCTGATCATTTATTTTAAGTACATCTCTTTTTCAGATTCCTCTTACTTAACTATTACTCCCCTTAATCTTCCTTATTACATGCTCCTTGTAGGATAAAAGGATGAATGAAAATTTAAGTAACTTCATAGGAAAGGAGGTGAAAACCATGATAAAACAAATTGTTATACTATTTGCTCTAGTCGCATCGGTTGCGGCAGGCGGAAGTGTTTTGGCTCAAACAATGTCGCCCACAACAACTCCACGAGCCACTACAACACCGACTACTTCGGTACCCCAGGGTGCGCCAAATACGGGTTTTGGATCAGTTCGCTAAAAAAATCTTTATTTCTAATACCAGGTACCGTGAGGGTACCTGGTATAGCTGAAACAGCCTTCTTAGGCAGATGATTTTCTACCATATGAAAAAAATTATTTATGTAGTAACTGTAATTGCCGGTATTTTTGTTGGAATTTATGCCGCCGATTATTTAATTCATCCTTCCCAGTCTGCCGTACTTCCTACATCTACGGTTCGGACTGTCTCGACTTCCGCGCCAACGCCTACACATGAAGCGGTGTATTCCAGCCCCGTTACTTTGAGGATTCCCAAATTAGGTATCGAAACTCATATCGAAGAAGTCGGCCAGGACGAAAAGGGAAATATGGATGTGCCGAAGAAAGCCGAAAATGTCGGATGGTATAGTTTGGGAGTGATGCCCGGCCAAAAAGGGAATGCCGTAATTGCCGGACACTTAGATACACAAACCGGGGCGCCGGCAGTTTTTTATAAATTATCGACTCTTGAACCGGGTGATACGGTCGAAATAGTGGATACATATAATAATACATTAGTATTTACCGTTCAGAAAAAAGAAGCGTACCCGACCGATGATTTTCCGCTTCAGACAGTTTTTGGAGAAAGTTCCGCGCCGATGTTGAACCTGATCACCTGCGACGGGACCTTTAATCAGTCGCGGAAATTGTATTCCCAGAGGCTGGTGATTTTCAGCAAGTTAAATGAGCAATAGACAGACCTTAATTTTTTATGCCAGAAAGAAGATTTCATAAACCGAAAGTAGAATTATTTAGTACGCCACGCATGCGAAGTGACTTCTGCATTAATCCGGCTATACAGGTTACCGACGCGCTTGACACAGTAATGGGAGAAAGCATCCGATTTGATATGTCGGAGTTGCCCACACCAACGGGAAACATAACACGAGAGCGGTATTCTAATGAAGAAACAGGAATTTATTTTACAGAGTATTCACTTAACCCAGACGCCGGAGAGTTTAGCAGTGAATTGAACACAGGAAAGTTGATATTAGGTGATACTAATCCCTTGACACCACTTGTTATCAGACAAAATCAAAGAAAAATTATGCATATTTACGATGATGACGGAACTGGAACAAGAAGTGAATACGAAGTGGGAATTAAGGATGACTTCTATGATTATACCGGTGGCGGGGACGAATATGACTGTTTAATACAAAATACAGAATTATACGATTTGTATCCGGCTTT
The DNA here is from genome assembly GCA_964490875.1 of uncultured Gammaproteobacteria bacterium. Lineage (GTDB taxonomy): Bacteria > Patescibacteriota > Microgenomatia > UBA1406 > GWC2-37-13 > CAYYYG01. The sequence continues at coordinate 30,812 of CAZBEF010000013.1, forward strand.
TAGCCCCGTAATTCGGGCGATTGGGATTCGACGATATGTGCAAAACGGTACCGGTGAACAGATATATGGTAGTCTACGACTACACGACAACTTATTAATAGATCGCCTCGGTATAAAAAACCATGATAATCGTTTTATGTATCTTGTATTTACTCCGGATACCGTTCTGGCAGAAAGAGGTAATAAAGTAGTCGCGAAAATACCATATCAGGTGCTGGCTGAGCATGGAATGCGAGCGCGCTTTATAAATACCGAAAAACAGGCGATTTTATCTGTTGGAGCGGCAGATCTGTCTATTCATCTTGCATTGGGGAAAAAATTAAAGCCGAATCATGTTAAAACGTTATTTGGACCGGAAGAAGAATTTATTACCGACAACCAACTAAAAACTCAATTCTTCTCAGAAGCACAACGGAACTAGTTTTTTTTTGCTTATCGTAAAGTATTATAATAACCACATGGAACTTATTGTCGATCTTCATATTCACTCTCACTATTCCCGCGCTACCAGTAAAGATTCTACCCTCGAAGGATTATACCGGTGGGGAAAAATAAAAGGCATTAACATTATTGGCACCGGCGACTTTACCCACCCCATGTGGTTTGCCGAATTGAAGGAAAAACTTGAGCCGGCTGAATCGGGATTGTTTCGACTTCGTGAAGACCTTGCCAAACCTATTGATGCCTCTCTTCCGGAGTCTGTCCGCAACAATCTTATGCGGTTTATTCTCACGGTTGAAATCAGCACCATTTATGCTAAAACGGGAAAAGTACGTAAGCTGCATAATCTGGTTGTTGCACCTTCTTTTGAAACAGCAGCAGCACTTAACTCGCAACTCGATCGTATCGGGAATTTAAAAGCCGACGGCCGCCCCATTTTGGGAATGGACAGCAAACGGCTTCTGCAGATGTGTCTTGACACAGACCGCAGATCACTTTTTATCCCCGCACATATCTGGACGCCATGGTTTGCGATGTTCGGATCAAAGTCGGGATTCAACAGTATTGAAGAAGCCTTCGAAGAATTAACGCCTGAAATTCGCGCTATCGAAACAGGCTTGTCTTCGGATCCGTTTATGAACTGGCGGTTGAAGGAATTGCAAAATGTCGCCATAATTTCAAACTCCGATGCTCATTCTCCGCAGAAGTTGGGAAGAGAAGCGACAATAATCGTCTTGAATAATGACGGCTCGAATACGTCGCGAGTGCGCACGTCTCAAGTCCCGTCGATGTCGGGGGACAATGAGCCTGCTCCCGCGAGTATTCTTCGCCGTCATTTGAAAACGTTATCATATGATTCCATAATCGATGCTATCAGGACGAATGACGAAAGACTCGCAGGAACAATCGAATTTTTTCCACAGGAAGGTAAGTACCACTTTGATGGACATCGTGCGTGTAATGTCAAATTTACCCCTCAAGATACAAAAAAGCATAATGGAATTTGTCCGGTCTG
>CAZBEF010000014.1:0-23956 GCA_964490875.1 uncultured Gammaproteobacteria bacterium
CATTTGTGGTGATTAATACCAATGGGAATGTAGGGATAGGCACAACTGCTCCTGGGGCAAAGTTGCAAGTAGTAGGAAATGGTACACGAGCTGCAATATTCACGTCTGGGAATGTTGGTATTGGCACCACCGCACCAGGGTATGCGCTTGAGGTTTCTGGAGATATCAAAATAGGGGATTCCGGTTCTACAATTCCTCGCTTGATTCTTGGTTCGTCGTCTGCCGATGGAACAGCTGCAAATGGAGCGATGATATATAATACTTCTACTAATAAATTCCGCTGCTACCAAAACGGCGGCTGGACCGATTGTATAGGAACTGGCGGTCCAGGCACTTCATATTCATTTACCAATGGTCTCACCTCAACTTCAAGCACCGTAACGCTGGGCGGAGCATTAACAGCGAACACAACATTATCAGATGGTGGATTTAATCTGTTATTTGCCGGATCAACGGGGAAGATGGGAGTTGGAACCACTGCACCGGGCGCCAAGCTCCATGTAGCGGGAAATAATACAACCTCCGCAGTATTTATGGCGGGTAATGTTGGAATTGGCACCACCGCGCCCGGATCATTATTAGAACTGGTAGATACCGGGACAACCACGAATTCATTCAACTTAACATCAAATAGTATCACGACCGGTATTGCCTTAAACATGAATCTCAACAGCTTGACGAGTGGGAAAGGATTGTACATTGGCTCAACATCAACCGCACTCACCACCGGGAACTTAATCAATGTAGACTGGAGTCCGACTGCAACAACGAATGCAACAGGAGATTTGATCGTGATTGGTATTGGATCATCAGGGAATATCGGGAACATCTTCAACATTAAAGATTCAGGAAATTCACTATTCAGTGTCTCAGAAACACAGATTACTTCGGCATTGCCTCATGCATTTACTGCAGCAGGCGATGTTTCGGTTGCATACGATATGTTATTTACCAACCAGACATCAAGCTATATCAAGTCGAATGGTCCGTTATATATAGAATCGGGTGAAGCATTTGAAAACAATAATTTAACGTTGAAAACATATGGCAGTGGAAATCTGCTGGTTGACTTAACAGGAACGGGCAGTGCGGTACGAATAACCGGAACAGATACCAGCCTGAAGTTTGATACCCGGACAGCCGGAGATACCGATTACTGGATGGGAGTACAAGATGATGCCGGCGGTGATGACGATGATAAATTGATGATAGGGAAAAGCTTAACCGGTGGATCTATTCCATTTATGACTTTTGATGTTAATGGAAATGTGGGCGTCGCGACTACAACGCCAAATTATAAACTCGAGGTTTCTGGAGATATCAAAATAGGGGATTCCGGTTCTACAATTCCTCGCTTGATTCTTGGTTCGTCGTCTGCCGATGGAACAGCTGCAAATGGAGCGATGATATATAATACTACTACTAATAAATTCCGCTGCTACCAAAACGGCGGCTGGACCGATTGTATTGGAACTGGCGGGCCAGGTACCTCGTATTCATTCACCAACGGTTTAACATCAACATCTTCTACCGTCACATTGGGTGGCGCGTTAACAGGAGACACCACCTTATCAGATGCTGGATTTAATTTATATTTTGCAGGCAGTACAGGAAAACTCGGAGTTGGAACAACAGCACCAGGTGCAAAACTTCATGTTGAAGGAAACGGAACATATTCTGCATTATTCATGTCTGGGAATGTTGGTATAGAAGTTACGGCACCATCTGAAGCACTAGATCTAGGTGGAGCTTCAGCAAATATGACGTTTTCTAATGCTACCGGCCCTCATCAGATAAAAACCGGCGGCAGTACTCATTTGGTCTTAATGCCGGGAGGCAATGTGGGCATTAATACTACCTCACCTGGTGCAAAACTTCATGTTGTGGGAAATGGTACCAATTCTGCTGTATTCATGACAGGGAATGTGGGAATAGGCACTACGCTGCCGGCACATAATACATCTATCGTCGGATCTTTGGCCTCGAACCAATATGTATTAAATGTCTCAAACTTAACGAGTACTAATGCTACAACAACCCGTCTTCTTCGTCTGAGTGTCGGTTCGGCTACTGGCGCAGGCCAGACTCTTGCACGCTTTGTACATTTTGTAGCCGGCGGCACCACAGAATCCAATGGTACTATCATAGGCCGTATCCGCCAGAACAATGCCGCAGTATTATACGACACTACTGGAGCTGATTTTGCTGAATACTTTGATGTCATCGGACCAGTTCAGACAGGTGATATTATCGCAACATCTAAAGACGGAAATGTTATCGCTCGTGAAAATCAACCGCTATTAGGCGTAGCATCTGATGCTTCAGGGTTTGTAGGAAACGCAAAAGGTGAAAATCCCGAAGGCTACATTGTTGGTCTGCTTGGACAAATTTATACAAAAGTTTCTACGATCAACGGCCCAATACATAAAGGCGATAATATCACTTCAAGTTCAATAACCGGTATGGGGAAGAAAATGACACAGCCTGGATACACAATCGGGCGCGCTCTAGAAGATTTTGATCCAGATCATGGAGTAGGACAGCGGAATGATTGTCCGTCCGGCACTGCTTCGGGAGTAACCTGTGGTGCAGTAAAAGTAATGGTAAGTGCATCGTGGTATGATCCTCGCGCATTCATTACGGAGGATGGCAATGTCAATGGAGTTTCAGAAAACGCACTTAATTTCCCAATTCCTTCATATATTACAAATAGTAAAACAGAAAAACTTGTGGTTTCCGGCGGAAAAGCTTCAGCAAAAAAAATTATTGATATGCTGAAGTCGGGATTCAACGAATCAGAAGATTCATCTAAACTATTTACCTTTTCTCCCGATAAAATTACTGCTGGTCTCGAAATTACCAGCCCGCATGTAAGCACCGAACTGCTATCTGTCCGTACCATCGAATCACTAGACCAGTCTGATATCGCGCTTAATCTTTCTAAAGACGGCAAATTCGTAATCAAAAACGCCGCCGGCGAATCGGTAGTTACTATTGACGATCAGGGAAATGCATTCTTCAACGGCCTGGTTACCGCAAAAGGAATAAAGGCCGATCAGATAGAAGGAATTCAGTTCTTAACCAGCAGAATTGACAAGCTTGAACAGGCGGTAGCTTCTTCGTCTGCACAGACAGTAGCAACAGATTCTGCAGTGCTTGGTGCAAACACCGCTTCTGCAGAAGCATCACTTTCTCCGGATGTTTCTTATATCGACAGTCTGAATGCATCTGTCAGCGCATTGCTTGCCTACAATCCAGATTGGCTGGAGCCGACTATTTCTACCGATGTTGCCCGATTGCACGGACTCACAGTAGAAAACGACGCAACAGTATCCGGCCAGCTGCATATTAATGGTTCAAGCCTGATAGAAGGAGTGCTCAATGTTATTACAACCATTACCACACATAACTTTATAGCAACCGGCTGGACTGATTTCATGGGCTCTGTAATATTCCGCGGCAATGTCGGCTTTAGCAAGGCGCCAAAATTTAGTCCCGAAACTGCCGGAACCGCAATAGTTAAGAAAGGAACAGACACCATTACCGTAAAGTTCACCAAACAATACGAAGATGTTCCGGTTATCAATGCAACAATTGCCTTAAGTTCATCTCCGGACGAAGATAATGCGGCTCTTGAAAAGCTAATATTATCGGGAGATGTCCGGTATATTATCGTCAACAAAACCACAAAAGGATTCAGCATTAAATTAAACAAAAAGGCGGCGACTGATATCGAGTTCTCATGGATGGCTCTTGCGGTGAAGGAGCAGCTTGTGATTCCAGAAGTTTCAATATCGCCCGCAGAGCCAGTTTCTAGTAGTTCATCAACTCTGAGCAATATGGACCACTGATATTTTTAAAAACAAATAGGGGAGCGAAATAGTGCACGTCCGCCAACCCACCTTGTTTAAAGGTTATTTGTACGGAACAATCACTATCAGATCCAATCGAAAGCAAGACCTTTACTTTATACCTTCTTCTTTGTTATAGTATTGCTATGGCAGTAAAGGTTGAACTTTCCTCAAATAAACTGATTATGATCGCGGCTGGTGTGATTTTAATTGCGGTGATCGGGGCAGGATCAATATTTTTATATAGCCGTTCTCAGAAAAATAATTCGGCAAAAAACACTTCTGCATCAGAAATAGAATCTACCGTTGCGGCAGTTGCCGAGCTTATTGAGCTTCCCAACGAAACGCCAACACTTGCGACGGTTTCTGATATAGATAAGTTAAAAGATCAGGAATTTTTTACCCATGCAGAAAATGGGGATAAAGTGCTGATCTTTAAAAATGCCCGGAAAGCAATTCTGTATAGGCCATTTACCAATAAAATCATTGAAGTCGGGCCAATACGGGTTGATGAAAGCTCTGTTGCCGGTACAGCCACAACAAGCGCTCAGGTTGCCTCGCCTACGGTTGTATTGAGCCCAACAGCAGAGCCAACCCCGACAGCAGTTCCATCAAAGACTTCTGCAATCACGGTCGCTGTATACAACGGAACAAAAGTAACCGGCCTTTCCCGAAAAACAGCCGATGAATTGTCAAAACAATTCCAGGATATTACAATACAGTCAACCGGAAATGCGGCAGGAAATTACACAAAAACAGTAGTTATTGATCTTTCCAAAAAAAATAAGTCAACTGCAGAATCAATTGCTAAATTTTTGAAGGGGGAAGTTGGCAGTATGCCGAAAGGCGAAGCTACTCCAGAGGCGGAGATACTTGTCCTCGTTGGTTCCGTCTTTTAAAATTGCTTACTTTTACTTCTTCTCGTTGAATTGTTTTTAAGCGCTCCATATCGCACACTGTAATATGACCTACACCTTGTTTTATTATACCTGTTGTACTCAGGTTTACCATTAATGCTGAAACAGACTCACGACGCGCGGCAGTCCATCCGGCAATATCCTCATGTTTTATCTGAATATGATCTCCATATGTGGCCTGAAGATCAATTAACATAGTCACGATCCGTTGCATTAAAGAATCATTGGCAAATCCTTGTGCTAATTTTGTTCTTTCTAGTTCAGCGCGTCGCATTTCTTCAATAAAATACATGAAAAAAGGATTTTGTACGTTCGATATTTTTTGCATCTCTTTTTGAATTATATCTACTATAGCTCGAGCGTCAAATCGGGCAAGGATGGTGTCACTAAAGGGGACAGCCTGATGATCATATACTATTTCTTGTGGAGAGCGGCCATTTAACCGTTTTATTATCGATTCAATACCGAATAACGAAGAATATGGTCTTGCAGTCGCAGTGTTGATTGGATATACATCACCATTTGTATTGAAATTTTGTACGTGGATTCTACCTTGTAATACTGCGAATAGATGTTGGGCAGGATTTCCCGGCAAATATAGCATTTCTCCGGCAGTTTTAGTTACGCAAAATGTTGTATAAGGTCCGATTTCCTTTGCGTATGGTTTTAATGCCATTAGAACAGGGGCTGTATCGAACTGGTTATTATTCGGCTTTTTTCTTTCCATAAATAGACCTATAATTATATCATTTATCGGGATAAAATCATCTGTTTGTGAAATTATGTTTATTCTTGCAAGAACTAAATAATTTTCTGATATAATACCCCAAAATGATCTTCAAACTTATTATTGCGTTCATCATAGGAGCAGTTATCGGGCTGGAACGTGCATCGCCGCAAAGTTTTCAGCAAAATAAAAAAGATACCATTGAACATCATGAAGTGGGTGTGCGTACCTTTTCTTTGATTTCACTGCTTGGCGCTCTTGCGGGGCTTATGATGCAGGACTACATGATGGTAACCATTTTCATCACGTCCGTATTCGGCGGCCTTGCTTTACTGTATTATTTTCTTCAGTCTTCGTTTACCAAAGACCCGGGGATAACTACTGAGTTTGCATTGGTGTATACATACGTGATTGGATTAATGATCGGACGTGAAATTCTGCCAATACATATCATTCTCATGATTTCGGTTGTTCTGGTTCTGGTGCTTTCGAGAAAACAGGAAATTCAGGGATTTATTTCTGTCATCAACAGATCAGAAATCAATGCATTTATCAGCTATGCACTCATCGCGCTCGTTATTCTGCCTTTTCTACCGAATACGGATTATTCACTCGCCGATATTCCCAACGCCGAAGCATTTCTAAGGAGCACGGGCATCAATGTAGGAAAATTTGTTAATCTGACCCTTGTTAATCCATTTAAGCTGTGGGTTATTGTGGCCCTGATAACCGGGATTGATGTAGCAGGGTATGTTCTTGAGCGCACCGTGGGGCAGAAAGGAAAGCTTATGAGCAGTATTGCAGGGGGAATTATTTCCTCAACAGCAACTACTCAGGCGCTTGCTGTGGAAAGCAAACGGAGTAAAACAGCCGGAGCGCATGTAGGGTCGGCGCTATTTGCCAATATGGTGAGTTTTTTCCCCTTATTTTTTCTGGTAGGTTCGATTAACCGGCAGTTTCTGGTAGAACTTCTTCCGGTTCTTATTTCTATTATTCTCTCATGTTTCATTGTGGCGGTATATTTTTATTTTTTTCATAGGGCGAAACAGGAGAAAAATGGAAAAAAGAAACAAGAGTCGAAACAACGGAAGGAAATATTTAATTTGCGGTCAGCCATATCGTTTGTAGTAATATTTGCGGTCGTGAGAATTGCCTCACAGATAGCCCTAGTGTTTTTTGGAAACAGCGGAGTGCTCATCACAGCTTCGATTGCCGCATTAACCGGTGTCGATGCGCCGATCTTAACCATTTCTCAGATGGCCGGCGGCCAGATTTCTCACTCTTTTGCCGTATGGACGTTTATTGTAATTAATGCTGTTAATCTGGTTGCGAAGACTGTGTATAGTTTTATTTCGGGCAGCCGTGCTTTTGCAATACAGTTTGGGATCGGAATTTTAATTATTATCGGAAGCAGTTTGATTTGGCCTATTTTTATACGATAATTTCTTGAGCATCACATCATTTAAAATTATTCATGTATAATGAATAGATGAAATTTGAATTACACACACTTCCAAATGGTTTAGATGTGTTGTTTGTCGATGTAGGAGCCTTCCCGACAATTACTACTCAGCTTCTTGTATCGGCCGGTTCACGGTATGAACGTCCGGATAATAACGGAATTGCTCATTTTTTTGAACACATTCCTTTCAAAGGAACCAAAAAATATCCAACCGCATTTGACATTAGTGCCGCAGTAGAAGGGCGCGGGGGAGTATTTAATGCATTTACGTCGAAAGATCATACCGCCTATTGGATAAAGGCACTGACGGAACATTTTGAAACATCAGTCGACATTATCTCCGATATGATACTTAATCCGCTTCTTGATGCGGAAGAAATCGAGCGCGAAAAAGGAGTTATTGTAGAAGAAATCAATATGTACGAAGATACGCCAGCCCGCCGAATAGGTGAAATCCTAGACGGCCGCATGTACCCCGACAATCCATTAGGGTTTGATATCGCCGGCACCAAGGAAACCGTCACCAGTTTTACGAAAAAGACTTTCACTGATTATATGGATACATTCTACTATCCTAATAATGCAGTATTTGTTGTCGCAGGAGGGCTCGCTACAGTCCGAAGTCATGAGTCCGAAGTCCGAAGGTATCTTGAAATCATTGAGAAAAAATTCGGATCGTGGAAACCAGGGCAGAAACCATCTTTTCAACCAGTTGTCGAAAAGCAAACCAAACCGGACGTGTATATTAAATATAAAAAGACGGAACAGGCAAATTTTGCACTTGGTTTCCGGGCGTTTCCCTTCAGCGATCCGAGACGGGAAGCACTTTCATTATTATCTACGGTATTAGGCGGGGGTTCTTCTTCCCGATTATTTATAGAAGTTCGTGAGCGTCGTGGTTTGTGTTATTACATTGGTGCCGGACGTGATTTTTATCATGATACCGGTAATTTTATAATTCAAGCTGGTGTGGCCAATAAGGCTGACAAGGTAAAAGAAGCGGTTGCCGTTACGTTGAAAGAATGCAAAAAGATTTCTCAAGGTGATCTTAAAGAAGAAGAACTGACACGGGCGAAAGAAATGCTGAAGGGGAGGATTCTGCTTTCATTTGAAGATTCAGCGAATGTAGCCAATTTTTTTGCCTACAATAAATTGATTGAGGGCAAATTAAAAGATCCGGTTGAACTTCTGAAGAAAGTTGATGCTGTTACCGCAACCGATATAGTTGATCTTGCCAAAACTATTTTTGTTCCTGAACATCTGAATTTTGCCATAATCGGGCCGTTTGAAGAAAATTCGATTACGACTGCAGATATGGTAATGTAAAGATTTACGTCATCCCGAGTGATTAGCAGGCCTGTCCCGCAAAGCGGGAGATCGCATTACCAATAATCCAAAGGTTGTAATGGCACGAGTGCTACGAGCTTGGGTCTATATTAATGGGATTGCTTCGTCCCGAGTCAGACTCGGTCCTCGCAATGACGAAACTCTATCTGTATAATGTGAATCATGTATCAAATTATTTTGTACCCTTTGCTGTTTATCTACGGTACAGCCATAGGCTCTTTCCTAAACGTTCTTATAGACCGGCTTCCCAACGAAGAATCAATCATGGGCCGTTCTCACTGCGACTATTGCAAAAAGAAACTCAATGGCCTTGATCTGTTTCCAATCTTTTCCTTTCTTTTTTTAAAAGGCCGCTGCCGATACTGCAAAAAGAAGCTTTCCTATTTTTATCCGTTCGTAGAATTGTTAACTGGAGCCGCATTCATCCTTACCTGGATATATTTTCCCGTAAATGGTGTACAAAATAATCTTCTGCCAATTCCATCCGACATAATCGTCAGAATTATCGCCATCGGTATCGTCTCAACTCTGATCGTCATCATTTTTGCCGACCTTAAATACAAAATCATTCCCGATTCGATGCAGGTGGCTTTCTTTATTTTTTCATTGCTTATTCACATATTCCAGGGAGTTTCTGCATCTGATTTCATCAATTACATATTATCGGGATTGGCAATAATGTCTCCCATTTTATTCTTATTTCTGGTCACGCATGGCAGGGGAATGGGCTTTGGCGATGTCAAACTGGCGGCGATCTTCGGTTTTCTTCTGGGATTAAAGGGCGGTTTATTAGTTTTGTACATTGCGTTTTTATCTGGCGGAATTATCGGCGCCGTACTCCTTCTTGGGCAGAAAAAAGGCATGAAAAGCACCATCGCCTTCGGCCCGTATCTCGTTCTCGGCATCATCATCATTCTTTTTTTCGGCAAGCAAATTAATATGGCACTTTATCAGTTTTATGGTTTATAATGCCACTCCGTTCATCCCGATAAATCGGGAGAACTACGTTGGGCATTATACCTAACGAAGTTCCGACAACATTCTCCATTGTCGGGGACGAAGTGGTATAATATAATTTCTTAAATTGTTATAACTTATTTTCTAACTATGGAACAAACACTTGTTGTATTGAAACCAGATGCAGTAGTTCGGGGAATTTCCGGTGAAATTATCGCTCGATTCGAAAGAGTCGGTTTAAAAATTGTCGCCGCCAGATTTTTACAAGTAGAACGCGATCTTGCTGAAAAACATTATCCAGCTGATCGAAAATCGTTATGGACCGGTATAGGAAACAAAACGATTGAAAATTACAAAGCCTTAGGACAGGATGTAAAAAAATCCATGGGAACCGATGATGCGTATGAAATCGGCAAAATGGTCCGCGTCTGGCTGATGGATTACCTTATGGAAGGTCCTGTTTTAGCATTTGTCCTCGAAGGCCCTCATTCTGTTGAGCTCGTCCGTAAAATTTGCGGCCACACATTGCCATTACTTTCTGCACCAGGAACAATCCGCGGAGATTATTCATACGATTCATCATTTTTGGCAAACAGCAACAAGAGGCCAATCAAAAACATGATGCATGCTTCGGGTACTGTTGAAGAAGCGGTGTATGAAATTCCACTGTGGTTTTCCAAAGATCAAATCTATTCATACGAACGGGTCGAAGAGAAGGCAATGAAATAATTCCATAGAGTTCCCTGGCTGCCGCTTATGATAGAATAAGAGTGCGCCGCTATAGCTCAACGGATAGAGCAGGCCCGTCCTAAGGGCAAGATAGGAGTTCAATTCTTCTTAGCGGCACTCTAGTATGAAGAAATCCTTGCGCCACCGAATTCATAAAGCCATCTCTACTCCAGATTTTCTTAAAATTCTAATATTACGCACGATCGGGAATTTTTTGGTGTTAACGGCACTTTTCGGCATTTGCAGAACCTTCTATGAACCTGTCCGCGAAGAAGCACGGTACTATGCAGAACAGTTAATTCAGAAAAAATACGTTGTTGCCCAAGCTCAGCCTGAAGAATCTGCTGCTACTCACCCTTTGCCCGAAGAAGCAATTACTCCGCCTCCTCAGAATAAACTCGCCGAACTCCTTCAGATGAAACAGATCGAAATCTTGAATCCTGTCGATCCGGAATTCAGCATTGTGATTCCCAAAGTGGGTGCTAATGTCCGCGTAATCGCCAATGTCAATCCTGCCAATCAGAAAGAATATTCAGAAGCACTCAAACATGGGGTTGCTCATGCTTCCAATACCAAACTTCCTGGTGAAGGCGGTCATGTGTTTCTATTTGCCCATTCAACCGATTATTGGTGGAATGTAGGCACCTACAATGCAGTATTTTATCTTCTTTACAAACTGGAAAAAGGGGATGAAGTAGATATTTTCTACAAACGGCACCGGTTTACCTATCGAGTGATCGGTAATGAAGTGGTGAAACCGAGCCAGGTTGAATATCTTACCAGAAAGTCGAATAAGGAATTTTTAACACTTCAGACATGCTGGCCTCCGGGGACGACTATTGAACGCTTAGTAGTCTTTGCAGTGCCTTCATCAGTCGATTGATTACTTTCATTATTACATTGTCATTCTGAGGGAGTGTAACGACCGAAGAATCTATATAAATATTCTGGATCCTTCGCTAATCGCTCAGGATGACATATCTGATAATTGCTGCAACGAAGTATCTTATCTAATTCCAACTCCATACAAATCCGGGTAGGTATTGTTCTGCGGATTCAGATTGGTGAGGATCACCAGTTTGCCATCTGATCCTACCGTAAAGAAGGTTTTTTCAAACGGCCCGGAGTATACTGTTCGCTTATTTGTTCCATCATAATCCATGACTACGATTTCTTTCTCCTGCATAATCACCAGATGCCGTGAATCCGGATACCATTGGATGAAATGATTTACTGTGGGAAGCTGATAATTTGAATCAAAAAGTACGGTCGTTTCATTATAGTTTCCTAATGTCGGCGGAATGGCCGGCGAAGGAGTGGGATTTTTTACAATATTTTCTGCGGTTAATTCGGCAAGCGGCAGATTCTTATCCTCTTTTTTATCATACAAGTAAATTCTGCCAACTTGCAGCGTGCGTTCTTCGGTAGCCTGATTAGAACCAATTAAAGGATTTTTAAGAACCAAAGGCAGATCCATGGCAACATTTGATTTATAGAGCATCTTCGTTTCATCGGGAGAAAACGATACGATTTCAAAAGAATCCGAAGCTACTTTCTGAATTGCTTTAGGGAATGTTTCCAGAATCTTTCGGATATCACGATTCCGTTCCTGTTTCCAAGCTTCGAGCACCGTTTCTTTAGAAGGTGTCGCATCCAAAAGCTGCCATACATTAGCCAGAGACTGCGGAGTGGCAGTCTTATCAATCAGTTCAGGGTTTTCACCATTTAACGAAATTAAATATGCGCGTGGTAATTCATTTACCGAATATTCAAGAATCATTCGGGCATAGTCAGGAGAAAAATATACGTTCGTTTCGGCAAGCTTTATTTGATCGGGAAGGTTCTTCAACAAAACCAGCGGTTTTAATGGCGGATAGAATGAAAGTGCTCGCTGATTGGACTCAAATATATATATTCCATCTTTTTCTACATCATCATTTTGGACAAACAACAAAACACGCCCGGTTTGATCAACATTGATTGCTTTCACAATGCCCGAGCTTGTTAAAGGAGATAGCGTTGGATTTTTTGGAAAAAGAATAGCATCAAGGCTCATCACAATCTCACCCCGGAGGGTAACTTCCTGCTTCCAGCTAGAATATCCATCTTTTTTAATCTCAACCTTATATTTACCGGGTGGAAGAGTGAGATTGGTATCGGTTACGCCTCTTAACACATCATTTACATAAATACTGGCTGCCTTAGGCTGTGAACTTACCGAAAGTATGCCGGTTGGCATAAGAGTCTGATTCTGAAAATCGATCCGGTATCCGCGGGCAAACGCTATGATCGAGACTAAAATCATCGCAAATGCTAACAGGAAAATAACTCTATAAAGATTGCTAATAATATTTTTTCTGCGGAGTTTCATGGAAAAATGCTCTTAATTGTGTAATTGATTAATCCCACTTCGCCCCTTTTCACTTTTCGAGCTTCATGGGGGGCTTCGTTAGGGATTTCAACTTCCCGACTAAGCATAGTCAAGTATTCCGTATTCCCCATACTAACGTACGGGAAGTTTCAATACAGAAAGACATTCTTATTATATACCTCTTCGCTTTCAAATAGAAGGATAATACCTAACGTAGCCCCGATTCTTTATGAAATTGGAATCGCGGACGAAGTGGTATACAATATGAACATGTGGTTCAGAAAGAAAGTAGGAATCGATTTAGGTACGGCAAATACGCTCGTTTATGTGGCAGGAACAGGTATTGTGCTCAATGAGCCCACTGTAGTAGCTTATTCGCAGGAAGATAAAAAAATTCTTGCAGTGGGCGAAGACGCGCGCCAAATGTTAGGCCGCACTCCAGGAACTATCATCGCAGCACGGCCTATGAAAGAGGGTGTGATCGCCGACTATACTACAACCTCAGCCATGATTACATACTTTTTGAAAAAAGCTCTCAAAGGAAAAGTTTTATGGCCCGAAGTTATGATTGCCATCCCAGGCGGCGCGTCGCAGGTAGAGAAGCGGGCGGTTGTAGCGGCCTGTAAACACGCCGGCGCTTCGGACGTCTACCTTATCGAAGAACCCTTAGCCGCTGCAATCGGCGCAAAAATACCGATATCGCAGCCTTCCGGTCATATGATCGTAAATATGGGCGGCGGCACTTCGGAAATCGGTATTATCTCGCTTGGTCAGCTGGTGGCTTACAAAACTGTTCGTGTTGCAGGAACAAAGCTGGATGAAGCAATCATGCTTCACGTCCGAAAAAAATTCAACCTGTATGTGGGCGAGCGGACTGCAGAAGACATAAAAATGAAGATTGGCAATGCGTTTATTGAAGAATCTACATCCAGCAAGGCTACGGCGGCTAAAGAAGAGTCAAAAGAGCGTACGATGGAAGTTAAAGGCCGGGATTTTCAGACGGGACTTCCTAAAGTTCTAGAAATAGGAGAGAAGAGCATTAATGAAGCTTTACAACGTCCATTAAAGCAGGTACTTGAAGGTATTAAAGAAGTTCTTGCACAGGCACCACCAGAATTATCTGCGGATATTGTTGACCGAGGAATTGTTCTTTCCGGCGGCACCTCGCTTCTGCATAACCTTGACCGGTACATCACATATTTCACGGGCGTTCCTTCTTTCGTTGTCGATGAACCATTATTGTGCGTTATCCGCGGCGTTGGCATGGCTCTTGAGAATTTGGATAGTTATAAAGAAGCAATTCGGTAGAGAATATAACGACGTCATCGCGAGCAAAGCGTGGCCTATAGTCCCGCAAAGCGGGAGATCCCATTAAGGTCGAGTTAGGTTGTAAAGGGATTGCTTCGTCCCGAGTCAGACTCGGTCCTCGCAATGACGTAAATTGAGATATAGTAAAAATAGCATTTTTGAATAGATAATAATAATAAATCAGTCTTTATTAAGTAATGACGATTTAAAACTTAGTCAATAAAGTTGATCAAAAATCTTACAAAACGCTAATATCAAATAAAAAATAATACTTATAGTATAATTTCATACAATGAAAACCTTCACACTTTTGGACATAGCAATTCATGCCGACAGCGAAAACAATATCCTAGAGAAAATTAAAAAAAACATTGCTCAAACTAAGGAATTTTGCCATATTGTCTCCATAAATCCCGAAAATGTTATAGAAGCCCGGCAGAATGGTACGTTCAAAACGGTTATCGAGTCAGCTCAAATTCAGATCATAGACGGTGCAGGTATAGTATGGGCGGCCAATCAGAAGGGCATAAGCGGTATAGAGCGGGTTACGGGCGTGGATTTAATGGAAAAACTTTTAGAAATGGCAGGCGGACAGAGCGTCCGGATAATGTTTATTGGCGGATTCCCAAAAGTAGCAGAGCATCTTGCCAATTGCTACTCTCAAAAATACCCTAAGGCTACATTTTTGGGTGTAACCGGGATAAAAAATATAAAAAACCCGCAAAAAGACGAAGAACAGGCGCTTTTTTCTATAGTGGCCGATTATATGCCCCAAATTGTATTTGTTTCATTTGGTTCACCGGCACAGGAACTCTGGATAGACGCTCATAAGGAGCAGTTTAAAGGGATGGTATGCATGGGAGTAGGGGGAGCGTTCGATTTTCTAAGCGGCAGAGTAGTCCGCGCTCCGCGTTTTATTCGTACGCTTGGAATGGAGTGGCTGTTCCGCTTAATTCTTCAACCGTGGCGGTTTAAGCGCCAATTAAATCTCGTAAAGTTTATAGGTCTTTTATTTGTGAATTAAATTAGATTAACGCATACTCGAATATTTCGAGTTGATCTTTTACAGAAATCGAAAATGCGGAAAAAGGCATAAATTAACCTTTAGAAGATTTCATTTTAAGAAAGTACTTGATTTTGTACTGCTTCTTGGGATATTCAAGTGGAATAATGGGAGCTTGAGAGCGGGTATGAACTACTTTGGCATGAACATCGGTAATAGTTTTTTTATTCATTAAGATAGTATTAATACATTTAGCAAGAGCTGCTGCGGTTTTTTCGAGAATATCTTCTTCAAATCCGCTCATTTTACTTTTCAGAAGGTGTCCGTTTTCATCTACCGGTAAAGAAAGGAGTTCTTCGGCGGCAACCCGTTCGGTATATTCGGCAATCAGAGTTTGCTGCGAGGGCGCCGGTTCTTCGGCAATTACCGCGATAAATTCAAGGAAATTATTGAGACTATGAAATTTTTTCAGGATATTACTATCTGAAGATTCTATTTTAAGATCTTTTTTTACCGAAGTTCGCACCGTGGTTTTTTTTCGCGTACGGGTAGCTGCCATATATACAATATACCTTTCAATATAGTAGTATACAATAGAGAATCGTATGACCCAACTTCACAAAGAAATTATCCACACAATTTCATATTTTGGCTTTTTTGAATATGCCCCGAAATTTGACGAAATACACACCTTTCTTCCAAAAAAGGTATCAATACACGGTTTGCAAAAAGAACTCGATGAATTAGTGAAGAAAAAAATAATTCTCAGATTGAATATTGATGATGAAAACATGTCTCGATATACTCTAGGGGAGTATAGTATGAGAGTCCGAAGTCCGAAGTTGCAAGTCCGAAGTCGAAATTCGATATTTAAGATAAACCAGGCTCAGAAGTATATTCGTATTTTGTCGTGGTTTCCTCAGATACGGCTAATCGGACTCTCGGGATCGGTTGCCATGCAGAATGCCGAGGAAACAGACGATACCGACCTGTTTATCATCACTTCTGCCGGAAGAATGTGGACAGCACGGTTCATATCACTCATGTTAGCCCATCTGATGGGTGTACGAAGAAAACGCAACGATCAATATGTGGAAAATAAGATATGTTTGAATTTGTTTTTCGATGAATCAGATCTTCCGCTGCCAAAACGCAAGCAAACCGAATATGGCGCGCACGAAGTTCTCCAGATGAAGCCGATTGTGGATAAGTTTGGGACATATAAGCGGTTTTTAGACGCGAATAAGTGGGTTCTAGAAATATTTCCGAATGCCCAAGTAAAATCCGCAACCAAGCCGCAAAAGCACTGGATCCTTCTCCCGATTGCTATCGGGATCAGGATGACATCTGATTTCGTCGAAAAGATTTTAAAACAATTCCAGCTTTTCTTTATCCGGAAGCATCTGACTACAGAGATTGTCACTGATACCCAGCTTTGGTTCTTCCCCGAAGATTTTGAGAAAAAGCTTAGAAAAGACCTATAAAAAACAGTAATTTGAAGAAAGATTTAGACCTATAATTATTGCTTGATTTTTGAGGATTTTACGCTACAATATAAACTATGAATAGAGCCATGTATCAATCACTTATTGCCATTACCGTTAATCCGCTCCGCGGAGGAACGGGCGTGCGTGGTTGAACAGAAGTTTTGCAAATTAAACCCACCGCCCGGTACCAAGAATGGGCGGTTTTTTTATGGGAGAAGCTATAAAAATTCCAACTCAATATCAAGTCAGTATTTCCAGTCCTAAGGGACCCGAGAGATTTAATGTCTCTACTGAAAATGTGCTGGGTGGTAAAACACGATATTGTGATGTAAAAGGTGACAATGAAGTACTTCGAAATTTAAATGCGGTGCGAAAGATTGCGTTGTGGATTGCCGGTTTAAAAAGAGAGTATCAATTATCTGATATTGGCCCATACATAGAGTTGGCAAGAAATCCAATTGAAAAAATATATGATGAAGAAACAGGCAAAGAATTATTACCGGAAGAATATCTCATTATGCAAAAAAAAGCCGAGGATATTTGTATGACTGCAGTAGGTCTTGAACCAGAAAATCCTGTAGATAGAGAAAGGTTCATAGATTTATTCCAAACTGGCTGTGCCGCTCACGATGCGGCAACTAATGATTTAAGAAAAAGACTTGCACCTGCATTGACTGACAGAGAATATCGAGGTACTGAAATGATGCAAGAAGTAAAATATGCGGATCATCCTTTAACACTTATAGAAAATATATTTCAGAGAGAAAGTCCTCAGCGTAGCTACGAAGCTACACGAAAGTTTATTGCGGCTTTGCGGGCAATCCCTGGACTCATGGAACAGAATGAGTTTAAAGGTGCGGGTAGTGAAATTTTCGCATTACTACGGAAGAAAGGAGTAATCAGTAGTGATATTGAAATGCTACGGGAGGTAGTAGCCAAGGTTTATGAAGATAATGGTCAGGCTGTATCGTGGGAAGAGTATGATAAAAAGAAACATCATAAATTAAGAAAAGGAGAAGATGATGTTTATACTGGAGGTTCTATATCAACAAAACAAAAAAGGCCTTGGAAAGAGATGTTTTTTACTTTTCCATCGAGAACAACAAGAAATGGTTTCCCTGTATTTTTTACTGATCGCGATAAAAAAGCTGAATCAAGTATTACTCTTAAAACGATGCGAAAACTAGAAGCACCAGAGGATAACTTAGCTATAAGAGTTGTAGTGGATGAAACCCAAGGACTTGATACTACAACACAGTTATTCTTATTGTATCAAGATATGGTTACTGCTTTTGAGCAAGAAGGGTATTCTGTAGAAGTATCTACAAAAAGTGGTTATATGAATACTTTAACAGATACATTTCCAATTGTTATAGGAGGTAGAAGAGTTGAGATGCCTGCGATGATTTTTGACGGCAAGAATAATCCGGCTGCGAGTCCAGATCGAAGAGTTTTGCAAACAGATTGGAAAGTTGTTCATAAATCTGGAAAAACTATGCGATTTGAACTACAAACTATGGATACTTTAGGAACTATTAATCGTTCAGTAAACGGCGATTGGAGTGATGATGTATATAAAGTTACTCAGATGTTTAAGCCACTAAAGGGAAATAGCAATGTAAATATTGCTAGTACTTTTTTTCCTAAATTTATATATGGATTGGATGTTAATCAGTATGAACCACTACTGAAGGAATTTGCTCTCCAGCATTCACTTAATACCCCAAGTAAGAATCGCTTACCAGACGCATAAGATGTATACGATATTCAGGGCGGGGCAACAGGAAAAACGAGCTTGAAAAGATGTAAATAGTATGTATAATTCATACTATGTCAAAAGAAATACAAGTGCCTCAAGAAAGGCCATATACAATAGTTGACTCCAATCTTAAGCCAGGATTTACTGCAATATTTAGTTCTATAAATACATTAGCTCAGCAAGAACAAAAAAAACAAGCCATGCTAGGAGGTACTAAAGTAAATAAACAAGAGTTAAAAACTATTTTACCGGTCGAAAGTTTTTTAACAAGTTATGGAGATAAACCAGATTTAACAAAAGATCGAAGTGTTAATGCATGGAAAACAGAAACACAAACAGCGGGAGACACTACTCGATCTGGAAAAAGAGATAATATAGACGATGTTGACAATTATGATGAAGATCCAGCAGGAACTAATGACTAATCAATTTCAAGAAAAAATTGTTTTTATAATAACGAATTCAGTAGATGCACATGCAGACTTAGTTGAGCCATATATTGCTAGCCTAAATGGTAAAACAGTTCGCATAAATTCCGATAAACTTGATATTGAAACAGAGCTTACCTATAAACTAATAAGCGGTAATAAACCTTCACTCTCACTTAGACTTCATAAAGAATTGATTGAATTAAAAGGAAGATCGGTATGGGTTAGAAGACCATTCTCGTTTAAATCTCCAACATCCGCGAAAGAACAATTTTCAAAACAGGAAATAAGTATAACTATGAAAAATCTCATTTCTTCTTTTCCTAAGACAGTTAAGATTGTAGATCGGGTGGAAGCGCTCAATGCAGCATCACAAAAAGTGCCACAGTTAAAACTTGCGCAGAAATTAGGATTACAAATTCCTAAATCGATTATCACTAACTCACCTGAAGAAGCTCGTAATTTCTTTTTGGGTTGTAACAAAAAAGTAATAGTTAAACCTATTGATACCGGGAGGGCGTTACTTAAAAATGATTATTTGATGATATACACTACAGAATTAAATGACAAAATGGATTTTAATATAGTAAAAAATTGCCCAACATTTTTTCAGGAGAAAATAATAAAGAAGAGTGAATTAAGAATAACCATTATTGGAAAAAAAGTTTTTGCAGTTGAATTTGATTCATCTAAAACCAGTGATGGATTAATTGATTGGAGAAAATCAGATGAACTTGATAAAATCCCACATCATGTAATTAAATTACCAAAGGTAATTGAAACTAAATTAGTTAAGATGCTGGAATATTATAATCTAAATTTTGGTGCTATTGATATGGCCATTACACCAGATGGAAAATATGTTTTCTTTGAGCTGAATCCGGCCGGGCAGTTTTTGTGGCTTGATCGGGTTACCGAAGGCTTACATTTGGGCGAAGAAATGGCGAAGTTTTTACTGTCGGATTAATGAGTTTGCTGTTCTGTTAAACGAATAATAGGCAATTTAGGAGTAAATTTAGGGTCTTTTTCCAGATCAATTATTTCTCCATTTTCTTCCTGAAATTCCTTTATTACTGGATTTTTTAAACCAAGACCGAGTAATTTGTTAATTTTTTCAGCAGACTGCAATCCTTTTATAGTAGTAAATCCTGTATCAAAAACAACTATATATAAATTAGAAAAAGGTCCTTTCTGTGGTTTGAAATCTTTTAAATACTGAGGATACAAATAAAAAAGTGCAGCATGTAACAACTTTTGTTCCATAGATACACTTTCATTAAGCAGAGGTGTTCTTCTGAAGATACTTTCCTCTGGTGATTTTTCATCTGTTGGATTTCTACCCTGCATAATATAGTCGCTCAACCGTGGTTTATCGTCAACAAATCTTAAGTAAAATACTGTTTTTTTGTCTTTGCCGACAATTCTTACCATAAAGCCCTCTCGCCCCCATATACGAGTTGCTTTTTCAAGTATGCCTCCATATACCCGATAAGTTAATTCACCAGATTCCCCGATTATAGATTTAAATTCATCTCTATTTATATATGTTTCCAGATTATACAACAGTGTATCCATACTTCTCGATGGCACGGTGATTATCGCTTGAGGAACAGCTGCGTCTGGTGAAGAATCGGTATTTTCATCGGAGAAGGCAATACGCAGTCCGGTTTCTACACTTGTTGGTATGCCAATGTTATCTTCTGCTCCATCTTTAAAGAAAAAATTTTGAAGTTGTGTGTTATATGTTTCTCGTTGTTTTTTGGTTAATGTTGCGGCGATTCCTGCGAGCGCGCTGTCTTCTTTAAATGGAGTTTCCTTTTGTTGTGCGAGCATAATCATAAGGTCGTTACTTATTTCATAAAATCCAACCAATCGCGCCAAAGTAGCAAGCTGCCGTGCGCGGATCTGGGAAGCTTTACTTAAGCCCTTGCTGTTGTCCAATGTATCCCGGCATTTTATATATATACCAGATACGATGTCCTGATAATACTCATCGAGTAATGCGTCTCTTTTAGCTTGAAAGTCTGGATCTGCCGAGTTAAGCAATTTCCATTGATCTTGGTAATGAGTGTGGGGGACGGCTCTAATCTTATAGATAGATGCTATAGCTTTTTCAATATCTTTATCTGCACTATCTTTCTCTTTACGAGTCATTGTGGAAGTTCCACGTCGTGGTAATAACTTTGAGTAAAGAAATAATTTTAAGCCGGAGAGGTTCATGGCTTTTTCAAAATCTAGTGGGAACTGTTCATACTTTGTAACTGCATCAATTTGATTGGTAACTCTATTTCCTATATCAGGAAATTCTGCCTTAATTAAATCATTGATACCAGTAGTTTTCCCTATTTTTTTACCAGTAATTAATGACTCAATTTGGTTGCCTTGATCATCGGTATAGTGTATCGTCATTTCACAATCTTCAACTAAATCATGTCCGGCAATCGCCATAGCCGTTATTGCATTAACGCCTTTCTTTTTTTTAGAAGGTTCGTTCGGAACTGCGGCAAGATCCGCCGATGGCTTTTCATTTAACGCGGCGACAAGCATGCGGGTAGGGTGGACATACGCGGGTAAAGGGTTATGCTGTGAGTCGTATTCATTTTTACGAAACTGCTGACTTTCACCATATTTGCCTTTTCTTTCATTATTTTGCGTCAATACACACGAAAAAACATACATTTTAATGATATTCTCTGCATCTTCTGGAGAATAATTTTCGCGGGCGGACTTTAAAATGTCGTCCATATAATTCTTCATTTTATGATCAGGGTTTTCTACTTGAGTGTGGTAGAAGTGCAGAAATTTTTCAGGGAATTCGGCTAACCGTTTGTCATTGAAAAATATTTCACGCCGGCAGACCTCTTCCCAAGTGGAAGGGAGCGAAGGTTTTTTATCAGGAGAAAGACCAGTATTTTCTCGTTCTAAACCAGACATAATAACTGAAATTATAAGTAATTAATAAGTATATCATACTAACTGTAAAATAAGATATGATTTGAGCCTGATTTAAGGCCAAAGTGTGATATAATATACAGACCTATAAGAAATGTTATTTAGTTTTATTAATTTCATGCTCAAAAAAGTACTTAAATTCCTCGATTATCCGCACAAATCGGAGAAAAAATCGGTCGATTTTCAGAATAGAAAAGACTTCCTCTTTCTGCCGGAAATATTCAGCGTCCGTCGGCATTTATATCTGGAAAGCGTCACGTTCGTAGCCTTTATAGCTATTACCTTCTTTCTTTTAGTTCGC
This sequence comes from uncultured Gammaproteobacteria bacterium, assembly GCA_964490875.1. Taxonomy (GTDB): domain Bacteria; phylum Patescibacteriota; class Microgenomatia; order UBA1406; family GWC2-37-13; genus CAYYYG01. Next base: position 21,600 of record CAZBEF010000014.1, read on the forward strand.
GCTGCTTATATATGGCTTCACATAGAGCCGGTTGTCATTATTTCGGGATCTATTTCATTGTTTTACCTCATTCTAATGGTTTTCAAGCTCTATGTAGTGTATAAGGCTGTCAATGTCGACTTAATCAGTATTTCAGATTACGCTATGAAGGCAACGCCAAACAGCGAGCTGCCGTTTTATACCATCCTCGTACCGCTTTACAAGGAAGCGCGGGTTATTCCCCAGATCATAAAGTCATTAACTGCCATTGACTATCCGAAAAACAAGCTTGAAGTACTTATTACGCTTGAAGAATACGATCATGAAACCCGAAATGCCATAGCGCGGGCCAATCCGCCTTCGTACTTTCGAATCATTACTTTGCCGAATGTAAAGCCTAAAACCAAGCCGAAAGCGCTCAATGTGGCGTTTGAAGAGATAAAAGGGGAGTTTGTGGTTATTTATGATGCTGAAATCATGCCGGACCGCGATCAACTGAAAAAAGCCTATTTGGCCTTTAAAATTCATGGAGATTACGCTGCGTTCCAAACCCGGCTTGACCATTACAATGCCGACAAAAACCTTCTCACTAAGCTGTTTAATGCTGAATTTTCCTTTTATTACGATCTATTCCTGCCTGGGCTTCAGAAGCTCAACTTTCCCATTCCGCTTTCGGGGCACAGCGTCCATTTCCGGACACAAGCCTTGCGCACAGCGGGGGCTTGGGATCCGTACAATGTTGCCGAAGACTGCGATATGGGAATACGGTTGTACCGAATGGGATTCAAAGTCGGTATCTTGGACTCGGTAAGCCGTGAGGAAGCAACCGATACCGTTACAACATGGGCGATGCAGCGGACACGGTGGATGAAAGGCTTTATTCAGACAAGTATTGTGCATCTCCGCCATCCGATGCGGTTTAAAGACGATGTCGGCGGCTGGAAGAATTTCTTTGCCTTTCTGCTTATTGTGCCAGGCTCTGTCTTTTTGAATATTTCGAATATTTTCTACTGGGTGCTTTTGATTGCCTGGCTGACAACTCATTCGCCGCTTATTCAGCAGATTTTCCCGGGAATTATTCTCACGATCTCTTTCTTGTCATTTGTCATGGGAAACTTTATTTTTACGTATTTGAATTTAATCGGTTCATACCGGCGGGGGAGAATGGATTTGGTTAAATGGTCATTATTTTCACCATTGTATTGGGTGCTTCTGTCTATTGCAACAATCCGCGCAACTGTTCAGCTTATTTTACGGCCGCATCATTGGGAGAAGACAAAGCATGGTGTTTATATTGAAGAGGTTGAAGAAATACGCAATTATACGCCGATTTATCCGGTGCGAAGAGGAACTGTGTTTGTGTTGAGATGATAATATTGTCATCCCGACGAAGGTCGGCCTGCCTGCCGGTAGGCAGGGATCCCATTACCAATAGACAAAAGGTTGTAATGGCACGAGTGCTGTAACCTTGGGTCTCTATTTAACGGGATTTCCCGCTTTGCGGGACTATAGGCTTCGTCAGACACTCTCCTCGCAATGACGTTGGTTTCGGTTGTTAATTAAATAACTTATGAAAATTCCACGAATTAATCCGGAGATAATTATCGCCGCAGCTGCTTTTGCAGCCAGCGCCATCGTAACCTGGCATGTTTTCACCATTGGCATGATGACGGCTCTCGTGGACCAGAATTCACATCTTAACTTGTCGCGCCAGTTTTTCGACAGCCTGACTCCAGGCATAAGTCAGATCGGTTTCTGGCCGCCGCTTCTGCATATTCTCATGGCGCCGGTTGCGGCTTTCGATCCGCTGTATCAGAGCGGTCTGGCCGGATATGTTGTGCTTGCGCCGGCATTTGTCGCAGCCGCCATTTTTTTATACCGAATCTGTCTGAGACTCACCAAAAATCACCCCATTAGCATGCTTGGCGCTTTCATTTTCATCGTTAATCCATTTATTCTGTATTACACCACAACGGCCATGATGGAAGTGCTGTATCTGTCACTGTTATTCGCGAGCACCTATTTTTACCTCAAATGGACTGACGACGATAAACTTGGCACTCTTATCATCACCGGAATCTGCATCTCGCTTACCACATTGGCGCGTTTTGAAGGAATTTTCTTAGTTCCCATCTCTATAGTGCTGGTGGCTCTTCACGCATTCCGGAAGAAAAAATCATATCATGAGATCGAAGCGCTCGGGATAATCTACGGAATTGTGGGAATAGTGGGCATCCTCTTTATTTTTACTTACGGATATATTTATGGAGGCAATGCCATGGCATTTGCCAGCAGCCAGTGGTCGGCATTCAACCAGCAGCGGGATTATCTTCTTCCTACAGAACACAATCTAATTAACTCTTTCATCTATCTTGTCC
>CAZBEF010000015.1:0-13447 GCA_964490875.1 uncultured Gammaproteobacteria bacterium
CACCCATATTCATAAATGGATCTTCCAGTTCAATTTCTTTTGCAACGGTAACTCCGTCGTGAACTACTGTTGGAGCGCCCCATTTACGATCGAGCGCAACATTGCGACCTCGTGGCCCAAGCGTCGTAATGACAGCTTTAGCCAAAACATTAACACCGGCTGCAAGTTTCTGCCGTGCATCATCTGAGAATTTTATTTGTTTTGCCATATATATAAATTAGTAATTAATAATTAGTTGATAATAGCCATTACATCTTTCTGTTCAATAATCAGCCATTCTTCGTTTTCTACTTTAATTTCATTGCCGCCCCATTTTTTGTACACAACTTTGTCTCCAACCTTAACAGCCATAGGAGTTTTTTTACCATCAGGATGTACTAAACCTGGACCAACAGCCATAACCTCACCATACTGTGGTTTTTCTTTAACAGAATCCGGAAGAACGATCCCAGAAGCAGTCGTTTGATTCATCTGAAGAGGTCGAACTAATACATTATCGAACAAGGGTTGAATATTTTGTTTTTTTGCCATAGACTAAATATAGCGATAATTTATAAAATTGCTGATTACATTTTATACCTTACAAGGGTATTTTTGTCAAGTGGATAATAACTCTGCTAATGTAAACAATCAATCTGGTTTATCAGAAGTAGACAGGCTTAAAACTAAGCTTCAGTCGGCTGTTTTGCCTGCACCGTTGCGCGAAAAAGCACAGCAGCAGATAGAACGTATTATGCTTGCTCTCAAATATGGCGGCAATTTAAGCCAGCTTGATGTTACAGAAAAGTATATCGACTGGATTTCTGCATTGCCGTGGGAGAAAGAAACTGAAGATACATTAGATATCCAAAAAGCAAAAAACATTTTGGACAGCCACCATTTTGGTCTTGAAAAAGTAAAAAGCAGAATTCTGGAATATTTGTCTGTTCTTGTCCTGGAAAAGCAGAAAATGCAGCTAAATACGTATCATGCGCCTTCTTTATTCTTCGTCGGGTTGGCTGGTACCGGAAAAACAACCTTTGCCAAGTCGCTTGCTGAATCACTTGGCCGATCATTCATACACATAGCATTCGGAGGTTTGGCGTCGGCGGGGGATTTGCGCGGCCAGGCAAAAGTTACTCCAGAGGCCGAACCAGGTCTTATCATCCGTTCTTTACGCACTGCAGGCAACAGAAATCCGGTTATTCTGCTCGATGAACTCGATCGGGTAAGCCCCGAAGTGAGGCCGGCGGTAATGGGAGCTCTGCTTGAAATACTTGATCCGGGGCAGAACAATCATTTCTTTGACTATTTTATAGATTATCCGTTTGATATGTCGCATGCTTTGTTTGTCGCAACGGCCAATAATACTACTAATGTAGCCACTGCAGTGCTTGACCGTATGGAACTTATTCAGATGCCTTCATACACCGATGAAGATAAAATTCAGATTGCAAAGTCATATCTTCTTCCCAAGTTTCTTAAAGATATTGGACTTACTCCTGATCAGGTTACAGTAGATGATGCATTATGGGCTGAAATTGTCCGTCCGCTTGGATTTGAGCCAGGTATCCGGAGTCTGGAGCGGATTATAGAAGGTATGATTCGGAAAGCAGCTTATAAAATTGTCAGCGGCCAGGGGACACAGTTTTATATTAATAAGAGCAATATCAAGGAATTCACTCGGTGATAAAGCTTTTAATAATACAAATAAACCGAATCAAATGATTTTGTCTGATAGGTAGAATTATCTTTGAAATCTTGGACATCATTTTTCTCAATCGCAAAACATTCTCCCAGTTTATTCGAAGAGTATTCTTTTTTTGCAGCATCTACACTGTACACAAACTCTGTCTTTTTCCCAAAGTAATAGACAACCGCCGGATGATTACCGTAAATCTCTGTTGTTGAAAGTAACAGTCCTAACTTCTGCAATGTATCATGTGTGTTTCTGCTTCCGCCATCAAGAAGAACGTACAGTTTATCGCATCTATTTTTAGCATAGACAGATAAATGATAATAATCATCGTATTGTGAAAAATAACTTTCCATTAGCTTATCCGCAACAACTCCTTTATAAATCATAAATCCAATAAGCCCCAGGCAGATAAGTATGAACACAGGTTTTACTTTTTGAAATAATGTCAGAGGATATTCAATCAGAACCGCAGCTTGAGGTATTGCTGGAATTACATACCAGGCAATCTTTGTCTTAGTCAAGTTAAGAAATAAGAAATAAGGAAGAAGAAATAAAGATTTAAACAATGAGTGAGAATCAATTTGTTTTTTTATCCATTGATAAAAAAGAATAATCACACTTACAATACTTAGCACAGCAATATTGCCAAACTGTTCGACAATAAGATCGAAATAAAAGGTCCGTTTTCCGAATTTAGATTCAACAGATTGAGTTACTCTTCGCAGCAAATGATCGCGAAAATGCACCGTAACAAATTCATTTTTGTAGAGTATAAGCATTAATACATACCATAAAATAAGAATTCCAATCTGTATGGCTATCATTTTTAGCATTTTGATTAGTTTGTTATTTTTCTTCTCAAAAAAGAAGCGGTATATTTCAAACATGCCAATCATTAATGCGGGATAAAACCCCAAAAGCGACTTACTGAAGACGCCGACAAATAGAAAGAAGAAACTCCACCAAAAATTAGGGAATGTCAGCAAGTATCCAATTATTCCAATAAATAGCCAGATGTCTGTATTTACTGTCTGTGCTTTTTGAAGAAATAATGGGTTAAATGCTGTAAGAATAATTGCCAGTGTCGCAAATAATCCGGCAGAAAAACGATCAAGTCTTTTTTGCATAAAGTCGGTTATCCATCGATACATCAACGCAAGTGCTGCAACGGCAAGCATAAGGCTAAAAATTCGTGTTGAAATCTCAGGCTGCGCAGGAACAAACTGAATTATCAACCCATACACCAGAGGTACGAGCGGCGGTTTTTCAAGCCACGCTGAACCCTGCCATAAGGGAATCGGTGAATTCTTCTGAGCCATTTCGCGTCCAACCTGCACATATATGCTTTCATCCCAATCGTAAAAGGGCGTAGGATGACTTACCATTTTGTAGGAGAGAATTAAGAAATAAAAAATAAGAAATAAGATTATTGGTACGTGGTACTTAATCCGGGAGAATTTTAGATTCATGAATGTAATTTTAACATGTCGTAAGTCCTTTTTAGAGGGATTGCTACGTCAGGTACTCTCCCTGCCTGCCGGCAGGCAGGCTCGCAATGACGTAAATCTACATCTTATAAAGATTATTATTTATCGAAACGGTGGAGAATAATATTCAAGAAATAAAGCGCAATCATCAGGAAGATTTTTGGGAAGAGTAGAAGACTTATAGCATATCTACGATATACTTTTTTTTTGAAAAGTCGTATTTGTTTGAAAGATCATTGATGCGGATACTTAAGATATCTCGGATTGTCTCAAGCGCATCTTTTACAAAACTAACCCGCTCTGTTTTTACGTGATGCCATACTACCGGAACCTCTTTTATCTTGCAGCCTAAGCGTTTGGCAATAAAAAGAAATTCAATATCAAAACCGGCAGTAACCGAAGCTGCATTTAATACATGATCTTCTTTGAAAACCTGAAGTTTATTGATTACTTCGAGTGCAACATTTTTATCGAATATTTTAAATCCGCACTGAGTATCCTTAATTCCATGAAGGCCGATTAACACGTTTCGAGTGATCATGAATCCGACTGCCAATATTTTTCGAGCCAGCGGTGCGCCTTCCCGATTTGAGTTTCTGGAACCAATAACAACATGATATCCTTCTTTAATTCCCTTTATCAGTTTCTCAGATTCTTCAATAGGCGTAGCTAAATCAAAGTCCGAAAACATCACGTAGTCCGACTTACTTTCTTTAATTCCGGTGATTATTGCAAACGCTTTTCCACCGTGTGCATTCTCAAGCAGTTTAAATTTAGGGAATTTCGGCAGATATTTTTCCTTCATGATTTTTTTTGAATTATCTGTCGAACCATCGTCAACAAGAAGTACTTCTTTAAACCGGCTGTCTTTTGAAGTATATAGTCCTATTTTGTCCAGCGATCCTGCTTTTATATTGTCTTCTTCGTTATAGCAGGGGACTATAAGAGTGATATTGATATTAGTTTGCATGTGCCAGTTTATAAATTTTTATCCGTTCAAATTCCCATTGATCGGCTATTTTTGCCTTCCCGAACATCGATATGTTCCAGGACGGTGAATCTATTATACTACAGGGCTCTTTATTACACAATACGAACATTTGATCGGTTATCTCGGTCTTCTCCCTATCCGCAGGCCTTAATCCCTTCACTTCTAGAAAGTATAAATAGGGGTCTTCTGTAAAGTCTATAGGCCATGTCGCTATGTTATAAGGTTTATTACCTATTTTAGGAGCTAAAAAGTCGGCAAACCGTTGAGCATGACTTATCTGGTTATTAGGTTCGCGTGTAAAATAATAGTACTGTTGTGCATTAACAACTATATATAAGAATACTATAATCACAACAGCAAGAGAATATACATAGTTCTGTCTGAATACTGTATGTAACAAGACACTGCCTAAAAAGAATAGGCTAAAATAGACACTCATATAGTAGTGAGGATGACGAAAACTCACTAGCGTACTAAACCCAATCAGATAAATAATTATATTTGCCAAATTAAGCAGCTCGAACATACTCCATTTTTTCCATCGAAGAAAGCCATATATGCCGACAAATACAAGTAAAATTACTACAGAAAACTGCTGTGGTATAGATACCTGAAATACATGCGAGAAAAAAGCAGCAGTTGTTTCGGAAAATTGAGAAATAGACGAGCCGCCCGAAACGTTGCCTTCTTTTTGAAGAAGGGCTAGCAGACTTTTTGAATTTAAGAAACCATGTTTCAAGTCAAACAATATCAGAGGAGCCGAGAACACAATAAATCCTACTATCGCAGCAATAAATGCTATAAACAGTTTAAATTTCTGCTTGTCGCTTATTATTTGATAAATGCCAAAAATACCAATAGGGATTATTAATAAAATGGCTAGATAATGAAGCTGTATCGATAGAGCAAATAATGATCCAAATAAAAAACTTACAATAAGATTCTTTTTTTGAAAAGACAATACGGCTAGATATAAAGTAATAAAACTGAAATAAGGGAGCGGATTGGGATTCCAAGAAAAGCGGGAATAGTCGATATTTATAAAAGAAAATGTAGCCAGGATTAGGAATAAATCTGCTGCTGTTTTTTTATAATCCCGTCTTATCAGTACGTAACAGGCAATCAGTCCGATTATCGACAGCAAAGCAACACCGATGGCCATACCAGCCGGATTTAATCGGCTAATCCATAAAAAGGGTGCAATCAGATAGTAGTAAAATGGACCTAGAAAAATATGGCCGATCGAAGTAGGCGGTCCTATCGCCGGCAAGTGTTCAAATGTAATGATGCGTTTTACTATAATGGCATCCCGTCCCTGATCAGATAGAAAAACGGTAAAAGGTCCTATTTTGTAAAATCTCAGAAATATTGCGATCAGTAATGTTGCAACCGGGAGCTTATTTTTTGATAGAATATTCATCATAGTTATGAATACTGATATACGTAGATATTGTACCTTAATTTTTGTTGTACTTTTGAGCAGCTTTATTTTATGGCTGCCATTTATCATTCGCACACCGAATTGGGCTGGTCTGACAATTCCAAATTCAGATTTTCAATATGTCTATGGAAGCTTCGACGGGCCTTTATATATCATCCCCGCAAAAACTTTATACGATCCTGATAAAATCGATATACCTGGCAAAGGCCTTATAATCTCACTCCCATTAAGCGCTGGATATTTTCCTGCACACTTGCCTTTGTATCCGCTTGTCATCCGAGTTTTCGGAGAAGTTATCGGCTATGCACGGTCGCTTATTTTCACCAATATTCTTTTTAGTTCAATGCTTGCTTTACTGTTCTACTATCTAGTGAGGAAATTTAACATAACACAAAAACCAATGGTATTGACTATCATTTTTTTGTTTTTGCCCAGGTTATTAGTGCTTCGTTCGGTAGGGGCTCCGGAAAGTCTTTTCATGTTTCTTATTCTCGGATCACTCTTGTTTTTTGAAAAGAAGAATTACCTTATGGCCGGAATTCTGGGAGGATTGTCGGCGATGACAAAAACGCCTGGTGTTCTGCTATTTGCTGCTTATTTCCTTGTTCTTATTGAACCGTTTATGCCATTCCACAAGCCTCATGAACATCATCGAAAGTTTGCATGGGACATGCTCGGTATATTTTTAATACCAATTGGTTTGTTACTTGTCTTTCTTTTTTATCAATTTCGATATCACGATTTCTTTGCTTATTTTCATACCAATGCCAATGTGCCGATGCCGTACCCGTTTGCCGCGTTTAATTTTCAGCAGAAATGGGTAGGAAGCGCATGGCTTGAAGATATTGTGCTTTATTTTTTCATGTATCTAACCGCGGTCGTTTTTCTCTGGAATTCGAAGTATAGAAGTTTCTTTTATTTCAGTGCAGTTTTTTTCTTCGCTTCGATATTCATCCAACATCGCGATATTTCGCGCTATATGATTCCTTTATGGCCGCTAGCATGTATCGCATTTGAGAAATTTTTCACATCAAAAAAGTTCATGATTATCTTTTTAATCCTACTCCCGGCTATTTATTTGTACGCTTGGAACTTTATAATCTATAACATTATGCCGATTGGTGACTGGTCTCCCTTTTTATGATGTACAATAAAATTTATGATTACTTTTCTTAAACGTAGGTGGTACATTGTTGTAATTATTCTTGCAGTCGTCGGATTCATTCTCTATCAGCGGCAGAATTCTGCAACAAAAAGCGCTACCGATACAACTTACACAGTAAAACGTCAAACTTTGGAAGAAGATTTATCGTTATCTGGAAAAATTGATGCAGAAGAAATAGCAACATTGCATTTTCAGTCTGCAGGCCGGATTGTTTGGAGCGGAGCAAAAGTTGGCGACTATCTTCAACAATATCAGGGAATCGCAACCCTTGACGCTCGCGATATTCAGACTCGGTTGAAAAAATATCTCAATACATATGAAATAGCACGCCGGGACTTCGATCAATCGCAATCTGACACCCGCGAAGTGAAAATAGGTACACTTACCAAGGATCAGCGCGACCAAGCATTGCGGGCATTTGAAAAGGCTCAATTCAATCTGAATAATTCAGTTTTGGATGTCGAACTGCAGAATATCGCAGCCGAAGCCGCATATCTTTACAGTCCAATTAACGGAATTCTTGTTGAGGCCGGAGGTTTATATCCTGGTATTAATGTATCTCCAGCAGTCGATACATATGTGGTGGTAAATCCAAGTACGATTTATTTCTCGGCAACTGCAGATCAGACAGACATCCCTCAATTATCAAAGTTGTATGAAGCGAAAATTACCTTAGATGCATATCCCGATGAAACTATAGACGGCGGTATTAATCAGATTGCATTTACTCCGAAAGAAGGCGAATCGGGGACCGTATATGAAGTTAAATTATCGCTGAATGAATCCAATACCACCTATAAATACCGGCTTGGCATGACGGGCGATGCTTCGTTTGTTCTGCGTAAAAAAGAACACGCGATTGCTGTTCCTTCCCGATTTATTAAAACGGAAAAGGGAGAAAAGTATGTGTTTAGACAGCAGAATGGACAGAAGGTGAAAACAGTGGTGAAGACAGGTGATGTGTATGACACAGATACAGAAATAATTTCCGGTTTGCAGGAAGGTGATGTTGTTAGTGAATAAATTTTGGCTACTTCACTTTTTACGATTATAACTTCTATGGCGACAGATATTCTAAAAATCGATAATGTCTGGAAAGAGTATACCCTTGATAAGGGTGTAATTTTTCATGCTTTAAAAGGCGCAAGTATGTCGGTTAAAGAAGGAGAATTTACTGCCATTGTAGGACCTTCTGGATCTGGCAAGTCAACTCTTATGCACATGATTGGACTTTTAGATAAACCATCGAAAGGCTCTATCCTAGTCGAAGGGAAAGATATCAGTACAATGAACGACGATCAGCTTTCAACATTGCGGAGCGAATTTGTCGGCTTCGTTTTTCAACAGTTTAATTTAATCAATAAACTTACTGTGCTTGAGAATATTCTTCTTCCTACAGTCTATGCGCGTAAAAAATTACCTTTCAACACCGAGAAACAAGCGCGATATCTTATGGAACGGTTTGGTCTGGCTGATAAAGCAAACTCATATCCCAATAGAATTTCCGGCGGGCAGCAGCAGCGTGTTGCAATTGCGCGAGCACTTATCATGAATCCAAAACTCATTCTTGCCGATGAACCCACGGGGAATCTAGACACTAAAACAGGAAATGAAATCATGAATTTGCTGAAAGAATTAAACAAAAATGAGAAAAGAACTATTGTTATTGTTACACACGAGCCTGATATCGCCGCACAAACCAAGCGGGAGATTAGGATTCGGGATGGAGAAATTGAAAAAAGGTAATATTATTGGATCCCTGCCTGCGGCAGGCAGGCCGAAATAAATTCGGGATGACATAGTTTAATATGTTTTATTTTGTATTTATTTTAAAATCGGCGTTTGCAGATTTTTCGAGAAATAAAGGGCGGACACTCCTCACATCTCTCGGAATTTTAATCGGTGTTTTATCGGTTGTGCTTCTTATGGCATTCGGACTTGGTTTGCGCCGGTATATTCAGCAGCAGTTTGAAGCAATCGGCACAAATCTTTTGCGCGTAGTTCCGGGGAAAGTAATTCAGAATGGTAACTTTAGAGGCGGCGGCGGATCTTCGTTTGGCGGAATCCGTTTTGACGAACAAGATATAGTCCGACTAAAAAGAATAAAAACTGCTGATTATGTAGTACCTCTTTTTACCAAATCCATTACTGCAACAGCAGGAAGAAATAAATATTTTACCGATATGTATTCCAGTTCGGCGGAAGTATTTTTAGCTTTGAATGTAACTCCTGAGTTCGGTGAAGTATTTACCAAAACAGATGTTGATAAACGGACAAAGGTTGCTGTTGTTGGTCCGAAAGTGGCAAAAGAGTTGTTTAATGATCTTCAAAGTGCGGTCGGGCAGAAAATAAAAATAGAAGGCCAGACGTTTACTATTATCGGCGTCACTAAATCTAAGGGCGGTGGAGGATTCGGCGGGCCGGATGTAGATGGTTTTATTTATATTCCTTATAAAACTGGATATATTTTTAATACCGATAAGAAATTCGCTGCAATTATAGTTCGTGCAAAAAGCGAATCCGAAATGGCTGAAACTAAAAAGGAAGTTACCAACACCCTGCTGAAAAATTATGAAGAAGATGATTTTTCGGTTATAGAAAGTACTGAAATTTTAAATGCAATCGGCTCTATTTTTGGCATTATGAATCTGGTGCTGGTTGCAATTGCTGCAATCTCGCTCATCGTAGGAGGTATAGGTATTATGAATATAATGTACGTTACGGTTACAGAGCGTATTAAAGAAATCGGCATCCGGCGGGCAATCGGAGCACGGAGAAATGATATCCTGTATCAATTCTTAATTGAGTCTGTAATCTTGTCATTGTTTGGCGGGTTACTTGGTCTATTGCTTGCATATATCATTGTTTTTTTTATCCAGCGGGTATTTCCTGCATATATTGATCTGCAAACAGTAGCGCTGTCTCTTGGAGTTTCTTCGTTAATCGGAGTTGTTTTCGGAGTCTTTCCGGCTAAAAAAGCCGCAGATCTTTCACCGATCGACGCGATTCGGTATGAGTAAATTTATTTAGGACACTCTAATCAATTTATTTTGTAGTTTATACTCCATTGAAAATGCAATACTACTGTTTTATATTAAGATCAAATTAAAACATATGGATAAAAACAAACTAGTGTACTCACTGGTATGCAAAAATATTGCCAGCATTTTTAATAGCGCTACGTTAGTTTTTATTGGAATATTATTTGCCGCAGCATCAGCTTTCGATAAAATAATAGCTTTATTATTTTTTTTAATAGGTTTAATTGCAGCTGTAGTTATGGATTGGTTATCAGAGGATATATTATTTGTTAAGTAAGAGTTCAATTAATATAATTATATTTATGAATAATCTATCTTCGCTGTTCACTAGTATAGAAGTAGCATTTGGATTAGCAGTACTTGTGCTGGTTGTCTTGGCTTATATCATAAGAAATCTTCTGAAGAAACATGATTAAGATCTATATTTTTTTGGCAAACAGGGCAATAGAAACTACTTCTTCCTCCCTGTTTTACTCTCTTGATTGGAGTTTTACAGCGCAGACACGGTTTATTTTCCCGATGGTACACTTTAAAATGATTCTGATATCCGCCCTTTGATCCGTCCGGTAGAATATACACTTCATCACGAGCCGATGATCCTTTATGCAACAGTCCTTCATCAATTATCTCCTGGATTGCTTTATGCAATGAAGCAATTTCATCTTGTGTCAATGTGTTTGATTTCCGAAGCGGATTAATCTTTGCAATAAATAATGAATCGTTCGCGTAAATATTGCCAATTCCGGCAAGAGCGTCTTGATCCATTAATAATACTTTAATAGGTTTTCTGGTTTTTGAAGTAATTGATTGTAGAAATTCTTCAGTAAAATCAGGAGATAAAACATCAACTGACAACGGACCCTCTGGCTTTTTACCCACTTTCATCCATCCAAAAGTCCGAAGATCATTAAAAAAAAGAGTCGAACCGTCATCAAAATCAATTATCACTCTGGTTGTTTTTCCCGGCATTGTATCTGTTTCTGCGAATGGTATTGATGAGTTAAATTTTGAAAGTTTTTTATCAGCGGCAAAAAGCAGCTGTCCGCTCATTTTCAAATGCACACTGATATAAAGACCATTAGAAAGTTTTATGGAAATTACTTTTCCTATTCGGAATACACTAATAACTTTTTGTCCGATTATATCCTGTGGATTCCCGACAAACTGTTTAGGGTGACGCACTGTTACATTTTTTATTGTTTTGTTAGCAAGTTTTTTGTGTAGCGAAAGGCGGATTGTTTCTACTTCGGGGAGTTCGGGCATAGTAGGTTATACTTCAACAACATTAAGAATATTCTGCTTAAAGATATCAAAGGAATATTTCTCTGCTGCTTCGCGGCAGGTTAACCTCAAATTCATATATTCTTTTTCAGAAAGTTGTTCCATTTTCTCTATCTTTTCAATCAGAGAATCTTCGTGAAGGGTATGATATAGAAATCCTCGTTCGCCATCGATCACTGTTTCAGGAACCCCACCTGAAGCATATGCTATCACGGGGAGTCCATGTCCCATCGCTTCAACCGGTGCAATCCCAAATTCATCATCCACTGAAGCAAATAAAAACGCTTTAGCATTCTTATACAGTTCAGGAAGCATTTCATCCGAAACAGAGCTTAATATCTCGACAGTTGGTCCGGATATGCTTTTAAGATAATCTTTATCACGTCCTTCTCCAACTATTTTAAGATTAAATTTCTTTTTATTTGCCGCTCTAATAAGTACATCCACATGTTTTGCCCGCGCTAATCGCGAAACAGTTAGATAATAATTTTGTGGTTTGTGTTCTGCAGACACACTCAATTTTTCTGGAATATTCACAGGAGGATATATTACTTTTGAATCTCTCCGATATAATTTTGCAATTCTTCTCTTAGTTTCTTCGGAATTCGCAAGAAAAAAATCAATTCGTGCAGATGATAAAAAATCCCACATGCGGAGTTTATGATTGATTAAATGTCCGTATATCTTAATCGGCCAATATTTTTGCCATTCAATAGCAGTTTCATAGTAGTATAAATATCTTGGTTGATGATGGAGATAACAAATGTGTTTTGTTTCCGGCCTGGTAATAATTCCTTTACACATATATCCGCCGGATGAAGAAATAACCAGATCATATCCTTTAAAATCGAAACTCTCCCAAATCAGCGGGGTAATAAATCGAAGTGGAGAATAGAATCGTTTAATAAGCCATACTTTATCAGCCCAAGAAGTTTTTATATTCCACGTTTTTATAAGCTTGGCATGCACCCCCAGTCTGGATGGCGTATAAAATGACGTAAATACGTCTGCTTCGGGGAATATTTCTTTCAGCGCAACAAGTACACGCTCGGCTCCGCCAAATTCCTGCAGCTGATCGTGTACTAATGCTATTTTCATGGTTATATTGTATCATTTTATGTCTGAATTCTATGTAGTACAATGGTGAAAAGCAAAATACGTATTATCAGTTTACAGTTATATGAATATCATCCATGTTTTAATTTTGTCTATTGTTGAAGGAATTACAGAATTTCTTCCTGTTTCTTCTACATTTCATCTTATTCAGACAGCAAACTTATTACGTATTCCTCAGAACGACTTTACAAAATTATTCGAAGTCTTCATTCAGTCGGGAGCAATCCTATCTGTAGTCCTTTTATTTATCCGTCCAATTTTAAAAGACAGGGAGCTGATGAATAAAACTTTAATCTCGTTTTTACCTACAGCAGTTATCGGATTAGTTCTTCATAAAATAATTAAAGATGTTTTTTTCGAAAGCCAGTTTCTGATGATTAGTGTATTTATCGGTTTTGGAATTATATTTCTTGTTACAGAATTATTGGTACAACAGAAGAAAATTACTCTTAATAAAGAAACCAAAAAGCTTACCTATATGCAGGCTTTTGCGATCGGCCTTTTTCAGTCGCTTGCAGTAATCCCCGGTGTATCACGCGCCGGTGCGGTGATTATTGGAATGATGTTTTTAGGCTATAAACGGGATGAATCGGCAAAATATTCGTTCATACTTTCCATCCCAACAATCTTTGCCGCCTCTTTCTATGACTTATTTAAAATGCGCGAAGTTGCATTCAGCAATATGAATAATGCAGGGCTTTTGGCAGTAGGTTTTGTTGCTTCGTTTATCGGCTCATATTTTGTGGTGAAATGGCTTATTCAATATTTGCAGCGGAACTCTTTGGCGTTATTCGGCTGGTACAGAGTAGTGCTTGGTATAATTATTCTGTTGAATATGTTCAAGTAGTAAATATGCACCCGTAGTTCAACGGATAGAATATGGGCTTCCGAAGCCTAGGATGGAGGTTCAATTCCCCCCGGGTGCACAAGAATTTTTTAGGGCCTGTAGTTCAACGGTAGAATATGGCATTCGCATTGCCAAGATCCGGGTTCAATTCCCGGTAGGTCCACAGATATGAACTTCTTTAAAAATAAGTCAACTACTATCTGGTTATCCCTCTCTGTGTTGGTCTCGTTATTATATGGATTGGCCGGAAGTCTTATAAACATCAACAGGCTCTGGCAGTATGAGCTGGGTTTTTATGATTTTGGAATTTTTACGCGCCCAATTTTGCTCGTTTCAAAATTTAAACCTCCTATAATCGACCATTTTATATTCAGCAACCGGTTGAATTTTGCCGACCATT
>CAZBEF010000016.1:0-12660 GCA_964490875.1 uncultured Gammaproteobacteria bacterium
TTTATTATCTTTTTTTCTTTCTTTAAAACCGATACTACTTCTTATCTAGACATCTTTCAACATATCGGCATCAGCATGATAAAGTCTATTCTTATCCTTGGAATAATGTATTACATCGGAAAACTATTTGTGAAGCCGGTTTTTAACCGAGTAGCCCGCAGCTCCCGTGAGCTTTTGAATGTATTCATAATCTTATTTATTTTCTTCATAGGCATGATATCATCCCGTTTTGATGTCCCGGTGTTTATCGGCATGTTTATTGCTGGGATTCTTGTTTCACAAACGATAGAACATTATCATGTGTTTTCACAGATTCGCCCCATGCGTGATGTTTTATCCATCATATTCTTTGTTTTTATTGGATCGCAGATTCAGTTGTCGCTTATTGTTTCATCATTTCCCAAACTGCTCTTATTTACGGGATTAATAATGGGTGTGAAAGCGCTTGTCATCCTCATTTTATTTTTATACTTTAAATTCAGCAGCAGATTAGCGTTTTCGCTGGCGGCGCTTTTATTTCAGCTGAGCGAAACAGCATTCATCCTGCTCACCTTAGCGCTTGGCAATAATCTGATAACCCAGGAGAATTATTTGTTCACCGTTTCAGCAATCCTGATAAGCCTCATCGTAACACCTCCGATTGTCAACAACAAAGATACAATATATCAATCGATCCGGTCATTTTTGAAAAAGTATCTGCCATCCGTTGAACAATATATAAAATATCGAATTGACTTTCAGCAGTCCACAATCGATGTTCTTGATTTGAAGGGGCATGTGGTAATCTGCGGTTACGGCAGGGTAGGGTCGTATGTTGGACGCGCTCTCATGCTGGCAAATATTCCATTTATTGCGATTGATTACAACTATCACACCGTACAGAAAGCCAAGCGGGAGGGTGTTAATATCATTTATGGCGATCCTACAGATATTGATATTTTGGACTTTGCTCAGACAGAACATGCCATTGCTTTAATATCTGTCATTCCGGGAAAATATTCTCAAGAGGCGATTGCTTTAAACGCCAAAAAGTTAAATCAGAACATTCTGATTATGAGCCGGCTGCACAGCCACGACTATCTTTCCCGCTTAAAAGACTTGGGGGTCGATATCGTGGTTCTTCCTGAGTTTGAGGCATCGCTTTCTATCATTAAACGGATATTTCTTCTGAAAAATTTATCCAAAGACGATATGCTTCACAAACTGCGGCATTTGAAAGTTGAACACGGTTTAAGTTAAATAAAAAATAAGAGAGAAGAAAGAAGAACTATGAAACATACGAAGAAAAAAGTCAGACAAAATGATTCAATGCGGCTTTTGCCCATTGCACTTGTATTTTTTGTTTTTCTTATCTTATTTTTATTATTCCATTCAATAGGAAGCAGCCTTTTTTTTAGCAGCAAGGAACGGGTGAATATAGTAGTCTATGGCAGAAACCCGGCCATGTTCTCTATAGATCTTCAAAACGATGTCAACTACGTAGTAAATTTTTATCCGGATATGATGATAGATGTTCCCGGCGGTTATGCAAAATATCGTATGGGTGCACTCGGCAAATTGATTTCCCTTGAAAAAAAACCGGAACTATTCACAAAAACATTTTCCATCGGAACTTCGACTTTTGTAGATTATTACTTTTATCCGCAGTCAGAAGAAATTTATTATGGAAGTGAAGAAGATACTCCAATTGTGTTTCCCAGTGTACAACAGATTATGCAGATGCAGTCGAATGCTTCGCTGTTTGATCGAATGTATCTGGCATATGAATTCTTTAGGGGGAATCAGAAGCAGTTTAAACATTTAAGAAGTCTTACGCCGGATTTTTTCAGGAAAGAATACCAGGGATATTTCTATCACCGCATCTACCGGCAGGAGAAGAAAAACGTTGGTATCGTTTATAACCGGAGTTATAAAACCGCCGAAATGATCGGAACTCTGCTTGAAGGCGTAGGCATACGGGTGAGCGATTACCAGACTGGTCAAAAGGCAGAAAAGAAATGCAATATCATTGAAGACGCAGAACAATTTTCAGACACGGCAAAAGATATGAGTGCGTATTTTCACTGCAATCTAAAAAAGGGAGACACCGATGTCTATGATATAATTTTTTCACTCGGTGATGTAGAAAAAGAATGGGAAATTTAAATTCCTGACTATGAATATTTTTTTTATAATAATCGGCATATTAATCGCATCCTTTTTGCTCGCCTTATATTCAATGAAAGATTTTCAGATTCCTTCTGAAATTCAAAAGTTAATTTCTCGCAGAAAAATCAAAGGGACTATCGTTTTTCTTAAAAATAAGGTAAAACATTACTCTTCATCATCCTGAGTATCTTCGTCTGAATCGGAGGCCATTCCCGAAAGCAAATTGGCATCCTCTTCACGGTCGCTTATTTTTTCAGCCATGGATTCGAGTTCATCGACATCGGAATCTTCTTCGCCTTCAGCAACTTCTTCGCCGTCTTCCATCTGATCAAGA
Source organism: uncultured Gammaproteobacteria bacterium (assembly GCA_964490875.1). Classification (GTDB taxonomy): domain Bacteria; phylum Patescibacteriota; class Microgenomatia; order UBA1406; family GWC2-37-13; genus CAYYYG01. The sequence goes on from CAZBEF010000016.1 coordinate 2,483, forward strand.
TTATTCTGAATATTGGCAGGGAACGAGGTATACTGCATCACTTTTTTTCCTTTTGAAACTTCCTGGATGAAAATAACAATCTTAGTAAGCGATGCTTCCTGGATATTGGCTTTATACTCACTCTTATTTTTCAAAAAGAAAATCATCCGTTTGGAAAGATCATCGGGCAGACTACCCAGATATTCTCCCGAAGTTGTACGAACTTCTATTTTCCTTTTTTTCTGCTTGAGCTCCACTTCCTGGCCGACAGAAACGGTAGCTAAATGTTTTTTTTGTCCCAAATTTACCAGATTAACAGCTTTTGTTTTTCCGGGAACTTCCAGAAACATCGTCGGATCAATGGCGCTTCCTTCTTTACCTTTTTTATGAGATGGATGGTCTTTCATCTCCATAACAGCCAACCGCTCCAAATTCTCAAGAGCAACCTGGTTTTTCGGCCGAAGTTTGAGCGACTTATTGTAATATTTCTGTGCTTCCTGTATATCTTTAATCTGTAAATATGCAAAACCTAATCTCAAACATGCGTCAACATTTTCTTTGTCAATTTTAAGAATCTGTTTGTTAAGATCTATAGCGGTTTCCCATTGCAGATTTATTGCAGAGTCAATGGCCTGCTGCTCTAGTATTTCAATATCATCCATAAATTATCTTAAAAATAGCAATATAAAATTTCAAATAATAGCTACAGTATATTTTATTTTTAATATATGTCAAGTATAATAGCTTGTAGCTTATAGGAATAGGCTTATAGCTTGCTGAACGGATGTTTATCAATATTCTACCTCTATGTCAGGACATTCAAAATGGTCGAAAGTAAAACGGCAAAAAGGAATAACGGACATGCAAAAAGGTCGTGTGTTCGCAAAGTTGTCGAAACTCATAACGTTGTCTGTTGTGGAAGGCGGTGGAATAGGGGATCCAGAACACAATGTCAAATTGCGGTTGATGATAGAGAAGGCCCGACAGGATAACATGCCAAAGGAGAATATAGAACGTGCCATAGAGAAAGCATCGGGTAATAACAAAGATGCTCTTCGCGAAGTTCATTATGAAGCGTTTGCAAAAGGCGGGGCCGCGATCTTAATTATCGCAACTACAGATAACCCGAATAGAACCACATCCGAAATTAAGAATGTCCTAGACCGTCATGGCAGCAAACTAGGCGCCCAGGGATCTGTATCGTATTTATTTCAGCATTGTATGATTGCCGTTTTAAATAAGTCGCAAAATACCGAAGAAAAAATTTATGAATTCGCCGAATCCATGAGTGCAATTGATATTGAAGAAGAAGGGGAGAGGTTTATAGTGTATATACCGTTTCAAAATGCGGGCAAATTAAAGAATAATTCTTCTAATGTAGTCATAGAGTCTCATGAGATTGAATATAAACCAACTACAGTAATAGAAGCATCAAAGGAGCATGAACAGTCGATTATAGATTTAATCGAAGCATTGGAAAACCTCGATGATGTTCAAAATGTGTATACGAATTGTACATTTACGACGTTATAAATAGGGAAGCATCTATGGAAAAATTTCAATTAGTAATGATTCAGACTTTTGGTCATATAGAAAAGCGAATTCGATTTGTCATCAGTACATTTGCTATGGCCGGATTAATGCTTTTATCGACATTCTTTTTTTTCGATAAAGTATGGTTATTTATACCAGTGCTTATCATTGCGGCGTATTTTTTTACATTCTTTTCCGTACTTGAGGGAATAGAGAAGATAGAATGGTTTACATTATTTCTTATGCCGGTGTTATGGACTATCGCGGCCTACTTCTTTTACTTTCTTTTCCCTGGCCGGTGGATAACACGAATTCCCTTTATTGTGGTGTACGGTTTCTCTATGTATGCAATCCTGCTAACCTCAAATATCTTTAACGTCGGCGTAGACCGGAGTCTGCAGCTATATCGTGCGGCCTTTTCGGTGAATTACTTCTACCAGACGCTTATCAGCTTTCTTATATTTAACGTTATTCTTTCATTCAAGCTCAACTTTGCGGTTAATGCGCTCTTAGTCTTTTTAACCATCTTCCCAATCACGATGCAGCTTATGTGGAGTATTAAGCTTAAAATTCATTCTGAGTCCTATGTAAAGCAATATGCCTTTTTAGTGAGCCTACTGATTAGTCAATTAGCTACTTTGATGTCGTTTGTACCAGTTAAGTCAACTATTTTTGCTTTACTGCTCACTGCCTGCTATTACAGTATAAGCGGTCTCCTGTACCATTTTGCCGATCAGAAGCTATTTAAGCAGACTGTACGGGAGTATGTATTTGTAGCCGGATTTGTAGGCGCAATTGTGCTTCTTTCAATACAATGGTAATTCAAAACGGCAGAAATTTAAGCGTAGCCAGCCTTGTTTTTAGAGCCAAAAATGAGGCTGCGGGAGGTGGGGAAGAGGGGGGAGGAGATAAGAGATCTACCAGGTATAAAATATCCTATAATATACAGACGTGAAATTTACGGACGTGAGAAATATGTCCTATAGTATAAAATACTATAGGGTATAGTTGACATAGTTAATACATATACAAGCCTGCTTAAATTAGTGTAAACACAGTAGCAACCCAGGATTCATCAGATGAAAACATAAATATAGATTGTCTTTATAATCCAAATTACGCCTCTATTCTGAAGAACAGTATGTGTGGATAACTATCAAAGAAGCCTGATATGTACCAGATATGATTTCTTACATGGAACGATATTATGCTCCAATTAGAGCGCTGTATGAGAGAGTACAAAGAGATGTTTACCAGATATAATTTTATATACGGGTTAATATTATGCTCTAAATTAAATTAGCTGTAAATACCTCAAAGAGAGCACAAAGGATCTTAAAGGTACTGCAAACTTTATGCATAAGGTTAAGGATAAATGAATAATACTTATTAAGAATAAAATAGTAATCAATTATTAATTAAGTAATATGCAGAGAATGAAAAACACACTTCTTCGAAGTAATATGTCAAAAAACGACAAAAAAGACATTTTGTTAAAAGTGCTAAAATTGGGCTGCCTTCATGCGGGGAATAAACTACACACAACGTCGTAAATTGTATCTTTTACGATGTTAGCCTAAGATCACGAGAGAGGAGTGTTAAAACTGAAATTTAGATTAATTCGCAATTAATCATAATTAATTGTTATTTAATCTGGTTTCGCTTCCTTATATATAAGTATTCTCCTATTCCAGACCCGTAAGCGCCGGCTGCCGTCTGGGTGTTTCAAAGTGTGTCGTATTGTCAGAACAATCTAAACCTATCATATCTACCCTGCTCTTTTTTTAAGCTTTGGAGAAGAGGTGCCTATTTATACCCTATCTTACTGTTAATAGGCTCTGAATTTGCTTAGCGAACTGCTATAATATTGACCGTATGAAGAAGCGCAAGATTTTAAAGAAAAATTCCAAACCAAAGAAACTCTCATTAGTCAGCAAACTCATATTGTTCCTTGGCATATATAATGTAGTTGGCCTCATATATCTTATTTCCACAAGCCCTCAAAATTTGACCAAGAAGGCCCTTGTTTTTAAAAAGACGTATAATGTGTCGTCTCAAAAAAAATGTGACGGACCGGCTGTCGTACATGCCGAAGAAAAACTGCAAGTGCCAATACTTTTATACCATTATGTAGAAAATGTCAAAGATAAAAATGATACTATCCGTCAAGGTCTGAATATGCGTCCTGCAGTTTTTGAGACACAATTGCAAAGTTTAGTTGAGCATGATTATAAAACAGTTTTTGTGAAGAATATTCGCGATATGATGAAAGATCCGATGCCGGTTTGTGAAAAGTTTGTGGCGTTGACATTTGATGATGGCTATGAAGATTTTTATACCGATGTTTTTCCATTGCTAAAAAAATATAATGCGAAGGCAACGGCATATATAATAGTGAATTTTATTGGCAGACCGGGATTTATGAATGAAGCTCAGATCCGTGAAGTTATTGATAGCGGCCTGGTAGAAATCGGATCGCATACTATGGATCATTATGATTTGACTTCGGTTTCTGATGATGTTGGAAAGTATCAGATATTGGAAAGTAAAAAAGAATTGGAAAAGAGATTTGGTATTTCTGTACAGAGTTTTGCATATCCTTATGGCAAGTATGTTTCTGCTGATTTGGGGTTTGTTAAGGAGGCTTCATATACAACTGCTGTGACCGTTACAGAAGGTTCGATTCATTCGTTAGGTGAAGAATATGTGCTAAAACGGGTGAGGCCGCATGCGTTTGTGGGTAAGGATTTGGGATATGAGCTTCCGCTGGCTGCAAAGTGATCTTCGACGTCGTTTAATCTTTACACTCCCCGTTTCCAGTTGAGGATTTGTTCGTAGAGGCTGGTTAGATGATATTTAGGAGATAAAACGTAATCTTGTGTAGGTACATAGTCCAGCTGGCGGCCGCCGAATCCTTGTTTGAACAGTGTTAAACCGCTCCAGTTTTTAGGTGTGCGGCCCGGGTGCAGAATTCCCTGGAAGTTGTAGAATTTGCAGCCGCGCTGTTTGGCAATTTTAATTGCTTCCCATTGGAGTAAATACGGAACAGGAACTTTGCTGTGTAATGAGGCGCCCTGATGATAAAATGCCGTGGATTTTGTGAAAACGATCAAAGCCGATGCTTGGTATTCCGTCATTCCATCTACTTTACCAAATATAAAAACTGCATTTCCAGTTTGGTTAAAAGCGTTATATTCTTCCGTTATGAATCTTCGGGAAAATGGTGTGAATCGTTCGCGCTCGGCGGTTTTTTCGTAAATCTGCCAGAAGTCATCGACTACTTTGTCATCGGTTCTGTTTTCTATAACTACGCCGTCTTTCTGCGCTTTCCGAATTAAATAGCGGGTGGTTTTGCGCATTGCGGCAAGCAATTCATCTTCGGATTTATCAAGCGGTAGAACCCACATTCGTTCGGAGTGAATATATATCGGCGCTTTTCTGTATCCAACGTCGTTAAATATCTTTCTCATGTCTTCTCCATCTTCAACAGCCGGTGCAATTCGGATGAATGAAAACTTTTCTTTTCTGGCGATTTCTATTAGATGTTCGTTTAGTTTTGGAAGAAATTCGTTGAGTCCTCTCCCCTCTTCTACGATTGGTCCATGAGGAATAAACAGAAAATGTCCACGCTTGGTGCGCATTTTAATTATTTGGGCAATCAGATATAGTTTGTCATTGTTGTAAACGCCTAATCGTAGAATCTCATGCCCTAGTTTTTGCTGCATTTCTCCCCATTCCCAGGAATGGAGAAAGGAGGGCGATCCATTGCGATTAAAGAACTCATCCCAGCTTGCTTTTTCTTTAATTGCTTTTATAATTGTCATGTTACCTATTATATCTTAATACTATGACTGAAAGGATAAAAGATTTAAAACAAACGCTGCCTCTCGATGCGGGTTTTCGACCGGGGGTGGATGTAGGTGGAGCTGTATATATACCTGAAGATAAAAGTGGTCCCGAAATTGTAAGGCCAATAGGTCCTGGTAGAGCTCTGACGCCATGGGAATTACACAAAATCCAAACGCAGAAGGCTTCCGATAACGATGTTTCTGCCTAATTGATTAGGTAAGATAAAAAAACAATTTGTAATCTTCGTCACAGAATTTTACTCCTTTTTTATGTATGTTTAATGTACTTTGATATATTAACATATCCTATGACTACAAATGAAGGTGAACCAGTAGGACCACCATCTAGACCACAGCATTTAGGGCTTATCGATCCAGGTTCTTCGAGAACATATTTAGACACTGAAAGAGCAAGAGAGCAAGCTGCAGAAAAAAATGAACAATTAGGTTTACTTGTTCAAGCTAAAATAAATCAAGTAACTACAACGGATACTCCGATACTTGATAAAGGTTCGAATTATCCTTATAAATAATACTAATCTTTTTCGAGAATTTTAGTAATAACCGTACACGATGCTTGACTTAATGTAGTTGGCATATTTATTATTTTTGCCGAAACTTCTTCGGCAGATGGGCAGGTTCCTAGAGTATACTTCATCTTCGCCAAATCTATTTCTTTCGGCGCGACAACCTGATCATACCATTTTCCCAAATAAATATTTTTACTTGCAGCTTTCTGCAGAATTTCATCCCTATTTTCTACCAGAACCGGATATCGTGATAAGGTAGGCTGAGAAGTTTTGCCGGGTGAAAAATGCAGGTCATATGCTTTTATTGCTTCAGCTCTCTGCTTTAGTGTATCCGGATATTTTTTCAACTGATGCAGCAGCAGAATGGCCAATGCATTCGGATATGCTTTCGCAAATGATTCATCAAAACTTCCATTTTTTTCTTTAGCAGTAATTACCGGTATAAGCACATGCAACGTATTAAGAATTTTATGAAGAAGCTTTCCGATCATAATGTCATACGTCGACTTAATTAGCACTGAGAGCGGTTTATATAAGAGAACTCGGAAAATGAACAAGAGTGATGGATTGGCTAACTGTTTTTCGTAGGCTGAAAGGTTATCTGTTATAGTTTTGTCAGAAGTTACTATCGCGCCGCCCATAACCGAGGAAAAGGCTTTCGAGCTGCCGAACGATAGCAGATATGTGGTTGAAGCGTCTCCTGTCTGTTTGAAAATATCAGGATTCCAGCCGTGAGCTAGATCTTCGAGAATATATAAGTTTTTTCCTTTGGCGAATTCGAGAATCTGATTTCTGAATTGCGGCGTGAATCCGAAGGTATGCTGAAGGATGAGTACTTTTGTATTGGGCGTAATCTTTTTCTTTACGTCTTCAAAATCCATAGAATAAGTTTCTTTTTCGATATCAATATAAATCGGATTGAGGCCGGCAGTTATTACCGGCAATGGTACGGCTTCGCAGGTGAAGGCTTGCACCAGGACGTCTGATCCGGCGGGAATGTTGAGGGATTTGAGGTAGTAATAGAGTGCGGCTCTTCCTGTCAAAAATAGATGCGTGGATTGAATAGATTCTTCGCTCGTCCCGCTAAGCGGGACAGGCTCAGAATGACATAAAGTTTTTATTTGATTGTTTACCTCATGAAGTTCCCGCCCATCTAGCCAGCACCAGGGCTGGAATATAAGCGCCAGGCTGAGCAAGGCGTCGTCGCCGGATTCGTTTGATGCAAAATCTGTTGAGATCATATGTTGTTATTATCGTCATCGCGAGCGATGATTGTCGAAGCGTGGCGATCCCATCACCAAAAATCCGAAGGTTGTAATGGCACGAGTGCTGTAACCTTGGGCCTTTATTAATGGGATCCCTCGTTATCACTCGGGATGACGAGAGCTTGAACAAAACCTTTTGTGAACTTTCCTTCAATAATTATAAGTGTATTCTTGTCTGCTTTTTCCTGAATGTAATTCAGAATTTCAGATTCGTTGTTCAGTACAATAATATTTTCCTCCGGGTGGATTTTTTTGAAAAGTGAATCGGTGGTTACGAGTATCATTCCAACGTCGTTTAATGCAGAAATAATTCGTTCATAGGACTCCCCTTTCTCCAGGCCGAGCTCAATTATTCCCTTCGAAATAATATGTTTTTTCTGATGTGGAAATTGTTTGGCCGTTTTTATGGCTTCAATAAATCCTTCGACATTAGAATTCTTCGCGTCGTTTAATATTGTGGCGCCGTTTATTCCATTACTCAATGAAAGTTTGAAATCCAAATTTTCCAACTCTGAAATTGCTTTCTGAATCGTCTCTGTTGAAATACCAAGGTCTATCCCCAACCCTATCGCGGGCAGTAGGTTTTCTACATTATGCCGGCCGATGAGTTTTGTCTGAATGGTGAACGAATGTTCTTTATAGTGAATTTGCGCCGTCAGACCATCTGCAACATGAGTAATGGCATCGGCGTAAATATCTGATTTATCATCGGCTGAATACCAGGTTAAAGCACACTTCGTCTTCCCCATTATAAAATCATGATCTTCGATTGCGGCGTTTACAAAAGCTTTTCCATCCGGCTGCAGCGCTTCCAGCAGTTCGGTCTTCGCCTTTTTAATGTTTTCTTTTGATCCGAATAAAGAAATATGCTGGTTACCAATTGCTGTTAAAACTCCATACTTCGGATGAACAATATTGCAAATCCGCTTAATTTCACCAATCCGGTATGCGCCCATTTCGGCAACAAAAAATTCTGTATCAGGCTGAAGATTTTTTAGTACAGATAACGCTACACCGACATCGGTATTCATATTCTCATCTGTTTTAGCAGTTTTGAATTTTGCTGAAAGAATCTGGTGCAGAAATTCTTTCACCGAAGACTTTCCATACGAACCCGTTACTCCGATTACGGTAACTTTGGAATGTTTAATTTTGTCGGCGGCTTTATCGATAATGCTATTGCGCTGAACGCTTGCCAGAAAGCTAGTCAACCACACGCCAACGAAAGTAAAACAGAATGAAAGTAGTGGAATAAAGAAAAACAGCAATAATACTGAAATTGGTGTAGAAAATAAACTGGCTGGAAAGATCAAAATAAAGATAAGTGAAATGACAATAAGCAGGAAATTTCGAATAGATTTCGCCGGCAACCTTGGTATCCGTGCATAAAAAATACTGGCCAGGCTTTCTTCATTCAAAAATGAGAAGAATCTATCAAACCGGTATTCTTTTATTTGAAATAAATAAATAAAGTCGAGAGCCTTGATAAAGGCAAGAATGATAAAAGCCGGCAGAATAAGATACTGTAAAATATTCATGATAAAAATGCTTCAATTTCTTCAAAAACTTCCTGCGGATATTTTAATGGAAGGCCGTGCGTGGCATTCGGGAACACTTTGAGTTTTGATTTTTTAATCTTTTCATTCAGTTCATGAGCCCAGTGAATCGGCGTCACCGTATCTAATTGCCCCCATAAAATTAATGTTGGCAGTTTAATATCGCTTAAATATTCGGTAAGATCTTGTGTCACGATTTTCCGAAAGTTGCTTTCTAAGTGCGGCGCTTTGAGAATATCTGATTTCGGAAAGAAAATCCGGTAGAAATATTTTTTGGCAATCGGTTCAACCGGCTTAAGTTTTGTAATCCGTTTAAGTATGCTTTTTATTATCTGCACCGATTTTTTGGGCCGTCCTTCGCGTTTATACGAACTGTTGGAAATAATCAGTTTATTCAGAATATCGGGATAGTGGCTGGCTATATAAATACCCAATGCTCCGCCGAATGAGTGGCCGAAGTAGTTTACTTTCTTTAATCCTAATTCTTTCATAAACGTCGTTATATGTGAGGCATACTCACCCACACCCCACTCCGGGTTAGGGTTGTCGCTTTTGCCAAATCCAGGCAGATCGAGAATTATGGCTCTGTGGTTCTTTGATGCTAATTGATACAGTTTGTATAGGCTTTTTATGCTTGCCGGCCAGCCGTGGACGAATAAAATAGGCTCGCCGCTCCCCTTTTCTTCGTAGTGGACTTTTTTGCCGTTTACGGTAATAAACATTCTCTAATTATATCAACCTGAGGGGCAGAATATGAGTGATGAAGAGTCGAATTATTTGGATTGCTTGGATTGCGAAGAATACTCGCGGGGAGCAGGCTCATTGTCCCGCGACATCGACGGGACTTGAGACGTGCGCACACGCGATGTATTCGAGCAATCCGAAATCAATGTAAGATTATATAGATTCCGGGTCAAGCCCGGAATGACGAAAATAAGAGCTTATGAGTAATGTTAATTATTTTTTAGCTGTGTCGGCGAGCATTTGTTTGAAGTCATCGAAGGAGTTTATGCCTTCAAGTTTTTTTCCATCGAGATAAAATGTTGGAGTTCCCTGAACATCAACGCTATTGCCCGAAACCAAGTCTTTTTCTATTTTATCTTTTATCGCTTCATCCTTCATATCTGCGGCAAATTTTTTTTCATCGAGCTTTAACTGTTTAGCCAATTTCATAAAAAAGTCGGTAGCTTTTGGAAGTTCGGACCATTGTTCCTGAGTATTATAAAGTTTGTCGGCCATTTCAAAAAATTTTCCCTGGCGGCCGGCAGCTTCGGCAGCTTGTGCCGCTTCCATTGCATGCTGATGAATTGCCGTTAATGGATATTGCCGGTATACGTAGGTAATATTTTTAGTAACTTCCGGCATTCCAGAACCCGAAGCTTCTATTTGATCTTTTATTACTGTTGCATATCCTTTACAAGCCGGGCACTGAAAATCGGCATACTCGGTAAGAATATGTTTTTTATC
>CAZBEF010000017.1:0-11121 GCA_964490875.1 uncultured Gammaproteobacteria bacterium
TTGACAAGATCCATTACCGAAAGAATTGTCGGCGCTACATCGGCAAGAATCCCAGACTGTAACCGAACGTATCTGCCTTGGAGTTCTTTGCTTATTGCAATAAATGGCACCGGATTATCGGTGTGTTCTGTCGATATTTGTCCAGTCTTTGGATTTATCTTCTGCTCCGCATTTCCATGGTCGGCAGTAATAAACACGGTATATTCCATACTCAATGCGGTAGAAATAACTTTAGCCAGACATTCATCTAGAGTTTTTATAGCCTTAATTGTCGCGTCGATATTGCCCGTATGGCCGACCATATCGGCGTTGGCATAATTCACCAGAATAAACGGATAGTTTTTTTCTTTCATTTTGGCGCAAAACAAGTCGGTAAGCTCCGGTGCGGACATTTCGGGTTTCTGATCATAGGTAGGCACTTTCGGCGACGGTACAATTAAATGTTCTTCCTGTGCAAAACCCTGCTCCCGCTGGCCGTTAAAATAGAATGTTACAAACCGTTCCTTTTCTGATTCACTCATTCTTAGTTGAGAAAGATCATTTTCTGCAATTACTCTTCCCAGTGGAAGCTGCACCACAATGGGCGGAAACATAATATCCACCGGCAGGTCTTTCTCGTATTCTGTCATGGTAATAAACAGCAGATTCTCTATTTTAACACCCCGTTTAAATGGAGGTGTAAGCACCGCTGTTTGTTGAGGTGCATGTGTTTTAAAGTATTTAATTGCGTATGGATCGAACGATTTGGCAATGTTCGCTTGGTTTTCAAAATCATCAAGAACAAATGCTTTTGTTAATTCGCGAGGCCTGTCAATTCGGAAATTAAAAAATATAACTGCATCGCCTTTTTTAATGACGGTTGGCTGTTCACCTTCTTTAACTATATTCGTTGGTATTATGAATTCATCTGTTTTACCATCGGCGTATGCTTTGGAAATTGCCTCTGCGGTAGATGTGGCGTGTGGACCGTTTGCTTGTGTCAGACAGGTGTATGCTTTTTCAATCCGCTCCCAGCGGCGGTCGCGATCCATTCCATAATAGCGGCCCATAATAGAAACAATTTTTGCGTTGGTGCCGTTAATTTTTTCCTCCAGCTCTTTAATGGTAGCCTGAGCAGCTTTTGGCGGAGAGTCACGGCCGTCGGTAATTGCATGGATGTAAACTCGGGGAAGTTTTTGTTCTTTCGCAAAATAAAGAAGCGCATGCAGATGATCTGTACTCGAATGGACGGAGCCTTCTCCAATAAGCCCAATAATATGCAAATTGCCGCCGGATTTATTGATATGTTCAACTGCTTTTATGAGCATTTTATTTTCATAAAACGAGCCGTCGGCAATGCTCATGTTAATTCTCGGCAGATCCTGATATACGATTCTTCCGGCACCAAGGTTTATGTGTCCTACTTCGGTGTTTCCAACTTCGCCGGCAGGCAGGCCTACAGCTTCGCCCGATGCTTTCAATGTTGTATTCGGAAATGTTTGGAAAAGAGAGTTTATATGAGTCGCATTTGCCAGATGAATCGCATTTCCGGGGCCGGGCGGCGCAAGTCCGAATCCATCAAGTACTATTAATGCAACAGGTTTCATATGTGTTAATTTAACGTTTATTATTGATTGTCATTCTGAGCGAAGTCATATCAAAAGGACGGAGCGAAGAATCTATAAAATCTGGATCCTTCGGCTACGCCTCAGGATGACATGCGTAGAATAAACGTAATAATTTATCGTATCAAATTGCGGTTAAGATAGCAATATGCCAAACCGCAAGCAATTGCATCAGACTGATCATCGTCTTCAATAACGAGATTTTGTTTTAAAATTAGCTGTATCATCTTAAGAACATTTTTTTTATCTGCATTGCCGTAGCCAGTTATAGTCTGTTTTATTTGCAGCGGAGTTATGTATGAAACAGGAAGATTATGTTGAGCCGATAGAAGAAGAATTACACCCTGCGACTGAGCCACAGGAATGACAGTCTTCTGATTTTTGAAGAAAAACAGCTGTTCCATAGCAACTGCTTTTGGTTTATGAAGCTTAATAAGAGTTTCAAGCGAATTATATATTTGAAGTAGTCTTTTTTCATGCTCGGTTGTCTTTTTTGTTTTTATAAGGCCGGAAGTTATGAATGTCGGTTCTCTATCCTTATTTTCAAAAAATGCATATCCAACTTTTTCAAATCCCGGATCAATAGCAAGTATCATATTGGAATTATACTGTTTATTCGTACCGTAGAGCATTCAATGCAGAAATACGGGTGGCGCGGCGTGCTGGGAAAATACCGGTAACCAGTCCGACAAAAATTGAAAAAGAAAGTACTGCCATTACAAATCCAAAGGGAAGATCCGAGATGTCTACATAGCCGGCTCCTTTTAATAATGTAAATATAGAAATCAGCGCTCCTGCAATTTTTCCTCCAACTATTCCGACAATCAAGCCGAATATTCCGCCGAATAATCCCATTAACATAGACTCTACCAAAAATAATTCACGGATTTCTTCAGAACGCATGCCTATTGCACGCATGAGTCCAATTTCCCGTGTTCGTTCCATAAGAGATACGGTGAGTGTGTTAAACATACCCAATGCTGCAACAAATAATGCCACCATACCGAGCGCTGCTAATACGATTCGTGCAGATCCAAATAATGTCTCTATTTGGCTTACTGTATCAACAACTGACGAAGTATTAAATCCAAGCGCTTCTACTCGTTTTCTTATGTCGGCTAAGGCGCCTTGGTTTTTGGCAACAATACGCATCTGTGAATACGAATTTATTCCCAGTCCACGCAAATCAATAAAAGGCACATAGAAATATGCAGTTGTCGCCTCGGGAGTTACACCGACAATTTTATATTCCACTGGATTGGATTCTATTTTTTCGTTGCTGTTTGGAGAACTGCCGGTTTGGACAAAGGTTACCGTAAAACGTTTTCCGATTGCCTGCGAATCGGAAAGACCAAAAACTTTTACCATTGCGCGGGTAATTACTGCTTCTTTTACCGCTTTTGGCTTCATGGAAACTTTTTTAATTTTTTCTGTATTCACTGCTGCAGATTCAGATGCTAAAGTAGCTAAATCCAAATTTGCTGACACGCTGCTTACCAGATTGGTAATGTCTATAACATCTTCATTATTTGTATCTGAGATACCAAGCACATCTGAATTATTTTCTAAAATTGTCTGAACAGTGACGTAATTTCTTGCAATATATAACATACTGGATTCATCTTCCTTTTTTTCTATTTTTTTATATTCTCCCGAAGAATCACATGATATATTTGCCGGATCACATCGATGTCGCTCCCAGAGCGGAAAATCTGATTGAATCCATTGTTCGAGCGATTGATCTGAATTGAGAAAGCCGCTGGTATATGAAGAGTATCGTTTTCCCCATACTACGCTTCCTCGCATATGTCCTTCGGTGCGTTTTGTATACCCTACAATTGGTGATTCGATATTAGGCTGTCCGCGCACCTCCACCCATTTTTCCGGCATAACACTAAATTGAATATCTCCTGCTACATCACCATATGTCAGATTTTCACGTTGAATAAATAATCCTGCTACCTCTCCTTGATCTTCGGCTTTGGCGGTAATGCTAAGTTCATTGCTTTTGAACACTGTGCCGTTTACCGGCTTAACAGCGCTTAAAGCTAAATAGTCCGAAGTTACGCCATATACCGGCATATCAGAAACAGAGTTATTGAAGGTTACCCTGCCGACCATTGAAATCACAGGAAGCGTTTTATCGACATTGTTGAGATGTTTAATAACAGAATATTCCTTATCAGTCAATAAAATTTTACTTCCCGGCTGGGGTACAGCATCGGCCTGGCGCATCTCCTCAAGCCGTGCCACACGCTGAATAACTAATTTTTGTACACCGAATCCAAGTGACACAAGAAATACTATTGCCCCGATTCCCAAGGCCATACCGCCTATGGTGATCATTGTACGTGTTTTTTTGAACTTCATGTTTTTAATTGCCATTTCAATGAGGACAATTTTACTGATGGTATATTTTTTGCTTGAGCTTTTTTCCAGAATAATATCTATAGTGTTATACACTTTATGAGAGAGCAGCCGGATTGGCAGCGGCACGTATTTATTGCCGAAAATTGTTTTTATTGTTCCGCGCAATACGACAAGAAAGAGCAGGAAAAAAAACTTTATCCAATCATGAAGCCATTCCCTCAGGAGATTAACCTGACAGGTTATGCATGCAGTCGGACTGATTTTTTTAAATTTAAAACTTATCATTTATCTTTAATTTGACCGTCAAATTGTCGTTTAGAGTGAAGGTCTTTAAATAATGTCTGCATTGATTTTTTATCATAAATACCAGCTATTTTTCCATCGAACATCCGCACTGCACGATTGGAGAAGGTTAAATAGTCCAAATCGTGGGTAACCATAATAATTGTTTTTTTATGTTCCTGATTTAATTTCAACAGAAGCGCCATCATCTGCTGGCCGGATTCAAAATCCAAGTTTCCGGTTGGCTCGTCGGCTACAATAACATCCGGGTCATTCACCATACCTCGCGCCAATGCTATTCGTTGCTGCTGCCCCGATGAAAGTTCGGTTGGAATGTAATCAGCCCAGTTATCCATTTCAACAAGCTGTAATGCCTGATGCGCTTTAAAAAGCGCATCAATCCGCTTCCACCCGACAAGGAATAATGGAAAAGCTGTATTTTCCAAGACAGTCATCGATTTAATCCAGTTTGGCTGCTGATAGATCATTCCGATATGAGTTTTGCGATAGTCACCTCTAAGATCATCGTTTGTGTTCTTATATAAGCTCGTGCCCATAAACTGAACATCACCGCTGGTTGGAACTTCTAGTCCAAGTATGATATGCAGAAGAGTTGATTTTCCGCATCCTGATGGACCTAATATAACGAGAAAATCTTTTTTTTGAATGGAGAAATTCAACTGTTTCAGAATATGAATTTCTTGATTACCCACTACGAAATTTTTTATTAAATCAGTAATGGTATATACAGTATTATTATCGGGAGTTAATGACATAATTATTTAGCTGCGAATCCGAAAACTTGCAATAAATTTGTTATAACAAGATCAAGAGCTTGGTCTAAAGCTTTTGGAGTAATAGTTACTGAGTCAATAGATTTTCCTTCATTTTTAGCTTTATCATTGGAAAGGGCTCGTAAATGATACACTTTCGACGGTGATAGATTAGATATAACCACTAAGTGATTTATTGTCATATTGCTGTCCTGCTGTGTTTTTTGTGAATATGTTGTGCCTGATCCTTCACCAAATTCTATCTGGCTTGTTGAAGGTTCATCGGTTGTCCATGTAACAATTAGCTGGGCTAAGGATTTGGAGCTGTCGCTTGATGATTTCGCAATTGATCCTTCAATCTTAAGACCAGTTATTTTTGGAGGCCTGGTATCGGTTGCTGTAGTAAATTGCTGAGGATCGGCCTTAGCTTCATTTCCTATTTTATCTCGGCCAGATACGATAATGGAATAATTTGTTTCGGGCACTAGTCCTCTAAGGAGAATCTGATGCTCGCCTTCCTGAAGATTCACATTTACTTCGTCGCGCGCCTCGCCGGCTCTACCCTGCGGAAAGAATGTAACGACAGATGATGTCGGGGTGTTTGTTTCCCAAGAAATAAGCACTGCTGGTTGTGCAGTTCCGACAACTTGCTGAATTTTTACTTTAGCAATTTTTGGTCTCGGCAGTGTAGTGAAATTCAGAATTGTTCCTTCGTATTCGTAGGCTTCGGTATCAAGAGTATTAATTTTATAGTAATATTTTGTTCCGTCTTTTAAATCGGGCAGATCACTAGTATAGGTAGTTTCAGATGTCGACGTTGAAATAGTTTTTAGACCGCCGAATGCTGTAGTCTCGCCATAATATATTTTTACTGTTGAAGCACCTTTAGAAGTAAATTCAAGTATCGCCGAAGAAATACTGACTGTTTTTGCTGAAACATCTTTCACTGTGGGTGCCGGGCTCGTTGAGAATGATTTTTCTGTAGAAGAACCGGTATTTCCGTCTTCATCGGTCCATTTTGCTTTATAGTAGTATGTTGTTCCCGGAGAAAGATTGGTTAAATTAATTGTATGATCAGTTGCCTGGGTAGAATTACTCGGCTCTTCGGTAAAGTAAGAACCCGACTTTGTACCATATTGAATTTTTGAATCTGCTGTCCGGTCGGTTGACCATGTTACCGTAGCTTTTTTTGTTGTAATGCTTGAAACTGCCGGTCCAGAAGCTAACGACGGCGCCGATGTAAATCGGCCAGTTGGCGTCATGGTTACTGCTGTACTGTAAGATCCGCAGTTATTGACACTGTCGCAGGCTCGAACTTTATAATAATACTCCTGCTGTGAAAGGCCGGTATCTACATATGCTGTACCAGTGGTAGTAGCAATTTTAGTATATGTAGAATCATCTGTGGAACGGTAGAGTTCATAGTTATCTACCCCAGATCCAACATCGGTTGGGGCAGCCCAAGAAACGGTAAGCTTCCATGCAGAACTGCTTTTAAGCGAAGCATCCGAGATATCTACACTAGTAGGAATTCCCGGCGCGCTGGTATTTGCGGTAAAGGACACACTGCCATAAGCTCCATAATTAATCGCTCCTCCCGAAGAAGAAGAATTTTTCGCTGCGATATAAAAGGTATTAAGTCCAACCTGTGTGGCAAAAGAACTCGCGGATAACGAGGTGGCACCTGCACTGGTGAATGTGCATGTATTGGCGGAAGGCAGAGTATTAATTGTATAACAATAGGTAAGGGCGGATTCGCTGCCCGAATAGGTGGATGGCGCAGTCCAGGAAAACGCGAATGAATTTGCGGTATTCGTAGACGGATTGACTGATACATATTGAGGCGCCGAAGGTCCTGAACCGGCATAATAATAATTGGCAGTTACGTTAGTTGCACTTACATTTCCCGCATTGTCTATGGTGCGAAGGTAAAAAGTGTTTTCACCATCCTGATAAGCAGCATCAGCTATGGTTATCGATCGGGAAGTAGTTGTGGTAGACCAATCGGAAAGAGCACCGCTAGAAGCTCCGGTTTTGTATTGATATCCCGCGATACTCGAACTGCCGTCTGAACCTGCGGGCCATGAAAATGTAAAAGAATTAGTTGCCGCATATCCTGCCGGAGAGACGCTTACCGTGGCTGGATTAGTTGGATTAGTTCCATCGTATTTATAAGTAAAAGCATCCCACGCATTATCGGCAATATTCCCGGCATTATCTTTTGCTTTAATCCGCAAATAATATGTTTGGCCGCTTGTTAAACCGCTTCCGGTATATACTTCAGTTGTTTGAAAGCTTCCTTGTGTAACCGGGTCGCCGTCGCTTGATCCATCAAAATAAACATAATAGCCTGCTACTCCCGAACCGCCTGTATCGGTAGCTCCCGACCATGTGAAATATGGAGCAGTGTGCGAATACCATGTCCCAGATGTAATTGATGATCCGGCTAACGCACTTAAGGATGTCACCGTATCAGGGTTTACTGGATCTACTGTATCAGCTGTTCCATCTATCTGCACACTGTTGAGTTTAACCTGTTGAGTTCCATCGCCCGTAAGAACTGCCTGCCAGAGTATCCCGCCCGTACCTGCGCTGAGCGATGAAATATTTGAATTAATGGTTGAAGCATCGTTTGTTGAAGATGTACTGGAAGATGTTGTCCATTGAGATCCGTTCCAGTATTTCCAAGTTGTACCTGAATCTATCGAAAGCCGATAGCCGATAGTTCCGCCATTTAATGTTTCAGATGTTGAGAATCCGCTCCAGTTTTTTATCTGCGAAGTCATGACAGAAGCTGTCGGCTGAACTGTCTGCGCAGAATTCACATATGCCGTCGTTGTAAAAGAGGTTCTATCGGTATTACTGATACGAATTTCGTCCAGCATGCCTTTCAGCGGTGTAGCATTTGCGCCTGGTGAATTTGTTCCAAAACCGTTACCTATCAATAATGGTGTGCCGGTATCCAGCATACTTAGAGAAGCACTGAGTGAGTTATCCAGTGTTCCATCTATATAAATTTTCATGGTTGATCCGTTATAGGTTGCCGCAATATGATGCCAGTTGGTATCTTGTGATGAAGTAGAAGACTGCAAAATAGTATTTCCTCCATAAGCATAAATCATCGCATCAGTATTTGCCGTATCACCGAGAGCGGCATACATTTTTCCAGAATATGCAGCCAATGAAGTTACATGTTCATGAGCCGATGCCCAGCCGCTATTCAACGAATCTCCGCCGATTTGGCTCCAGGCAGTACCATTCCACTTCCAGACTTCTCCATCGCCTGCCGAGCTTCCTAATCCGGCATATAATTCTCCATTAAATACCGATAATGTTCTTACTCGTTCGTATGTAGCATCTGCCCAGGAAGAATTAGTGGCATCACCACCAATACGCGACCACGTGGATCCATTATATTGCCAAACCTCTGCATCTCCGGCAGAATTTCCTAAACCTGCAAATAGATATCCTTTATAAACAGCAAGAGAATCGACTGTTTCGAATGTTGCAGCCGCCCACGAAGAATTTAATCCATCTCCTCCAACCTGGCTCCAGGCGGTGCCATTCCATTTCCAGACATCTGCATCGCCTGCAGAATCTCCGTTACCCGCATATAAATTTCCGTTATAAACACCCAGTGATCGTATTGTTTCAATATTGGTTGTCCAACCGGAATTCGTACTATCGCCGCCAATTTTCGTCCAAGCAGATCCATTGTACGTCCATACTTCGGCATCATTGGCGCTGTTTCCTAAACCAGCGACCAAGTTGCCGTTATATTCCGTCATTGAAGAAACAACTTCATAATTGGTTGTCCATCCGGAATTCAGCGAATCTCCGCCAACTTGTGTCCAACTTCCGGATTCATATTTCCATACTTCTGCTTCATTAGCACCAGTACCCAAGCCGGCATACAAATTTCCCCCATATCTCATTAAGCTTGGCACGGATTCGTATGTATTTAATGTCCAGCTGCTGTTTATTCCCTGGCCGCCGACTATTCCCCATGAAGTACCATCGAATTCCCATACTAACGCATTTCCTGCCGTAGCATTTCCATTTCCGGCATATAATTTACTGTTTACTTCTGTCATGCTTTCAACACTATTTAGTCCATAAAACCCCCAGCTTTTATTTATATAATTACCGCCTATCCGTGTCCAGCTGGTACCGTTGAATCTCCACATTTCGCCCGAAGCAGCAGAAGCCTGGAGACCTGCATATAAATATGTTCCTGTTGAAACATAGGTAAGTGCACGCACTTGCAAAAATGTATTAGTGAAACCTGAATTTAATCCGTCTCCTCCAATCTGAGTCCATGAGGAACCGTTGTATCTCCAAACTTCATTATCACCAGCAGTATTACCTATACCGGCATATATATTGGAGCCATCACCAGTTAAAGCCCATACCTGTTCATAAGTAGTATCAGCCCATGAAGAATTTGCAGCATCTCCTCCGATTTTTGTCCATGAAGATCCATTGTAACTCCATACTTCTCCTTCACCGGCTGCAGAATTACCGATACCGGCATATAACGTACTACCTTGATAATATAATGAATATACTCCTTCATATGTTGTATCTGCCCAAGAAGAACTGAGAGCATCGCCTCCAATTTTAGACCAGGCAGATCCGTTCCAGCGCCAAACTTCTGCATCGCCGGCACTGGATCCCAAACCTGCATAAACAGTCGAACCGGTTCCTGTTAAACTGAGAACTGATTCAAAATTTGTCGTCCACCCCGAATTGACACTGTCTCCACCGATTTTTGTCCAAGTAGAACCATTCCACCGCCATACTTCAGCGTCATTTGCTGATGATCCTATACCAGCATACAAATACGTTCCATCCCAGTATAATGCATGAACATATTCATATGTGGCTGCTGCCCAGCTACTATTTAAACCGTCTCCTCCGATTTGAGTCCAGCTGGATCCATTCCATTTCCAGACATCGCCGTCGCCCGCTGTGCTGCCAAGTCCAACAAACGCATTCGTTCCATCTGTTGCAATACTCGCCACTTCTTCTATTGTGTTTGTCGCCCATGAAGAATTTAATCCATCTCCTCCGATCTGCGACCATGTTGTTCCGTTCCATTTCCAGACTTCTCCATCACTAATCCCGGTTCCTAATCCCGCATAAATATCAGTTCCAATCGCGACAGAAGATTCAACAGCCAATTTTCCGTTTAAATCCCAGCTTCGGTTTACGTCATCTTGAGTAGTTGCATTTCCTCCTGCGGCTTGAGCCCAGTTGTCGGCGTTGGAAGGAGCAAGTTCGTAGGTTATTTTCCCCGTATCATTGTCGTAATAAAGTTTATAAACACCTTTATCAGCTATGGTAACAGGACCTTGTGTACTATTTGCCGAAAATGAAGAACCATGCTTTACCCATCCTTCAATTGTATTAGATTGAACAAACGACAAGGAAGATGAATCTGCAACAGTAATTCCTGAAGAAGTTCCATCAAACGTAGCACCGTTATTCAGCTTTCCTGTTGTATAAGTTAACGATGTCGCGGTTGCAGTATTAGAATTACTAGATGAATCAGATGGATTGCCGGATGCTTCATCCAAATGAAGTAATAATTGAGTATCGGCATCACTGGTATAGTTTTGAACCTTCAGCCGTGCTGAACTTGCCGCAACTTCAATATAATTTGAACTTGATAACGTATAGTTTCCAGCAACAGAAAAATCCCAGGAAGTCGATACAGCATAGGCCGACTGAGTCAGCCAAGATAGACTTATAATACCGATTATTCCTAACGCAATGAGTGTGTTTTTTATCACATAAATAATACTTTTAGTCAATTAAACACTTCATTATATGTAAATTTAATAAGTATCTGCAATGCCAGATTAATATGGGGTAGTTGAAAAGTAATTTAAAATGTAAGGCGGACCATTACAGCAATCAATACTAGGCTTATAATAAACAATGTTAAAACTATACGGTTAGTTTAAAACCACAAAAAAAGCAGACCCGGAGGTCTGCTAATTGTATTTTCGTAGAATAAATAGAACATCGAAACATTAACCAACAAAAGAGATGGAAGATCGCTACTTAGTACGCCTCGGCTAAAATCC
>CAZBEF010000018.1:0-10883 GCA_964490875.1 uncultured Gammaproteobacteria bacterium
TATAATAGCTCCATGACAAAACCAGTGGCCTGGACTCAGGTAATCAATCTCCTTTCCGATCTGGTTGTATTCGACTCATACACCTTTCAGCAATTCTTAAAAAAACTCATCAAACTCCTAACGCAACTCATTCCGGTAGATTCATGTTTGATATATTTCTATGACCGGCATGCAAAAGAATTAATTCTGGTCGGATCAAAACAGTCGCATAAAAAACTTTTGGGGAAAATAACGCTCAAAACAGGGGAGGGGATAACCGGTTGGGTGGCCGCTCATAAAAAAACAGTAATACTTTCGAAAAATGCATATCGCGACGAACGGTTCAAATTCTTCAAAGAACTCCCCGAAGATTTGTATGAAGCATTTCTTTCGGTGCCGATTGTAGACAAAGAGGGTGTAGTAGGGGTAATCAATTTCCAGAATAAAAAACCGTATAACTTTAACACCGAACAGATTCATACAGTTGAAGCCATTGTAAAAATTATTGCCTCGGCATTTGAAAACGTGGCGCTGGAGCGGAAAGTTGTGCACCTGGAAACAAAACTGGAAGAACGGAAAATTATCGAAAAGGCGAAGGGGATTCTTATGAAGCAGAAAAATATTTCCGAAAAAGATGCATATGATTTATTACAAAGTGAAGCGATGAAAAAACGGAAATCAATGAAAGATATTGCGGATGCGGTAATACTTGTGTATTCTTAACCAGTTGGAGAATATTGATAGACAGTAAAATGTTTGATTGGCAACTGGCTGTGCTCAAATATTTTTGATACCACATGTTGTTCTACCGGTCTTCCTGTTTCGGAAGTGGTTACTGCCGGATATTTATACACCACACTCAAAATTTGCTCCTTTATTCTTGCATAATTTTTCTGTGCCCTATTGCCAATACTTTCTCTCATATCTTTTATATTTTGTACCCAACCTCCATCAGTTCTTTCTGAATTTTTTGATAAAATAATCGGACTTGTGAATTTTCTGTGCCGTTGCACTTTTGTAAGCGCCGAAGATAATTGTTCTCCAGTAACTTCACCTTTTCTGGTTAGATGATCAAGTACCACAGCTAATGCTTTCCGAATTCTCCGCTGAGTTGTCGGGGCATGTTCTACAGGTATCGCCGACCTTAACTCTTGTTGTTTTTTCTTCTTTCTTTTCTCAAGTAATAGCGCCAGAGCTTCCTTGCTATCTATTCCGCCGGTATGCGATACTTCAACATATGGCGGAGAAATCAACTGCCGAGTTTGAGGCTGATTGTGCGCTAATACTGCAGGTTTTGCATCAATAGGTATAGGCTTTACCTGAATTCTTTGCTGAAACTGCGGTTTTTGTTCTGCAGGTTTCTGCTGTTTGCGTTGTGTTAAAAGTGATTCGATTTTTCCGGACGAAAATGCACCCGTTGCAACAAGTGCTTTTCGAGTTTTATCTACCATTTCCTTCTGCTTCTCACGGATTTTTAGTCGTACTTCTGGCGGTAAAACAACTTTTGGTTGAGGTGCGGTTTCTAATTTCTTTTTGTGTAACCTGTCTCTAAAATCTGTGTGCAATGGTTTCTCTGATATACCGATAAACTTCAGTGGACGATGGTGTTCATTTTGCTTCGGAGAAATCGGTGTTATTTCTGCCGGCAACGGTGTGGCATTCGGCCGCTGAAAAATAACACGGGAACGGGAAAGATCTTGTTTGGAAACAGTTCCATCCGGTGAATATAGACGTGGTTTTAATTCCGGTATGGTTACTCGTATTGGATTAAACTTGTCGACAATAACACGACCGGTGCGAGGCTGCGGAACTCGATTCTTTTTCGATGAACCTGAAGGTATTCTAAATGGCTCAGGTTTCAGCTCAAATGGTGATGTGATACGAGGAACAGACGGCTTACTGCGGTCGAATACAACGCGAGGTTTGACTGGTGCTTCGGGATGCTTCATCCAGACAGGTTTTGATTTCATCACTTGTGACAGCCGCACTCTCGATTCTGCAACACCAGTAATTGGTTTTAACGAAGATATATTACGAGTTATACCTGTCGGACTATGATTTATTGTTTTGACAAATGGGGAGCCTTCTATCCCTTTGCTGAATGAAGGTGCTGTAGAGATAGCTGCTGGGGTTGGTGCCGATGAGAATCGTGCTTCTGCTCTCATGGTTATTCCTCCTTCAACTAATTGTATGATACTATATGATAATTTAAATTACAAGCAGAAATGATCTGGGGTATTGAATTAATGTCTACCGACCTGGCCGATAAGACCGTAGATTGGTGCAATAATAGCAAGCATCATACCTCCAATTAAAACTCCTACAACAACAAGCATGACAGGTTCGAGAAGGGCAGTAAGCGTGCGCAGTGTACTTGAGACTTGATAATCTAAGTACTCCGAAATCTCAAGAAGAGATTTATCGAGTGTTCCGGTTTTTTCTCCGGCTTCGATCATTTTTATCATAATTGTCGGCACTATTTTTTTATGTGCTTTCATTCCTTCCGAAAACCGCTTGCCGCTTAACACCATATCGCGTGAGTTCATGATCATGTCGGCGATATCACGCCTCAACACAACATCACGGCAGAGTTCGAGTGCGGTATTGATCGGTATTCCGGAGGAGAGGAGATGATAAAAGCTTCGCGAAAACCGGGTGAGATCGATTTCTTTTACCAATTCTGAAACAACAGGCAATGCAAATAATACATTGAAAATGATTCGTTTATTCGTTCTATACAGAAATACAAGGCCAACTATTGCTCCAATAATTCCGATAACAAAAGGAATAGTTTGTTTCAAAAGCAGATTAGATACAAATATCATGATACGAGTGGGCAGCGGAAGGTCGACATTCAACCTTAAAAATACGGTAGAAATTTTTGGAACTACGACAACCAGAATCATCAGAAGAACACCCACAAATACAACCATAATAAGAAGCGGATACATAACAGCCGACTTTATTTTATCGGAAAACTCCATTTCTTTCTGAATGTTATTGGTTATATCTTTTAATGTTTCATCAAGATTGCCTGCTTCTTCTGATGCCTTGAGAATATTAATAGTAACTTTGCTGAAAACATTGGGAAATTTAGAAAAAGCCTCCCAGACATGCTGCCCTTGCATTAAATCATCGCGGAGAACGGTAAGCACTTTTTTCTGATTACCTTTGGCATCTTCAAGAAGAGAATCAACTGCTTCAAGGATGGAGATACCGGCGGTCAGCATGGTTGCCAGACTGCCTATGAGCGCTTTTTTTTCACCAGCCGATAATGAAACATGTTTTGTATTCATATCTTAATTCGACTCAATCTTCGTAACTCGCAATACTTCTTCTATTGTTGTGAGGCCGTTGGACGCTTTCATTAACCCATCATCCAGCATGGTTGTCATGCCTTCTTCAATAGCTTGTTTTAAGATCATATCGGAGTCGGCTTTGGTGGTGATAAGCTTTTTTATTTCCTTGGTAACTTCCAAAACTTCAAAAAGCCCCACCCGGCCGCTGTAGCCGGTGCCGTGACATAGATTGCAGCCGGCGCCTTTGTATAATCGAATTTCCTTTTTGGCACCAAAATGTTTTTTAATAACATCAGGCGGGAGTTGTTTCATAAGATCTTCTTCGGAAGTTGTGTACGAAGATTTGCACATATCACAGATTTTGCGGATAAGACGCTGGCCGATAATGACATTCACCGTTGACGCCACAAGAAACGGCTCGATCTTCATATCTATGAGACGGGGAAGAGTAGTGGCAGCATCGTTGGTATGTAAAGTTGATAAGACAAGATGCCCGGTTAACGCTGCATTTACACCAATCCCGGCGGTTTCACTGTCCCGCATTTCTCCAACGAACACAACGTTTGGGTCCTGCCGCAATATACTTCGTAAACCGTTTGCGAAAGTGAGATTTGTTTTTGGATTTACCTGAATCTGGTTCACCCCTTTGATTCGATATTCAACCGGATCTTCGATGGTGGTAATATTTTTTTCGCGGACATTGAGAATCTTTAAAATGGCATAGATGGAAGTTGATTTTCCTGATCCTGTGGGCCCGGTAGATAGTACCATTCCGAATGATTTGGTGAATGCATTAGTAACTTTTTTTAAATCATTCTCGTTCATTCCAAGATTAATTAATGAAAACTGGCGGGCATGAGTTGAAAGAAGACGCATAACTATTTTCTCGCCTTCGACAATTGGCAGAATCGAGACGCGGATATCCACATATTCTGTTTCGGCAACATTTACCCGCATCTTACCGTCCTGGGCTGCTAAATGTTCATCGGTCCGGAGGCGGGACATAACTTTAATACGAGTTACCACACGGTCATGCAGTTTTTTGGGAAGAAATAACACATCATGCAAAACACCATCGATGCGGAAACGGACAAGAGAATTTTTTTCCTGCGGTTCGATATGCACGTCTGAAGTTTTATCTTCGTAGGCATATGCGATCAGAAGATCTACCATCTGGGCGATCGGCGTGTCTTCTTCTTCGTTGTTCGTTGATTTCTCCAGTACATCCTGCAGTATCTGGTCGAAAGTTTTCTGCAGATCTTTTCGATAAATGTATAATGTGTTGATGATATCGCGCTCCGTTGCAAAATTTACGATAATATTCAGCCCGGTTTTCTTCTTGATCATCTCGACAATTTCTTTGTTTGAAGGGTCGGCCATTGCCAATTTAATCCCAGTTTGATCGCGGGCGAATGCGATAACCTTCTGCTTTCGGGCTATCCGCTCCGGAACAATATGAAACATATCGCGGGAGATTGAGATTTTAGAAAGAACTATAAAGGGAATCTTCAGATGATCGGCGATAAGAAGTCCCAGATTTTCGTCGGAGATGATATTGCGCTCATTTAATGCTTCACTGATCGACATGTCGGCGTTTTTGGCATATGTTGCAATATCGGCGAACTCTTTTTCCGTTAAAAGGTGAGTCTTCAGAACCAAATTTTTTAGATCTTCATCAGAAATGGTCATAGGTCATGATTCGGGCATATAGCCATAGAATTAAGAATAAAGAATGGGAGATTAAGAATCAAGGTGTGATGCGAGTTATTTCTGTGACAAGGCTTTGATTTTTGTCTTCAGATTTTCAAAATCGAAAAAACTTTTGTTGATATAATCGCGTGCGCCTAATTTTTTGGCTTTTTCTACATCAGATTCCTGCCCCAACGTAGAGAAAACGATAACCGGAACTTTTTTCATGGTTGCACTTTGGGAAAGAGCCTGCAGAACTTCGAATCCGTCTTTTTTTGGCATGATAATATCCAAAAGAATCAAATCAGGTTTTAGTTTTGTCGCTTTATCCAGACCTTCCTCGCCGTCGGAAGCAACTTCTACTTCCATTCCATCTTCTTTTAATTTTGCCGCGTAGAATTCACGAAAAAAAGTATCATCTTCAACTAATAGTATTTTCATTGGTATAGTTTCACAAATAATAAAAACGAAGACATTACCCCGTGGTTGTAAACTGTTTCATGACTTCAATATTCTGCGTTAGATCTAACTCTTTATTTTCCTTTTCAATTGAATCGACAGAGGCTGCAATCTGTGCAACTGCTTCTTTACACTTTTTAAGCATATCGGTATTCAACTGTTTTGTTCCATCATGAATTGTCCGGAATAATGCCTCAATGGTACCGCTTAATGCGCCGGTTTTGACATATGTCATAATCTGACTTTGACTTTTTAAAGAATGGGCACTTATGTACACGGTTTCGACAGCTTCTTTTTTTGTTGTATCTGTTTCCAGTGCCGTTAAAGATGTTTGTAAATCTGCGATATATTTCCTGGCTGTCTGCAAATACAAATTTTTATAATCAGATAAGTTTACATCTGTCATGCTTAGATAGTACTAAAAGATGCTAGGATATGCAAGCTTAAAAGAATAATTGTGTGGGTGTATAATAAGCATATGAGTCCGGCATCACAATATGTATTTAAAAAACTTCTCAAGATAGGTTTATATGGTGTGCTTTTTATACTGCTGGTATTAAATATTGCCGCCTCACAATTTCTGCCGACATCTTATTTCTCGTTTGTTGAAGGGGATCGTGCTTCGGCGGTAGAACTTTTAAAGGCTGTAAAATTTCTCCCCGAATTTACCATTCTTGCCGATAGGCAACGGGAGATTTATGGAGAAAATATAGACAGTGAATTATTTACTACAGAGAAAAATAGGGCGATAAAAATTATGCATCTTGAACAACTGCTTGCTGAATATCCGAAATCACGGGATATTTTGTATGGATTATCTGTTTTGTATGCCGATGAAGGAAATACCGAAAAAGCACAGATGTATATGAAAAAAGCTCAAGCCATTGATCCGATGGCAGGTAAGTTGTAATACATTATTTTTTATATGATGACACAAGCGCATGTATATATAAAAGGTGAAGTAATAGGTGTCGGGTTTCGGGCATGGACCAAGATCCAGGCAAAAATTGCCGGGGTGAAAGGCTGGATCCGCAACACCCATGATAAAGAAGATATCTTTGGCGCCGGCGGCGGAGTGGAAGCAGTTTTTCAGGGCGAGCAAGAGAACGTTGATAAGATGATTGAAATTTTAAAAAAAGGATCGTCTATTTCGCATGTAGAAGAGGTCGAGGTGATGTGGCAGGAACCAAAAGAATTGTTTGAAATATTCGAAATCCGCCCAAGTGTATGAATAAAACTCAATCTATAACTGCCTGTGCTTTTTTGTACAAAGATTCAAAAGTATTTATTGCTAAACGCGCCGATACAAAATCGTTTCTTCCTGGTGTATATGAACTTCCCGGCGGTCATATCGAATTCGGAGAAACAATTGAGGCCGGATTACAGCGTGAGCTTGAGGAAGAATTTCACATTCATATAGTGGTCGGCGAACCATTTTTTGCATTCACATATCTTTCCGACAATAATACCATTCACACTGTAGAAATAGATTATTTTGCGACTTTGAAAGATCCAGCTCAAGAAATTCGATCCAATCCGCAAGATCATTCTGAATGGCGATGGATTGCGGAGGACGAAATAGATACCTACTTTAAAGCAGATGATACGGCCCGCAAAATTCTTCAAAAAGGATTTCGTACCCTATCTATTTAAAATCAGATAGAAATGGTTTTCAACAGAATTTCACTAACCTGATTCAATGACGTGATAGAAATCCGTTCTTCAACCGTGTGCTGATTCTCGACGCCAGTGCTTAACAGTACCGATTTTATGCCGACTTGATTCAACAAGTTGGCATTGGTTACTGCATTATACACTTTATAGACCGGTTTTATTCCCGATTTCCTCATGGCCTGATCGACAGTTTGCACTAACGGATCATTTTTCTCAATTGCGAATCCGCCGAAATATTCAAGCATAGAAATTTTCGATGAAGTCTTATATTTCTTGTCGACTTCTTTTATAACTTTTTGTAATTTTTTGAAAAATGCATCAAATGATTTCTTGCTGAAACTATAGCAGCTCCCTTTGAATCTACAATGATCTGGAACCATGCTTGTCATTATTCCACCAGATATTATTCCGACATTTGCTGTTGTCTCGCGATCAATATCGCCGATTGGCAGGTTTTTTATCATGTCGGCAGCTGCGAGAATTGCATGCCGGCCTTTATTGAAGTTAGTAGTAGCATATGCGGCTTTTCCCGTAATGTTCACTTCGTAGACCTGTGCATACGGCGCTTCGATAATAATCTCGCCGACTGGAGTTCCGCGATCGGGAACAATACATGTTTTTATTTTTGACTTCACATGTTGAGCCGTGGGAATTCCTGATTCTTCATTGCAGGTAAGGGTGATTAAAAGCGGACGATGGGGAAGAGACCGTTCCTTCAACAGTGTTATGACTTCAATCATCCCTGCAATGCCGGCTTTTGAATCGGCGCCGAGGATGGTTGTTCCGTCGCTTACCACATATCCATTTTTTACCGAAGGTTTTATTCCAACTCCCGGACTTACGGTGTCCATGTGGGTGTTGAACATAATAGGTTCGCCCCGGCCTTCGATTTCGATATAAACATTTCCATATGAGTCTTTCCAAGTTGTTGCACCAAGTTTTCGGGAAAGCTGCATCATGTATTCGGCAAACTGTTGTTCATTGCCGGATTCTGAATCCACCCGAACCATATTGATAAATGTTTGTACGAGACGATCTGTGTTGATCATATTCGTATAGATTGATGTAATGGATAATATGTTAAGCCCATCGGCATATATCCGATATCCGGATTTGCCGGACCGATTGC
Source organism: uncultured Gammaproteobacteria bacterium (assembly GCA_964490875.1). Lineage (GTDB taxonomy): Bacteria > Patescibacteriota > Microgenomatia > UBA1406 > GWC2-37-13 > CAYYYG01. The sequence goes on from CAZBEF010000018.1 coordinate 8,230, forward strand.
TGTGTATGCATCGCCTAAATTTCCTGATATTCTGCCGTTGGCATTTCCTGCTAATTCGCAATGATACTGAGATAATAAAAATGATGAATTCCTGATACTTTCATTAAATATGACTGCCGCATTTCCTCCCCATGTAAGTATACTATCAGCCTTTTGAGACATCATTTGAGTTGCCATTCGTAAGTGAGAAGAAAGACCGTGTCTTCGGTATTCTTCACCAGGATGAGTAAAATATGTTGGTTCAATAAGCTTTATACCACCATAGGTAAATCTGTCATCTTGTTCAAAATATCCTACTGAAGCCACTTCATTGTGTGAACCGAATGCAATCGCTACAGGATTATTCTGCAATATTGCATATGCTCCTTCCGGAGTTTGCTGCGCTGGATCATGAGGATAAGCAAAGGCTAGTTTGTGAACAGCTGCAATCTCTGCGGCTAGTTCTGCCATGTCACGCTTTTCTTCGCGGCCGGTTAGAATATCGCGAGCCCCATGCTCCGTGCATTCCAAAACCTTCACAGTAAATCCTGGTGGTAATTCTCTATCTATCCTCATTTGCTTCTTTTTCATTGCTTCAGCTATGGCTTGTTCATGAGTTAGCCAATTGCCATTTCTATACACCGGCCGGCTATTTGACTCAGTTTGAAAATAATAGATTCCCAGATCTTGTCCGTTATGTCTAAATGGAATTCGCCCGACAACAGCTGTCTGAGCATTCAATCTAGTTGTTTCTGTGTTTATCTGATCTGCATAGTCTAAAAGTTTATCTTCTTCGGCAATCGGCATAATAGCGCGGACCTGAGTAAGCGGATGTTGAAACCTTGGTAAATGCTGAGATTCTTGCCAGATTTGAAAACCTCGTTCAGCTATTTCATCGGCAGTAGAGATATCTCCAAAGCGGACACTCTTTACCCTTTGAGTTGATTCCTGCACCGACATATCCCATGGAATTTCTCTCCTGCTTGTTTCCTGTGTTCTATCAACTGTTTGAACCAATTCTCCCATATGATCAAAAATAATTAATCTAAGTATTACATCACAGATATGTAGTAAAGTAAAATATTTGCTATAATATAACAATCTATTACTATTTGTAATATTTATTACATGATAAAAGTATCCGATATCGTACTAGAACTGTTGATGGAAGACAATTTGGCCCGGGAAGCGTACCTTCTGGGAATCCTGAATTTAAGCGCATATGCTCAACATATTCAGAAAGAAGTAGAAGAACGGACATTAAAACCAATTCGAAAGGGGACTATCATAGTAGCCTTGTCGCGGATTGATAAAAAATTGCTGCAGCAGGATCCGCTTCAGCCGAAGGTGGTGATAAATAACATTAGTGTTAAATCCGCATTGTGCGAAATTACCTTTGAAAAAACTGCCGGTAATTTGCAGAAGCTCGCCAACTTGAATACTTCGTGGATTGGGAAGCGTGAATTTTTTGCGTTAACCGAAGGCTTGGCAGAAATTACCATCATCTGTCCAAAAGAAGCGGGGGAAACAATCATTAAGCATTTTGGTTCGAAACCGAAAGTGGAGTTTGATAAACTGGTCGCCGTTACGGTGCGGTTTTCTCCGGATTATTTAGATGTACCGAATACTATATTTACGTTGATGGCATCGCTTGCGGCGCAGAGGATTAATATTATCGAAGTTGTTTCAACATTTACGGAACTTTCGTTTATTGTCCGGCAGGAAGAGTTGGAGAAGTCTATCGCAGCGCTGAACAGGCATTTTGAATGATATTTATGTGAACTAATTCTTCTATTTATGAACGAAAAAAAGCCAATACATAATCAATATCTCGATAGCAAAATCAAAAGAAGTGTCGACATTTTAACTGGTTTTGCTGGATTGCCGTTAGCAGTAGTTGCGATAGGATTAGTTGGAATCGCTATAAAATTAGAAGATGGAGGAGATGTTTTTTTCCATAATGAAAGAGTAGGTAAGGAAGGAAAAATTTTTAGAATTCATAAGTTGCGAACATATAAACCTGATGGTGAAAAAACGGAAGTGGGTAAAAAGATTAGACCTTTCGCAATAGATGAACTTCCTCAAGCTTACAATATTTTAAAAGGAGACATGTCGCTTTTCGGACCACGTGCATTAGACGTTAACGACTTTGAACGTATTATGCATATTCATGAAACTTCTCCCGAATGTTTTGATGCGGACTTTATCTCTCATTGGAAAGAAGCATATAATCACTCACGACCTGGTGGATTGTCTCTTGCGGTAGCTAATAGATCATCTATTTATGATAGAAATTCCGCAACAGACACCGAACTTCGCAGAAAAATGGAAGATGATATATTTCAAGTAGAACATGCGTCTTTTAAAATGGAGATGAGTATCGCATGGCGTATTCTAAAAAAGGTTCTTACTAAATAAACAGATATTTTATTAATCAGGAATCCCGGCGCTTACCGAAGCATAAAACTTTACAACTTGTCCCTCTTCGTTCAAGTTTGGCTCGAGGTTTACATCTTCGCAGCCAAAACTTCACTTCGGAGGGACATTGTCGGGCTTGCCCGGCGGAGCTCGCCTTCGTTGAAACTCCGGCGAGCGAAGTCGGGACGGCGGGACTTGAACCCGCGACCTCACGCTCCCAAAGCGTGCATTCTAAGCCATCTGAACTACGTCCCGTA
>CAZBEF010000019.1:0-10822 GCA_964490875.1 uncultured Gammaproteobacteria bacterium
GATTATCTTCTTCCTACAGAACACAATCTAATTAACTCTTTCATCTATCTTGTCCACGCCTCGTATCACGTACTGGGGAAGCCGATGGTGCTTCTGTCTTTTATCTGCATGATTCTGTTTGGCGGTATCGCGATTATTCGTCCATCAGTTCTTAAAAGATTCGGCAGTCATGCACGCCTTAGAATCTTCAGCGCGCTTGCTCTATTGGGGACGCCGTTTCTATTTGATATCGTCGCCTTAATCCGCGGCAACGCCATTATTTATGTGCCCGAGCTTTTACCGTTTGGTGTATTTTTCAACGAACGCTATGGACTCTATTGGATTGGGTTAATGATTGTTTCAATTGTACTTGTCTTGGCACTCCTGCAGGCCGAAGCCAAGAAAATACGATATGGCTACAGCATCAATCTATTTCTTCTTTCTTCTATCTTCTCTTTTATTTTAATTTGGAACACCGGCTGGCTTGTTGAAGAAGTTTATTTTCACAATTACCGGTTGGTGAAAGATTCGGCACAAGGATATCCTTCCCATGATCAGGCAGAAGTGGCACATTATTTGCGCGAACATTATGATTGGGGAAAAATTCTCATGACGCGGGCCCTGCATGATTTCATCGCGGTGGAAGCTCACGTTGCCCTCCGTAATTATGTACACGAAAGCAATTACAAATACTTCGATCAGGTTTTGGAGCGGCCGTGGCTGTTTGCCCGATATGTTGTCATGTACAATCCGGGCAGCGACATAAACGGAAACTGGGCTAAGTTCAACGAAAAAATTTCGGGACGGTACGGTCATTCGGAAGAATTTAAGAAGTATTACACGCTGGTTGTAGAAAATGACCGCGAGCGGCTTTATAAAATCAAGCCTGAAGGAGTAATTGCGTATGCTGCAAGTAAAAATATCAGCGTAAAAACAATTCCGTCGTTAAACCCTAATCTTGAGAAATGGAATCCAGATACTATCTACCAGACGATGAAGCAGTCGCGCTTTAGTTTTTCAGAAGTCAGCAAGAATCTTCTGACTCCGGAACTGTTGGTATCTTCCCAATTTCTCCCGTACTATACCGCACATTTGCAGCCTCAATTTGCGAATGGATATGTGTCTGCAAAAGAAAGCAATTCAACATTCCAAAGTTATGCTCTTCTTGAAGCGTACTTCGCTAAAGATATCAAGTCATTTGATCGTGTGTGGGAATTCACCCGCAAACATCTTCAGCATGCCGACGACAACTTATTTTCTTCCGCTTTTACGGTAGACCAGGCTTCTGGTGAAGTCATGATCCAGAATGTCGTCAGCAATGTAGGCGCCGATACAGACATTGCCTACGCGCTGTTTAAGGCAGGCAAGGAATGGAAGAATCCGGTGTATACACGCGAGGCGAATCTCATTGTCAAAGATATCTGGAATCAGCATGTTGCCAGTGTTGAAGGAAATCTGGTCTTATCATCGCAAAAGATTTCCCGATCAGGCCGGACAATTGATATCAGAACTTCTGCAATTGCACCGTACGCATACGAAGAATTCTCCAGATATGACAAAACTCATAACTGGAAAAAACTGGCCGCCGATAGCTATATCCTTATAAATCGGCTCTCAGGCCAGGAGGTGCACCCCGGGACGAACATTTTTTTGCCGGCTGAAGGGGCTTTTCTTGTAAAATCGAACAATAAATTAGAAGTTCCTGAAGAAAAATATTATAGTACTAATTTTACGTCCGACGCGTATCAAGTTTACTGGAGGGTTGGAGTGGACGCAATTTTAAACAATAATAAAACGGCGCAGAATTATACGTATGTCACCAATCTGTTTGATGAAGAATGGAAGAAGGGGAGAGCCTGTTCTATTGTCGAGTATACAAAAAAAAGTTATATCTGCGCTGCCGATCTTTCGTCTTTATCCGCGCCGCTTGCCGTGTGGACGGTAAAGGATAAGAAGTCTGCCGAGGAATTAGTTGCGAAGTATTATCTGAAGAATCGGGAGTTTGTTATTAGTCCTTCGGCATCGTTCTCCGAAAAGAGCTGGTTTTGGTTTGCTTTGGGGTTGTGGAGTGATAAATCAAAGATGATTAATTCAGATACTGCTACTTTAAAAATACTTAATTAAGGTGTATAATACTCATAATTATTAATTCATTTAATATTTCATGGTAAATGTTGAATTCAGACCTAAGGTTGAATTGAAGAAGGTTCCACTAGTTATTAAGAACTCCGGAGTTGATTCTATTCCTGACACAAAAGTTGAAGGGATGACAGCAAAAGACATATTGAATCTACCTAAAGTAGAAGATACAGTACTTACTTCTCATGGCACAATTTTCAACAAGGTAAAAGAGCCAGTAAAAATCGCCGCAAATCCACATACTCAATTGCCTGATAAAAAATCGATGCGACAAATTACAGAAGGATTTACCACAGGGCCAAAAACTGATCCTCCAGGTGATATAAGAACAGGAGATGAACTTTACTTTGATCCATAAATGAATAAAAAAGTTGTAATCTTTTCAAATAGCCTTGATGAGCATACCCATATAGTTTTAAAGGAAATTCAAGATTTGGGTGGGACGGTATATCGAGTTGACACAGATAGATTACCTGAATATTTCAAGCTGCGCCTTGATTTTCAGAAAGAAAATAGTTTTTTTTGTGAAACTCCGGTAGGTTCTTTCAATTCATCTGAGATTAATGCAGTCTATATAAGGCGTCCTTTTACCAATTATAAAACAGGTGAAGAGTACGCAGATCTGGTTTCAGTTGAAGTGCTGGCAATTATAAAATCAATACGAGATTTTTTCCCTAATTCTACAAAGATTGTAGATGCTTATGAAAATGTTTTATTGGCATCACGGAAGCTTTCAGTTTTAAAAAAAGCCCAGGAGTTTGGCTTAGATATACCGTCTACACTAGTAACTTCGATTAAAGAAGAGGCAGAGACATTCATACATGCACACAAACAAGATGTAATAGTGAAATCAATTCAGAAAGGATTTGGTACATTCAATAATAAGCGCATCTCTATTCCTACGACAAAATTTAAACCTGATACGAATTTGGAATTAGTACGAAATTGTCCGACACTTTTTCAGGAAAATATTAAAAAAATAAAAGAATTTAGAATAATAGTTATAGGAAATAAAGTATTCCCCGTTGCTTTTAGCACACAGGATCTTCCGAATGGACAAACAGATTTCCGATTAGCATTTGATGATATCCATAAAGTTCTACATGAGCTTGTAAAACTTCCAATCGAAATTGAAAATAAAATACTGAAATTAGTCAGATACTATGGACTCCATTATAGTGCTATCGACATGGCACTAACACCAGAAGGAAAATGTGTTTTTTTTGAACTAAATCCAGCAGGACAGTTTCTATGGCTTGATTTTGTTACAAAAGATCTTCATTTGGCAAAGGAAATGGCCCAGTATTTACTGGCATAATTTCTAATCTACGAAATTCTCCTTCAAGATAGTATAATTAGTCGATAATTGTATGCCGCGGTGGCGGAACTGGCAGACGCGCACGGTTCAGGGCCGTGTTCTCGCAAGAGAGTGAAGGTTCAACTCCTTTCCGCGGCACTAAATTATTCTAACTCTACGAATAGTCCGCTTTCGCTAAAGCTACAGCGGACAAAGGAGGTGTCGTCTAGTCCGGTCCATGGCACAGGTTTGCTAAACCTGCGAGCACTTAAAATGCTCACGTGGGTTCGAATCCCACCACCTCCGCCTTCGTCCCGCTGCGCGGGACTACGGCGGACAAGGTCCGCTGACATATAAAAAAGCTTATAAGAATTTTCTACATTAGGAAGGATTTACCAACCATATCTGGTAATCTTGTTTACAATCTTTATTACTCATAGTATAATTATATTTCTATGAGTGAATCTACCAGACCTTCTCAATTCCAGCTAAGAGCTGCAGAAATTAAACACGCTTTAAGTACTCAAGGAATTTCGGGTGTAATAGATACATTTATAGAGCAGCGATTAGCACCACGTGTTGATGAGGAAGTTCCTGATACAGAAAAAAATCCATATGCGTGGATTAAAGCAAGAAATTCTACATTAGGAGAACCTGCATCACAAAGTATTCTTGATTTTTACCGTGTATTCTGTAATGGTATTCGTTGTGACGGTTGGCAAGCGCTAGATGAACAAGCGCGTAGAGACATAATGACTAACGTTGTTGAAATATGTCAAAGATACGGCGCTTTTAATAAAGAAGGTGCATATTACCCAGGAACCACTGTGGCATCAGCATACACGATAATGGAAGGTATATTATTTACAAAAGCGGTGGTAGCGAAAACTCATGGGATGGAACAAGCAGAACTGGTATCTCTACAATCTGTGTGGTCTCAACCTCAACTAAGTAAGTGGATGCACTCTAATCTGGTAAACAGAATTATAGCTGGGCAGTATACAACTCCTGCGGATGAAATCGAAATCCCTGAACCCAAGATAAAAATTATATAACTTCATAAAACTGCAAGTATTTCAACATTACCATCTTTCATAACGACTATTCATTGACAATTTGTACAACATATTGTACATTAAGAGCATGACAAACTTAATTTCAATATCTGATGCCAGAGCAAATCTTCCGGAACTTATTACGAAAGTAAGCGATACTTTAGATAGAATTACCATTACCGTAAACGGCCAGCCAAAAGCTACTCTTGTAAGTGCAGAAGAACTTGAAGCACTGGAAGAAACAGCAGAAGTGTTGTCAATTCCAGGTGCAAAAAAGAGTATATTGGTTGGTTTAAAACAGGCTAAAGCTGGTATCGGTAAACACTTATCAGAGCTGAAGTAATATGGTTATTATTACTCCGGAAGCAGAGAAACAATATAATAAACTTCCTATCAAAGAAAAGCAGAAAATCAGGAAAAAATATCTGTTGATAGAAAATGAACCAATGTCGGGAAAGAAGCTTTCTGGTCAGTTTGCCGAACTTAGATCATTACAAGCATGGCCATATCGAATAATTTATTTAGTCAAAAAAAGTGAAGTATTTATTGTTACAATAGCTCACAGGCAAGGAGTGTATAAATAAGCAGGAGAGGTCGCATAGTGGCCTAGTGCAGCGGTTTACTAAACCGCCAACCCGCAAGGGTTCGTGGGTTCAAATCCCACCCTCTCCGCTTTCACCTCGCCGGAGCTTTTAAGCGAAGGCGGGCTACTTAATGTCTCGGTTTCAGCGAGATAAATTCGCCGAAATTGGCAAGAGCTATTTGCCTATGATAATGAGTACACTGTTCAAAAAAGGTCGCTCTATAATAAAATAAACTTCATAAAAATTTCGTTAAGTTGTTCATATCGAATTTTTATTCTATAATCGAAGACAAATATGACCGATGGAGGATTTGATTCACCACGACCGGATGGTGTTGCTGGTGAAACAAAAAGACGAGAAACAATTGATCCCAGATATGTGATTGATACACTTACTCAAAAAGAACAATCGAAAGGACTATTCGAGGATATAGATTTACAAATGGTTGTGGGCAGCGGAGGGATGGTACTGAATGGATTACTTACCACCGAACAACATCCCATTAAAGATCTCGATACTGTCACTGCAACCCATCAAGGTGAAGTAGCCACCAGGGTCCGGAAACTGTTTGATGAAGAACGAGGAAAATTGCATTTATGTAATGAAACAAGTGATGTTTTTTTAATAAAACCGGCTACCGGGGAATTTGCTGATAAAGATGGACCCTATCCAATATATAACATTATACATATGCTTACATGGGCACGTCCTCATATTGTAACAATGTCTGACTATTTTAAGGATACTGTAATGCAAAATGCGTGTAAAGGAATTTTAAGTAATACTCAAGTATCAGAACTCCCACCTGATTATTTAATAGCTGCTGAGAGTATAGGAGGTTTATTAGAAAAAGATTTTACTAAACTTTCTATTCCACAAATAAAAAACATAGTGGATACCGCAACTCAATATAAGCTGGATTATTATTTGGGCAATCACACAGATGGAGATGTAAAAACAAGTGTGAGTTTGCCTTCTAAATTAAAATGGGGAATTCTATCTGAAAAGCTTTTATCGTTTGGAATACATTAATATTGAGATCAATATCTGATTATATTATCGTATATGTACAATTCCACGCTCTATTCCTGCATGTTCAAACACCTTTATTATACATAAGCGTCTATTAGATCTGGTAGACAACAATATAAACATCCTATAGTGTATAATATCGTTTACCATGTCCGAACATTCAAAATCCCATCCACACGAATCAGGCAGTTTACCCATGATGAGAGAACGTCAATTTATCGCTGCATTGAGAAAACCCGATACATATATTGCTTCGCTTCTTGAGGAAGCGGGTGAATCTGTAGATTTAACCGACCGAACGCTTGTCACAAAGATATTGGATAAGTTTCGTTATAGATTTACAGCCCTTTCATTCCTGCTGATGCAGAGAAATATGAGCTCTGCAGAAAAAATAGGTTTAGTATTATATGTTGGGCTCGTTAATGTAGCAGATGATATTATTGATGCTAATCCGGAAATTGTCCGGGATTCAGACGAATATAAGATGAGAGCAGATTTGTTATCCCGCGAAGTTGTGATTAAGGAAGCGGTAAAAGCCGGGGATACTCCTATTACTGTCCAGGATATTTATGATAGAACATTGAGAAGGTTTCCGCAGGAAAAACAACTAATTATAGAAGAATTTCTAAATCAGGCTCTTCAGGCAGAAATTGCATTTCCCAACAGAGCTCCGGGAACTTATTCATCTGAAGATGCTTTTGCTTATCGAACTCGAACAAGCGCGGCGTATTCGCAAACAGGTAATATATTGATTGGCATCGGTACTGATAATAAAATGCAAGAATTAAATACTTGGGGTGAAGTGATGCAGGGAATAGATGATGCCATGGATGTAGTACCGGACTGGCGTGATAATGCAATAAATCCTCTAATAGCCCTAGCAATGGAAAATAAAGAAAGTAGCGGTATAGAGAAACTTGCGAATGAGGCTCATAGCGAAGGAACTGTTTCACGATTATGGCAAGGTAGAAAATTAATGCGAGGTATGCCTAATACTCGCAAACAATATCGAAATTATTTTCGAAATAAGTTAGAATCATTACCGGATAGTATGCCAAAGCGAGTTCTAAGTGGATTAAGCGGATTGCTTATTTAAATTATTATCTATCTGATGAAAACGAATACATTCACCATAAACAAAATAAAAATCATCGAAATTATATCTGATGAAATCCTGGTACGCACTACTCAGGACGCTCTTGATATCATGGCCAATTATGACTCCGATCATCTTGTTCTGCATGAACAAAACTTTGAGAAGGATTTCTTTGATCTGAGTACTCAAAAACTCGGAGAAATTCTTCAGAAATTCACCAACTATCAAATTAAACTTGCGGTAATAGGCGATTTTGAAAAATTCCCGAGCCAGAGCCTTAAAGCATTTATTTATGAAAGCAATCTGCGGAAGAATTATCTATTCGTCTCTTCGATGGATGAAGTAAAGCGCATCTGGTCTTAAAATAAATACTGTAAATCATATTTTTCTGATACAATATATCTCATGGACCAAATTGGAGATCTACAGTCTGGACTTGGCTGGATAGCACCAGGCCCCGGCGGAATTCTAACATTTTTAATTCGTCTTTTTTTTGTAGTTGCGGCACTCGCTGCCTTATTTCAGCTGCTTGCCGGCGCATTCCTTGTTATAGTAAGCGGCGGTGAAAAAGAGAAATGGAACAAAGCATTCAGCCGAATGGGCCATGCTATACTCGGCGTATTTTTAATTATTGTAATTTTCAGCGGCATTGTAGTCATGGAACAGAGAGTATTTAACTGCGCAATTTGCTTCGGCATTTCGTGTCCACTCCGTATTCCTTCGCTCATGGGCGAAACACCTGCTCCCGTTTCATGTCAGTAATGATTTGACATCTGTAATCTGTAGATGGTATGCTTATTTCATTCATGAACCAACATAGTAAATCAAAAGATTTTTTTTCTTTTCGAATTCTGGTGTTGTTATTATTAACCTTTCTCAGCTTGCTTTGCTATTCTACATTAAATTCAACTTCGCACAAAGAAATTCAAGCTCAGACAGCCGTCCAACTTGGCAATTGGCAAAGCACCCCGCCCTTTCCCGATGACGGAAGCCCGTACGGTTCATTTGTCCGAAACGGAATTTATTATGTGAATACAACGCATATAGAAAATGGAATCCAGAATCAAAAGTACACGTATATGGGTACACCCGGAGCAGACGGTAATATTTCTTCATGGACAAAAGCATGGCAGTGGCATGGGGGAACGCATGGATTTGGCTCTGTTACGGTCCAATGGGACAATGAACAAAAAGTATTCATGACCCGCAACGGCCATATTGCCGAATATGTGTTTAATCCCGACGGCACAATAAATGGAAACGATTATAAATTCTGGGGAAATGAAAAAAATCTCGCAGAATCTTTTGATGGGCGGTTATGGGTGTGGGATTCGCTTGTATTTGCGCCATTAACAACAGGCCGGTATGTGTATCATCTCGGCGGGTTTTCGTGCGCCGGACATGGCTGCAAGAATACCTGTACAGATGCAGGCTGCAGCGGCGCTGATGTAAACTATAAAAACAACGGTAATATTTATTTTCAGAAAGTTCCGTTTGTGCATTGGACTGCTTCAGAACAAAACTATAAATTCAAATACACCGGAAAAAATCATCCGGATTATAAACCTACTGTAGATAATATTGACGCTCCGGGAAAGTCTGTCTTTTATGCCCCAAATGGAGGCGCTGACTATGGATTTATCTATGTCACCCGCAACAGATCGCTTCATCTGTACAAAGTTAGAGTAAACAGCGACGGATCGTTAGGGGATTTCACCCAGGAAAAAGATTTACTGCCGGCGCTTAACAATTCGCAGGACGGCTACGATCGCGGAGATATCTTTGTAATTGGAAATACCTTTTTCGCCGCTCGGGGAAGAAGAGTATTCAGTGCTCCAATCGATCCTGCAACGGGCGCTCTGGGAAACTGGGACGACAGTGTGCCCGATCTTCCTGCAGACCAGGTGGAAGTAATGGGATGGGGGCGTGACAATGAAGGCGCGATGTGGGGGATTATCGGCAATTACGTGTATTTAACCGGCCAGCATTCGGTATATTATGCAAAAATTAATGGATATACGGCAGTATCACCGCCGGCAGTGACCGGTGTAACCGGCAACCCCACTCCGACAACAAATCAGCCGGCACCCTCAGCAACACCAGCTGGTTCGTGCCCGACTACATCATCTAATACTTATGAATCGTGGCAGATGGATCAGAATTCAGCCACAAGCAGTAATGAAGCAAAAGATCATCCGGACAAAAATATTCACATCCGCGGATGGGAAAGTTCTTCGGCCACAAAACAGCTGTATGACCGTGGAGAACCAATTGATTCCAAATCGCCGCAGCTTTCAACATTGCTGGATCAATCGCCGGCTATTGTCAGCACCTACAAAGTGTACGACTGGAATTGGTCTTCTAATACCAAAGGAAGTCTATTGAGTAAATATGACGCGACATTGATAGGGCTTTCGGCAAGCGCAGGCACGGTGGTGAGAGTTCCCGATGCCAAATTTGATCTGGTTAAAGGAACAGAAGAATACGGCGGCTATACTGCAACAATTCTATATGCAGATGCAAACAGCTTGACTATCAAATACACACTACAAGATGACGTGGTAAGCCATTACACTGTACATCTGGATAATTTCTGCGTCGATCCTAATTTACTGTCACTGTACAATCAACTTGACGCCCAGAAATATTCCGGTACTAAAATCCGATTGAAGCTGCCTATTTTAAAAGGCAAACAACCGGTTGGAACTTCAAACGGATCAGAAGTCCGGGTTGCTATCCGCAATTCGGGAGAATTTATTGATCCACGACTTATCAATAGTTTCTGGCGCGGAGTAAGCGCGTTGCCAACCGCTGCCCCTACGGCGACTCCTGGCGGACCGACATCACCTGCTGGAGGTGGTCCAACTGCGACACCAAAACCAGGATCATGCAGTGCCGCTACAATGCCGGTTGTTACATCTCCAACTAATTCAGGAGCTTTACCAGGGAAAGTAAAGATTGTGTGGAAAACCACACCAGGAGCAAAATATCATGCTATTAGAATCGATGATATGACGAATGGCTGGAAAGGCGATTGTTCTGTAACACAGAATCCAGGGGATTTGTGTGTGAATAATATCTCAGGATCTGCTACTTCGTATGAATTCACTGGTGTTGAAGGGCATACGTATTATGTATGGCTCCATTCAATAAACTATTGTGGAAGCTGGAGCGAAGCATGGCAATTTATTATCACAACTCCACCGGTGAATGCGGCAGGAACGTGTAGAATTCAAGGTTATCGTACAGTAGTTGGGCCACAGACAACATGGAAGTATGGGACATGGATGGATAAGAATAATCCTCAATATTCCCATACAATATGGGTTCCTGACGCATTACGATTAGTGCCGGTTTCTGCAACAGGTGGAACCGTGATGGGTACGGTGCAGGAGAATCCATATTTCATTACGGTTGCGGGGAATCAAACCTATACGGTAACAATTCAGCCGGTAAGTGGCTATAGCATATCATCAACCTATTGCGTAAATTCTACTGCGTGTCATGGAGAAATTAATACTAATCAGACGTTGGAAAATGGTAATACCAGAACAATAACTTGTCCGGCAAACGGATATGCAGACTTATGGTGGTTATTCTTTCCATCAAGCGTCCCGACAATGTCTGTTCCTCGTCCTAC
>CAZBEF010000020.1:0-7539 GCA_964490875.1 uncultured Gammaproteobacteria bacterium
CGCGACCTCACGCTCCCAAAGCGTGCATTCTAAGCCATCTGAACTACGTCCCGTAACTGATAGCTAATTTTACCAGACAAATGAATGTAATGGGCTGCAACTTACGCTGATAAACAGGTACAATAAAAGCATGCATAAACGCAACAAAGCCCTCTATGGATACTTGCTTCTTGTACTAATCGCTTTAACAAACTGGTTCATAAATTCCAATAAAAAACCAGTCCAGCAAACCATTATCCCGGCACAAGAAATAACTGCTACACCAAGCGCTACCATTGCAACTAAAGTTATCGACGGAGACACCATAGATATTTCAACCGGACAGAAAGTACGCTACATTGGAATAGATACTCCTGAGACAAAAGATCCAAAGAAAGGGAAACAATGTTTTGGTGAAGAAGCGACAGCAATAAATAAACAACTTGTTGAAGGGAAAACAATCCGTATAGAAAAAGATGTTTCCGAAACCGATCGCTATGGTAGACTCCTGCGGTATGTGTACGTGACCGATCCAAACTCCACCAATTCAGCAGAAATTTTTGTGAATGAGTATTTAGTGAAAGAAGGATATGCGTATGCGGTTACATTTCCACCGGATGTAAAGTACAACAAATATTTTCGGGAACTTCAGGAAGAAGCAATGAGACTGAAAAAAGGTTTATGGGGAAAATGTCTATAAGAGTATGACGTCATTGCGAGGAGAGTGACTGACGAAGCAATCCCATTACCAATAATCCGAAGGTTGTAATGTCACGAGTACGATAACCTTGTGTCTCTATTAATGGGATCCCTCGCTAATCACTCGGGATGACGTTAGACTCACCCTTTGGCGATCGCAATGACGTTGGTTTACTTCAATAACACTGCGCGGAGGGGAGAGCCATCCAGACCGGTAAAGGGGAGCGGCGCGGCGACAAGGAAATATTCTCCCTCTTCAACATTATGAAGATTAATTCCTTCTAAAACGGGAATACCTTTTGAAAGCAACGCTGTATGAGCTGTGTTATCAGGCAGACCTCTTTTCTTTATCGAAAGCGCATCGATACCGACAAGCGCGATTTTGCGGTCGGCAAGATACATGGCGCCTTCACCTGATACATATATATAGTCGTTATAAAATTCTTTATATCCTCGGGAAGAATTGGTTGTCTTCAGAAGAATCCGTTCACCTTTTTTTATTTTTTTCTGCTGTAGATTTTCTACCGTAATTTCTGTTTTGGCTGAAGAAAAATCGAGAACGCGGCACGGACCAATTACTTTCGAAAGATCAATCTTATCCACTCCCGAACCATCTTTAAACGCATGTGCCGGCGCATCCATATGAGTTCCGCTGTGAGAACTCATGCTGATTTTTGTGTTGAATGAACTGCCCGAGGCGCTGCCGAAATGTTCAAACGTTACCGGCGGATTTCCGGGATAAACTATTGTCTTTTCATTTAATGGAAGCGTTATGTCTATTATTTTTTGGTATGTAATCATAAATATTTACTCTCGTCATTGCGAGGAGAGTGACTGACGAAGCAATCCCGTCGATATTAAACGGAAGGTTGTAATCTCACGAGTGCCATAACCGTGAGTCTATATTAATGGGATTGCTTCTCGCCCTTTGGGCGATCGCAATGACGTTTTTATTTTATACTATGTCCTCCGAACTGATTCCGCAGCGCCGACAAAACTTTGCCCGTATAACTCGGATTCTTTGCCGACTCCACCCGAAACTTCAACGATTCCTCGATAATTTTTGCTTTTATCTTAAGCTCATGCGCGGCATCTACTGTCCAGGCGCCTTCTCCAGTATGAGCAACTGTTCCGGAAATACCTTCCAGCTCGTCGCCATATAGATGAAATGCATTATTCAGCCATTTGGTAAGGCGGGATTCGATGACACTGCCATTATTATAGATATGCGAAACCTGCTTTAAATCGAGTTTGTATGAAGATTTTTTTAGAATGGTGAATCCTTCGGCAATTGCCTGCATCATGCCGTATTCGATGCCGTTATGAACCATCTTCACAAAATGCCCCGCGCCGACTCCCGGGAAAAATGTGACGGCATTGGGAAGAGCAAGATCGGTTAAAAGCGGCAGAAGATATTCGTATGTTTTTTTATCGCCGCCGACCATAAGACATGCTCCATTTCTGGCGCCGCCCGGACCGCCCGAAGTTCCAACATCAATAAACGCAATTCCTTTTTTGGCAAGGCGCGCCGCCCGCGCCTTGGCATCTTTATAAAACGAATTGCCGGCATCTACAACAATATCACCTTTTTCAAGATATTTACTAACTTCTGATAGCATTTCGTCGACCGGTTTACCTGAAGGAACAAGCATCCACACAACCCGCGGCGCTGGAATTTTCCGGACGAATTCTTCTATAGAAAATGCGGGAGTTAACCCTTTTGCCTGCATGGTTTCGGTGACTTCGGCCGTGCGGTTGTAGCCGACAACTTCCCAGCCTTTTTCCAAAAGTTGTTCCGAAACACCGCGCCCCATTTTCCCCAAACCTAACACACCGATAGTTTTCCGCATGGAAGAAATAGACTGCGCATAATCTATCACCTTAGATTTTTTCACCGGCTCATTTGAATTCGCTTTATAGCTATGAAGTGGCACGTCATTGGCGCGCCATGATTCTATAATCGGATCGACAAACCGCCACATCGCCTTCACCTCATCGGTACTGACAAACAACAGCTGATTCCCTGCGATGCTTTCAAGAAGAAGTTTTTCGTATTCTTCAACATACTGATGTTTTCGGGAACGGCGGCGATAATGAAAATCAAAAGTCCGTTCTTCTATTTGAGTTGTTAGACCGGCAGCTTTGGAAAGAAATTTCATTTTAATTGTTTCGCCGGGTTCTATGGCGAAGGTAATTACGTTCTGAATATGTTCGCCCGCCGGGCATAAACAAGGAGTTGAATGTTTAAATGTGACAACAATTTCTTTCAGATTCTTTCGCATTTTTTTGCCATGTTCTAGATATATCGGTACACCAGCCCACCGCGGATTATCAAGAAATGTTTTTATTTTGAAATATGTTTCCATTTCAGACTTTTTTGCTACACCGCTAATATTCTGGTATCCCTGATATTGAGCCCTATATGTATCTGTTTTTATTTCTATCCGCGACAATTTTTTCAGCGACTGCAGAATTTTCGCCCGATGCTTTCGAACTGTTGAAGCTTCAAAATTTACCGGATGATCCATGGTAATAAGAGCTAGCATCTGAAGAAGATGGTTTTGGCCGACATCACGAAGCGCCCCCACACCATCGTAAAATGCACCTCGTCCTTCGGCGCCGGCTGATTCATATACTCGCACTTCAATTTTCTCAATAAATTTATTATTCCAAGAAGGTTCTAGCATGTTATTGGAAAAACGGAAGGTAAGAATGTTCTGAAGCATTTCTTTGGCAAGATAATGATCGATTCGGTAAATCTGTTCTTCTTTAAATAATTTCGCCATGAAAAGCTCCAGGTCTTCGGCGGTTTTTAGATCGTGGCCGAATGGTTTCTCGACAAGTACGCGGGTCCAGCCGCCGTCGGGGCCGCAGGGGATGGTGAGTCCGGAGCCGGCAAGGTGAGTAAAAATTGTTTTGTAGTTTGAGGGCGGAACGGCAAGATAAAACAGTTTGTTGGCACACGTTCTCCATTCGCCGTCGATCCGGCCGAGCGTTTTTGCGAGCGAGTCGTAGTCGGTGCGCGCATCGAACTTCCCTTGATGATAAGAAAATAAATTGAGAAATTTCTGCACCTCTTTTTTATGTTCATCGATGTCTTTATGGTTTTCAAGAAGTTTGAAAATATGATGGCGGAATGTTTCGGTAGAAAGGTCGCGGCGGGAGAAACCTATGATATGAATCATTGCGGGAAGCTGTTTTTTTTCGTACAGATGATAGAGAGCCGGTACTATTTTTTTTCCAATGAGGTCGCCGGTTGCACCGTAGATAACAAGAATTGTCGGGTACATGTGTAAACCCATAGTGGATATTGTAATGGAGTACTTGCCAAAAATCGAGCAGAGAGTTTATATTGAATAATCTTCAGAGTATTCAGAAGTACGTGCTAAAAAATCTCTAGCACTTTCGTATAAATCCAGTTCAGTTTCAAGACTTTTTATTTCATTTTTTACTTTATCTAAAGCTTTCCCTTTAATAATCGTAGATCTTACATTTTCGTAGGCAATATATTCTTTTAACTGCAAAGAAGATCTATTTAAATATGCTTCAAAAGCTTCTCTTGTAAGCATTCTCTTAAGAGCCGACATTTCCATTGTCTTCTCTCCTTCAATGAATGTTGGCTCTAATTCTTGACGTAGTTGGTTAATATAAGAATTAAAAGCTTTTATGGTTTTTGAATATTCTATAGCATCAACCCATGCGCAGGCTTTTAATTCATTTTTTATCTCAAATCCTCTTTGCATTAATAATCCAATTTTATGTGCTTCGATATGTTTTTCTCTATCCTCTACTAGTATAAAATGACCAGAGGGTGGCTCGTGGGGTGGACGTGGCTTTAGTCTGTTTTGTATAACGCTCCATGGTGTAGATAGACTTTCCTTTACAGGTTGTTGATATTCAGGTTCCACACTAGGAGTTGGCTGTCGACGATCTTTTTCTGCCATTTCTAATTAATACACTTATAAAATATACCTATAGTATATCATGTGTCGCTATTGTTTACATGAATTAAGAAGAAATATGCAGATAATCCTCCAGGCGGTCCACGCGGCGGCGGACGCCAGTAATGTCGTTATCGAAAAATCTGACGATCATATTCATATCTGAACGCAAAGCTTTAGTCTCTTTTTGCAGTTCTTTCACTGCTTTTTTTAAATGATTCACATCAAGTTTTAAGGACTTAACATCAGAACGAAGACTTGCTAACTTTTTATCCAATTTTTCATCAATGATATTTCCAATGGCTTCAAGATCCTGCTGCGTCAACATACCCACCATCATAATGTGTTCATTTCTCAAAATCAATGGACTATAAACTACTTTTGTACTGAGATAGAGCTTCCTGAATATTAGAAACAGACTGCAATATGCGCGGGCCGGGACGATTCAAAATTGTTTCATCTAGATTATAAAGATGTTTCTCTTTCACCGCTCTTAAATTCTTCCAGCCTGGCCTATGTAACAGATGATTTTGATTGCTATTTTTTCCGAATCCGCAGTACGAAGATAAAATAATATCGGGATCATAGTTTATTACTTCATCCAACGTTACTTCACGAGATAATTCACCTGACTGTACAATTCCATAGTTTCCGCCGGCTAATTCAACAATGTCCGGAACCCAATTGCCAGATACCATCGGCGGTTTAAACCATTCTTCGATATATACGTTCAGACGATGCGAATGACGAACCGACCGCAGTTTTTCTTCTTCAGCTTTCATTGATTGAATAATTTTTTTCGCCTGTTGAATTCTTCCGACTGCTTTTGCTGTTTGAAAAATACTTTGATAGATTCCGGTAAGCGATCGGGGATCGGTGTGGCAGACAGGCAGACCGGCTGTTTGCAATTCTTCAGAAATCTTCTGCTGAACAATGGAAGACGTGAAGATAATGTCGGCTTTCATCTCTTGTAATTTGTGAATATCAATGCGTATGAAACTGCCGGCTTTGGGAATCTGTTTTGCCTGCGGCGGATAGTCACAATAAATCGTGTTGGCGATGATGCTTTCGCCCATGCCTATGGCAAATAGAATCTCGGTTGCGGAGGGGGAAAGCGATACGATTCTCATATAGTGATATACTACAATTATGAACTTACACGATTATATCCAAAATAAACGCACACAACTTGTAAACAACATGCATGATCTGCTGGAAAATAAAATACAGAATGCTCCTGTTTCGCTACTGTTATATAAAGACGCATTTAAGAGAATTCAAACATTTGTACCAAAAGGAAAATTATTGCGCGGTATTCAGGTTCTTCTCGGTTATGAACTGTGCGGCGGTACAACCACTGAAAAAATTGTTGAAGCGGGCAGTGCGTATGAAATCCTAGCTGCGATGATTCTTGTTCACGATGACATTATGGATAATGATTTGATGAGACGGGGAAGCCAGTCTATATTTGCACAGTATATCGACATTGGCAGGCAGGAAAAAATAGCCAATCCTTTGCTTTATGGACAATCAATGGGAATATGCGTTGGCGATATCGGTTATTTTGCGGCATATGAAATCTTAGCGCAATCTGCTTCCGATTATGAAACCACACAGAAACTTATTTCCTATTTAAGTCGTGAATTACAGATACTGGGAAGCGCGCAGATGACGGACATATTTTATGCCAGCAGTTCTTATGAACCGAATGAAAACGAAATATTGGATATGTTTCGCAATAAAACAGGGCGCTACAGTATTGTCGTACCACTCACACTGGGCGCTATACTCGCACAGGCTCCCCAAGCAACAATAAACAAGATTAACAATTTGGGTGAATCGTTGGGAATTATTTTTCAGATAAAAGATGATGAACTTGGGCTCTATGGAGATGAAAAAACCATTGGTAAACCATTGGGCTCTGATATCCGGGAAAATAAAAAAACATTGTACCGTTCGCTACTTATGAAAAAAACTTCTGAAGAAGAAAAAACAACATTAAGTAAGATATTTGGAAACAAAGATATTACAACAAAAGAAATTGAGTTTGTGAAACATCTCATCCATTCATATGGCATTGATGCAGAAATTCAAAAAAAAACTGACTCACTGAGTCACGAAGCTCATTCGATAGTCGATTCAATTCAAACAGAGGCGGAATATAAATCTCTCCTTAAGGAATTCATTGAATTAAATCTGCAGAGGAAAAAATAATTGTAGAGACGCCCCGGGGAGGGACGTCTCTACATGTGTTGCAAAGTTAAATAGGTTCGGCAGGAAAATTCTCGTCTCCGTTATTCATAGAAGGCCGGTTATCATTCAGCCATTGAATATATGTACATCCGGTTGCCTGCTTGGTAGCTCTGTCCCATCCGGAGGTAGAACATTTCTTCATCCGCTTTCCATTATTGGTGGTAACTAACACCAATTTGCTTCCGCACTGCGGACAGTCTTCATCAAGATCTTGGCGTGTTGAGCTGTTGATCCATTCAATGTAATCGCAGCCTGTTGCTTTACGGGCTTCGCGGTCCCATCCGGAAGTTGAACATTTCTTGGCTTTTTTTCCAAAACGGGTGGTGATCATAAGTAATGGATTGCCGCATTTTGGACATTTTTCATCCAAGGTTTGCGGCGGGGTTTCGAGCCATTTTACATAGTCGCAGCCTTCGGTCTGGCGGGTCTGCGGATTCCATGATCCGGCTGAACATCGCTGCAGCCGTTTTCCGGTTGGGGTTTCGGTAACTGGTGAAAGCGGTGATCCGCATTTCGGACACATTTCCTGTGTTTCTTCTGATTTTTTGGATTCAGTCGCAGCTGATTTTGATTTTGGCATAGGTATACTGTGTTTAATTATTAAAGTATGGAATATACATTATATAAAATTTTTAAAATAATCAATGGAGTATAAGCTACATTTACA
>CAZBEF010000021.1:0-7423 GCA_964490875.1 uncultured Gammaproteobacteria bacterium
ACAATATAATTAAAATTATTTTTACGGGAAAGATCGACAACTTCTAATGTCTCGGTGATAGTACCAATTTGATTTGGCTTAATAAGAACAGTAGTACATAATTCTTCTTTAATCGCCTTCATAAGTCTTTCTTTATTAGTTGTTATCAGATCATCACCGACAAGATAAATCTGTTCCGGCAAAACTGCTGAAAGTTTTTTCCAGCCGTCGTAATCGTCTTCCTGAAGAGGATCTTCCAGAACAAGCATAGAGAAATGAGACGTAAGATTTTTAATGAAGTCTATATATTCGTCCCGCTTAAGAGGATGCGGTTTATCTTTAATTTCATAGCGGTCGTTCTTATAAAAATTAGATGAAGCGATATCAACGCCCAAAAATACATCCATGCCCGGTTTAAGATCACGTTGGATTATCGTTTCATTCAGAACTTCAAGAGCGTCGGTATTGGTGCTGAAACTGGGGCTGTAGCCGCCTTCTACACCGACCGAAGTATTGGCGCCTCTATATATTAATACTTTATATACTTCATGAAACAACTCAACTCCCATCTGGTACGCTTTTGAATAACTCAACGAAGAAGAAGGAATTACATGAAACTCCTGAAATTCCAGATTATTGTTAGCGTGTTTGCCGCCATTTATCATGCTGAAAATCGGTGAAGGAAGTTTTTCGATAGCAATTTTTTCTTTGAAAATGCTTGCATGCAGCGCATTAATATACTTAAATACACTCATACCCTGATCCACGGCACCTGCTTTTGCGATAAGCTGCGACACAGCCAACATTGTATTGGCGCCAAGTTTGCTTTTATTTGGCGTGCTGTCTGCTTTAATAAGCCAATGGTCAATTTCCTGCTGCTTTAACGGCGAAACTCCCACCAGTTTGGGAGCAATAAGTGTATTTATGTATGTGACAGCCTGAATCACGCCATTGCCGTCAAACCGTTTTGGATCTTGATCCCGGAGTTCTAGGGCTTCATGTTTTCCAATAGAGGTTCCCGATGGAATCGAAGTATTCACCGATTTTCCATTATCCAAGATAAGACGCGCTTCAATTGTGGGAAATCCACGCGAATCCATTATTTCATAAGCCTGGATGCTTTTGATTACTGCCATATTTTAGAAAGATAAAAAGATGCTGATATCCAACAATTATTTATGATGCCTATGCTCAAACTGCTTTTTCTCTATTTCATAAATAAGTTTGCGGGTTCTATCTACAGCATCCGGACTGATCGAGACACTGGTGATGCCTGCTTTGACAAGTTTTTCCACCAATTCCGGATAATCCGACGCTGCCTGGCCGCAGATAGAGCATGTCACTCCATACTGAGCACAGGTTGTTACAATGTACTCAAGCACACTCAGAACCAAAGGATTCCGTTCATCATAAATATTGGCGACAACACTATTGTCCCGGTCTACACCCAAAAGCATCATCGTAAGATCATTTGTGCCGATTGAAACGCCGTCGATACCGACTTTAATAAATTCTTCAATCTGTAAAGCACATGCCGGGACTTCGGCCATAATCCAAAGCTTAAAGCCGGGGAGTGCAAGAAGCCCGTGTTCGGCAACAATTTCTTTGATCTTGATGAGTTCATACGGCGCACGGACAAATGGAATCATTAAATGGAGATTGTTATATCCTTGATCCCAAATGTTTTTAATTGCCTGAAGCTCAAGTGAGAATACGGCTGGATCAGAAATATAACGCGATGCACCACGGTATCCGATCATAGGATTTTCTTCATGCGGCTCGAATGCTTTACCGCCGATTAGATTTTTGTATTCATTCGTTTTGAAATCTGTCGCACGGTATACAACTTTTCTTGGGGAGAAAGCATCTACGAATTTGTGAAGATCATGAGTGAGTCTTTTGACAAACTCATGCTCTTTTTTATGTTTGATGAATTCCTTCGGATGAGTTCCGATTTCGGCAATCATGAATTCAGCACGGAGGAGACCAATACCATCGACATCCATTTCGGAAACTTTCTTAGCCTGTTCCGGTTCGGCAAGATTTACGTATACTTTAGTAATTGTCTTTGGACTTTTGTGATGAGTTTCATGAGTTGCTTTATTTTTAGAAAATACACTTCCTTTATAAACTTCACCCGTTTCTCCATTCACCGAAACAACCATGTCATTTTTCAGTACTTTTGTAGCGCCTTCGGCTCCTACCACTGCCGCGATTCCTAGTTCTCGCGATACTATTGCTGCATGCGAAGTACGGCCTCCTTTTTCGGTAACTATGGCGATTGCTTTCTTCATAGCCGGCACATAATCAGGGTTTGTCTGAGGTGCCACAAGGACATCACCTTTATGAACTTTATCAATTTCTTTCGGAGAATGAATTACTTTTACTGGGCCCACACCGATACCGGGAGAAGCTGGGGAACCGGTAAGAATCGGAAGAGCTGCCACAACTTCATGCCCGGTTTTCTCAGATTTTTCCGTGGTAGCTTTAATTGTGGTAATTGGTCGCGATTGAACAATGTAAACTCGGTCCTTTTCTATGGCCCATTCAATATCCTGCGGAAAGTAATAATGTGTCTCGATATCTTTAACCAACAAAGCAACTTTGATAATTTCTTCATCAATAAGTTTCTGTTCGGATCCTTCGCGTTTGGTAAGTTTGACTTCAATATTTTCTTTTCCGTCCTTAATGAATTTAAGATTTTGGAATTTGGTATCTTTTTTCAGAATGACGAAGGATCGCTTATCTACTTCATAATGATCTGGCGTTACTTTTCCTTGCACGATATATTCACCCAGTCCAAAAATCGCTTCAATAACTATTTTTGTTTTATCATTGGTTACAGGATCGATGCTGAAGGCAATACCCGATTTTTCAGACTGAACCATCCGCTGAACAACAGCAGCCAGCCCAACTTTAAAATGATCAAATCCCTGTTCATGCCGATAATACATGGCGCGGGCGGTAAACAAAGATGCCCAGCATTCTTTAACTTTCATTAATAAATGAGTTTCTCCGCTTACATTAAGGTATGTTTCCTGTTGTCCCGCAAACGAAGCAGTCGGCAGATCTTCTGCAGTCGCTGAAGAACGTACAGCAACAAGTGAAGGTTTATATGCATGCGACAGGGAATGAATACTTTGTTCGATCAACGAGATGTTATGTTTAAAATATTTTTCCTGCTTAACCGGAAGTTCTTTATAGAAATGTAGAATTTCCTTTTCTAAAGCAGAAGGCATAGGAGATTCAATAATCAATTCCTGAATATGCTTAGAAACCTGATCTAATTCATGTGAGTTATCAAAATTGACATTTTTAAGAAAAGCAGATATTTTAGGTGCAAGTCCGGCTTCCTCTATGAAGTGAAAGTAGGCATTTGATGTTACTACAAAGCCATAAGGAATAGGTAAACTAGCGTTCGCCATTTCGCCTAAATTAGCGCCTTTTCCACCAACAAGACCCACATCTTCTTTATTAACCTCTTCAAACCAGACAATGTTTTTTTTATTTTTCATATCTTGACCAATAAAATATCTAATACTTTTATATTAAATGAAAGTGAAAAGTAAATGCAAGAGGAAATCAGTTTACTATTCTTTATATAATGTATTATATTAATTAAGAATCTTCAAACTGCAAAGTTAGCGAGCCGGCAAATATACTAGTTTCACGTACATGAATATACATAACAATTATGTATTGTATTTAAGTATCAGATACAATATAATCATCATCTAATAACCCAAATCTGACTATATATGAACACAAAATCAGAAAAAAAGCATCCGATACATGCAAAGCTAAATCAGTATCTCGCAACAGCTATCTGCGGTAATGACATCTTAAGCTCTACTTTATACGTTTCGGGAATCGCGGCCATATTTGCAGGTGTTTACGCTCCAATTGTTCTTCTGATGATCGTTCTGGTTCTTTTTCTGTACAAAGCTGTCTATACCGAAGTTGTCGAGGCGCTGCCTATCAATGGAGGAGCTTATAACTGCCTTTTAAACGGCACTTCGAAAATATTTGCTTCCGTTGCAGGCGTTATGACAATTCTTTCCTATATCGCAACAGCTGTAATTTCTGCTAAGGTTGGTATTGAATACCTGCACACAATTTTGCCTATACCTGTTATTCCTGTCACTATCGGCCTTCTGTTTGCCTTCGCAGTACTTGTTGTGTCCGGCATTCAGGATTCAGCAAAAGTAGCTCTTGGCATTTTTGTGACTCATATTATTACTTTAATCGTAGTAGTTATTGCTGGTCTTATATATTTTTTGAAAGGAAACTCATTATTTATGGAAAATTTCCGAAACACCGGCGGAATTATCGCGACTCATGGTAATCTTACCTTTACGCTCTTTTTAGCCTTTTCAGCCTCGTTGTTGGGAGTTTCCGGATTTGAAAGCTCTGCCAACTTTGTAGAAGAGCAGGAAAAAGGTGTATTCAGAAAAACGCTTCGGAATATGCTTATTGGAGTTGCCATTTTTAATCCTTTAATTTCTTTAGTTACATTGAACAGTCTGCCTTTAAGTGCTATCGGAGCAGCTAAAGATTTTCTCCTTGCCGACACAGCAAAGGTAATCGGCGGATCACCATTGTTATATTTGGTAGTTATTGATGCATGCATGGTGCTTGCTGGAGCTGTACTGACATCGTTTGTCGGTGTAAGCGGTCTTGCATACCGTATGTCCAGCGATGCATGCCTGCCGGAATTTTTAGGCAAAAAGAATAACAAAGGAAGCTATCCTATTATCATCTTCGGCTTTTTTGTGTTGTGTAGTTCTATTTTATTGATGACAGGCGGCGAACTGCTTTCACTTGCAGGTGTTTACACAATTTCATTTTTGGGAGTCATGACATCCTTTGCGTTTGGAAATCTGATACTCCGTGAAACACGAACAGAATTAAAACGAACCTATAGAGCGCCGCTTTTATTTGTGGCGTTCGCGTTTATTTCAACATTTATTGGAATTGTCGGTAATATTCTTATTGATCAGAACAATGTTAAATTCTTCGCAATTTATTTTATACCTTCGCTTATTGTGGTAGGAGTAATTATTTATCAGGATTACATTTTGAAATCACTGCTTCGATTAACTAAAAATATTCCGGTTGTTCATAATTTCCTCATGCAGAAATTCAGCGATCTTGTTGAAGGCCGATTTATTGTCTTTGTCCATCATACCAACCGTCTTCATTCGATTCTGGACTATATTAATCGAAATGAAACAGGCTGGAATATTACACTTATTCACTGCAAAAGCGAAGAAAAAGGCAAAGATACCGGAATTGAAGAGTTCCAGCATCTTATCCCTGATCTTCAAAAAGCTGGAGTTTTTCCGCATTTTAATATAAATGTAGAATATGTAGACGAAGAATTTACACCAAAGCTGGTGGATAAAATTTCAAAATCGCATAAAGTGCATAAGAACAGAATGTTTATCGGTTCCATTCATCATTTTCATGAATTTGATTATTCAGAACTTGGCGGAGTACGTATTATCTTCTAAGTAATCTTTAAGGAGCCTTTTGAGGATCAAGATCATGAACACGTATACCAGGAGATTTTAAAGCAGTTTCATATTCATCCTTGCAACCTTCATAGTTTCTCCAATTAGGAGTAAAAAAAACATCAGTTGATACATTAACTAAACCACGACAAATTTCCTTCATTTTATCATCCTTAGTGCCGCTATTAGGCGTGTAACCTTTCCATGCTTCCCAGACTTTAGGTGCAAAAAAATCCATCGAGGATAAAACTAATGTTCTTCCATCTTTAGCATATTCTTTTCTTATATTTTCTGTATCTAAAACCAAGAGTTTTCTATTTTTTTTCTTTTGTTCTTCACTTTCATCTTCTTTTCCCATGCCCCCAGAAACAAAACAAATATTATACTTTTTTTCTTTTAAACTTTTTAATTCAGCAAATAGCTTTTCAGTTATTTTGTCAAAATCTTTCTCGTCTCCTATTAAAGATTCTACATCCAGCTTCATGTGTGCTGAACGAATTTCTCTCGGTGAAACCAAATTAGTTTCCATACAATTAATTTTAAGGCATTTCAATGTAACTTTCTATTTGAGTTAATTTGTGGCTTATAGGCGATTGAAATGGTTTTAACTTCTGCTAGACTGCATTGTATGTCGCTTACATCTCAAGATTTGAATACAATTCACGGTTTTCTTGAAGAGTTTCAAAAAAAGATCTCAGAAGATACGGAGCGAAAAATTACTAGCGCAATAAATCAGCTTGAAATTCGCATTTCTGAGAATCTTTCCATACAACAAGGTGAAATGAATAAAAAGTTCAGCTTTCTTGATAAACGGTTTAAGAAAGTAGACAAACGACTTGATCAAATTGACGATAAGTTTATGGCTATAGATAAACAATTAGAAACTATAAACCAAAGATTTAATGGTATTACCGCAGTTTTAAAAGATATTTTGGATGCAGTTACTATAGACCAAAACGAACGATATTCAGATCACGAATCACGAATTCATAGGCTCGAGCTGCATACCAAAATTTCCTAGTTGACATTCAAATAAGCATTTGTTAACATATCCATTACCGATGATATTACGTCTTACTTGATGGCACGATTGGACGCACAACCTGCGCTCCTAACAGCCGAAATTCCAACGGTCCTGTAAACGGGAAAAAGATAGGGGAAATAGGCTGTTTTTTTAATGCCTAAAATTCTAGTGTTCTTTGGCAATTGCGACTACAGACTTTAGTCTGTCGTCTACTGACTAATAAGGGCCTGTAGTTCAGTTGGCTAGAACATCGCATTTGCAATGCGAAGCTCACCGGTTCGAATCCGGTCAGGTCCACAGCACTGTATACAATTTGGTACTTAGCTTAAACGGCAAAGCGCCCGTCGCAAGACGGAAGATAAGAGTTCGACTCTTTTAGTACTAAAGTACTTTGACAATTTGGGATTGATTGTAGATAAATAAACATCTTAATGTAATGACCTCTTAGTGAATTAACTCACAAAAGAGATGGAAGAAATAAAGCCAATGGCGAATGCCTAGGCAGTTTAAGCCGAAGAAGGACGTGTGTACGAGCACGATAACAGCGGAGAGCCCTCCAACAGGCGCTACAACCCGCTGGTTTCCGAATGGAGCAATCCCTTCTTGCGTAAGCATGAAGATCCTCCGATTTATCGGAATGGATGGGAACCCAGAGAACTGAAACATCTCAGTACCTGGTGGAAAAGAAATCATATGAGATTCCGTTAGTAGCGGCGAGCGAATGCGGAAAAGCCTAAAACTGATCGCAAGATCAGTTGTTGCGGGACAGATAATGTGGGATTTGTTGAAGATAAAAAAACATCCTGGAACGGATGGCCATAGAAAGTGACAGCCTTGTATTATAAATCTGAGACAACCCTATTCTGCACCCAAGTACCACGAGACACGCACACCTTGTGGGAAACCG
>CAZBEF010000022.1:0-7322 GCA_964490875.1 uncultured Gammaproteobacteria bacterium
TCAGTATATTCATCGCCTTCTTATTCCCTAAATTAATTTTTGCACAGACATCTGCCGATTCTTCTTTTAAAGCCGAAGCAGTTGTCACCAAAATTCTTGAAGAAAAACAGATCAAAGTGATGGAGAAAAAACAGCTTTTTCAGAAACTGGAAGTTTTACTTATTCAAGGAAAGGATAAAGGGAAAAAACTCACCGTGAACAATGGCGATGTACCGGTCGCGAAAGTGCCGAGATATTTGGTTGGTGATAAGGTAGTTCTGACAATAAACGATGGACAAGATGGTCATAACTCGATTTATATCAGCGATTATGTTCGGCGTGATTCACTCTACTGGCTGTTTGCGATTTTTATCGGTTTGGCTGTTTTGATAGCCCGTAAACGGGGAGCTGCTTCTGTACTGGGGATGATCATTTCATTTTTTGTCATCTTTCAATTTATTCTTCCGCAGATAATCGGCGGCGCGAATCCGGTATTTATTTCCATACTCGGCTCGATCATAATTATTCCGGTTACGTTTTACTTATCGCACGGAATAAATGGCAAGACAACAATGTCCGTTGTAGGAACGATAATAAGTCTGATAATAACTGGACTGTTGGCATATATTTATATTCATTTCGCAAAGCTGAGTGGATTTTCTTCCGACGAAGCTGTTTTTTTGCAGACGGCAAAACCGGGTACTTTCAATATGCAGGGAATTCTGTTGGCCGGAATTATTATTGGCCTTTTGGGAATTTTAGACGATATTACTATTTCGCAGGCTGCCATAGTGTATGAGCTAAAAAAGACATCTCCTAAATTGACGTTTACACAGTTATATGCGAAAGGAATGGACATTGGGAGCGATCACATTGCCTCGATGGTGAATACTCTTGTTTTGGTTTATGCCGGTGCGGCGCTGCCATTGTTGCTGCTATTTATAAATAATCCTCATCCCTTTGCAGAAGTCTTAAATTACGAAATGATTGCCGAAGAAGTGGTGCGGACCCTGATTGCAAGTATCGGGTTAATTCTGGCTGTTCCCATAACAACATTTCTAACAGCGTATCATGTAAATAGAAAACAGTAATATTATTTAAAATCTATTAATTCGCAAATATACTTCATACCCCGCCAGCTCGTCCACCTTTTTATATCGCGGATCTTTCTGTAATAAATCGTAGGCTGGAATAGTTACAGCGTTCCGGTAGGTATAGTGGATATTCGGAATCGAGACGATTACATAGTCTGCTGAAGGATATGTTTCTGCAAAAATGTAGAAATATCTTCTGCCTGCAAAGTATGGAGCTGCCTGATCGGTTGCTGAAACTTTTATGTCATCTACCGATAAACGCCGCGACCATTTAGCAACAATCGCATGCTCCTGTGCATGATCGTATAGCAATGCATCTAAATTTTTTTCCTGTGAATAGGGCAGCGGGCTTTTGAAATAGCTAAATACTAAACTCGCGATGATGACAGCAGAAGAGATGATGACAGATGCTTTTCTATTCAATTTGAGAATCCGTGAAGCGCCATAAATTGCTGCGATAAATAACCATGGCTGAATTACCGAAGAATATTGAAACATTAAGCTTCTAAGCTGCAGATTGCTTGACAAAAGATTGATGCCGAATTCCGGCAGAGCGACAAAAATAAATTCAGGAGCAAGTATCGGCAATAAGGCCATCGGTCCAAGAAGCTGGAAAAAATACTGGAGCGTATTGGAGCTAAAAATTGATTGGAAGTATGTATCTCGCACACTGCTGTAATAACCCGTCGCAAAATGTTCCCCGCCGTTAAAATAAGGGATGATGAGGTAAGTTGACGCAAGAGCCCATCCCCAGCTTACAATTGTGATAGTAATGGGATACAGAATCGATCTTATTTCTTCTCTCTTATTTCTTATTTTCATAAATTGGTAGAAAATGAGATAGACTCCAAACATGCCGATAGATAACCCAACTTCTTCTTTTGTGAAAAGTGCTAGTACAAGAAATAAGAAAGACAAACGGAGATTTTTTTTCAGCCAGAAATAATACATCCATAAAATAAAAGTCGTTGCGAAAGTTACTGCGTGAAACTCGAAGATATTTGCCCTCTGCATTGGTGAATAAAGAAGATATGCCACAGAAAGAGACAACGATACTAATTCGTTTTTTACAATATGCTGAGAAATTTTAAAAACAGCCCAGGCGCCGAGTGCTAAAACGATAGTCTGGATGATAAGAATTGTCTCGGGTCCTGAATAGATAAAATAAAACGGAGCAAGAAAAGCCAAAATAATATCGTTATGAATAGCCATGCGTTTGATCTGCGCCGTACCGCCGTGAGGATTTGTCAGCTCAAGAATTCGCGACATATCGCCGGTTTTAAGAGCCATGTAGGTATTGTGCACAGTCTGATGCATGATCCCCAAGTCAAAGTATTCTGCATATAAATGATGAAATCGGAGAATACTGAAGGCAGTAAAATAGAGAATGTAGATTAATATTAATAACCACAAAATGATCTGGTATTTATTTTTTTTAAAGAGAAGGCGGCTAGATAGTTTCATACATTTCAAACTAAACTCTAACCGCCTTATTATACCAGATTGGCCGTATTAACGCCCTAATCTGATTTATTTTCTTATTTTGATGTAACACTAATCGTGGAGGACGATGTGTTATTGAGAGTATCATAAGCGGTCGCTTTAAGACTATAAACGGTACCCTTTCTATTTGGCACCATCCATGCACATGTATATGGAGTGGCAGTATCTGTGCAAGTTAGCACATTGTTTACATAAAACATAACTTTCGATACACCTGAAATATCAGAAGCACTTGCCTGAATTGTTGTCGTTGCATTCTTGGCAACTGTACCATTATTTGCTGGGGATGTAATTGCTACAGTTGGTCCGGATGTATCTACTGCAACAGTAGGTGATGGTGTTAATGTCGGAGCAGTAGTAACTGTTGGAGTAGGTGATGATAAAGCTACAGTTGGAGTTGGGGCGGTTGTTAATGTTGGGATAGGAGTATTTGTTGGTGTTGGTCCCGGCGGTGTCGTAACTGTCTTATTTTCGGTTGCTGGCCCTTCATTGCCAGAAGGATCTGTAGCTGTTACATAATATGAGTACGTATTGCCTCCAGTTACACCAGTGTCATAATAGTATGTTGTATTTCCACTATAAATTCGATTACTATCTCTATATACATTATATGCAGCAATACTTCCTGAATCATCGGTCGCGGTTCCCCAGAAAATTGCTACCATTGTAGGCGAAGAAGCGCCGACATTAATAAAATAAGGTGCGGTTGGAGCAGATGTGTCGGAAAGTGTCTGCTGTGTAGTCTCGCTGGCTTTTGTCTGTGTTAAAGACGGAACTTGTGCAGCAACTACTAAAAAAAGCAAACCAATAAGAACAAAACCAATTCGTAAAGCGATCGGGGTTTGAGGTATTTTTGATAATAGTTTCATATGAGAAAAAATATATTCTCATTTTTATAAGAAGTCAAGAAATCGATATATATGAAAGTCGATCAGACTATTAGGCAAGCTTTGAATGCTTTAATTTGCGTGTCCATTCAACAAGTGCATCAACCAAACTCTGGATCTTTTCTCTTGTTTTTTCATCATGAAGTTTTCCATTCGCGTCAAATTTTTCCTGCGCGAAAGAAATCATAACTTCCGGCCGGCTGAGTACTAAAGAATCCGTCTGAACAAACATCTGGCGTAAATGATGTTGTGCGCGGCCGGTTCCAACCATTCCGTTAGAAGCTCCCATCATTGCTACAGGTTTTCTGTTCAATACCGCACCGGTATACGGTCGTGATCCCCATTCAATTGCGTTTTTTAAAACGCTTGAAATCGAATAGTTATATTCGGCAACGGAGAATAAAATTGCGTCAGCCGACTTGATCTTTTCTCTAAATGCAGTAACCGATGGAGGCGGATTTTCTTCCAGATCCTGGTTGAAATGCGGTAAATCACCTATTTCGACAATTTCAAACGACACATTTTCCGGTAAGCATTCCTGAGCAATGTGTAGCGCCATTCTGTTATAAGAAGCTTTCCTCAAACTCCCGCAAATTCCGATTATTTTTAAAGTTTGTTCCATAAGTTTATAAAATATTTAATAATGAAAATCTTAGGATTTAATACTAATAGTTTGCATTCTTTAAAACTCCTTCAAGTTTGGGAACAATTTCTTTGCGCATAATAATGGATTCAGATCTATAACCACTGTAGAGATTCGGTATTCCCAAAGCTTTCGCGAAAATTAAATTTGAATCAGAATCAATTGTAATGAATATATTATATCCTTCGAAAATATCAATACCTGAAAAGAAAATATAGTCAAGTTTATA
This sequence comes from uncultured Gammaproteobacteria bacterium, assembly GCA_964490875.1. Classification (GTDB taxonomy): domain Bacteria; phylum Patescibacteriota; class Microgenomatia; order UBA1406; family GWC2-37-13; genus CAYYYG01. The sequence continues at coordinate 4,336 of CAZBEF010000022.1, forward strand.
AAGTTCTTTCAATCTTTTTAAAACTAAATCAAGTTCGGTATGAAAAGCATTTAACGTAATTTTAAGATCTACAATCTCAAGTTGAGCTATTCCAATTTTCTTACCATGCAAGGATTTTACTGCGAAATCTTGTTCGATTATTTGTTGGAAATTATCTGTTGTTACCTGGGATTTAGAAGCAAACATTTGCTTTACATAATCTTTTGGTATTGTAAAAAACTCTTTCAGCCATTGTGCGGCTTGTATGTCGCGAACTGTAGTAACTGTATTTTTAAAATTAATAGTATTTGAGACAATTGCCGAATACAGATATAATGCACAGTTTGAAGAAGGATTTATTTTGCTTTTCTGAAACTGTTCTGTAATTAATGTTGCGCAAGAACCAACAAGTTCAATAGTATTTCTTGAATTTATGAAAGTGTCGACAAATACTATTTGTCTATGATCATATATTTCAACCACTTGTTGAACAGGGATAGTAGATTCTACAGCATCCGGATCTGCAGTGTCGACTAATACGAACTGAATATCCGAATCATATGTTCCTTGATGTTTTTCGATAGGAAAATAATTAGAGTATTTTCGGACAAATTCTACTTCTAGACCAAGGTCGCCGCTGTAAACCGCCTTTGCCTTTTTACCTAAAGAATTCAAAAGTTCAGAATAAGCGATAGAACAAGCAATTCCATCTAAGTCAGGGCTATTGTAAGAAGTGACAATTATCATGTGTGTGAGCCTAGGGGGACTCGAACCCTCAACCAACTCCTTAAGAGGGAGCTGCTCTACCAGTTGAGCTATAGGCCCAGTATTAAATAGAAAGTATACTACAGATATTTGTGCCCCCTAGAGGAATCGAACCCCTATCACTTGGTTCGAAGCCAAGTACTCTATCCATTAAGCTAAGGGGGCTTTTTACGCTTCAGTAGCGAAATTCTTAAAATATTATACAATATACGGTATGTTTTATCCTATCTTAGGTTTAATTCTATTCATATTTGTCCTTTTTTATTCCTTCTACCTCATGATTTATATGATCTCCTTAGTCTATTCAATGCTTATGGGCTCGCCCTATGTGAAGACCAAAAACAAACGAATTGAGGTTATTTTAAGCTATGCCAACCTCAAACCGAAGCAAAGGTTTATCGATCTGGGCTGTGGAGATGGGATTGTTGTACGGTATGCTGTGCAAAAATATAAAGTATATGGCACTGGAATAGATATTAATCCGCTGCTTATTTATCGGGCCAAGATTATGGCTGTTCTCCAAAAATTAAAGGGCATAAAATTTCGTAAAGAAAATATCTTTAAAGCAGATATTAAAAAGGCCGATGTTATATATTTGTTTCTTTTGCCGAAACTATTAGTAAAGTTGAAAGATAAACTACAAAAAGAAAGTAAAAAAAATGCTCTTATAATTTCTCATGGATTTGAAATAGAAGGGTGGAAAAAATACCAGATAAAGAAAATAAAAGATAAACCATTTTCTACATACTATTACCGCCTACATTCGGCTTAAATTTTGTATACTGTTACTATGGGTATAAGACTTTTATTTATTCCACTGTTTGCGATACTTCTTACAGCAAACATTTTAATAGCATATAAACTTTACGCACAATATCAACGCATAGAAAATTCTAAAAAAGTACTCGACGAAATTGCCTACATTGGTAAGAATTATGATCAGTTTGCTCAATCATCTGCACCGCTTGTCATGGGAACATACGAAACACAAACAAATGTCACCGACGGCCGGGCAGCGAATTTGAAAAGCTTTTTCAGAAAATACAATTCACCGCTTTACGATTACGCCGACTATATTGTAAAGACATCTGATAAATATCAGTTTGACTATAGACTACTTCCTGCAATTGCAATGCAGGAATCGGGTGTTTGCAGGGTTATTCCGCATAATTCATATAACTGCTGGGGATGGGGAATTTACGGTAATACCATAACTCGTTTTTCATCATACGAAGAAGCAATAGATACGGTAGCTGCAGGTCTTAAGAAAAATTATATCGATAAAGGACTTATCACGGCCTCTGCCATTATGGCAAAATATACTCCTTCCTCAAACGGCAGCTGGGCTCACGGAGTGAATACTTTCTTGAAGGTCATTGAATAATTAAGCGATCTTATTACCGCTTAAAGTATTCCCTAACCTTAGTTGTCTTTTAATACCATACAAATCTCTTTTATCTAGTTCTTTTACTACTTCTGCTGTCAAATCTGCCTGACTGCCATCATTTGCAATGCCCAATTTAAACTCTACATTATTTACACTAGTAACTATTTGGGTAAGTTCAATCTGTTTATATTGTTCTATTGAAGGCATAGAATTAAGATTCTTATTGAACTGATCTTGCATTGGAAAGTTCTTGTGAAAGTGAAAACTGAGTGCCTTTCTTTTTAGACATAGTAGCAAACGCAGAACCTCTTTTTTTCTTTTTTGATTGGAACGCTGATAGCCAAGTTCGCGACTCATTAATTTTGGCTCGCAATGTGCGAAGAATAGAAATCAAAAGCTCCATAAACCGGATGTGGTAGATTCCTGGTTTTGCTGGCAATGATTCCAGAGTAAGATTTTCGATATCTTTTACTTCATTGATGAGGGCTTTATCCGCCTGTTTTAACAGTTTTACTTCTTGTTTAAGCTGCTTAACAAGCTCACTTATGGTACGAGTCTCTTGTTCCTGCTGAAAAGACCAAATGGTTCTAATTTCACGATTACCTGATCGGCGTGGTTTTTCAGCCTGTTTTGAATGATTCTGTTCAATTCGGGGAGCGGCGGAATCTAATCCCAACATCTGATCAAATATACCTGTTCCGATGTCTTTTACTGCAGAAGCAGATTCGCCAACAATATTATTGCCCAAATTATGAAGAGCTTCTAATGGGTTTTTATTCAGATTAGACGATTTTGTCTTGTTACCAAAAGATGATGCCATGTATCCTATTTTACTATAGGCTTGTTAAATAATCAA
>CAZBEF010000023.1:0-7317 GCA_964490875.1 uncultured Gammaproteobacteria bacterium
AACCTGTGACCTTTCGAATGTGAATCGAACGCTCTACCAACTGAGCTACAGATCCAGTATCAGATATAAACTGATATTTAAATATGCTCTATTATATCGAAAAAATGACTCTTCAGCAAACATTCTGAGTGCGTGTACTATTGTTTTTTAAACTTTTGTTCTCTACAATGTATCAGTATGAAGGTAATCAAGAAAATCATTGAGTTTGTGATGGATATTCTCGAAACGATTGTATTTGTAGGTTCACTCTTCATAGTAATATATTTGTTTATTCTTCAGCCGAATCAGATACGCGGAGCTTCCATGGAACCAACATTTGAATCCGGCGATTATATTTTCACCAGTAAAATAACCTATCGGTTCCGCAATGTACAACGAGGGGATGTGATTGTATTTAGATCACCCCGAAATCCAGATATTGAATTTATTAAACGGATAATAGGACTGCCAGGCGACTCAATAAGAATCAATAATGAAGAAGTATATGTAAACGGCAAGCAGCTTTCGGAAAATTATATTTCGGCAAAAACTCCCTTATGGGAAGGCGGATTTATAAAAAATGATCAGGAAGTTATTGTACCGATGGGACATTTGTTTGTTATGGGCGATAATAGACCCCGTTCTTCTGATTCGCGTGAGTTTGGATTCGTAGAAATTGAAAGCATTATTGGACAGGTGTTCTACCGGTATTTCCCTTCGGATAAGATAGGAACCATAGATAATCCTTTCCCCAATGACTTCCGTTCAGAAGCAATAAAATACATGGTGCACTTATTTATTCATCCAGTTTCCGGATAATTTTACGGATCATTTCTGAACTTTTTTCAAGACCTCCCTTTATTTCAATCAGTATTTTGCCTTTCACCCGTGTCTGGACTATTCTAATATGCAGATCTTCGTGAAGATTTTTTACCCGGCTGATATGTTCGGTGATTTCTTCTTCGGGAATATATTCGCCGCCAGATGTAATTTTGTATAAGTAGCCCCGGATCAATTCGTCTGTCTGCAAGGCAGTAAGACTTTTGGAAAGCACTTCTTCATAGGCTGAAATCATGTCTGTTTGGCTATTTAAACGGGCGATTATGAATAAATGGCTGATTGATACTAGTTTAGAGTAATAACCGTCCTTGATGATTTCAGGAAGTTTATTAAGGCGAAGAATGTGGCAGATATAGGAAGGTTTCATGTCCAGAAGATTACTTAAATCTTTTATGCGCATGTTCTTATGAGTTTTAAGAAAATCCAACAAAGAAGCCTTTTTAAAAAAGTCTGTTTCTTCTTTTAATTGATCAATGATGGTAGATACTTCATCAGGCATGCTTTATTGTATCACGTTTTATGAAGTAGACTCTTGTGAAGGAGCTGATTTCTCTGAGATAATGTCTACAGTAACATACTGTTTTCCTGATCGTTCATAGAACTTTACCACACCTGCACGAAGAGCCATAAGGGTGAAATCTTTTCCCTGTAAAACACCAACTCCAGGATGAACTTTAGTGCCTTTTTGTCTAATAATGATATTTCCTGCATTAACCGTTTGTCCGCCCCAAACTTTAACGCCTAAACGTTTGGATCGTGAATCGCGGTTTCCTCGGACAGCTCGCTGAGCTTTTGTATGTGCCATTGTTAAATAGAAAGAATCTTAATTTTTGTTAACTGGGCTCGAAAGCCGGTAACTTTTCGATAGCGTACTTTTGCTTTAAAACGCGATACTTTAACTTTGTCGCCTTTTACATGCGATACGATAACTGCTTTTGTTCGGTTTGGAAGGACAGGAGTACCTAAAGATACAGCTTCCGGCCCGTCAAAAACGGCTAATGTATCGAGTTCGATTGTGTCTTTTTCTTTTCCGGAAGTGTTTTGTACCAGAATTTCGTCGTTTTCTTGAACGAGAAACTGCTTTCCACCGGTCCGAATTACTGCGTGCTTTGCCATAAGTTATTATTATACCTTAAAAAACAGTCTATGCAAGAGAAAACTACTGTATACAAAGTTTTATAGCTGGATTATAAGCAATAAAGGGAAACCCATGGATCGGCTGCTGAGTCTCGCCGTTTGTAACTGTTTGATATCGATTAAAAAATTGCCCAGCAAACATAGGTATTTCTCTTACTGCCACTTGAACTCCGCTACAGCTTCGCTTACCAGATCCAAAAGACAGTCTCCAAGAAGATCCATCTCTTTGTGGATCAAATTGACCAGGTTTATTAAATTTTGCTGGGTCTCGTTGCATGGTATGGAGAGATATTACCAGCTTAGTTCCAGGTTGAATATCTGTATCTCCTAGTTTAATTGGTTCTGTAACTGTTCGCCTAATGAATGGAACGGCAGGATACATCCGGAAGGTTTCATACATGGCAGAATTTATTTTACTAGTGTAATCTTCAGATTGTGGATCAAGAGTTCGAAGCTCTGTTTGGTATTTTTGTAATGCGGGATCCGAAAGTGACATCAAAAGATGCGTCAAGGTATGGGCTGTATTACCGGTACTTCCACCTATGAGAACCGCAATTTCTGCAATTTTTTGTTCCGGAGAAAGAACTTCATCTGGAATATCTCTAAGATGATGAATGAGCGGTGCATCCGAAGTATTAAGAATTGCTTCTGCAGTTGTTCTAAGTTCCCTGCCTGCTTTGTCGCCATCATAACCTAATACTTTGGCCAATTGTGAAGCAATGCGGTTATTTCCCAGCAAATCGGCCGTTGCAGACGAAACAAATACAGCTCTTGCATATTCGGAAAGTTGAGTCGCTTGTACACGATCTATTTCTATTCCAAAAAGTCCTTTCATAGTACTGCTGGTAACCCATTGTGCAATAAATCCATGAAACTCTGGAGCAGTCATTTGAGAAGGAATTCGATTCGAGTTTAAAAATAATTCTGCCGCTTTCGACATCTCATTCACAATTGCGGAAGCTGGTTTTGTAGCAAAATTTTCCATTGCAACCTGCTTTGCCTCTTTTCTAGCTCTCGACTCCCATTTACTGGTAACGGAATTCTCTCCTCCAAAAAGTTCTTGCATATGAGCAAATCCATTACTTACTCTATCAACATGGATGCCTTCGGCCAGTTTTACCGCATCGGGATGGCAGGTAAACACTATACCGCCAGGCAAACGAATAGTCTGTGCTCTTATTAGTTTTTCTTCAGAAGCTGACATCAACCTGCTTCCGATACTACCCAACTCCTTTATCATAATTGTATTTCAGATATAAATGATCATATATTATATCATAATTCTATCTTATAGTAATATTTTGACTTTTTTATCGCCCCGGTTGAAAGAAGAAGAAAGATATTTATGGAAGTAAAGCCAACCCGATTGCCATAGTTATAAGCGATGATCCTCCATAGGAAATAAGGGGTAAGGTGATACCGGCGATCGGCAGAAGGCCCAAATTCATGCCCATGTTAATAAATATCTGAACAATCAGGAAGGCAAAAAAACCGAGCGTTACATAGAATTTAAATTGGCTTTGCTGATCTCTCTGGTAAAAGTAAGTAATAATCCGTTTTAATAAGACGAAACACATGATGGCATATAAAATGATGACAACTGCCCCGCCTAAGAATCCAAACTGTTCAACGAGCGAAGCAAACGCGAAATCGGTATGATTTTCGGGAAGAAAGAATAAATGCGACTGAGTACCCAGGCCAAGGCCACGGCCCAGGAAATTTCCTGAACCGATGGTTATGATAGCCTGTGTCATATTGTAGGCAGTCCCCTGCTTATCGATATGCGGATTCATAAAACTCAGAATTCTATTCCGTTGATAATCATGCAGTACCATCCAACCCACCGGCAGAAGCAACAGAAGAATAAACCCTATAAAAAAGAAGTACCGCTTTGGTGTATTGGTAAAAAGCAGCATAGTGAAAAAGACAAATACATATACCATCACACTTCCTAAATCGGGCTGTTTGAAAATTATAAATGCAGGTATCAAAAAATACATCAAATTGGCCATAAAAAATGAAAAAGAAGCAATATTTTTCTTTAATTGGGAAAACCGTTCCGCAAAAAAAAGAATAAAAAAGAACTTTAAGAATTCTGAAGCCTGAAAGTTGAAGAAATATAGATCTATCCAGCGGCGAGAGCCTTTTGCTTCAAAACCGATAATGTAGGTTATGCAGAGAAGGATTATGAACAGCCAGTAAAAGAAAGAAATATTAATACGGAAGAACTGGAGACCGATATACCGGCAGATAAAAAAGATGACAACGCCAATTACGAAGAATGCTGCATGTTTTACAGTCAAATCCTGTTTAATACCAAACATGTTCAGCAAACCAAACAGATATAGCAAAAATGAAGGCAGTAGTAATGACATAGCTCGGATATTAGTTTTTATTAGCTAGCTCAACCTTAAGCTCTGTACCATATGCAATACTCAGCGCTGATACGTTTTTAAGGAGTACCGATTCAAACATTTTAAATTTTTCAGGAACGGTAAGTTTAATTTTGACATCAGGGTCTATACCTTGGGTTTTTCTTTCAGCTTGAATCGAACGGATCAGATCGCGGAGTTCTCCTTCTAGAATTAATTCGGGAGTTAGATTAGAGTCGTAAGATACCTCGACTTCACCTTTACCTGATTCGACAATAACTTTTTTGACATTTAGTTCATCGGATAATAATTTAGTGTACTGATTGACGAATTCGGCATGTCTGAACTGAGTATTGTTTGGCAGCTGTATAGTTACACTGGCCAATGGCTGGCGGACTTTAAATTTGAGTTCTTTTCGGACTTTATGGCCATTTTCTGCGATAGTGCGGATTAATTTCATATCTTCAAATAACAGTTCGTCTGGTTTGATTTCAGCATTCGGCCAGGAAGAAAGATGAACGGACTCTTTACCAGTTAACGTTGTGTACATTTCTTCCGAAAGGAAAGGCATGATTGGTGAAATAACAATCGAGAGATTGGATAAGATAAGATACATGGTTTCATAAAATGATTGTTTGTCTGCTTTATCTTCTGAATGGCTCCAGACTCGGTTGCGGCTTCGGCGGATATACCATGTAGAAATATCACTTACCAGGGATTCGACTTCTAAAGCTGCATCTTTGGCGTTGTAATTCTGAAGATGAAGATCTACCTGTTGAAGCGTATAGATAAATCGATTGAAAATCCAGATATCTAAAACATTTTGAGACTTTATAGGTGCGATAGATTTTTGTTCCTTATATTCAAACTTAAATCCATCTAATTTTGCATAATCGCTGAAATATTTATAGGTATTCCATAACATGAGATAAAACTGTCGGCGCGCTTCATCGGCCTTTTTGTAGCCGAAGAGCATGTTGTCGGCGGGGTTCTGGCGGCCGTACATCCAGCGCATTACGTCCACGCCTATTTTGTCCGCGCCTTCGTTAAATTCTATGGAGTTGCCCCAGCTTTTGTGCATCGGCCTGCCGTCTTCGCCCAGGAGAGTACCAAAACCTAATACTCGTTTGAAAGGATGAGCATCTTCAAGAACGGTGGATTCTGCGATCATGGCATAAAACCAGTTTTTGAATTGACCTGGGAAAGATTCAGTAATAAAGTCAACCGGGAACCACTTCTGCCATTCTGCTTTATTTTTAAGATACAGCGGCTCGCCCTGATTGTTTTCGGTAATAGTTGAATACGGAACAATTCCGGCGTCAAGCCATGGGTTGCCCACGTCTTCTGTGCGGCGGACCTCGGCTTTACATTTCGAACAGGCGATGACGACATCGTCAATAAATGGTTTATGAGGCGATTTTCCTTCAAACTGATCCCAGCCCGAAACTGCCCGCTTTTTTAATTCTTCTTTTGAACCAATTACTTCAAAGGTGCCGCACTTTTTGCATTCATAAATCGGCAGAGCCAAACCCCAGTACCTGTTCTTTTTGCTGATCAGCCAGTCGTGCATGTTTTTCAGCCAATCTAATTCTCTATCGAGACCGAATTCAGGCATCCAGGTGATTTTTTTGGCGACATCAACCATTCTTTCACGCAGGGTGCGTTTGTCAGCTTTCGACTTGCCTGCCGTAGCCTTGTGCGAAGGCAGGTCCATGGCTATGTACCATTCTTCAGCGACTTTCCAGACCAGCTCGGTTTTACAGCGCCAGCAAGCTGGATAGCGGTGCTTGTATTTATGAATTAAGAATATCCAGTTTTCTCCCTTTGCTTCTTGTTCTTTTAGATAATCAAAAATAATTTCCGGATGTTTTTTAGCATTTTTACCAGCTAGGAATCCCATCGTTGGAAGATAATCGGCGTTATCGGCGATAACAGGGATCATCGGGAGGCCGTACTTTTTCCCAAGTTTGAAATCTTCTGATCCGGCGCTGACAGCTGTATGGACTAAACCGGTACCTTCTTCTGTAGAAATAGGCAGAATTTTTTCATCGGTTGCGATAACGGTATGAAATGTTTTGGGGTTTGCATCGGCAACTTTTTTTACTGCCTCCAGACTATCGAATGGACCGCGGTATTTTTTTCCGACTAATTCTTTACCTTTGACTGTCTTGACGATTTTTTTATAGTCTTTCTTGAAAACTGTTTCGACAAGCGGATGAGCGATCCAGAAAAAGTCGCCAGTTGTGCCTTCAACCAGGGAATAATCAATTTTTTCATCTACTGCAACCGCGATGTTTGCCGGGAGAGTCCATGGAGTTGTTGTCCAGACTAAAAGATATTCATTTTTAGTTCCAACGATCGGAAGTTCAAAAAAGATAGCTTCATGAACTAGTTCTTTGTAATCTTCGGTAAGCATTTCATGCTGAGAGATTGCCGTTTCGCACCGCGGGCACCAGGGAACAGATTCATTGCCTTTATAAATCCAACCGTTTTCATGACAGACTTTTAGAAAATGCCAGATCATGTAATTGTTTTCATCGCTCATGGTGAAGTATGAATGTTCCCAATCCATAAAGTATGCAAGCCGTTTAGATTGTTCCGTTTGAATTCCAGAGAATTTTATGACGCGGTCTTTGCAGAGCTGTACGAATTTGGCGATCGAAGCTTTTTTATCGCCCGGCACCAAATTTTCAATATCTTTTTTTGTATGAAGTTTAAGCTCTTTTTCAACCTCAACTTCTACCCATAATCCCTGGCAGTCGAAGCCGTTTTGGAACCGCTGTCTATAACCTTTTAAGTTATGATATTTTTGCCAGAGGTCTTTGTAAGTTCTTCCCCATGCATGATGAACACCCATGGGATTATTTGCAGTAATGGGGCCATCTTGGAAAGAAAACCGTTTGTCTGAAGAATTATTTTTCGTGAGATATTTCTGATAAACGCCTGTGTCGGCCCAGTGCTTTAACCACTTCTTCTCCATCTCGATAAA
>CAZBEF010000024.1:0-7119 GCA_964490875.1 uncultured Gammaproteobacteria bacterium
GAATAACGAGCTGTCATTCTTTTTATGCTGTGAAGAATATGACAACAGTTCGCGGTGGAATGATTTTGACGAATGATGATGAAGCTGCCAAATGGTATAGAATGGCTTGCCATGGCGGTCTTGCAAAAGATACCTTAAGTAGATATCAGGGAAAAGGCGGCCAGATTGATGCTTCTAACTTTTACTATGAAGTCGAAGTGCCAAGCTGGAACTTTGATATGACCGATGTTGAAGCAGCCATTGGCCGTGAACAACTTCAAAAATATGAAGGATTGCTTGAAAAAAGAAATAAGTTAGTGAAGAGATACAACGAAGCGCTGGATATGAAGAATACAGGAAATCATCTCTACTCATTCTTAGTTGAAAATCGAGATGAATTCTTAGTTAAGATGAAAGAAGCCGGTATTCAATGTAGTATTCATTATCTGCCGTTGCATCTTATGAAAGGATATGCCGAATATAGAAAAGGCGAGCTGCCAAATACTGAATTTATCGGCAAGCGATGTGTAAGTATTCCTCTTTTTGCAGATATGACCGAAGAAGAACAGGATTATGTTATCGATCATGTCAAGAAATTTGCAAAAATTGTCAGATCATAATATGAAATATTCGGTTACTGTCGGTATACCGGTGTATAACGAAGAGCTTAATATAGCTCAGCTCATTCAAATGGTGCTGAAACAAAAAGCAGATTCATATACGCTGGAAAAGATAATCGTCGTCAGTGATGGTTCTACCGACAATACCGAAAAAATAGTGAAAGATTTGATACAGAAATACCCTGTGGTTTCCCTGATCAGCGATGGGGAGCGCAAAAGTAAATGCTATCGTTTGAATCAGCTGTACGAATTAAATCAAAGCGACATTCTGGTTACTTTCGACGGTGATATTGCTCTTGCAGACGATTATGTGATCGAACATATGGTCGAATGCTTCAGAGAAGATGAAAATATCGCTTTAGTAGCTGCAAATGACAAACCGGCGCAGCCGTCTAACATCCAGCAGCGGATAATTAATGCCTGGTATCATGTCTGGGAAAATATCCGAATACATTATAAAAGAGGAAATAACATCTATAACCTGCACGGAAACGGAACAGCAATACGGAAAAAACTGGCGCAGGAAGTACATTATCCTATCGGTATTACTGCTGATCAGGATTATTTATACCTTTCGACGGTTGAACATCATAAGGAATTCATGTTTGCCAAAGACGCAATCATATTATTCAATACACCAGAGTTTTTTAAAGAATTTTTTTCGCAGTCAGCTCGTTTTCTTACAGAAAAACAGGAACTATATGAATTATTTGGATCGTGGATTAACGCCGAATATTATATTCCTAAAATTTTTCAGATAAAAGAAATTCTGTTAACCTTTATTCAGGAACCAATATTTACAGTGCTTGCTTTTATGCTCTATTTCACACTAGTTGCTTTCATGAAGAACGCCGATCCCCTGCAAAGCAAAGGTATGTGGCAACAGGCAAAATCAACGAAAAGACCGTTTCATATTTGATATAAATAATAATACGAATGAAACATACATTAACTGTCGGTATTCCTGTCTATAATGAAGAAAATAATATAGCGCAGCTTATACAATCAATACTCTCGCAGAATTCTTCGAACTATACGCTCGAACAGATCATAGTCCTCAGCGACAATTCATCTGATAAAACGAATGATATTGTAACTGAATTAGCTTCAAACAATCCAATAATTAAACTGTTTGCATTTACGGACAGAAAAGGAAAATGCCAAAGACTAAACCAGATGTTCCAACTGAATGAGAGTGAAGTTCTTATATCGTTTGATGGAGATATTGCATTATCAGGTAAAAATGTTTTAGAAGAAATAGTGGCCAAGTTTGATGACCCCGATGTCTGCCTGGTTGGAGTGAATGATGTGCCGGCGAAAGCAACCACGTTTCAGCAGCGGGTAATTAATGCATGGTATGCCGTATGGAATAAGATAAGAATTGGATATAACAACGGAAATAACGTATACACCATTCATGGCAATGCATTAGTTTTACGGAAACGATTTGCGAAAAGTGTTACATATCCTGCAGGTTTAACAGCGGACCAGCATTATCTCTACTTACAAGCAAAACAAGATCATCTCAAGTACTCTTTTGCGAAAAATGCCATAATTTACTTCCAGACTCCGGATTCATTTAATGAATTCTTCTTGCAAACTACACGATTTATGACAGAAAAGAATGTTTTGGATGATATTTTTGGCTCCTGGATTAAAAAAGAATACAATATACCTGCTTCTTATAAAATCAGAAGCATGTTTGTATCATTCTTAGAAAATCCTTTTTTTACAGCTTTGGCAATTGTAATGTACACCTATCTGAGTTTCTTTTTTCACAAAGGAGATCCTCTTCAACGAGAAGGATTATGGCAGCAGGCCCGCTCGACAAAGAAGACTTTTCAGATATAAAATGTATCCTATAATAATGATTTGTGTGATATAATACACATATGAAAGAACGGACCTTACTGACAATACTTCTCGTGTTCAGCCTTGTACTGTATGTACTTACAGTAAGGGGTATTTACGGCAATCCAACGGGAAAAATGGTCAAAAATAACCTAGATCAAGCCACGAAACCCCTTGAACTGTCACCTGAGCGCGGACGGTACCTCCTTACCTTAGCATTGGGCGAAAACCGCTCCTTTTCGCTGTCCAAAGAGCTAGCAGACGCTGCATACCCGGACGTAGGCTATTACAAAGGCAAATTTTACGTGTTCTTTGCCCCTGGTATATCTCTGATTTCATTGCCATTTTACTGGGTAGGCAAGATGTTTAACATTGCCCAGGTGGCAACCTTCTTTACCATCTCTATTTTTGCCGCTTTTTCACTTATTTATCTCTACAAAATCTGCCGCTATATATTCAAATTGCCTGTGTGGGCTTCATTAACGGCACCGCTTATATTCGGCTTTGGTTCCACTTCTTGGAGCTATGCTAACACCCTTTACCAGCATCATGTGACGGTATTTTGTATTATTGCCTCTTTTTATGCAGTATGGAAATATAAGCATAAAGACCGTTTCAGCTGGCTGTGGGCTACGTTTGTCTGGTTCAACTATGCACTGGCTATTGCAATCGATTATCCAAATGCATTTCTAATGGCGCCAATTATGATTTATTTCTTCCTGTCCGCATTAAAAATTTGGACCCAAGAAAGAAAAACTTTTTTCTCACTGCGGATGAGTTTTCTGATTACTTCCGTTATATTTGTTGTAATTTCGCTTGCGCATGGATACTTTAACTATACCCACTTCGGCGGTTGGCTGAAAGTAAGCAACGGAATTCTTGGCTATAAAAAAATAGTAGAACTCAAATTATTTAACGAAAAAAATCCTGAAAAAATTATTGCTGCACTTGAAAAAGATAAAGTACCAATTAAATTCTTCAGAGAAGACAATCTGCCGCGAGGCATAGCAATTCTTCTTTTTGCAATTGATAAAGGACTCTTTTTATTCTCGCCGATTTTTTTCTTAGCTTTATTTGGAATATTAATGTCGTTAAAAAATCTTACGACAGAAGTTGGCGTTTTGATAAGCAGTATATTGTTGAATATCTTTCTCTATGGAAGTTTCGGTGATCCGTGGGGAGGATGGGCGTATGGCCCTCGATATCTGATTCCTTCTATGGCAATCCTGTCTATATTTGTAGCCATTTGGCTGGCTAAAACACGCTTCCAGATTTTAAGTAGAATTTTTGCCTTTGTCTTATTTGCTGTTTCGTGTGCTATCGGTTTGCTGGGAGCGCTTACCACAAATGCAGTTCCGCCAAAAATCGAAGCAGATTACCTTAAGATGAAGTACAACTTTATGCTCAATTGGGACTTTTTATCTGAAAATCGAAGCAGCAGCTTTATTTATAATACCTTTTTGTCTCAAAAAATGACATTAATTCAATATTACATTTATATCTTTTTCACCGTGATGCTTGCTTTGTATGTTGTTCTGTTTGTGATGCCATTGCTAAAAGATTTTATAAAAGTAAAACGCAATGTTAAATAATTTAAGAAATATGGAATTTACACTAGCAATAAACTGGAAACTATTCGATAAGATTTGGAAGAAAATGCAGACACTTCCTATATCTTTCCTTGTTATTATGGCCTCAATTGAATTGAGCGCACTAGCTATTGCCTATTCATACTTCCATAACATTATTATTGCGTATGGAGATGCTGAATCTCATTTAAATATCGCAAAACGTGTAGTACACAGCTTAACCCCTGGAATTGCACAGCTTGGAGGTATATGGCTGCCTATGCCTCATGTTCTGATGCTGCCGTTTGTATATTTTGATTCTTTGTGGAGATCCGGGCTTGCAGGTTCATTCGTTTCAGGTTTTGCATTTGTCGTAAGCTGTTTCTTTCTTTATAAGACAGTTCTTCTTTTGACTAATAACAAACTTACATCTATCGTAGCTTTTATAGTATTCGCAACTAATCCGAATATGCTGTATATGCAGTCCACTCCTATGACAGAGCTACCGCTCATCGCATTTTTTATTTTGTCATCGTACTTTTTCATAAAGTTTATTAAGAATACAGACAGTTTTACCTCGCTCGTACTGGCAAGTTTCTTTGGTTTCTGTGCGACGCTTACCAGATATGACGGTTGGTTTCTGGTGATGTTTGAAGCTCTGATTATTGTACTTCTGCATTTTCGACGGAAAACAAACTGGACTGAAATGCAGGGAAAAGTAATACTGTTTATTACACTTGCTTTCTTTGGTATAGCTTTATGGATGCTCTGGGATTTTTTAATTCTTGGCGATGCATTTTACTTTACCAACAGCCAATTCTCGGCAAAAAGCCAGCAGCAGGCTTGGTTGGCCCGTGGTGAACTTCCTGCTTATCATAATATTGCAGTTGCGCTTTTATATTATTTTGTAACTGCAATGAGCAATACCGGTGTCATTATACTGGCTATTGCTCTTGTCGGACTGGTACTTTATCTGAAAGACAGTAAAGGAATGCGGCCTATTTATATATTAATCATAATGTCTGTACCATTTATCTTTAATGTCTTCACCTTATTTTTAGGTCAGTCTGTTATTTTTATTCCGAGCGTCACACCCACTTCATTTGAATGGAGATTGTTTAATGTCCGTTACGGCGTCATGATGGTGCCATTAGTATCATTCTTTATTGCATACGTATTTCAAAAAAGTTCTATATTTTCACGATTTCTGATAATTGGATTAATTTTCTTCCAATTTGCGCTATTTGGAATCGGATATTCGAAAGTTATTTCATTAGCCGATGGAACCGAAGGATTATCTAGGTATAAACAGGATTATGCCGAGATATGGTTTGCTGCCAAATATGACGGTGGATTGGTACTCATGGACGATTACGCTCGTACACTAAGCGTAATTCATACGAAAGTTCCTATGCAGAAAATTATTTATATCGGTACTAAGCCATACTGGGAAATCTCACTTGAGAAGCCTGAAAAATATGCACGGTGGATTGTTATGCAGCGCGATGATCTTGTTTGGAGTGCTTTATTAAACGATCCGAAAAAAGAGGGCGCGCTCTATAAATATTTCGAAAAAGCGTATACTTCTCCGAACATTCTTATTTTTAAACGAAACGATAAGATAAAGGCGAAATAATCGGTTATTATTATAAAATGGTACAATCTAAAGTACAGATTTTTTTTGGAAAAATCACAAGTATAATCTTCTTCATCGGCTTAAGCATGATATTCCAATTTTCGCACAACACAATTTATGCTTCGGAACGCTTCTTTAATGTCCAAGCTATTGATACAGTGAAATATTCTCGGGATGTTGCTGTCGACAAAATGAACGATGAGTCTTTTGATCTGGAAATTAATAAGCAGGTTGCAAATATATCCGCAACAGGCGCGACACATATTGCGCTCGGCACCCCATACGACGAACAATTTTATCCGTTCTTAAAACGATGGGTTGATGCAGCGAGGAAGCGGAAACTCAAAATCTGGTATAGAGGAAATCTGTCTGGATGGGAAGGCTGGTTCAGCTATGCAAAGATTGACCGTAAAGAACATACAAAAGGAATAATTGAGTTTATTCAGAAACATTCCGAACTTTTCGAAAGTGGTGATATTTTTACCTCGTGCCCGGAATGCGAAAACGGAGGACCAGGGGACCCGCGTTTTACAAATGATGTCGATGGTTTCCGAACATTCGTTATTGAAGAATACAATGCAGTAAAGAAAGAATTTGCGGCTCAGGGAAAAAAGATCGATGCAAACTACTATTCCATGAACGGTGATGTGGCTAAACTTATCATGGATAAACCCACAACCCAAGCACTGGATGGTGTGGTTACCATAGATCATTATGTGAAAGATGCTGAAACCCTTATGGCCGATATTAAAGACCTTAAAGAATCAAGCGGAGGTAAAATTATGCTTGGTGAAATTGGAGCTCCTATTCCCGATATTCATGGCGATATGACAGATGAAGAACAGGTTAAATGGATTGATAGTGTTTTCCGCGCAGTGATAACCGATGAATCAATTATTGGAATTAACTACTGGGTTAATATGGGTGGATCAACAGAGATCTGGAGATCCGACAATAGCCCTAAAAAAGCTGTTGAGACAATTATTTCTTTCTACAGACCGCATTATGTAACTGGGAAAATTACCAATGATGTAAGCTTAGCAATCAATAATGTTGAAGTTCAGTCGAAATATAGAAAAACGTATTCGCAGAATGGTGTATACACTATTCCTGTTTTAGATGATTCGTATATTCAGTTTATAAAAGATGGATATATTACCGTTACACTTAATATTGATCCTTCGACCAGCGATATTTTCAATAAAGATATTCAGATGAATGCCAATGAGCAGTCCATTATCTATAAATTTTTTAAGACAATTCTTTCTATCTTCCGAAGCATGTGGATCTGACAGGACTTGCTCAACTGTCCGTTTGCGATACGAGTCACATGCGACACGACGAAGTGAGCAACTACGGACAGTTAGTCCCGCGAAGCGGGAAACCTATTGGTGGATCTGACAGGACTTGAACCTGTGACCTTTCGAATGTGAATCGAACGCTCTACCAACTGAGCTACAGATCC
>CAZBEF010000025.1:0-6815 GCA_964490875.1 uncultured Gammaproteobacteria bacterium
GTAACCATCAAAAATCGTGAAGATCTTTCGCCGGGCGGACATTATGCCGCCGTGGTTGCAAAGGTGGTTAATGCGGGGAAAATAGAGATACCTTCGGTGTCGCCGGCAGTATCGTCGCTTATTCTGCTTCGGAAAATGGGCGGGGAGAGGTTTAATTTGTCATTGAAAGATGTAAATTGGCCGGAGAATACAGTTGTGTTTGAATATTCTAATCAGATTAACTTAACATTTCAGAATGAAGGAAATATTCATGTTATCCCGTACGGACGTATAGATGTTACCGATATATTCGGCCGATTAATTTTTAAGGGAATTATAAATACAAGTTCGGTTGCGGTATTTCCGGAGTCTCGGCGGCATATTATGGTTGATATGGAAAAGGTGGAGAAATATTTGCCGGTTTCGTTTAATACAATAAAGGTGCAAGGGCAGGATTCGTTGAAGAAAGTGAATTATTCATATACCGAAACGTTTTTTTATGTGAATCCAGTGATTATTTTGGTTTTAGTAATTGTTGTGGCTGGGTTGGTTTGGATGAAGGTTAGGAAGAGAAGGAAGACTAAATAGACAGATGTACTTCGCTCGATATGAATTTTTTATGCTCCGATATAAGATTATTTAATGCTGATTACATATGTCAAAACAAATAAAGGATCAATCGTCTCTGTTTCTGCTAATAAAACAAAATTGGCAGGATTTGGCAGGTCTTACTCTTTTAGTTTTTATCGTATTTGCTAATTCTCTCAACGGCGCATTTGTTTCCGATGATATACCTGTTATTTTGGAAAGCAAAACCATCGGTACTGTAGCTGGAGCATTTGCGAAGCCGTACGTATTTATGAGAGATTTTCTATACTTTTTTATTTTTCTTACGTTCGGGAAGAATCCGTTATTTTTTCATCTACTCAATATTATCTTTCATATAGGATCGGTCTGTGTGCTTTTTTTGATTTTGAAATCTTTATATACTCGAAGAGTTGCTTTAGTTGCGTCTGTACTATTTGCTGTTCATCCAATTATTGCCGAATCGGTGAGCTGGATTTCCGGCGGCGGCTATCCACAGTATAGTTATTTTATTCTGCTGTCTTTTCTATTTTTTATTGTGCATCAAAAATCAAAAAGTAATAAATTTTATCTCCTTTCTATCGTATCTTTTATTTTGGCACTCTTGAGTTCGGACAAGGCACTGCCGTATCCGGGAATTCTGTTGATATTCATAATTTCAACGTCCGGATTTTTAAAGAATTGGAAAAAGATTATTCCTTTTTTTGTTCTGAGTGGAATATGGGGAAGTATTTACTTTCTTCAGTTTGGAGATCGTGTCCAGACACATACGTTTAATTTCGGCAATAGCGGCTACCAAGTTAATCCGATTCTTTTTACGGCAACTGCCATTACCAATTATCTTTTTTTATTAATCTGGCCTCAAAATTTAACTCTTTTCCATTCTGAATTCGGTTTTGGTCTAATTAATTCGTCCGTTTCATATATTGTTTTCACCTTGTATATTCTTGGTCTGGTCATATCTTTTTTTAAATATAAGAGAATATTCTTCTGGCTGAGTTTTTTTGTGATTGGTTTTGGAGTGACAATTCTCCCGCTTAAGATTTCTTGGATCGTAGCCGAACGGTATGCGTACCTTGCCAGCATCGGGATTTTTGTTGTTACCGCATTTGTTGTCGAACGTTTTCTGCAGAAAGAACGGTTTAAAGAAGCTGTGTATGCAGCCATTGTTATTGTGGTTTGCTTATTAGGAGCAAGAACTATTCTGAGGAATATGGATTGGAGCAGTGAGGAAAAGCTATGGCTTTCGACCGTGAAAAGTACGCCTTCAAATCCGGTAGCACATAGCAGCCTGGGTTTAGTTTATCAGCTTCAGGGTAATATAGATAAAGCCGGTGAGGAATATGTTAAGTCTGTTACTTTAAACCCACAATATGCAGAGGGATATTTTCATTTAGGCGATGTGTACCGGATTGCAAATAGGCTGGATGAAGCGGCCGTGAATTATCGGAAAGCGGTAGGGTTGAATCCGAAGTTATGGCAGGGATATCAGGCGTTAGGTGCTGTGTATTATCTTCAGAAAAATTATCCGTTGGCTATTGAGAATACAAATAAAGCTGTTTTTTTGGAGAAAAATAATGCATCATTATATATTAATTTGGGAGTCATGTATTTTGATTCGGGGGATAAGATTAAGGCACAAGAGGCGTTTGAGCAGGCGCTTCGCTTAGAACCAGAGAATGTGCAGGCGCAAAGCGGTTTGCAGAAGGTTATGAACTCTTTATAATTATTGTCGCTCGATATGGAATTTTTTATGCTCCGTGGGAACCCTCCTCTGGCCAGGCAACCGTCCAGAAGGAATCCCAAGTCGCAAAAAAATTCATATCTTCGCGACAGAAATTTAATATGAAGAAATTATTTCTACCCCTAATAGTAATGGCAATCATAACGGTGGGTTTTGTGGCATATGTGCGATTGACGACTAAGCCGGTTATTTATTCCGGACTTTCGGATCGGGCGAAGGATTATCTGAAACTTAAGCGTGATAGCAACGATCGTGAATGGCAGAATTCTACCCTTGCGAAACCGAGGAATACTGCTGATGCAACAGTGAAGTCTGTCGACGATGATAAGTGTTTTGCCGTAAAGATTCCAATTCCGGCTTCTGAACTTCGGAAAGAAGCAGAGTGTCAGTATCATTTTTTTCTAGTCGATCCGGTTGGTGATGCCATGGTTTTTAAACGAGCCGTTGAGGCAGCGTCGCTACAGGATGTGGCAGATATTTCGATGAGACGAGTGTACACAGATCAGTATTCAGAAAAAGAGATTAATTTAAACGGACGTAATATTTTAACTTTTAAGAAGAAGGAAGGCGGCTATGAGCGTTCAGCGTTTATCTTGGAGAATAAGCAGCTGTATGTGTTTAGTGTGGTGATTCAGACGAATGAGAATCTGGATGCAAAATTTGATGAGATGTTGAAGAGTATAAAGATTTATAATGAATAAAGTTAATAGTCGCTCGATACCGCGTTTTTCGGGGCACCGACACCCTCTGATGAGGGGCACCCTCGGTGACACCCTCAAAACGGGTATCTTCGCTCTGTAATTAATGTCTAAAATGATTAGAAAATTTAAGTCATTAAAAAAAATTCCTGTCTATTTTTCAGTCTTTATTTTTCTGGTTCTGCCGGCTTCGACCAATTATAAACTCAAAAGTTATGAGTTTGGCGGGGGAGGAGGGGCGGCTCAGTCAACAGATTATTCAATAGAAGGACAAGTAGGCCAGACGGCAGGTTCTCAAACCTCTGGTAGTTATCGCGTCGACGAAGGGTTAATCTACGTCCAAAATGCCAACGTGCCTGCCGCTCCGACATTCGTTAATTCTTCCAACTGGTATAACAAACTGAAATTTACTCTGAATACTTCCAATAATCCCACTGATGCTAAGTTTGCCATAGCTATTTCAACCGATAACTTCACGACCACAAACTATATTCAAAGCGACAATACAATCGGAGCAACTTTGGGAACAGAAGATTATCAAACATATACAACTTGGGGTGGTGCATCGGGAGCATATGTGACAGGTTTGGCGCCCAGTACAACATATTACATCAAAGCAAGAGCGACGCAAGGAAAATATACCGAAAGCGCCTGGGGGCCGGTTGCCACGGCTGCAACGGTTGGTTCACGTCTGTCATTTGATATCGACGTTTCACCAAGTGATTCAGAAACGTCCGCGCCATATGCGGTTAACATGGGTACCTTGGCTGCCGGTTCGGTAAATACTGCCAGTGATAAAGTTTGGATCGATTTAGATACGAACGGTGAATCGGGAGGATATGTATATGTGTACGATCAATATAACGGATTACGAAGCGCAGTAACAAGTTATACTATTACATCGGCCAGTTCCGATTTATCGTCCGTCAGTGAAGGATTTGGTATTCAGAGTGCTAGTGTGGCGCAGTCTGCCGGTGGACCATTATCGGCGCAGTCGCCATATAATGGCGCTGGGAATAACGTAGGTATCGTTGATACGTCGATTAGAACTATATATACATCTAGTAATTTACCCATAACCGCCGGACGTGCATCTTTCTATATTAAAGCTAAGCCAAAAAATATTACGCCTGCGTCAAGCGACTACACAGATACCCTCACCCTCATCGCCACAGCATCATTTTAAATCTTTGTATAAAAGACAGAGCGGCCTTTCCCTGAAGAAAAAAGTAAATTCAGCTCTGCCAGCTTGGCCAAATCACGTGAAGCGGTAATTTGCGAGACATCAAACAACTCCTGCACTTTCCGATTAGTTAATCGCAGCCCTGGCTCATCAAATAGAGCAAGAATTTGTTTTTGCCTATCGGTCAAATGAAAGAAAGATTCTGCTTGTTCCGTTTCAAATTTTTTCTCCTGCAGTTTGCCCTGAATTTTTTCTGCCTGACGAAGAATCGCGTTCGTGTAAAATTCGATAATTTCAGATAAGTTATTAGTGTTTTTTATCTTCTTTAAACAATCTTCGTACGTCTGTCTATTTTCAATTTTATATTCTTCAATATCGAGCATATTGCGGAAGAAATACCCATGCTTGTAGAGAAAAATATAGGGGATGACGGTTGCCAAATGCTGACTGCCTTCGTTGTACGGTTTATTTATTTGGACTAAAGCGTGGCATAAACTAGCCTGCACAATCGGATGTTCGGATGGAATCTGCACAAAGCTTAGGGTATGCTCAACTTTCTCTTTAGTAACCGACAAGTCGGGAGCTGCAAAAAATTTCAGAATTGTACGCAAACCTTCTTCGTTAATTCGTTTATCCGACGCATACCAGTTTTGTCTTGCATAGTCGTAGGCTTGTTTATATCCACACGCTAGTTTTTCTTCAACAGTATTCTTTTTCGTTTTGTTGGGTCGAAGAATACGTATCACAGCAGCTTTTGAAGTATGGGTGCCATTGACCAAAATTGAATGCGTAATGCGGTTTATTATTGCCTCCCATTGAGCTTTGACTTCGTCTTTTGGAGAAATAATAGCTAATGTTACTGAATCATGCAGTGTTTTTATGTTCTCAAGCTTTTCTTTAAGTTCCGGTGTGACGGTATAAAAGAAATTTTCCATTTTCGAATAATCTTATCATTAACTTATCATTGTGTCAATAGATAATACCACACCAAGCTAAACATCTTATAATTGGCCTCAAAAGATAAGATTATGATAAGAATAAGTAGCAGTATTTTATCCCTTGACAAGCGGACTAAATCTCCTTTATTATTATTGTTACAGTACTGACACGATTATGAATAGATTATTTAGGCCTATCTATCATCTCTTCTTAATATTAGTATTATTTACTATCTCATTCTGCATTGGAATAAGCCAAATCACCCCTATCTACGCTGCGACCGGTATAAACCAAGTCATAAATTTCCAGGGAAAAGTGGTAAATTCAGATGGAACAAATGTAACCGACGGAACGTATGATTTTGTTTTTAAGCTGTACGATGGAGCCAGCTCCGGTGCAGCCAACACATTTACCGAATCATGGACATCTGCAGCTTTATTTTCTTCGACAATGTCTTCTGCACCAACATCTGGTGGAGAAAGCTTGACCTATTCTTCCAACACAAATGAATCAACACTGAAAGTTGGGCAGATTTTATGGAATACGACAAAAGGTGAAGCCGTAGTGATCACATCCGTTAATACGGGTACGAATGTACTGGGAATCTCACCGACAGCGCAAGCTTGGGCTAATTCGGATACAATCACCAACAAAATTTATGTTAAGGATGGAGTCTTTCACGTCAACATAAACTCACTGAATCAGGATTTATCGGCAGTAGATTTCAACACCGACAATATTTTTGTCGGATTGAATTTTAATGCGAATGGAGAAATGAAACCACGGATTCAGTTTACATCTACTCCGTATGCTATGAATGCACGAAAAGTTTCCGGACTTACGGTAACTGATACAACAGGAACATTTACATTGGCTAACAGTAAAACGTTTAAAGTCGATAATACTCTCACGTTATCGGGAACGGATGGAACAGGTTTTACATTTCCTTCGGGAAGCGGTTTAGTTGTCACAACCGATTCGACAGCCACATTAACCAATAAAACAATCGGGTCAACAGGTTTAACATTTTCTGGAGCTTCAACAGATATTACAACCGGTACAAATGAAAATCTGGCGATTATGCCCAACGGTACAGGAAAAGTTGGCATTGGTACGACAGCACCGGGAGCGAAATTACATGTATTGGGAAACGGAACGTACTCGGCACTGTTCACTTCGGGAAATGTTGGTATTGGCACTACGGCGCCAGGATATGCACTTGAAGTCGCTGGAGATATCAAAATAGGGGATTCAGGTTCTACAATTTCTCGATTAATCCTGGGTTCATCTTCGGCCGATGGGACGGGAGCAAACGGAGCAATGATTTACAATACTGCGACAAATAAATTCCGCTGCTACCAAAACGGCGGCTGGACCGATTGTATCGGCGGCGGCACGAGTTTGTCTTTTACAAACGGTTTAACTTCTACTTCAAGCACTGTAACACTGGGCGGAACATTAACGCAGAACACCACCCTTTCCGACGGAGGATTTAATCTGCTATTTGCCGGATCAACGGGGAAGATGGGAGTGGGAACAACATCACCGGCAGCGAAACTGCATGTGGCAGGGAACAACACTACCTCTGCGGTATTTATGAGCGGCAATGTCGGGATTGGTACGACACTTCCGGGATCGTTGTTTGAGCTGGTAGATACCGGGACGACAACGAATTCATTTAACTTAA
>CAZBEF010000026.1:0-6217 GCA_964490875.1 uncultured Gammaproteobacteria bacterium
AAAGCCCAATCGGTTGCGGCGTTTTTTTTGATGTTTACGATTTATTATGTGGCATATTTTCTTTCGATTGATGCTGCAGCAGGGTTTATTGACCTAATAATGTAATGGTTTATCTGCGTGTTTTGCATTCATCATTTTGCATAATAGAGCATTTTGTCAATCTATTCGGTATAATTTAGTATGGGAAATGCAGAAAATATTCATCCATATCCGCTCGATCGCCATAACCCGAATAAACAGTCTGATTTTATGATATACCGTAAATATCAACCGGAATTCACCGAACCTGAAAGGAGAATAGAAGTAGATACTTTTGATAGAACTTACGCAGAAGTTCATTCCTATTTTCCGCCTTTAGATGTAGCTATACGAATGCAGCTTATTGATCAAATGGGATCTGATGACATTCAAACTGCACAAGAAGCAGCGCGAGTATTATTTTTATCATTATTGCCCAAAGTAGCCGGAATGGTATTGTATTACGATCGTGAACACATAGATAAAAATGAAGTGTATCAAGAAGCGTCTTTAAAATTGTTAAAATGGCTGCCAACATATAATCCAGCAAAAGGTGAATTTGATAAATTTACTAGTCGTGGCATTAAAACAATTATTCGAACAGTTAAAGGGAAATTAGCCGGGCGGCAATATTGGCGAACGGAAGACGGATCACCACGCTATCCATTATCAACAGAAATGATGGAAGAAACTGGGCAATTGGGCAAATGTTCTGGTGAAACTCCGGAACAAAGTGTTTTAAGAGATGAAACTCGAAGAGAACAAGTTGCTGTTTTTAATGAAGTGTATGGTATGTTGTCTGAAGAAGAACAAGCCGTAATTTCGTTGAGACATGGATTAAATTCAGATGAGTTGAGTTTACAAGAAATTGCAGAAGTTCTAAGCCTGCCAATATCGAATATAAGATCCAGATATTATAGGGCATTAAACAAATTAGATATAAGAGCCGCTAAAAAATTAGGTTATGAGTAAGTGCATAATCTTTTTTATCTTACATTAATTCACAAAAATGCTTGCGATCCGTATACAATGAAAGTATGTCTGCAAAGATAGGGAGTATTTTTATTGGAATAATCATTCTTTTTATTTTTATTGCCAGATCGGTTTTCGCTTTGGATTTCGGGCAGGCATATATTCGATTCGATAGAATGCAGACGTCTTCTGCATTATCGGGCTTAGTCTGCGCCAAACCTTCGTCGGCCGGCGCAGGCAACGAGGCAAAGGTGCAGGTAATTTTTCCTTCCGATTTCAGCATCAATACTTCAACCAGTAACTGGACTACATCAACAACTAACTTGCCCGGCGGTACAACGGCGTGGCCGTCTATCGGAGCATCTGCTTCTACAGTAAGCGGTACAACAGTAACATTCTCAGGAGGCGATCTGACAAATGGAGCTTCAACCTACTGTTTCCGATTCACCGGAAATTCTTCTACAACGGCTTCGACAACGGGAAATAAAAATGGATATATACGTACTTTATTGTCTGATGATACTGTTGTAAATTCCACTCAGTTTGGCGTTGTACTGGTAAACAATGATCAAGTCACTGTCACGGCGACAGTTCCAGCGAATTCTACAGATTTTTCGGCCGTACTTACCCAGCTTACTCCCGGCACACAGTTTAATCAGAATACAGAGATAGAATATCAGCTCACGTACGGATCAACATTATCAACTGCGGCGAATATTACTGTTCAGGCAGAATGGAGCCGTGGTACAGTTTCCGGCGATGTAAATCCATCGGTGGATATCCTGGACTATGTTGTAGGCAGTGCGAGTAACGGCTATGGGGGAGCGGCGCCCGTTATCGACACAGTAAACCGCACCATAAGCTGGGAAATCAATTCGTTTCCCGCAAATACCACCGGTCAAACCGTCACCTTTACATTAAAAACAAATTCATCATACACTGGTTCAAGCACTGTCTCTTTCTCTGTAAGCGGGCGGGTGATTGGCCCAGGCGCACAGACCGCAGACAGCACTGTAACCGCATCGTATCTTTACAATCCGCCGCCAACGCCCACACCTACTCCGACATCTATTCCGACGCCAACATTTACTCTTACTCCAACTCCAGCTCTTACGAACACACCAACTCCCGGGCCTTCGGCGACACCGCGGCCTCCAACTTCTAATCCAACACCACCACTTACTGCAACACCTGTGCCGACTCGTCCGTTTGTGTTTGATTCAATCGATGTAGATACCATTTCTTCCGACAGCGCAAACATTCGGGTGGTGACATCACAGGAATCGACACTGCAGTTTCAATATGGAACATCGGCTGAAGATTTGAGTGAATCCGTTGATGTGAATGATTTCTACAATCAGCATATTGTATCGCTCCTAAACCTTACGCCAAACACACGCTACTATTTCAAAATAACGGCAAAAAATAGAACAGGTTCTACAATCCGCTCCGATATATTTACATTTGTTACCGCGCTTGCCGGGGAAAAACCAGAATTTATCGGATCTTCTCTTATCGTAACCAGCCAGAAAGTACTGATGTATTCACCGGCATTATTTCCAAATATTGGCGGAGCACCGATTGTTTTCTCGTTACCTGCTAATACACCATTCGAAGTAAACTTTAGGTTCGCCCAGAGTGATTTAATAGACCAGTCTAAGCTTTTGCTTCGCAATAAAGAACAATTACGTAACGGTCCGGTCAATTCCGTGGACATGACGCAGCTTGTGCGGGAAATATTTTCTGGGAAACTAAAATCTACCATCGAAATCGGAACATACGAAGTTATCGCCAAAGTTCACGACATCAATGGCAATATTTTCGAGCAGCATATCGCGGACTTAAAAAATACGCAGCCCATTACTGTGCGTGAAGCAGGTTCGGCCAAACCAATTGAACATGCACGGATACTGTTGTATGTATATAATTCTGCTCTCCGCTCGTACGAGTTGATCTCCAATAGTTCGGTTCCCATTCCCAATCCGGCTTTCACCAATGTTCAAGGAGAAGCGGCAGTAGTTCTTCCGCATGGAAGTTATAAACTTGATATTTCGGCAAACGGCTATGTTTCAAAAACAGTTCCGTTTACGTTGGGGAGCCGTGAAGGCGAAGATTTTCCGCAGGTTTTTCTGGAGAAAGAGCCGTTTAACTTTGTTGCCAAAATCAGATATTTTTACGAAACGTTTATCGACGCGTTTGCATCTACTCAGCAGTTTGTTTTCAGCATTTCGTATTCGATGCGGTTTTTTGAGTTGGTATCGTTGGGAGTCACACTGGCATTATCATATATTATTTTGCTGGCATTAAGTGCCAAACTGCGGGTGCCAGCGCATTCAGTAATTGATTCTATGCTGCATTGTGTAGCTATTCATCCGGTTATTGGAAATCAGACAGAAGATTTGAAGGGGATTGTGGCGGGCGAAAAGGATAAAACAGTAGAAAAAGCTGATGTATATTTGTTAAACAAAAATCATAAAGTACTGAGTCATGCGGTTTCGGATAAAGACGGCGTGTTTGTTTTTAAGGTTGAAAAACGGAAGGCAGAAAGTGCGCATTATCATATCGAAGTGATTGCGAAAGGTTTTGAACCGATGATTTTTGACATACAAAATTCGGCTGATCCTATGTATCGTTTGAATAGTTCTGTTCAAATGAATTCTACAATCGGCGAGTTGAAGCATTATGTGCATGATATTGCCGAAATGGGGTTTGAGCTGTTTTTAATTTTGGCCTGCGCCTTTGAAGTAGTAATCGGGTTGGTTCTTGGATGGGAGAAGGTAGTTGTGTTTGTGGCTGCATCGCTCATTGCGAGTGTGGTTTGGTTCCGGCATATGGAGAAACGAATGTAGGTTGTAGTCTATTCAGATAATATATATGTTCGCTCGATACGAATTTTTTTCACCGCCTCACCCACTGCTGTGGGGCCCAGGCGATTGTGAAAAAAATTGTATCTTCGTTCTGTAGAAAATCTGGTAGGTGGCAGAATCTACCAGATTTTCTTCTATTACAACGCATCATACGCCTTTTTCGTCGCGGCATCGTTTGGATTCAGCTGCAGTGATTTCTCCAGCGCTGCTTTTGCCTCCTTATTGCGATTCATTGCCATATACACTTGCGCCAGCCTATTGTAGAAAATTGCTGTTTCTTCGCCATGTTTAAATCCCTGCTGCATGTAGAAATCCATTTTCTGCGGATTATTCTCCAGATAATAAATCACCGCGAGGTTGAAGTACGTCTGCCAGAGGTTGGGATTTATCTCGAGTGCTTTTTCAAAATTGGGAATTGCCTGTGCGCGCCGGTTTGTCATTTGATACGCAAGCCCGAGATTGTTGTAGCCGTTCGGCTGTTTAGGGTTCAGTTCAATAGTTTTCTTCGCGTAATATTCGCCCTTTTTGAAGTCTTTCTGAGAAATATATACGATAGAAAGTCCGTTGTATGCCTGCCAGAAATTAGGATTTTCTTTTAACGCCTGAAGGTAAAATTTTTCCGCCCGGTCCATCACATTGTAGTTCATATACAAAAATCCCAGATTATATAATGCGTCGGCATAATGTTTATTCATACTAATGGCAATAATAAACTCACGCTCGGCGCGGGCGACATCGCCCCGCTTTAGGTACACAGTGCCGACATTGTTGTGTGTTTTAAAGTCGGAAGGCGATGCGTCGGCCGTTGCCAGCCACAGATCGTCTTCGGTTTTCCAGGCTTGATTGCGGACATACGTGCGGACAATGAGCGCCGAGGTTAATCCAAGAACCAATACAATGCCAAGAGTGCGGTATGCATTTCGTTTTAGAATCTGGTACATTCCAAGCGCAGTAATCGTGAGAATTCCCACCGCGCCTAAATAAACATATCGTTCTGCAAAAACCCACGAAAGCCTGAACGGCATAAGTGTCGGCAGAAGCGACAGGACAAACCAGCTCAGCCAGAAAAACAACAGTTTGTTTTTTTTGAAAAGATACCCAATCAATCCTAAAAATCCCAACAAACCTATTCCCCGAAATACAAGTTCTACTGTTCCAAATCGAAGTTCGGAATGATAAATGGTTAATTTATCCGGCCAGAACAGCAGTTGAATATAGGAAGTAATGGCAATCGGAATCTGAACGAGCGGATTATCGAGACCTTTCTGCAAATGATATTCTGCAGTGTGAGTATCAATCCTCTTCTGCGCCATTGGAATATAGAAAAATACCCAGGCACATGTCACCGCCGCAAACGGAATAAACCGCGGCCAATTCTTTTTAAGGTTCCCAAAGGATAATTCATACAGCATCAAAAGCAGGGGAAAGACGATTGCTTTTTCAGAAAGCAGAGTGGCCATAACAAAAGAAATAAATGAACTCACATACATCATTTTGTTAAACGAAGAATTTCGAGCTGAAATTCTTCCTCTTCTCGTTGAATCATGACGCGCGTTATTTTCTCCATGCATGAAAAAATACAATGAAAGGAGGCAGAAGAATGAATACTGCACATACGGGCTGCCGGAAATCCAGGTGACCGATTCGACAAATATCGGATGGACCGCCGCAATTATCGAAGTTATGAAGGCAACATCTTTATTGATCATTTTAGAAATAATCAGATAGATGAGGAATACATTCCAGATGTGAAAAAGCAGGCTTACCAGATGAAACGGCCAGGGAGCACCATTACCTAGGTTATACATTATTAAATACATGAGAGAACGCACCGATTCGGCTGGACTTTTGAAAAAAGGAATAAGATCGCTGAATTTGCGGTATGCATCCACGGCGCCGATGTCGTCTATCACAAACGCAAAGTTAAGGATGCTTTGGTAAGCTATAGCGATAAGGATGGTTAAAAATAAGAGCTGAAACCAGTTGGCAAAGATGAAGTTGGTGAATGTTTTTCTCAAAGTAGAATAATTATTTCACTACCGAATATGATTTTCAATCTTAAAATCTTCCGGCGCCGACGAAGGTAAGAGTGTCGGTGTAATCTGCGGCGGCTGGCTGTACTGCCGATATTTTAGCTTTTGCAGTTACGGTAAGCACATCCGCATCTGTCGTTCCGCTTGATGCGGCAATTGGCTGAAATACCGTGTCTAGATGACCGCCCTGGTTGGATGTGTCGACATATTCAGCACCATATGAAGCTGCTTGTGAAACGGTTCCTGTTCCGGCTGTGCTGTCTGTGGTTATTGTAACACCAAGTACATATCCGGCTTGTCCGGCTAAACTTTCGGGAGTATCGTTAA
>CAZBEF010000027.1:0-5383 GCA_964490875.1 uncultured Gammaproteobacteria bacterium
GATGAACACAAAAAGTTTGTCGGAATCATAAGCGCCCGGAGAATTCTTACCCATATTTTGAAAATGGCAGAAAGCAACATGCCCATTAAATCAATTCTTCGATCGAACAAACCTCTGAAAGCAGTTTATGAAGAAGAAAAGATTTCTAAAGCGCTCCATTTTTTCAAAGAAACAAAAATTTCGAAACTCATTGTCGTAAATAAAGACAATAAGCTTAAAGGAGTCTTAACTTTTTACGATTTGATTTCTCATCTGGCGACACCGAAGGAGCGCGAACACACTGGTGATCGAAAAGGAGTAAAGACGCCATTTCTCAATTATCATGTCCGAAACTTCATGAAGACGTTAGTGTTAACATTGTCTGATAACTCTACAGTTGCCGATGCCGTAAAGCTTATTCTGGACAAAAAAATTGGAAGCGTAGTGATTGTCGATAGAGATAATACTCCGGTTGATATAGTCACAACGAAAGATATCTTTAATTCCATGTTCCGCAAAACAAACACGGTAAACTTTCAGGTTATGACAAAAAATCTTTCTGCCGTCAGCAAATTAATTGTGCCGGTTTTCAACAATAAGTTTTTTAACATGATTGCAAAACGGAGAAATGTCCGGAAAGCAACCTTAATTGTTGAAGAGGAAAAAAAAGGAATGTTTAAAGTATTATTCTCCCTTATTCCAAAACGGGGTAAGCAGGAAGTTATCAAGCGCGAAGGCCGTGATCTGACGAATGTCTTGTCAGATGTCAAAAAAACAGCCAAAGAGCTTGAAGGAAAAGAGAAGTAAGATTTATATTTTCTTGAAGATCATTATTTTCGGATGATCGTATACGGTAAACGATTCATCCGCAGAATCATCTGGAATTTGAATGTTCCATGTTCCAATCTGCAGCTTGGGGTAGCTGGTGAATTCTGCGGCTTTCCTAAATCCTAAATCACCACTAAATAATTTTCTGTAATATTCTGCAGTTTGTTCGTAACATCTCCCTGGCGGAAGTTTTTTACAATCAGTAAGTTTCATAAGCGGCGTATACAATCGGTTGCTGGCAATGACAATATAATCTGTTTCCTGAAGCAGGCCGTTCAACCGCTGCCATTTTTCGGGTGTATCCGGATCATATAAAGTTAATTCTTTAACATCATATGAATTCTGATGAATAGGCAAGGGGAGCCGGTCATCCCAGTGTTCAACAGCAACCGCAGATCCTGGGCGAATATGATAAAACATCCAGTCCGATGCAGCTATTCGGGTATGTTCGCTTCTATAAATCTGCTCAAACATTAGTGTCCACACAACCGCGCCGATTAATAGCACCATCGCAAATCCGTTCACAAATGGCTTCATCCGTATCTGCATTATTGTCGGTTTATTTTTTGTCTTATGGTAGTAGGTAAGGAATTCATCAAGCGCGAAACCACCTAAAACACACAGCGGTGCATACAAAGGCAGCATATAGCGCATAAATTTAACAGCGGAGCGTCCTAATATTAAGAAATAGAAAAGATAGAATAATAAGTAAATCGTCATCAACACCGCATAATAGGGAGTCAGGCCGTTATCATTATGAACCTGATATTTCACATTTCTTCTTCTTATCAGAACATTCAATAACGATTGTATCGATTTCTTAATTCCGCCTAGTTTTTCTATAAATTTTTTAATTGTCAGAATGTAAAGCGCGAAACCCAGCATCGCAATTGTTGAAATAAATGGTCCAAGCCCCCACAAGAAAATATTCTTCATGTAGTAAAGGTATGGAGTTGTCTTCACATATTGCAAGGTATACGGGAAAATAAATGGGTCCGAATTCATCTTTGTCTGCAGCGTTATATCATCAATCAGTTTGGGATTAAATAACCGCATCGGGTTTGCTAAAACTTCTGTCATCGTCACATTTTGGGCAAATGCATACGGCATGAAAAGGTAGGCAAATGCAGCAAACAGAAGTCCAAATGTTGCAATGCTAAAGATCGTTAACACTATATACTGTGTAATTTTCTGCTTTTTATGAGGCAGAAGCAATATCAATCCAATCGGCGCCAGTAAAATCACACCAGTTGCTTTTGTTGTCACTGCAGCAGCAGCGGCAACCGCAATAAAGAAAATCTTTTTCAGTGATGGCTGTTTTACATATCTTAAGATAAGATAGATCAGCAACGCCATTAAGAAATTGAGAAAGTTATCGACAATAAAAAAATGTGTATTCTGAATAGGGAAGAAAGCAATGGCGTATAAGAAAGCGCCGAATAATGCTGTCAGTTTCTTGTCGAAGATCAATTTCGATGTACGGTATACAAGAATTAACGTAAATAGATCGAGTGTCACCGATATACTTCGTCCGATACTGAGCATGCCGTCATAATTGGCAACGTTTGTTGGTGTAAAGTTACTGATCAGCTGTGAAATTCCTTTTAATACATAAATAGGAAATGAACCATAATTAAAGAAGTCTGGATTCATCTGGCTAAAAAACTGAATCCGGTCGGCAACCATAATGAGCATCCGTTCATCGGGGTGAAGGTGACAGCCCTGGTCCCAATTAATGCCGTACCAGCGGAGAATCAATCCGAGAATAACTATGAATATGATCATATTACAAAAACTTCTTAAACAATCCTAAAATTCCCTGCTTCCAGCCAACCCGA
This sequence comes from uncultured Gammaproteobacteria bacterium, assembly GCA_964490875.1. Lineage (GTDB taxonomy): Bacteria > Patescibacteriota > Microgenomatia > UBA1406 > GWC2-37-13 > CAYYYG01. The sequence goes on from CAZBEF010000027.1 coordinate 2,646, forward strand.
TGTGTCACACCGGCTTTCTTAGACTTCACTTCCTTATAATGTTTTAAATACCATTTATATGCTTTAATAAGCGCATCGCTATTGGAATATTTTGGTTTCCACCCCAGCGCTTTCTTGAGCTTTTCAATAGACACAAACGAATCTTTATCAGCTGTCTCATACACCCATTGGTAAAGGGGAGAGAGTCCTAACTTTTCAAACACATACAAAGATGTTTTAATCGGCCATGCCGGAGTAGGGAGAATCCGTGATTTAGATCCGGCGGCTTTAAATAATGCTGTCAGATCAGCCTTAACCGTATTAAATTCTTCCGCGCCAATGTTAAATGCTCCGTTTAAATTAGATGTGTTTTTTTCGGCAACCATCCATACTGCTTCAACCAGATCATCTACATCAAGTAGTTCATATCGATTGTTTCCGCTTCCCACAACTGGAATTTTTTTCCCATCATGAATCCAGTCAAATAAAATTTCAAACACTCCCAGTCTTCCCGTTCCGACAAATGTTTTCGGCCGGATAATTGTCACATTCAATCCATCTTTCATAGCTTTTTCACACCGTTTCTCGGCTTCTATTTTAGAAATGCCGTATGTACCAACACCAACCCGCGGATCGGTTTCTTCGATAGGATGTTTTTTGGGTACGCCGTACACCGCAGTAGAAGAAATATATATTACCCGTTTTACTTTATTTTTTAATGCAGAATCCAGAATGTTTTGAGTTCCCTCGATATTGGTAGAAAGAATGTCTTCTTTTTTCCACAAGGGGAGTGCAGCCGCAGTATGAATCACAAAGTCCTGTCCTTTCATGGCTTCATCGACAACTTTCTTGTCGCGGATATCGCCGTTTATAATAGTATATTTTCCTTTATATTCCTCTTTTGGAAATGGAGCAATATCAAGCAGCGTAAGCTGGGCCCCTTTTTTTTCGAAATAATTTGTTAAATGGTATCCAAAAAAACCTGCCGCACCGGTAATGAGTACTTTCATATGAATTAGTGTCAATTATAATAATTTTTCCTTAAACGAATCGACTGCTTTTTTTAGCGAAGGAAATTTATGATCATACGGAATATTTCTATCGAAGATATTATAGATCCAGTATACTTTCAATTTTGGATTGTGGCTGTTTAGCTTTGAATTAAGATGCTTTACGATATCCCAGTTATCTTCTACAAATACATCAAGATTTAAATCGCGGACTAGTTTTTCCTTATATGTATGCGGCTGATCGTCGTTTTTATTGTAATACCATTCCTTAACAAAAGTATCAGCTTTTATTTTCTTCAGCCATTTTTCCAGATCTTTTTTTAAGAAGCTGTATCTTCCGGTTATTATGTAAACTTCTATTTCACCTTTTTTGGCAAGTTCCTGAATCGTATCAAATCCGGGAGCTACAAAAATACTCGACTTATGAAGTAAATACCATACATATTGCTCCCATTTTCTTTTTGGAACTGTGAAGCTTACTTTTTTCTTATGCAGCAGAATTTTCTTGGCAAGTGCGGCTATCGGCCGGGCGATGCGGGCAGGATTGTACAAGATAACTCCATCTAAATCCAACCCAACACGTAAAGGCTTTTTTTGCATATATGTGAAGATTATACAGGAGAACTTCGGCAAGTAGTCAAGAAATATATTGTCTAATCCGCTGATTAAAATTTTCAGCATTTACGAATGGAATTCCGAAGACATACGGGTTGCTGGAACTGGAAATCAATTCGGCTTGTCGAGGTTCATTATCTATAACGTAAATCGGAATATTTCCGAAACCTAGGCCAGCTAACATTGGCTGCAATTTCATAACAAGATTTTTTTTCCATAACAGGGTATACTCGTAATTTCTTGGAAATGGCGTTGAAATTCCATGAGAAAACATATCATTCCACTCAGGGTATAGTAAAAGAGGTATATCTCCAATGTCAGGGTAATAACGAGTTAATAATCTTTTTATAGTATTAAATTGTGTTTGTCTGCTGCCGCTTGCGATTCCAATCGAACGTATACCTGCATTCTCCAAATCTTGAATAATTCCCGGTAGGCGGGGGTCCTTAATAGGATTTTCTATTTCCATATTATCCATCATGGCATTTACTTCATACTGTAAATCTTTTATTCCTTTATAAGTGAATAATTTGTTAACAGCTAGTGTAATACTTGCTTCTGCCTCTGTATAGATATCATCAGGAATATCCATTTCATAACCGGTTCTTCTTTCGTAAAGCTCTTTTATTTTATTTAAGCGAACCCAAAAATTATCTATAAGCGTATTATTCCAATCCCACAGCACAGCTGCTTTTCCACCTTTAAGACGAGCTTTCATTTGATCCATATAAAAAGCTATTTGAAATTCAGTTCTGGCATTTAACAAAGGGAGAATATCAGATATATTCTGTTCGGCTCGATTCATAGGGAGAATTATACAGAATAAAGGAGAGTTTAGGAAGTCAGAACAATATCTTCCGTGCTGCTAGCGAAGCTTCATCATTCCCAGTACCAGTATGAAATAGAATAGAACTGCTGCTGTTTCTACCATAGTTCAGTTCAATGGTTTATAAATCTTTCTATTTTAGTGTAGTTTATAAGCAACAAAATAGCTTGACATATTAACAGACAGAAAATTGTCGGTTTAGGGCCTCATATCAATACATATAGAATACATATGTAGTATTTCTTACACATACTGACCAGATATGAAGTATAATATTATTGATAAAAAATGAAATTTAATTATTTTGT
>CAZBEF010000028.1:0-4490 GCA_964490875.1 uncultured Gammaproteobacteria bacterium
ATAAAGTGACAGCGCATTATTGGCCGCAATGGAATGTCTGGATTGAATATTTACTGGGCCGGGTATATGGCGGTACAAAATTAGATAGTCTGAAATCATCGCATCCCATCAAAGTCGAAGTAAAAGATATCGCCGAAACTAACGAGCTGTTTGATGAAATCGCCTACGACAAAGGCGGCGGTATTCTGCGGATGATTGAAGGTTACTTGGGCGAAGATGAATTCCGCGACGGGCTGCGGTTGTACATGCAGACATTCAAATATGGCAATACCGAAGCGGCGGATCTGTGGAAGTGTCTGGAAAAATCTTCCGGAAAACCAATTTCTTCAGTAATGGATTCACAAATAAATCAGACTGGTTTCCCGGTTATTTCAGTTTCACAAAAAAAAGATGATGTGACTCTTACTCAGTCTCGGTTCCTTTTACTAGGTGAGGAAGAAGATAAGACGCTCTGGAAAGTACCAGCGACAATGAAGATGGGGAAAGACAAAACGCATCTGATTATTGAAAAGAAGACTACAGAAGTCAAAACCAATTCAACAGACTTTATTTTTTTGAATGAAAATTCTAGCGGTTTTTTTATCACGCAGTATTCTCCCGATCTTCTAAAAAAGTTAGGAGAAAATCTTCAGAATCTTGAAGATATAGAAAAAATCGGCCTTATTCATGATCTGGAAAAACTGACATTCTCCGGCAAAATGAAGCTGAATGAATTCACCGAATTTTTAATGAATTATTGTGCTGCAGAAAAATCGACCGCCGTACTTTTATATATGATGGGAAAGCTTCATAAAATGTATATGCTTCTAAAAAATAAAGAACTCGGAGAACTGTTAAAGGAAATAGCAAAATTGTCAATAAACCTGACCGGATATAATCCTGCTGCAGGCGAGCATCCATACACGGCATTCTTGCGGACATCATCGCTTTCTTCGCTGGCATTATTCGACGATGCCGATGTCAAAAAATTTATTCTGGATGAATTTAGTGCTTATCTAAAAGATGAATCCGTTCTTCATCCCGATTTACGGGCTTTGGTGTATGCACTTGCGGTTTGGTTTGACGACGCAAATTACGAAATAATTTTAAATAAATTCAAGCAGAGCACCAATATTGAAGAAAAAGGCCGCTTTTTATCGGCATTGGGAAATTCAAAGAATAAAGAATTAATACAGAAGAGTCTTGCGTTTGTATTAACAGATGATGTTCGATTTAACCAAATGCCCGCGCTAGTTTTCTCTGTCGCCGGCAATCCATTCGGCAAAGATGCGGCATTTGATTGGCTGACGCTTCATTGGGAAGATCTTAAAACAAAAGCACACGGCACCATAAACCACATTTTCAGAAATTTGCTGAAAGTAATTATTCCAAGCTGCGGAACAGGGAGAATGGACGAAGTGTTGCAGTTTATTCAGAAGAATCCAACTCCGCAGCTTTCACGCACCTTCGACCAATCCCTCGAGGAGCTTGAGATTAACGATGCATTTATAAAAAGAAAAACTTAGTGTCATCCTGAGCGATGCCAAGTCCGACTTGGCGAAGCGAAGGATCCAGAAAATCAAAAACATAAGTCATCCTCGTCCCGATCCTCGACGAAGTCGGGATCCTGGACGGGGATCCATAAATGCCACCTTTTATCGATAAGTATGTAAAAACCCTACACACAAAATACTCACATAAAATTATCCTATAGTACTTGATTTTCTTCTTAAAACCATGTAATATGTAGCCTGTAGTGACGTTCCGCACCTTAAAAACACGCCTCTTGACCAGTACACCAGCAGCAGGACTATTCCCGCATCTGGTGCGCTGGTCAAGGCAACAGTTCACTAAGTCGCGGCCACGGAGGGCCGCAACCGATGAAGAAGTTTTTCACATGGATAGCCCAGGTGGTAAAGGCCATCCTGTATGGTCTCAATATCGTCTGGATTATTCTGATGACCTTTACGGCGATCGGGATACTCGCCGTAATTATTGCGTCTCGTGTAATGTTGCTACTGCCTGACATTTATTTAGGTGGAATGGTAGCAACATTGTATCTCTTAGTTTCGTTCATATTGAGGTTTGGATATGCCAGTGGCCAGCAAGATAGGCAACTGGTAAAGAAGATAGAGCTTGAACATGCGGAGTCGGAAGTGGCAACACTTAATACCTGGTGGACAGGTATTGTAGATGCGCTACGATCGTTTCCGTATGCACTAAGCTGCGCCCTTCTAGGAGCATCGTTACTTTACTTTGCCGGCCACTACTGGCCGGCTTTGTTTTCTTTGCCTTGATCGAGAATCAAGACAAACCAGCGCCGGTTGGCGAAGAGATGGGGACTTTCTCCCCGGAGTGCTCCGACGAAAGTTGGACCATTCCGGAGGAGGATTCCCCGGATCTGCCTACCGTGGAAGCGCGGCCATGTATACAAACTATACGTGGCCGCGCTCCAACACACTCCATAAATCTTGTCATTCTGAGCGATAGCGAAGAATCCAGAAAATAATTTCTTGCGTAAATAAAATAGACACATCTTAAACTGTATGTTACGATAAATTATGCACGCAAAAGTAGCTTACTTCTCAATGGAAATCATGCTCCGCACGCATATACCCACATATGCAGGTGGTCTTGGTATATTGGCCGGCGACATTCTCCGCTCATGTGCCGACATGAAAATTCCTGCCGTCGGTGTCTCGCTGGTTTACAAAGGAACTTCTTTTGTTCAGAAATTCAGCCCCGATGGAAAACAATCATATAACGAACTCGAATGGCGCAAAAGCGACCAATTCACCAAAATGCCGGAAAGGATTGAACTTACAATCGATGGAAAAGTTGTCAGTGTCGGCTGCTGGCGTTTTGACATTGTCGGCTTTTCGGATTTCGTAGTTCCGGTTTTTCTTCTCGATACCGACTATTACACCAACGATCCATGGATGCGCTCGATAACAGAGAATCTGTATGAAGGATCTGCTCAGGTCCGGTTCTGCCAGGAAGTGTTATTGGGAGTTGGAGGAGTTCAAATGCTCAAAGCGCTTGGATATGATAAAGTAGACTGTTATCATCTGAATGAAGGCCATGCCGCGCTCGCTCCGCTCGCGCTTCTTCCCGAAAATAATTGGAAAGACGAAGAAGTAAAGAAAAAAATGGTTTTCACCACTCATACCCCAATCCCGGAAGGGCATGATATTTTTGATTATGATCTTGCATATAAATATGCTGATAAATATTTACCATGGCATATCAGAACGTTAGCCGGCCAGGATAAACTCCACATGTCTAACCTTGCCCTCAATATGAGCAAGTACACCTGCGGAGTTTCTAAAAAACATGCCGAAGTTTCGCATGAGCTTTTTCCTGGGTACAAAATCGATTCAATAACAAACGGAGTTCATCACCGCACCTGGACTGCTTCTACAATGCAGGACTTATACAATGAATATTTACCCGGCTGGATAGAAGATCCTACTCAGCTCAAATATGCTGTCGAAAAAATTCCCAATGATAAATTATGGACAGCACATCAGGAAACAAAAAAAGTACTTATTGATTTTGTGAATCATCATCTTACATCAACAACTTCCGACACACCTGATCCCGAAGAATTATTCGACACAAATACACTTACTGTTGCACTGGCGCGACGGCCGGTAAATTACAAACGGCCGCTCCTTATTTATAAAGATTTGGAACGGTTGATTCGAATTTCTGCAGGAAAGATTCAGATTATTCAATCGGGGAAATCACATCAGCAGGATGATGTCAGCCATGAGATTGTAGAAAAAATTCTTCATATTTCTAAAAAGTTGAAGGGAATTGTCCGGATTGTATATCTAGAAAATTATTCGCCGAAAATAGCGCGGCTTCTTGTTTCCGGGTCTGATGTTTGGGTTAATACGCCGAGGCGGCCTTTGGAAGCTTCGGGAACCAGCGGCATGAAAGCAGCCATGAACGGCGGATTGAATTTTTCAGTACTCGACGGCTGGTGGATTGAAGGATACAAAATGTGCCCCGATGCAGGATTCGCAATCGGTAAACAACCCGATGAAACCAACTCCAATGACGACGAAATAGACAGCGAAGATTTATATCAGAAACTCGAACACATAATTATTCCTCTGTATTATGAAAACAGCTCCGAATGGATCCGCCGGATGAAATATGCTATCACACTGGGAGCGTACTTCAATACCCATCGCTGTGTGAACGAATACATGGCGAAAGCCTGGGACGTTCAATCTACGACTTGAAAATCAGCCTGCAAGAGCGTAATATATCTTTCAACATGGAAAACCTAAATAAAAATACACTAATCGTTTCTATTGTCTCAATTATTGCAATCTTCGCCTTTTTATTCCTCGTATATTCAGCAACAAATAAACCGCAATCGTCTGGAACTGTGTATAAAGAGACGATTACCATAAAACCAACCGACCATGTAAAGTGGTCAAAGGATAAAAAACATATTCTTACCGAGTATGCCGATTTTCAGTGCCCGGCTTGTAAAG
>CAZBEF010000029.1:0-4301 GCA_964490875.1 uncultured Gammaproteobacteria bacterium
AAAATTGTTTGCGAAAATAATCATGCTTATGAAGATACTATACAGTATTCTCCATTTAATTCAAGATTATTTCTTTTTTAACACTGGAAGGCCGGTTTTTTTTACTTCGAGAACTTTGTAGCCTTCTGGTAATGCATCAATTGCATTTGCCCGTGCTGTTCGTGAAAAGAAATATATATTCTGTTTCTTTCCGCTACCTTTTAAAGTAACTTGTGTGTGATGGAGAAAATAATCTTGATTCTTTGAGTTTGTGAATTTAAATGCCATTTGTTTGTGTCACCTCCCTTCCCGCTTAGTTTTATGTAATTTGTATTTCCGTTTCAGATTATCGTACCCTATTTATACCTGAAATTCAACATAACAGCAATAAGAATTACGTAAGAATTATGTAAGAGGTTGGAAAGAAAAAATTATTTTTCTTTTTTTTGGGCCGTTGAGTTCTGCTAAAACGATATTCTGCCATTTTCCTAAAATGAGTTCTTTATTTTCGAAAAAGATGGGTAATGATACACCAATTATTGAAGAAAGTATGTGATCTGCGACATGTCCGGGGTCATGAGGATGCCGGTATTTTAGTTTTGGAATTATTTTTTCGAATGCATCGAGCATATCCAAATCGGTTCCCGGGTCAAGGTCGGCGACAGTTATCGCGGCAGTTGTATGCAGTACAAATAAATGGCAGGTTCCATTTTCAATGTTAGATTTTGAAACAAGATCTCTAACTTTATCAGTGATATCTATAATTTCTCTTTTTTGTTTTGTCTGAATTTCGATAAATTTCATATTACATATTTTAATGAATACATCATACAGTAGTTGTAGAAAAAAAAGGAGTTTATTATCTTCCATCTAAAATTTCCATTACGTATTCATATCCTGCTTGTATTTTATCTTCCATTGAAGTTGCATTCGTTCTTCTAAATAATTTGCTACCTCCTTCATATTTAGATAAAACACCTTCGTAAGCTTGTGCGAAAGCAGTCATTCGTTCATGATTGCCTCTATTTTTGTCTCGTCGTGATGTTTCACCTTGGCTTTCTAGACGTGCTTGTACTTCATCGAAAGGCTCGTCCAACATAAATGTGTACGGAACAGGAAGTATTACTCTCATAGAGTTAAGATTATGTTTATATTCATGATTATCATCTTGCAAAATTGTTCGTAATACTCTTGTGTCAATATCAGCAACAAAGGGCCAGCGGACTTGCGAATGCATATCTTTCATAAAACTTTGCATTCGGCTAATTACACTTCGGTCACCAAATACAGCTACTTTTTCACCATTAACTCTATATAACTGTGCCGCAAGCATTAAATAATATTGTTTTAAGGCATTCCAACTCAGTTCTCCGGTGCTTGGAAGTTGTTTAGAAAGTTCATATCCTCTTGATTCTAATCTTCTTTCATAACTACTTACCCATATTGCGTCTTTTGCTCTACTATCAGAATCTAAACCTGTGTACAAATCTGTTTCATCATCCTCAATAAAGCCGGTATACTTAGTCGAAGCCACTGTTATCCCTTTGCCTCCTAATTTTCTTGCAAGTTCCTGAATAAGGGTTGTTTTTCCTGTACCGTGTATACCTTCAAAACAGATTTGAGGTACTGACACAGCCATATGATTTATTATAGTTTGCAGATTCGCTTCAAATTTACCTAAATCAGCAATTTTTCCATCTTGTTCATCGACATAGCAATCTCGAAACAATTCAATTAGATTCTTATCATCGATGGGACAAAAGGGTTTAAGTTCATCAGAGAGAGATTTTCGTGGAGTGTAAAGAGCAGCCCGAATTGGTTTATCCAACCAAAATGGAACCATTTCCATCATATACCGTATACCACGAGCTTCATAGGGAATCGCACCGCCAGTTTCGATTTCAGTACGAAATAGCAGAGGGTTTACTGTAGTAGTATACAATCTATTTTCTAGGCTCATGGTAACTATTATATCCTATAATAGTTAAATTCTCAAATAGAAATGAAGATATTTAGCAGATAGTGTGGACCTGACAGGACTTGAACCTGTGACCTTTGCAATGTCAATGCAACGCTCTAAACCAACTGAGCTACAGGTCCTTGTGTTAAGCCCTCCTTCTTCCGACTTCGCCAAGTAAATCTTGGCTCGTCGAGAATTCGGCGGGCATAAGCGTTTCTAATCCTCTCTTCGTTCAGAAAGAAACGCTAATGCGCGACCAAAGGGACTTGAACCCTCAACCTCTGCCGTGACAGGGCAGCGCTCTAACCAGTTGAGCTATGATCGCAATCAATAGTTATTATATATGATAAATTACGTTTTTGCAGTTAATTAAGATGAGGATAAAGTTGATTATTATTGTGATTGTGAACCAAAAACCTTGATTAGAGCAGTATTTGGTTTTTCTTCTACATTACAAACGACTTCAAATGTTGCTTTTGGTGTACCTTTAGGAAAAGCTTGAGCATTATCGATTGGGATATCAGTGTCTGTCCCATTAATATCCACCCTGCAGACTCCTGATTCATACTGGTGAAATGTAACTGTATCTTTTCCTACTTTAACCGGATTCTGTCGTTGAAGAAAATATTCACCTTGTTGTAGTAAAACTGCTGGAGAAGTTGGAGTATTTTCAGGCAATTGCTGTGGTACATCTGGTTTGATACAGGCAGCTAAAGCTAAAGTAGAAATTCCTAAAGCGAACCACGGTTTCCTATCATGATATGCACGATGTTTCTCTGACATGTAAATATTATATCACTAATTTTGCAAACAATATCAGATAATAGCTGCCCTCAAATTATCATCTTTTTTGGCTGTAATTTTTACTTTTTTAATTTCACCTGCGAAATTTTTCTCTGTCTTTACCATTACAGGAATTTGGTTGCTTAATAAACCATGCTGCCATTCCCCTTCGCGCTTCTCAAGAAGCAGCGCACTGAAAGTTTTACCGACATGAGTTTGTAGAAAAGCTTCATACTTCTTCTTCCCCAGTTCTGCCAATGCTTTAGCTCGTTTTAATTTTGTCTCTGCACTTGGCTCGTTTAGTCTTTTCGACATATAAAAGGCCGCTGTATGATTCCGTTTTGAAAATCTAAAAACATGAAACTTCCTAATCGGCGTCTGCTCTAGAAATGAATATGTATCTTCAAAATCCTTATCTGTTTCATCCAAATATCCAACAATAACATCGGTGCCAATAAAAGACATTGGATTAATTGTGTGAATCGTATGCAGTTTCTCAACGAATTCTTCTCTTGAATATCCCCGTTTCATAAGCTGAAGCATTTTATTTGATCCAGACTGAAGCGGTATATGTAAAAATTTCACTAACCGGTCGTTATCTTTATTTTTTTTGTAGAAATCAAAAAACTCATCATTCACCGACCATGGGTGCACCGAACCAAAACTCAGCCTCGCTATATTAGTATTATGTAATACATTATTAATAAGGTCGACAAATTTTTCTTTCGTATCATATCCAAATGCCTCAGTATTGATCGCCACCAAGCACGCTTCTTTAACATGTTTTTCATACGATTTAATTTCTTCAGTTATCCTTTCAATAGATTTTGATTTCGGCAGTCCTCTGAGATACGGAACAATACAATATGTGCAGAACCTCTGGCAGCCATCCTGAATTTTAATAAAAACTCTTCCTGAGTTGATGAATTTATCATGCGCTAAAGGTTTGGCAGGTATATCTTTTTTTATCTCATGTTCTTTCTGTAGAATATTTTTCTCAATCAGTGAAGCTACATATTCTTTATTAGTATTATCAATAATATAATCAGCATCCGGAACTTTTATTCCCTGCTTTATCCAATTTGTTGCAGCACAGCCGGTGACTATAATTTTTGTTTCAGGGCTTTTCCGTTTTATTTGGTAAATGAGCTGCCGCGCCTCGCGCTCGGCCTTATGGGTGACAGAGCAGGAATTTATCACATATATATTCGGATGATCGTCGCTGTATTTGTACCCAAGCCTCAGCAATTCTTCATCGAAGCGTTCTTTCTCTGCCTGATTCACCCGGCATCCGAAGTTGTAACTGTAAAAAGTTCTGTTCATGGGTATATTGTAGCATTACATCACAAATATCGTCTGCAGATGAGTACGGAAAGAGGTAAAAATTCATAATATTATTATAAGTATTAAAATAAAAATTGTACAAAAATAATAAATGAAATTTAGCCTCAAATTAGCCTTGAAATAATGAGATAAATTTAATCCATGTGTATATCAATTACATACTTGACATTCCTATAATATGTTGCTATAATAGCTTTAGATCCTAAGGTTTTTCGACATTTGTCTGAAGAGCTTT
>CAZBEF010000030.1:0-4077 GCA_964490875.1 uncultured Gammaproteobacteria bacterium
ACCCGCGACCTCAGGACCCCCAGCCCTGCATTCTAGCCATCTGAACTACGTCCCGAAAATAGCTATTAGCTTATGGCTTATAGCTGATAGCTAATTCTACCATTGAATTATTCTTATAGATTCCAAATTCAGATTTCGCTAAGGCGAATCTGATTTAAAATGACAGGATAGCGTTGACAGAACCAATCTTTTCACATATATTGAAAGTATCGGACATGAAAACACATTCTACGCACCAGAAAGTTATCTCGCCGCAGGTCATATTATTTCTGCTTATTGCTGCATTTATAGGAATCGCAATGATTTTTAGTGTCATTTTTACCTCTCCACGCACTCAGCTGACATCAGCAGCAAGCTGCGGATGCAATCCTCCCCCAGATACCCATGGATGGACAGACAACATGTGCTTTCATCCGCCTGAAACTGCCGGCTGTCCGCAGACGTTTGCTGGCGGATATTGCGATCCTAACGGTGATAAAGTGTATGATGATGCAGACTGGGAAAAAGGATATTATGAATATCGCACGCTTTGTCCCAACAGCCCAACCGGCGGAGTTGTGCCGACTGTTGGAGGTGGCACACCAGCACCGACACAAGCTATAGAACCTACACCGACTTCCATCCCTACTCCTCAACCGGTGGATTTAAATAAATGTATCGGGCGTGACGTGTATGCTTTGGCAGAACGCCTCACAAAAGTGAGCGGCAATAATGAACTGGCAGAAAAAATGCTTGCAAGATTTCGAGAAATTTGTGCCGGCCGTGCTAACAATGAAACTCCTGCGCCAACTAATGCTCCTGGTGTGACATCGGCCGTTACTCCCGGCACCGGCGGCAGCAACACCGGATTCCCATCTTCACTTCTGGAATTTTTTAATTCAACAAAAGTAACGAATGAAGCAATGCAGTACATAGGCCAGGCTGCACCATGTGCACAAAACATGGGTATGTATCAGCAGGCGGCACGGGAGGGAGGCCTTCCCGAAAATCTCGCTCCTATTCTTGCCGGTATTCATTTTATAGAAGGAAGCTGCAATAACAATCAGTCGCTCCGGAATGGTTCGAGTTTGAGTAAAGCTGATCCTCAGGGAGGTTTAACATGTTCATCGCAGGACACTGGCCCTGGTAAAGCAGTTCCAGTTGGCGGCGGCTGCCAGTTCCCGACTGTTTTGGATAGTGCCATATGGGCGGCCAAACATTTTGTCGGTAAAAACGGTGTACCTTCTAAACTTGAGGATCTTGTATATTCATACGGATTGTATAATGGCACCGGTAATAATAACTGCGGCAAATACAGCTATATATTAAATGGGAAATATACTTGGTGTCCGGAAAAGTTTAAAGGTGAAGCACATCCATATGGTATGAACAAAATGGGTGCGTTATTTGATGAGTACAAAGATTATAAGTGGTATATATTATATTGTGCAGACGGAACATTATGCTCAAATCCCAAAGAATTTCAGCGTCCGAACGCAGCAATGATTGCATTACTTGCGTGGCGCAAGTTTATGAACTCCTTATGAAAAAATACACAACTCAACTTATTATTGCCGGAGTAGTTCTAGTACTAATCATTCTTATTCTTGTCAGTGCTGCTTTATCGAGAAAGGCGCCGGTAACTGTAACATCAGAATCATTTAAAACCATTGAGACAGTTCCAACTCTCCCTCCTGCAAAAGGAGCTGGGGTCGATGTTCAGTCTGCACCTGTTCAGAATTCAAAAGTAGAAATCGAAAAACTGCAGAAAGCGCTGCCGTTTATCAAAAAAATTAATGTCAATGGCGAAGAATTAACCATTCGTATTCCAGAAGCTTCATTGCAAGACTATACATGGTCACTTATAGTATATATTCCTGAGCTTGATTTTCAGGTGCCAACAACTGCACCGCATTATGCCAGCACCAAAGAATCATTTAAAGCAGCTGCGGCTGAAGTTTATACATGGATTCGTGACCACGGCGTAGATCCGGAAAAAATAATTATTATCTGGGGCGACGATGAATTCAGCCAGAAGCGTGCGAAGGAATGGCTGCAGTAAATAGGATATAATATACCTCCATGAGTACACAGTTGGTAGTACTGCTGTTTATCATCTTTAGATTAGTTGATCTTTCATTCAGTTACATTGCGCCGTTTTTTATTCCTTATCTTGGGTTTTTTCCTTACACCGAAATGTTCAAGCATACATTTCTTCCCCCGTTTATATATTCATTCGCAAACTTTGACGGACTTCACTATGTTCGAACCGCGACAATGGGATATTCGCAATATGCACAAGCATTCTTCCCCCTATACCCACTTCTTATCCGTTACAGCAGAGTTTTATTGGGAAACGATCCGTTTTTGACAGGTCTTGTAATCTCTTATTTGTTCTTTATGATAGGTTTATTAGTATTGAATAAATATTTACAGTTGCTTAAATATTCTTCATCTCAGATTTTTTGGGTGATAATTTTTTTGAATGTCTTTCCTTCTTCATTTTTTTTCGGCGCGCTTTACAATACATCGCTGTTTTTTGGTTTTGTTATTGCTTCATTGTATTTCTCCAAGAAGAAGCAGTTTGTCTTTGCAGGATTAAGTGCCATATTAGCTTCCGTAACCAGGCTTGAGGGTATTTTTTTAGTTATAGTTTTTATTCTTCCGTTATTTTTTTCGAAGAAAAAATACCAGCACTATCCTCGGCTATTATTTGTGATAGTGTCGCCTGTCGCTGGTCTCATTTCGTTTATGGCATATTTATGGAAAACAACCGGTGATCCGTTGTTTTTTATTCATTCGCAGCCGGCCTTTGGGGCTAACCGTTCATCAAGCATCATTCTTCTGCCGCAAGTTTTGTATCGATACATAAAAATTTTTATTACGGCAAATCATGATTTCCGGTATTATGTTTCGGTTCTGGAATTTTCCATTTTCATACTAGTTTTAGGAATTCTGCTGGCCGATCTGTTTATTATTTGTAGAAGCAGAAAAGAGAAGAATTTTGTCGATGAGTTAGGGTTGAATCTTTTTTCCTTGTGTAATTTAGTGCTTCCGACTTTAACAGGTACGCTTTCTTCCCTGCCCCGTTATTCTCTCATGGCGATTTCTGTTTTTATAGTTCTTGCGAAGATAAAAAATTTATATTTAAAAATTTTTATTGCAATAGTTTTTTTTGTAGTTCATGTGGCAATGCTGATGTTTTTTATTCAGGGGTATTTTGTTAGTTAGTAACCCATCGTCATCCCGCACTTGATGCGGGATCTATATAATCCTACCAGTAAATAATGGAATATAAATTTTCGTATCTTCGCTCTTTGTAATCAATTTTTTCTGCCACCTAGCAGGCTATGAAAATCTTAGAAGCTTTAAAATTTCATCATCCTCGAGCTGATGAAATGATTCGTAGTACTGTGAAATAGACCCAGTTGCTCCATTATGAATATTGGAGATAATTGGTACGCCGGGAATTTGAAAATTTCCTAAAACAACAGGTGATGCTGCCAATATTTTTTTCGGCCCGAGAGTTGAAATATATAAACATGCAGCTTTCACACTAGCGCCGGTTGCAATGCCATCGTCAACTAAAATTATAGTCTTGCCTTTTAATGTAGAATAATCGAGTTTACGAAGCATAAACCGTTCCATATAATCGTTGAATTTATACTGCGCATCTTCGATCATCGCCCGAAGTACCGTGCGCGGCAGACCGCCGAGGTAACTTATTATTTCCCGGTCAAGATAGGTAACGTCAAAACAAACAGCGCCAATGGCAAGTTCTTCGTTGTCGGGAGCCGATATTTTAGAAACCACAAGCGGAAGATGCGAGGTGTGGAGCGTTTTTGCTATTTCGTATCCGACGAGAATTCCACCTCGAAGCAGTGATACAACAATGATATCTTTGCTGTGAATATCTTTTAGTTCATGTTTTAGTTTATCTGCGAGTTGTCTTCCGGCGTCACGCCGGTCTTTAAATATCATGGATAATATTCTATAATATGGAGGCTATCGTGTGAAAGGGCTCGTAGCTCAACTGGCGGAGCACTTGGCTGGCAGTCAAGGGGTTAGGGGTTCAAATCCCCTCGAGTCCACTTTAGC
>CAZBEF010000031.1:0-3001 GCA_964490875.1 uncultured Gammaproteobacteria bacterium
TAATATACTTTACAACAGTCAAAACAAACTCCGAATGACTCCAGGTAAGAGGCGCGGTTGAAATATGACTGCCTGTATATGGATTCAGTTGCTCCGAAATTACTCCCGACGGTAATGCATATTTCTGTACCCATTTCAGCCATTTCAAAGCTGGTTCCAAATCGGCCGGTTTTTTTGCTATTTCAATATAATACTGCGCCAGCCATAATGTTGTTATAAACCATGGGTTTCCGGGAACTTCGGGATTTACTCGATAATATCCGTCGCCTTCATAGCGGGCAACGCCGCCAACGGCTGTTTTACACATAATTTTTTCTTCAACAAGTTTTATAGACTCTGCAATGCGTGGGTCGTCGACAGGTAGAACACCGAAGTGGATTAATCCGAATATTGTAGACATATCAAGTGTTTTATCTATCTGAATTCCATCTGCACCAATATTAATCATCCGGTGAAATCCGGTCTCTTCTTTGTTATGGAAGTGATGTAAGATGGCTGTCTTCATTCTTTCTGCCGACATGTCAAAATCTAAAGCGCTTTTTGTTTTTCCAAGCAATGAAGCAAAATTGGCAGCCGCCATCAGCCCGGCCTGCACACAAGAAGCAGTAAATGCGAAGATCCCGTATTTTTCTTCCCATAAATCGTAGCTTGGTTTGGGGAGTCCGGTTTCTTCATATGTATAATCTTTCAAGAACATAGCGGCTTTCTTAATTAAAGAATTATAAATATTTTCAATGAACTCCAGATTTTTGGAGACTTCATAATATTTCCATAACAAAACAAGTACATGAGCGGTTTCATCTTCCTGAATAGGCAACACAGGCTTCCCGTCTAAAATCCATGGATGCCACGAACTTCCCAGTGATTTGTCGGGAAGATATTTATGCATAAGGTATCCTTTCTCACCGATTATATCGTTGCAAAAACCAAAGAATTTTTCTGCAGCAGTATAATCGCCGATCTCAAGCAGCGAAGATAATACAAAACAAGCATCGCGGGGCCAGACATAACTGTATGTATCGAATCCATGCTCAAGCATATCCGAATCACCCGAGGCAAGCACTGCACCATTATTATCGATATGTGATCGGATGATAAATAAAGATTTCTTAAAAAGTGCAACAAGATCCGCATCCAGATTACAAAAACAGATATTTTGTTTATTCACCCAGGCATGCCAGAAATCTTCGGTTGTCTTCATTAAGTGGACAGGCGTCCTTTCCAACACATACGAATTTAAGGCGTAGACTTCTTCTATAGATTTAGCAACAGTCACCCAGTAATGAATGAGTTTACTATCTTTGGCATTAATATCCAGCGAAACCGCGCATATAGAATCAACTCTTCCATGTTCTATTGGATTTTTAGAAAGTACACCGTCTTCGGCATCAACATGCGTCCCTTTCTTGCCGATATCACCGAATTTGCCGACAGCATAATCATCAAAACTCTTTCCTTCAGAAAAAGCATTTATAAGGAAAACTCTCCTGCTTTTATAATGGACTAAAACATTTTGAACGGGATCATAGTACGCTGTGTCGCCCCGGTCTGATTCGTATAATTCAAATTCGTGGCTGAAAAATACTTTAATATGCCGTGCTTTATCTGAAAGGTTCTTGACTGTTACCTTTCGAATAAAAATATTTTTTTCGTTATAGACAATATCCTGAAATATCAGCTCCACATTCAACTCTGCATTAACCGCATGAATATTACTGGCTAGAGTTTCATGTTCAATATTAATATCAATGTTCCAAGATTCATCGTCAAGCCATTTCATTCTATTATCTACAAATACACCAATGCGATGAACATATTGTCCTCCAACCTGGTTTTCAAGACCGACAAAAGGAAAGTAGAAGTCGCGCACTTGTGCCCGTTTATCAAGAAGTATCAGAATATTTCCGTTTGCAAGAGCAAGAGATTTAGGCATAATGGCTCATAGCTAATAGCTTTTGGCTTATAGCGTGCTGTTAAACAGTGTAAAATTTTTTAATATATGTTCCGACAGCTTTGGCCATTGTTTTTTGAGTTTTATAGCTTCTGAGTTTTGCAGCCAGAATCGGTTCCTTCAATACATGTTCCACCCAGTTGGCGAAATCATTTTTTTCTGAATTGGCATGATAGTTGAATAGTTCTGCACTCATCGAACCAAATGCATCACGGAGGTCAACTAAATTTCTGAGCACTGGTCCATTATGAATCCAGAAAGCCATAGAACCGTCTACCGTAATGAGTTGTTTCTTTGCTGTCTGTACTAGTTTCTTATTGATTAAATTCATAACATCGTCGATAGATTGTGCTTGAGGCATATATATAAAAATAAATAATAAATCTAAATACTTGAGTGAACTGGTATATTAGTATTTAGTTTCTTTCCATGGCTCTGCAGCCTTAATTCTAGGTCATTTAATACATTCATACAAGAAATAAATGCTTCGTATGGTGATTCATATGGATTAAAATATTTATGTACATCGCCATCGGCAAACCATTTGGTACACATATAGTAATAATGATCTGATGTCTGAAGCCTTCGCCAGTCTTCGATAAGCTTTTTATCTTTTGTTTTTAAAACGCGCTCTTCCATGCTATATACTTTTGAGATGGTGTCATGCTGAATTGCATTAGAAAGCCATGCAGAAAGATCGCGCTCGGTATCTGCCCAGGAAACATAATACGGCACATCAAGTTCGGCCACAGGTTTGTATTTTTTTATGGCCTCGCTTGGGGTTACGAAATTATTGTCGGGATGTTTTAATATCTCGCCCGGCAGATGCTTCAGAAATTCAAAAATACCAGTGTCTTCCCACTGATGTTCGCCGAAAGTTTCATAATCCATAAAGAGATTGATAAGTTCGCCATTCCCGTTTATGGCCGAGATCCAGCGCGCAAATTTAGGCGCGGTTAACGGGTGTTCATTCCATTCTTTTGATGAAAATCGGAACGCAATATCATCCGATAATTTATAATTTTTTAATAAAAGGCTTATCGATTTTGT